>JAYPPL010000010.1:0-558782 GCA_038131445.1 Alphaproteobacteria bacterium | reverse complement strand
ACTTCGGACATCAGGCTTGTCGCCCGGCAGGGTCATGCCCTCCCACGGGCTGAGGAAATCGAAGGAGCGGAAATCCTGGGTCAGCTTCACGGGGTCATAGACTACCCGCTTCTGGGTCTGGTCGTAGCGCACTTCGACCCGGCCCGTGAGCGGGAAGTCCTTGCGCATCGGATGCCCCTCGAACCCGTAATCTGTGAGGATGCGGCGCAAGTCCGGATGGTCGGAGAAATAGATGCCGTACATGTCCCAGGTCTCGCGCTCGTACCAGTCGGCGGCGCTATAGACCTCGGTCGCGGTCGGGACGGCCTCGTCCTCGGCCACATTGACCTTCACCATCATCCGCTGGTTCTGACCCGGCGATAGAAGCTGATAGACCACCTCGAAACGCGCCTCGCGCTCGGGGTAATCGACACCGGAAATGTCGATCAGGATCTTGAACAGACAATTGCTGTCGTCGCGCAGGAACTTCAGCACCTTGCCGATCGACGCCGTGCGGACGTTAACGGTCAGTTCGCCCTTCGCGACGGACGTATCGACCACGTCCTGCGGCAACGCATTGGCAATATAGTTGCCGAGGTCCCTAAGCGCTTCGTCCATACCTATTCGTTTCGCCTGTAACTTGGGCCGGTTCAGCGCGCGATGGTACCGGTACGCCGGATCTTCCGCTGAAGCTGCATGATACCGTAGAGCAATGCTTCGGCGGTCGGCGGACAGCCGGGCACGTAGATATCGACCGGAACGATGCGGTCGCATCCGCGCACAACCGAATAGGAATAGTGATAGTAGCCGCCGCCGTTGGCGCAGGAGCCCATGGAGATCACCCAGCGTGGTTCCGGCATCTGGTCATAGACCTTGCGCAGCGCGGGGGCCATCTTGTTGGTGAGCGTGCCTGCGACGATCATCACGTCGGACTGGCGCGGGCTGGGCCGGAACAGGAAGCCGAAGCGGTCCATGTCGTAGCGCGACGCAGCAGTATGCATCATCTCTACCGCACAGCAGGCCAGACCGAAGGTCATCGGCCAGAGCGAGCCGGTGCGCGCCCAGTTGACCAGCTTGTCCATGTTGGCAAGCACAAAGCCTTTGTCGGTCAGCTCGTCGGTCACCGCCTGGATGGCAGCGTCCTGGTCAGAACCGGGCTTGAAGATCAGGTCACCCTGATCGCGCATGGTTATTCCCATTCCAGAGCTCCCTTGCGCCATTCATAAACGAAGCCGACCGTCAGGATTCCAAGGAACACAATCATCGACCAGAAACCGAATTCCCCGATTTCCGATAGGGTGATGGCCCATGGGAAAAGGAAGGCAACCTCGAGGTCGAAAATGATGAACAGGATCGCGACGAGATAGAAGCGCACGTCGAACTTCATACGCGCATCGTCGAAGGCATCGAAACCGCACTCATAAGCGGAGTTTTTCTCGGGATCGGGCTTGCGGGCGCCTGCAATGAATGATGCGAGCACCAGAGCCAGAGATAGCCCCACAGCAAGGCCGAGAAAGATAAGAATCGGCAAGTATTCGCGGAGCAATTCTTCCATCGACGACGCCCTTTTGATGCCGCGGACGCGGCTTCGCTGGTGCCGGCCATGTACGCCGGTCTTGCGAGGCCAGCCATACACCAGCGCACGCGACCGTGCAAGGCAGCGCACCGCCTCAGAAGCACAATCTCAATCGTTGTTTCCCAACAAGTTAAGAACGATTCTCAGCTTGGCGCGGAACAAAATACGCTGCAAACAAAACGGCCCCGTTTAGGGACCGTTGGGCAGGCTTCAATCAGGACACTCGGTGGCGGGAGTGACGGGACTCGAACCCGCGGCCTCCGGCGTGACAGGCCGGCGCTCTAACCAACTGAGCTACACCCCCAAACCGAGACGCGGGATGTACTGCCGTGTCCCGGGTATGTCAAGCAATCGACGCGCAATCTGCGTGATCTCAGTTCCCGAAGGCCGCACGCAGGCGTTCCGCGGCAAAGCGCTGCGCCGCGCGCCCGTCGTCGATGACCGGCGCGAAGGAATAGAAACCGTGCATCATGCCGGGATAGTTCCGGTACTCGACGGACGTGCCTCCATTCTTCAGGGCTTCGGCAAGAGCCACGCCTTCGTCATAGAGCACATCGCATTCCGCCGTGATGACCAGCGCGGGCGGCAGACCGGAGAAATCGGCGGCATGCAGCGGCGCGGCCCGCCAGTCGGTGCGGTCCGCCTCGTCGCGCAGATAGTGTTCACGGAACCACTCCATGCCCTTCGCGGTAAGAATTCCCGCGCCCTCGGCCCATTCGCTGTAGGACGGCGTATCGCAGGCATAGTCGGAGACCGGATAGACCAGCACCTGATAGCAAAGCTCCGGTCCGCCCGCCTCGCGTGCCATCATGGCCACGACTGCGGCGAGGTTCCCGCCCGCGCTGTCGCCAATCACGGCAATGCGTGACGGATCGATGCCAAGTTCACCGGCGCTGACCGCGACCCATTTGGTCGCCGCGAAGCTGTCCTCGGGCGCGGCCGGGAAACTTGTGCTCCGGTGCCAGCCGGTAATCGACCGCCACGACCACGCAATTCGCGTCGGCGCACAGGTTGCGCGCGACGAGATCATGGCTGTCGAGGCTGCCCAGCACATGCCCGCCGCCATGGAAGAACACTGCCGCAGGCAACGCCCCCTCGCCCGCGCCTTCAGGCCGGTAGATCCGGATCGGGATTCTCCCAGCCGGTCCCGGAATGTCATGGTTCTCAACGCTGCCGACCTCGGTCCGGTCCTTGTCGCGCACGCGCGACATCTCCTCGAGCTGCGTGCGGGCATCGGCGGGGGAAAGTTCATAGGCCGGGCGAACGCCCGCCTGCGCGGCGCGTTCGATCAGGGCGACGACTTGGGGATGCAGGGGCATGGTCAACTCCGGGGTTTGAATATCCGGCCCTATCATCTTGCGCCGAGCGAAGACGGATCAAACATCGCGAACTGCGCCCGGTTCCGTGCCAACCTGACAGGAAAAGAAATCGAAAAATGGGAGAAATTCGATGGGCAAGCCCAAAGTCATTGTGCAGTTGTATCCGGTGTTCCCCGCCGAAGATGAACACGACCGGCGCGCGAAGCGCCCGATCGGCCGGGACTCCGATCTCTACTACAAGATCGTCCACGAATGGTCAGAGATCATCCGTGCCGCCGACGAGATGGGCATATGGGGTATGTCCACCATCGAGCACCATCTGCATTCGGAAGGCTACGAGGTCGGCCCCAACCCCGGCGTTCTGAACGCCCACTGGGCCGCGCAGGTGAAGAACCTGCATCTGGGGGCCTTCGGCTACGTGATGGCAACCCAGGACCCCATCCGCGTGGCCGAGGAAACCGCGATCATCGATCACCTCACCCACGGAAAGTACTTCGTGGGCTTCGCGCGTGGCTATCAGTCGCGCTGGGCGAACATCCTGGGCCAGTCGAGCGGCGCGGTCGCGACGTTGTCCGACGGCAGCGCGGGCGACCAGCGCAACCGGGAAATCTTCCAGGAACGCGTCGAGATGGTCCTCGATTGCTGGACCAAGGATTCCGTGGAACTCAACGGCAAGTTCTATCAGGCGCCCTTTCCCCACGAGACGGGCATCGTCGGCTATGAGGGCTACGAGATCGCGCGCGAGGCGGGCGCGGAGGGCGAAATCGACGGTGACGACGTGCTGCGGCGGATCAGCGTCGTGCCCAAGCCGCTCCAGCAGCCCCACCCGCCCTGCTTCGTCGCCGTCGCAAAATCACGTGAAACAATCGAGTTCGCCGCCAGGCACGGGTTCCGGCCGAGCTACTTCAACCCGACCGACGGCGTTGTCGAACTCGCGAAAATCTATGTCGAGGAATCCGCCAAGCATGGGCGCAACGTGCAGTACGGCCAGCACCAGAACATCGTCCGCCACACGCGGATCGCGAAATCGGCGGACGACTTCGAGCGCAAGATCAGGTCCTACGACCTCGACATCTTCAAGAACTTCTATTCGGTGTTCGGGAATCACCATGTGGACCCGGTCAACCACGACGCCGAGGCGGCCTACCGCGCCATCCGCGAACACAAGTTCATCATGGGCGGCACCCTCGACGATACGATCCGCGACTGGCAGGAAATCTATTCCCGGATCCCCTGTGAGTACATCACGCTGATCTGGCACTGGGCCCAGCAGCCCAAGGACGAGTTGCTGGAGGAAATGCGCCTGTTCGTCGAGAAGGTCGTTCCGGAACTGGAGACGCCCGACTTCGCAGCAGCGGCTGCGTAACCCGGGAGGTTAGGCCGCCCTGTAAGACCGGGCGGCCCGCACCTTGGCCTTCACGTCATCGCGACAGAAGGCATGCAGGAAGCATGTCCGCTCACCCACGCCAAGGATTTGCTGCGCGGTGTCGTCATCGACGCCGTCGGTGTGCAGGAAGACATGGGTCTCCACCGGCTCGGCGGTGCCCGCCTGCCCGGTCTTGCCCGACGCGCCGCCCAGGGAGAAGTGCGTGTCCTGAATGATGCGGTAGCCGGTCAGGTCAATCTTCGCCATGTGCGAGAAGCGGCCGAGCTGGGTCATGAAGCACAGGCCGATGCCCGCGGAAATCAGCGAGGCCGCATCCGGCGCTCGCCCGTCCTCAGACGACAGGAAGCGCCAGGTCGGGGCGACCGGGGAGTACTGCTCCTTGAAGATTTCCTTCACGCCGTCCGGGCGCAGAACGCAGCGCGTGTGCATATGCAAAAGCTGCTGGTCGCCGGACAGTTCCGGCTGGCCCATCAGTTCCAGCGTCGCATGGTCGGCGCGCGCGGTATCCTCGTCCACCAGCATGACGATCAGGTCGTCCACCGCCGGGCTGTCGGCCAGGCGTTCTAGCTTCGGGAAATTATCGCCCGGATCGTCAAACGGGTCCGCCGCCAGTGGTTCCACCTGGGTCGGGGTAAGTTCGACGCCATTGTGCACAAGGTTAAAGAGGCTCGGATGGCTGCCGCGCGCCAAACCGTTCAGCGGGGACGCCGCAACCGCCTCGTAAAGCAGCGTGTTGAGAGTCTGATCGTCGCAGTCGGCCTCGCAATGAACGGTCAACTCTGGCGGCAGGGCGCCGCTCATCATGGAGCCTCTCCGGAAATCGCCCTCGCGGTAATAGTAGTTCTCCAGAACCAGCTCGAGGCCCTTGAACGTAATCCCGCGCTGCTCGGCCAGTGCTGTGATCTCATTCATGTAGGACGAGATCATGCCCGCGCTGAGATAGGTCAGCGGGTTCGGCGCCTTGTTGAAGCCGCCCAGATGCGCGCCCTCATCGCACACGAAGCGCCACGCGGTGTCGGTCGCCGCGGAGACGACCAGTGCCTCCTTCTGCTGACCACCGGACAGCGCGCGTACCCAGGTCCGCATGGACTGGCCGTGCAGGTTCGGCGGCACCGGGAACCCGGCCTCCGTGGCGTTCGCCGCGATGTAGTACAGGGGAATTCCCATTTCCTCGATGGGTGACTTCGACATCGTGAACCTCTCTCCAGCGGTCTTCAGGGGGACTGGAATGGTGGGCGGTGACGGGATCGAACCGCCGACCCTCTCGGTGTAAACGAGATGCTCTGCCAGCTGAGCTAACCGCCCTTGCCCTGATTACTATCGCATTTGCCGAGGGGCGGACTAGTGCCGCACGGTCAATACACCAGTGCGGAATCGAAACGGGCCAGCCCCCCCGGAGGGGCCGGCCCGTGAAATCGAGCGGTGCAAGTCTTAGTTGACCGCGTCCTTCAGGGCCTTGCCGGCCTTGAACTTCGGCTGCTTCGACGCCGGGATCTGGATCGTCGCGCCCGTCTGCGGGTTGCGGCCGGTCGTCGCCTTCCGCTGCGCGACAGAGAAGGTGCCGAAACCGACGAGGCGGACGTCGGTGCCCTTTTTCAGAGCGCCGGTGATCTGGTCGAGGACGCTGTCCACGGCCTTGCCCGCATCTGCCTTCGACAGATCGGCGGTGTCGGCAACAGCAGAGATGAGATCATTCTTGTTCACGGTTGACCCCCTTTTGGGTTGGTTCACGGGATTTGTGATGTCTGGAGCGAAAACCCGACTCCAAACAATAACGGAAGTCTAGGAGCCCAGGATTCCGGGCCGTCAATCGAAACAGCCCGGAAATCCGGGGGTTTTGAGGTAATTTGGCATAACGAATCGGGGTTATGTCGAGGTCAACCCTAATGTCGGACCACGCCGGTGCCATCCGACTCGTTATCCTTGGCCGAAACCGAGGGCGAGTCGTGTGCCGATTCGTCCCATTCGATTGGCACCAGCGGCTGGGTCAGCGCGTGCTGTAGGACCTCATCGACAGTGGCGACGGGGATGATTTCCAGTCCCTTTTTCACATTGTCGGGGATGTCGGCCAGGTCCTTTTCATTGTCCTTCGGGATAATGACCGTCTTTACCCCGCCGCGTAGGCCCGCGAGAAGCTTCTCCTTCAGACCGCCGATCGGCAGAACGCGCCCGCGAAGCGTGATCTCGCCCGTCATCGCCACATCCTTGCGGATGGGGTTCTGAGTCAGGACGGAGACCATCGAGGTGATCATCGCCACACCGGCAGACGGACCGTCTTTCGGCACCGCGCCTTCCGGCACGTGGACATGGATGTCCCGCCGCTCGAACAGCGGCGGTTCGATGCCGAACTGAACAGCGCGCGCGCGTACATAAGCGTTTGCGGCCTGCACAGATTCCTGCATTACGTCACCCAGCTTGCCGGTGATCGACATCTTGCCCTTGCCAGGCACCATGATCGCTTCCACCGTCAGAAGTTCACCGCCGACCTCTGTCCAGGCCAGACCGGTGACGACGCCGATGAGATCGTCCTCCTCAGTCTCGCCAAAGCGGTACTTGCGGATGCCCGCATACTTGTCGAGGTTCTTGACCGTGACCTTGACGCTATCGACATGGGCCTCGACCGCGATTTCCTTAACCGCCTTGCGGGCCAGGTTCGCGATCTCGCGCTCGAGGTTACGAACGCCGGCTTCACGCGTGTAGTAGCGGATCAGATCACGCAGAGCGGAATCGGAGATCGCCCATTCCTCTTCCTTCAGGCCGTTTTCCTCAACCTGCTTGGGAATGAGATGACGCTTGGCGATCTCGACCTTCTCGTCCTCGGTGTAGCCGGGGATGCGTATGATCTCCATACGGTCCAGCAGCGGCTGTGGCATACGCATGCTGTTGGCCGTGCAGACGAACATCACGTCCGACAGGTCGTAGTCGATTTCCAGATAGTGGTCCTGGAAGGTGTTATTCTGTTCCGGGTCCAGCACTTCGAGAAGCGCCGACGACGGGTCGCCGCGCCAGTCGGCGCCCAGCTTGTCGATCTCGTCGAACAGGAAGAGCGGGTTGGAACTACCGGCCTTCTTCATGCCCTGGATCACCTTGCCCGGCATGGAGCCGATATAGGTGCGCCGGTGGCCTCGGATTTCCGCCTCGTCGCGCACGCCGCCCAGCGACATGCGCACGAACTTACGGCCCGTGGCGCGTGCGACGGACTTGCCCAGCGAGGTCTTGCCAACACCCGGTGGGCCGACGAGGCAAAGGATCGGGCCTTTGATCTTGGTCATGCGCTGCTGCACGGCAAGATACTCAAGGATACGCTCCTTGACCTTCTCGAGACCGTAATGGTCCTCGTTCAGGATCGCGAGTGCCTCGTTGATATCCTTCTTCACCCGCGAACGCTTCTTCCACGGGATCGAGGTCATCCAGTCGAGGTAGTTGCGCACGACCGTCGCCTCGGCGGACATCGGACCCATGTTCCGAAGCTTCTTGAGCTCCTGACCAGCCTTGTCGCGGGCTTCCTTGGTGAGCTTGGTCTTCTTAATCTTCTCTTCGAGTTCCTGGAGCTCGTCGCGCCCGTCCTCGTTCTCGCCGAGCTCCTTCTGGATCGCCTTGAGCTGCTCGTTGAGGTAGTACTCGCGCTGGGTTCTCTCCATCTGGCGCTTCACCCGCGAACGGATGCGCTTTTCAACCTGGAGGACACCGATCTCGCCTTCCATGAAGCTGTAAATCTTCTCCAGCCGCTTCTGGACGGTATCGGCCTCCAGTAGTTCCTGCTTTTCCGGAATCTTAAGCGAGAGGTGCGAGGCGACGGTGTCGGCCAGCTTGCTCGGCTCGTCGATCTGGTTGATCGAGACCAGCACCTCGGGCGGAATTTTGCGGTTCAGCTTGATGTACTGTTCGAACTGGGTGACGACAGAACGCGCCAGCGCTTCGGATTCCTTTTCGTCGGACTCGTCCTCAGGCAGGACTTCAGCATAGGCCTGGAAGAACTCCTCATTCTCGGTGAAATCAACGATCGAGGCGCGCTCTCCCCCCTCGACCAGCACCTTCACGGTGCCGTCTGGCAGCTTGAGTAGCTGCAGGATCGTGCCGATTGTTCCGACTGTGTAGAGGTCCTCGGGACCGGGATCGTCCTGAGCGGCATCCTTCTGGGTCAGAAGAAGGATTTGCTTGTCGTCCTGCATGACGTCTTCGAGCGCGCGCACCGATTTCTCGCGCCCCACGAACAGCGGCACGATCATGTGCGGAAACACGACGATGTCGCGAAGAGGCAGAACGGGGAACAAGGCGCCTTTGGAAAGATCAGTCATATCGAGGTCCGGTAGAGCGATTCAAATACATGAAGAGAGGCCATAAACCCTTTAACTCGGGATTACAGCGAGGAACAGGGAAACGCGGCACGCACGAGCCACTAGTCCCCATAATTTGGTCGCGCGGCTCCAGTAATCAAGTCCTGACCGGGGCCGGGCTAAACTAGGAATCATGGGCCCGCTAGGCGCTGGTCCCAAGATCTTCCCGCTTGTCGGCGTAGATATGCAGCGGAGCCGCATTTCCGTCCACGACCTCGCCGTTGATCACGACCTCCTCGACACCGTCCATGCCCGGAAGGTCGAACATGGTGTCGAGCAGGATGGTTTCCATGATCGAGCGCAGGCCGCGCGCGCCGGTCTTACGCGCGATCGCCTTCTTGGCGATGGACTTCAGCGAATCGTCCGAGAAGGACAGTTCCACGCCTTCCATGTCGAACAGGCGCTGATACTGCTTCACCAGCGCGTTCTTCGGCTGGGTCAGAATCTGGATCAGCGCGTCCTCGTCGAGGTCGCCGAGCGTGGCGATGACGGGAAGACGGCCGACAAATTCGGGGATCAGGCCGAACTTCAGAAGATCTTCTGGCTCCACCTCGCTGAGGATTTCGCCGGTCATCCGGTCGTCCAGGCTCTGCACGTCGGCGCCGAAGCCGATGGCCGTGTCTTTGCCGCGTGAGGAGATAATCTTCTCAAGGCCTGCGAAGGCGCCGCCGACAATGAACAGGATGTTGGTTGTATCGACCTGCAGGAATTCCTGCTGCGGATGCTTTCGTCCGCCCTGCGGCGGCACGGAGGCGACGGTGCCTTCCATGATCTTCAGAAGGGCCTGCTGCACGCCCTCACCCGACACGTCACGCGTGATTGAAGGGTTGTCGGACTTGCGGCTGATCTTGTCCACTTCGTCGATATAGACGATGCCGCGCTGGGCCCGCTCGACATTGTAGTCGGCGGCCTGCAGCAGCTTGAGGATGATGTTCTCGACGTCCTCGCCGACATAACCTGCCTCGGTCAGCGTAGTGGCGTCTGCCATGGTGAACGGAACATCGAGGATGCGCGCCAGCGTCTGCGCCAGCAGCGTTTTACCGCAGCCCGTCGGACCGATCAGCAGAATGTTCGACTTGGCGATCTCGACCTCGCCGCCCTTGGGCGACGCACTGAGACGCTTGTAGTGGTTGTGCACGGCGACCGACAGGACACGCTTGGCCCGGTTCTGTCCGATAACATAATCATCGAGGACTTCGCAGATTTCCTTCGGCGTCGGAACACCGTCGCGCGACTTCACAAGGGTCGATTTATGCTCTTCACGGATGATGTCCATGCAGAGCTCGACGCATTCGTCGCAGATAAACACCGTCGGTCCCGCAATCAGCTTACGGACCTCGTGCTGGCTCTTCCCACAGAAGGAGCAGTACAGGGTGTTCTTAGAATCGCCGTTCCCGGACTTGCTCATTTACTTTGTGTCCCGTGCTGGGGCGTAACGTCTGACCGATTGCCCCGGACAGGGCGAATCGCTTCCAGAAATGATTGAACAATAGCTAACCGCAAGCGATCAATAATTAGTTAAGTCCCCCGCACCGCTTAGGCCCGTGGCGATGCGTCACAGCGCCACGCGATCAGGCATCGCCCTTTCCATCGTCGGCCGCATCGCCGCGCTTTTCCACCACCTGATCGATCAGGCCAAAATCCCGTGCTTCGTCCGCCGTATAGAAGCGGTCGCGCTCCAGTGCTTCGGCGATGGCATCGACCGGCTGGCCGGTGTGTTCGGAATAGATTTCGTTCAGCCGCGCCCGGATTTTCAGAATTTCCTGAGCATGGATCTCGATGTCCGTCGCCTGCCCCTGGAAACCGCCGGACGGCTGATGAACCATGATGCGCGCGTTCGGCAGCGCGAAACGCTTGCCCTTGGCACCGCCCGCCAGCAGCAGCGAGCCCATCGACGCGGCCTGGCCAACGCAAAGGGTCGCGACGTCCGGACGGATGTACTGCATGGTGTCGTAGATCGACATACCAGAGGTGACCACGCCGCCCGGCGAGTTGATATAGAAGCTGATGTCCTTATTTGGATTCTCGGCCTCGAGGAACAGCAACTGGGCACAGATCAGGCTCGCGACCTCATCACCGACCGGACCGGTCAGGAAGATGATCCGCTCCTTGAGCAGGCGGGAATAAATGTCATAGGCGCGCTCGCCGCGGTTCGTCTGTTCGACGACCATCGGCACAAGCGCGTTCATGCGCGGGGGGTCATACATCGACATGTTGTCCGTAATTCCGTCCTTCCGTTCATCCGGCAGGACCAATCCAGCTTTCTCTTAGCTTTAATCAGATAGGCCCAAAGCGAGTCCGTGCAAGAGGGGCCGGATCACGTCTTTTCGAATACGCGGTCACTTCTTGTCCGCGGCTTCCTTCGCCTCAGCCTCCGCCATCTCGTTCAGCTCTTCCGGCGACATTTCCTTTTCGTCAACCTTGGCCATCTCAAGGATAAAATCGACCACCTTGTCCTCGAAGATAGGTGCCTGCAGCGAGGCCATGGCCTGCGGATTATCTCGGTAATGCTCGATCACCATCTGTTCCTGGCCGGGAAGTTGACGGGCCTGATCCATGATCGCGCGGTTGATCTCTTCCTGAGACACCGTAAGGCTGTTGGTCTCGCCGATATGCGACAGCAGCAGACCAAGGCGCACGCGGCGGTCGGCGATCTCCTTGTACTGCTCGCGCAGTTCGTCGTCGGACTTGCCTTTGTCATCGTCGTCGAGCTGGTCTTCTTCCTTGGCGTGCTCAATCTGGTGCCAGATCTGGTTGAACTCATCCTCGGCCATCCGCGGCGGCACATCGAAGTCGTAGCCATCGGCCAACTTGTCCAGCAACTGCCGCTTGGTCCGCTCGCGCGTCAGGCGGTTGTACTCGGTGCCGAGCTGGTCGCTGACGGCCGAGCGCAGCGCGTCGAGGCTGTCCATGCCAAGAGATTTCGCGAACTCGTCATCGACAGTTACTTCGACACCCTCGTGGATTTCGCGCACCGTGCAGTCGAACACCGCTTCCTTGCCTGCGAGCTCTTCTACGCCGTAGTCCTCCGGAAAAGGCACTTTCACGCCGAGCTGTTTGTCGATCTCGGCGCCGACAAGTTGATCTTCAAAACCGGGAATGAACTGCTCGGAGCCGATCTCGAGACGGATGCCGTCGCCCTTGCCACCGTCGAAGGGCACACCATCTATCTTACCTTCGAAGTCCATGATCACGATGTCGCCACTCTGCACCGGGCGCGGCGTCTCGACCGGCTTAGTCTCCCGATTCTGCTTCACGATCCGGTCGATGGCGTCGTCGATCTCAGATTCGTTTGGCACGACCTTGATGCGCTCGAGTTCCAGGCCCGACAGGTCCACGTCGCCGATGTCCGGCAGGATCTCGACCGACAGGTCATATTCCAGATCCTTGGCCTCGTCGAAGGAGACGATCTCGATCTTCGGCTGGCCCGCCGGGCGCAGGCCGCGCTCAGCCATAACCTCTTGCGAGGAATCCTTTACGGCAGCTTCGAGAACTTCACCCATCACGGCCTGGCCGAAGCGCTGCTTGAGCACCTTCTGCGGCACCTTACCTGGCCGGAAGCCCGGCAGGCTTGCGGTCTTACCCACTTCGGCAATCCGAGCGTCCACGCGTTGTTCGATATCGTTAGCCGCGATCGTAATCTTGTAATCGCGAACGAGACCTTCGTTCTTTGTTTCGACGACTTCCATAACCAGGTCCGATTTCCTGCTTCGTTCCAGAGAGTATCCGATCGGCCTCCGGCATTCCGACCGGACAACATGCTCGACATCCGTACGTCGCGCCAAACGTGCGGGAGAGGTGGTGCGGGCGAAGGGACTTGAACCCCCACGACTTTGCAGTCACCAGGACCTAAACCTGGCGCGTCTACCAATTCCGCCACGCCCGCACACGCGCATTCCGAATGTCAGGACCGCACGCCACACGCTGACGACGCGACGATCCCCACGGACGGCGGTTTCCTATACTATCAGCATGGCGGAGTAAACGGCCCAACACGCCCACAACTAGGCGTTCTGGAGAGAATTCCCCGCAGGTCGCGCAGTACCGGCGGCAAGGCGTCTGCGATGTCTTCAGCGATAAGCCCCGGTCCGAAATGCGCCGCCGCCGCGCCGTGAAGCCATACACCCGCAGCCGCGGCGTCAAAGCAACTCATGCCCTGCGCTAGCAGGCCCGTGATGAAACCCGCCAGCACATCGCCGCTTCCCGCCGTGGCTAGCTCCGGCGGCGCGTTGGAACCGATCGCCGCGCGCCCGTCCGGCGCTGCCACGACGGTGTCGGCACCTTTAAAAACAACTACCGCTCCCGAGACCAGCGCTGCCGTTCGCGCTGCTTCCAGCTTTCCATCCCGTTCGGCGTCGGTGTGCGTGGAAAACAGACGCGCGAATTCCCCGTCATGGGGCGTCAGGACCACGTCCCGCTTGCCCGCCGCGATGGCCGCGAACAGACGGTCAGGATCGCCTGCAAAGACCGTGATCGCATCTGCGTCAATCACACAGCCCCCGCCCGACGCGATCCCCGCGAGTGCACGCGAAGCCGTCTCTTCCGTGACGCCGTTGCCAGGCCCGACCAGACACGCACGCATGCGCGGATCGGCAAGCGCATCACCAAACGCCAGCGCGTCCGTTACTTCTCGGACCATGAGCGCCGGCCGCCCGGCGCGATAGACGTCCAATGCATCCCGATGCGCTGCGATGGAGACGAGCCCCGCCCCCGCTCGCAACGCGGCATGGGCCGCGAGCCGAGCCGCGCCGGTCAGCTCACGCCCGCCGGAGACGAGCGCATGACCGCGTGCATACTTATGGCCTTGGGGATCGGGCCGGGGAAACGCGGCGCGCCACAGCACCGGGCTGTTCTCCCACTGGGCCGGTGAAATCGATTCCAGAACTCTCTCGGGGGTGCCGATGTCGGCCACACGCACGCGTCCACACAGACCCCGGCCCGGATACAGAAGGTGCCCCGGCTTGCGCCGATAGAAAGTGACGGTCACGTTAGCACGCGGCGCGGAGCCGGCCACCTGACCGGTATCACCATTGACCCCGCTGGGCACATCGACCGCCACGCAGGGTAAATCGGACGCATTGAGGCAATTCACGACATCAAGCGCGATCCCATCGAGCGGGCGCGCCAGCCCCGCACCGAACATCGCATCGATCACGACCCATGCCCCGTCGAGGACACCTGGCGACATCGCCTCGATCCCGCCTGTCCAGTGTGCGGCCTCGGCCGCGGCATCGCCCCTCAGTTTCGCGACATCTCCCAGAAGCGCAAGGCGAACCTCCCGTCCCTGCGCCGCCAACAGCCGCGCCGCGACGAACCCGTCACCGCCGTTATTGCCGGGCCCGCAAAGTACAACGACCCTGCCATCCGGTGAAAGATCGGCAACAGCTTCGGCCACCGCAGCACCCGCTGTCTCCATGAGTTCGAGGCCCGGCACGCCCGCTTCAGCCGCTGCCGCATCGGCGCGGTACATTTCCGCGACGCTAAGGAGTTCCGGGGTCTCTTCGATCCAGGTCGTGCTCATAGCCCAAGACTAGCAAAGCCCCGCGCTTTCACGCACGAGGCAACAAACGGGTGTAAATATGGGGGAAATGGGGTGGCTGATGGGATTTGAACCCACGGCCTCCTGGACCACAACCAGGCGCTCTAACCAACTGAGCTACAGCCACCACTGATGGCGCGATTGTGTAGTCGCGCCTGGCTGAACCGTCAAGCAAAGCCGCGCGGAATTCCCGGTCAGACGGCCGGGTCATCGATGAAGAACGGACGGTCGTCGCGAGGTTTCTTTTCGCGCGGCACGGCATCCCTGCCCTAATTTACCGGTTCTGGCACCGACCACACTGGGCCGCGCGCCAAACCGTTCAGCGGGGACGCCGCAACCGCCTCGTAAAGCAGCGTGTTGAGAGTCTGATCGTCGCCTGCCACGGCACGACTGAGCCACGCATCCAGTTCGGCCCGCCTACGCCTGGCCGAGCGGGTCTTCCCCCATGCCATTTAGCCCTCGGTGATCTTCACGACCATTGCTACGAAGATCTCCCGAATAACGTCAAAGGCTTTGCCCTGTAAATCTGCAACCGCCTATAGTGCGCGTCGTTTTGCCTGCCACAACAATCGAAAAATAAGAGTCATCAAATGATGAGCGCGAAGCTCCATACGGCCGAGAACCTTACACGCCTTGGAACAGAATCGGCATTCGAGGTCCTTGCACGGGCCGAGGCCATGAAGGCCCAGGGACACGACATTATTAATCTGGGGATTGGCCAGCCGGATTTCAAAACGCCGGAGCATATTGTCGAAGCGGCCATCAAGGCTCTGCGGGACGGGCACCACGGCTACACACCCGCGCCGGGAATCTCTTCGCTGCGTGAAGCCATCGCCGCCGATGTCGAGCGCCTGCGCGGCGTGACCGTCAACCCCGACAACGTGGTGTGCGTGCCGGGTGGCAAGGTGACCATGTTCTTCGCTATCATGATGTTCGGAGAAGCCGGAGCGGAGATCATGTATCCGAACCCCGGATTCCCGATCTATGAATCGGTTATCAAATACTCCGGCGCCAGGGCAGTCCCCATACCGCTGCTCGAGGAGAAAGGTTTCTCCTTCGATGCCGACGAGGTGCTGTCACTCATCACACCCGCCACGCGGCTGATCATCCTAAACACGCCCGCTAACCCGACCGGCGGCTCGGTGCCGCGCGAAGAAATGGACAAGCTCGCCGCCGGGCTTGAGAAACACCCCCACGTCGCGATCCTGTCCGACGAGATCTACGGGCAGATGACCTATGACGGGCTCGTGCATGTCAGTCTCCTGGAATACGAGCATCTGCGCGACCGTGTGATCCTGCTCGACGGCTGGTCAAAGACCTATGCGATGACCGGCTGGCGGCTGGGCTATGCCTTGTGGCCGTCGAGCCTTGTCGATACTGCGACTCGCCTCGCCATCAACTGCCACTCCTGCGTCAACGCCGCGACCCAGTTCGCAGGGATCGCCGCGCTGCATGGTCCGCAGGATTCCGTTCACGACATGGTGCGCGCATTCGACGGACGGCGGAAGGTCATCGTCGAGGAACTGAATGCGATCGAGGGCTTCACCTGCCGCACCCCCATGGGGGCCTTCTACGCCTTCCCGAACATCACGGGTACCGGTCAAACGGCACGCGAAGTGCAGGACCGCCTGCTGTCGGAGGCCTATGTCGCCACGGTGGCCGGGACCAGCTTCGGCCATCTGGGCGAGGGATATGTCCGTTTCTCCTATGCCAACTCAGTCGAAAACATCCGAACGGCGCTCCATCGGGTACGGGAAATCTACAACTGAATGCTTAACATTTAAGCATAATGCCGTTTTTGTGTGCAAATAACTGCCTTTTTGTGAGGCGCAAATCTTTATATTTTGTTTTGATTCAAAGATTTATCATTTTCCCGGATATGGCACGAAGCATGCTATATCCCCTTCCAACGGGCTGTCGCGTCAGCGCGTAGAGAAATACGGTGGAGGCATCAAGGAACCGAATGAAAAAAATCGAAGCCATTATCAAACCGTTCAAGCTCGACGAAGTAAAGGAAGCGTTGCACGAAGTGGGACTCCAGGGCATCACCGTCGTTGAAGCCAAGGGCTTCGGACGACAAAAGGGCCATACTGAGCTCTACCGAGGCGCGGAATACGTCGTCGATTTCCTGCCCAAGGTGAAGATCGAGATTGTCTTGGAAGACGGACAGGTCGAACGGGCAATCGAGGCTATTCAAGAAGCGGCGCGAACGGGTCGTATTGGCGATGGCAAAATCTTTGTCTCGACCATCGACGAAGCAATCCGAATTCGGACCGGCGAGCGCGGCGCGGAAGCCGTCTAACGGTCATCGAACGAACCTACAATATAATTTTCTGAGAAACAGGAGAGCCCAGTATGTCGGACACCAAAACAGTCCTGGACATGATCAAGGAGAACGACGTCGAATTCGTCGATTTCCGTTTTACCGATCCGCGCGGCAAGTGGCAGCACACCGCGCAGCACGTCTCAACAATCGACGAAGACCTCCTGACCGAGGGCATAATGTTCGACGGCTCGTCCATCGCCGGCTGGAAGGCGATCAATGAGTCCGACATGATCCTGAAGCCGGATCTCAGTACGGCCGTTATGGATCCGTTTACCGCGCAGCCGCAGCTCATCCTGTTCTGCGACATACTCGAGCCTTCGACAGGCGAACCTTACTCGCGCGACCCGCGCGGCACGGCCAAGATGGCGCTTGCCTATCTGGAATCAAGCGGTGTTGGTGACGCCGCCTATTTCGGCCCCGAGGCCGAGTTCTTCGTGTTTGACGACGTGCGCTTCGAGGTCGGCATGAGCCGCAGCTTCTACGAAGTGGACAGCGTCGAGGGCCCGTACAACTCGGGCGCCGACTTCCCCGAGGGCAACATGGGCCACCGCCCGGCCATCAAGGGCGGCTACTTCCCCGTCGCACCGGTCGATACGATGACCGACCTGCGCGCCGAGATGGTCACCACGGCCCTACAGATGGGCATCGCGATGGAGAAGCACCATCACGAGGTGGCGCCGAGCCAGATGGAACTCGGTCAGAAGTTCGCCACGCTGCTGAGCGCCGCGGACCAGATTCAGATCTACAAGTATGTAGTCCACAACGTGGCCGCCCAATATGGCAAGACGGCGACGTTCATGCCGAAGCCAATCGCGGGCGACAATGGCTCCGGCATGCACGTCCACCAGTCGATCTGGAAGGACGGCGGTTCTGCCTTCGCCGGTTCGGGCTATGCCGACCTGTCGGACACCTGCCTTTACTACATCGGCGGCATCATTAAGCACGCGCGCGCGCTGAACGCCTTCACCAACCCGTCTACCAACAGCTACAAGCGTCTGGTGCCGGGCTTCGAGGCACCAGTGCTTCTCGCCTACTCCGCGCGCAACCGGTCGGCCTCCTGCCGTATCCCCTACTCTACCAGCCCGAACGCCAAGCGCGTAGAAGTCCGATTCCCGGACCCCAGCGCCAACCCATACCTGGCGTTCTCCGCCATGCTGATGGCCGGCCTCGACGGCATCGAGAACAAGATCCATCCGGGCGATCCGATGGACAAGGATCTATACGACCTGCCGCCGGAAGAGCTCGAAGGCGTGCCTACTGTTTGTTCCTCCCTCGGCCAGGCGCTCGAAGCGCTCGACGCCGACCGCGACTTCCTCAAGAAAGGCGACGTGTTCACCGACGACCAGATCGACGGCTATATCGCACTTAAGATGGAAGAACTCACGCGTTTCCTGGAATCACCGCACCCGGTCGAGTACCAGATGTATTACTCGGTGTAAGAACGTTCGCACTGAAACGGAGAAGCCCCGCCGCTCAGGCGGGGCTTTTCTTTTCCAGCATCAGACCAGAATGGTCACGACCACTTTCTTGTGCCAGTAGAAGGCGAGCTATTCACCGATGCCCCCGCATTCGTCGAAATCATACTTCTAAGTTCACACGGCCCGCCGAAAATATCCCCGTCGGGGTTTGTGCTGTCGGGCATCGCGGCGGTCTTGGATGCAAAGTTCACTCGAGGGCTCGCTTGTGGATTAGGTATTGCACATGGCTACGTTCTGCCTTTTCGACTCGCGTACGAATCATCGCATATAGATCGCCCAATGACATTGGTTCCGGGATCTGCCGGAGCGAACCTAAGCTCTTTTTCAGGTGAGGTCAGCGTGGCGCGCGCCAAACGCAAATCCGAAGAACCCGGGCTTTTCGAAAACGGTTTGGGCTCCGGCGGAGACTACAACGCAAGCGACATCGAAGTCCTGGAGGGCCTGGAGCCCGTTCGCAAGCGCCCCGGCATGTATATCGGCGGCACCGACGACCGTGCGCTTCACCATCTGGCCGCGGAAATCCTCGACAACTCAATGGATGAGGCCGTAGCGGGCCATGCAGACCGTATCGAGATCTCGCTCGATGCCGAAGGCATGCTGACAATCACTGATAACGGCCGCGGCATCCCCATTGATCCGCACCCGAAGTTCAGGAACAAGTCCGCGCTCGAGGTCATTCTCACCACGTTGCATTCGGGCGGCAAGTTCGATGGCAAGGCCTATCAGACCTCCGGCGGCCTACACGGAGTCGGCCTGAGCGTTGTCAACGCGCTCGCGGCGCATCTGCATGTCGAGGTCGCGCGCGACCGGCAGCTCTGGGCGCAGGATTACGCGCGCGGCAAACCGGTTGGGAAATTGACCAAGATCGGCGCCGTTCCGAACCGCCGCGGTACATCCGTGTCCTTCCTGCCGGACCGCGAAATCTTCGGCGACAAGGCCGCGTTCCGCGCCAAACGCCTGTTCGAGATGGCGAAGTCGAAGGCCTATCTGTTCAAGGGCGTCGAAATTCGCTGGTCTTGCGACCAACAGGTCGCTGACGAAGAAGCTGTCCCGACTGCTGAGTCCTTCCAGTTCTCCGGCGGCATTCTGGACCTAATGCGCGACACGCTAGGCGGGCGCCCGCTGGTTGGCGCCAACATTTTCTCTGGCAAGGCCGACCTCGTCAGCACCGGCGGCAAGGTTGAATGGGCCGTTTCCTGGCCCGCCGACGGCGAGGGCATGGTTGCATCCTATTGTAACACCGTCCCCACTACCGAGGGCGGTAGCCATGTGGCTGGCATTCGCGGCGCTCTGACGCGCGGCCTCAAGGCTTATGGAGAATTGACCAACATCCGCAAGGCGGGCCAGCTCACAGCAGAAGATATTTCAGACGGTGCAGCCGTCGTGCTGTCATTGTTCATTCGCGAGCCTCAGTTCCAGGGCCAGACGAAGGAAAAGCTTTCGATGCCCGAGGCGGCGCGTGTCGTCGAGGCCCAGATCAAGGATCACTTCGACCACCACCTTGCGACCGACCGGGCGAGCGCTGACCTGCTGCTGGAGTGGGCGATCGAACGCGCCGAGGAACGCAAGCGCCGACGCGAGGACCGTGCCCTAAAGCGAAAGACTGCTGGGCGCAAATCGCGACTGCCCGGCAAACTGTCCGACTGCTCGCGCTCCAGCGCCGAGGGAACGGAAATATTCCTTGTCGAGGGCGACAGCGCGGGCGGGTCGGCCAAGCAGGCGCGCAACCGCGAGACCCAGGCAATTCTCCCGCTGCGCGGCAAGATCCTGAACGTCGCCAGCGCGTCGGTTGACAAGCTGCGCGGCAATCAGGAACTGACCGATCTGGTCCAGGCGCTCGGTTGCGGCAGCGGCAAGACCTTCGATCTGGAGAAGCTGCGCTACGAACGTGTCGTCATCATGACTGACGCCGACGTGGATGGCGCGCATATCGCCTCGTTGCTGATGACTTTCTTCTATCGCGAGATGCCGGAACTGGTGACCAGGGGACATCTGTTCCTCGCGGTGCCGCCGCTCTACCGCCTCGCGCGGGGCGGAGACGTGATCTATGCGCTGGACGACGCCGACCGCGAACGTCTGATGGCGGAGCACTTTACCGGCAACGGCAAGGTGGAGATCAGCCGCTTCAAGGGTCTGGGCGAAATGCCGCCCGCACAATTGCGCGAGACCACGATGGACCCGGCTAAGCGCCAGCTTATTCAGGTCGATCTTCCCAGCGCAACCGACCACGATAAGGCCAACGCCAGAATCGCGAAGGAAACCGCCCAACTTGTCGAACACCTTATGGGCCGTAAGGCCGAGCGGCGCTTCCGGTTCATCCAGGACAACGCTAAGTTCGCTGGCGAACTAGACGTTTAGGGACTGGACGCTCGAGGCAAGGCGCCACAGCGCGTTTGCGAAATTCAACCGAATCCCCATTTGTATTGGCACGTGATGTGATCTCGCGCGCAGCGCCGCTTGGGCGACGCTTTCGTAGAGTTAGGCTGCGTCCGAGTTCATCAAAATCATGTTCCAAAATGTGCAGCCGCTTTCAACAGCTCATGGAATCGCTGGACTTTTTAGGCGATGCGGCCCATTTTCCGCTCGCGTAAACGAACACGCTATTTTCAACGCAGACGAGCAATATGCAATTTGATGAACTGGGTCTGAGCGACCCGTTGCTAAAGGCCATTGGCGATGCGGGTTATGAAAGCCCCACCGCAATTCAGGCCGAAGCGATTCCCCACCTGTTGATGGGGCGCGATATTATCGGGATCGCGCAAACCGGCACCGGCAAGACTGCCAGCTTCACCCTCCCAATGATCGAAATTCTCTCGACGGGACGCGCACGTGCACGCATGCCGCGGTCGCTTATACTTGAGCCGACGCGCGAACTGGCCGCGCAGGTGGCCGAGAACTTCGAGATTTACGGCAAGAACCACAAATTGAATATGGCGCTGCTAATCGGCGGCGTGTCTTTCTCCGACCAGGAAGATAAGTTGGACCGCGGTGTTGATGTTCTAATCGCCACGCCGGGCCGCCTGCTCGATCACTTCGAGCGCGGTAAGGTACTGCTGGCCGACATCAAGGTCCTGGTTGTCGATGAGGCGGACCGAATGCTCGACATGGGGTTCATTCCTGACGTCGAGCGCATTATCAAGCTGCTGCCGCACATACGCCAGACCGCGATGTTCTCGGCCACGATGCCGACCGAGATCCAGCGGCTGACCGATTCCTACATGATGAGCCCCCGCACGGTTCAGGTGGCTCCCCAAGCTTCCGCTGCCGAGACGGTGACCCAGGGCCTGCTGCGGGTACGCGGCGGATTTACAGAAAAGCGCGCCGCCCTCCGCAAGCTGATCCGCGCTTCGAACGTGAAGAATGCTATCGTGTTCTGCAACCGTAAGCGCGATGTCGCAGTCCTTGAAAAATCTCTGCGCTCGCACGGCTTCAACGCCGCCGCGCTGCATGGCGACATGCACCAGAGCGAGCGCATGAAGACGCTAGAAAAGTTCCGCGAGGGCGAAATTCAGCTTCTTGTCGCCAGCGACGTCGCCGCGCGCGGCCTCGATATTCCCAACATGAGCCACGTCTTCAATTTCGATGTGCCGATGCATGCCGATGACTATATCCACCGGATCGGCCGCACGGGCCGTGCGGGCAAGGAAGGCCATGCCTATACGCTGGCGACGCGGGCAGACGAGAAGTTTCTAGGCTCCGTAGAGCGGCTTCTGGGCCACCCGATCCCGCCTCTCGATGGCAGTGACAGCGGCAGGGATGACGCGGACAACAACGGCGCCGACACCGCGGACCAACCGGAAGCATTCAAAAACCCCGATCGCTCTGCTGAAAGCCGCCGGAAGCCGTCGCGCGAGGAACAGGCACGCGAGCCGCGCTCCCGCCGTAAACCTGAAAAGCCGTCCGAACCACGCCGTCGGGCATCCGATGACGACGACGGCAACGACAGTTCGGCATTCGGCAAGGACCAGCACACGCCCGCATTCCTTTTGCGCTAGACTAGGCACAACGGACAACACGGTCAGGTGCGGATATGCAAACGATCTTCGTTCAGGTGAAATGTGACCTCGGCAAGGCGTATGAGGTCGCCGACGAAGCGGCCCTCAACGTCGACCATGTCTCCGAAGTGTATTCGACCTCGGGGCAATTCGACTTGCTTATTAAATGCTACCTGCCGGAAGACCAGGATATTGGGCATTTCGTCACCAGCCACATCCAGACCCTGCCCGGGGTGGCCAATACCTTTACGACCATCGCCTTCAAGGCCTTCACCTGACCGGCTGCCGCAGACCCTGCGAGACATTCACGGCCTGAGTAAACGCCCGTTAATTTTTCGCTTCTTCTTCCTTCAGGATCTTTGTGGCTGCGCGAAACGCCTCAATTCCGGCGGGACCCCCGCAGTAAAAAGTGATTTGAAGAAGGATTTCGCGTAGCTCCTCGCGGGTCAGTCCGTTGCGCAGCGCACCTCGGAAATGTCCAGCGAACTCTTCCATCCGTCCCATCGCCGCCAACATCCCAAGGTTTAGGATGCTGCGCTGTTGTCGCGTTAGCCCTTCACGCCCCCATACCGCGCCCCAGCCCATCTCGGTAATGAACTGCTCCTGAAAATCGCGGGTGAAGTCGTCGAGGTTAGCCATGGAGTTATCGACACGCTCATCCCCGAGGACCTCGCGGCGAATTTTCATACCTTTCTCGAACAGATCCTTGTCTTGCATTAGGTATTTCCTCGTTTTTCTTCTTAAAATCGGTCGCGATCATGAGCCGCGCTGTAGGTGACTTCCAGACCTTCCGGGCCCAGCGGCACGATCCCGTTCGGGTTCACGCGCTCGATCGCGTAGTAGTTCCGTTTGGCGTAAGCGAAGCTGAACGTCTGCGAGATACCGGGAATCTGGTACAACTCGCGGGTGTAGTTCAGCAGGTTCGGGTAGTCGGCAATCCGCCGTATGTTACACTTGAAAGCGCCGACGTAGCAGGCATCAAAGCGGATGAGCGTCACCCACAGGCGCCAGTCTGCCTCCGTCAGCCGATCGCCGACCAGATAGCGCTGCCCGCTCAGGCGTTCCTCGAGCTCGTCGAGGGTGTTGAATAGAGCCGTCACCGCCTCTTCATAGGCCTGCTGCGACGAGGCAAAGCCGGCTCGGTATACGCCGTTGTTGACTGTGCGATAAACGACATCGTTGATCGCATCGATCTCCATGCGCAAATTCTCGGGGTAGTAGTCCTCCTTGGAGTTGGTGAACGCGTCGAACGCCGAGTTGAACATCCGGATAATCTCGGAAGATTCGTTGTTCACCACCCGCCCGGTCTTCTTGTCCCACAGCGTCGGCACCGTGACCTTGCCGGTGTAGCCCGGGTTCGAGGCGGTATAGGCCTCGTGCAGATGGGAAAAACCGTTCACATGGTCGGTGATGCAATCGGGAAAGTCCGGATTGTCGTCGTAGGTCCATCCTTGCGCGTTCCGACCGGGCTGGGCGAGTGAGACCGAGATCGCGCTGTCGAGCCCCTTGATGGTGCGGAAAATCAGCGCGCGGTGCGCCCAGGGGCAGGTATGCGCCAGATAAAGGTGATAGCGGTCCAGCTCAGCAGCAAAACCGGGCTCACCCGTCGGCCCAGCGCTCCCGTCGGTAGTCACCCAATTCCGAAACTGACTCTCCGAACGCTGGAACTTCCCGTCCTTCGCGACCTCGCGTGCGGTGGCATCGTTGTCTTGCCACACGCCGTCGATCAGCATTCCCATCGTTTATGTCCTTTCGAACGGCGCGGACGCCTTGCCTAATCCTGAAGAGGCTTCTTCAGGCTCGTCTCGGATTCGCCCGAGTGATAGCGCGCAGCGATATCGGCCATATCAATAGTCACGCCGATCGGCTCACGATCGAAGGCACCGGTCGCGAACCATTCGTTTAGGGCCTCGACGCTCTCGAAATTGTCGGTCTGCAACTCGACGGCGTTGCCGTCCGGATCGTGATAATAAAGCGAGGTGGTCGGGCCGTGATTTATCTGGCGGTACGGCGTGATCCCCCCCGACTTCAGATACTCGTAAATACCGATGAGATCGCCCAAAGTGTTATAAGTGTAAGCGAAGTGCGCCATCCCGACCGTGTCGGGCACCTTGTCTCCCAAATCATTTCGCTCGATGATGGCGACGCGGTGGTGTTCGTCGTCATAGGTGAGGAACGATAAGCCCTTAGAATCCGCCGTTACCTGCGCACCGAGGACCTTCTTGTACCAATCCACCATTTCGGCGCGCCGTTTCGTGTAGAGCACGATGTGCGCGAAATACGCTGGCTTCGGCGCCGCGTTGGGCTCCGGCACCCGGGCATATTCAACAGCGTGAGTCATTTGCGTCTCCCCCCCCCTGCAGTCGCGTCTCCGAAACATAGTATGCGAAACGTACATGGACTAGTGCCGAGCCGCGCGCATGGAGCGCGCGTAAATGAACCGATATAATCAGGTCCCGCTTGGATAAGAGGAAACGATGCCTCTCGACACCGACACTCTTGAACAGTTTCTCGACACGGTCCGCCGGTTCGTCCGCGAAAGACTTGTGCCGCTGGAGATGCAGGTCTCACAGACGGACGAGGTGCCGCAAGAGACCATCGCGGAGATGCGCGAACTGGGACTGTTCGGCCTGTCGATCCCGGAAACCTATGGCGGGATCGGCCTAAGCATGTCCGAAGAGGTAAGGGTGGTGCAGGAACTCGGCTGGACCTCGCCCGCCTTCAGATCCGTGTTCGGTACCAATGTCGGCATTGGCTCCCAGGGCATCATCATCGATGGCACAGACGAACAGAAACAGGCCTGGCTGCCCCGCCTTGCTTCCGGCGAACTCATTTCCTCCTTCGCGCTGACTGAGCCCGAAGCCGGATCCGACGCCGGATCGCTGCGCACTTCCGCTCGGCGAGAAGGCGACCACTATGTTTTGAATGGATCCAAGCGCTATATCACTAACGCGCCCCATGCCGGTGTCTTCACGGTCATGGCTCGGACAGACCCGGAAACGCCGGGCGCCCGGGGTGTTTCGGCTTTTATCGTGCCGCGTGAAAGCCCGGGCCTGTCGGTCGGCCCCCACGACCGAAAAATGGGACAGCAAGGTGCGCACACGGCAGATGTGAATTTCGACGATGTCCCCGTGCCGGCGGCAAACCTTATCGGCGGCGTCGAGGGTCAGGGCTTCAAGACGGCCATGAAGGTTCTCGATCGGGGGCGCCTGCACATGGGCGCTATCGCTAACGGCATCGCGGAACGCCTGATCGAGGAATGCGTGCGCTACGCAAGCGAGCGCAAGCAGTTCAGCAAACCTATCGGGGAACACCAGCTCGTCCAGGCGATGCTGGCGGACTGTCGGACGGAGGCCTATGCGGGCCGCACCATGGTGGCCGACGCCGCCCGGCGCTTCGACGACGGTGAAAACATCGCCACCGAGGCCGCCTGCTGTAAGTATTTTTGCACGGAGATGGTCGGGCGCGTCGCCGATCGTGCAGTCCAGATATTCGGAGGCGCAGGCTACATGGCGGAATACCCGATAGAGCGCTTCTATCGCGACGTTCGCCTTCTGCGCATCTATGAAGGCACATCGCAGGTTCAACAGATCGTCATTGCTCGCAACATGATGCGCGATGCAGCATCGAATTGAAGAGTTCATCCAAGAGGAAGAAACCAATGAAATTCATCAGCTTTCGTACCGACAATCGCGATTCCTGGGGCAGCTATGGCTCCGATGGCGGCGTCATTGATCTCGGTGCCGAGTTCGCCAACGCTATGCCGAGCCTGCGCGCCTACCTCGCCTCCGACGATGCCGCGAAGGCCAAAGTCGCCGAGTATCTGAACACCGGTTTCGGCGACAACACGGGCAAGGCATCGGATTTCCCGGCCAGCAGCATCACCCTGCTGGAGCCGATTCCGGATCCGCACGCGATCTTCTGTGTTGGTCTGAACTACCGCAAACATGCCGAGGAAACCGGTAACGCGCTTCCCCCTAAGCCGATCCTCTTCCCGCGCTGGCCGGCCAGCCATGTGCCGCATGGACAACCAATGATCCGCCCGAAAGAGTCGGAGATGTTCGACTATGAAGGCGAACTGGCGGTCATCATGGGCAAGACGGCGCGCCGAGTGTCCGAGGCAGACGCACTGAAGTATGTCGGGGGGTATTCGATCTACAATGACGGTTCGATCCGCGACTGGCAGCGTCACACCAGCCAGTTCCTGCCGGGCAAGAACTTCTACCACTCGGGCTCATTCGGCCCCTGCATGGTCACGGCGGACGAAATCTCCGACCCGGCTGACTTGCACCTGGAAACCCGCCTGAACGGCGCAGTGGTACAGAGCGAAGGCGTCAACGACCTGATCTTCAACGTGCCACAGCTGATCCACTATATCTCGACGATGACGGAGCTTCGCCCGGGCGACGTGATAGTCACCGGCACGCCGAGCGGCGTGGGCCTGGCCCGCGATCCTCAGCTCTGGATGAAGGCGGGCGATACCGTCGAGGTCGAAATCTCAAAGATCGGCGTGCTGTCGAACCCGATCGAGGCCGACTGAACAACCATAGGAAGATCTTGCGGGGGCTGCGGCCCCCGCAATTTTCTCAGTCCATCACGATGGCTGCACGCCCCGTGATCAACCCCTGGTCGAGACGTGCGTGCACCGTCTCCGCCTCTTCCAGCTTGTACGTTTCGGTAACCAGCGGCCAGACATCGCCGCGCGCACAGATTTCCAGAGATTCGATGACCTGCTGCACGCTGCAATAGCGGCTGCCGAGAATTTCCAGCTCCTTTGAGAGCATCGAGGGGGCGGGCACCATGTAAGGCTGGGAGGCACCACCGAGACTGACCATGCGCCCGCCGATGCCGAGACTGCCGACCGCCTGCTCCTGAGTGTTACGCGTCGAAACATAGTCGATTGCGACATCAACCCCGGCCCCGTCCGTCAGGTCCAGGATCTCCTCGACGACCCGGTCATTCGAGGCATCCACCACCATGTCCGCGCCGAGGTCCTTGCACACCTCCAGCTTGTCGGCCATGACGTCCACGGCAATCACCTTCGCATGGGCCCATTTGGCCATCATCACCTGGTGTACGCCCAGACCACCGCCGGCACCGAACACGGCCACCGTGTCCGTCGGCGAGACCCGGGCGCGCGAGAGCACCTTGTAGGGTGTGGCAATCGCGTCCGTAATGACGCCCACATCCGCCGGCTTGTTTTTCCAATCGAGTCCTTCGGGCAGCTTGATGTAGTTGCGGATCGGCAGGTTGATGTACTCGGCATACCCGCCGTTTATCTGACGCCCTACATACCCGCGATTACAGGTGGAAATCGGCCCGCGCCCGGCACGCGTCCACTTGTCCTCTCCCTCAATCAGGTAGAAATAGGCCGTCACAGGATCGCCGACCTTCAGGCCGTGGTCGTACCCGTCGGAGCGCCCGATCTCGACGATCTCGCCTGTGATCTCATGGCCAATGACAATCGGGAACTCGGCCTCACCGCGGCCGGCGCGGATGTGATGAATGGTCAGGCCTGACCCGCAGGCTAGGACCCGCGCCACTGCCTCGCCCGGACCCGGCTTGGGATCGGGTACCTCTTCCAGGCTGAACGGCTGACCTGCTTTGTGAAGAACTTGTGCTTTCATCGGATTCCCCCCTTTGCTCCCGGGTACCTAAATGAAGGGCAACGCGCAAGCGCCGTTTGCCTTGCGCGACACTCCCGCATCTGGCACAGCGCAAATATGGCACGCTTTATCGTTGGAAGATTGTTCGGATGGCCGGAATTCGCCGAGGATGGTGAAGACATCTGGCTTGTCCATATCGATGAGCCAGCATTTTTCCTGCGGGTGGTCCATCGTCCGGAAGACCTGATTCCCTCGGGCGAACTGGCGGACCTGTACTTCCCGCTGGAAGACGACCCGCGTTTCGCAATCGGCAATCTGATGTTCTTCGAGCCGCGCAACGTTGACCCTAGTGAACTGGCGCAGACCGTCGCCGAGGCGATCGAGGTTATCCACAACGACCAAGTCTCCGCGCAGCTCGAACTGGGCCGTATGCCCTTTCATCCCTCATCGGCTGAACTCTACCGAGAGGATATCCCGCTGGGATTCCTCGTCGGGGTCTATCACGACAGCGATTCAGAACTAACGGACGATCTTCCCTGGGCAATACATCTGGGACCGCCGCCGTTCGCCATGCGGGTTTGCGACCTGAATGATGAAGACCTGGAGCCCGATGATATCTGGGCAACCGTCGGCGAGGGTTACGCGCTGGCCCATCTACACTGGCTGTCCAGTATGGGAAGCGAAAGAGAGGATATCCGCGTGATCGCCGAGACCGCGGCCAGTCTCGTTCGCGATGCGGCCGAAGAGGTCATGCTCGGCCTGTTACCCGAATAGGCATCCTCGGACCACGTTCACAGTCGGTGCGCGCTCACGCAGGTATTTAAGCGTTTGCACGACCAACGCCGGCAACTTGCCAACCAGATCGACCGCCGCGAGCGGATCGTCTTCCATGCAGGCTCTCTAGATAGCGCTCGCGTGCTCTATCAAACGCGCCGCACTGTAACTGCCAGAATTGCTACTCATCTCGTGGACTTACCCGCGCACCTTTTCTAAATCGCCTTAGCCGTTCGCCGCCATGCATGAAAGCGACAACCCATTTCAACGGACCTCTCGTGCGACGATCATCTTTTCGTCCACAAACCGCCCACGATCGATCACCACCTCGTTGTCAAGTATCACGGTGCAATCGCGCATCGGCACGTCATAGTGCCCCTTGGTGTTGCGCGCACCACCACCCTGGGTGTTCGGGCCTGTCGAAAACAGGAAATTGCCTGGAAAGGCCCGCGCCGCAGCGTGCGAACGCTCAGGATTGTCTCCGTGAAGCGCGATGTTGTACCAACGTGCCTGCGGGTTCATACCCCAGCCAAGATGAGAGACGGCAAATGGGTCGAGGTCATCTTTCGATACCTTGTTGTCGTCCAACCAGTCCTGCATGAGCTTTGCGTCGAGCCCACCATCGATCTTTCGAATGAACCCATCACGGATTTCCAAACGCACCTCATCCGTGACGTAACGGCAGTAAGGGAGGATCACGATATCGCCCGGCGACATGACAACGGTGCCGTTGGCCGAGCCTTCGTCTGGGAATGTATGAATGTGTCCAACACCCCATTGATCGAAATGCCCCGGCTCGTCCGAATAGCCCCACTGGCTCATTACGGGATATTCGCCGCGCGAAAAGGCGAGGTCGGTACCTGCATCGCTAACGACCCGTACCTCTTTGGCACTCGTATACCGGTCATGAGCGTATTTAACCGCCTCCTTAAGGCCCTTAGGTGCCAGCAGGACTTCCAGGTCATCCGGTGCGTCAATAACCATCAGGAAACGCGTCCCCGAAGCCATCACCTCGCGCAGCCAGCTCGTGAAGAGTGGAATGTGAAGTGCCACGACGATATCCGCTGCTTTTAGCGCATCCAGCATACCCGCCGTACCGCCGATGGTGTCCACGCCGACCTTGGTCCAGGACGGCGTCATGTTGACCCGCATCTCGTAGCAATGCGCGTCCAGCTCATCAGCCGCCGCGAAGGCTGCTTGAACGTATTCAGGTCGGGTCGTCACGTCTGACAACAGGACCATCGTCTCACCGCCAAACACTTTGGACATTTTGAACTGACGCAGGAACAAGGAGGTCAGTTTGCCCGGGTTCATTTCCTGATGCCGGACAGCAGCAGGTACACGCATAGCAATTCCTCCTGGCGGACCAATTTTCAGGCCAGCTTAATTTTGATGCTTTGAGATGGTAGCGAACTCAGCCGAAGATTAGGAGCCCGGCGATCAGCTATAACCCCAAGTTCGTTCTGCAAAAAAACCGTGCTAGCGTTTAACCTGACCATTCAATACTTGAGGGGAAACACCATGATGCGGGCATTCACGGAACAGAAAATGAAGCGCTACGCCGAGCAGCGCTGGATTCTTGACGCCATCATCTCGTCCGTAGGTATGGAATGGGACCAACCGAGATTAGGCTACACAATGTACCCTTGCGGACCCGACGCCGTTGGCGATTTTCGGACCGTCGGCATGCGCACGAAGAAATTCGCGGATATGCATCGCGAGTTCGCAGGGGCGGCAAATCGGAGAGAGCTCAAAGCAAAGGCATTCGAGGAACAGGAAAGGTTCGTTTCTGCCCGCGAAAGCTACTTTATCGCCTCCCTACTCTATTCCGCTGCGCGCTGGCCCATCTTCGAGGCCAATGATCTACACAAGGACTACAACGCGCGCATGGTCGCTTGTTACGACAAGTACATAGAGCATGCGCCACGCCCGATTGAACGCGTGGAAATCCCATTTGAAGGCAGCGTCCTGCCAGGCTACCTGGCACTCCCCCACGCACCAAGAGACGATGAAAAATTCCCCTGCGCTATCGGAATAGATGGCATGGACGGATCAAAAGAAATCATGTGCTCGATGTATGGTGACAAGATGCTGGAACGCGGCATGGCAAGCTTTGTCTATGACGGACCAGGCCAGGGTGAATGCCCCGTGAACGGGCTCTTCGTGACTAAGGACAACCATATGCGGGCGGCTCAGGCCGTTTACGACTGGCTATGCACGCACCCCCATATCGACGCAGATCGGATGGTTATCTTCGGAATTAGCTTTGGTTCGTTTTTCGGCGCCCAGGCCGCGGCCCAACTTGGGAACAAGGTGCAGGGCGCAGCTCTCAGTTTCGTCTGCCACGAACCCGGCTGCCAAACAATTTTCAATATGGCGGCCCCAACCTTCAAGCTTCGGTTCATGTTCATGGCGGACTATGACAGCGAGGATAAATTCGACGAGTTCATCAGCGAATTCTCACTCGATCCGGTAACGGATATGATCAAATGTCCCGTGCTCATCCAAGCTGGTGAGGACGAAGAGCTAAGCCCCATTGAATGCACTGAAGACTTTGTGAACCAGCTGAACGTCCCAAAGAAGTTGGTTCTCTACGAGGGCGAACGCCATGCGATTGGCGGTGGCCCAGCATCCTATCTCGGCGAGAACTGGTACACGATGCTAGCCGACTGGTGCTTGGACCGAATTAACGGAAAACCGGCGCCCAGCGAGCATGTCCGAATTAACTCAATCGGTCAGGTCGAGACCAACGCTTACTAAGGTCCCGGGGACATATTGGCTCTTCCACAGACCCCGAGCACCTCTTAACTCAACGAAAGCTGAACTAACCGGACGGAGGCAACAAATGGAAACGGTTAAAGTCACTCCTAAGGAAATGGAGGCCCGCACGGCACGTTTCGATAGCCTGAAGCCATACAGCCAGCAACAGCAAGGCGAGAATGATATCCCACCTGCTGCGATGGAGCGATTAACAGCGCATAAAGTCTATCCAATCATGGTGCCCAGCGACTACACGGGGCGCAGCGCACTCGCACCGATAAAGGCTGGCGAACGCACAATCGTGGCTATCGCAGAATGCCCTCCTGGAAACGGCCCAGGCCTGCACAACCATGAAACCACTATTGAAAACTTCTTCTGCCTTCAGGGCCGATTCAAAATCAGTTGGGGTGACAACGGCGAAGACAGCATCATCCTTGAGCCAATGGACTATGTCTCCGTCCCACCTGGCGTTTGCCGGGACTTCAAGAATATTTCTGATGAACTTGGGCGCCTTTTTGTAGTCATCGAAGCTGGCAGCTCAGGCACTCAAGACCGCGTCGCCTATGCACCGTCCGTAGGAGAAGAAATCACCAACGAATTTGGCGAGAACACTCGCGCTGCACTGGAGAAAATAGGGTTCAAATTCAATGCCGGCCAACCAGAAAATAAACTCGATTAGGACCGAAAAACGACAGAGGAATTAAACACGATAAAAAATACGAGAAAGCCCAGAAATAATTACCACACCATTCAAATCATTGTATGACTTGTCACTTAGTTGTCGCGACAAAAACGCCATCCCATTTTCCATTAATCAACTCCGGTGGATTAACTTTGAAATCAGAGCACCTTGAAATTAAAATATCGTAAAAACCCTCTACCATACCAAACCAGTCTTTATTCTGATTTTTTGCTTTCTCGCACATTTCAATACAACGGTCCCAGTTTTGCTCTCGATACTCTACAAGTATAGAATTATGTTCCCTTTCAAAATCTTTGAAGACCATTTCTTCTCGAACACCTTCGTCACCGCACAGCGCGTAAATCCTAACGGCTTCCGACTTTCCTTTTACCTTTATCAGATCAAGTTCTAACGTGGCCAAACCTGGAACCATAACTTGCGTAAATTCACTCAAAACAATTTTACAACCGTAATCCTTACTTTGCCCCTCAATGCGCGCAGCTAGGTTCACACTGTCCCCTAAACAGGAATAATCAAACCGCTGCTCAGATCCCATATTGCCTACCACACACATTCCGGTATTCACTCCAAATCCCAACCGGAGTTCTCTGTGCTCCCGTTTTTCCAATAAAGCTTCCGCCTCCAATACGTTATTAAGTTTTTCAACCTCTCTCAACATTTCTAAAGCCGAAACACACGCATGATAAGCGTGCTTAGCATCGCTCAAGGGCGCATTCCAAAAAGCCATTATGCAATCGCCCATATACTTATCAACGGTGCCGCCATTATTTAAAATCACACCCGTTAGGGGAGTAAGGAGCCGATTTATAAGCTTTGTTAACCCAACTGCATCATAAATTTCTGAGATCCCTGTAAAACCGCGCACGTCACAAAATAGCAACGTAATCTCCCTTTCTTCGCCCCCCAACGCGAGTTTCGATGGATCCTCAGAGACAATATCCACCATATCTGGAGACAAATATTTCGAAAACGCACTTCTCGTCTGACGTCTCGTGCGTTCTTCAAATACAAACCGAAAAATTGTCTGAACAAAAAATATGAAAACAAGAACGAGAAAAACAAACGAAGCATCAAATAACATTTTATGATCTAAAAATAGATAAAAAGAAAGCCCCAATACAAGCGCGTTTAAGCCCACAAATCCTACAAATGTCCAAACTGCCCCTAAATAGGGAAAAGCTAAAATCATAAAAACACCAATCAAAACAAGAACGACTAACTCGTAGGTTAAAAATTCACCCGGACGCTCCAATACAAAATCGCCCAATACCGCCTCTATCGCCTGCGCATGAACCTCCACTCCAGGCATGTTATTTGTTGTTGGAACAATTTTTATGTCTTTAAGCCCAACAGCCGAGGTACCAATCAAAACGATCTTTCCAGATAAACGACCTTTATCAAATTCCGGATCAAAAATTTCTGACACTGAAATATATTTCGAAGCGTCAGATTTTGAAAACCACGGGCGAACGTAGCCCGAAACATCTACTCCCAACACACGTGAGGGCGACACCTTAATATTTTTTATACCCGCATACCCGCCACTTATTAAAATCCTCTGCGAAGGCTGTCTATTTTTTGATGTTCGATATTCATTTACTCGAATGGTCTCTAGAAAAAAAGAAGGGTGTAGAAAACTACAGCCTTTCTTCAAAGATCCTATCAATACAACCATCGATTTTAATAACACTTGGTATCTTCCGCACAACACCATCTCGATCTGGAAACACATTAAGAAGACCAAAGCCTCCATAAATATGGTCTGCCGATGTCTCTAGTTCTTCTATATTCGATATTATTGTGCTGAACCGGGGTAGAAATTCTACCGGATCTGGAGCACCTTTTTCTGTTCGAATCAAAACCCCCTTTACAGGAACTGTCCCATTGAAACCATCGATAGAATTTTCTCCAGAACGCCCCAAAACAACAGCATATTTGGATAAAGCAGCGCCGAATACCTTATCATTTCCCGGGATATTGTTTATTTCATTTTTTGCTTCTTCCGATAGGCGTGGAAATAACTTTGAAAATTGGCTAGGATTTAATCTATCGGATTCCGGGAAAAGCACATCGATACCAAGCACAGACGCGCCGCTCTCTCGAACCCTATCGACTATTCGGCCGAGCTCTGTCCGCGGCCAAGGCCATTGCCCAAATACTTCGAGAGACCTCTCATCTATATCCAAGATTACCACCGGCGAACCCGGATCCACTGGCCGCGGCATCCAGCGTTGGAGCGAATCAAAATACTTATCTTTTATAAATCCAACGTAGCTGTCGTTAGAAAGACTTGCGAGAACTGAAATTAATAGAATTAAAACTGGAAATACTCGTGCCAACATATGAATTGACAAACTATTCCGAATTATCAGACGCGCATCAAATTGCGTAAAAATGTTCATCCACCAGACCGCGCATTAGTCAGAGTATCGAGAACTTCCCCGAATATATAATGATAAAGAGGGCGCTTACCATTTTTGAAATACGCAATCCCCGACATTCCAGCCATTACTCTAAAGGGTGCCCCATCCCTTTTACTCTCCAACCCACCCAAGAGAAGTCTAACCTTATAAAAATCACTAGAACCAGTCTCTAAAGAAACAGTGTCAACTGAAACCGATTCCACGATTGTCTTAATAGTACCAAACTCAAATTGATTGTATGCATCCAAAACCAAATCTGCTTTCTGGCCCTCAAACACATCAACAATATCCGCTGGAGAAACTAACACATTTGCGACATACCCATCCGAAACTGGGACGACCTCCGCTATAACGGCCCCCGGCACAACGACGTCGCCAATTGAAGCGATGTTTAACGCCTTGACCACGCCATCAACAGGCGAGACAACAGCTTTTCGGTCAGAACGCTGGAACAACGGATTAAGTCTTTGGTCAATCCTTTCCAGTTGAACCTCAGCGTCTCTAATATCCTTTGCCAGATCGTTCTTAAAGCCGTCCACCACTTCACGCTGCTTATACTGAAGCTCAGAAATTACCTTTTCTTCAATTAATATCTCCTGATTTAAATCTTCCTTTCGACTTTTCAGGCTTTCTAATTCGTCCTCAATTTCTAGAACTTCAAATTTGGTTATCAATTTTTCATTCAGAAGCCTCTTACTAGACTCAAACTTATCCGTAAGCAACGAAATACGAGCAGATACTGACTCTTCCTTGAGTTTATTCTTTTTAACCTTAATTTCCGATTGTGATATCCTGTCTCTATATTGTTCAAGAATAGTATCTAACTCTCTGCGCCGTGCTTCACCGAGTTGAATTTCATTGGAAGCGAAACGCGAGAATACCCCGCCACTTAAACTACCGAATGATGGTTCCTCACCTTTTTCTTCAGCGATAAGGCGAACCAAACGTATACGAATTGCCTCCCGTTCAGCCCGCAATTCCACTTCGTTCTCATTTTGAACACCCGCGTTCACAATTGCCAAGACTTGCCCAGATTGAACAGCATCCCCTTCTCTAACGCGAATATCACCAACCACGCCCCCTTCAAGATGCTGAATTGGCCTGTTTTTTGATTGGACCTCAATTCGGGCCTGCCCTGTTACAACAACATCATAACTGAAAACACACATCAAAACACTGAATGAAATTAATAATAGACACATAAAATAAACAAGTTTATTAATCATTTCTAAATTCTCTCAGAGCAATTATGTTCCTATTCTCGAAAATAATACCGACGTCCGACATCGAATACACGTCAGGCCGGTTGGAATGAACAAGCAAAACGCTTTCAGGACAGAGCTTTTTAACACAATCAAAAAGCAGGCGATAAGACCGCGAACTAATGTCGAGGCTTGAGAGATCAAAAAACATGATTGGCCTAGGATCAATCAACGACACAATAAACTCAAACCTAAATGCTATATCCCGGCGAAATTCTGGAATGACGTCGGTTATAAAAAAATCCTCATTTTTTTTAATACCGACGTTAGAGCAAAAATTTTCTAAATTCAGAATTTTATAGCATTGAGAAAATACGGGATCTTTTAAGTCAATGGTTTTTTCGTAATCCGACCAAATAAAAGATTTAAAAAACGAATAAGGCGACACAATCGACAAAAACTCCTGCCGCTCGCCAAAACCTAATGTATTAATCCCTACACCATTCACATGCAATAGACCACCGTGTGCCGTCCCCAACTGAATTGATGATATTGTTGAATTTATTAGATCGCCCCTCTCCTCCGATAGGCAATATATCATTCCGCGCCTACAAGAAATACGATTTGGAATACCTCCCGAACCCTCGGCTAAATCATAACCAGAAATCGATACTTCAAAATCTCCTTTCGCGGCCTTTTTAGCATCCCTACCGAAGGTTTTCTTTAGTTGGGGTTAGCTCTTTCTTGTCCACACCTAACGGCTTCAAAAACGTACGGCAGAAATACTGGGAGAGGCCTCGACAAGGAGAAAGAACCCTGGATGTAAGTATATTTATACCAATCAAAGAACCTATCGTTAATAAACCCTCGTTAATTTGATGTATACCGATGATTGTCGTTACAACGATAGCGACAAGAAGTAATGTTGAGCTGATATTCGCCGAGATATTAAAAATAAGCCGTGATTTTTCCTCTAGTAGAACATTTTCAGACTCAGCGAATGACCACCTCTTGATCGAATTGTTTTGGATCCTCTCATCCAATCTAATCCACAATGCGTGGTGCAAGTAATCCAATAATTTTGAACGCTCCCGCCTTTTGGGTTTTGTTTTTTCTAGAATTTTTAGGTCCGCATATACAGCTGCACCATTAACTAATATCGAAAATGTGAATATTGTTAAGATGAGAACGCCTATATAAAAGGAAAATAAAAAAATTACACTCATAAAAACTAAAGAGAATAGAAATTCTATTAGGTTCTTTAAATGAAAGAAATTGTGGTCAGTAAAATTTCTTATAAGATCTGATTTTTCATTATACGCGTTTAGAGATCGCATATTCTCAGCGCGATTTAAGGATGCTCGAAATTGACTAGGATAATTTTTTATTAAACTTTTAGATAAAATTGATTGCGAAGAACTTAAATAATAATCTCTACAGATTTTAAAAAATAGTTCTATGGCTATAAAGGTTAAGACCGCGACTGAGAGTATCGTCAGCGTTCCAAAGGCGGAATATGGAAGGACTTTATCATAAACATTTATAACAAAAAGTGGCACAGAAAGGCTTAAAATATTAACAAATATTTCCGAAATAGTGAAACCGAGTATGGATAGTTTTTTGGGCCTCATAAAACTTAAGCCACTACAATAAAATCATCAGCATCGGGAGTGCTAGAGCTAGCATTTTCGAAAATAACGGAAAACCCAGCCGAGCTTCCATTATCATCAAAATATAAAATATCATCGGCTGTCGAGTACACGAAAGCGGAGTTTCCAGCTACGAATTCAGAGGAACTTGCATTTGTACCGTCATAAGAAACATTGATAATTTCGAAATTGATATTATCAACTATTGTCGATTGTGAGAGGTTAAACCCAGATTTCGATACTTGAATCGAATGGATACCATTATCGAACCCGTTAACAGTATCACCCAGATGGCTCGAATTATCAGACCGGTTAGTAGTAACCACTTCGCCGTCCTGCTTCTTTTGATAAAAAATATTGTCGGCAATAGTATTATTTAAGGAGATTGTATCAGCCCCCTGGTCGCCCGCGAGGGTGTGCGCGTTTGAACCAGAGGAGCCGTTCGTTACGAACGTGTCATTGCCAGTGGTACCAATGATTGTCTCGAAATTTGTGGCAACATCAGATCGGTTGGCAGCTCCGGTCTCAGTAATGGTCCACTTATTGGCCACCGCACCACTTTGAGTAAATGTAAGGTCCCCAGCTGCATTGCTATAATCTAGGGTGTCTGTGCCGGTTCCACCTTCGTAATTGTTGCTGGCGGCAACTCCTGAATTCACGTTTGCGTCTGCAATCAAGGTATCGTTACCAGAACCGAGATCTACGGTATCGTTTCCGAGAAAATCTAACACGGTATCGTCACCCTGACCCGCATCCCATGTGTCTGCGTTATCAGTTAAGACAATAAAATCGTTAGAATTGAGTGAAGCGTCGCCTGACATTGAACTAACCTGGAATGAAGTAACAAAGGATTTCGTTACGCTCTCACCAGGCTGAAGCGTTCCAAAGTCAAGGTTCAGGGTGATTGCAATATCGCCACTCGCAAAGTTTTTATCAACCGGAGAACCGAAAGCGCTTGCGTCGAATGGATCTCTGTTAGTGAATCCAAAGTTAGACCCTACTGCGTCCCCTTCTGTTGAAATCAGGTTAACCTGTATACCACTGGTTGGCCCTTTTGCTGATGAGCCAGACACATCGCTAAAGAGCGTCTCGTTGAAAGCATCGTTTAAAGTATTAAATGTATTGTGAGTATCTAGATCCTGATCAGGGTCAAAACTTCGAAGATATCTAACGTTTGATACACTCGTACTGTTGTTATTTACGATAGTAATTGTTGTCGTAAAAAATGTGTCATTTGTCGCAAAACTAATCTGCTGCTCGAATGACAGTCCATCCGTAGACCCTACACTTCGAACTGTGTTCTCACTTCCAGAAACGTCTGTAGTAGTGGTTACAAGTTCAAAGGTACTGCGATTTGCAAAAGCATTAGACTTTGTAACGTTAACGCCATCCTTAGTAAATCCCAGAGTAAATGAATCCTCGGGATCGCCTGGATTTATAAAATCTCCACTTAACGGTGGCGAAGTGGACGCACCGACATCAAAACCATCTAAGTCGACTATGAAACCTAGTGAGCCACCTTGACTGGAGGTTTCATGGAAGCCAGCTGGCGCATCGGAAATAGTGCCGAATGTTCCGCCTTTGCTCACGCCTAATTCGATAAAAGACCCCTGAAGAAATATATCTTCAGACGCTGCGATTGCTTCAATTTCAGCAATTGATAGTCCTGTAAAATCAGTAATTGTCTCTGTTCGGAGTTTCTGTTGGATCAGACGAAATAAATTCTTCAATGTCAGTAATTGACCCAAAAAATGGATCATCAAATATCGGACTAAATATTGGATCTAAGCCAAAATCAATAAATCCATCACCAAAGCCTAGGTCTGGGGTCCCGAAAAAGGGATCAGTAGGGCCAAAAATATCGCCAAAACCAGGGTCCGAAAATCCTGGTCCATAGAAACCAAAACCCGGGCCACCAAAACCTGGGTCCGCAAAACCGGGACCACCAAAACCCGGGCCACCAAAACCTGGATCCGCAAAACCGGGATCACCAAAACCCGGGCCACCAAAACCTGGATCCGCAAAACCGGGGTCACCAAAACCCGGGCCACCAAAACCTGGCTCCGCAAATCCGGGGTCACAAAAACCCGGGCCACCAAAACCTGGGTCCGCAAAACCGGGGTCACCAAAACCCGGGCCACCAAAACCTGGATCCGCAAAACCGGGGTCACCAAAACCAGGGCCACCAAAACCTGGATCCGCAAAACCGGGGGCACCAAAACCCGGGCCACCAAAACCTGGGTCCGCAAAACCGGGATCACCAAAACCAGGGCCACCAAAACCTGGGTCCGCAAAACCGGGATCACCAAAACCCGGGCCACCAAAACCTGGGTCCGCAAAACCGGGCTCACCAAAACCCGGGCCACCAAAACCTGGGTCCGCAAAACCGGGATCACCAAATCCGGGGCCACCAAAACCTGGGCCATCGACTGCAGCAACGTCAGTACCTGGACTTACAATCCCACCGGCCCCACCTAGTCCCGGGCCCAGTTCTCCGGGCGCACCTCCGGGACCAGCAAACTCGCCCGGCGGGCCGCCGGGGCCAGGACCAAATTCTCCAGGCTCACCCCCGGGACCGGGGCCGAATTCCCCGGGCGCACCTCCGGGACCAGCAAACTCGCCCGGTGGGCCACCGGGGCCAGGACCAAATTCTCCAGGCTCACCCCCAGGACCAGCAAAATCACCAGGTGGGCCGTCGGGGCCAGGGCCAAATTCCCCAGGCTCACCGCCGGGACCAGCAAAATCACCGGGTGGGCCATCGGGGCCAGGGCCAAATTCCCCAGGCTCACCGCCGGGACCAGCAAAATCACCGGGTGGGCCGTCGGGACCAGGGCCAAATTCCCCAGGCTCACCGCCGGGACCAGCAAACTCTCCAGGCGGGCCGTCGGGACCAGGGCCAGCGTCACCAGGCGCTCCAGGTGGGCCATCACCAGCAGCTACATCAGTCGGCGCAGGCGCTTCTCCTACTGGACCTTCTCCCGGCGCAACTTCATCAGGCGCCGCATCTACAGGCGCGTCCTCTGGAGGCGCTTCACCCTCTGGAGAAGAACCCTCAGGAGCACCCTCTCCGGCTGGAGCCTCACCAGGCTCTGCATCTGAAGGAGCACCCACGCCCTCAGGCGGAGCCTCTCCATCAGGAGGCGCGTCCCCAGGAGCACCCTCACCCTCAGGCGGGACCTCTCCATCAGGAGGCGCGTCCCCAGGAGCACCCTCACCCTCAGGCGGGGCCTCCCCATCAGGCGGTGCATCTCCAGGAGCACCCTCACCCTCAGGCGGGGCCTCTCCATCAGGAGGCGCGTCCCCAGGAGCACCCTCACCCTCAGGAGGCGCCTCACCCTCCCCTTCTGCAGGGGCTTCCTCTTGAGCTGCGGGCGCGCTCTCCTGCGCGTTGTTTTGCTCTCGAACCTCTGCCTCTCGACGCTGCTGTTCCACAGCCGAACGCGGCTCAGGTCGCGCACTTAGGGCACGGCCAAATTGCTGCTGGATTGCAGATTCGGGCAGAACAACCGGAGGTGGAGGCGCCTGGGTAAAACTCGATAGAGAAACGGTCTGGCCAACAGCACTTAAGATCTGTGAACCAGCACTGTTGCTAACCGTGATCTCACCCACGCCGCCATCTGCATCTCGCAACAGCGAGATCGAGTTGTTCTCGCCTACCTGCGCGGCGCGGCCAGCAACTGTTGTGCCTCGGATACCAATCGTTGCCACAGGCGTAGAGACAACCATCGCATCAGCACCAGACTTCGCAATCTGGCCTGAAACAAAAGAAAACACGCCCTGAACAACCGAAGTTGAGGACGAGCCGGACTGCTGCGCTGGATCGTAAACAAACTCATCAAGCACCATCCGCCCACTCTCGGCGAGGGACATCGTGCTGTTGTCGTCAAAAATAAAGCCGACGTTACCGTCGGCTGCTGACTCAATAACATCGCCCTGAAAGATTGGATCACCAACCTTAAGGGCAACCTTCAGCCCACTCGAACGTGTGGCGAAGACCTGACCCTCTAGAACCTCCACCGATCCGATGGGGTTGGCACCAACGTCGCCACCCGACGCCTGAGCCAACTGCATCCCTTCCGATCCTTGCGCCAACTTCCGCGCAAGATCGAAGTCTATCCTCGCACCTGACCCAGTAACGAATGACCCCGACGCGCCCGCAGACGCACCGAAAAAATCTTGAACAAGAAGGCGAGAGCCATCCGGCGCATCTAAAACAAGATCAGGGCCTTGCCGGACAAAATCAGATCTTAATAAATCAAACCCAGAGGGGGCCGCGAGAAATCCACCTTCAGCGGCCACCAATACAGAGCTAACTGCTCCCTGTGGACCTTCTGCCCGCAAAACAAAACCCTCCGCTTCCCTGAGAGCAGCATCACGCATCCGGAACAACTTTGCCTAAGTCTAAAACGCCAAGATCGTTGTAAATTGTGGCCCGTAAAATATTACGGTCATACTTCGCAGTAATAAAGTTCACCCTTGCGTCAAATACCCCCATTAACGCACCTACTAATTCAACTTCAGTAAGCTGGCCCTCGGCAGATTTCTTTTGCTGCGCTTTATAAATTTCTTCGGCAATATTGAGAGTATTGCGCGCAAAAAGCACCGCTGACGCCGCCGCCTTGTAACTCTCCACATTAGCCTTCAACTCGCGGCTCAAAATGTCTTCAGTAGATTTAAGATCATCGACAGCTGCTAGAGCGCGAGCGGATGCAGATTTAGTGGAAGGAAGCAAATCCGGACTCAAAGCCCAATTTAACTTCATCAAAATAGACCAATCACGTCTAATACTTAGTTCTCCACCCGCGTCTTTCTCCCAATTCGCGGCACTATCTAAGGAAAGCGTAGGAAGAAAACTATTTTCGCTACTTTTTCTGGCTTCGTTGGCCAATAAAACAGCCTGCTGAAGTTGATAAATCTGCGGATTTCTATCAATCCATTCAGCAACAAAATCGTCTATCTCTCCATCAAAATCCGATATTTTAATTTCTGCTTCCAGCAATTGCTCAATATCAAAATCCCCAAAAAAACCTCTGAACCTTTCAGATGCAGATCGATATTGACCGCGAGAAATTACAGTTTGCTGCGCTGCCGCCTGCAGTGCAGAGCGCGCCTGCAGCTCATCGACAGCGAGACCAGAGCCTTGATCAACTCTTATGCTCTCGATATTGAGAAGCTGCTTGACTAACTTTTCTTTCGATGATTGATATCCAAAATTTTTGTAAGATTTAATAAGTTCAAAATAAGAAACTAGACCGTCCAATAAAACCGTAGACTTTATTGTTTGGAGCGTGCTCTTCAAAATATCAACTGATATGGAAGACGTCCTAATTGAAGAGTACAGTGAGGGATCAAATATTTTTTGACTTAAAGTCGCTCCAATTTTTTCACGAAACAGGTTTGACCCATCACTTCCTGAGGACCGTTTTGAGGGGCTATCTATGAACTCCCGCCCCGTATCTCCAGTTACAGATAGAGAAGGAAATAATTTAAATTTTGCCGCCTTCAAATCTTCTTCAGCGGCTAAGAGCTGATTCTCGAGGGAGAGCACTCGGCGGTCAGAGCTGACTAAATCACGTATGGCTAATCCAAAATCATACTTTTTCTCGTCCGAAGCACCTTCCTGGGCATAAGATACTGCGGACGAGGCAGCGAAAACAGCCACCACCATCATCACGGTATATAATCTACCTATAGTTGCCATTTTCAAATTATTTTTGTTCAATGACAACTCCCACGATCAATACAATTTATTCCGCTAAAAATATTTATGGTAAATGCAGCCTGAAATCGATTGGTAAAAAATTGACACTCTATTGAGTGAAAAAGGCCGGGACGCAACCCAGCCCTTTTCCTACAAAATTCAAAACAAGTTAAGCGTTCGAAAGATCTACAGCCTTTGGGCCACGACGATCATCTTCAACCTGAAAGTTCACCTTCTGCCCCTCAGTTAGCGAGCCCATTCCAGCCTGCTCAACAGCGGTGACATGGACAAACACGTCTTTACCACCATCGTCTGGCGCGATGAAGCCGAAACCACGGGTGGTATTGAAAAATTTTACGGTACCAGTAGGCATTGGGACTTTCCATTCATAAACTGTTTACGCGGACACCATGTCTGCGCTTGCTAACCGGCGTTAAGCATTTTTGGCAAATGTCTTTTCATCACATTCAAATGTGGGAAAGGACCTTACTCAGAACTTGACCCAGTCGCCTCATGATGGAGTGGGTCGCGCGCCGTTGCAAGCATACAATCCGGAAAACGGCTAAATTTTCTTTGCCTTTTTGGTGATCGATTGGAGGGGTAACAGGGTTAATGCGGCCCAACGCAATTCAAAGGCAGGTGCTTTTTAGCAGACAAAATGATCGCTAAGCAGCGAGCTAAGGTCGATCGTGGTTGATGTGATGCTATCGCTGTTTTCGAAATCATCACAGTGTCCGCCCCCCCCCCGCATGAAAGCGGGTCTTCACGTGTGCGCAATCGCTAGTCCAGAACACCAGGCAAGTGGCAGTTTCATTAGTAGGTCTCTGGATCAGGCGGCCCGGCTTGCTTTCTTCCGCTCATGCTCCTTGAGCCATTTCTTGCGGATGCGAATAGACTTAGGTGTCACCTCGACGAGCTCATCGTCGTCAATGAATTCTAGCGCGTATTCTAAGGTGACCCGCACTGGCGGGGTCAGCAGCAGGTTCTCATCAGACCCCGCCGCCCGAAAGTTCGTGAGTTGCTTGGCCTTCAGAGGGTTGACCGTCAGGTCATTCGACCGGCTGTGAATGCCGATCACCATCCCCTCAAAGACATCGGTGCCGTGGCCGACCATCAGCTCGCCGCGCTCCTGGAGGTTGAAAAGCGCATAGGCCTTGGCCGAGCCGGTCTCGCCCGAGATAAGTACGCCACGTTGACGCTGAGCCAGTTCACCCGATACGCGCGGACCGTAATGATCAAACGCATGGTACATTAGCCCGCTACCGGAGGTCTGGGTGAGGAAAACCGAGCGGATGCCGATCAGCCCGCGCGTTGGTACCAGATAGTCGAGACGCACCCGACCCTGCCCGTCAGGCTGCATGTTCTTTAGTTCCGCCCGACGCGTGCCGAGTAGTTCCATTATCGCGCCCTGATGCTCTTCCTCGACATCCACGGTCAGTGTTTCCCAAGGCTCATGGATCGCGCCTTGGACTTCGCGGGTGATGACCTCAGGTCGCGAAATCGCAAGCTCGTAGCCTTCGCGGCGCATGTTCTCGATTAAGATCGACAAATGCAGTTCGCCGCGGCCGGAGACTTGGAAGCGGTCAGCCGTGTCCGTATCCTCGACACGCAGCGCCACGTTGTGCAGCAGCTCTTCCTGCAACCGGTCGCGCAGGTTGCGACTCGTGATGTACTTGCCCTCACGGCCCGCGAACGGGGAGTCGTTCACTTGGAACATCATGGTGATGGTCGGCTGATCCACTGAAAGCGGGGGCAGCGCCTCGACATGTTCCGGGTTGCAAAGCGTGTCAGAAATATGGAGTTCTTCCAAACCCGCGAACGCGATGATATCGCCTGCTTGGGCCTCCGCCCGTTCCACTCGCTCCAGCCCTTCGAAGCCGAGGAGCTGGGCTATCTTGCCCTGGCGCTTCTTCCCGTCGGCGCCGACAACCGTCACCTGATCATTGCGGCGTACCAGACCCCGCGCAATTCGGCCAATCCCGATCACGCCCACATAGGAGGAATAGTCCAGCGCCGAGACCTGCATCTGGAACGGCCCCGCCCGGTCAACGTCGGGCGACGGTACCTGATCGACGATGGCGCGAAACAGTACATTAAGATTTTCACCACGCGTGTCAGACGTCTCCGCCGCCCAGCCCTGGATGGCAGACGCGAAAACAGTCGTGAAGTCGAGCTGTTCCTCGCTCGCCCCCAGACGGTCAAACAAATCGAAGGTCTGATCCACAACCCAGTCGGGCCGCGCGCCCTGGCGGTCCACCTTGTTGACCACCACTACCGGTTTTAACCCTGCCTCCAGCGCCTTACGGGTGACGAAAGTCGTCTGGGGCATCGGCCCCTCGACCGCATCGACCAGCAGCAGTACGGAATCCACCATCGACAGCACGCGCTCGACCTCGCCGCCGAAATCGGCGTGGCCCGGGGTATCGACAATGTTGATCCGCCAGCCCTCCCACTCGATGGAGGTGTTCTTGGACAGGATGGTGATGCCACGCTCACGTTCGAGATCATTGGAGTCCATGACACGTTCGCGCTCGACGTCGGCGCCACGCGTGCCCAGCGTGCCCGACTGGCGCAGCAACTGGTCCACCAGCGTCGTCTTTCCATGGTCCACATGGGCCACGATAGCGATATTGCGCAGCTTTTCAGGCGTATCGGACATGGTCATCACAAATAAAAATAGCCGCCCACAGAGAGCGGCGAGATAGATCGCGCTAGGGGTTAGCACGAAACATGAAGCATTGGCGAGGTTTTGTTTGCATTGCACAATGATGACGAGCGATCGGGCCGACCGAAATCACATGCGGAGGCATTCCCCTTGGACGACAAGGACTTCATGCGCGCGGCCATCGCGCTGGCCGAGGAAAACGTTGCCAACGGCAATGGCGGCCCCTTCGGCGCGGTGATCGTGCGCGACGGCGAGATCGTCGGGCGCGGCACGAACAACGTCACGGCCCACAATGATCCCACAGCACATGCCGAGGTCGTCGCCATCCGTGATGCCTGTTCGACGCTCGGCACATTCAGCCTACAGGGCTGCACGGTCTATACGAGCTGCGAGCCCTGCCCCATGTGCCTGAGTGCCATCTATTGGGCGCGGCTAGACCGCATCTACTTCGGCAACACAAAGGACGACGCCGCCGAAATAAATTTCGACGACGCCTTCCTCTACATCGAGATACCTAAGGCCATCAAAGACCGCGCAATACCAACCGCGCAGATGCTGCACGAGGAATCGATCAAGGCCTTCCGCGACTGGGCGGCATCAGAGAACAAGATCCCTTACTGATCCGCGTCCCGCCGAGGCTGGCACTACTCCCACCAGTGGAGTGCGTCCTGACCCTCTCCCTGGGTACCATTCGGGCCGCCGCCACCCGTGCGCAGGTACATCTTGCGGTCATGGCCAGCTCCGTATTTGCCGTTCAACGCGTCAAGTAACCAATCATGGCACATCATATGATGATCATGACGCGCCTGCTGTTCGCCGAACATGCGAGCCTGATGGTAAGTATCCTCATAGACCCAGAGTTCCTTCGGCGCGTTGATTTTTTTGTAGAAATCGTAAACGAGCTCAACCGGGCTGCGGGAATCGTACTCGCCAACCGTCATCAGAACCGGGCACTTGATGTCCACCTCCCGGCCTTCAACAGTCATCTGTTCGACCCAGCCGTTGAGCTCTTCCTCGCTGGCCGCGCCCATCAGGTAGCCGAAGAGCTGCTTGTAGCGCGGTGAGAAGGTGTCAAGGATATAGTACTTGTCCAACGCCGAGGTCCAAGGCGCAGCGACAGCCTTGATCAGCGGATCTCCTGAGGCAGCGACTTCCAATCCCCAATGGGCACCCATCGACAGCGCGTAGACGACGATCTTGTCCTCGTCCACCTCGGCACGTTTGGCCATGTATGCCGCAATCTCAAGCACCGCGCGCTCGTAATTGTCTGGCGTCAACTTAATGTTACGCAAGTTAGACATACCCTGCCCCGGGCCATCTATAACCAGTAAGTGCATGCCGCGATAATGCGCCTGAATGATGCGCGGGTCAGGGTAGATTTCTTTAGTCATGTCGCACCCGGGAATAAAGATCACGAGTGGAGCGTTAGGCTCGCCCGGCAGCATGTGGAAGTTGCACTGCAATTCCACCCCTTCAAAAGGAATTTCGAGGCGCTCTATCTTGTGGGGCGCAAACTCAATCACCTTTTCGTAGTTGGCAATGGAGCGGCCATGCAGGTAACGCTTCTCGTCATTGGTCTCGAGCACCGGGTGCTGGGCCTGCGCGAAGGTGGCCGAAGCGCGATAATAAAGTTCAAACGCCGTGGCGATGTGGCCGGCGGCTTCTTCCTCCGCAGCAACGCGTTCCAAGCGCTGGCCTATCCGGCCAAGGTGCTTGGAAATCTGGCCATGGCTCTTGACGCTTTTCGGCACCTGCCGACCGTCCTCGTCCCAATGAAAGACCTTTCCGGTCTCCTGGACGACGTAATCGAAAATCCACTGCTGGCGGTCGCGTTGAAGACGTGGTGTACGCATAAGAAGGCTCCCGACTTTTTTTGGTTTGTAGTAGGCCTTTTGTGCGGCCAGATTAGTCTCAATTTAGATACTGCAACTGGACGGCCAAGAACACCCTACAGGCTCGGAACGCCCGAAAATCGGAGACGAAACTCGGCGCACCACGTAAATGAAATTTCGACCAGATCGCTGTCAGCATTTGCGAAATGTACTGAACACTGTCGGGTTCAAGTCTTCCTAGCAGGGTGCGGTGAGATAGTTCACACCCTTCTCGAGGCCGACGTGCGTATGACCTTTTAAATCGGAACTTCCCTGTCATAGCCCCGCGTGCATCACAAAAAAAATCTCGCCTGAAGCGCATGTCAACTCATAAACCCGAGTATTTTTGTCGAATAGCTCCAAATGGATCTGCGGACGACGCCTACCACGTCAATAAAACCACATAGCGGTTCATCGTTCCCTCGCGCGTCACGACCCGGCGGTTGCCACGGCCCCCCGAGAATACTTAATGGTTGGGGAGCTCCGCTCGGAGTTAGCTGCCGACCACTATTACGCCCACCGTGAAGGTAAAAGTCAGACCTATCCCTTCAGAGGTTTTCGCCTCAACGTGAACGCAAAAGATCCTGCCGACTGCTAAAAAGAGCTAAGCAAAACCCGTCTTATTCTTAGCCCTCAAGCCGACGCAGCGGCCTCATCCAATTTGCGGATCATGTCATCGAGGTTCGGAATTGGCGTGTAATCCTCACTTAGCGCGCCGGAACCGGCCGGGCTCTTACACGTAAAAAAGCGGCACTCGGGCCCTAGAAGGCGTATTCCGTGGGGAACGCCGCGTGGGATGTACACAAGGTCTCCCGGGCCGATGATGTCGAGTTCATCGCCCAAAATTGTCGCCAGCCTCCCTTCCAACAGGTAGATCCACTGTTCATCCGTGGGATGGACATGGGGCGGCGGCGCATCCCCTTGCGCATAGGTAACCACCCCGGCCTTAATTAATTCTCCTCCATACTGGTTCATCATGATGTGCGGGCGAATGACATCAGGCGTTGGCTTCATGTCGGCAGCTTTATAGACAGGCATTTTTCGTCCTTTATGAGAATTGAAACCTTCTTCCCAGACACCATGAACCAGCAAGGCTATTTCCATCAAGCCTCATAAACTCACGAACCGAATGATCGACAGTGTTTTTCAATTTTAAAGATCAAGTAACTTTAAGCTCTGACGGGGCTCAACAAACCTTGCCAACCCCCTAACCACTGAATTGCCATTACAAACTAGTCACGATCAATTATTTGACATCAAACCGATAAATCCCGTCCCAGGACTCAGGTGGGTTGTCCTGTAACTCCTTAGCGCGGATAACCATAGCGTTGATTACATTATCCAGATGCTTGGCAGGTTCCCAAACACAGATTGCCTGGTGAAACTTACCCTCGTAATAGGCCTTGAGACCTTCAGCATAAATTTGCTCAACATCGGCCAATTTTTTATCCAAATACGGCTCATACAACCTAACCGCATCGTTCTTTCCTACGACACGAACCTGGTCAATTTCTCTACAAGCTATCTCTGATCCTAATTTTTCTGCTGTTCCTTCGCTTATAAGAATACTGGTACCATAGATTTTATTTAAAGCCTCCAGCCTTGCCGCTAAGTTTACAGCATCGCCGATAACTGTATAATTAAAACGTTTCTCCGAACCAATATTGCCAATCAATATGTCCCCCGTATTAATACCAATTCTTTGAAAAATTTCATGCCCATCGAATGCAAAATCATCAGCACGCAGGTGCGCCAACGCACTCTCGCACTCTAAAGCCGCCTTAACTGCACTACTTGCATGATCCTCATCACGAAGAGGAGCGCCAAATACTGCAACTATTGCATCGCCAATGTATTTATCAACGAACCCATTATGTTTTTCAATAATATTAGTCATTGTACTAAGATAAATATTAAGAAATTCCACAAGTTTTTCTGGCTCTAATCCTTCTGATATGTTTGTAAAACCCTTTATGTCCGAAAAATAAATTGAAAGCTCCCGTGTCTCGCCCCCCAAATGTGGGTTCAAAACCCTCTTCAACCATCTCATCTATAACCGACGGCGAAACATACAATCCAAAAAGACCGTTAATCTTTTTACGGGCCTCCTGAGATTCTGAGTACTTTTCATATGAAATCAACATTATTGGAAAAATACTTAACGTCAAAATCGCACCAATAGGCGGCAGAATAAAAATACTAAACAAAAAATATGAAGCAGAAATTACAATACCATAGAAAAATAAAATAGCTCCACATATTAACCAAATATTCCGAATACGATAAACAAAATATAAGAAAAACAAACAAACCATAATAATAAGTCGTTGAAATTTTTCGGTCCAGCGTAGAAATCCAAGTCTGATTGATAAAATTATCTATCGCCTGCGCATGAATATATACTCCAGGGACAGATGCTCGAGAAACATCAGACACTCCCCGTATGATAAGTTCTTCTTTAATGAGCATCCACTTTGATAAGCAGAAAGATCCGACACTGGATTGAAACGATTTGTTGCGAGCCTACGATCCTCAATGTCAAGAATACTCCCGATTAAAACAATTTTATTTTTAAATGCTTTTTCTAAAAATTCCGAATTCTTCTGAGAATAGCAATTAAATATATCGCTTAATGAATATGTTGCGAAATCAGACTGTTTTCTATTAAAATTCACCAATATATTTTGATCATCTTTTAAAGAATTCTCGAACATCCACGGCAACAAATCTCTCGAAACTGGATATACATCGCGACCAAGAAAACGTTTCGCGATTTCAGAGCTAAAAGTGCTCTCATACTGAACATCTTTTGTTGCCTGCTCTGTTTCAAGATACGCTGGCACGCCCCTCGCTATTCCGTGGCTATCTGTATAGAGATTTACAGACCGGACGTGCTCAGGGTGCCGTAACGCAAAACGTTGCGCGATATGGGGCAAAATTGGTCCTGCCCCATGCTGAGCTTTCGCCAGCACAAGCTTGGAGGTATCTCGGTGATTTTTTAGGACGCTAAGAAACGGCCTATCAAAGCCTTTTATTTTGGAGTTTGCTGATGTCGGAAATATAACATCTAAGCCAATGATTTTCGCACCAGCTCCTTCCACGCCACGGATTACCTCAGATAATTCGTAAGTCCATAAAACTTTGGGAGTGTCTTTAAAGGGTTTGGTTTGGTAGGTGTGTTCATCAATTGCAATTACAACGACAGGACTAACGGTATTTTCCTCCTGAAAAATATTTTATTATAATAAACGTCAGTAAATCTAATGATATATTTTCAAAATTTTGATAAATACTATTAGAAAATAGCGGAACAACAAGAACGCCAAAAAACAAAAAGATATAGAAATTTCTTTATTTTTCATGTTTTAAAAATATGGTTTTTTGAGAATTTCTGTAAGGCCATATTCAGCAAAACATCTACCGACACCCAAACAGGGCAGAACTTCCATTCAGAAACCTCTAAAAATATATTTTGATCCTGGCAAAAGATCGATTGATTCTTTAGCAAAAATATTCATTCCCTTTTTATTTTTTTCGGAAAAAATAATTTCATTATTATTTTCTTCCCGAATTTTTAGGTGCCCTCTTTGCTCGCATATATCATCGGAACCCGGCTATAAATAATTATCGGTTTGGTAGAATTTTTCTTTTTACTTCCCCTAAAAGCGATTACACCACTTGAGTTAGATTGAGCTTCGCTCAGCACCACCCCCCAGTTGAGCAAGAACCAATTTTCTTTCGAATAATGACCCCCCCACTTATTTGGCTTTGCCCTGATCCAACCGTAACCTTCTCCCCCGTGATGTCTTTCCACAACACAGGTCGCCAAATAAGAAATTTTGATTTGGCCCTTGTCTCCGAGAGAAATTATCTGACCATTCTCCAGCAAATCCATTTCTTGTATCTGTCCACTATAGTTTGTTGTTTCCTCAACTATCGCAACCGGTTCTGCCAACGACAAAGTTCGCGAGGAATAAGGAACTCAAAAATCCCAATAAAACCTAGGGTTTTCTTAAATAATGATCGAAAGGGTATGAGACATATCAGTCACCGATCAAGCTGAAGGGCGCCCAGAATATAGGGATGAGCATACTGAAACAGTGATTTGGTTTCCAGAAGCATCCAGGGCACCAGGTCCATTAATAAGGTCAAGCATGGCTGCACGAAGGCAGAGCTACGCCATATTTTGTGTAGGTCACCTTTTCAAACAAAGATGTGGTCAGCAACCTAGCAGACGTAGTTTCCACCGGCCAATTTGTTACAAGGAGCGCTCTTGTTCCTGCGTAAAAGAAAGCCCTCCCTAAGCCGGAAATCGCCTCGGCGCCGTCACCATCACCTGCTCCAGTGTTACATGCGGATAACACAACCCAATCCGCATTAAGAGAGAGGTTCAGGACTTCGTCGACTGTTAAAAGGCCATCATTGTTCTGGTCAAGGCCATAGGCTGGATTGGTAAGCGCTAACGCCGGTTGGTCAAGACCATCAAGTTCTCCGGGTACGAGACCATGAGTAGCGAACATAATTACTTTACGATTTGATAGATCTAAATCCTTGATATTTCCCTCGGTAGCTCTATCACCTAGAAACACATCCTCTTCCAAATTTGCCTTAAGAACCATTGCAATCGAAACGACTTCTTCCGTCGTATCAGGTAATTGCGGCAGATCCTCGATATTCAAACTGTCACGGCCAACGTCTGAAGGGGCTGATCTGCGTTTAAGCGGAAGACCTCTCATTGCCACCTGGCCAGAGTTCCCAGTTTCCGGACCCTTGAGTTTTTCTTCCAAAGAGACTTCACGGTTAAACACGGGGTCACCAATGCCGAGAAAAGCCTTTCTTAAATCAGTACCTGGCTCGACCCGTCGCAAAGCCGTCAGCGCACTCACAGAGGGCAATTGGGCTACAGAATACTTTCTTATGAGGAATGGAGCTTCCTTGTATCGTGAGAAAAGCCCACCAGAATCTTCTCCCAGCTCAAAAGGACTTGTGATTAATGCCCCTATTGGGAGCATCCCGAGATGTCCGTGCTGGACAACCGAAATCTTCTCGAGATCAGCTTCACGTTCAATGACGCGTCTTCAAATACTGATCATACAAAAAATAAGCTAAGCGCATATCATAGTCAGGGATCTGGCCTACGGTTGCGACTTTTGGGTCGAGTGCAGAACGTAGCTGCTTAACAACATTACCCAATTCATTTCGATCAACGCCCACAGAATGAAATACTATCTCCTTTTCGTGGTTAACAGACCATACATAACTATTACGTCCGGGCCAACGTAAGTTTGGATTACTAACTCGTTTGGACCAACAACATCAAAGGCCTCAATAACCCTCGATACGGTCGGATCTATGAGCTCCGCATATTCCGGATACCTATCCTCAATCGCCTCACGAAACTTCGCTCGTGCAGCCGATATTCCGCGATATCTCTTTCTCAATCGCCGCAATACCCTTCTGGACTCTGTTCAGATTTGGGACGTGACAAATTGTCTGCCAGCAATGAATTTAAGGCCCCGATTCTCCTCAATGCATCCTGTTCACTTCGTACTAGTTCAGATAATTGCTGGTCTTTGAGGCCCATTCTCGCATTTGACGAACTAAGAGCCTTTTGTACGGCTCCACTGGTTAACTCAGAGCCGATTACGAACGCGATTTCAGCTAAATCACGATTTTCTGATCCTGACTCGAATACATCGACACCCAACTCAGAAATATGTTTTAAAACACCATTAAAAACGAATTCTTTTTCCAAGGCATCCACTGCGCCCGATTCCACGTCACTACGACGCGACCGAGCGTACAGAATTGGGGCGTACCGCCTTATTTCAGAGAGAAAATTATGATTACCATCCGCCGCTCTCGACACTGAAGCCACGGCCAGCGCAGCCATAGCCGTCTTGTAGTTTTTATCACCTAATTTAATTTTTACGTTCTTTTAACTGATCTACAAAATAAACCTGTGCTGCCTTCAAATCTCCACCATAAAAAGCCGATATACCAAACGCTAAATCTCTTCCAAACGTAAATTCTTTTAAAAATTCTAAGTCTTTTAATAGAATCATATAATTCAGAATAAATTTTATAAGATTTTCATACTGTCCCGATAACAAATAAGATCTAGCCAATTGTGATCTAACCTTAGAACTCGTTAGTGAGGTATTAGGCAATTCAAATCTGTAATTATTTTATTTGCATATTGCGCTATCTCTAGAGCCTGTGAATTTCGGTTCGTCTCGCTAAGAACTTGCGATATCAAGGTTAAGGACTCGGCTATATTAGATGACGAGTTCCCAAAGGTCTCTAAATCAAATTGAATAGATTTGTATGCAGCTATTTCTGAATCTCGAATTTGGCCAGCCCGTTTTAGCATGATTGCTGCTTGAATATTTCTCTTCGAAATACCATTTGCTCGATCTACATACTTCGTTGTTCCCTTCTTATATTTTAGAAGATCCTTTTGAGAATATTTTATTGCCTCTCTTGCGAATAACAGGGCCTTTTCTGCCTCACCCCTTTCAGATGCAAGGTCGCGATTCAGCTGTTGCGATATGAGCTTGATAGAGTTCCCTTGGCGCTGAGCCTCGCCAATTTGCGGAGTCGGCATAAATAGCCTTCATTACAGCTATTCTATTTTCAGCAGAATTGAACCTGCCCATTTGACTGTCAATCATTGAAAGCCAGAGATTAGCGGGCATTTTCCAACCCTGTAGCCCCGCCTTGCAGTTTCAAAAATAACCCTTTCAAGCAAGTTGGCGCCCGTTTGAGGAAAACCGAGACGGAGCTTAGAAATTGCAGAATGAAAGAGATGCTCTGGCGTTGGTTCGAGTTCGGCTGCTTTCTCCAGGTCATTATCTGCAGCCTCTTGGAGCCCCAATGCCTTTCGCGCTTGGCCGCGCTTGTAATAGTCGGATGCTGAATTTGTAGTAAGCGCAATTGATTTTTTATAGGAGGATCTCGATTTCAGGGTCTATTTGGGCAGATTTTAATTTTTCTAAAATATCTTGAGCATCTTTTTTGCGAAAACTCCTCTCTTGATTGACATTTTCAAATTTTGCCGCAATTTTTTTTTTGCTTGTTTTAAATCTAATGTTTTTATTTGACCAGTTTTACAGCCTGATAAAAGCTATAAATGCTGATAAAAAATTATATTCATAAAGTATACGCGCATGATAAAATTTTCTTTCTCTTGATTGGTCGTTGTGTGATTAAAAGAATACTGTAAGATAACTTATATTAATTTTTATCCTTTTCTGAAACCTTTGGCCTCCGGCTTCAGGGGATAATTACGATCCACGTACCAGCAAACATAATCGTAGAGACTGATTGGCTCGAATGCAGCGGGGCACTCATCGGACACACATGTATCAAGCGGAGCTGCGATCGTATCGGGACTAGGGTTAAAAAATAACGCCATGGAGTAGCGGTCACGTTTGGGAGGCCTTACCCGGTGCGGAGAGGCTAAGAACCTGCCATTCGTCCACCTATTTAAAAACTCACCGGTATTTACGATTATCGCGTCTCCCTTCATGTGGTCCGCGTTAATCCAGTTACCGGCTCTTGTTCGTATCTCAAGCCCTGGCACATCCGACAAGGGAAGCAAGGTCATAAAACCCGCATCCTGATGGGGCGCTATACCAAATTGGTTCTCCTCAGCCTCTCCCACCGGATAGTGGGAGTTGCGCGTTGTCCAAAGGGGATCCTCAAAAAATGGTGTAAAATAATCCGCTGGTTTATCTAGTGCCATCGCATAAAGCGGCAGTAGGCGTCGCCCTAGTGAGGCCAGTTCCTCATGGCAAGCTTTAATGGTTTCCCGGAACCCCGGCAAACTCTCGGGCCAAGGGTTAGGCCCATGGAAGCGCCGGCCTGCTTTTATTCCCGGATGGTCATGTGGCCGTTCATTGACGTACCTCAAAACCTCATTGAGATCTGGCTTCGTATTCTTGTTTATTGGCGAAGTAACATAAACAACTGATTTTGGCGGAACATAGCCAGCTCGAGTACGAGAAGCTCGTAGTTTAAGTTTTTCCTCCATCGGCAGAGCAAAGAACTTCTTAAGCTGATCGTAACCCTTGCGAATAAGGGCCATATCCACGCCGTGATTAACAACAAAGTAGAACCCAATGTTTTCTTGAGTAAATCGCAATTCACTTGCCAACCGTTCAGCTGCGCCAGCCTCGCCTGCCAAAAACGGTTCAAGATCAAGAACCGGGATTTCCTCTGCATAACCTGTGTCTTCAGCCGCAAGCTGCACAGTCATATCCGACCTCTTGTCTTTAGCTTCCTTATGGTGAAGCTAAGCCTTATCGCCCTGAATGCAAACTTAAAGGCAAATTAAAAATATCAGAAACTCAAAACAGGTATCAAGTTAGCAACACTGCCCCCAACACCGCCGTATTTCAGGACTAAAAATGGAAGTGAAGGCAACGATCTTGGAAAAAATAATAAATATAGCCCGACCGAAGGTACCATCAAACGATCAGTGGTTTCAAGCGCTGGCCCCAACTGAGGAATCACCGAAAGCGGACGCGTCCCTGAGACTTAATCAGAATCCGCTAACTATCTCTAAGATTGCTACCAACGCTATTTCATTGAGTAACAGGAGCTCGGCTGAGCGTTTGGTTCCAAGGAGCCATAGCTAGTACACGCGCCATGCCGCAAAACCCAGTTACACCCGCAAAAATAAGCCCGCCGCCAATAAACCCGCTAAGCAGGAAAAATAGTGGCGCTACTAGAAACCCGAGGGTCACGCCCAAAAGCACCAATGAACCAGCCGCAATTTGAACCTGACGCATAATCTCTATCGGCGCGTGACGATTAAGAAAAACAGGCAATCCAGATGCCTTCCAGCTATTTAGACCACCCTCCAAAAAATAGATCTCCGAGAAGCCAGTCTCAAGTAAGCGTCCTTCGTTAGCAGCCGTTCGCACGCCGCTTGGAACACCCCAGCCTTTAGCAAATCCGCTGAAAAGTCCGCCCCAGCAAGGTCTGCAAGTGGAACATGCCGAGCGCCGATAATATGCTCTCGAGCAAACTCCATCGGTTCGCGTATATCGATCGCGATGGCCTCATTTTTATCAAGCATCAATTTGAGCGTAGGGGCATCGATTACGCGTGTGGATGCCGATGTGCTATTCATTGAATCAAGCCTTCCGTAGATCGCATTAGCTACTTGACTAGTTTCTTAGCTACAACGGGTATTTTACACAATATAAATGTTAATTCGAAGACTACAACGTGGCGAATAGGTCAGTACAGACATCATGGTACTCGAATAAAGGACTATATGTCTGCCAAGGCTCCGCAGTAATCGCCGGGTTACAACCTTGAAAACTCTAAAGATCGTAAAAGAGAGCGGGCGCCAGAACTCTTTTGCAAACATCGCCAGATACCCTCCGGCATGGAGCCAGGATAAAAATGGAATAAGAGGGTATTTGAGGCGTCACACATTTCGTCACACAAGGACTTCAAAATGATCGAAATGGGCTTCGTTGGAAAAACTTAAAGCATTGAAAATAAAAAAATATTAAAGGAAATTTCATGGCGTCCCCAACGGGTTCGAACCCGTGTCTCCACCTTGAAAGGGTGGTGTCCTAGGCCTCTAGACGATGGGGACGTCGGGGCCGTATTAAGGCCATCGACATAAAGGCACGGACGCATGAAATCAAGGCCGGACATAGCGTTTTGGCACACCGTAGCGAAGTTGTAACAAAGGGCCCGAACAGTACAAATGTCAGCTAGGCGGATATTTCCATGACCGGTGACACATCAGGCTTCACCGATGCCCTTCAGGCGCGCCACGCGGAAGTCTGGGCGGCCGCAACAGATAACCGCTTCGTGCGCGAACTGGTAACGGACACGATGATTGACAGCGTCTATGCGCGTTATCTGCGCCTGGACTACGCCTTCATCGAGGCACTGGCGGCCTCGGTCGGCCATGCCGTCGCCGTGGCGCCGGGCATGGCGGCTAAGACCCGTTTCGCCGGCTTCCTGTCGATCCTGACCAGTGAGGAAAACGACTACTTCCTGCGCTCCTTCGAGGCCTTCAGCGAACCGCCACCGACCTTTGACAGTCCTGTCTCTCACCCGGTCGTGGAAGCCTTCGGTGCTCTGCTCGCCCGCCAGCGCGCGGCTGGCACATATCTCGACATCTTGTCGGTGCTGGTACCAGTCGAGTGGGTCTATTTGGAGTGGGCGTCGAATGCGGTGAGCAGCGGTGCACCGCTGCCCGAGCGGTTTTACCTGTCAGAATGGATCACGCTACATTCCGACGCCGGCTTCGCGGCTTTTGTGAATTGGATGCGCGCGGAACTGGACGTGGCCGCGGCGCAGGCAATAGACGCCGAGCGGTCGCGTGCCGAGGCAACCTTCGTCGAAGCCCTCAAACTGGAGGCCGCATTCTTCGCGGCCAGTTACGACGCCATATAGGCCGCGTCGTCGATGATGAGCTGAACGTCCTCGCGGCCCTGCCAGTTGTCGGGCCGCAACTTCCCTGCGAGGCAAAGGCCAAGACCGCTCTTGTCGAGCAGCGCATCGCCCAGCGGCTCACCCACAGCGCGGAACGCGATGGCCTTGAGGCGCCCGCCTGTATTGTCCGCCAGAAAGCAGCGCACATGCCCGGCGCCGACTACTTCGGCCTTGGCCACGCGCACATTCGTGAGCGCGAAACGCGGCTCCGAATTGCCCGAGCCGAAGGGCGCGAGACGCTCCAGCGCGGCCACGAAGTCTGGATGAACACCTGAAAGCGCCATCTCTCCGTCCAGGCGCAAGGTCGGGATCACCGCATTGCGAGCAACCTCAGCAGCCACGCGTTCTTCCAGGAAGTCTCGCAGCGCACCCAGCTTGTCGCGCGCGACCGTCAGACCCGCCGCCATCTTGTGGCCGCCGCCGTTGATCAGCAGGCCCGCCTGACGGGCCGCGATAACCGCGCTGCCGAGGTCTACGCCCTCGACCGAACGGCCCGAGCCCTTGCCTTCACTGCCCTCGAACCCGATGACGAAGGCGGGCCTGTTGAAACGTTCCTTCAAGCGGCCGGCGACGATGCCGATCACGCCCGGATGCCAGCCCTCTCCGGCCGCGACAATCATCGCCGCTGACAGGTCCGCGCCCTCGACCTGGGCTATGGCTTCGTCCAGCACGTGCGCCTCGATCTCCCGGCGCTCGGCGTTCCAGCCGTCGAGCTTCTGCGCCAGTTCCAACGCCTCGCCGCTGTCCTTCGTCATTAAAAGGCGAGCGCCCAGCCCGGCTTCGCCCACTCGCCCGCCCGCATTGACCCGGGGTCCGAGCAGGAAGCCTGCATGATATTCGGTCAGCTTGGAGTCCACCCGTGCGACATCCGATAGGGCAACAAGGCCCGGATTACGACGCTTACCCATTACCTTGAGTCCCTGGCTCACGAAGGCTCGGTTCAGCCCCGTCAGCGGCACCACATCGCACACCGTGCCCAGCGCCACGAGGTCCAATAAACCCAGGAGATCGGGCTCCTTGCGGCCGCTGCTCTCGAACCAGCCACTATCTCGCAGGGTGCGGTTTGTGGCGACGGTTAGCAGGAAGGTCACCCCGACCGCCGCCAGCGTGCCTTGCCCGCTCCTGTCGTCCAGGCGGTTTGGGTTCACAACAGCGATGGCGCGCGGCAGGGTCGGTTCGGCTACATGGTGGTCGACAACGATCACATCCAGCCCGGCATCCGCGGCGGCCTCCAGCGGCAAGAACGCCGTGGTTCCACAATCAACGGTGATGACCAGGTTCGCACCTTCCGCATTCAGGCGCAGCATGGCAGGCGATGTGGGGCCATAGCCTTCGGCGATGCGGTCGGGAATATAGATACGCGCGGGAACGCCCAGCGCGGACAGGAAACGCGCGAGCAGCGCAGACGAGGTCGCGCCATCCACGTCGTAATCACCGAACACGGCGATGGACTCGCCATCACGGATCGCCGCCGCGAGGCGCTCGGCGGCACGTGTCATATCCTCCAGCACGGCAGGATCCGGCAGTGCATCGCGCAGGGTGGGGTTGAGGAACGCTTCGGCTTCGTCGATGCCGATACCCCGCGCCGCCATGACACGGCCCACGATTTCAGGAACACCGAGCCGCTGGGACAACGCCATGCCCATGCGGTCATCCGCGTCGCGCAGCACCCAGCGCTTGCCGGTGACCGAACGCTCGACAAGGACGCCCGTCGCGGACACCCCTCTGTCGATCGGTTCGGCCGCACTGCTCATTCCAGGATCAGTCGGTGCCGCCCGGCTTGCGCGAGAAATTATGGCGGGTGATGACCTCACGCACGGTGCCCGTGATCGAACGCATGACGATGGAGTGGGTCTCCGCACGGTCGCCGTGGCGTCGCACGCCCTTCAACATGGCACCATCGGTCACACCCGTCGCTGCGAAGATCACGTCGCCAGAAGCCAGGTCGTCGCGGCTGTAAACGCGGTCGAGGTCCTCGATCCCGAGACGGCGCGCACGGGCGATCTCGTCGTCATTGCGGAACAGCAACTTGCCCTGGATCTGGCCGCCGATAGACTGCAGCGCCGCCGCGGCGAGCACGCCTTCCGGCGCGCCGCCCGAGCCGAGATACATATCGATGCCGCTGGCCGGATCGGAGGTCGCCATGACGCCGAAGATATCACCGTCGGAAATCAGAAAGATGCGCGCACCCGCTTCGCGGACGGCTGTGATCAGTTCCTCATGGCGCGGCCGGTCGAGAATGCACACGGTCAGTTCCGAAACACCTACGCCCTTCGCCTTGGCCAGCTTCGCGAGGTTGTCTGCAGGCGCGGCCTCGATGTCGATCAGCCCGTCTGTATAGCCACCGCCGATGGCAATTTTTTCCATGTAGACGTCCGGCGCATTCAGGAACCCTCCGTCGGGCGCGAGCGCCAGCGTCGCCATGGCGTTGGCATTCGCCTTCGCGGTGATCGTGGTGCCCTCCAGCGGGTCCAGCGCGATATCGGTCTTCGGACCTCCAGCGCCGACTTTCTCACCGATGAAGAGCATCGGCGCCTCATCGCGCTCACCCTCCCCGATGACAACGGTGCCCTCGATCTTCAGCTTGTTCAGCGCGGTGCGCATCGCGTCAACAGCGGCCGCATCGGCCTCTTTCTCGTTTCCGCGTCCAACCCAGTCGGCAGCGGCCAGCGCGGCCGCTTCGGTCACCCGGACGGCCTCGATCGCCATGTTGCGATCCATCACCGCCTTATCCTGGCTGCTCATTCGTTCCTCGTTTTTCGTTCTTATACGTCCGGTACGGCCACGAGAGCCGGACTACACCAGCGATTCGATTCGTATCATTGTCGGCGCTTCAACGACGGAATCCAATGCCTCAATGCGTTTCAGCGTGCGCACCATGGCCGCCTCCTCACAATCATGGGTGTTCAGGACCACCGGCACGGCTTCTGTTTTCGAGCGAGCGCGCTGAAGCATGGATGCGATGGACACGGCCTCATCACGGAATGCCGCCGAAATGTCGGCAATGACACCCGGCTGGTCATCGACCATGAGCCGCACGTAGTAAGCACCCCGATGCCGCTCGATCGGGCAGGACGGCGCATCCAGCAGGTCCTTCACCGGCATACCGAAGGTCGGCGTTGAATAACCGCGCGCGATATCGATGATGTCGGCCACCACCGCCGACGCGGTCGGCCCGGCACCCGCACCCCGGCCTTCGTAGATGGTGTTGTCGACAAAGTCGCCGGTCGCCACGACCGCGTTGTACGAGCCCTCGACATGGGCAATCGGTGCGTTGCGGTCCACCATGCGCGGGTAAACGCGCTGCTCCAGGCCGTGTTCGGTCATCCGCGCGCTGCCGAGTAGCTTGATACGGTAGCCAAACTCCTCCGCATAGTCGATGTCCTGCAGCGAGATATGGCGAATACCCTCAATGTGCACGTTATCGAAGTTGACCTTCGTTCCGAAGGCCAGGCTCGCCAGCAGGGCCAGCTTGTGCGCAGCGTCGATCCCGTCCACATCCATGCTCGGCTCGGCCTCGGCATACCCGAGCTGCTGCGCCTCGGCGAGCACCGTGTCGAAGGACAGGCGTTTCTCGCGCATCTCCGTGAGGATATAGTTACAGGTGCCGTTCAGGATTCCGTACACATGGCTGATGCCGTTGCCCGCCAGCCCTTCACGCAGCGTCTTCACGATCGGGATACCGCCCGCGATCGCCGCCTCGTAGTTCAGCGACACGCCGGCCTTTTCTGCCGCAGCGGCGAGCTCATTGCCATGCATCGCAAGCAGTGCCTTGTTGGCAGTCACCACATGGCGACCTGCCGCGATGGCGGCCTCGCACAGCGCCTTGGCCGGGCCGTCCTCGCCGCCGATCAGCTCGACAATCACATCGGCATCGACGGCTCGCGCCATCTCGACCGGATCGTCGAACCAGGCGTAGCTATCCAGTTCGATGCCGCGGTCCTTGGTGCGCGAGCGCGCGGACACGGCGGCGATATCGACCTTGCGTCCGCTGCGCCGTGCGATCAGATCCGCATGGCGCGTCAGGACTTCGACCGTGCCGGCGCCGACCGTGCCCAGGCCGGCAATCGCGACACGCAGTGGTTTACTCATAACCGAACGTTCCTATTTTGCGGCGACCGACATCTGCGCCGCATCAGCGGCTTCGGCGAGCGCGCGCTCGGGATCCGCGAACAGGTGGCGGATGTTGCGGGTCGCCTGACGGATACGTTGGGTATTTTCGACCAGCGCTATGCGTACATGGTCGTCACCGTTCTCGCCAAAGCCGAGGCCCGGGGAGACCGCAACCTCAGCATGCTTCAGCAGAAGCTTGGAGAACGCCACGCTGCCCAGATGGGCAAAGGGTTCTGGGATCGGCGCCCAGATATACATGCTGGCGGTCGGGACCGGCACGCCCCAGCCCGCCTTTTTCAGGCCATCGACCAGCACATCGCGGCGTTCGCGGTAAATGGCGCGAGCCTCGTCCACACAGTCCTGCGGGCCGTTCAACGCCGCGGCGGCGGCTACCTGGATCGGCGTGAAAGCGCCGTAGTCGAGATAGCTCTTCACGCGCGCCAGCGCTGCGATCAGCTTAGTATTGCCGGCCGCAAATCCGATGCGCCAGCCGGCCATCGAGTATGTCTTGCTGAGCGAGGTGAACTCGACCGCCACGTCCTTCGCACCGGGGATCTGCAGGATCGACGGTGGCGGGTCACCCTCGAAGTAGATTTCCGAATAAGCCAGGTCCGACAGCACGATGATGTCGTGGATGCGGCAGAAATCGACAACCTTGGCGTAGAAGTCGAGGTCGGCGACCAACGCTGTTGGGTTCGACGGATAGCACAGCACCAGCGCCACGGGCTTGGGCTGCGAATGCAGCACTGCGCGCTCCAGCGCCTCCAGGAACGCGTCGTCCGGCTCAACCGGCAGGTAACGCACCGTGCCGTCGGCGATGATGAAGCCGAACTGGTGGATCGGGTAGGACGGGTTCGGCACCAGGATCAGGTCGCCCGGCCCGGTAATCGCCTGCGCGAGGTTCGCGAGACCTTCCTTGGAACCGATCGTGACGATGGCCTCGGTTTCCGGGTCGATATCGACGCCGAACCGGCGCTTGTAATAACCGGACAGCGCCTTGCGCAGCCCGGGAATACCGCGAGAGTTCGAGTAGCGATGGGTCCGAGGGTCGTGGACAGTCTCGATCAGTTTCTCAACGATGTGCGGAGGCGTCGGGAGGTCGGGATTACCCATACCGAAATCGATGATATCCGCACCCGCCGCTCGCGCCGCAGCCTTCATGGCGTTGACTTCAGCGAAAACGTATGGCGGCAGCCGCCTGATGCGGTGGAAATCGGTCTGCATAAGTCCTGTCCAGTTGGAGTCGATATGAAAACGGCGCAACGCCGCGGACGGCGCGACTGCCGCCGGCGACCTTTTAACGCCAGGAACTTGGCGGTGCGAGGGTCTTTTCGCCCTAACTTACTGGAGAACGAAAATCTCCGCGCGCCTGTTACCCGCTTCACCCGTCGGCATGGCTTCGGAATAAATCGGCCTATCGTCCGAAACCGCTTCCACGGTCACGCGCTCAGGCGGCACCCCAGCGCCAATCAGCGCCTGTGCGACGGCATTCGCACGGTCAAATGAAACGTTAAAGTTGGCAAGTTTATGCTGGTTCTTGGGCATTTGTTCGGTGCGGCCGCTGGCGTGACCAACAACCAGAAGCCGTCCGCTATTGCGATAGGCCGCAGCGACCGCGTTGATGACCTGACGGTCGCGTGCACTAAGGTTGGACGAGCTGTGGCCAAACTGGATGGTCGCTACCTGGGCTTCTGCACTGATCTGGGCGGATACCGGCAGATAGCGACCACCGCCATCTATCAGGCTGGTGTCTACGAGCACCGAAGACGACGAAGAGGCTACCAGCGGCGATGCCGAGGTTGACGACGGAAAAGTCGGTGCGGGGACCGGCGAAGGCGAGGGCAACTGTGACGGAACCGTGGCGATCTGCGCCGCCAGCGGCGACAAAGGCACAGGGCGCGAGACGGCAGGCGCCGGAGCCGGACCGGCAATCTTCACCTTGGCCGGGGGGGGCGCTGGCTGTGCCGGCAGCGGGGTCACGACAATCTGGGACGGTGTCGCGTTTGGAGCCGAGGCGGGCGTCGGGGCGGACGCAGCCTGCGGGGCATCCGCCGGACGGGCGCTGCCCTGCAGCCGAATAGCCTCGTCGGTGTAACGCGCTTTATTATGGTCGGCGATCAGCCCCTCGACCACGCGGTCGCGCGCCGAACTGGAGCCTGCCGCGGGACGGCTAGGAACAGACGTCAAAGAGGGAGTATCGGAATCCTCTGAACGCGCCTGCTCCGCGTCCGAGCGGGCGCGAACACTGCTATCCGACGCGGCCTGTACCGCGGGCGTGTCATCATCGAATAACCCGAAAACGTTCAGATCCGAGCAGCCGCTGAGCGCAAGAATTGCTACAACCGGAATTATCCTGCGTGAAAAACACGAGATACCAATCTTCATGGTGCTACCCCTCGTGACGTTATACGAATCAGAACAGAGCGATCTATTTTCTTGATCTTGTGTGCAGTGCAACATAAACTTCTTGCACGTATGCATATTCGCCGAATATCCGCGCCGAGCCAGGTGCGATCCGCAAAAGCACAAGAGTTATAGAGGATTGTTCTATGTCGGATCAACAAAATGAAAATAATGCCGAAAATGTGTTTCCATCGCCGGAAGAACTGACCGCGACGATGGCGAATATCGCCGAACGCAGCCAGGCTTTGGTCAACGGATTCATCTCGAATCAATCCGGCGCGTTCGGCATGGGCGACCCACTGAACATCGGCCGGGCCTTCATTGAGTCTGACCCAGCGGATGATGTCCAACCCGGCCCAGCTCATGCAGGCCCAGACGGGGCTGTGGCAGGACTATATGAACCTCTGGCAGGTCACTGCGCAGAAGATGATGGGCGTCGAGGTCGATCCCGTCGCAGAGCCCGAATCAGACGACCGCCGGTTCCGCGATTCCGAATGGGATGAGAGCATCCTGTTCGACTACATCAAGCAGTCCTACCTGTTGTCCTCACGCTGGCTGACCAACACGGTGCGCGAGGTGGACGGTCTCGACGACAAGACCGCCAAGAAGGTCGATTTCTATACCCGGCAATTCGTCGATGCGCTGGCGCCGACCAACTTCCTCATGACCAATCCCGAGGTGATCCGCGCCACAGTGGAATCCAAGGGCGAGAACCTGGTCAAAGGGCTGGAAAACCTGATTGCCGACATGGAAAAGGGTAATGGCCAGTTGCGCATCAGTCAGGTCGATGAGACCGCCTTCACCCTAGGCGAAAACGTCGCCACAACCCCTGGCAAGATCGTCTTCCAAGACGACTTGATGCAGCTTATCCAGTTCGAGCCGACGACCGACAAGGTCGATCGGCGCCCGCTGCTGATCGTCCCGCCGTGGATCAACAAGTATTACATCCTCGACCTGCAGCCGAAGAACTCGTTCATCAAGTGGTGCGTGGACCAGGGCCTGACGGTCTTCGTGGTTTCCTGGGTGAACCCCGACAAGGACCTCGCAGCCAAGTCCTTCGAGGACTACATGCTGGAGGGCCCGCTGGCCGCGCTCGACGCTATTGAACAGGCGACCGGCGAGAAAGAGGTCAACATCATCGGTTACTGCCTGGGTGGCACCCTGACCGCCAGCACGCTGGCCTACATGGCCGACAAGGGCGATGACCGGTTCAAGAGCGCAACCTTCTTCACCGCGCTGGTGGATTTCAAGGAGCCGGGCGAACTGGGCGTCTTCATCGACGAGGAGCAGCTAGATTCTCTCGAGGCCAAGATGGAGGCCGACGGCTATCTCGAAGGCTCTTCCATGGCGACGACCTTCAACATGCTGCGCGCCAATGACCTGATCTGGTCCTTCGTGGTGAACAACTACCTGCTGGGCAAGGAACCCTTCCCCTTCGACCTGCTCTACTGGAACTCGGATTCCACGCGTATGCCGGCGGAGATGCACCGCTTCTACCTGCGCAAAATGTATCAGGAGAACAAGCTGATCGAGCCGGGCGGTATCGAACTCAGCGGCGTGCCGATCGACCTGAGTAAGGTGGACCTGCCGGTCTTCATGCTGTCTACGAAGGAAGATCACATCGCGCCGTGGAAATCGACCTACGCCGCGACCCAGATCTACAAGGGCGACACTAAGTTCTGCCTGGCCGGTTCGGGCCACATCGCCGGCGTAGTCAACCCGCCAACGGTCGAGAAGTACGGCTACTGGACCAACACCAGAAACCCAATGTCCCCTGACGAATGGTACGAAACCGCAAAGGAACACCCGGGTTCATGGTGGCCGGAATGGCGCAAATGGATCAAGAAGCAGGGGGGCGGCCAGGTTACGGCCCGCACACCGGGCGACCATAAGCTGAAGGTGATCGAGACTGCACCGGGCAGCTACGCCTCCCTCCGCATCGGTGGGCCTTCACACAAAGGTTGAGCCTCCCCGATTAACGTCATGGCTGGGCTCAATCTGGCCATCTCTAGCTGTCGCGTCGGAGATGCGCAGATCGAGCCCGTGAATAACTTGGATAGGGCTTTACTCCGCGCTGTTGCCCGACTTGATGTGGTCCTGGGCGAGCTTGCGGTAGATCTCTATCGATTCCGGCCAGAAGGCTAGTTCCGCCTCGCGCAATTCGCGCAGCGGCTTGGCAGGAATGCCCGCCCACAACTCGCCCTTCTTCACGACCTTACCCGGTGACACGACGGCCCCGGCGGCGACCATGGCGCCGCTTTCGACTACCGCCCCATCCAGCACAACCGAGCGCATGCCAATGAAGCAGCCGTCTTCCAGTGTACAGGCATGAATCAGCGCCGAATGGCCGATGGTAATATCGCTCCCTATGGTGCAGGGCATGTCCGGCGTGCCGTCGGCGCGTGCACCGTTCAGGTGAACCACCGTACCGTCCTGAATGTTGGTGCGCTCGCCCACGGTGATGCGGCTACCGCTGTCGCCGCGAAGGACGCAGCCATACCAGACGCTTGAGCCCGCGCCGATACGCACATCTCCAATCACCGAGGCCGTATCGGCGATGAACACATCGTCGGCAATAGTCGGCATGACGCCGAGATAGGGCTTGAGAGGGTTATTCATAGTCACGTTCCTGCGCTGCGATGATGATTGAACCCTTTCCCTTTGGGAGAGTGGCTTGGTACGAAATGCTTAAGCGAGCCCCTCGCCTTCGTCTGCGCCCATCAGCAGGTTTAGGGTCTGAACAGCCTGCCCCGACGCTCCTTTTCCCAGATTATCGATCAGCCCAACAAGTACGGCTTGCTGTGTTTCCTCGTTGTGGAGAACGAACAGCCGCAACTCGTTGGTGCCGTTAAGAGCCTCGGGGTCGAGCTTGACCGCTGTCTCGGTCTCCGCGAAAGGCGCGACCGATACGAACATTTCGCCGTCGTAGTGATGAGCCAGCGCGGCATGAAGGTCGACCGCCTTTGGCGAACCCGGCAAGTTCCAAAGCGCCAACGGCACTTGTACGAGCATCCCCTGCCGGTACCGGCCGACGGCAGGCACGAAGATCGGTGGATGCGACAGCCCACCCCACCGGGTGATTTCGGGAATGTGCTTGTGGGCCAGTGTGAGCGCGTAGCTGTAGACTACGCTGTTTGTATGGTTGGACGCGTCCGGATCCTCGAAGGCCGCGATCAGCGACTTGCCACCACCGGAATATCCCGAAACAGCGTTGATCGATACAGGGTAGTCCTCGGGCAGCAGGCCGCGGGCGATCAGCGGATGGAGCAACGCCACAGACGTGATGGCGTAGCATCCCGGATTGCTGATCCGCCTTGATGTCCGCACGGACTCTCGGAAGCCTCGCTCATACTCGGGAAATCCATAAACCCAGTCGTCCGTGGCCCGGTGCGCGGTCGACGCGTCAATGATGGCCGTGTTGCTTGTGACCAAGCTCACGGCCTCACGTGCGGCGTCATCCGGCAGGCACAGGATCGCTACATCGGCATCGTTCAGCGCCTCGCGCCGCGAATTGGTGTCCTTGCGGGTTTCCTTATCGAGACTGATGAGGGAAATGTCCGCCCGCGCCGCCAGACGCTCGTGAATCTGAAGACCGGTCGTACCCGCCTCGCCGTCTATGAATACAGTCGTTGTCATGGTCGGGAGGATGTAGCGCCTATCCGCGCGCACGGAAAGGGTCGTGTTCAAAGCGCGATATCGTCTCGCTAACCCGATTTTCTCGGACCCAAAGGTTGAGACGGACGTTCAAGCCCCTTAAGATACGGATTACAAAAGAAAATTTTTTCCGAACAATGGCGGGAGTGGCAATGACGTTGCTTTCGGTCGAATCGGTTTGACACAGAGAGATAAGCAGGAGAACAAGCCATGCGCGGAATTCTTTCAGATTCACTAAAACTATCGGCCCTCGCTTTGGGCTTGAGCGTGGCCATCGGAGCCGGAGCTTCGAATGCCCAAGCGGATTGCGGCGAAGTTTCGATCACGGAGATGAACTGGGCCTCGGCCTCGGTCGTGACTAATGTCGCGAAGTTCATCATGGAGCAGGGATACGGTTGCAACGTAACCGCAGTGCCGTCCGACACCGTGCCAGCAGCGACCTCGCTGGCCGAGAACGGTGAGCCGGACATCGCTACCGAGATGTGGATCAACTCCGCGCCGGTGTATCAGAAGCTTGAGGCCGAAGGGAAAGTTAAGACCATCTCCAACGTGCTTTCCGACGGCGGTGCCGAGCATTGGCTTGTTCCAAAGTACTTGGCCGACAAGCACCCGGAGTTGAAGACCATTGAAGGCGTACTGGCCAACCCTGAACTAGTGGGCGGTCGTTTCCACAACTGCCCGGAGGGCTGGGGGTGCCGGATCGTCAATGACAGCCTGACCAAAGCGTTCGATCTCGAAGGTAACGGCATCAAGGTCTTCAACCACGGCTCCGGCGACACGCTAGCCGGTTCGATAGCCGCCGCCTATGCCGATGAAAAACCCTGGTTCGGCTACTACTGGGCACCGACGGCGCTTCTCGGAAAGTACGAGATGGTTCCGGTAGATCTCGGCCCCTACAACTCCGAGATTCATCAGTGCAACCGCAACCCGGAATGCAACAAGGTCGGCAAGTCTCCCTACCCGTCAGCGCGGGTTGTTACTGGAGTGACCACGAACTTTGCCGCGCGCGAGCCCGAGGTTGTCGAGATGCTGTCCAAGTTGAGTTTCACTAATCAGCAGATGGGCGCCGTCTTGGCATGGAAGGAAGCAAACAACGCCTCCAACGAGGAAGCCACCGTCCACTTCCTAACGAACTACAAGAATGTCTGGGCTAACTGGCTGAACGCCGGCGCAAAGGCGAAGCTGGCAGGTCTACTAAAGTAGGCATACCGCCGTTCGAACGCGCGATGCGCAGGGCGGGCTCTTCAGGGCCCGCCCTAATAACAAAACAATCTGATGGGATTGCGCGATGGCGACCTATGAACCGGTCTTCTCTGCCCTCGGCTTGGAATTATGGTGTGCAAGCGAGACCGAAAAAGCCACGGGCCCCGCATCTCTGGCCGACCTTATCGCGAAGAATAGCGGCAAAGACGCGCCCGAGCCAACAGTCTGGGAGCTTCCATTTCCGTCCATGGATGAACTCCATGACGCCTGCGCCGCCTTCCCGCAATCGCGGGCACTGACCAAAGGTCTGGAGCATGCATTCCTCAGCGTCAAGGACGGAATGAGCCTTGTCCTGGATCCGCTGACCCAACCACTCAGCTGGTTCCTAGAAGGCGCCCTATGGCTGTTTCAAACAACCCCGTGGTGGATCATGATCCCCGCCCTGCTGGCTATCGTGATGCTGGTCAGCCGTTCGAGGCAGCTTGTAGCCTTCGTGGCCGCATGCCTGCTGACGCTCGCTTTTATTGACTACTACAGCTACGCGACCCAGACGCTAGCGGTAATATTCGTATGCGCGATCCTGTGCGTAATCCTGGGGGTTCCCATCGGGATTGCCATGTCGCGCAGCGACGCATTCCAGCGGGCAACCATCCCCGTCCTCGATTTGCTGCAAACGCTGCCAGCGTTCGTTTATCTGATCCCGCTGATTTTCCTGTTCTCCGTGACCGAACCGAAGCTCTACGGCATCGCGATTATCCTCTATGCCATTGTACCGGTAGTGCGGCTCACCGACCTTGGCATCCGGCTTGTTGATAAAGACGTGATCGAGGCCGCTGACGCTTTTGGCATGACTGAACGCCAGAAGCTCTGGAAGGTTCAGGTCCCTCTCGCACTACCCAACATCATGGCCGGTGTGAACCAGACGATCATGATGAGCCTATCGATGGTGGTAATCGCCTCGCTGGTCTCAGCTCCCGGTCTTGGCGTGCTGGTGCTGCGCGGCATCCGGAACCTGGAACTCGGGGTTGGCCTAGTCTCGGGTTTGGGTATCGTGATCCTCGCCGTGATCCTCGACCGCACCACTAAACTCGCTCTCGCACGCGTCAATGCGGGGCAGAACCAATGAGCGCGCGGACAATAGAGCCAGATACCAAGGTCGAAATCAGGAATCTTTACAAGGTTTTCGGACCAGATCCGCAACGCGCGCTGCGCGCTGTCCAAGACGATGGGCTTGGCAAGTCGGAACTGCTGGAACAAACCGGACATGTGCTGGGGCTGGAAGACATCAACGTCAATATAAAAGCCGCTGAGATCACGGTTATCATGGGGCTATCCGGCTCCGGCAAATCGACGCTGATCCGGCATGTGAACCGGTTGATCGACCCAACCGCGGGTGAGATCATTTTTGAGGGACGAAACATCCTCGATTGTTCGTCGGAGGAACTGCGCAAAATCCGCCGCGAACAAATGTCGATGGTGTTTCAGAAGTTCGCACTGCTGCCCCACAAGTCAGTCGCGGAGAACGCGGCTTTGGCATTGGAAGTTCGCGGCTTTCCGCGTAGCGAATGCATTACTGAAGCGGAAAAGTGGCTTGAGCGCGTCGGCCTACAGAGTTACGGCGAAAGTTATCCGCACCAGCTTTCCGGTGGTATGCAGCAGCGCGTCGGCATCGCACGCGCCCTGACCTCCAACGCCGACATTATGCTGATGGACGAGGCCTATTCCGCTCTCGATCCGCTGATCCGCACCGATATGCAGGACCTGCTGCTAGAACTCCAACAGGAATTGCAGAAGACGATCCTGTTTATCACTCACGATCTCGACGAGGCGTTGAAGCTTGCGGACCACTTGGTGATCCTCAAGGACGGCCGGATCGTGCAGCAGGACGAACCTCAAACGATCCTGCTGGAGCCAAGCGATCCTTACATTGTTGATTTCGTGAGTGACATCAACCGAGCTCGCGTCCTTCGGGTGCGCACCGTGATGGATAAGACACCGCCGACCGAAGGCATGAAAATCGCCGGAGAGATTGACCAGGAGGATAATCTGGAATCCGTGATCGCAATAGCCGAGGGCGATACACGAAAAATCTATCTGGTGAGGGACGGGGCAAAACGTGTGGGCATCCTGCGGATGGAAAGGCTCATCAAGTCGCTTGTCCCCACCGAAGCATCCGCCGCAGGCTCGCGTGTCCGCTAGAAGTTCCGCCTAGATGAATTCCCAGTTCTTATAGAACAACCTGTTAAGCGACTTCAGCAACACGCCAAGCCCGTGCAGGATGCAGGTCGTCAGCCCGAGCACTGGTGACGGTCGCATCAGATCGACGAACATGCAGTAGCGCATCTTGTCGCTCTCGTTCACCGAGCGGTGCATCAGCGTATCATCGAAGATGAAGCACGGGCTGTCCCGCCAGATGTTCCGCGTCCGCCCGACATCGATATAGACGTCGTCGCTCTCCACCGGGCTCAGGTTGTAGAGCAGCCGATAGGTGATGCGCAGCGGTCCGTAGTGATACTTGGTTCCCACCTTCGGCTGAAAGGTCGATACCCCAATGGTCTTGATATAGCGATAAGGCCGGCTCAGTTCGGGGATCGAGGCATCCACGGTCTGGTCGTACCACTTGTACATCAACATCAACCGCTCGTTGCCGCTGTTCTTCTGCTGGATACGCTCGATAATATTATCTTTCTCACGCCGTACGGCGTCGAGCATGACCTCCACCTCCCCGCGCATGTCCTCCGGCAGGTCCTCGATCTTGAGGACACGGCCTGTTCGCCTCGAAAGCAGGTCCATAACGAGGTTAAAGGGGGACAGCAGCCAAGTCAGGATTCCGTTACCGAAGAAGTACCGCTTCACAACTGGCGCTTCGCCACCCATGTCGTTTCGGGCGACATCGATGATGCCGAACACTAGCCAGGCTAGGATCGGTGCCACCAGCACCCAAAACGGCAGTAGATAGAACAGTAGCGCGACAACGGCGCTCACCGCTGCGATACGCAGGATCCTTCTGAATTTCTTTGGCATCCAGAAACTATTCCAAACCTTCGACCAGACCACGCAGCCTGCGGCCCGCGGTTTGCCGATTAAATAACACAAGCTCGAACCCACAGAGCGAAAAACCTTGCGCAAACTCGAAACCTGAAAGCATTGTTATCCACCAATTATCTGGAGCTACGCTATGAAACGAATCATAACATCGTTCGCCTTCACGCTCGCATTTGTCATGCTCGCAATCATGCACACCCCATCGGCCAACGCTGGTGAAAGATGTTCAAAGATTAGCGGACGTTGTTTTGAGTGGCCGCTACTGCCACACGGCTCCAAATTACAGGAGACCAAATCAAATGGAGTGTGGACTAAGCCAGAGGGAGACGGCCCCTTCCCCGCGATTATAATCGCCGAAAGTTGCGGCGGCTCAAAGGCCGCTGTCGATAAAATGTGGCCCGAATACTTTAATGGCTTGGGATACGCGACCTACACACCCAGGATCCTAGAAAGATTTGGTGAGAAGTATTGTCCATCCCTTAAGTTTGTAGCGAACAACAAAAACCGAATAAAAATGCTTTCCATACTTTATACCGCTCTCGACGAAATTCTAGAAAAACCTTATATCAAGAAAGATAACGTAGGTGTAATTGGTTTTTCTCTTGGTGGAATATTAATACGAGATTTCGGCGAAATTAAAAATCTTACCTCTCCTGCGGGCAATAAATTTGGATATGCAATAGCGGTATACCCAAACTGTACTTTGTGGGAATGGGAAGGCGATCAAATCCCAACCCTTCTCCTCACGGCTGAAAAAGACAATGCAAAAGGCAAGCATAAAGCCTGTCTCAAAGTGAAATCTCAGAACTTCGCAAATTTGACTTACCATGAAATCAAAGGCGCCTACCACGCGTTCGACGACAAGACCGCGAAGGGAACAAAAGACGTTGCCGACAATATCATGAAGTATGATGAATCCGCCCTAAACGAATCAAAAGAAGTTATTGCAAAATTTCTAGAAACCATCCAGTAAACGGTGGTAAGAAAAATGAAAAAAAATCCGCTCTTCTGCCTACTTATTCTCTTCAGCTTAGCATTTTCGAGTATAAGCAGCGCAAATGCTGAGCCAATTTATCATGAGATCACCTACCCCGAGGGCAAGGGACCTTTTCCTGGGCTAATAGCACTCCACTCCAGTGGGGGCTTTAAATCCGTGAAAGCTCTCATTTCGAAATACCCAAAGTCAGGCTACGCTGTCTATGCACCTGATTTTTTCAAAAAGCATGGGATCACTAAAGAAACCCGGTTTGATACTTGGACGACTTATCGAACCCAGATCGAAAATGATCTTTTGGAAATAATCCAGTTAATGAAGAGCGACCCAAAGATCGATCCGAAAAACGTATTTGCAGTAGGGTTTTCAAACGGCGGATACTGGGCAAGCTTTCTTGCAGCCAAGAAGCAAGTTAATGCAGGCTCATCGCATTATGGAGTTTGGAAGTTCCCAAAATGGAATGGCTACCCCGCTAAATACTTTGATTCAAACAGCAATCCTTTGCTGGCAATTCATGGGGACAAAGATAGTATTCAGAAACTAAAATGGGTCTTACCACAGCTTGATGAGTTAGCGAGAAAAATCCCCAGTTTTCAGAAACATGTTTTCAAAAATATCGGACATAGTTGGGATTGCACGGTATGCCGAAAAGATGGTTATTCCTCTATTTTTTCAGAGAAAGCCCTGAACTTGACTTTAGATTTTTTTGAAAAAAACCGCTCTAATTAGATTTGCTAACCGTGTTCATAAATCAACGGAATTGATCAATTCGGCGCGATAAGCGGGCGCGCTTTCAAAGGGACTGTCTTGCAAATAAATAAAAAACGCGCATTACTTTACTTATATTACTTCATTTTTCCAGTGCTTATTATTTGTGCTGTCGGAATTGCATTCTGGAAAATTAGCCCTCCTACATCTGTTACAATACTTGCCGGTCCAAAAGGAGGATTTTTTTCAACAGTTGCACATGACCTAAAAGAAAATTTGGAACGATACTCCATAAGCGTGTCTATCGAACACATAGAAGAGACCACTACAATCATAGAACTAATTAACGAGAAAAAGAATGGTAACACTAAAATAGGGTTTTTAGCACAAGATATCTCAAACTCCGATTATACCCAGGTATACTCCCTTGGATCGATAGCGATCGAACCGCTATTGGTATTTTCCCAGAAACAAAAAAATATTTCAGACATCAGAGACCTCAAAGGACTTTCCGTCGCCATAGGGCCCAGGGGATCAGGAGTTAGAAATCTTGGCCAGCCCCTGTTAAATATGTACGGAATTAATGCTCAAAATACTTCTTTCAATGAAGCGCAAGTAATTGATGCCAAAAGTCTATTGTTAGAAAATAAGGTTGATGCTGCCTTTTTTTTATTACCAATAAGTAATACTACGATCACAGAATTAGCAAAAAATTATGACATTTCAATTTTAGACATCTCAGAAGCCGACGCATTATCACATAAGTTGAACTACCTAACGGCTGTTACAATTCCTAAGGGTACATTTTCACTAAATCCAGTTATACCCTCTGTTCCGACGAATACAGTTGCGATGCCCGTGGCAGTAGTTATGAATAAAGGCGGTGGTGCAGGTCTAGGAGCTCTAATTTCGGCAATATTATTGGAGAAATATAAAAAAGAGACATTTTTCACGGAACACCATGAATTGCCTAATTTTTTCTATGATGAAATTACTAGTTTACCCGCCGCTGAACATCTTTACTCAAACGGATTACCCAGCCTTGTAGAATTTTTAGGTTTGAAAGCTGGTCTAATCATAACATACGCTTCAATGCCAATTTTGTACATCCTTGCGTTTATGTTTGCTTTGTACGGTTTCATAATTTCTTACACGGAAATAATACCCGTATTGATAGGCGTGCACGAACTTATACGACGAAAAAAATAACGATATTAGTCAAAACTGGCAGTGATAAGATATTCATCTCACCAACCAAGTTTAAACCGCAACGACGGTTTGGGATTTAAGCAATGACGGTTTTGAGATTGAGGGCTAGCGGCTATAGGCGTTGAGCCCTGTCACCACATCATTTTTGTAAAGTATCTGTGATACCGCTCAAACAGCGGTCATTGAAATCATTGAGTTTTGTGAATGTTTTGTGAATACAAAAAAGGGGCTGCGAAAAACGCAACCCCTTGTTTTTGTTGTATTTTTTTAAGCTTGGCAGCTAGCGTTTTGAGAACTGGAAGCTGCGGCGCGCCTTTGCACGGCCGTACTTTTTGCGTTCAACGACGCGGGAGTCGCGGGTCAACATACCCACCTTCTTCAAGATCGGACGCAGCCCCGGCTCACGCAGTGCGAGTGCCTTCGAGATGCCGTGGCGAACCGCGCCGGCCTGGCCCGAGAGACCGCCACCAGCCACAGTGCACACGATGTCGTACTGGCCGAGCCGGTCGGTAACCTGGAATGGCTGAGACAGCACCATGCGAAGCACTGGTCGCGCGAAATACACCTCGCCCGCACGGCCGTTGACGATCAGCTGGCCATTTCCCGGCTTGATCCAGACGCGTGCGACGGCGTCCTTGCGCTTACCGGTGGCATAGGTACGGCCAAGCTCGTCGATCTTCGGTTCGGCCTGGGCCACCGTCTCGACAATGCTTTCGCCCGTGGTTTCGGCCAGTGCCGCCGCGGCAGCGGCAATTGCACCGCCCTCAACGGGCGCATTCTGGGTCGCGTTGGTTTCGTCGCTCATCAGGCGGCACCCCGCTTGTTCTTTGGATTCATCGCACCAAGATCGAGCGCCTCGGGCTGCTGTGCTTCGTGCGGGTGCTCGGTTCCGGCATAGACCTTCAGCTTGCCGTATTGGGCGCGGCCCATCTTGGTCTTCGGCAGCATGCGCTCGATCGCCTTACGGATCACCACATCTGGCTTGTCGCCGTCCAGGTAGTTAGCAGCCGTACGGCTGCGGATACCACCCGGATAACCGGTGTGCCAGTAGTAGTTCTTGTCGGCACGCTTGTTGCCGGTCATACGCACTTTCTCGGCGTTGATGACGATCACGTGGTCACCACAGTCGATGTTGGGCGTGTACATGGGCTTGTGCTTACCGCGCAGACGATCGGCGATGATCGCCGCCATCCGGCCCAGCACCACGCCCTCGGCATCGACGATCCACCACTTGGCTTCGACGTCTGCCGGTTTCGCGGAATAAGTCTTCATGGCCTGTTCGCCACCTTCGTCCTTGGAATTCTTGGGTTTTCCGGGCTCTTCAGTTCAGACAACCGAATAGCCTAAACGGGTCACCGCCGCCCAACACCAAACGCACAGGGCAACGGCGGATCGCTTTCTATGGCACCCAAAAACGATTGTCAAACCGAAAAATACAAGAAAATGCAGTTAGTTATTGATGCGGTATTATAATACCCATTCGCCTTTCAACCACATCCTGAAGAGGTCCGAAGCCCCATCTAGAAGGGTGCTCGGGTACTAACGAGCGCCGCACTCCGGACATTCTTCGAGACGCTCGCCTCAGCTCACCCCTAAGGATGAGGCAGAGCATGGCTTCAAAGCATTACAGAATTTGCCATCCGCCGGAAACCGGATCATTTTAGGCCGATGACTGATACACAGACGTTCGACAAGGCGCGAGCCGCCGAAACCGACCCCTATGTGCTTCGCACCGATGATGACGGCGTGACCACCCTCACCCTGAACCGGCCAGGCGAACTGAACGCCCTGTCCGAGGGTATGCTAACCGCACTGCAGGGGGAACTTGACGCCATCGCGAACGACCGCTCAGTGCGGGTTGTGGTCCTGGCGGCGTCGGGGCGCGCCTTCTGTGCGGGCCACAATCTGAAACAGATGCGGGCCAATTACACCATTGAATACCAAAAGGAACTCTTCGCCACCTGCACGAAGATGATGCTGTCGGTGCTGCGCCTGCCCCAGCCGGTCATCGCCAAAGTGCATGGGCTGGCCACGGCGGCAGGCTGTCAGCTGGTTGCCACCTCAGACCTGGCCATTGCCGCGCAGTCAGCCCGCTTCGCCACCTCCGGCATCAATGTCGGCCTGTTCTGCTCCACGCCTGGAGTGGCGGTGGGCCGCGCCGTCTCGCGCAAGCACGCGATGGACCTGCTGTTAACTGGCGATTTCGTCAGCGCCGAACGCGCGGCGAAGATCGGCCTCATTAACGAAGCGGTCGAGGACGGGCTGCTGAACGACGCGGTGAGCGAACTCGCCCGCAAGCTGGCTAGCAAGTCAGCCTATGCGCTGGCACTGGGCAAGAAAGCCTTCTACGAGCAGCTCGAGATGGGTGTGACTGATGCCTATGCGTTGGCCGGCGCCGAGATGGCCCGCAATATGATGGACCGCGACGCTGCCGAGGGTATCGACGCCTTTGTCGAGAAACGCGAGCCCGAATGGGACCAGGGGCCCCGGGACAACGAGGACTGAAGGCAACTGCTATGATGAACTCTAATAAGGAATTCACCTACTCCGATGACCTGCTGCGCAAGCTATTCGACGAGGTAAAGGTCATCGCGCTGGTGGGCGCAAGCCCGCGCGGCGAGACCCGGGCCAGCTGGCGCGTGATGCGCTTCCTGCAGAGCGAGGGCTATAAGGTCTATCCCGTTAACCCGGACGCGCTCGGCCAAAAAATCCATTGCGAGAAGGTCTATGCCAGCACTCGCGACCTGCCGGAGCGCCCCGACATGGTCGATATTTTCCGCCTGCCCTGGAAGGTGCCACCGGTCGTCGATGACGCCATCAAAGTCGGCGCACCGTATATCTGGATGCAGCTAAAGGTGATCAACGAGGAAGCCGCGGCGAAGGCCGAGGCTGCCGGGGCCACCGTCATCATGGACCGCTGCCCCGCCATCGAACTGCCGCGCCTGCGCGCCGCAGCATAGAATTCCACATGAACGATCTTTACTACCCGGACTGGCTGATCCGCCGCATCCTGCGCGAGACCGATACAGTGGCAATGGTCGGCGCCAGCACCAACTGGAACCGGCCCAGCTACTTCGCCATGAAGTACATGCAGGAAAAGGGCTACCGGGTGATACCAGTCAACCCACGTGCCGAGGGCGAGATACTCTTAGGCGAGACGGTCGTCGCCAGCCTGAAGAATATCGACGTGCCAGTGGACATGGTCGATATCTTCCAGCGCTCCGACCGGGTGCCACCCATCGTGGACGAGGCCATTGAGATCGGCGCGAGGGTAGTCTGGATGCAACTCACGGTACGCCACGACGTGGCTGCGAAGAAGGCCGAGGACGCCGGCCTGACCGTTATCATGAACCGCTGTCCTAAGATCGAGTTCGGCCGCCTGTCGGGCGAGCTCGGCTGGAGCGGCATCAACACAAAGGTGATCACGTCGCGCCGCTCGCGGCGGATCCGGGTCTGACCGATACATGAGCAACGACAACCGCGACCACCGTCCGCCGGGCTTCGAGACGCTGGCCATCCATGCCGGGGCCTCGCCGGACGAGAAGACCGGCGCCCGCAACGTGCCGATCTACCAGACCACGTCCTACGTCTTCGACGATGTGGACCACGCGGCCTCCCTCTTCAACCTCCAGACCTTCGGCTACATCTATACGCGCCTGACCAACCCGACTGTCTCGGCGTTGGAAGAAAAGATGGCCGCGCTGGAAGACGGGCGCGGCGCGGTCGCCTGCGCCAGTGGCCATGCGGCACAACTAGTGGCGATGTTCGTGCTGATGGAGCCGGGCGACAACTTCGTCGCGTCGCGTAACCTCTATGGCGGCTCGATCACGCAGTTTAGCCATACGTTCAAGAAGTTTGACTGGCACTGCAATTTCGTTGATCCGACCGACCCAGAAAACTTCCGCGCAGCCGTCGACGAGAACACCAAGGCGCTCTTCGTCGAACTACTGGCCAACCCCGGCGGTATCATCGTGGACCTCGAGCCGGTCGCGGCCATCGCGCAGGAAGCCGGCATCCCCCTCATCGTCGATAACACTATGGCGACGCCCTATCTGTGCCGCCCCTTCGAATGGGGCGCGGATTTATCTATCCACTCGATGACCAAGTTCCTCGGCGGCCACGGCACCTCCATGGGCGGTGTGGTGGTGGAGAGCGGCAAGTTCGACTGGGCGCAGAACGAGAAGTTCCCGTCCATGACCCGGCCCGACCCGGCGTACCACGGGCTCAACTTCTACGAGACCTTCGGCGACTTCGGCTTCTCGACCAAGGCCAAGGCAGTGGCACTGCGCGACCTTGGCCCAACGTTAGCGCCCCAGAACGCATTCAACATCTTGACCGGCATCGAGAGCCTGCCCGTGCGTATTGATCGGCATGTCCAGAATGCGCAAGCGGTAGCCGAGTTCCTGGAAGCACATCCCGCCGTCGATTGGGTTAGCTATGCGGGGCTAAAATCCAGCCCGTATCACGCGCTGGCGCAGAAGTACCTGCCCAAGGGACCCGGCTCGGTCTTCACCATCGGGCTCAAGGGCGGTTACGAAGCCGGCGTGAGCACCGTCGAGAGCGTAGAACTGCTGTCACACCTCGCCAATATCGGCGATACCCGCTCACTGATCCTGCACCCCGCCTCCACGACACACCGCCAGCTCACGGACGAGCAGCGAGCCGCCTCGGGTGCGGGCGACGAGGTGCTGCGCCTGTCCATCGGTCTGGAGACGGTCGATGACATCATCGACGACCTCGGCCAGGCGCTGGATTACGCGCAGACCAAGGCGGCGGAATAAAAAACCGCGCTGTCTGAAGACAGCGCGGCTTCGTAACTCGCAGCAGAAGTCCGGCTTATTCGGCCGCAGCCTTCTGGTACCACTGCTGAGGCATCGCGCCCGTGATCGCGTAGGCCAGAGCCTGGACAACTTGATAGGGCTCTCGGGCGACACCCTTGGCTGCAGCGTCCACTTCCTTCAGCGCATGGTCGTGGGCTTCCGGATGCAGCGTGATAATCGCCTTGCCCAGCGCGGCGGCGTAGCCGGCGTCGAAGGCCGCGTTCCACTGCTTGAACTTCTCACCAAAGCGCACGACGACCACGTCGGCCTGTTCAATCAGGGTGCCGGTGCGCACCGAGTTCAGTAGCGCGCCCTTGTGGTCGTGCCAGAAGGTGTCGGATTCCGCACCAAACACGGCGACGCCGCAATCGTCGGAATTCTCATGCACGGTGATCGGGGCGGAGAACGTCACCGGGAGGCCTGCTTCCTTGCAGCCGTCCATGATCTGCTCGCGCCAGTCGGAGTGAATCTCCCCTGATAGATAGATGTTCCAGGTTTTCTCGCTCATGGTTCCCCCTCATACCCGGGTGAATAGAATGGTGTGCGCGAGTTATAGCAAAGTGCCGGCGGAGCGGCGAATCCCGACCAATCCTATTCCGCAATGGCTGAAGTTGTTCCGACCAACCACGTCATAGTTCCACGCTCCATAAGCATTAGGACCTAAGAACGGTGAAATCAGGAACATTCGTTGGGCGGCCCATTTAACCCGGCCCAGAAACAGAAAACTCAGGACACACACCCTGTCGCCGAGCCTCGACCCGTCTCCAGAGCAATCCAGTCGAGATAGTCCGGGTGACCGTCGACCAACGGGATTTCGACAACGCACGGAACGTCGTAGCTGTGCAGGGTAACAACACGCGCGGTCAAAGCGGAAAACTTCCCGTGTTGCGTCTTGAGGATCAGGACCGTCTCGGCGTCCTCACGCACCTCACCCTGCCAGCGGTAGAGCGAGCGCATTCCCGAAATGATATTGGCGCAGGCGGCCAGCCCTTCGCCCAAGACGGCACGGGCAATGGCGCGCGCCTCATCGTCAGAACCGCAGGTTACATAGGCCATACAGGCGGATGTTTCGTTACTATCGGCGTCAGACATCGGGCGTAAGCCGTTGGGACTCTTGGCAATAGCGCCACTCTACACTATTGTCGGGCCTTCTGTGCATGATAATCGCAGACATGGGCGACGCGCATTTCGGGGGGGGGATATGGCGGTCGGGAAGAGGCTTATTGAGGACAACGTGGTGGCGTTGCAACCCCACCGTCGGCGAACCGACACTCGGGTCCGCACCCTGGGCGGTCTGTCCGGCGCACAACGTGCGTGGCTATTACGCGGCCTCGAGCAACCCGGCGGCAAGCTCCCCCTATTTGACCGCGACGGTCAGAAAATTAACGAGCGGACCATCAAGTCCTGCATCCGTCAGGGGCTTGCCGAGCCCTGGTTCGAAAACCCCATCAAGCCCGACTGGCTGGTCTGCAAACTGACCGACAAGGGCCGTCTCGCCCTCAAAAAATCTGCCTGACATGGTGCCCCGCCTATCCACATGCGCAGCGGGAAGCAGCGCGGCCTTGCTGACGTTCGCCACATCGACTGTTTTGGCTCAGGACGGCTCACAACAGGCCGGAGTTGCCGCCGCTGGTCGCAGCAATGTTGTGTTGGGTAAATTTCCTGGTGCGAACACGGGCAGCACCAACTCAAGCATCTAGGACTACGCCCCGAAGAACCTGAACGGCGGCCTCGCAAAAATACTGAACCACACCGTCGCCCATGATTAACAGAGCACCAATTTTGTATTGGGCTTATGGCATTCGACCGGATAGGCCGAGCACCTACAACTGCTTCAACAAGGACTGAACTATGGGCAAATTCGGTATCGGGCAGGGCATTCACCGCGAGGAAGACCCTCGCCTGCTGACCGGACGCGGCTACTACGTCAACGACGTCAGCATGCCGAACCAGACGTACATGCATGTGGTGCGCTCGCCCTATGCGCATGCGGATATCAAATCCATCGATATCTCCGCCGCCAGGGAGGCGCCGGGTGTGGTGGCGGTTTTTGTTGGCGCGGACGTCGCCGCGGATAACCTGGGTGTTCCCGGCCTACCCGCCAAATGGCTGCGCCCGGACGGACAGCCGATGAAGTACCGCCCACAGGAGCCGCTCGCGACTACCCGCGTGCGCTATGTCGGCGACCCGGTCGCGCTCGTGATCGCTGAGACGCTGAACCAGGCGCGCGATGCCGCAGATCTGATCGACATCAAATTCGAGATGCTGCCGTCGATTACCGACACGGCCCAGACGGTCGAGCCCGATGCACCGCGGGTCTGGGACGATTATCCGGACAACATTGCAGGGCTTTTTCAGAAAGGCGATGCGGCGGGCACGGAAGACGCCATCGCGGGCGCCGCGCATGTGGTGAAGCGCCGCTTCGTGATCAGCCGCGTGTTTGCCAACTACATGGAACCGCGTGGCACGGTCGCCACCTACGATCCGCGCGAGGACCGCTACACGCTCCATGCGGATGTGCAGTATCCACACCGAGTGCGCCAGCTCCTCGCCGAAAAGATTTTCCATATTCCCGAACAGAACATCCGGGTGGTCTCACGCGACGTCGGCGGCGGTTTTGGCACCAAGGGCTGGCAGTATATGGAGCACCGGCTGAGCCTCTGGGCCGCGCGAAAGATCGACCGCCCGGTGAAGTGGAGCGCGGAACGTAGCGAGGCTATCCAGGGGGACGAACACGGGCGCGACAACGTGACCGACGCCGAACTAGCCTTCGACGCCAACGGTAGGATCGTCGGCCTGCGCGTGAAGACCATCGCCAATATCGGCGCGTACCTCTCCGCGATCCGCAACCTGCTATCGATTTTCGCCAATGTCGGCACGCTGATCGGCGTGTACAACGTACCGAAAGCGCATGTCACAGTGACAGCCGTCCATTCGAACACAAGTCCAACCGCCCCGTATCGCGGTGCCGGACGGCCCGAAGCAACCTACGTGATCGAGCGTATGTTGGACGAGGCCGCGCGCGAGATGGGGATCGACCCCGCCGAGTTGCGCGCCCGAAACATGATCGTATCCGACGCCATGCCCGTCTCCACGGCACTTGGGCTCAACTACGATTGCGGCGCCTTCGCGGAGAACCAGGCTGAAGCCCTGCGCATGGCTGACTACGCTGGCTTCCCGGTACGGCGCGAGGAGGCCCGCGCGCGGGGCAAGCTGCGGGGTATCGGCATCGCCAACCCCATCGAGCGCGCCGCGTCGCCCTCGCCCGATTTCGCCGAGGTGCGCTTCTCGACGGACGGCACGGCCACGGTTCTGATGGGCACCAAGAGCCAGGGCCAGGGACACGAGACAGTCTATAAACAGATCGTGAGCGAGCGCCTCGGCCTCGACTTCGACGAGATCCGTGTGGTCGATGGCGACACTGACCGCGTGGCGTTTGGCATCGGCACGATGGGCTCGCGCTCCACGGTAATCGGGGGATCTGCGCTGAACAACGCGTCCGGCAAGATCATCGAGAAAGCGCGCATCATCGCGGCTCACCAGCTCGAGGCCAGCGAGGCCGACATGGAATTCGCGGACGGCGTTTTCCGTGTGACAGGAACCGACCGCGAAATCACTATGCGCGATGTGGCTAAAGCATCTTTTCTGCCGGCCAAGTTACCCGCCGGTGTCGAACCCGGCCTTTATGAGACGGCGACCTTCTCACCAGATGACGACACCTATCCCAACGGCAGCCATGTCTGCGAGGTCGAGATCGATCCCGACACTGGCACAACAGAAATTAAGGGGTACTGGGTGGTGGACGATGTCGGTGTGATGATCAATCCGACCATCGTTAAAGGTCAGATTCACGGCGGCATCGCACAGGGCGTCGGCCAGATCCTGATGGAACAGATTGCATACGATCCGCAATCCGGGCAGCTGCTGTCGGGCTCATTCATGGACTACGCCATGCCCCGCGCCGACAATTTTGGCCCCATCGAAATCGCCAGTAACGAGGTCCCCACTGCTCGCAACCCGCTGGGGGTCAAGGGCGCCGGCGAGGCTGGAACCGTTGGTTCCATGCCCGCGACGATGAACGCAGTCATGGACGCACTGTCGCAGGTAGGCGTAAAGCATATCGATATGCCCGCCAGTCCTAGTCGGATCTGGCAAGCGATCCGGGATGCGACGGCATAAATGAACCGAAGACAATTTATTCTCGCGTCAGTTGCTTCGCTGGGATTGGTGCAGACCTGCTTCGCCAGTGCATCCACATTGGAGGTCTTTAAGTCACCAACCTGTGGTTGCTGCGATGCTTGGATAGAACATATGACGCGCGCAGGCTTTAGAGTTAGCGCTCAAAATTTAGATCAAGAAGCGCTTTGGAAAATCAAAGAAGATTCAGGAATCTCACCGGATATAAGTTCCTGCCACACTGGGTTCCTCGATGGCTATTTCATCGAGGGTCACGTCCCAGCAGGAGATGTTCAAAAACTGATTTTAGAGCGACCTTCAGCCTTGGGCCTTAGTGTTCCCGGAATGCCAATCGGTTCTCCAGGCATGGAAATGGGTAATAACCTAGAATTTCACTTGTTGTTAATAGGCCGTCCTCCTTGCTTCCGGTGAATATAGGATTTGTCAGTGCGAGCGCAGGCTCTCCAAGCCCATCCAACTCCCCAGGGGTTAAGCCATGGGTAGCAAAAACCAAAAATCTTCGATTAGAGAGATCTTGTAATTTAACATTCACCTCGCTTGCTTCAGTCCCGGTAAATAGGCTCATATTCACTTGCGCATTCAATGCAACAGCGATGCTGCTCACCTCATCAAGTGTATCAGGAAGCTGAGGCAAGTCCTGCAACGAGCTAGCGCCAGAGCCTTGCACTTGTAACGCCGCCCGTCGCTTCAAAATTACCCCACGACTCTTTAGGGCGCCACGAGTTGGCATAGCATTGCCAGCCTTCGGGGCTGATGTTTCCGGTTGCTCAAGGCTAAAGAGGATCACCAAAAGCTGCGAGCAGCATGCGATCGTCATCGCCACCCTTTGGTTTCACTGTACGCTGGCTAACTAAGATGCTCTCAGCCGGTAACGTAGCTACTGCATATTTATTCACTAGCCAGGGCACATCACGATACCGCTCGAATAGTAGCGATGTGTCATTCCCAAGTTTGTAATCCGCCATCACGAGGACCTGCAAAGGGATTTGCCAAAGATCATCATGCGGGACAATAAAAAGGTTCTTAACGTCAGCTAGCTCATCTTCAAATGGCTTTAACAAAGAATCATATAAATTATGAGCCAATCCGATATCAAAATCAGGGATCTCACCAAGAGTGTCTGCCGCTGGATCTAGAGCATTTCTAAGCCTATTGACGGCAGCTCGAAGCTCCGAACGCTTCAAGTCTAGGACACGGTATTGAATTTTTTCGTTATTCCTTATTAAAAAAACATACGACTCATTATCCATAAAATAAAATGAAAGCAACGCCTCATTGGTTTCAATATTCCGGCAATCTCTTTTGAGTTAACTGCCGGCGGGTTAATAAGAGACGAATAATGGGGATATCGCTTCTCAAGTTGCTGAAAAATCGCCGCTCTGGAAACTCGAAGATTATCAATATCCGATCGAAGTTTTTTCAACTTATCATCTGGGGTTTCGTTATTAACCGCCTCCGCGAATAACCCATAAAGAACTTGTATCTGACGCTGTGCGTCCTGTTCACGCCTCGCTAACTCTTTCAGTTCCGGATCATCAAAATGCACACGAGCAGCACTTGACGACATTAACTCGGCCACAATCCGACCTCGAGCATTTGAAGCTACTGAAAAGGCTCGTTCCACAAAACCTTCTACTTCTCTGCCTTGAGCGCTGACTGCAATCGCCATAAGGCTCTCAAGGTATTGTTCTGCTATATAAACTTGGCGCTTCTGATCAAAGAGATTACTTTCCCCCTCAGATTGTGTTCGCCTACTGTGGATTGAAAGCGCGTCAAAAGATTCCTCAAACAAAGATACAGCTTCGGTATATTTCCCTTCTTGAGCGTAATAAATCCCCTCAATGGCAGTAAGCACAGCAGTATTATGATGTTTATCTCCAAGACTCTTCCGATAAGCCGCCCGTGTTACCTGAATATCATTTAAGTCCTCCTTCTTCGGGTTAACAAGCGCATTCAAAAATAAACGATTAAAATCCTTCCTAAAACGATTGACGTATCCCGATGCATCTCCAGTTTTAATTTTTTCAGCGACAGGCTTCATCAATGTATAGGCCGCACCAATATCTCCTTGCGCAACGAGTGCCATAGCCTGTCTTTTTGCAATTGAATAACGAAGCCAAGAAACCTGCAGATAATCAGAGGAGTCAAGTATTTCGGTCGCCGCCTCTGTTAACTTTAGAGACCCCTTATAGTCACCCGCCCGACTCCGAATATCGGCGAGATCTACGAGGTGTAATGCGATTTCTTGATGTTTGTAGGTCTCGTAACGCATCAAAGACTTTTTTGATCGCCTGGCGCTTTATGAGCTCTGCCTCTGATATTCGCCCTTGGTTTGAAATTACTTTTGCAAGGTTACGCTCCAATGTCATGGTCGAATGGTACGTCCAATCACCTGACTTTCTCGATATACGATCAAGGGCAATTCGAAACCATTTTTCTGATTCAACGTAATCACCTTTCGCCTGCAAAATATATGCGCCCTCAGACGCGGTACCTGATAATCATCATCGCGTCCCTTTCGGCGGGACATTAATTGTCTAAGAATTTCCTCCGCCTCTTCTAATTGCCCCTGAAAAATTAAAAAACGGGCGTATTGCGTGTATGCTTTATCGGTCTTTTGATCGAAAGAAAATGCCTCCTTCGCTAACTGCCAAGCGACACCAAAATCCCCAGCCATCAACTCTACATAGGCTACCTCAAAAATCATTTCTGACTTGGATAAAACTGACTGATTGTACCTCCTCACTAATGGCGTAAGTTTTTTACTATCCTCCCAAGCCCCAACATGATCCCCAATATGCTTTCTCGCTATCATCCGAGTATATAAAAATCTCATAAATTTATAAGGACTTTTTTCAACCTCAATAGATGGTTCGGTGTAAGATATTAATTTTAATTTCGCTTCTTCCTCGGGTACTCCTGATTTGTTTTTTCTCAATTTGTTAAGAAAATTGTCGATATTTCGAGCTGGCTGCTCAATCTTCTTTCCAACATATGAAGCTGTTATTCTTTTCGCATCTTCCAAGGAAATTTTTTTTGGGGCTGTAGATTGACAGCCCGTAATGAAAACCACCCCTAAAATCGGAATAAACATAAAAATTATTTTAATTATTTTTTTATTGTTAAAAAATATTTTATTTATGCACATGATAGGATCCCTTGGACTATAACGCCTGAAAGAAATAACAAGCGACTCTTTGCCTCTTAACTGAAGATAGACTAACGATTATAGCCGAAAATCGGAAGCGGATTTAAAGCCAACATGCCGGATATATGAGAGAAATGACTCCCATACTTTTGTGAACAAACAGAGTCCGAACACGGTTTTGTAAGTTTGGTGAATTTTGGCCCAAAAAACTTCTGCTGCTTCTGACGAACAACGGAAATCACTGAAAAGATTAGTCAGGACGGGAGGATTTGAACCTGCGACCCCCACACCCCCAGTATTACGCAGGGCAAAAATTAATTCAGCGATTCCAATGGTTTGCAGATTTATCAATATCTTAGCTGTCGCGTAACAGCCTTCAGCGGCACTGCATGGCGCAGGAAGTTGCGAGGTGGTTGGCAATTTTTTGGCAATTTTGCCAAAAAAGTATGGAGGTCATCCTAGCTCGCTGGCAGGTACAAACATAGCGTGTCGACCTCGGTCCTCGGGATGGATTGATCGGCGATGGATCATCTATATTTTATCTTCCAGTCGAGTTTTTTAATCGGTATAAAGACGAAGGTTTGTACCTCTCTTTTAACACGATTTCGTTCTTTATATGACTTCAATTAGAAGTTGAAGATATAGTCTCGACCTAAGTAATTAATCTTTTTTAGTCTCCAAACTAAATTAATATTCTTTTCACATATTTTCCAATCCTCTACTATCTCCCTCGCAATTAATAATTTTTTATCTAAGGTTGATGATACCCGCAAACGAATATCAGATACATTTCCGGGCCCCATCGTTGATTTATTTAAATTATCAAAATCAGGGGCCTCCCTCGCTTCAAATGAAAAATGGTTTGAATTTTTTTTCAAAAGAGACTTAAAGGTATAGCTGACGAGCTGAGGGTGGCCTCCCACAATAAGTTCTAATTTTGCCTCACCGTCTTGTGACTGCGTAATTAAATTTACAGCATTTTTATTCCAGTAATTAAAATAAATAGGGAAATTCGTAACCCTCGTGTTCACAAAGCTTGTAAACTGGAGGCAATTCATTGCCTCATTTTGTAAAATTTGTTCAGCTACGGAGTTCCCACCCCTAAACAGACCAGCGAATAATCCATTTTCAGTCTCTTTTGTTAAAAACGAACCTAAACGGTATTTGGGATCATTGATTGAAAACTTTAAACCCTGATCAGATTTATATTCGATATATCGAATCTTGTTAAGATCAATTTGATCTGGAATATCATCGTATCCCTTTTGATTTGGAGATACTGGAACCGCTGCCAATTGAGGTGTCTTTTCTAGCAATTTTATTTCTAGTCTTGCCAGCTCAGCGAAACGCCCACTTGGGTATCTAGCGAGATAAGAGTCAAGCGCAGTCCGGTTCTTTGAACCCGACACAATCTTCCAGAAATCTGCCTCTTTGGCTTTCTCTCTCTCTTTAGTCTGTTGGGCAGAAAGTCGCTCAAAAGCAGAGATTTTAACTTTAGCCAATGCCGCAAATTGTCCATCGGGGTACTGCTTTAAGTAGCTTCGCAGCACTTCCGGATCCTTCGACCCTGATACAGATTGCCAGAAAATTATCTCTGTATTCGGGGCTGCGGCCACTGGCGCTGCCGGAGGAACTGCCGCAACCTGTGTCGGTTCTGGCTCCGGTTTTGCTTCGTTGAAGTAAAAATCGCCAGACAGCGAGCTGTTAAACCACGGCATCTGCGAGCGGTTGGTGGCAGCGTTAACACCACGCGCTGTCGCCTTGAACACTTCCTCAAGGGTCTGACCAGGGCGCTTCAGTTCCGCCAGCAGCTTTCCCGTAAACACACCGTTACCGCCCTGCGGGCCATCCTGCGCCACCTCACCCGGTGCCGCGGAGAACAATATCGTCGTCCCACGAAGCCCAGATGGAACCTCGGGTGCCTGTAACCCCCGCGACGCCGAACGGGTCCGCTTCTTCAACGGATTATCTCGGCACGCATCCAGGATCACGATGTTTACAGGTACATCCGCGTTCTTCATCGAACGAAGAACCTCACGCGCACCAATGGCTTCGTACCTGAGATCAACCTCAGCCTCGACATCAGCATCAATCGGCACAAGCCAGTTCTCGCCATTGGCCTGGATGCCATGGCCTGCATAGAAGAACAGCCCGGCCTCGGCCGTCATCAAGAGGCCTTCAAACTTCGAAATCGCACGACCCATATCTCTCTGGGAGGAGTTGTAGAGATCAACAACCTCCCATCCGAGACCACGCAGCGTTTGCGCCATATCCCGGGCATCCTTTTCCGCATTGTTCAGCGCAGAAAGCGTCGTGTAGTCGTTGTTCCCAACAACAAGCGCAACACGCTTCGACGCCGACGCGTCCGGCGGAGCTGCCAGCGCTAAAAAGCTGAAGGTCAGCGAAAGTAAGAATAAACGACGGAGAGACATCAGGGATACCTCCTCAGGGCAGGACTCCCTAAAGCTTAGCTATCTCAGACACAGCAGAAAAGGCATTACACTCAGGAGCGTGAAATCGCGAAATCGATTTTCTCGGAACATTTTCTGAACATAGCAGCAAAAACGGCTCCCCAGTGTGATGGGTGCTGCTGCTAAGTCATTGAAAAGATTGGTCGGGACGGCAGGATTTGAACCTGCGACCCCACACCCCCAGTGTGATGGGCGACATAATAATTCCAATGACTTAGCAGGTAGGTCCGTGAACTTACTCAACGTTTAATGATTGAGAATGTCGCGCCGTGTAAAGGGATGTCAGGCAATGTCGGTTTTTTCCGGTACATTCTCGGTACCTCAAAATTAAGAGTGTGATGCTTTTTCTAGCGTGTCGGATTCGATCGTCCACCGTCGCAGTTCCTTGCCGGTACGTCTATTGGCCGGAGGCAGACCTCCGCAGTCTCCTGCGGCGCAATCCAAGTATCGACTTGGCTTTGAAAAGCGTCTTCGGCCTCGACCTGACCAGGAAGCTCGCGGCCGAGAACTCCTGAATTAATTTCGTCCGAGAATAAAATATACAATCAATTCATGACATATGCATAAGTTTCAGATTTATATTCGATATCCAACAGTCTCCAGTTAACCTCTACGACCTTATCACATATTTCCCATTTCTCAGATATAGTCTTGGCCAGTCCAAGATCTTTATCGAGGACAGCTGTTATATTCAGATTCATGTCTTTAATAGTGCCTTTTGTAAACCTGGTTGCATAATTGTTCTCTAAAATAAATTCGGGGATTTGAGTATTCTGATATTTTATAAGGTCACCCTCAATCAATACCTTTCCTGGAAACACATACTCCCACTGAACTGGCGACCCACCAATTTTTAGCTTGAGCGCCCTCTCTACTTGTTCTCTATTTTTGATGCTGGAAATAGCATCTTTACTCCAATAATCGAAATAGAAATTCACATTTGCAGTATTCGAAGACTGGTAATCTAATACTGTCAGACAGGAATTATCATTTCTTATTTTTTCTAAAACAGATGATCCACTTCGAAAAACACCTGCGAACATCACATTGTTTTTGTTTTCAGAGAAAAAAGACCCTCGCTTAAAAGAAGACTTATCAACCTCGAAAATAAAACCCTCGTTATCGATATATCTGATGCTACGAATTTTTCTGGATCAATATCCACCAACGCGCTTGTGGTTTTGGCACTTCGGGAGCGTGAAGAAGCTCCTTGATTCCTTTTTTCGGACGTTCTTCCCAGGCTGGCGATCTGAACTTTAGCCACTTCCGCGAACTTCCCATTGGGATATTGCTTTAAGTAACTGCGCAGCACTTCAGGATCATCCGATCCTGATACGGATTGCCAGAAAACTATCTCTGTATTGGGGGTCGCGGCGACTGATGCTCTTCCCAGGCTGGCTATCTGAACTTTAGCCAATGCCGCAAATTGTCCATCGGGGTATTGCTTTAAGTAGCTTCGCAGCACTTCAGGATCCTTCGACCCTGATACAGATTGCCAGAAAATTATCTCTGTATTCGGTGCTGCGGGGGCTGGCGCTGTCGGAGGAACTGCCGCAACCTGTGTCGGTTCTGGCTCCGGTTTTGCTTCGTTGAAGTAAAAGTCGCCAGACAGCGAGCTGTTAAACCACGGCATCTGCGAGCGGTTGGTGGCGGCGTTAACACCACGCGCTGTCGCCTTGAACACTTCCTCAAGGGTCTGACCAGGGCGCTTCAGTTCCGCCAGCAGCTTTCCCGTAAACACACCGTTGCCGCCCTGCGGGCCATCCTGCGCCACCTCACCCGGTGCCGCGGAGAACAATATCGTCGTCCCACGAAGCCCAGATGGAACCTCTGGCGCCTGTAACCCCCGAGACGCCGAGCGGGTCCGCTTCTTCAGCGGGTTATCACGGCATGCATCCAGGATCACGATGTTCACAGGGACATCTGCGTTCTTCATCGAACGAAGAACCTTGCGGGCTGTTATCGCCTCATACTCAAGGTCAACTTCAGCCTCGACCTCGGCATCGACAGGCACAAGCCAGTTCTCGCCATTCGCCTGGATGCCATGGCCTGCATAGAAGAACAGCCCGGCCTCGGCCGTCATCAAGAGGCCTTCAAACTTCGCAATCGCACGGCCCATATCCCTCTGGGAGGAGTTGTAGAGGTCAACAACCTCCCATCCGAGACCACGCAGCGTTTGCGCCATATCCCGGGCATCCTTCTCCGCATTGTTCAGCGCAGCAAGTGTCGTGTAGTCGTTGTTACCAACAACAAGCGCAACACGCTTCGACGCCGACGCGTCCAGCGGAGCTGCCAGCGCTAAAAAGCTGAAGGTCAGCGAAAGTAAGAATAAACGACGGAGAGACATCAGGGATACCTCCTCAGGGCAGGACTCCCTAAAGCTTAGCTATCTCAGACACAGCAGAAAAGGCATTACACTCCCGAGCGCGAAAACCCGAAATCGATTTTTCTCGGAGCAATTTCGAAGCAAAGCAGCAAAAACAGCCTCCCAGGGTGATGGGTGCTGCTGCTAAGTCATTGAAAAGATTGGTCGGGACGGCAGGATTTGAACCTGCGACCCCCACACCCCCAGTGTGATGCGCTACCAGACTGCGCTACGCCCCGACAGAACGCCCGGATTATAGTGACTTATGGCTGGCGTTTGAAGTCGTCTATCGCGCCAAATCGAGAAGTTTCTTGAGCGCTTCTAGTTCGCCCAGAACCGCCTTCAGTTCCGACTTGTCGGCGCCGGATACCGGCGCAGCCCGGGGCACCGGCTTGGACGACGGCGCGGCCGGGTCCGGCTCGTCCACCGGGGCTGCGGGCCCATCGTCCGCATAAAAGGGACGCAAACCGCCCTCACGCAGCAGTTTCTGTACGCCCTTGATCGTGTAGCCGTCGTCGTACAGAAGCGAACGGATGGAGCGGAGAAGATCGACGTCCTCCGGCCGGTAATAGCGCCGGCCCCCGCCCCGCTTCATGGGGCGGACCTGGTTGAACTTGGTTTCCCAGAACCGCAGGACGTGCTGCGGAACGTCCAGATCCGATGCGACTTCGCTGATGGTACGAAACGCTTCGGCGGATTTACCACCGCGGCGACCAGAAAGGTTTGCCGAATTCGACATTCCGTCCATCAAATAGGAGGATTCAGATTCGGTTGCGGCGCCGGCGTCGAAGCCAACAGTCATGCCGCCGCTCTTATCGCCGTCATTGATCCGCTTCTTCAGCACGTGGCTCGGACGGAACACGAGCACGCGGCGCGGCAGGATCGGCACTTCTTCGCCCGTTTTCGGGTTCCGGCCCATGCGCTCGCCCTTGCTGCGCACCTGAAAGCTTCCGAACGAGGATAGCTTGACCATTTCACCGCGCACCAGTGCGTCGGACATTTCAGCCAGAACCGACTCGACCAAATCTGCGGATTCATTACGCGAAAGACCGACTTCCTGATAGACGGCCTCAGTCAATTGTGCGCGCGTGATTGTTTCACCCACCACCTGCTCCCCGGAATATTCTTATGCAAAGACGGTAGCGCGATGGGATAAACCCCGTCAATATCAGCGAATTGCCGAGGACGCTTAATGCAAAACTTATGGATTTTCCGCTACCGGCCCTTTACCAGCGGACAACCCCGGAGCCCCAGGTCAGTCCCCCGCCCATGGCTTCGATCAGGACAAGGTCGCCCTGCTTGATACGGCCATCCTCGACCGCCACGGACAGCGCCAGCGGAATGGACGCGGCCGAGGTGTTAGCATGCTGGTCGATCGTGACCACCACACGGTCGGCGGAGACCCCTAATTTGCGGGCCGTTCCGTCGATAATCCGCTTGTTGGCCTGGTGCGGCACGAACCAGTCTATTTCCCCGGCCTCGAGGCCCGTCGCATCGAGGGCTTCCAGCACCACATCCGACATCTTGGTGACCGCATGCCGGAACACCTCGCGGCCTTCCATGCGCAGATAGCCGACCTTGCCCGTCGATGACGGGCCGCCATCGACATATAGAAGATCGTGCAGTGTACCGTCCGAATGTAGATGGGTGGACAAAACACCACGGTCGGACGTGTCGCCCTTGCCGTCCTCGGCTTTCAACACCACTGCGCCGGCGCCATCTCCAAACAGCACGCAGGTTGAACGGTCTTCCCAGTCCAGAATGCGCGAAAAGGTCTCCGCGCCGATCACCAGCGCGCTGTCGGCCTGGCCCGCCTTCAGGAAATTGTCCGCCGTTGCCAGCGCGAAGACAAAGCCGGAGCAGACGGCCTGTACGTCGAAGCCCATGCTACCGTTAGCGCAGCCCAGTTTAGACTGCACGACGGTCGCGGACGCTGGGAAGGTTTCGTCGGGGGTCGAGGTCGCAACCACAATCAGACCAACATCGTCCGGCGCCATGCCGGCCGCATCCAGCGCCCGGCGGGCGGCGTGCGTCGCCAGATCCGAGGTCAGTTCGCCCTCGGCAGCGATGTAGCGCCGGGTGATGCCGCTGCGTTCGCGAATCCACTCATCGGTGGTGTCGATACGTTTGGCGAGATCGGCATTCGTGACGATGTTTTCGGGCAGGTAATGCCCGATACCCTGGACAACAGAACGGTGCATGGTCAGGAGGCCACCGCGGACGGCGATTGGGGCCGCAAAATCTTCGGATCGAGGCGCTCTATGTTGGTCTTGAGCAAGGAATTTCCATCGTACTTGATCATGTCGATCGCAACCCCGATCGCCGTCGCGAAACCGATGGCATCGGTTCCGCCATGGCTTTTCACACACACGCCGTTGAGACCGAGAAACATCGCGCCGTTGTACCGGCGCGGGTCACTGCGAGAGCGCAGCTTGTCGAACGAACGCTTTGCGAAGATATAGCCGATCTTCGCCCAAAATGAATTGCGAAACGTCTCGCGCACGAAGGCGTTGATGAGTTTCGCCGTGCCTTCCGCCGTTTTCAGCGCCACGTTGCCTGTGAAGCCGTCGGTCACCACCACGTCCACCGCACCCGACGGAATGTCGTCGCCCTCGACGAAGCCCACGAACCCACCCGGCAGGTCGAGCCCGCGCAACAGGTTCGCCGCTTCCTTCAGCGCATCGTTACCCTTAGTCTCTTCCTCGCCAACGTTGAGCAGGCCAATGGTCGGATCCTGAATGCCCAGGATCGTGCGGGCGAAGACCTCACCCATAATCGCGAATTCCACCAGATTACGGGTGTCGCACCGGATGTTGGCCCCAAGATCCAACATCACCGTCTCACCGCGCAGCGTCGGGAAGAACGACGCGATACCCGGACGGTCGATCCCCTCAAGCCGCCGCAGGATCAGCATCGCCATGGCAAGAAGTGCGCCAGTGTTGCCGGCCGACACGACGCCGTCAGCGTCGCCGTTCGTGACCGCCTCGATGGCTTTCCACATCGAGGTGTTCTTGCCGCTGCGCACGACCTGAGAGGGCTTGTCCTCGGGCTTCACCGTGTCGGGCGCATGACGCACTTCGACGAACTCCTCCAGGCCACGCTGGCGCGCGACTCGTTCGGAAATCTCATCGGCGTTGCCGTATAGAAGGAACTTCACATCCGGGTGTCGTCGGCGCGCAATATTTGCGCCCGCGACTACAATCTGCGGTGCGTTGTCGCCGCCCATGGCGTCGAGGGCAATGGTGATCTGCTCGCTCAACGGGTCTGCCCTCCCCCACCGGACATATCCTGCCCGGCGCCAGGCCGTTAGAGGTTAGATCTTCTCCTTAACCTCAATAACCTGACGGCCCTTGTAGTAACCGGTCTTCATGTCAACGTGATGCGGACGGTGGAATTCGCCCGTGGTCTCGTCTTCAACATAAGCCGGCTGCTTCAGCGAATCGTGCGAGCGCCGCATGTTCCGTCGCGACTTCGAAACTTTTTTCTTCGGTACAGCCATCTTTTTTCCCTTTCACGGGGAAGTATGAGTTTATCCGCAATTACCGGAATGCGGCGGCTAGATACCCAAAAATGCACCGCCCGGCAAGCGAATCGCAAGATTTCTTGTCGCAAACAACCGGTTGCGCCGTTACTCCCCTATCTTGTCCGGCGTGTCGCGCAGTTGCGCCAGCACGGCGAAGGGTCCAGATGTAGCGGGTTCCTCGTCTCCCACGGGCTCGAAAGTTGCGCCGGGTGCACGCGGATAGGGGTTCAGAGCCAGCGCGAAGATCTGCACCAGGATTTCACCCAACTCGATCTGATCGTCGACAATCGGCTCTAAGGGATCCTCTTCCTCGCCCTCCTCTTCGCCGATTCGCCGCGAAAAACGCTGCGTAACTCGTGTCTCGACGGTCTCCGAAACCGGTTCGAGCGTAACGACGCAGGCCTGCTCCACTTCGCCCGCCAGCGTCCCGTAAACCTTCACGTCACCGGACCCGTCGGTCAGGATCTGAAGTTCGGCTGCAACGGCTCCGACGGAAAGTATCCCGAGTCGCTCTGCGATGGCCCCACACTCCTCGGGCGAGGCCTCGACCCTCAGGACTTTGGGATAGTTGGGTTCCAGCCGGCTTACATCGAACGGCCGCTTCAGTTCGCCGTTTCCCTCGGGCGAGCTCACTGTGTGAACTCCGTTCCACGTGCCGGCGTGTCGACGGGCGCAAATGCTTCGGGATCAGGAAAGGCCAGTGCCGCAGCGAACAACGCAGCAGCCGGGCAGTCATCAATGTCGCGCCGCGCCGCGCGAACATAAGCAACCATGCCCGTAACCTGCGCATCGCCGGGTTCGGCGCTGGCGTACATGTTCCGGCGCAGGGCGGCCGCAAGTTCTTTGTCACTGGCAGAGACGCCGGAATCGTATGCCGAAATACGCCCATGGAGGTTGCGGGCCAGTTTCTTGATGCGCTTACCGATCCCCATATCGCCCAGCCCGGTTTCACGCAGGGCGACATCGAAGTCGTCGAAAAGAATGTTGTGCAGGGTCTGCGCCACGCGTGCACCCGCCTCACCTTCGCGTTTGAGGCGCGTCAGGACGAGATAAGCGTGCAGACACACCATCTCGTAGCGGCCCAGCATCGTATCGGGCACGCCCAGAACGGCGTAGAAATGCGGCCGGCGCGCCTGCTCGATCACCCGCGTGTGCAGCGCATGGGCCAGGTCCCGACGGGCTCGGCGTTCGCGCAGCTGTTTCAGCATGACGCGCGCTCCGCGTCCAGTTGACTTATGGAAACACCGGGTGTCATCGTCCTCCGCACATCCTGAACCTGATTCATCGCAGAAACGTCGCGCGTCCCATGAACTTTCTTGTCCGCCACGGCCGTATCCTGGTTGTCCTGTCCGCCCTTTCGGCGTGTAGCCCGACTATCAACGTGCACGGCCAGCAGCCGGATCCCGATGCACTTGCCGAAATCCAACCCGGCACCAGCACCCTACGCGACGTCGAGCAGGCGCTCGGCACGCCATCCACGGCGGGCGTGTTCCGTAAGAACGTCTGGTACTACATGTCCGAACGCACCGAAAGTGTGGCCTTCTTTCTTCCAGAGGTGATCGAGCGGAAGATAATTGCCGTCATTTTCGACGACAACGAAGTGGTGGATGACATCATCACCTACACCGAGAATAACAAGAAGGAAGTCGAGCTGGTCAGCCGCGTGACGCCTACCGCCGGCAATGAACTTTCAATTATCCAGCAGCTGTTCGGCAATATCGGCCGGTTCTCCAAAGTCGGTCAGTAACGCGCTGCCGTCCGATATCCAGGCAAGGAAAACCCCGGGGCCCGATGGAGCCCCGGGGTTTTTTATTGGGTGATCGGAACGCGATCAGTGCGCCAGCACCGCCAGCACCAGAAGTGCCACAATGTTGGTGATCTTGATCATCGGGTTCACCGCCGGGCCGGCAGTATCCTTGTAGGGATCGCCGACCGTGTCGCCGGTCACCGCGGCGTGGTGGGCATCGGAGCCCTTACCGCCGTGGTTGCCGTCCTCGATATACTTCTTGGCGTTGTCCCAGGCGCCGCCGCCAGCGGTCATGGAAATCGCGACGAACAGGCCGGTCACGATCACGCCGAGGAGCATGGCGCCCAGTGCGGAGAAGGCCGCCGACTTGCCGCCGATCGCCAGGATTACGACGAAGAGGACAATCGGGGACAGCACCGGAAGCATCGACGGGATGATCATTTCCTTGATCGCCGCCCGCGTCAGCATATCGACACAGCGACCGTATTCCGGCTTGGCCGTGCCTTCCATGATGCCCGGGATTTCCTTGAACTGGCGACGCACCTCGATCACGACCGATCCGGCCGCGCGACCAACAGCGGTCATGCCGAGCGCTCCGAACAGGAACGGCAACATGCCGCCCACGAACAGACCGACCACCACGAACGGGTTACGCAGTGAGAAGTCTAGTTCCAGGCCGGCAAAGTAGCCGTCCGGGCCAGCGTTGGAGATGAAAAAGTCGAGGTCCGACGTATAGGCTGCAAACAGAACCAGGGCGCCCAGACCGGCTGAGCCGATGGCGTAGCCCTTGGTCACAGCCTTAGTGGTGTTGCCCACCGCGTCGAGCGCGTCCGTAGTGTTGCGCACGCTCTCGTCCAGTTCTGCCATCTCAGCGATACCGCCCGCGTTGTCCGTCACCGGACCGTAGGCATCCAGCGCGACAACCATGCCGGTCAGCGCCAGCATCGCGGTCACGGCGATAGCGATGCCAAGTAGACCCGCCAGCAGGAAAGCGATGATGATCGCGGCACAGATGATGAGCGCCGGGATCGCCGTCGCCTCCATCGAGACCGCGAGGCCCTGGATCACGTTAGTGCCGTGACCGGTTGTGGAGGCCTGAGCCACCGAGCGAACCGGGCGGTATTCGGTGCTGGTGTAGTACTCAGTCACCCAGATCAGCAGACCGGTCACAACCAGGCCGAGGATTGCGCACAGGAAAATATCCATGCCCGAGAAGCTGACAGTGGACAGCGTGACCACCGAACCGAAGCCGAGGACCCATTCGGTGACCAAGCCAATGCCAACCAGCGACAGCACCGCCGAGGCGATGAAGCCCTTGTAAAGCGCGCCCATGATGTTCTGACTCGCGCCGAGACGGACGAAGAACGTGCCGATGATCGATGCGATGATGCACACGCCCCCGATCGCCAGCGGATAGACCATCATCTGATTGAGCAGCGGATCGCCGAGCAGGAAGATCGAGATCAGAACCATGGTCGCGACGACGGTCACGGCATAGGTCTCGAACAGGTCAGCCGCCATGCCTGCACAGTCGCCGACGTTGTCACCAACGTTATCGGCGATCACCGCCGGGTTACGGGGGTCGTCTTCCGGGATACCGGCCTCGACCTTACCAACAAGGTCAGCACCGACATCCGCACCCTTGGTGAAAATACCGCCACCGAGACGGGCGAAGATCGAGATCAGTGATGCGCCGAAGCCGAGAGCGACAAGCGCGTCGATCAACTCGCGGCTGGAGGCATTGCCCTGCTGCTGCATCCAGACCATGAAGCCGAAGTAACCGGCCACGGACAGAAGCGCAAGGCCGGCGACCAGCATGCCGGTCACCGCGCCAGAGCGGAATGCAATCGACAAACCCTCGGCCATGCTGCTGCGCGATGCCTCGGTGGTGCGCACATTCGCGCGCACCGAGATGTGCATCCCGATGTAGCCGGCCGCGCCCGAAAGCACCGCGCCGATAATGAAGCCGAGCGCGACGGTCCATCCTAGGAGGATGAACAGGATCACCGCGACGACGATGCCGACAATGCCGATCGCGCGATACTGCCGGTTCAGGTACGCAGCCGCGCCCTCCTGAACCGCACCCGCGATTTCCTGCATCCGTTCGGTACCCGCGCTGGAAGCCAGGATCGAGCGCGACGCCCAAACCCCGTACAACACAGCCAGACCGCCACACGCGATGGCGAACCAGACGATAGGAGCCATTGTTATTGTCCTTTAGTTTCGATGTTTGGATCAGGCGGCGCAACATGCGACCGCGCGCACCTTAAGACCGACACGAATCGGCCAACCCCTCAAAAAGCGGCGGGAACATGCCAAAAAGGCAGTACCAAGGCAACCGCGCCAAAAAGCGGAGTTTCACCGCTCGCGTTGAAATCAGGCCAGCGAGACCCGGCGGCGCATCTGCAGCCAGAACACTGCAATCACCACGGCAATCAGCAGCGGCGCAGAAGCCAGGTTCACCGCGAAGAATCCCAGCGCGTTGTAAACGACTCCGGCCAGCAGGGAGCAGGTTGCCACGGTGCCAAAAACGAACAGGTCGTTGATTCCCTGAACCTTCGCTTTCTCTGCCGGCGTATATGAGCTGAGCAGCAGGGTCGTACCGGCGGTGAACATAAAGTTCCAGCCAAGCCCGACCAGCGCCATCCCGATCCGCAGATGCCAGAGCGAATCGCCGCTAAAATTGACGATCAGGCAGATCACCGAGATGACGGCGCCAGCCAGGATGATATTGACGTCGCCATACTTGCGGATCAGCCAGCCGGTCACGAGGCCCGGCGCGAACATGCCGAGCACATGCCACATGATCACGTTGTTGATGTCCGGCTGCCCAAAAGGATGCGACGGATGCAGGTGCATATAGACCGGCGTCGAGAGCATCACGAAGTTCATCACGCCATAGCCGATCATAGCGCTCATAAGTGCCACGATGAAGGTCGGCTGGCTTGCGATTTCACGCAACGGGCGCACATGACCCGACAGTTCCTGCTCGGTCGGAGCTGGAATGTCAGTGAACTTCAGCAGAACAATCATGATCAGCTGAAGCACCAGAATCACCGCGTAAACGCCGCCGTATAGGATCGGGCTGATGGCGTCATATCCATAAGACGATAGGGTTGGACCGACCAGGCCGGCAAACACGCCGCCTGCAATCACCAGGCTGACCGCCCGCTTCCTGAAGTCGTCGCTCGCTGCATCGACAGCGGCGAACCGCAATTGCTGGTTCGCGCCCGCGGAGGAGCCGAACATGCCTGAGCCGACGCAAAACAGCCAGAAATGCTGCAGGTACAGGGCATAGACCATTAGGCTCGCGCCGACGCAGCCAATCACGAGGAAGGTGATAAAGCCGTTAGCGCGGCCGACCCTCTTCATCCAGAGTGCAGCGGGCACCGTCGAGGCCGTCATCAGGACAAACTGAATGGTAATGGGCACGGTGGCCCAGCCGGGGTTCGGACCGAGTGACGCGCCAATGATTGACGAGACGGAGAAGACCAGAACCATCTGGGTCTGGCCCAGAGCCTGACAGAACGCTAGCAGGCCGACGTTCTTCGATTCGCGGGTGATATTCATGCCGCGGACATTCTGCCAAGACCAATTAAATTACAAGTCCGCCATGTGAATAGCAGGATTGCGTTCAGCTATCCTTGCGCAGGACGTTCTCCACATACAAATCTACAATTTCTTCGTCGCCAGCATGCGGCGCGCGACGGCGCGCAGATGCGCCTTCACGGCATCCAGCGGAATACGCTTGGTCTTGCGCCGCGTCACGAGTGCATGGAGTTCCATTTCCAGATAATCGCATTTTCGAACAGCAGGCGTGAAATATTTTTCGAGGGCGCTTCGACGGCGCGCTGGCCTTCCTCCAGCGATTTCCGGGGTCGAATATCGCGCACGAGCACGCGCACCGCGCCGATACCGAGAATCGGTGTAGAGCCCGATGGTGCAACGTTTCCGGGGAACGGCCGGGAGGTCATCGAACAGGGATCACGTGGCGAGATCGCGTCGAGGTCGGCGAGAGGATCAAGACGATCTTGTGATACCCTCGGCGGTCTTCGATATAAATCAGTTCGACCGGCTTTTTCCTTGCCAGGACTTGTCTTTTCAAAGTGCATGGAACGTATCCGCCATGGCCGCCATGGCCGGTGTCCAGTTCCCGGCCCGAATCGTCGAAAACGCGAACGGGCCTGTCTCGCGAATCGCGCTCGACAACCTCGCCGATGCGCGTCATTGCCACCCCAGTTTCACGGGCGACGGACGCGATGTCCGCACGCAACGGAACCGGGGCAGTGAAGACGATCTCATAATCGTCCCCACCAGCGAGCAGACTAAGACGCAAAGGTTGATCGACCGTTACCGCCGTCCGCGCGGCATCCGAGAGCGGCACGTCTTCAAGATAGATATCGGCGGCCAGCCCCGAGGCCTCGCAGATATGGCCCAGATCGGCCACCAGACCGTCCGACACGTCGGCTGCGGCATGCGCCAGCCCGACCAGCCGTGAACCTGCCGCCACACGCGGCTGCGGCAGCACAAAACGGGTAACCAGCCCGTCACGCGTGGCCACGTCCGGTGGCGCAATCCGACCCTGCAAAACGGCCAGTCCCAGCATGGCGTCACCGATGGTGCCGGTCACATAGACGTCATCGCCGGGCTGCGCGCCGAAGCGTTGAATCATTTTTTTTTCAGATACTTGTCCAACTATACTAATGTTAATTGCCAGCGGCCCAGGCGTGCGCGTGGTGTCACCGCCGAGCAGGCCCATCCTATAGGTTTCCTGATCACCGGCCAGCCCGTCCGCGAAGGCCTGCAGCCAGTCTTCGTCGATTGCGTTGCTGATCTGCAGGGCCAGCATATAGCCGCGCGGCGTTGCGCCCTTCGACGCGATATCGGACAGGTTAACCCGCAAGGCGCGTCTAGCCACGTCTCCCGCGTCCATATCCTCGGGAAAATGCACGCCCGCAATAATCGTATCGGCAGAAAGGACCAGATCGCAGCCCGGATCGGGGCGCAGGATCGCCGCATCGTCCCTAAGATCGAGCGCTCCTGCCTCTCCCGCGGCCAAGGGGGCAAAGAACCGTCGGATCAGCCCGAATTCGTCAATGGGTTGCGCCATCTCCGGCCGTCTTCGTGTTGCCGACTTCACCATCGCGCAGTACTCGCGCCAGCCGGTCGAGGACGGCGTTCACCAGTCCCGGTTCCTTGCCGTCGAAGAAGGCATCCGTCAGGTGGACATATTCGCTGATCGCGACCTTTGCCGGTATGTCGTTGCGGCTGCGCAGCTCATACGCGCCCGCCAGCAGGATAGCGCGCAGCAGCGGCTCCAGCCGCGCGGAGCCCAATCCGCCGTCGAGACTGCCGCCCAGCGCCGCACCCAGGTCTTCGCGCGACTTCGACACACCGCTCACAAGATCCGCGAACAAGGCCTTGTCGGCGTCCAAATAAAGGGTCGTGTTCTCATCCTCATCGACGATCTCGGTCCGGTGCTGGAGAAACTCCATGACCGTCGCATCGGCGCTGCCGCCGCGCATCTCGAGCTGGTACAGCGCCTGGACAGCCATAAGGCGTGCCGCTCCGCGCGTCGCGGCAAGGTTGGCCGCCGTTTTCGGGGCCATGGTGGTTTGTTCTTCGTCGCTCATCGGTGCTGGAACATGCGGAACTGGCGTTTGAACTCGACCATCCGCAGACAGGCATTGGCCGCATCAGCGCCCTTGTTGCCGCGATTGACGTCAGCGCGCGCCATGGCCTGGTCCATGTTCTCGGTCGTTAGCACGCCAAAACCCAGCGCCAGGCAATGGCTAACAGCCAGGTCCTGCAGCCCGCGCGCGCATTCCCCGCACACATAGTCGTAGTGGGTGGTCTCACCCCGGATCACACACCCCAGCGCGATGTAACCGTCGAACCGGCGGCGCCCGCCCGAAAACTCTGGTGAGCGAATGGCGGTTGCCATCGCCGCCGGGATTTCGAATGCGCCGGGAACCTCATAAAGCTCGTAACTTGCCCCGGCCTCTTCCAGAACAGCCAGCGCACCTGCAAGAAGCTGCTCGGCGACTTCCTCGTAGTAGCGCGACAGCGCGATCATGATATGCGGCTCATCTGACATCCGATTCTCCTGATAACCGGCCTAGACCGGCACGGGGCGTGTCTCGACCAAACGCAGCCCGAACCCTTCGAGGCCAACAATCGCGTGCTGCGAGTTGGACAACAAAATGATGTCGCGCACGCCAAGGTCGGTGAGAATTTGCGCGCCGACACCGTAGTCACGCAACTCATTCACGGATGTGGTCGGGGTCGATTGCAGGCGCTTGATACGGTCCGAAAGCGATGTGGGCGATGTATCGCGTATCAGGACGATCACGCCCGAGCCGGCCTCGCTGATAATCTCCATCGAGCGCTGGAGGACGCCTGAATCCTTGGCGCCGAGGCTCCCCAGCGCATCGGCGCCGATGCTAAAAGAATGCATGCGCACCAGCACAGGTTTCTCGGGGTCGATTTCGCCCTTCACGATGGCCAGGTGCTCGGCGTACTCCACGGTGTTGTAGTAGAGGTGCCACTTGAAATCCCCGCCGTACTTCGAATTGAAGTCATGCTCGAGCAACCGCTCTACTATGCGGTCGTTGCGGCGCCGGTAGGCGATGAGGTCGGCGATCGCACCGATCTTGAGGCCGTGGAACTGCGCGAACTTCACCAGATCGGGCAGCCGCGCCATGGTGCCGTCGTCATTCATGATCTCGCAGATGACAGCGGACGGGTTCAACCCGGCAAGCCGAGCTAGATCGACACCCGCCTCCGTGTGTCCCGCACGCACAAGGACACCGCCGTCGCGAGCGGCGAGCGGAAAGATGTGGCCCGGAGTAACGATGTCCTCCTCGGTTGAGCGCGGATCGATGGCCACGGTAATGGTCCGGGCCCGGTCCGGTGCCGAAATACCTGTGGTCACGCCGGTCGCCGCTTCAATCGACACCGTGAAGTTCGTCGCCAGGCGCTGGCCATGGGTCTGCGGCATCATCGGCAAGCCCAGTTGCTGTGTGCGCTCGCGCGTCAGGGACAGGCAGATCAGGCCGCGCCCATAAGTGGCCATGAAATTGATCGCATCCGGTGTTGCCATCTGCGCTGGAATGACCAGATCACCCTCGTTCTCGCGGTCCTCGTCATCGATCAGGATGAACATCCGGCCGTTGCGGGCATCCTCGATGATGTCCTCGATCGGCGAGAGAATCTTTTCATCCTCCATCGACCGCGCGATATCCTGTTTCGAGACTGTTTCCAGCCACTTCGTGTTTTCGCCCACAGTCAGTCCTGCTCCAAAAGACGCGCTACGTATCGCGCGATAACGTCGATTTCCAGATTGACCATCGCACCGGCCTTCAGACCCGCAAGCGATGTGTTCTCCCAAGTATGGGCAATTATGTTTACGCCGAACAGGCGGTCCCGGACCTCGTTGACCGTTAAAGAAACGCCATCGAGGGTCACGGACCCTTTGGATGCGACGTATTTCTTCAGCTCGTCGGGGACTTCGATCTCGATGCGGTGGTTCTCGCCTTCCCGAGTCAGCAAGGCCACGCGCGCCAGCCCGTCCACATGGCCGAGCACCAGATGCCCGCCCAGTTCGTCCTCGGCGCGCAACGCGCGTTCCAGGTTGATCCGGCGTCCGGCAGTCCATTCACCCACCGTTGTCTTGTCCAGGGTCTCACCCGACACATCGACCGCGAACTGCCCCTCGCCCTTTTCCACCACCGTAAGGCACGCGCCGTTGCAGGCGATCGACGCCCCCAGCGCGATGCCGGCCGTATCATAGGACGTGGAGATGGTGAGCCGGCGGCCCACTTCGAGCGGATCGACGGCGAGAATTTCGCCAACGTCTGTAACAATTCCGGTGAACATGGCGCCTCGTTACGGCACCCGGACGAAAATATCCAGAGTGTCGTCACCGACCAGCGTGCGCGACAGGGTCCGGAAGGACGCGATCTGGTCCATCGCGGCCACGCCCAGATTGCCGAAGGGCGGCAATCCGTCCCCCCCGATCAAGGACGGCGCGCGGAACCAGCACAGCTCGTCCACGAGGCCAAGGCGCAGCAGCGATGTCGCAACCTGTGCACCGCCTTCCACCATCAGCCGCGTGATCCCCTCGTCCCCGAGCGCCGTCAGGGCCGCGGCCAGATCGACGTAACCTTCGTGTTCCGCCACCGCAATGATCCGGACGCCCTCGGCGGATGCGACGGGGGCCGTCTTGTCGACCGCGGCAGAACACAAAATCCATGTGGGCACCTCCTTCGCCGTGCGCACTAGCGTGCATTCGGGCGGCGTGCGCAGATGCGTGTCGAAGACCACCCGCACCGGTGAGCAGTGCTCCATCCCCGGCAGCCGGCAGGTCAGGCCGGGGTCGTCCGCCAGCACCGTCTCCACCCCTACGGCGATGGCATCGTGCTGAGCGCGCATGGCGTGGGCCCGCGCGCGTGCGGCATCGCCGGTGATCCATTGCGAGGCGCCGGTGCGCGTCGCGATCCGCCCGTCCGCCGTCGTCGCGGTCTTAAGGGTTACGCGCGGACGGCCCTCGGTCACCCGCGTGAAGAAACCGGCATTCAGCGCAGACGCCTCGTCGCCGCACAGGCCTTCCTCGACCGCAATTCCGGCCGCGCGAAGCATGTCCAGCCCGGAGCCCGCCACGCGCGGGTCGGGGTCTTCGCTGGCCGAGACCACGCGGCCAATCCCTGCAGCGATCAGTGCATCCGCGCAGGGCGGCGTGCGGCCCACATGGCTGCAGGGCTCCAGCGTGATGAATGCCTCCGCCCCGTACAACGCATCCTCACCGAAGACGGCGCGAGCCTGATCGAGCGCGACGGTTTCCGCGTGGGGCCGTCCGCCCGGCATGGTCCAGCCGCGCCCGAGCACCCGGCGGTGTCCACCCGACGGCCCGACGATCACACAGCCGACCGCTGGGTTCGGCCATGAGTTCCCGAGCCCGCGCCGCGCCAAGCGCAGCGCCATATCCATGAAATTGCGGTCGTCGTTCATCCGGTCAGCGTCGCGCCTCTCGGGGGCCCAATCAACCGTTTTCGCGCTACCATCTTGCCGAGTGGTCAGTCGTTCTCCAACGGCACACCGTCGCGCGCCAGGCGTTCGGTGCCGATAAATTCCTCGAAGTCGCGGACCTCGCGGAAATTCTTATAGACGGACGCGAAGCGCACATAGGCGATTGAGTCGAGGTTCGCGAGCGCATCCATCACCGCCTCGCCGATAGCGTCGGAGGAGATATCGGTCTCGCCCGACGACTCCAGACGGCGCACAATGCCGCTAATGACCCGGTCCACCCGCTCCTGCTCGACAGGACGCTTGCGCAAGGCGATCCGCATGGACGATTCCAACTTGTCGCGGTCGAACGGCACCCGCTGGCCATTCTTTTTTACAACGATCAGATCGCGCAAATGCACCCGCTCGAAGGTGGTCCAGCGCGCGCCGCAATCGGGACAGGCGCGGCGGCGGCGGATCGCCGTGTTGTCCTCGGTCGGCCTCGAATCCTTTACATGGGTGTCGTCATGCCCACAGAACGGACAGCGCATCGGTTATCTCCCAAGGTTTTCTCGTTGGTCCCAGCCGCTCAGCGCGCCAAGTTGTAGATCGGGAACTGCGCACACAATTCCCCAACCCGCCGGCGCACCGACGCCTCGACCTGCCCGTCGCCGTCGCGATTGGCTGAAAGACTGTCCAGCACCTCGACGATCATCTCGCCGACCTGCCGGAACTCCGCCGGGCCGAAGCCGCGCGTGGTGCCGGCCGGCGTGCCTAGACGCACACCCGACGTGATCATCGGCTTTTCCGGATCGAACGGAATGCCGTTCTTGTTGCAGGTCAGGCCCGCGCGCTCCAGCGCGTCCTCAGTGATATCGCCGGTCAGCGACTTTGGCCGTAGATCAACCAGAATCAGGTGGGTATCCGTGCCGCCCGACACGATATCGAGGCCTCCATCGACCAGCGTAGCCCCCAGTGTACGGGCGTTCTCGACCACATTCTGCGCATAGGTCTTGAAGGTCGGACGCAGCGCCTCGCCAAAGGCTACGGCCTTGGCCGCGATCACATGCATCAGCGGCCCGCCTTGAAGGCCCGGGAACACCGCCGAGTTGATCTTCTTGCCCAGATCCTCGTCCATCGAGAGGATAATGCCGCCGCGTGGCCCGCGCAGGGTCTTATGGGTCGTCGTCGTAACCACATGAGCATGGGGCAACGGGCTAGGATACGCACCACCGGCGACCAGGCCTGCAAAATGCGCCATATCGACCAACAGATAGGCGCCTACCGAGTTCGCGATCTCTCGGAACCGGGCGAAATCAATGACGCGCGGATAAGCCGAACCGCCCGCGATGATTAGAGCGGGCTTGTGTTCCTTGGCCAAGCGCGCGACCTCATCCATGTCGATGCGCGCATCCTCCTGCCGCACGCCATACTGGACGGCGTTAAACCACTTGCCCGACAGGTTCGGCGCGGCGCCGTGTGTCAGGTGACCGCCCGCCGCCAGCGACATGCCGAGCACGGTGTCGCCCGGCTTGCACAGCGCCAGGAACACGGCCTGGTTGGCCTGTGCTCCCGAATGGGGCTGGACGTTGGCGAAGTTGCAGCCGAACAGGCTCTTCGCGCGCTCAATGGCCAGCGTCTCGGCTTCATCGACGAACTCGCAGCCGCCATAGTAGCGCCGGCCCGGATAACCTTCCGCATACTTGTTGGTTAGCACCGATCCCATCGCCTCAATCACCGCGCGGGAGACAATGTTCTCCGACGCGATCAGCTCGACCTGGTCCTGCTGCCGGCCCAATTCCCGGTTGATCGATGCGAAGATTTCGGGATCGGCATCCGCCAGCGCCTGACCGAAGAACTCGCCTTCCGCGCCGCACGATGTCATCGCCTCGTTTGTCATCGCCATATTAAACTGTCCCCTAAACGTTGAATGTTCCGCGCACCCTCACCGGCCGCGCTATCCGAGTTTCCCGATCCGGCGCAAATGGCGTTCGCCACCGCTGAATTCCGTTGCAAGAAACGCATCCAGGCAGTCCAGCGCCACTTCCGGTCCAACAAGGCGCGCACCCAGCGCCATCACGTTGGCGTCGTTGTGCTCGCGCGCCAGACGCGCCGATGTCGCATCGTGGCAAATGGCGGCGCGAACGCCCGGGATGCGATTGGCAGCAATCGATATGCCGATGCCTGTCCCGCAGATAACGACACCCAGTTTCGCCCGCCCGGAGGTGACAGCCTCTCCGACGGCCTTACCGTAGTCGGGATAGTCGACCGAATCCTCGCCGTGCGTGCCGAGGTCAAGAACCTCGAAGCCACGCTCCTTGAGAACTGCCTTCAGAGCTTCCTTCATGGAAGGCCCAGCGTGGTCGGACGCGATGGCAACCGTCCCTTCGCTCATGCGTGAAACCCGTTTCTTGTATACGAGATCAGGAAAAGGCTAATGACGATCCGGTTACCACATCTCGTCATAAGCTGCCAGATCAACACCATCCCTCGCATGTAAATGTGTGGAAAAAACCGGAAGGCCATCGATTGCGGCCTCGTACAAATCAAAGGAAATTGTGTTTAATATGGGCACAATATCCAGACCGCAGTATTGAGTACGCTTTCAACCTGTATGCACCCGCCCTAAGTGATACTTTGGATGGGCGAATAAAACTTGGTGCGATTATTCGCTTACCGTATTGACTGATCTGGGGCCCCATGCGATCACCGTCCCCACTAATTTCTTCAGTTCAAACTTACCGGGGAATAACAATGACTGATTCTAACGAAAAATCCCCCTCGCAAGATGAACTCCTTCGGATGACCACCCAGGTCGTCTCGGCCTATGTCGGCAACAACGCCGTCAACGAGAACCAGATCCCCGACGTGATCCAATCCGTCTATGGAAGCCTGGAAGGCCTGAACAACGGCTCAGGCACAGCCCCGACCAGCCAGAAGCCGGCCGTGCCGGTCAAGAAATCCGTTACCCCGGATCACCTCATCTGTTTGGAAGACGGCAAGAAGCTGAAGATGCTCAAGCGCTATTTGCGCATAACCCACGGCATGACACCGGACGAGTATCGCGCCAAATGGGGCCTGCCAGCGGGCTACCCGATGGTCGCCCCTAACTATGCCAAGCAACGCTCGGCCTTCGCAAAGCAGATCGGGCTCGGTAAGCGCAAGCCTTGATCCGGGCACCGTCGGTCCCTCTCCCTTGGACAAGCCGACCTTGCCGTGATCGAGTAAGTAACCTAACCAGATTAATCGCCGGCCTCATGGCCGCGGATGACTGTTCCCCCGATATCGCACCCGGGCTGATCAGCCCCCGTGGCGCAGCCAAGACCCCGCTGTTCATCATCATCGCCACCTATTTCGGGCCTGACGGCGGCACCGTTCGCCTTGGCCGCTCAGAAGTGACGGACTTCCCGGTTGGCGCGTTGCGGAAAAGATAATCTCGCGCGCCGCGGAGCAACAAGTAGACAGGTGGTACAGGTCCGGCAAAAGTGCTCGGCTTGTGAATGGGCTGCGGCCGGCCACGATCGAGCACTAAGCGGAGTTTCGTTAGCGTGGTAAAGCGCAGGACAGCCTTACCTGCTTTATGAGCCTCGAAGACCCAGACTTCCGGGCCCTTTATAAGGATCAATGGCGAAAACCGTCATCAACTCACCTATGGCCCAGAACTCGAAGATTACCTGGTCGAGGGCCGCATCGGTTAGCCTGCGGTTTGCACGCAAGGTGCGTTCGGAAGGGAGCGCCGGCATGGTTTGAGAGCCGCTTACGTCGTATAGTTCCCACGAATATCTAGTGAAGGATAAATCCTATGTCAGACCAAAAAGAAGAATTTATGGTTAACCACGGGGACGAAGCGACCTGGACGCCCGGGCTTCGTTCGGACTTCGAATACCGCGACCTCGGTATCAAGGACGCCACCGGCGGTAAGTTCGGCGCACACATCATCCGGATCGCCGATCCGGACGCCGATCACCACACCGGCAAGCACGCCCATATGACCGACTTCCAGATGATCTATGTCCTTCAGGGCAAGGCGCGCTTCTGGTTCGACGGCAAGGGTGAAGTTAGCGTCGAGAAGGGCGATTGCTTCTACCAGCCCGACGGCATCATGCATGACGCCCTGTGGATGTCGCCCGACTGTGAACTTCTCGAAATCACCGCGCCGGGCGAGTTCGAAACCCAGGAAGGCTAAACCCGTCACGATCTGCGAGACGGCACAGCCGAGCCACTGAAATGTTGCTGTCGCTTGGCTCGGTTCGCGCGCCAGCAACACAAAGGAGACTAACGTTTATGAGCCTCGCCAGCACCAGCGACACTGCAAAGACCCCATCCGCCGAAAAGCCGCGCTTCCAGTGGGAAGATCCGTTGCTGCTGGAGGACGCGCTCAGCGAGGACGAGCGCATGGTGCGTGACGCCGCGCATGCCTACTGCCAGGACAAGCTGATGCCGCGCGTCATGGAGGCCAACCGGCAAGAGAAGTTCGACCGCGAGATCATGAACGAGTTCGGCGGGCTGGGTTTCTTGGGCCCGACCCTTCCGGAAAAGTACGGCTGTGCCGAGGTAAGCCATGTCTGCTACGGGCTGATCGCGCGAGAGGTCGAGCGGGTGGACTCGGGCTACCGCTCGGCACTGTCGGTCCAGTCCTCGCTGGTGATGTGGCCGATATACTCCTACGGTTCTGAAGAGCAGCGCATGAAATACCTGCCCAAGCTCGCCTCGGGCGAATGGGTGGGTGCCTTCGGCCTGACGGAGCCTGACCACGGCTCCGATCCGGGTAGCATGATCACGCGGGCGAAGTCCGTCGATGGCGGCTATCAGCTCAACGGCGCGAAGATGTGGATCTCCAACGCGCCCATCGCAGATGTTTTCGTGGTCTGGGCCAAGGACGACGAAGGCGTGATCCGCGGCTTCATCCTGGAACGCGGCATGAAGGGCCTGTCCACGCCCAAGATCGAAGGCAAGTTCTCACTCCGCGCCTCATCCACTGGTGAAGTCGTGATGGACGACGTATTCGTGCCGGAAGAAAACAAGCTGCCCAACGCGCGCGGGCTCGGCGGTCCGTTCGGTTGTCTAAACAAGGCGAGATACGGCATTTCCTGGGGTGCGCTGGGCGCGGCGGAATTCTGCTGGCACGCAGCGCGCGACTACACCATGGAGCGCAAGCAGTTCGGCCGTCCGCTGGCCGCCAACCAGCTAATCCAGAAGAAGCTGGCCGACATGCAGACCGAGATCACGCTGGGACTGCATTCCTGCCTGCGTCTCGGCCGCCTTATGGACGCGAACCGAGCAACGCCGGAGATGATCTCCATCATGAAGAGGAACAATGCCGGCAAGGCGCTGGATATCGCGCGGGTTGCGCGTGACATGCACGGGGGCAACGGCATCTCGGACGAGTATCACGTCATCCGACACGTGATGAATCTGGAATCCGTGAACACCTATGAGGGCACCCACGACGTCCACGCGCTGATCCTCGGCCGCGCGCAGACGGGACTTCAGGCGTTTACCAACGGCTGATTCACAAGGTGGCCTCGCCGCTGCCTAGCAGGTGGCATCATTGCAGGGTTTAAAGTTAATGCAGAACCGCTTCGCGTCCTCGCAAGACAGGTCCGCCTGTTTGAAGCCGCAGCGCATATTGCCGTTGGACGTGGCCCCCCCGAAATGGCCACAGGTGTTGCAGATCCCCGTGTCCTGACCGCCACAGCGCGACTGCAGGTTGGCACAGAGCTGACTGAGCCCCTCAGCCATGGCGTCGATGACCTCGTCTGGCAGTTGGCTGATCGCCAGATCCAGCGAATATAGCGGGTCGTCGGCCAGCGCCGCCTCGCCTGCCTCGGTCAGTTCGATATGCCGGACCCGCTTGTCTTTGGGGTCGGGCACACGTTTCAGATAGCCCTTTTTCTCAAGCGCGTTCAGCGTCTGGCTGGCCGTACCCTTTGTAGTTCTCAGGAACACGGCGAGCGCGCCGGGGGTGCGCGAGAAGCGGTTTGCCTGCGCCAGGAAGCGCAAACTGTCCCACTGAGCCGGGTTCAAGCCATGAGAATACTGCAGACCTCTTAAAATCCTGCCGATACGGTCTAAGAGGCGTGTAAGAGTGTATTTTTCAATGATTTCAGTATCTTGTGTGCTCATCTTACTATGTTCATTGGGTCACAAATAATCTCGATTCAACGTCTATTATATCTTTTGTGGATAGTATCGAGTCGATAAGATCTTGTGCGTTCCTCGTTCAAGACTTATTTTTCGTATCGAGTCGAAACTAATTTCTCAATATGACCGTATTTAAGACACGGCATCAAAATGTCAAAGGAATGAAACTAAATGGCTGCTTTCGCATCCCAGTCTCTCGAACAAGGCAACCGGCGTTACGCCAATGCCGTCATGCAGGCCCCTGTCCTCGAACGCGATGAAGAGTTCGAACTCGCACGCCTGTGGCGCGAGGAACGGACGAGCATGCCCTGCACAAACTGATCGAGGCCTACGCTCGCTATGTCGTGAAGATCGCGTGGAAGTTCCGCGGATACGGCCTGCCGATCGGCGATTTGGTCCAGGAAGGCAATATCGGCCTGATGGAGGCCGCACAGCGCTTCGATCCCTCCCACAACGCCCGGTTCTCCACCTATGCGTCGTGGTGGATAATGGCCGCGATCCAGGATCACATCCTGCGCAACACCTCGATCGTCCGTGTCGCCACCACCCCGGCCCAGCGCCGGCTCTTCTTCAACCTGCGCAAGGTCCGCGCCCAGCTGGCGACCGGCCCTGACGGGGAACTGACGGATGCCGACCGCGAGAAGGTCGCCGACCGCCTGCAGGTGAAAATCGAGGATGTCATGCGCATGGAGGCCCATCTGGGCGGGCCGGACAACTCACTAAACGCCAGCTTCGGCGAGGAGGACGACTTTGAGTTTCAGGACTCCCTGCCCGATGACGGCCCCACGCCGGAGGAGTTCACGACCTGGCGCCATGACGGCGAGGTACGCACGGCCTGGGTCGAGGACGCCCTCAATACGCTGAGCGAGCGTGAGCGCGAGATCATCGTTCAGCGCTTCCTGACCGACGACAAGAACACATTGGCCGAGATCGGCGAGAACTTCGGCGTCAGCAAGGAGCGCATCCGCCAGATCGAGGCCAAGGCCCTCGACAAGTTGAAAGTCGCACTGTCGGCGGACGGCCGTGACGCGTCCAAGCTGCTCGACGCAAACCTCGTCGTCTGACCCGGCCACATAACTAAATAAAAAAAGGGCGGCCCTGAGGATCGCCCTCTTAATATATGGCAGGTAGGGGAGAGTTGGCCGGTCAGGCAGCAGTTTTCGCGCGGAATAACTTGGCCACGCGCAGGCCGAAGCCCAGCTGCTGCAGCCAGAAACGCTCAACGTAGCGCGCCTCGTCGATGCCGTCAGCGACCACCTCGACATGGCACGCGAATATGGTTTCCAGCAGGCAGCTCAGTCCCAGACCTTTGGCAGTCAGGCGCACGCGTACCGAACGGTGTTCATCCGAGGAATGCTCCTGATGAAGGGAAACATGCTCGGTGATCTTCTTCACGCTTTGGGAAACTTTCGAGCAGAGGTAATAGCCGCGCAGTGTCAGCTTACCCTGGGTTAGCTCGTCGCCGCCGTTGTTGCAGAGTATTAGCGCCCGGAAATTATTGATGTCACGAATGTCGTGGGCCTCGAGTTCAGACTTGATCACTTCGAGGAACTGACGATGCATTCGCTCCAGTGGCACGATGATCGAGAGACAGGTCTGTTTCAAAGTCTGCGTCACCGCTTCGCAAGCGTGTGGGTTCAAAGATATCATTCCACCCTCGTATGAAATTGGCTTAAATGCGTGCCAAACCCGTTGCGATTGCGGTTAACAGATCGTCGGTACGGCCGCATTGTCTGCGGGTCTTGGCCGAGGCCGGCGCAAGCGGGTATTGTTCGCCGCCGTTTCTCAACGATTTGCCGGAGCAGCCATGTACCGTGGCCCGTCCACCCCCGTCGGGGCGTTTCCCCAGACCCGCATGCGGCGCAACCGCCGGTGGGACTGGTCCCGGCGGCTCGCGCGCGAGAACACAATTACGCCTGATGACCTGATCTGGCCGATCTTCGTCTGCGACGGGGACGACGACGAACCGGTGCCGACCATGCCCGGCGTGACGCGCTATGCCATTCGCTCCGTCGCGGGCGCCGCCGGTACCGCCAAGGCGCTCGGCATTCCGGCCATCGCGATCTTTCCGGCCACACCAGCCGACAAGAAAACCCCGGGCGCGGAAGAGGCCTGGAACCCCGACAATCTGGTTTGTCGCGCGGTGCGCGCGATCAAGGACGCTCATCCGGACATGGGTGTGATGTGCGATGTTGCCCTCGACCCGTTCAATTCAGACGGCCATGACGGAATCGTGCGAGACGGCCATGTGGTCAATGACGAGACCGTGGAGGCGCTTTGCCGCCAGGCGCTGGTGCAGGCCGAGGCCGGCTGCGACATCATCGCCCCATCCGACATGATGGACGGTCGAATCGGCGCACTGCGCCAGGCCCTCGACTCGAGCAGTTTCCCGCAGGTGCTCCTGATGTCCTACGCGGCCAAGTATTCCTCGGCCTTCTACGGCCCCTTCCGCGACGCTATCGAAAGTGCCGGGTTCCTGAAAGGCGAAAGCAAGGATACTTACCAGATGGACCCCGCGAATTCCGACGAGGCCCTACGCGAGGTGGCGCTGGACCTTCAGGAAGGCGCGGACATGGTGATGGTCAAGCCGGGGATGCCCTATCTGGATATCGTCCGGCGGGTAAAGGAACAGTTCGGTGTTCCGACCTACGCCTATAACGTTAGCGGCGAGTACTCCATGCTGCGCTTCGCCGCCGACAACGGCGCACTCGATTACAACCGGGTCATTCTGGAAACGCTCATGGCATTCAAGCGTGCGGGCTGCAACGGCGTGCTGACCTATTTCGCCGTCGATGCGGCGCGGCTGCTCAATGACGTCTGAGCCGGAGGCCGGTGACGGAACGCCGCCGGAACCCCTGACCGTCCGCTACAACCCGACGGTGCAGATGCTGCGCGCCTTGGGGATCTTCGCCGTAGCGAGCATCTGCTTCATCATTCCCCTCGTCTCGGAGCAGTCCGCTCAGGATTCCTGGTGGTTCGCGGGCGTTCTGATCGCGACACTTTCCCTGTGGGGCGTTATCACGCTGCGCCGCGCAGGAGATAAGAGCCCGCAGGTCATTATCGACGAGAACGGTGTCTATTTCCGTGAGTGGCACGCGGGCACTGTGCCGTGGGAGACCATCGAACACATCAGCCATTCCAGTGCCATTCGCCGAAACCTGCTCTCGGCTGTGACCCGGAACCGACGCAAACCGTACCTGCTGTTCAAGTTGAGCGAGCCCCCGAAGCTCCAGCCGACCGCGCGCGCGCCGTTGTCTTGGTGGCAGGTCTTCATGGGCGAACTCGCGATCCAGGAGCCCGTGATCCAGCAGTTCGGCCTCGATACGCCGGTCGATATGATGCTGAAGGCTATCGAGTCCCAAATCGCGGCCTGGCGAATACGCAATCCGCATTTGCTCGAAGACGCCGGTCTGGAAGGCAACGGGCAGGACGAAACCGAGAGAGCCGGCTGATTTCCGCCGCTGCGACGCACCTCACGAGGCCGCGTTGAAGAACGCCATCGCGCAGCGGTCATGCCAGCGCCCGCCCTTGCCATGAAAACCGACATGCCCGCCACCGTGTGACAGCAGAATGTTCACCATCGGCAGCCCCTGACCCAACGCCCGGTGCGCATCCGCCGGAATCCAGGGGTCGTTGTCAGCATGGATCGCCAGCGTCGGGACGGCGATCCGGTCGAGAAGCGGCCCGGACGCGCAACTTGCGTAGTAATCAGCGGCGTCCCGGAAACCATTCATCGGTGCGACGACACCATTGTCGAATTCACGGATCGTCTCCGCCGCCTCCAACACCGCCGCCTGCTCGGGCGAGATTTCCAGCGGCCCCGCGTGCCAGTCAGCCTTCATTCGTCTGAGCAGCCAGCGGTGGTATCCCCGGTTGCGCTTCGCTTCGAGCCGCGTGGAGACGGCGGCGAGATCAAGGGGTGCGGAGACGGCAACAGCCTGATCGACGCGAGCGTCGCCGCCCGCTTCCGCCAGATATTTCAGCAGGATGTTGGCGCCCAGCGAGTAACCAACGGCAAAACACCCTGCCGTACCGAGCCCTTCCCCGTCCAATATCGAAAGCCATAGCGCCAGGTCCGCGCTACCGCCCGCGTGGTACATCCGCCGACAGTCGGCGCGCGACGGCCCCGCCCCACGCAGATTCGCCCGAAACACGTCGAAGCCGTTCTCCAGGAAATGCCGCGCGCTGGCGCGAACATAGGCGCTGTCCTCGCAGCCGGTGAGCCCGTGGATAAGAACCACCAGCCGTCCGTTGCCAACACCGGATTCGTGCAGCATGCCCGATAGGCGATCCCCGTCCGGCGTCTCGGCATACTGGCGCCTCCCCGGCCAAGCCTCCATTTTTGTCCACTCGCGCAGGACCGCGTTGCGCAGGGTCTGAAGGTCGCCGCCGAACCACGGCGGACGGGCGCGAAACCGGGGGAACGTGACCTGAAGCGCCGTCATGCGGCCAAAAAATCGGCAATAGCGCCAATCTGGTCATCCGCCATCAGCGCGGGCGCGTGACCGACGCCCTCGAACTCCACCAGCGTCGCCTCGGGCCCGCGACGGGTCATCTCCTGCGCCGTCTCAGCGGGCAGGATATCCGAATGCGCGCCGCGCAGCACCAGTACATCAATGGCAATTTTGTCCCAGAACGGCCATAGGTTCGCATCCTCAACAGGGCCAGCGACAATCGGCTCGCGAATACGCATGTCATAGGAGGGCGCGATGTTACCATTCTCGGTGTGCCGCGCCGAGGTCTCGGTCAGGTGCCGCCACTGGTCGTCCGTCAGTTGCCCGAAAGGCGACCAGATGTAACGCAGGTATTGCTCGAACGCATCCATGTCGGGGAATTCCGGATCAGTCCCCACATAGTCTCGGATACGCCTCACCGCCTCCTTCGAAATGAACGGCCCCACATCGTTGAGCACCAGCCGTCGTATCGGATTGGGATCCTGGATCGCCAGCATCATGCCGATCAGCCCACCCATGGAGGTACCCACGAGATCGACGGGCGCGAGGTCGAGTTCGGCGATTAACGCCTGGGCGTCGGCGATGTACTGGGGAAAGCCGTAGTTCATCGGGTCGGGTAACCAGTCACTCTGGCCACGCCCAACGACATCGAGACAGATCACCCGGCGGTCACGGGAAAGTTCTTCGGCCAACGCATCGAAGGAACGTGCGGTCTGGGTCAGCCCGTGCACGCACAGCACAGCGGGCGAATCCCCAGGACCCCATTCGGTGTAGTGGAGGCGGTGATCGCCCTGAGGGTTCCGTGCCGTGAAAAAACGTGACCGCATGGACGCGAGCCTCTACCTTTTTTTGAACCATTGCGCGAACCTAACACGCCCCCAATGTTACCAAGCTTGCGAAAGTTTACTTCTGTCATGCCCGAGATCACTGACGTACCGCCACGCCCCGAGGACCAGACGGCCTGGCGCGACCTGCCCCGCCCGCTATCGGCGTCCAGCGCCAGTTTCCTCGATGATCTCTTTGTCCTTGAGGAACACCGCGAAAGCGGCGGTGCCGGCGCGCTAGTGAACACGAACGCGGAAATCGGCAAGACGCGCGACTGGGCCTGGCTGCGTTGGTTCACGGCAGAAGACAATTATCGGGGCCGCGGCTTTTACAACCGGGTGACCCATGCAACCCCGCGGAAGACCTACCAGGTCGATATTCAGGGCTGAGCCTTGGCCTTCCTTCGCGGCGCCGTCGCGTTCATCGCCACCCTCTTCGCCGCGCTCGCCGGGCTGGCTGTCCTCGCGCTCGCTACCGTCGCCTGCATCTTCGCGACCAACGAGACGGGAACCACCGGCACGCAGCACATCGCAGGGCTGGAGAGCGAAGTCCGCGTCCTACGTGACGCCGACGGAATTCCGCACATCTTCGCCGACAACTCGGCTGACGCCTTTCGCGCGCTAGGCTTTGTCCATGCACAGGACCGCTTCTTCCAGATGGAGTTTACCCGCCGCACAGCGGCAGGGCGGCTGTCGGAGATCATCGGCCCTCTGGGCCTGCGAACCGACCGGTTCATGCGCACGCTCGGCATTTACCGGCTGGCCGAAGCCTCTGTCGAAACCCTGTCGCCAGAGGCGCGCGCAGCCATAGACGCCTACACACAAGGCGTAAACGCCTGGCTCGCCGCACCGGATCATGTCCGCCCGGCGGAACTCATCGTCCTTGGCATCGACCCGGAGCCCTGGCAGCTCACCGACAGCGCGGCCTGGGTCCGGCTAATGGCGCTCCTGCTGTCGGAAGACTGGCGCGCGGAGATCCTGCGCGCACGCCTGTCGGAGGCTCTGGACGAACAGCAGATTCGCGACCTCTGGCAGGAGGAACCCGAGAGCGCACCGACCACCCTGGCGGATGCAGCCGCGCCCGCTATCCATTGGCAGGCGCTTGCCAAGGCCATCCCCAACATTTTTCCCGCCGCCAGCGCGTCCAACGAGTGGGTCGTCGCCGGATCGCGCAGCCAGTCGGGCAAGCCCTTGCTGGCCAACGACCCGCATCTCGGCCTGGGCGCGCCGGGCATGTGGCACTTAGCACGGATCGTGACGCCGGACTTCGCGGCCTCCGGCGCGGCCCTGCCCGGCCAGCCCTTCTTCATGGTCGGGCAGAACGGCCACATGTCTTGGGGCCTGACCACCACCCATGCCGACGTGCAGGACCTGTTCATCGAACGGCTCGATCCCGCCGATCCGGGCCGCTATCTGACGCCGGACGGCAGCGCGACCTTCGAAACTCGAGACGAAACCATCCGGGTCCGCTTCGCTGATCCCGAGACCTTTACTGTTCGGACCACCCGGCACGGGCCGGTGGTCTCCGACCTGTCGCCCGATACCGCAGCCATGGCCGGGGATGGCCATGTCGTGGCCCTTGGCTTTGTAGCCTTGCGCGAAGACGACCGCACGGCGGATGCTGTATTCCGCATGAACACGGCCACGACCGTGGCCGAGTTCCGTGCCGCGCTGCGTGATTTCCACTCCCCGATGCAGAACGTGGCCTATGCCCACGCCGACGGCTCGATCGGGTTTGTCGCAGCGGGCCGCCTCCCGGTCCGTCCGGGAGGGCCCGGTACACACCCCGTTCCCGGCTGGGACGGACGACACGACTGGGCGGGCTTCGTGCCCTTCGAAGAGCTGCCCCAGCGCCACGATCCGGCGGACGGCGTAATCGTCAACGCCAACAACCGCGTCGCGCCTCGCAGCTATCCGCATGTCATCAGTAACGACTGGCCGCCGGGCTTCCGCGCGGAGCGGATCGAGCAATTGCTGGACACGTCCCCACGCCAAACGCCCGATAGCTTCGCAGCGATCCAGACAGATGTGCTCTCTAAGGGCGCACTTGCGCTGATCGCGGCGATGATCGGCACGCAGCCCGAACCTGGCCCGTATCAGGAGATACTCAGTATGATGACGCACTGGGACGGCAGCATGGCACCAGAGCAATCGGAACCGCTGATCTACGCCGCATGGTCGCAGGCCCTGCAGGCACGCCTGATCGGCGATGAACTGGGGGAGATGCTGTCCGAATTCCGGGGTGTACAGACCCGGGCACTGATCGGCATGCTGACGGCGCGTCAGGAATGGTGCGACGACACCGGTACACCGCAACCGGAGTCCTGTGCGGAAAGTGTCGCGGCTGCGCTGGACGACGCCGTCGAAATGCTGCGCGAAGCCTATGGCGACGATCCGGCTCAATGGCACTGGGGCGACGCCCATAGCGTGACCTTCGCGCATCCCCTACTGCGCGCCGCGCCGGGCGTCGCTGCTATGCTCGCTCCGCATGTTCCCACAGGCGGCGCCAACCACACGATCAACCGCGGCACCTACCGTACATCAGGGAATGGCCGCTTCCCTCATGTCCATGGGCCGGGTCTACGCGCGATCTTCGACATGGCGCGCCCCGGCGAAGCGATGTTCATGATCGCACCCGGGCAATCGGGCCGCGTTGCCTCCCCGAACTACTCGAACCTCGCCGAACGATGGGCGCAGGGGCGCTACATCGTGCTAAAAGGCGATCTGGGCGAGTTGCGAGGCAACGCCACAAGCGAACTGACCCTGACGCCATGATCGTCACCATCCAGGACATCGAGACCACCGCCGCGACGATTGCAGGTTTCGTTCCGTACACGCCGACAGTTCCCTCCCCGGAACTGTCCCAGGTGCTCGGCTTCGATGTGCGTCTGATAATTGAAAACCTGCAACTCACCGGCTCTTTCAAGGCGCGCGACGCGCGCGCGAACAGGAACAGTTCGAGGCGCGACCGAGATTCTGCGCCCGGCCATCGACCGTGTTCCGGAACTGGTCGCGCTGCAGAACAACCTGCTGATCGAATCCGGCCTCAATGCCGAATGAATCGCGCTGGTGCAGGGCCGGGCCAATACCGACCTTCTGCTGCAGGACGATCCGAAAAGCGAACGCAACCGCCGCATCTCCATCGGACTGCTGCGCGATAACGCCGTGCCGATCGAAATTCGCGACACCGATGCACCCAGCGAACTCGGCGCACCAGAGCCAACTGTAAGCCCGGCCTCACCGCCGGCACAGAAAACTAAGCTCGACGGCGGTTATTCCACCGGTTTATCTAAAAAAACAGAGTGCCAGGATTTTGCGCGAATGCAGCCGAGAAGCTAGACTCCACCAGCTCACTGCAAAGGCATTCCCGGAAGGCTCGATGACCACACAGGCGCCCAAACCGCCGCTCGTGTTCTACCGCACCGGGCCGATGCCCTGCCCCTACCTTGAGGGTCGGGTCGAGAGAAACCTGTTTACTGAACTACACGGCGTGCAGGCCCCGGCGGTACACGATCAGCTAGCCAAGGCCGGTTTCCGCCGTTCCCATCAGATCATCTACCGGCCTGCATGCCCGGGCTGCAATGCGTGCGTACCCGTACGTATCCCGGTCGCGACCTTTACGATGTCACGTTCGCAAAAGCGCGTGTGGAACCGCAACGCGGATTTGAGTGTCAGCCCCGGCCCGGCACACGCCAGCGAGGAGCATTACGAACTGTTTGCGCGCTATCAAAATACGCGCCACAGCGGCGGCGAGATGGCGACGATGTCCTATGCCGACTTCCGGGCCATGGTCGAGGATTCGGTCGTACAGACAGAACTCATCTCGATCCACGATCCTGAAGGCAAGCTCGTGGGTGCGTGTCTGACCGACCGGCTCTCCACCGGCTATTCTGCGGTTTACAGCTACTTCGAGACGGAACTCGAGGAACGCAGCCTCGGAACCTTTTGCGTGCTATGGCTGCTGGAGCGCGCCCGCAAAGCCGGCAAACCCCATGTCTATCTGGGCTACTGGATCGCGGACAGTGCTAAGATGGCCTACAAGAGCCGCTTCCGGCCCATCGAACACCTGGGCGCGAACGGCTGGCAGGGCGGTCCGCTGCCCGGAACCGGCACACCCCGCTAGCCGAGGCCCTCATACTTTTTATAGCGTGCATCCCATTGCGCGCCCCCAATCACTGTCTTAATGTCACTTTCGTGACAGTCAGTAATCCGTTGACAACTCAGGTTTTTCGTTGAGGACGGAACATAACGTTTCGAATAAGCACAAATCTGAACTGGGGAGTTCCATGAATAGACGAGATTTCATTTCAGGTGCTGCCGTCGGCGGTGTCGTAGGCGTCGGAGCAACTGCTGCTGTTCTGACTTCGCAAAAAGAAGCTCCGAAACCGGCACCAGTTGCTGAAAAACCCGCCGCGCCGGCCGTGGTCAAGGATCGGATCAACTTCGCCATCGTCACGACCTGGCCGCGCGACTTCCCGGGGCTCGGCACCGGCGCCCAGCGCTTCGCCGCACGCCTCGAAGAAATGAGCGAGGGCCGTATCAAGGTCGAGTACTTCGCCGCCGGTGAACGCGTTGGTGCGTTCGACTCCTTCGACGAAGTTGCCTCGGGCAACGCCCAAGCCTATCACGCCGCCGACTACTACTGGAAAGGCAAGCATCCGGGCTGGGCGTACTTCACCGCCGTTCCGTTCGGCCTCACCTACACCGAGATGAACGCCTGGATCCGCTTCGGCGGCGGCCAGGAGCTCTGGGACGAACTCGGCAAGGATTTCGGCCTCAAGGGCCTGATGTGCGGCAACACCGGCGTTCAGATGGGCGGCTGGTTCAACAAGGAAATCAACACCGCAGACGACCTCAAGGGTCTGAAGATGCGCATCCCGGGCCTGGGCGGCGACGTCATGGCCAAGCTGGGTGCCTCGCCGGTGTCCCTGCCGGGTGGCCAGATCTACGAAAACCTCGTCTCGGGTGCGATCGACGCCACCGAGTGGGTGGGCCCGTGGAACGATCAGGTCATGAAGTTCTACGAAGCCGCGAAGTTCTACTACTACCCGGGCATGCACGAGCCGGGCTCGATGCTGGCAGTCGGCATGAATGCGTCGTTCTGGGGCAAGCTGTCCAAGTCCGACCAGCTCATGATCGAAGCTGCTGCGAGCATGGAAAACGACGTGATGATGTCCGAGTACAACGCCAAGAACGGCGCGGCGCTGGCCCAGCTCATCAACAACCAGGGCGTTCAACTGCGTCAGTTCTCGGACGAGATCTACGACAGCTTCGGCAAGGCCTCCGACGAAGTATACGCGGAAGTCGTGGCGCACAGCGATCTCGCCAAGCGCATCCATGAGAGTTTCCTCAATGCGCGCCAGGAAGTCGGCGGCTGGACGAACATTTCGGACCAGGCCTACGTCCAGCAGCGGAACCGAGTGCTTGGCCTCTAGTCAGGACAACAAACCACATCATGAAAACGGAGCCCTATCGGCTCCGTTTTCCATGTGGGGGTGACGCAAAAATTATGGCGTGTCCGGGGACAGAACCGGCCCGCCTGGCCTAGCGTGGATTGCTCCAAACAGAAGGACATCACAAGATATGACGGCGACCGCGCTCGAAAACATCCCCGCGGCAAAAAGGCCGCTATCCGTTATTGCGATCCGTATCGTCGCGCTAGGCATCATCGCGGCTATGTTCGCCTTCCTGATCAACAACTACCTGACTATCTGGCAGGACTGGCCGGGAATCAGCAGCCTGTTCTCACATCTGGGCTGGTTCTCCGCCGCAGATGGCAAGCCGCTGGCTGGTGGCGCGCTCACCCAAGGGTGGATTCAGCTTCTTCTCTATGTCGCACTTATCGGCATTGTCATCGTCTATGCGCTCACCAACGCGCGGCAACCCCTCCGCGTGGATTCGACTTACCTGAGCGCCATGGCCGCCTTCATTATCCGCGCTGCCTTCTGGTCGGTCCTGCTGATAGGACTGGTGGACGCCGTGATTTCCTTCATGCGGGTCGAAGGCTTTCTCGCTTCTGTCTTCGGCCAGAAAATGGAAATCAATCTGGGACTTTCGGAATTCCGGGGTACGTATGTCCACTGCCCGCTGATCGCAGTGTCGCTTTTTATCGCGGCCTTTACCCGCTCGCTCGGCTTCACATGGCTGGCGCTGCTGGTCGTGGTCGCGGAACTCCAGATCGTGATCGCGCGTTTTATTTTTTCATATGAGCAGGCTTTCATGGGCGACCTGGTGCGCTTCTGGTACGCCGCGCTGTTCCTGTTCGCCAGTGCCTACACGCTGACCAAGGAAGGGCATGTCCGCGTGGATGTACTCTATGCCGGTTTCAGCGAGCGCGGGAAGGCCTGGGCCAACGCCACCGGCTGTCTCCTTCTGGGAATACCCATGTGCTGGGTGATCCTGGCGATGGGCATGGCTGGCAAGGCCACCGTCATCAACAGCCCGCTCCTGAGTTTCGAGACGTCGCAGAGCGGCTTTGGCCTCTACGTCAAATACCTGATGGCGGGCTTCCTCGCAGTCTTCGCCATCTCCATGATGATTCAGTTCACTAGCTACTTTCTTTCGGCCATCGCGGATTTGAGAAGTGAACCTGACAAACCGTCTCCGCCGGAAAATCCGGAGCCGTAATCGGGAGGGATACACGTCATGGAACTGTTCTTTATTGCCCTGCTGATTCTGCTAATGGGCGGCGCGCTGGCCATGGGCTACCCCGTCGCCTTCGCACTTCCAGGCTCCGCCATACTGACCATCGCGGCCGCCTCACTCTTCGGCTGGCTTTTCACCGGCGACGTCAGCAGCTTCTTCGCCCAGGACGGACCGACACAGTGGCTGACAGCCGGCGTGACCAACTTTAGAGGGGTCTATTGGGAAGTCGAGCGCGACACCCTGATCGCCATCCCGCTATTCGTGTTCATGGGCATCATGCTGCAGCGGTCCAAGATTGCCGAGGATCTCCTTGTCACCATGGCGCAGCTGTTCGGCCCCGTACCTGGCGGCCTAGGCATATCCGTCGTGCTCGTCGGTGCGCTGCTAGCTGCGACCACGGGTATCGTCGGCGCGACCGTCGTCGCGATGGGCCTCATCTCGTTGCCCGCAATGCTGCGCAACAACTATTCCCACTCGCTCGCCACCGGCACCATCGCGGCTTCGGGCACCTTGGGACAGATCATCCCGCCATCTATCGTCCTCATCATCCTCGCCGACCAGCTCTCCAGCGCCTCCGACCAGGCCAGCACCGCGCGCAAGGCCGAGTACAAGGAGGCCACCGGCGAATTCAACATGCCCAGCGAACTGGACATCACGTCCACCAGCGCGGGTGACATGTTCCTCGGCGCGTTCCTGCCCGGGCTCGTCCTGGTCGGTCTGTACGTCGCCTATATCCTGATTTTCGCACTCCTTCGGCCAAAGAATGCACCAGCGGTGCACCGCGAAGGCACGTTCGATCTGAAATTTGCCTTTCGTGTGTTCCTCGTCCTGATCCCCCCGCTGGCCCTGATCCTGGCGGTGCTCGGTTCGATCATCATGGGCATCGCCACGGTGAACCAGGCCGGCGCCATCGGTGCCGCCGGCGCCATCATCATGGCGGGCTACAGGCTGCTCGAGGGCAAACGCGGCGCGTTCATTCCGGCGATTCTCGCTGTAGCCGCCGTGTGTGCCATCTTCGTTCTGCTGTCCATGTTCGACCTGAACGTGAAGAGCATCGACACCAGTAACGACGTCCTGGGGATCACATTGGCAGTCGTTGCCGTTTGTGTGTTCCTGTTTGCCGTCATCTGGAGCGGCTGGCGCGTTTACAAGATCGACGACACCCTGCGAGGGGTGATGATCGAGACCGCCAAGACCACCTCGATGGTTTTCATCATCCTGCTCGGGGCAGCGATGCTGACAGCTGCCTTCCGCGCCTTCGGCGGTGAGGAGCTGGTGCGCGATTTCCTCGGCGGGCTGCCGGGCGGCTTCTGGACCCAGTTCATAGTCGTGATGGCGGTGATCTTCATCCTCGGCTTCTTCCTCGACTTCATCGAGATCGCCGTGGTCGTCGTGCCCATCGTCGCACCGATCCTGCTGGAAGACCCTTCGGCCAACATCACCGCCGTCTGGCTGGGCGTCATGATCGGCGTCAACATGCAGACCTCTTTCCTGACGCCGCCATTCGGTTTCGCGCTGTTCTACCTGCGCGGTGTTGCCCCACCGCAGGTGAAGACAACTGAGATGTACCGGGGTGTCGCGGCGTTCATCGGGCTGCAGCTTCTGGGCCTCGCCATCGTCGGTGCCTTCCCCTCGCTGGTGAATTTCCTGCCCAACCAGTCCTTCCTGTCGGCAGAAACCGCACCTCCACCGAAAAACCCGCGCCTGCAGGCCTGCATAGAGCAGCACCTATTCGAGCTTTACGACGAAAGGCGGCCCGATCTGGTCGCGGCCATCGAGCGGGGCAAGAAACTGGATATCAGCTACCTGCCCGAGAAACGGGCGCAGGAACTGTCGGGCAGCTTCGACAAGGCGCTTGCAACCTTCCAGCTTGTCGAGGATGTGCGCGAGGCAGAGGCAGCGGTAGAAGGCTACACGCCGCAGTACAAGCCCATCCACCGGGAAGTTCGCGGCACCAAGATCAAGCTCCATAAGGTTGAAGAAGAACTCGATGACCTGCAGGACGAACTCAGGCGGTCGCGCCGCGCCGAGGGAATTGAGACGAACACGCTTGCCGCCATCGAAGGGAAGATAGAAGTCCTGAAGGAAGAGGCCGCGAGACTGGAAGGCTCCCTCCCCGCCGGCTGGGAAGATGCCCGCAAGAAGTATCGCACGCTGGCAAAGGCTGAAAAGCGCGCGCGTCTCGGCTACAGGCAGAACGTCGATCAGGCCTACACGCCGATCATGGAGACCCTAGAGATCCTCGAAGGCGCTGCCACCTTCGCCACAATGCAGGACGAAATGGCAGCGCTTCCCGCCAAGATCGAGAGCTCGTCCGCCGAGGACGCGGTCGCGGCCCTGAAGTCAGCGGAATCGGGGCTTTCGGCACTGGCCGATACGAGCGCGATTCGCTCGGAACTCATCAAGGCACGCCGCGACCTTACGGCGCGGACGCCCCGGCCCGACCGTGCACTGGAGACTGCACAGAAAGCCGTGGCGCTATATGAGGACGAACGCGCCTGGCGCAGGCGCGCCGCCGGTGAACTCACCAGCGGCCTCGCGCAGTATGAGGCTGCCATCGCCAAGACCATCGGATTACGCCAGCTCGACCGCCTGCCGTCGGAATACACCGACAGCATTGCGTCCTGCCTCGCCGTCCACCGCGATATTTCACTGAACTTCTGACGGTGCGAATATCCGCAAAAGAAAACGGCCGCCCCGGATGGGAGCGGCGTTTCTCTTTACGCATATGCTACGTCTAGCGCCGGGGTAGTAACTTCCACACAAGCGGCAGCACCGCTGCTGCTAGAGAAACTTTGACCAGTGCACCAATTGCGAACGGGGCTAAACCTTTCTCGAAGGCCACATCCACACCGCCGACCAGCGTGGACAGATACGCCAAGCCCAGAACGAAAATAATCGTTGTTCCTGCCGCATTCGCGAGGAACGTCAGTGCCGGATTGCGGTCCCAGCCGCGTTCCGCCAGCCAGCCGACAAGGACCGCCGCCACGAGGAACCCGGCGAGATAACCGCCAGTTGGCCCCGCCATGTAGGCGAGCCCGGCGCCGCTGGCAAAGACCGGCAGGCCAATTGCTCCCTCGGCGAGGTAGAGCAGAAGCGTGACGCCGGCCAGGCGTGCGCCGTAGGCCATGGCGATCACCAAAACGGCGAAGGTTTGCATGGTCATCGGCACAGGATACATCGGCACCTGGATTTTGGCTGAAACCGCCATCAAGGCGCTGCCCAAGATGGCAAGTAGCGCGAGGCGAACAACGCCGCCCATCTCGCGCGGCCAGATCGCGTTGATCAGTGTCGGGGCCGTGCCCGCGGTTACCTGCATGGTTTGTCTCCGTTTCTGCGGATCAAATTCGTTCGCAACTGTTAACAGCTTCGATTTCGGGGCTCAACAAATCCGAAGTCAGGAGAATCGCGGCGCCGACGGGAACCCGCGCGGTGCTTTCCGCCCGGCCTGGGCACGCTTTCCCACCCACTCTTTCAACTCATCCGCCGTAAACGTCCTGTTCCGGTCCCCCGTCGCGGTAGTCAGGCCTTCCGCCATGCTGAAGGTCGCTACATCGGCAAGGCTGTCGCGGGAGTAGCTTTGCAGCTTCACGCCCCGCCCGCGCGTCATTTCGGGCAGTTCGGACAGTGCGAATATCAACAGCTTGCGAAGTCGGCCCAACACCGCAACCTGGTCGCCCTCGACCGGGGCGCAGGCCGCCGCCTCCACATCGCCCTTCACGTTCAGCACCTGCTTACCCGTGCGGGTCTGGGCAACCACATCGTCCTCCGGGACGATGAAGCCGCGCCCGTCGGACGACGCGACGACCAGCTTCGCACCCGGCTTGTGAATCCGCAGTGCGACGATATCGGCATCGTTGCCCAGATCGAACATCAGACGCAGCGGCTCGCCATGTCCACGACCGCCCGGCAGCTTGTCCACGCCGACCGTGTAGAAGCGCCCGTTGGTCGCGAACACCAATAGCTTGTCGGTCGTCTCCGCCGTCAGCACGAAGCGGCCCTTGTCGCCTTCCTTGAATTTCAGTTCCTTGGGATCGACGCTGTGGCCCTTGATGGTGCGCACCCAGCCCTTGTCCGAGCAGACGACGGTCACGGGCTCGCGCTCGATCATCGCGTCCAGTGGCACATCCACCGGCTCCGGTGCATCGCCGATCTCCGTCCGGCGGCGGCCGAGTTCTGTCTTGGGGCCGAACTTCTTCTTCAACTCCGCGACCTCACCCGCCAGGTGCTTGGTGCGCTTCGCCTTGTCGCGCAGCAGGCCGCGCAGGGTCTTCTGCTCGCCCTCCAGCCCGTCGATCTCCTGACGGATCGCGATCTCCTCCAGCCGGCGCAGCGAGCGCAGCCGCATGTTGAGGATCGCATCGACCTGGGCGTCGTTCAGCTTCCAGCGCTTCTTCATCACCGCGCGGGGATCCTCCTCCTCCCGGATGATCGCAATCACCTCGTCGAGGTTCAGGAACACGATCATGTAGCCGTGGAGGACGTTCAGACGCTCCTCGATCTTGCCGAGGCGGTAATTGGTGCGCCGGACCAGCACATCGTGGCGGTGGTCCAGATAGGCCTGCAGCACCTCGCGGAGCGTCATCACGCGCGGCACGTTGTCGGCATCCAGCACGTTCATGTTGAGCGAGACCCGCGCTTCCATCTCGGTGTTGCGGAACAGGCTCTCCATCAGCATGTCGGGGGTGACGTTGCGGCTCTTGGGCTCCAGCACGAGGCGGATGTCCTCGGCGGATTCGTCGCGGATGTCGCCCAGCAGCGGCAGCTTGCGGTTGACCATCAGTTCCGCGATGCGCTCGACCAGCCGCGCCTTCTGCACCTGGTAGGGAATCTCGGTGACGACCACCTGATACTGGCCGCGCCCCAGATCTTCCGTCTCCCAGCGCGCGCGGATGCGGAAGCTGCCACGCCCGGAGGTGTAGGCCTCGACGATGTTCGCGCGATCCTCCACCAGAACGCCGCCGGTCGGGAAATCCGGGCCCGGCATGAAATCGACCAGCTTGGCGATGGTCGCGTTGGGCGTTTTCAGCAGGTGCGACAGGGCATCGCAAATCTCGCCCACATTGTGCGGCGGAATGCTGGTCGCCATGCCGACCGCGATGCCGGATGCGCCGTTGGCCAGCAGATTCGGGAAGTTGGCGGGCAGGACGACCGGCTCGCTGCCTTCGCCGTCATAGGTCTCGCGGAAATCGACCGCGTCATCGTCGATGCCTTCCAGCAGCGCCTGCGCGACCTCGGTCATGCGCGCTTCGGTGTAGCGCATGGCCGCCGCGTTATCGCCGTCGATGTTGCCGAAATTGCCCTGGCCATCGACCAGCGGATAGCGCACGGCGAATTCCTGGGCGAGGCGCACCATGGCGTCGTAGATCGCCTGGTCGCCATGGGGGTGATACTTACCCATGACGTCGCCGACCACGCGGGCGCATTTCTTGTAGCCCTGATCGGGATCAAGGCGAAGCTGGCGCATCGCATGCAGCAGCCGGCGATGGACCGGTTTCAGCCCGTCACGCACATCCGGCAGCGAACGCGCCGTGATGGTGGACAGCGCATAGCTGAGGTAGCGCGAACTGAGCGCGTCCTTGAAGGCTTCCTGGCGAACCCCGCCGACGACCGTCATGTCAGAAACTCCTGTGGAACGGCCCTATTTCTAGGGCGCGGACCTGATTCCGCTCAACAATCGGAACTGTGGGTATCCTCGCCCTCATCCACGGGTTTTGCGGCACGCCCGATCAGGGTCTCCAGCCGCTCGCGCGCCGCCGGCAGCGGCCGGTCCAGCGGATCGAAGGCATGGCGGGCCAGGAAGTGCCCCGTCAGGCGCAGCCCGTCAGCGAAATCGGCGGCCTCGGCCCCGCCACCGCGCCCGTCCGGACGCAGGAAGCCCGGCAATGCCAGCATGCGTTCCTTGTAGGGGTCCCCCGCCGCGCGGGAGACGGCCCGGCCCGTGCGCGGGCTGACATAGATCAGGTTCTCAACCTCACCCGTCGCCGCGCAGGAGGTCAGATCGAGGCCGAAGCCGAGCTCGCGCAGCAGGCCCAGTTCCCAATGGATATAGACGGCAGGCCAGATGTCGTCCTCCCCCGCCGCCAGCGCGTTCAGGAGTGCGCCCGTCGCCTCGAACAGGCCTGGATGAGGCTCACGCTCGGGAATCACGGTCTCGGTCACCGCGCAGGCTGCCGACAGCGCCGCAAGGCGCGCGGGATCGTCCATGAAATCCGCCGAGTAATGGCGGGTCGCCTCGATGGTGTAGCGCCCCAGGTGTTCGGGCAGCCGCGCACGCCAGACGGCATCGACCCGGTTGCCCGGCTCGACCACGCCGCGCTTGCTGCGCGAGTTTCCGCCATGCATCAGCCCGGCGTGGCGGCCGTGCTCACGGGTGAGAAGCTGCACCACCGCAGCTCCCTCGCCATGCGGCCGGGCCGCCAGCACGATTGCCTCGTCACGCCATTCCATACCGGTTTATCCGCGCATATTTGCCGGTTCCATGGAGCATGAAACCCCGCACCGAGTCAGTCGAGAGCCGTTCACGCGTCGAAGCGCAGGCCCCATTCGCGGTAATGCCCGGGATTGTCGGCCCAGTTCTCGCGCACGCGCACCCGCACGAACAGGTGCACGGGCCGGTCCAGAAGCTCGGCGAGTTCCTGCTGGGCCTCGGCGCGGATGCGCTTGATCATCTGCCCGCCCTTGCCCACGACGATCCCCTTCTGGGAATCCCGCTCCACCGTGATCGACTGCTCGATCCGCACGCTGCCGTCGTCGAAGTCCTGCCAGGCCTCGGTCTCGACCGACAGCGCATAGGGCAGTTCCTGATGCAGACGCAGATAGGCCTTCTCGCGGGTGATCTCGGCCGCCAGCAGGCGCTGCGGCAGGTCGGAAATCTCGTCTTCCGGAAACAGCCACGGCCCCGACGGCATCCGCGAGACCAGATGGCGCTCCAGATCCTCGACCCCGCTGCCGTTGAGCGCGGAGACCATAAAGGTCGCGTCGAAACCGGCCAACGAATTGAGCTCCTCCGACAGCGCCAGCAGCGCTTCACGCTTCACGGCATCGACCTTGTTCAGAACCAGGATCGCCGCCGCACCTCGTTCCTTCAGGCCTTCCGCGATCCGCCGCGTGTCGGTGTCGATCCCGCGCGCCGCATCGACCAGCAGCACAATGGCGTCGGCGTCCGACGCCCCGCTCCACGCGGCATCGACCATCGCCCGGTCCAACCGCCGCTTGGGCGCGAAAATCCCCGGCGTATCGACATAAACGATCTGGGTCTTGTCGATCAGCGCGACACCCCGCACGCGAATGCGCGTGGTCTGCACCTTGGGCGAGACGATGGACACCTTGGCCCCGACCAGACGGTTCACGAGCGTCGATTTGCCCGCATTCGGCGCGCCGAGGATCGAGACGACACCGCAGCGCATGCCCGGTTCAGCCATCATGTGACACTCCCAGCTCGCGCAGCATCATGGCCGCAGCCTCCTGCTCGGCGGCGCGCTTACTCGCGCCCTGCGCGCGTTGCGGCGCGAAATCGGCAAGCCGCACCTCAACCGTGAACACAGGTGCGTGGTCCGGGCCCGAACGCTCAACATCCTGATAGGCTGGCAGCCCGCACCCCTTGGACTGGGACCATTCCTGCAGCGCCGTCTTCGCATCGCGCGGCGGGCGCGAGCGGGTTTCCACCAGCGGGCCCCAGGTCTTGCGGACAAAGGCGCGCGCCACGTCCATGCCGCCATCGAGGTACAGCGCGGCGATCACGGCCTCGACCATGTCGGCGACGATGCCGTCATTGACTACACCAGGGCCGGCGATGGCGTAGTCCGCCAGGCCGAGTTCGGCCCCCACCTGTGCGAGGGTGTCCGCCTGCACCAAAGCCGCGAACCGGCGGCCGATCTCGCCCTCGTTCTCGTTCGGGAAACGGTCAAGCAGCAGTTGCGCCACGGCAAGGCCCAGCACCCGGTCGCCGAGAAACTCCAGCCGCTCATAGGATTTAGGGCCCGCGACACTGGAATGGCTGAGGGCGCGAAGGAGCAGCGTGGGATTGGAAAAGGAATGGCCGAGCACCGTACAGAGTGGCCCGAGACTCTGGTTGATATCCGTCATTCGATGGAATCGAAGATACGGCTGAATCGCGTGGCCTGGATCCAGCCCCACGGCTCTAGCCATCCGGCCGAGCCATCAGTCGAAAAGAAGATGATCTCCGCACGGCCGATCAGGTTGTCCTTCGGGACAAAACCCCAGCTCCGGCTGTCGTTGCTGTCGTCCCGGTTGTCGCCCATCGCGAAATAGTGATCCGGCGGCACGACGAATTCACGCGTATTATCCGCAGGTCCGCGATCGCCCAGGCTTTCGCGCACAGTGTAGCTGCGCCCGTCGGGCAGGGTTTCGATGTACTGCGGCACGCGGCGGACATTACCGCGGAAGTCCAAGGATACATGATCCGCGATCCGCCGGCGCGGCACCGGCTGGCCGTTAAGGATGAACTGGCCGTTGGTCACCTGGATGCGGTCGCCGGGCACGCCGACGAGGCGCTTGATGAAATCAACCTTGTTCAGCGGCGGCTGGCGAAAGACCGCGACATCGCCGCGTTCCGGGGCGCCGTCAAGAATTCGGCCCGAGAAGAAGCCCAGCCCGAACGGGAAGGAATAGCGGCTATAGCCATAGGAATACTTGGAGACGAACAGGTAGTCGCCGACTAGCAGTGTCGGGATCATCGAGCCCGACGGAATGTTGAAGGGCTGAAACGCGAAGGTCCGCACCAGTCCCGCGATCAGCAGTGCATAGACAATCGTGCGCACGGTCTCCCAGGTGCTGGAGGGTTTCTTCGTTCGGTCTTTCGCCATCATCTGGCCCCTGCTGTTCGCAGCATCGCTACGGGAGCGGTTTCTAGCGGCCTGCAGCCGATTTCACTAGTCATGAATGGAAATCCGGACCGCCGGCCAAGCCGGTCCCCGGTCAGTCTTCGATGTCAGGAATCGCGGAAATGATGACAATCGCCTGCGCCAGTGGCGGCTCGTCCGTCAGCGACAGCTCGATCAGCGGCTTCATGCCGGGCGGGGTGATTGCCGCTAGGCGCGCCGCAGCGCCGTTGGTCAGCTTCATGGTCGGCTTGCCCGATGGCAGGTTCACCACCCCCATGTCGCGCCAGAACACACCCTTGCGGAAGCCGGTCCCCAGTGCCTTCGAGCAGGCCTCCTTGGCGGCATAGCGCTTCGCGTAGCTGTCGGCCCGGTTGGCACGGCGGTCGGACTTGGTGCGCTCCACCTCGGTGAAACAGCGCTGGGTGAAGCGCTCGCCGAAACGTTCCAGGGTCCGCTCGACCCGGGTGATGTCGATCAGGTCGCTGCCAAGCCCGATAATCATCGGATACATCGGCAGGTTCGCGTTGACCGGATTGTCCTCACTCATGCGATGGCCTCGGCCCGGGCCGTGTGCATCAGCGAGCGCATGCGCCGGATCGAGCTGTCGAGCCCGGTGAAGATCGCCTCGCCGATGATGAAATGCCCGATGTTTAATTCCTCGATCTGGGGAATGGCCGCCACAGGCCCCACCGTCTCGAAGGTGATGCCGTGACCTGCATGAACCTTGAGGCCTATCCCGACCCCGTACTCCGCAGCCGCAACGATGCGGGCCAGAAGCATCTCCGCCCGGTCGAGTTCTCCCGCGATGACCGCATCGCAGTAAGCGCCGACATGAATTTCTACGGCGGGCGCACCGATAGACCGGGACGCATCAAGCTGCGCGGCGTCCGGCTCGATGAACATGGAAACAATGGCGCCCCGGTCACCGAGTTCATCGACGAAACGTTTCAGGTGGTTGTGCCCCGACACAACGTCGAGCCCGCCTTCCGTAGTGCGCTCCTCACGCCGCTCCGGCACAATGCAGACGGCGTGGGGCGCATGCTGCAAGGCGATACCCAGCATCTCATCCGTCGCCGCCATTTCCAGTGTCAGAGGAATGTCGATGGCGGCGATCAGGCGCTGCAGATCGTCGTCGGAGATGTGCCTCCGGTCTTCGCGAAGATGCGCCACGATGCTGTCAGCCCCGGCATCCGCCGCCGCGCGCGCCGCACGAACCGGATCGGGATGCCCCCCGCCTCGCGCATTTCGAATAGTCGCGACATGATCGACGTTAACGCCAAGCCGCAGATCAGAAGTCATTGAGGAATCTCGCTCTTTCAGGCCTGCGTTCGAGAATTGGACGATGGAAGCGCTAGGTCAAGGCCCGCGCCCTCTTAGCTCCGCACCCGTTCGACCGAACGCACCGACGCATGGCTGCGCAAGGTGGTCTCGATGGCGCTGAGATGCTTGGCGTCCATCACCTCGATATCGACCAGCATGTCGAAGAAATCCGGCGTGCGGTTGGTGAACTTCAGGTTGGAAATATTGCCCTGTGCGCCGGCGATAGTCGCGGCCATCTCGGCCAGCGCACCCGGTTCGTTGACCAGGGTCACGTTGAGGCGGCTGACCAGTTCCTCGGTCGCCAGATCGGCGTTCGGGTCCCAGGACACGTCGACCCAACGCTCGGGGCTATCGGCGAAGGCTTCCAGTGTCATGCAGTCGATGGTGTGGATGGTCACGCCCTTGCCCGTTGTCGCAATGCCCACGATGCGGTCGCCCGGCAGCGGATAGCAGCATTTTGCCAAGTGCACCGCGATGCCCGGTGTCAGCCCGCTTATTGGCACCGAGTGCTTGCTGTCGGCCTCGATAGGCAGCTTCCGCCGGCGGCGGAGCGAGAACAGCGAACCGCCCGACTTGCGGCCGTCGGCGAAATCGTCCTTATTCGGATGAACGAGGCGCACAACATCCCGTCCAGTGTAGATACCCTGCCCCAGCATGGCGAAAAGATCGTCCACGGTCTCGGCGTGGAATTCGCGAAGCACGGGCTTGAGTGTCTCGGCGTCGAGATTCTCCTCGATGCGCCCGAACGCCTTGTCGAGGATGCTGCGACCCAGATCAACATACTGGCGCATCTCGATCTCTCGCAGCACGCGACGGATGCGGGCCTTCGCCTTGCCCGTCACGACCAGCTTTTCCCAGTCGGGAGACGGGGTCTGGTTGCGCGATATCAGGATTTCAACCTGGTCACCGTTCTGCAGCTGGGTGCGTAGCGGCATGTTGCGGCTGTTGATCTTGGCGCCGACGCATTTGTCGCCGATATCGGTGTGCACGGCATAGGCGAAATCGATAGGCGTGGAACCACGCGGAAGCGAATACACATCACCCTTGGGCGAGAAGCAGAACACCTGGTCGGAGAACATCTCCATGCGCGTGTGGGCCAGGAAGTCTTCCGGCGCCGCCGCGTTCTCCAGGATTTCCAGAAGCTCCTGCAGCCAGCGGTATTGTTTGCTTTCCTCGCGCACCGCGTTGGAAGCCGGGCCAGAACCTATATCCTTATAGACCCAGTGGGCCGCCACGCCGCGCTCGGCCACGTCATGCATCTCCGGCGTGCGGATCTGGATTTCGATTCGGTGCTCCGCCAGGCCCAGCACGCTAGTGTGCAGCGAGCGGTAGCCATTCGGCTTGGGCGTAGAGATGTAATCCTTAAACCGGCCCGGCACGACCCTGTAGCGCCCGTGGACGATGCCGAGAGCCTGGTAGCAATCGGGAACCGACGCCACGATCACCCGGAAGGCAATGATGTCGGACAGTTGCTCCACGGAGCTCTGGGTTCGCTGCATCTTGCGCCAGATCGAGTAAGGCGATTTCTCACGCCCCGCGATATCGACGTCCATGCCTGCTCCCGCGAACAGCTTGCGCAACTCCTCCAGCACCGATTCGACGATGCTCTTGCCCTCAGTTCGCAAGAATTCAAGCCGCCGCACGATGGAATCGCGGGCATCGGGATAGAGCTCCCGAAATGCGCGGTCCTCCAGCTCATCCTTGATGTCGTGCATGCCGATGCGCTCGGCCAGCGGCGCATAGATATCCATCGTCTCGTGCGCGATGCGCCGGCGGCTTTCCGGCTTCGACATGTGCTCAATGGTGCGCATGTTATGCAGCCGGTCCGCTAGCTTGACCAGCAGCACACGGATATCCCGGCTCATTGCCAGCAGGAGCTTGCGGAAGTTCTCGGCCTGCATGGCGCGGTTCGACTGGAGTTCAAGCTGCGTGAGCTTGGTCACACCGTCCACGAGCTGGGCAATTTCTTCTCCGAACAGCTTCGCGATCTGCTGGGAAGTCGCTTCCGTGTCCTCCACCGTGTCATGGAGCAGCGCGGTGATAATGGAGGCCGTGTCCAGATGATAGTTCGTGAGGATCCCGGCCACTTCCAGCGGATGACTGAAATACGGATCGCCCGATGCGCGCTTCTGGTTGCCATGCGCCTTCATAGCGAAGACATAGGCGCGGTTCAGCGCATCCTCATCCACGCTCGGGTCGTAGGCGCGAACCTTCTCCACCAGCTCGTATTGCCGCATCATGACGCTATCTTAGACCTGAATTAGTGCCCACGAAAAAGCCCGGATACGCGATGCGCATCCGGGCCCGGAAATCTTCGTAAAGCCGGCTCGGGCTTAGGTGTCGGAACTCTCATCCACCGCATCCTCGAATCGCATCTGCGGCATGTCCGGTTCCATAGGTTCCTCGCCGTCAGCCACCGGCATTTCCTGCTGCACGCCGGCCATGTTGCTCTCGGATTCGAGCAGCTCGATGACCTCGTCCTCTTCAGGCAGGTCGTATTCGACATGCCTCTGCTGGCTGACTATCAGCGCTTCCTGCAGGTTCTCCAGTTCCACGGTCTCGTCGGCGATCTCGCGCAGCGCGATCACAGGGTTCTTGTCGTTGTCGCGCTCGACGGTGATCGGTGCCCCGGCGGACACTTCACGCGCGCGCTGGGCGGCTAACATTACAAGGTCAAATCGGTTCGAGACGCGCTCAATGCAGTCTTCGACTGTTACGCGGGCCATGCATCGGCTCCAAGTCTGAATTCAGGATTACTTTGGTTTATAGGGGCAACCAGCGGAAAAGCCAACAGTTTCCGGTGCGTGGCCGTCACGGTCCCGAGGCTTCATCCATTAACTCCACACCGGAAAGGTCGGGGGCCGCGGCGATCAGGTCATCGACGCTCGCACCGCTGACCAGATGCCGCCAGTCCGGCGCCACATCGCGCAGCGGAACTAGCACGAAGGCACGCTCTGACATGCGCGGATGCGGCAGTTCCGGCCAGTCCGCGCAGACAGCCCCGTTGTAGTCCAGAAGATCGATATCGAGCACCCGCGCAGCATTGCGCGCACCACGCACGCGCCCGAATTCCTCTTCTACGTCGTGCAACAGGGCAAGCAATTCGCCCGGCGGCAGGGCGCTGTCGATCCAGGCCACGAGATTGACAAAACGCTGCTGGTCCGAGGGCGGCACAGGGGCCGTAGAATACCAACGGGAGCGCGCCAGCACCGATACCCCGCGTTCGCGCAGCGCACCAAGCGCCGCCTCGATTGTTTCACGAGGTGAGCCATATTGCGCATGAGGCAAGTTCCCACCAAAAGCTATCAGTATCATGTTAATTTACAATCCCAAACGGCACGGTCTGTCTGGACACGTCCCTCATGTCGGACTATCTGTGCCGTCATAGGAATACTCTGCTGCTCACGCGGCCAGATTTACAGCCATCATACGCGAGCCCGAGGCGGCGAAGCGATTAGATATAGAAGGTTAAAATAAATGCTAAAAAACACAGAAAAAACAGTCGTTTTTATTGACGGCGCAAATCTATACGCCACTGCTCGCGGCCTAGATTTCGACATCGACTACAAGAAGCTCCTTGCCATGTTCCGAAAGGGCTGCAATCTGGTTCGCGCCTATTATTACACGGTGCTGATAGAGGATCAGGAATACTCTCCGATTCGCCCGCTCGTTGATTGGCTCGACTACAACGGCTTCACCTTGGTGACAAAGCCGGCGAAGGATTTCACGGATTCAGCCGGCCGTCGGCGCATCCGCAATTCCATAGATGTGGACCTCGCGGTCGATATGCTCGAAATCGCCGACAAGGTCGATCACATCGTACTGTTTTCCGGAGACGGCGGCTACCGCCGGCTGATAGAGGCCGTTCAGCGTCGCGGCGCACACGTCACGGTCATCAGCACAGTGGCGAACAACACCGCGACCATCGCCGATGAGCTGCGCCGCCAGGCCGACTGTTTCGTGGATCTGACCTCCCTGCAGGACGAAATCGCGCGCGAACGCGTCAACCGCCCCGCGCGTGACGATGACTATGACGACGAGGACGACTATTACGACGACGATGAGGAAGAATTCATCGACGACGAAGACGACGATTTCGAGGACGACAAGGCCGCCTCGGGCCGTCGATAGGACACCCTGAAAACCTCCCAGCCTACCGCACCCGCACACGACTGTCCGCTGTGCCCCCGGCTCGCGACCTTTCGCGTTGCCAATACGGAGAAATTTCCGGATTTCCACAACGGGCCGGTCCCCAGCTTCGGCAGCCTGGATTCACGCCTGCTGATCGTCGGGCTGGCGCCGGGCCTGAAGGGGGCGAACCGAACGGCGCGGCCGTTCACCGGCGACTATGCTGGTGACCTGCTCTATCAGACCCTGGAGAAGTTCGGGTTTTCGAAAGGCGCTTACAAGGCCTCACCCGACGACGGGGTGGAGCTGATCGACTGCCGGATCACCAACGCCGTGCGCTGTGTGCCACCGCAGAACAAGCCTGTCGGGGCCGAGGTCAACGCATGCCGCCCGTTCTTCTTGGACGAAATTGCCGCGATGACGAAGCTGCGCGTGATTCTCGCCCTGGGCGGCCTCGCCCACAAGGCGACGCTGGCCGCGCTGGGCTACAAGCAGTCCGCTTTCGCCTTCGGCCACAATGCTTTGCATGACATTGAGGTGGGCGACTTCCCGGTCCTGCTGGCCAACAGCTATCACTGCTCGCGCTACAACACGAACACCGGACGGCTAACCACCGAAATGTTCGAGGACGTGTTCACGCAAGTCCGCACTCGGCTGGACGCGGGCAACTGAGCCGCATCCACCTGTCCGAGAACTTTTGACCCCGCTCCCGGCGGTTCGTAGCATCGTTACATCTGCAACGAATTCGCAGCCGCCATGCCCCCGCGCAAAACCGGATCGGCTTAACACCTAGAGCTCGAACGCCTCCTGCCCTGCCGGCTGTCAGTGCTGACGAACCGCGAAAGCAACGCCATCGTACGTGATCATTACGCCCGTTTCGGACTGAGCGTCGCCGAATGGCGGGCGATGGCGGCTCTCCGCCAGTTCGGCCCCGCATCGGCGTCGGAGATTTGTGCGCACAACGAGACGGACAAAGGGACGGTCAGCCGCGCCGCTAATTTCCTCGTGTCGCGCGAAATGGTGCGCAGCCGAACTGACGTAAACGACCGGCGCACGACGATCTATGCGCTCAAACGGTCCGGGCGGGGCGTCCATGACCGGATCGCACCCATCGCGCTGGCCCATGAGGCTAGCCTGCTGGGCGCTCTGAGCACACATGAGCGCGACCATTGCACCGTCTTCTGGACAAGCTTCTCCGCCAAACAAACGCGGGCACCGTCTATACGAAATGCTCCTTCAGCGGCGCAAAGCCGTTGAAGCCTATCGAGGCATAAGTGGTGGTGTATGCTCCGGCGTTGACGAAGACGAGCCGGTCGCCTGGTTTAATTGCGTCCGGGATCTCATAGGTCGCCTGCTCGTACAGGACGTCATGGCTGTCACAGGTCGGGCCGGCCAGCACCGCTGCCGAGGTCACGCCGCTGCCTTCTGGCAACTCCAGAGGATACAGGATGGCCTCGCCCTCGGTTTCGGCCAGGCCGCCATACCGGCCCACATCTAGATAGACCCAGCGCTGCCAGCCGCCATAGCTGCGCTCTGTGGCGAGCACAACTTCGGTGCAGAGCTTGCCCGCCGAAGCGACGAGCGCACGGCCCGGCTCTGCCATCACCCGGGGACGCATGTCGGGAAAGAAGTCGCTGAGCGCACGGTCGATAGGGCCGAAAACGTTCGACAGTTCCAGGCCCGCATCGTCGCGGTACATGACAGGAAAGCCGCCGCCGAGGTTTACCATCTCCAAAATGACACCTTCTTTCGCCAGTCGTCCGAACAGGGTGCCGCACCAGCTGATCCCCTCGCGCCAGCGGTCTGCCTCGATCTGCTGGCTGCCCACATGGAACGACAGCCCGTACGGCACAAGGCCGGAATCGCGCGCCTTAAGCAGCATTTGCACCGCCTCGTCCGGCGCGCAGCCGAACTTGCGCGACAACGGCCAACGCGCGCCGTCATTGGCGACAACCAGCCGACAAAAGACCTTGGCGCCCGGCGCCGCCTCCGCAAGCTTCGAAATTTCGGCGGAACTGTCGAAAGCAAACAATTCGACACCCTGCTCATGCGCCCATGCGATATCCGCGGTCTTCTTGACGGTGTTGCCGTAGGAAATCCGAGCCGCCGGCACACCCTGCTCCATGCAGGCCCTGATCTCGGCCGGGCTGGCTGCATCGAACGACGCCCCCAGTTCGTTTAGGCGCTTCAGAACAGGTGCGGCCGGGTTGGCCTTCACCGCGTAGAACACCTCCGCCCAAGGGGCATGGGTGGTGAAATGGGCATAGTTATTCGCCACTTCGTCAACGTCGATAACAAGACAAGGCGTCTCCGGCTTTTCACTGGCCAGAAATGCTTCGATTTTCGCGGTCATACCCGTTCCTCAAAAAAATGGGTTGCGCCTTATAGTCGAAACGCGTGGGAATGGAAGCGTAAATTTCATCGCCGCAGCGTCAACCGGGTGACCCACGCTCGATTGCTCTGAATCGAGGGTGCATGCTAACCGGCACTTCTAAAGAAACCTCGGGATGACCACGCGTGGCGGAACGGCGATCGATCTGGGTTCTGAACGGCCCGAACCTGAACCTGCTCGGCGAGCGGGAACCGGGAATTTACGGCGGGGACTCGCTTGCCGATATCGAAGTCCGGTGCCGCGAGACAGCGGACAAAGCAGGTTTCGACATGGTGTTCCGCCAGACCAATCACGAAGGCGAACTGGTCGGCTGGATTCAGGAAGCTCGCGCGGATGCGGCCGGCGTGGCCATCAACGCGGGCGCGTATACCCACACCTCCGTCGCAGTACATGACGCGCTGCGCCTGCTGGACGTACCCATCGTGGAGGTCCATCTGTCGAACGTCTTCGCGCGTGAGGAGTTTCGGCACAAATCTTTCATCAGCGCCGCCGCCGCGGGCGTGGTCTGTGGCTTCGGTCCGATGAGCTATGTGCTCGCGATCGACGCGCTCGCCGCGCGGGTCAAGCTTTAGGCCTCGCAGATGAGTGAACCTTTCGACATCGAAGCGGAGTTCATCCGCAAGCTGGCGGACTTGCTCTCGGAAACGGGGCTTGGCGAGATCGAGTATGAGGATGGCGGCAAGCGCATCCGTGTAGCCTGGCCCGGTGTGGCCGCCGCCCCCGCGATGGCCATCCCTGCGGCTACGGCCGAAGCACCGTCTGCGCCCGAAGCCGTATCCACACCCGATGCGGCCCGCCCCGGCGCGGTCAGCGCGCCCATGGTCGGAACCATCTACCTGGCCCAGACACCCGGCGATCCGCCGCTAGTCAAGGCTGGTGACACGGTCAGCGAAGGCCAGACACTGATGCTGATCGAGGCGATGAAAACCTTCAACGAAGTAAAGGCACCGCGCGGCGGCAAGGTCTCGAGCATCGCCGTTTCGAACGGTCAGCCGGTCGAATACGGCGAACTCCTCGCCATCATCGAATAGACGGCGCGGAGGCGCCCAACGCATGTTCGAGAAAGTCCTGATCGCCAACCGGGGCGAAATCGCACTGCGCATCCACCGCGCGTGTAAGGAAATGGGCATCTCGACCGTAGCGGTGCACTCCACCGCCGATTCATACGCCATGCATGTGCGCCTGGCGGACGAGAGCGTGTGCATCGGCCCGCCGTCCGCAAAGGACAGCTACCTCAACGTGCCGGCCATAGTATCGGCCGCGACGGTGACGGGCGCAGATGCGATCCATCCGGGCTACGGCTTCCTGTCTGAGAATGCGCGCTTCGCCCGGATCGTCGAGGAACACGGCCTGGCCTTCATCGGCCCCACGGCGGATTCCATCGCGACGATGGGTGACAAGGTAGCAGCCAAGGATGCGATGAAGGCCGCGGGCGTCCCGGTGGTGCCCGGATCGGACGGCGCGATCCAGACGGTTGAGGAAGCGGAGAAGGTCGCGGGCAAGATCGGTTATCCCGTGATCGTGAAGGCGGCAGCAGGCGGCGGTGGTCGCGGCATGAAGGTCGTTGAAAGCGCGGCGGGGATCGCCGATGCCTTCAAGATGGCGCGGACCGAAGCCGGGACCGCCTTCGGCGACGACACGGTCTATATCGAGAAATATCTTTCCTGCCCACGCCATGTCGAAGTCCAGATCATCGCCGACGGACAGGGCAACGCTATCCACCTTTTCGAACGTGACTGCTCACTCCAGCGCAGCCACCAAAAGGTACTGGAGGAGGCCCCCTGCCCTGTGTTGGATGATGCGGCGCGCAAGCGGATCGGCACGATCTGCGCCGATGCCGCGCGCAAGATGAACTACCGCAGCGCAGGCACCTTCGAGTTTCTCTACGAGGACGGCGAGTTCTACTTCATCGAGATGAATACCCGGGTGCAGGTGGAACATCCGATCACGGAGATGATCTGCGATGTCGATATCGTCGCGGAGATGATCCGGATCGCGGCGGGCGAAAAGCTGTCGATCCGCCAGGAGGACATCGTGCTGAACGGCCATGCCTTCGAGTGCCGGATCAACGCGGAAGATCCCGTCACCTTCACCCCATCGCCTGGGCTCGTTTCCGAATATCACGCACCCGGCGGATTGGGCGTGCGGGTAGATTCCGCGCTCTATGCCGGGTTCAATATCCCGCCCTACTACGACAGCCTGGTTGCCAAGCTGATCGTGCACGGCCGCACCCGTGACGAGGCACGCATGCGCCTGAAGCGCGCGCTCGACGAAATGGCGGTCAGCGGTGTCTCGACCACGATTCCGCTACACCAGCGGCTGGTTGATGACCCCTCCTTTGACGCCGCCGACTATGATATCCATTGGCTGGAGCGTTTCGTCGGAACTTCATAGCGGTTGTCACGGATGGCGGGGCTGACGCCACAGTTGTTGCTGGGAGCCTATGCCAGCGGGATATTCCCGATGGCGGAGAGCCGCCACGATCCCGACCTCTACTGGATCGACCCGGACTTGCGTGGCGTGATCCCGCTCGACCGGTTTCACATCCCGCGCAGACTCCGCAAGACGTTGCGCAGTAACCCGTTCGACATTCACTGCGACACCGCCTTCATGGAAACGGTGCGCCGCTGCGCCGAACCCCAGGCCGACCGCCCGGAAACCTGGATCAACGACGAGATCCAGCATCTCTATCAAGCGTTGTTCGATATCGGCTTTGCCCATTCGGTGGAGTGCTGGGACGGGGATGAGCTCGTCGGCGGCCTTTACGGTGTCTCGCTCGGCGGCGCGTTTTTCGGCGAAAGCATGTTCTCGCGCGCGACCGACGCCAGCAAGGTTGCGCTGTGCCACCTGTCCGCGCGGCTGCGCAAGAGCGGCTTCACGCTGCTCGATAGCCAGTTCGTGACAGACCATCTGCGCCAGTTCGGCACCGAGGAAATCGACCGCGCCGAATACAAGGCCCGGCTCGCCGCCGCGCTCAAGATCAATCCGGATTTTCAGCCGGAGCTGTCGGACGCCGAACTGGCGGCGTTCATACAGTCCACGACCCAGACATCATAGACAGGGTGTTCCAGCGCCGAGACCGCGGGGCTCGACGCGAACATCCAGCCGGAAAACAGCAGGCGCACATCCGCCGCCGGGTTCGTCTCTTCGATTTCGAGGAAGGCCGTGCTTTCGGGTGGTTCGGTCGGCGGTGTCTTGTGGCAGGCGCGCACGCGGATGCTCAGAGTGCCGAACGTGACCTCCTGATCGAAGGGGGCCTCGAACGTCGAAATACGCGCAGTAACCTTATCCAGCCCCTGAAGCACGGCGGCTGGCTTTTGCGGTTCTGTCGTAGCCGCGGGATCGGGCCGGGGCTTTTGCGCCTGCGCGCCGGCTGACACCAGCACTGCGAGCGCCGCCAGGAACACGCCGTTGAGAAATCGCATCAGCTTCGCAGCACCGATCGATGGGGCTTGAGGTAAAAGCGCCCCTAACTCGCCGGTTCCCGTCACTTTGAATCGGTAGCCAGGAAGATGATCTCAGAGACGGTGTCTTCGAGCGCCTGATAGTCGCGAGTCCGAGCGAGCTCTTGACCCGGCTCCAGCTTCTCACCCGACTTGCCGGGAAACAGCCGCAGATACTTGCCTCCCAGCAGGCCTTCGCCCGTCACCCCCGCTTCGGTGTCGGACGGCAGGCGGATGTCGTCGCGCACGGTGAACACGACCAGCGCCTCGAACGTGTCGAGGTCGAGCGTCCGCTCGACGACTGTACCCACCTTAACGCCCGAGATGCGCACATCGCTGCCGCGCTCAAGACCGCCCACCTTGAGGAAGCGCGCGCTCAGGCGGTAACCGTCTTCGCCGCCGATATCGACGGAACGTGCACCGAAAACTACAAAGACGATAACCAGGACAAGAACAACCGCGCCGAGTATGGTTTCAACGGCACCGCGTTTCATTTCTCGGTCTCCGTAGCTTCGGCTTCTTTGGCTTCTTCTGCCGCGCGCTTGCTGCGCGCCTGGGAAATAATCAGGCTCAACAGGTCGTCGATGACCACGGCGTCCTCGGTGTAGGCAATGACGCCGCCGTCCGAAATATTCTTCTCACCGCCACCGACATCAATGCGCACCAGCTTCGACCCGAAGATGCCGTCGGTCACGATGGCAGCGCTCGCATCGGTGTCCATCACCACGTCGCTCTGGATTTCGAGCGTCACACGCACGCGGAAGCCGTCTACCAGTGCCAGCGCTGCAACATTCCCGACCGTCACGCCAGCGGCGCGCACGGGACTGCCGACCGAAAGTCCGTCCGACTGTCCGAACGTCGCGTCCACCTTGTAGGTCGATGCACCTGCGATCGAACCCGGACCGAACACGACCGCAAGGACCGCGATTAGGACGGCGACAACGGCCAGCCCGACGGAGACATCACGAACTTCCGCGCGCGCATGCTTGTTCATGCTGTGCAACCGGTGCTCAAGATGACTACTGCGGCGTCCACGGTTCGTATTCGCCCGTGCCGCGCCGGCGCTCGCCCGGCTGCATAACGCTTCCCGACGGGCGGTAGGCCGCGCGGGTACCAGTTAGATTCGGAACATGCTCCTGCTGCCAGGAATGACGAAGGCTCTGATCAATCGGCTCTTCGCTGATGTGGTGCAGCCAGACGTGCCATTCCGGCGGCACCTTGCTGGCTTCCGGCCGGCCCTTATATACGACCCAGCGACGCTCGCGGTTGTACCGGTTGCGCGTGCGGCCACGGTAATAGCGGTTGCCGTAGTTGTCGGTGCCGACGAGTTCGCCCGACACAAACGTCTTCAGCAATGTCCCCAATGTCGCCATTCGCGTGAAGACCCCCTTTTGCGCTGCGTGCGGGCCGGAATATCGCACCGACCGGCGCGTCTGGTCCAGTGCCCAGACAAACTCGCTCACAGAATCACATTGCTGTCACAAACCACACGATGTGGGTTTGAATTCGATTGCAAGCCCAAAATCTGGTTGCGAAGCAAACATCTGGTGGTTTAGCTTCAAAACCTGCCAGCATGTGGTGTTTTTGAGCATTTCTCATGTTTCAGTCATCGACTCGGCGGGGGCCGCGCGATCTGGCACAGGCGAGGTGCCGAGCAGTTACCCTGGCTCATTTCGTTTTCAGGCGCCTATGGATGCGCCGGTTTGGGGGGTTTGATGCGGATAGAACGCCGCTTTACCGTTGAAGGCACCAGTCCCTACGCGGACATCGAGTTTCGAACCACGTCGAGTGAAATCCGTAATCTGGATGGCTCCGTGGTCTTTGCCGCGGACGACATTTCCGTCCCGGCCGCATGGACGCAGGTGGCCTGCGATATCCTGGCGCAAAAGTACTTCCGCAAGGCCGGTGTTCCTGCACACCTGAAGGCGGTGAAGGAAGACGACGTCCCCGAATTCCTGTGGCGGCACGAGCCGGACGCGGTGAAGCTCAAGAAGCTCCCGGCCGATAGGCGCTCGGGCAGCGAGACCGACGCCCGCCAGGTGTTTAATCGGCTGGCCGGCACCTGGTCCTACTGGGGCTGGAAGGGCGGCTATTTCGACACCGTCGAGGACGCTCAAGGCCTACTACGACGAGATGCGCTTCATGCTCGCCTCGCAGATGGCCGCGCCGAACAGCCCGCAGTGGTTCAACACAGGCCTGCACTGGGCCTACGGTATCGACGGTCCCGGTCAGGGCCACCACTATGTGGACTACCAGACCGGCAAGCTGACCAAGTCCAAAAGCGCCTACGAACACCCGCAACCCCACGCCTGCTTTATCCAGTCCGTCGCGGACGACCTGGTGGGCGAAGGCGGCATCATGGATTTGTGGACCCGCGAGGCACGACTGTTCAAATACGGCTCGGGCACCGGCTCCAACTTCTCAGCCATCCGGGGTGAGGGCGAGCCCCTGTCGGGCGGCGGCAAGTCCTCTGGCCTGATGAGCTTCCTCAAGATCGGCGACCGCGCGGCGGGTGCCATCAAGTCCGGCGGCACGACGCGCCGCGCGGCCAAGATGGTCGTGGTCGACATCGACCATCCGGACATCGAGGAATACATCGAGTGGAAGGTGCTGGAAGAGCAGAAGGTCGCCGCGCTGGTCACCGGCTCGCGCACCTGTAAGACGCACCTGACCGACGTCATGGCCGCGTGCTGCGGCCCCGACGCACCCGAAGGCGATGAGCGGTTTGAGCCGGCCGAGAACCCGGCCCTGAAAAAGGCCATCCGCGCCGCCCGCAAGGCGCTGGTGCCGGACAACTACGTCCAGCGCGTGATCCAGTTCGCGCGTCAGGGCTTTACGGAAATCACTTTCCCCACCTACGACACCGACTGGGATTCCGAGGCCTACCGGACCGTCTCCGGCCAGAACTCTAACAACTCGGTGCGCGTCACCAACGACTTCCTGAAGGCGGTCGAGAACGGCGGCTCCTGGGACCTCAAGCGCCGCATTGACGGCGAGACGACAAAGACGGTCGACGCCGGCGAGTTGTGGGACAAGGTGTCCTATGCCGCGTGGTCCTGCGCCGATCCGGGCATCCAGTACGACACCACAATCAACGACTGGCACACCTGCCCCGCCTCGGGCCGGATCAACGCCTCAAACCCGTGCTCGGAGTATATGTTCCTCGACGACACGGCGTGCAACCTAGCGTCGCTGAACCTTATGGCCTTTCGCAACAAGAACGGTTCTTTCAACGTTGAGGCGTTCACCCATGCGGTGCGCCTGTGGACGCTCACGCTGGAGATCGCGGTCCTGATGGCGCAGTTCCCGTCCAAGGAAATCGCGCGCCTTAGCTACGAGTTCCGCACGCTGGGCCTCGGATACGCCAATATCGGCGGACTTCTGATGGCCTCGGGCCTCTCTTACGATTCCGACGAAGGCCGGGCGCTCTGCGCGGCGATCACCGCGCTGATGACCGGCACCTGCTACGCGACCTCGGCCGAGATGGCGGAGGAGCTGGGTGCCTTCCCGGGCCACGCGAAGAACGCACAGCACATGCTGCGTGTCATCCGCAACCATCGCCGCGCCGCCCATGGCGAGGCGAAGGGCTATGAGGGCCTGGCCACGAACCCCGTGTCGCTGGATCACGCCAACTGCCCCGACGACGCCATTGTCGTGGCGGCTCGGACAGCCTGGGACAGCGCGCTAGAACTGGGCGAGAAGCATGGCTACCGCAACGCCCAGACTACCGTGATCGCACCGACCGGCACGATCGGGCTGGTCATGGACTGCGACACCACCGGCATCGAGCCGGACTTCGCGCTGGTGAAGTTCAAGAAGCTGGCCGGCGGCGGCTACTTCAAGATCATCAACCGGATGGTGCCACTGGCGCTACAAGGCCTCGGCTACACCCCCAAGCAGATCGAGGAGATAGCCCGCTACGCCGTGGGCCATGGCTCGCTGGCCGACGCGCCCGGCGTGAACCATGCAACGCTGGCCGAGAAGGGCTTCGGCGACGAGCAGATCGCCGCCGTCGAACAAGGCCTCGGCACCGCCTTTGATATCCGCTTCGCCTTCAACAAGTGGACGCTGGGCGAGGCCTTCTGCACCGATACCCTCGGCCTCGACGCCAAGAGCCTCGATGATATGTCCTTCGACATGCTGGAGGCGCTGGGCTTCAACGGTGAACAGGTCGCCGCGGCCAACAACCATGCCTGCGGAACCATGACGCTGGAAGGCGCACCACACCTCAAGGTCGAGCACCTGTCGATCTTCGATTGCGCCAACCCGTGCGGCAAGATCGGCAAGCGCTTCCTTTCGGTCGAAAGCCACATCCGCATGATGGCAGCCGCACAGCCGTTCATCTCGGGCGCGATCTCCAAGACCATCAACATGCCGAACGCAGCGACGGTGGCCGATTGCGCGGACGCCTACATGCTGTCGTGGAAACTGGGCATCAAGGCCAACGCGCTCTATCGCGACGGCTCTAAGCTCAGCCAGCCGCTGCAGTCACAGCTTCTGGCCGATGATGCGGACGAGGCCGATGACGCGCTGGAAGAACTGCTCGAGGCCCCAGACGGGCGGCGAGCGGAAATCGTCGCCGAACGCGTAGTCGAGCGCATCATCGAGCGCGAGGTCGAGCACCAGGTTGCGCGGTCGAAGCTGCCGCACCGCCGCAAAGGCTACACCCAGAAAGCCATCGTCGGCGGCCACAAGGTCTATATCCGCACCGGCGAATATGACGACGGCTCGCTCGGCGAAGTGTTCCTCGACATGCACAAGGAAGGCGCTGCCTTCCGCTCGCTGATGAATAACTTCGCCATCGCGGTGTCGATTGGCCTGCAATACGGCGTGCCGCTGGAAGAGTTCGTGGACGCCTATACCTTCACCCGGTTCGAACCTTCGGGCCCGGTCGAGGGGAACGACACGATCAAGATGGCCAGCTCCATCCTGGACTACATCTTCCGTGAGCTGGCGATCAGCTATCTCGGTCGCAACGATCTTGCACATGTTGAGATCGATGACCTGGAGCCCGATACTATGGGCCGCGGAGAATCCGATGACGGCCTACCGCCGAAATCGGCGCTGACCCAGTCGGTGGTCAGCACGGGCTATGTGCGCAAGAACGTTCTCTCGGTCATCGAGGGCGGGCTGCGCGGGCTCGAGGCGGTGGAACAGCAGCCCGAGGCGCACCTAGAAACGGGCGCCACGGGGACGGACGGCATGACGACGGGCGAGATCGAGACGGTCGTCACGCCGATGCCGAGCCCCGGCCAACAACAACTGGATCTGGAATATGTGGTCCAGGAAGAACGTTCAATGCGTATTCGCCAGGCACGCCTTCAGGGTTACGAGGGCGACGCCTGTACCGAATGCGGCAACTTCACACTTGTGAGGAACGGAACATGTCTGAAATGCGACACCTGCGGCGGAACCAGCGGGTGTAGCTAAAGATTCGAGCCGGGCTGGACCCCATTGGCTCGAATAGTCGGCCCCGTGCCAATCCGATTGGCACCGGGTCACACTCTCCTCCCTGACCTCCGGGGTGTGCAAAGGTAGGCGCACCCCGGTTTTTTTCATCCCTATCAACACCAGGCGCTTATCGCGCGCACCGCGAGCAGGTATTCTTGCCCGAACCATCGCAAGGAGTTTTCCCATGGCCGGAACCATCGACGCTCGCCTGTCCGAACTCGGCATCGAACTGCCGCCCGCCAATGTACCCGCAGGCAATTACGTCCCGTATGTTCAGACGGGCAATCTGCTTTTCGTCTCCGGCCAGATTCCCATGGTGGACGGCAAGCCGGGTTTCATCGGCCGTCTCGGCGCAGAGATCAATGTGGAAGAAGGTGCCAAGGCCGCGCGGACCTGTGCGCTCGCGATCCTGTCCCAGGTGAAGGCTGCTCTGGGCGGTGACCTGGACCGGGTAACGCGGGTCGTCAAACTGACCGGCTTCGTGGCTGCCACGTCGGAGTTCACCGAACAGCCGACCGTGGTCAACGGTGCATCTGACCTGATGGTCGAGATATTCGGCGATGCCGGACGCCATGCGCGCGCAGCAGTCGGTATGTCGTCCTTGCCCGCCAGTGTGGCGGTCGAGGTCGAGGCCATTCTCGAAGTCGCATAGTCCGTCGTCGGGAATACAATGGCCCTGCCGCACCGCCATTCCCACGGTAACGTGCCGCCGGACACACCCGGCGGTGACACCAAGCTGGTTTTTGCCATCGCGGTGAATGTTGTCCTGACCATCGCACAGGTTATCGGCGGTGTGTTCTCCGGCTCGCTGGCCCTGATCGCGGACGCGATCCACAACCTGTCGGATGCGGCGGCGCTGGTGATCGCGCTGATCGGCCGCAAGATCTCGCGCCGGCCTGCCGATGCCAACCATACCTACGGCCACGGACGGGCCGAGATGATCGGCGCGCTGTTCAACCTCACCTGGCTGATCTTTATCGCGCTGTTCCTGATCGTGGAGGCTGTCAAGCGCCTGGTAGACCCGCAGCCCATCGAGGGCTGGACCATCGTCATCATCGCGGGCATCGCGCTGGCCATCGATATCACGACGGCCATGCTGACCTACCGGATGTCCAAGACCTCGATAAACATCCGGGCCGCCTTCATCCACAACCTGTCGGACGCCCTGGCCTCGGTCGGCGTCATCGTGGGCGGAGCCCTGGTGATCCTGCAGGGCTGGCTGTTTATCGACGCGGTCGTGACCCTTTTGATTGCAGGCTACATTCTCGTGCACGCCGGCCTGGAATTCCCCAAGGTGGTCGATATCCTGATGCAGGCCGTCCCCCGTGAGCTCGATATCGAGGCCGTCGCCAATAGCCTGAACGACCTGGACGGCGTACACGACGTGCACCATATCCATATCTGGAACATTGATGAGCATCGCCGCTCGCTCGAGGCCCATGTCGTGATCGAGCCGTCTGACATGCAGAAGATGGAGACGATCAAAGCCGCCCTGAAGGCGCGCCTCGCCGAGGAATTCGATATCGGCCATTCGACGCTCGAGTTCGAGTTTCCTAACGAGACGGGCTAGACTGATCTCATGCCCGACGGTGACACAGCACTTTCCGCCCGCGTCGTCGAAAACGTCGCGAACATTCCCGCAGGTACATGGGAAACCCTGTCAGGCATCGACAACCCGTTTATCAGCTACCCCTTCCTGCTGGCGTTGGAAGAAACCGGCTGCGCCACCAACGAGGCAGGCTGGCTACCCCACCATCTGGTGGTCGAGGAAGCCAATGGCGAGATCGTCGCCATCGCCCCGCTCTATCTGAAAAGCCATTCCCAGGGCGAGTTCGTCTTCGATCATGGCTGGGCCCATGCTTGGGAGCGCGCGGGCGGGCGCTACTATCCGAAGATGCAGGTGGCCGCCCCCTTCTCCCCGGTCACCGGACCGCGCCTGCTGGCGGGCAGCGGGCCGAATTCCGACGACGCGCGCCTCACCCTGCTGCGCGCGCTGGAGACGGTGTGCGAGAAGCTGGGCCTGTCGTCAGTGCACGTGACTTTCTGCACCAAGCACGAGCACGAGCTGATGGGGATGGCCGGGTGGATCCAGCGGGTGGGCCGCCAGTTCCACTGGCATAACCGCGACTATACGACCTTCAACGATTTCCTGGGCGCGCTCACCAGCCGCAAGCGTAAGATGATCCGCAAGGAACGTCAGAAGGTCGCCGATCAGGGCATCACCGTGAGACCGCTGACGGGCGACGAAATCCGGCCCGAACAATGGGACGCGTTCTACCAGTTCTATGTCGACACCTATGACCGTAAGTGGGGCTATCCCTACCTGAACCGCGCCTTCTTCGAGGCCGCACAGAATCGTTTGGGCGACAGGATCGTGCTGGTCATGGCTGACTATGAAGGCCTGCCCGTCGCGGGCGCGCTTAACCTGCGCGGTTCGGACGCGCTATATGGGCGCAACTGGGGCTGCCTCGGCGACTTCCGCTTCCTGCATTTCGAGGCCTGCTACTACCAGGCCATCGAATACGCCATCGAACATGGCCTCCACACGGTCGAGGCTGGCACTCAGGGGCCCCACAAGATCCAGCGCGGCTACGAGCCGGTGCAGACCTATTCCGGCCACTACATCCCGAACGAGAGCTTCCGCGACGCAGTCGAACGCTTCTGCCGCGACGAGGAACGCGAAGTGGACTGGGAAATGGAAGCCTACGCGGAAAACCTGCCCTACCGGCAGGAGGATGCGTCCTAGAGGCGTTTTTCCATGAATACGGAGACGGGGTCCGGTTCGTAGTCCCCAAATGCACCGCTCTGCAGCGTATCCGCTCGACCGGTGCAGGTCGAGCGCTTCCGATTGCCGAATACCGGTCTCCAGACGAAGACGATCCACTCCCGCCGCGGCCGCAGCGCGCTCGATATGGGCGACAATTTGTCGGCCCGGGCCAAGCCCGCGCGGGGCGTCATCGACATAGGCGCGCTTGATCTCGCCATAGCCCGTTTGCGCCATCATCTAACCGCACCCCAATGCCACGTCATCCCGGAACGCGAGGCAGACTATTCCTTTCCCAATCGACAGATCGTCAGGCGAGGTCAGGCACGCCTGGTCGGAGTCATCAAGATCCAAAAGGCAGCAGTCGCTTGCTTCGAACAGTCACCTATCCTCGGCGCATCGGGCGGTGCTGTTGTGAATGAAATCCCGAACAACGCTCTCGGATTACTTCTCGACGAGCGCCGGTTCCTTGGCACCGCCGCTGGAATTGTCGGTCGATGGCTTGCCGCGTCTGCCCGTGCCGGACCCGCCCTTCAACGAAGGCTTGTCCTCCTGGAAGCCGAAGACCAGCTTGTCGTCCTCGACCGAGATCTTGACGGCCCCGCCCTTGGTCAGCTTGCCGAAAAGCAGTTCTTCGGCTAGCGGCTGCTTCAGGTGTTCCTGGATCACGCGGGACAGCGGACGTGCGCCGAAGCTCGGGTCGTAGCCCTTCTTCGACAGCCAAGCGCGCGCCGCATTGCTCAACGTGATGGTGACGTCGCGGTCGCCGAGCTGGGCTTCGAGCTGCATGACGAACTTGTCCACCACCCGGCCCATGACATCGGGTGACAGGTTGGAGAACGGGATCACGGCGTCGAGGCGGTTGCGGAACTCCGGCGTAAACAGGCGGTTGATCGCCTCCTCGTCGTCGCCCTCGCGGATGCCCGAGCCGAAGCCCATGGCCGGCTTGGCCAGATCGGCCGCGCCCGCATTAGTTGTCATGATGAGGATAACGTTGCGGAAATCGACCGTCTTGCCGTTGTGGTCGGTCAGCTTGCCGTAGTCCATTACCTGCAAAAGGATGTTGAACAGGTCCGGATGGGCCTTCTCAATCTCGTCGAGTAGCAGCACCTGATGGGGGTGCTGATCGATAGCGTCGGTTAGCAGGCCGCCCTGGTCGAAGCCGACATAGCCCGGCGGTGCGCCGATCAGGCGCGAGACCGAGTGCCGCTCCATGTATTCCGACATGTCGAAGCGGGTCAGCTCCACACCCAGCGAGCGCGCGAGCTGGCGCGCCGCCTCGGTCTTGCCTACACCGGTCGGGCCTGAGAACAGGTAGGCGCCGATGGGCTTTTCGGGCTCGCGCAGGCCCGCGCGGGCCAGCTTGATGGCGCTCGCCAGCGCTGTGATCGCCTGGTCCTGCCCGAAGACCATGGTCTTCAGGTCGCGTTCCAAGTTTTCCAGCGCGGTCTTGTCGTCGCGGCTGACCGTCTTGGGCGGGATGCGCGCAATCTTGGCGACCACCGCCTCCACGTCCTTGACTCCCACCGTCTTCTTGCGCTTCGACGGCGGCAGCAGCGACTGGGCCGCCCCGGTCTCGTCGATCACGTCGATCGCGCTGTCCGGCAGCTTGCGGTCGTTGATGTAACGCGCCGAAAGTTCCACCGCCGTGCGCAGGCCCTGATCGGTGTAGCGCACGCCGTGGTGCTTCTCGTAATACGGCTTCAGACCGCGCAGGATCTTCACCGTGTCCTCGACCGACGGCTCATAGACGTCAATCTTCTGGAAGCGGCGGACCAGCGCGCGGTCCTTCTCGAAGTAATTGCGATATTCCTTGTAGGTGGTAGAGCCGATGCAGCGCAGCTTGCCGCTGGCCAGCGCCGGCTTGAGCAGGTTCGACGCATCCATCGCGCCGCCCGAAGTCGCGCCGGCGCCGATCACGGTGTGGATTTCGTCAATGAACAGGACCGCCCCCTCGGTCTCCTCGAGCTCGGTGATGACCGCCTTCAGCCGCTCCTCGAAATCGCCGCGATAGCGCGTGCCCGCCAGCAGTGCGCCCATGTCGAGCGCGAAGATGGTGGCGTCCGCCAGCACTTCCGGCACCTCGCCCTCGACGATACGCTTAGCGAGGCCTTCGGCGATGGCCGTCTTGCCGACGCCCGGATCGCCCACATAGAGCGGGTTGTTCTTGGTTCGGCGGGCAAGGATCTGGATCGTGCGCTCGACCTCCATATCGCGACCGATCAGCGGGTCGATATCCCCGTCCTCGGCCTTCTGGTTGAGATCGACACAATAGGCGCCCAGCGCCTCCTGGCCCTTCTTGACGACCGTCTCGCCGTCCTCGCTCTCCTCTTCCGCGCCGCGCACGATGCGGCTCGCCTCCTGGCCCGGCACCTTGGCGATGCCGTGGGAGATGTAGTTAACGGCGTCCAGACGGGTCATCTCCTGCTGCTGGAGGAAATAGACCGCGTGGCTCTCACGCTCGGAGAAGATGGCGACCAGCACGTTGGCGCCAGTGACTTCCTCGCGGCCGGACGACTGCACATGGATCGCGGCGCGCTGCAGGACACGCTGGAAGCCGGCGGTCGGCTTGGCTTCCTCGGCGCGGCTAGTTATCAGGCTCGATAGTTCCTCGTCGATATACTGGGACAGGTCGCGGCGCAGATGGTCGATATCCACCCCGCAGGCGCGCAACACAGCGACCGCATCCTGGTCCTCGGTCAGCGACAGAAGCAGGTGTTCGAGGGTTGCGTATTCGTGATGACGCTCATTGGCGAGCGCCAGCGCACGATGGAGTGAGTGTTCCAGGTTCTGAGACAACATTTGCGAAGATTACCTTCCGCGTCAGGGCTTCGTCATCCGTTCCGGTGCTTCAATTCGCTGCGATCATTCCTTCTCAAGCGTGCACTGCAGCGGGTGCTGGTGTTTGCGCGCATAATCCATGACCTGGGTCACCTTGGTCTCCGCGACCTCATAGGTGAACACACCGCAGATCCCGACCCCCTTCTGGTGGACGTGGAGCATGATCTGCACGGCTTCTTCGTGCTGTTTGCTAAAGAATCGCTCCAGCACCGCGACGACGAACTCCATCGGCGTGTAGTCGTCGTTCAGCATCAGGACCTTGTACATCGACGGCTTCTTCGTCTTGGCCCTGGATTTCGTGGCAATCCCGGTGCCGGATCCGTTGCCGCCGCCGCCGATAGCGTCATCACCATCGTCGCCGTCATCGCTTGCGCGGGGCGGGAAGAGGCGTACGTCGCTCGGCATTTTCAAAATCGGTGACATTGTCCGCACTTGTTCCGGTTGCCCCGGCGATACGGCCGCGGCAATGCTTATTCTAGCGAGGCTTGGCCCGCCGCAAAAGCACAGCAAACCAGACAACAGCTTAAATGAGAACGGGTCCGCCGAAAGGCAACCGCGTCCAGAAAAGGTGACGGCCCGGCGGAAGTACCATGCCGGGCCGTCGAACCGCCTACGTTTCGGGAGGAGAGTTACGCGGCGATAGGCTTTGCGAACACTTCAACGGCCTTGTTGATGCGCTCGTTAATCGGCTGGACAGCCTGGTTCGAAACCCTGACCGAGATATCCTGGAGCTTCGAGGTCTCAGCCATGAAGCCCTCGAAAGCGGACTTCGCCCAGGCGGTCTGCATGTCCATGAACTCCTGCGGGTTCGTGGCCGTACTGAACTGCTTCACCGCAGCCATGTTGGCTTCGGCAGCGTCCTGCGCATAGGCCGCGACTTCCTTGCCCACGACCTCGACGCCTTTGGCAACAACGTTACCGGAAACGATCATCGCCTCGACGGTCTCGCGATTGAAGTCGGAAAACTGGTCGAAATTCTCGAACGCCGACTTCTGGGCCTTGTCCATCTGCTCACGCGCAGTGTTGTAGAACTGCTCGTAGCCCTTCGTGAACGCCTCTGTGCCAGCCTGCACGGCGTCTTCGAGGGTCTTCTTGTGCTGCTCGGCGACTGCTTCCAGGGTTTCCTGAGCCGTTTTCACCGCGCTGTCTTTTTTGGTGGTGGTAGCCATTTTGACCTTCCTTTCAGATTTGTGCGCTGCATCACACACGATCACAACGGGCATGCGACGCAAAACTGACCAAGCCCTTGAATTAACTCATCTGCTGCACTGCAACATAACCCCATATTGGGATGTCCCCGGCAATGTCAACGAAAAATTGTTGCATCGCACAATATTTTTTCGCAGTCGCAAAATTTTTATGTTTCAAGGACTTCGAGGGTCGCTTGAGACTCGTCGCCGAACGAATTCATTTCATCAATTCGTGTCGACTCCGGCGTCAAGCCTGCCCAGAGGATTCAGGACGATGACGTATTGCGTGGCAATCAACGTGAACGACGGGCCGTGGTCCTGGCGGACGGGCGCCTGACCTCCGGCACCCAGGTGACCGTAGGCCGCAAAATCACCCTGCACGGCGAAGGGCACCAGTTTTTCGTCGCCACGTCAGGCCTGCGTTCCGTGCGCGACAAGACCCTTGCCTATCTCGACCGTGACCTGAAGAAGCGTGAGGGCCACAATTTCCCGACCATGCTCAATGCCGTGGAAGGGTTCGTTACGCATATGCGCGCCGTTGCACGCTCGGATCAGGAATACTTTGAAGACTCCAATCTGTAGTTCAACCTGCATGCCTTTATCCGCGGCAAGCTGGAGAAAGACCACGAGCCTCATTCATCTACCTGGTCTATCCGGAAGGCAACTGGATCGAGGTCGGAGGGCGGAATCCCTACTTCATGATCGGTGAGACGCCATACGGCAAGCCGATCCTCGACCGCACGCTGGACTACAAGACAACGCTCACCACCACGCTCAGGCTGGCCTACCTGTCATTCGACTCCACCCGCGCGAGAGCATCGGATGTCGGCTTTCCCATCGACATCCTGACGTTCAACAACGAAGACCAGAAATGGCGCGAGGCCCACTACATCGACGACGATGTGCGCGCCCAGCGCTATTGGTGGAGCGACAACCTCACCCAGCTCGCACGCGAGATGCCGGACGGGCCCTGGGTCGAAGACCTACTGCACGCCCCACTCTGGGACGTCGATAACAAATCCGACGCGGGCTAGCGCGCCGCGATCCACGCCGTCGCGCGCGCACTCCATTCACCGCCGGGCGCCGCCCCTTCTCCCAACACGGAGAAATGGGTCTTGCCGGCCAGTTCAACCGTCTCAACGTCGGCCCCGGCATCGGCGAGCGAAGCCGCGAACGTCTTGGCCTGCGGGATCAGGAAGTCGTAATCGTCGCTGCCCCAGGCCGTCAAGAAGGGCGGCGGGGTTTCCGCAAGGCGGTGCTGCGGGCTCTTCTCACGCCCGTCATCGCCGTCCTTCAGGCACGGCGGTGGCCAGTCGCCCGAATAGGCCGATTCCATCAGGTCATAGACGCCGGATATCGGCAGGCAGCCCTTGACGACGTCGCGCGCCAGGCCGTGACGGGCCTGCCAGTCACGCGTCACGGCGAGCTGCGCCGCGTAGTGACCACCCGAGGAATGGCCGCCGATGAAAATGCGCCGGGAATCTCCACCATGCCGGTCCGCGTTCGCCGCCAGGCAGGCGATACCGTTACACAAGTCGGGAAACCCCTCGTCATAGCTGTGCGGCGCAAGCCGGTGGCCGAGGCTGGCGAAGGTGATCCCCGCCTCATGGAAAACCGGCGCCATGAAGGCCATCGCCTCCTTGTGGCCGCTCGTCCAGCGCCCGCCATGGATAAAGGCGAAGACCTGCCCGTTCGGCAGGGGCGCGGGATAGATCGAAATATGTTGATAGATATCGTCGCCCCAGGCGATATCGACACCGTCCACGTCGCGGCTGCGATCCCACAGTTCATTCTGGAAAGCGAGGATCGGCTCCGGCCGCGGAAGCTGGTCTGGATAGTCCTCTCGTCTGAGCAGCGGCATGTTTTCTCTCTCCCCCTTAAAACAGTTGCGGTCAGGGAACGATCCCGTCTTCCGCCGCGTTTATATTGATATAGAAGACATTGTCGTCAAACCCCTCCAAGGGGTTTGACCTCCCGGAACGCAATCCCGGTGTTGTCAAAGCGCCGGAGCTCCGGCACGAACGTCAGCGCCGAAAGATCCGTCTTGTCCTGCTCGAACAGCCAGACCCGGAATTGGCCGGCGTTGCACGCCGACACGATGCAGTAGAACTCGTTGCCCGCCACCTGACGGCCGGCGGGATCGGGCGCCGCTGCCGCATTGCGCGAGAATGCATCCACGATGACAACGGGCTGCGAATCGGTCAGCGTCACGTTCGCGCTTGAAAGTTCCCAGGGACCGAGGAGATTGGAGAACTGGAAGCGCAACATCTGCCCGCTTTCGTTGCGCGGACGCGCCGTGTACCGAGCCCCGCCATCGACGCCCTGCATCTCGTAGGTCCTGATCTGCTTTTCATAGATGGTTTTATAGACGACGCGGAAATATTCCCGTCCGCCACCGAGGCAGGCTTTTCGGATATCGTCGCCCGCGACATAGCTGAACCACGTCAGCGGCCGCTCGAACAGGTTGCTAACGGAACCCGTATAAAGGTGCATGCAGCAAGCAGAACCCCGGCGGCGGCAAGTAGTGTTCGCGCTATCAGCAACCTTTTGACAGCCGTGTATCCCGGTCAAATGCGATATTAATCTAACAGTGTTATTTACACGGCTCCGGAGCGTTTATTAGAATCTTATTGATTCAATTGAAAGAATTACCCTTGGCCGTTTACCCGATAGGAATTTTAAAGTGAGCCTTTGCTTGAGCGCATCATTGTACGGGATCACCCCGCGTGCGTCTCAACTGTTGGGCACGTTCGCCGCAGCGCTGCTGGCTGTGTCCATTGCAAGCGCACCCGCACAAGCCTCGAGATACGCCGCCTTCGTGATGGATGCCGATACGGGCCAGGTTTTCTTCGCCCGCAACGCCGATGCTCGGCGTTATCCCGCCTCGCTAACCAAAATCATGACATTGTTCATGGTGTTTGAAGCGCTCGACACCGGCAAACTCTCGCTCGACCAGCCTCTCCAGGTCTCCCGCCGTGCGGCGGGCCAACCGCCGTCCAAGCTTGGCCTCAAGGTCGGATCGGCAATCACGGTGGGCGAAGCCATCAACGCGTTGTCGGTCAAATCTGCTAATGATGTCGCGACCATAGTTAGCGAAGCTATAGGCGGTACCGAATCAAATTTCGCACGTCTAATGACTAAACGCGCGCGGGCCATCGGCATGAAGAACACGACCTTCACGAATGCATCGGGCCTGCCCAATAGACGGCAACGTACGACGGCGCGCGATATGGCGACCCTTGCCCGGGAAATGCTCAAGCGCTTTCCGCACCACTACAGCCATTTCTCCGAACTGACCTATCAGCACGGCAAGCGGTCTTACCGGAACCACAACAAACTGTTGCGCAGCTATGAAGGCATGGACGGTATCAAGACTGGCTACATCAATGCCTCCGGGTTTAATCTCGTCGCATCCGCCAAGCGCGACGGCGTCCGTCTGATTGGCGTTGTCTTCGGCGGCAAGACCGGCCGGTCGCGCGATGCGCATATGGTCTCTATCCTCAACAAGTCCTGGGCCCGCGCGCGAACCAGCTCCACAGTCGCCGCTGCGCCGGCTCCCCGGCCTTTCTCGCTGAAAACTGGTTCGGATCAGAGCAGCTTAGAAATCGCAGAAATCCGCATCGAACCGGCGCCGGCACAGTCCACGACGGAGCTCGAATGGGGCGTGCAGATCGGTGCCTTTCGAGGTTTGAGCAAGGCACGGGCTGCAGCCGGCTTCACCGCGCAGCGCCTCGTGGACCTCCCGAAAACCGCCTCGGTTAAGGTCACCCCGGTACATGGCGAGGGGGCAACGCTCTATCGCGCACGCATCGTCGGCATGAAACGCTCAGATGCCAGTCGTATCTGCCGCAACTTGCGCCGCACCGGCGCCCCCTGCGTGCTAGTCACGCCCAACGGCGGTCTGCAAATCGCAGCTGCACGCTGACAAAAAAGCCCCGCCGTACGGCGGGGCTCTTCTTGTGCATAACAGAAAACCTTATTCGGCAGCTTCCGCCTGGCCGATAGCCTCATTCACACGCGGCATCACCTCTTCGGCCATGAGTTGCATGGACCGACGGCCGAGATCCTCGTCGACCCAGTCCATGCCGGCATAGACCAGTTCACCGAAATCGCCGGTCACCTCACGGAAGGCCAATATCTGATCGACCACGTCGTTTACAGTGCCGCAGATGACCAGGTCATCCATGATCCGCTCGATGTTGATCGCCTCATCCGGCTCGTCACGCTCATGTTTGAACACTACATGACGGTTGGCCTTCTTTAGCTTCGTATATATCTGGTTATAATAGAACCGGTAGGGGCTCTTATCGTCGTCACGGCCATAGCGCCGCGCGGTCGCCGCGTCGTCCGCCACGAAGATCGTGCGCGCGATGCGCCAGTCGGACGTATCGGCCTTCTCACCGGCCTCTTCCTTACCCAGCACGTAGTTCGGCCAGTGCGTCGCCACCCACTTGTCGAGTAGGAAGTTCGCCGACAGCGGATGGAAGTCGCGCTTACCCATGGCAATTACGCCTTTCGAGAAGGGCGCCACGACCGTTCCTACGATCTCTGGATACGGATCCTGATAGGGCTTAGGCATGATCCCGACGCCTGTCTCAGCAAAGAGCGTGGACTCCGTAGTCACCTTGAACCGATTGTTCGGCAGGTCGATATTGTAGGGATAATCGCGCTTCCAGATTTCAAGGATTACGTCGATCGCCTCAGCAAAAATCTGGTTGCGGTCTTCGCCCAAGATGCCTACCGCTTCAGCATCTGAAGTCAGCGCACCCGGGCTAATACCCATGATAAACCGGCCTTCGGCCAGGTGATCGAACATCGCTGCATGGGTCGCCACCAGCACGGGATGCAGGTGCGACAGGTTCGTGGTTCCCGTGGCTAGCTTAATCTGCTTCGTCGAGTGAATCAGCGTCGCGAGGAACAGCATCGAACTGGTAACGTTTTCCGCTTTGTCCGTCAGGTGTTCGCCCATGAACGCATCATGGAAACCCAACTCATCGCAGAAGATGATCGCGTTGCGGTCTTCCTTCAGCGTCTCGGTGTGATTGCGGTGCAACGGATGCACCGGCATGGCGAAATACCCAAGTCTCATTGCGACCTCTCTTCCCTGGACCAATCTCGGACTACTCTAACACTTGTCATACCCAACTCGCCTTATAAGGGCGAACAGCATTTCGGAAAGGATCTTGTGCCGGGAACCGGTGATCCAGGTCAATGGGGCGCCTAGAGAGGGACTCGCGCGCCCTACAGACCGTCGGGCGCAGAACTGCCGCAAGCCTCCAGATGTCCGACTAGTTCGCGTTTGAGTCGCTCCAGGCCATCTAGATCACGGGCCTCGCAGCGCGCAACCAGCACATCCTGGGTGTTGGAGGCGCGCAGCAGCCACCAGCCGTCTTCGGTGTTCACTCGCACGCCGTCAATCCCGGTCACATCGGCGCCCGCTGCCGCCAGACGCGCCTCGACCTCTCCGATCACTTCGAACTTGCGCGTCTCGTCACAGGGAAAGCGCAATTCGGGCGTATTCTGCACCTTGGGAATGCGGTCGCGCAGGTCAGCAAGCGTGACGCCCTGCCGCTCCAGCAACCCTAACAAGCGCACGGCCGCATACAAGCCGTCATCGAAGCCGAAATAGCGATCCGCGAAGAAGATATGGCCGCTCATCTCGCCCGCCAGCGGCGCCCCTGTCTCGGCCATCTTCGTCTTGATCAGCGAATGGCCGGTCTTCCACATGACCGGCACACCGCCCAGCCGCGCGATCTCGTCAAACAGGACCTGGCTGGATTTTACGTCGGCGATGATCGTCGCACCCGGATCCTCGCGCAGCACATCCTCGGCAAAAAGCATCATCAGTTGGTCCGCCCATAGGATGCGGCCCCTGCCATCCACAACGCCTATGCGGTCACCATCTCCATCAAAGGCAATCCCCAGCTCGCACTCGTTCTCGGCGATGTGGTTTTGGAGTTCGACCAGGTTTTCCGCCACCGTCGGGTCGGGGTGATGCCCCGGAAACGTCCCATCGACGATACCGTTGATCACATGGTGATGGCCGGGCATGCGCGTGCACAGCATGTTGAGCACTTCACCGGTGGCGCCGTTGCCGGGGTCCCAGGCCACGCGGGCTATGCGCAGCGGCTGATGTTCGCGCGCCAGCACTTCGACGTAGTCCTCGCGGACATCGATGTCCTCGACACTGCCGGTGCTCGACGCGTAGTCAGCACTTTTCGCAATCCTGCCCAGACGCTGGATCGCCTCGCCGAAGAAGGGCTTGCCGGCAAGCGTCATCTTGAACCCGTTGTAGTTCGGCGGGTTGTGACTGCCCGTCACCATAATGCCGGAGCCGGTATCCAGATGCCGGATCGCGAAGGACAGCATCGGGGTCGGGCCCATGTTGACGCGCTTCACATGCAGTCCGCACGCCATCAGCCCCTCGACCACGGCTTCAGCCAGCTTCGGGGAGGTCAGGCGACCGTCATATCCCAGCGCGACCTGGTCGCCCCCGGATTCGACGACGCAGGACCCGAAACTGCGGCCGACCGCATAGGCATCATCCGTCGTCAGCGTGTCATCGACCACGCCGCGAATATCGTATTCACGCAGGATGGTGCCATCAAAACTGTGGGGACTGGACATAACTGCCCCTAACCGGCAGCCGAAACGCTGGCGCGTCCGATCGATACATAGTCGAAACCCGTGTCACGCATCTGCTGCGGCCGGTACACATTGCGTAGATCGATCATCACAGGTTTTTTAAGAAGCGATTTCACCCGCTCAAGGTTAAGGGCCCGAAATTCGTTCCATTCCGTGACGATGGCCACGGCGTCCGCGCCGTCCATGGCGTCATAGGCGTCGCGGCACCACACCGGACCGTCGAGGGCTTTCTTCGCCTCGTCCATGCCGACCGGATCAAAGGCGCGAACGGTCGCGCCCGCTTCGATCAGCCGCGGCACGATCACCAGAGACGGGGAATCGCGCATGTCGTCGGTGTTCGGCTTGAAAGTCAGGCCCAGCACCGCGATGGTCTTGCCGGAGACATCGCCGCCGCAGGCATCGATGATCTTGCGCGCCATCGCTTCCTTGCGGTTGTCGTTGACCGAGATGACCTGTTCGACGATGGAAATCGGGGCGCCTGCGTCACGTGCCGAGCGCACCAGCGCGGCTGTGTCCTTCGGGAAACACGACCCGCCATATCCCGGGCCGGCGTGCAGGAACTTGGAACCGATCCGCCCGTCGAGACCGATCCCCTTCGCGACGTCCTGCACATCCGCACCCACCTTCTCGCACAGATCTGCAAACTCGTTGATGAAGGTGATCTTTGTCGCAAGGAAGGTGTTGGCTGCGTACTTAATAAGCTCCGCCGTCTCCAGACTAGTCTTGATGATCGGCGTGTCGCGCAGATAGAGCGGGCGATACAGCGCACTCACCGCCTCCGCCGCGCGTTCAGTATCTGCGCCGATCACAACCCGGTCAGGTCGCATGAAGTCCTCGATCGCCGAACCCTCGCGCAGGAACTCAGGATTGGATGCAATCTCGATTTCGGCATCAGGCCGTACGGCATAGATACGCTTCATGACTTCACGTCCCGTCCCCACTGGAACGGTCGATTTCGTGACCAACACCGTGTAACCGTCGGCATGACGCGCGATATCTTCGGCCGCTTGGAAGACGTAGGACAGGTCGGCGTGACCGTCACCGCGGCGCGATGGCGTACCCACGGCAATGAACACCGCCTGAGCGTCCTTCACGGCGGCTTCTAGATCGGTGGTAAAGGTCAGCCGGCCCGCCGCGACATTGCGCTCGACTAGATCCTCGAGGCCCGGCTCATAAATCGGCATCCGTCCGTGCTTGAGCATGGCGATTTTGTCCGAATTGTTATCGACACAGACAACATCCCACCCGAATTCCGAGAAGCACGCACCCGACACCAGGCCGACATAGCCAGTGCCCACCATGGCAATTTTCATGCGAATTCTTCTCCAAGCCGCCGGATCATCTCGCACGTGCCCTCACCTAGGTCGTCGCGCGCCATCGCAAAGGCGATATTCGCTTCCAGAAAACCGAGCTTGTCGCCGCAGTCGAAACGCTGCCCCTCGAACGCCAGCCCATGGAACGGTTGGCGGTCAATCAGCCGCGCCATCGCGTCGGTGAGCTGAATCTCATTGCCCGCGCCCTTTTCCTTGCGCGAAAGCTCATCGAACACGTCCGGCATCAGGATATACCGGCCGATCACGGCTAGGTTCGACGGCGCTGTCCCCGGCGCGGGCTTTTCGACCAGCGCCTGCACCGGCCGCACATATCCTTTTGCACCGCCAGCATCAATGATGCCGTAGCGTGAGGTATGAGTGTCGGGAACTTCCATGGCCGCGATCACGTTGCCGCCCGTCTCGGCAAACACATCGACCATCTGCTTCAGACAAGGTGTGTCGGACTGGATTAGATCGTCAGCCAGCAGTACGGCAAACGGCTCATTGCCGACGAGGTTCCGCGCGCACCACACCGCATGGCCAAGGCCGAGGGGTTCTTGCTGGCGTACATAAGCTATGTCGCCAGGCGGAAGCAGGGTCTCACGCAGGTCGTTCAGAATGTCCGACTTGTGGCGGGCCGCGAGCAGGTTCTCGAGTTCAATGGAGTGATCGAAGTGGTCCTCGATCGCGCTCTTGCCGCGCCCTGTCACGAAGATGAACTGCTCGATCCCCGCCGCGCGCGCCTCATCGACGGCGTACTGGATCAGCGGCCGATCCACAACCGGAAGCATTTCCTTGGGCATGGCCTTGGTGGCGGGCAAAAACCGAGTGCCCATACCGCCGACCGGAAAGATCGCCTTGCGTACGCGGTTTTCCATCGGAACTAAGCAGAGGTCCGTTTCGGTTCGCCGAGCGGCTGGAAGCGGCCCTTCTGCCATAGCCTCACGATTGGATGCAAGCACACCCCGTCAGCGTTTTAGCAAAACGTCTTTCGCCTGGTTGATCTTGGCCGCCATCCGGTCGGAACCGCCGTGATCGGGGTGGGCGCGTTTCATTTCACGCCGCCATGCGGCCTCGATTTCCGAGTCGGTCGCCAACTCATCGACCCCCAGAATGTCCCGCGCCTCACGGACGCTCATGTCATCATGCGCCCAAGGTGACTCGCTGCCCCCCTTATCCTGGCGGCCTGAACGCGATGCATCGTCGCCGGCGGCCTCGCGCCAGTCCGAATAGGTTCGGTCCATATAGCTTTCCAGAACGGTCCTCGATTGCTCGTCCCGCAGCGCGTATTCCCGCCAGAGTTCCACAATCTCCTCCAGAGAAAGAGACGACAGCGTGCGGTCCCGGAATCGGCCTTCGCGAACCTCACCGTCCATGTCTCCGCTGTCATGATCGAGGGTCATGCGCAGGTATCGGGTCTCGACCTCACTCGAGCGGCCGGGGCTCGGGCCCCGGGCATTACGGCGGATACTTCGCAGCGCGCGCCAACGCAGGAGCAGAGGTACAATCAGCGGTGCGATCATCCACAGCAAGTTCCAGCGCCCCGAAAGCGCTATCGCCAGAAACCCCACGACCAGCAGGACAAGCGCGGTCCAGCGAAGCACGCGCAGGATGTCGGCAGGCGGCGTGCTCAAAAACCATCGCAGGATCAGAACGCCACCGACCAGAAGACAGATCGCCAGAATCAGCCAGGGCATCGCATCACTTTTTCCCGCGCATCTGGTCGGCGATCTGGAGAACCCGCCCGCCTTGCGCCTTGCCGAGGTCTTCGAGAGCCCGTCGCCCGCCCGTCGAAAACACCGCCACCGCCGTCAACAGGTCGCGCAATTGAGCGGCGCTGCCCGCGTCGAAGCTGCAATAGGCCCCGCCGGACAGGCGCGCGACCTGCTGGAAGGCGCTGCGGGAGATCGGCTCACCACCTTCCTGGAACACAAACACCGGCGTTCCGACGAGCCCCATTTCCCCGGCCATCTGTCCAAGCTCATCGATATCCTCTTCCACCACATCACCGACGAAGACCAGCGCATCTACTTTCTGCTTCCTGGTTTCCTTGAGCGCGTGGCGGAGCAGCTTCCGTATCTGGGTCCGCCCCGCGAGGCAGCGCACGCGCAGCATGCGCCGGACCAGTTCTTCGGAGGACTCCAGCCATTTGGTGACCTTCATCTCCCCGAAGCCGCGATAGAAAGCAAGTTGCACTTCCAACCCACCAATATTCCCGGTCGCGGAGAACATTTCTGATTGGATCTGGCAGGCGATATCCCAGGTGGGCTCTCGGCTTGCTGTCGCATCGATGGCGAACAGCAGCCGTCCGCGTCGGCCTGCCGTGCTCGGCGCGGGCGTCGCCGCCACCTTCTGCAGGAAAGCATCGATCTCGGACCGGCTCGAACGACCGGCGGGAAGTCTGGTATCGCGTTCGCTGCCCGGCACAATCTCAGCCTAGCGCGCCGCCGCCACTTCGGGCGCGGCCACCACCTCGGGCACCCCCAGCGCGTGCAGCAGGTTACGCACCTCCTGAAGCGCCGCCACATGGGACATCGTCAGACCAACCTCTGAGCCTTCTTCCCGGATATCCAGCAGCGTCAGCCCCTTCAGGAACAATTCGCGGAAGATCACGCGTTCGCCGAACCCGCGGGCAAGCCGGAAGCCGAGCCGCGCGGACAACACCTCCAGCGCCTCGTCCATATTCCGCTTATTACGTGAATCCAGCGCCGCGCGACGGTTGCGCATTACGATCCAGTCGATTGAGCCGCCGTCACGCAGCGCGCGCGCCTTTTTCTGTTCCCAGACCATTTCGGAATAACTGCTGGGCGACAGAACCTTGTTGGTGTCCGGATCGACCCGGCCCAGCAGCGCCAAATCGACAAAACTGTCGTTGATCGGCGTGATCAGGATGTCCGCATAGGAATGACCCAAGCGCGACAGGTAGCTGTCGCTGCCCGGTGTATCGATGACGATCACGTCACAGGTATCGGCCAGTCCGCCGAGTGCGGCCTCCAGCCGTGCACGTTCGTCGGCTTCCGCTTCAGGCCGGTTGTCCAGCTTGCTCCGCTCGATGGCCCGGTAGGTCGGGTGCGGCAGGTTCATTCCCTGCTTCGCAGCGTAGATCCGGCGGTTGTCGAAATACCCCGCAAGCGTCCCCTGCCGGGCGTCCAGGTCGATCGCCCCGACGGTGTAGCCCTCACGCAGCAGCCCGACGATGACATGCATCGCCGTGGTCGATTTGCCCGAGCCCCCCTTCTCGTTGCCCAGGACGATGACGGTCGCGCTCATGCCCGCTCCAGCCACACAGCCGTGTCATGGAACACCGCGCCGCCATTGGGCTGGCCGGAATCCGCGCTGATCAGGAGGTTGATACCCACACCCTCCACAAACGCCGCGTTCGGCCAGACGCTTTCCACGATCACGGTGCCACGGCGCAGCCCCTCGGTCGGGCGCACATGCACCAGTACCGAACCCTGCTTATTGCCAATCCGCACCAGACCGCCCGCCTCCAGACCCAGCTCCGCGCAGACGTCGAGATGGATCTGCGCCTCAGGCCGCCCCTCGCGCTTCCGGCTGGTCGCGGTCTCGGTGAAGCTGGTGTTGAGGTAGTTCCGGGACGGCGCTGTCACGAGACGGAACGGGTGCGCGTCATTACGCGCATCAACCGCCGCATAGTGGTCGGGCAGCGCGGGCATGCCGGCGTGGTTCGGCCCGATGGCCGACCAGTCAGGCATGAAATGGAATTTCTTGTCCGCGTGCCCGAAGCCGTTGAGGAAATGCGCGGCCTCAAAACCCGGGTGGCAGTCTTCCCAGTGGCCCTCCCAGATATCCTGTGCGCCCGCATAGCCGGAAAGTTTCAGGGTCTCGTCCATCAGGGTCCAGGCGTCCATGCCGAACGCCGAGTGCTCCGCTCCGAGCCGGCGCGCCAGTTCACCCAGCGCCCGGTGGTTGGACCGCGCCTGACCGACCGGCTCGATCACAGCCCTCGCGACCTGCAGATGGGTATGCCCGCCTGCCACATACATGTCGTCGTGTTCCAGGAAAGTCGTCGCGGGCAGCACGATGTCAGCCATCGCGGCCGTCTCGGTCAGGAACTGCTCATGCACGCATACGAACAGGTCGTCGCGCCGGAAACCTTCATGCACCTTGCCCAGATCGGGAGCCACGGCCATGGGGTTGGTGTTCTGGATGAACATGGCCGTCACCGGGGGCCCGTCACCCAGATCGCGAGGATCGCCCGTCAGCGCCGGTCCGATGCGGGACTGGTCGATCACCCGCGTCGCCGGGTCGATGGCGTCGAGGCCTTCGATCAGCGTCTTATCGATGCCGTAGATACCCGCATTGGAATACAGCGCACCGCCGCCCGGATACTGCCATGCCCCGGTCACCGCCGGCAGGCAGCTCGCCGAGAACATCTGTACCGCGCCGTTGCGCGACCGGGTGAAACCGAAACCGAGGCGCAGGAAGGCTTTGCGTGTCCGGCCGTAGAGCGCCGCGAAGGCCTCGATTTCGGCCGCCGAAATTCCGCAGATCGCTTCCGCCCAGACCGGATCGCGCAATTTCAGATGCGACTCCAGCTCCGACGCGCCCGAGGTGTATTTGGCCAGGTAGTCTCGGTCCGCATACCCGTCCCTGAACAGCACATGCATCACCGCGCAGGCCAGCGCGCCGTCCGTGCCGGGGTTCAGCATCAAGTGGATATCGGCCTGCTTCGCTGTTTCGGTCTCGTACGGATCGACGACGACGATTTTCGTGCCCCGATTCTTGCGCGCTCTGGTGGCATGGGTCATCACGTTGACCTGGGTGCTGACCGGGTTGCAGCCCCAGATCACGATGAGGTCGGACTCCGCCATCTCGCGCGGATCGACGCCCTGCTTTGCGCCCGTTCCAGCAAACCACCCGGCATCGGCCAGCGTGCTGCAGAAGGTCGAGTGCTGGCGCGAGTAGCCCATGACATGGCGCAGCCGGTTGATGCCGTCGCGCTGCACCAGCCCCATCGTGCCAGCGTAATAGTATGGCCAGACGGTCTCAGGCCCGTACCTGTCCGCCGCGGCGACCAAGCGCGCGGCGACCTCGTCCAGCGCCTCGTCCCAGGAGATTTCTTCAAACGCGGCGCGCCCCTCTCCTTTCGCGCCTACACAGCGTAGTGGTGCGGTCAGCCGATCTGGGTGGTGGACCCGCTCGGCATAGCGCGCGACTTTTGCGCAGATCACGCCCGAGGTGTAGGTGTTCTCACTCGCGCCACGCACCCGCCCGATCGTCGCGGGGTCGAACCGCTCGACCGTCAGCGCGCAGGTGCTGGGGCAGTCATGCGGACAGGCCGAATGAAAAACCTGCACTTCAGCGCGGTCGGTTGCGGCGACTTCTGCACGGCTCTGGTCGAGTGGCATCGCAAGTGTCTCCGGAACGCGATTATAGACTAGGCGCCCGCGAACCGTCGATTATGCCATCAACACAACCAGGGCGTTGGCACCTACTGGTGGATAGTGCCGTCCGAGTTGAAGGCGAGGAATGCCAAGGCAAAGGTCACGTCGTGGATAGCATTAACCAGCTCACTGCTCTGATTGCGCTGGTCGGTCACATTGCCGATGTCGCGCCCGCCGGGCAATGTGGCGCCGTTCCATCGGCGGGTTCTATCCGGCCTTCCAGGTGATAGCCAGATCCCTAGCCTTGACCCGCTTGTGCTTGCGCAGCTTCTTGATGAACCATGCTGGATTCCCTACCGCGACGACATATTCCAGTGGCTTGATGGCTTCCGAGAAAGTAGCGCGACACGGGAAGGATGGCGGTGACGTGTCGTGGCATTCAATTCTGCGCCGTTTTCCTCTGCGGGCCGTGAGCGTAGTATCTTGGCCTGCCCTCAGACCGGGAAGAGTATGTTGACCGAAACCCTTCCGATCACCGCCCCCGAAGCGGCCGCGCGCATCCGTGACAGCACGCCGAGCGCCGTCAAGGTCGCCATCACCGACATCGACGGGCTGTTGCGCGGCAAGTTCATGCACCGGGACAAGTTCCTGAGTGCACTGGAGGAAGGTTTCGGCCTCTGCGACGTGGTTCTCGGCTGGGACGTCAACGATCAGCTCTATGACCACGAAGGCCTGACTGGATGGCGGACGGGCTTTCCCGACGCGTCGGTTAGGATTGTCCCCGAGACCGGACGGCAGATCCCGCTTGAAGACGATTGCTGGCTGTTCCTGGGGGAGTTCACTGGCGAGGCGGCCGCGGTCTGCCCGCGCGGCGTGCTGTCGCGCGTCCTGTCCCGCGCGGATGAGATGGGCTTCTCGGTCCGCGCGGGGTTCGAGTACGAATTCTTCGTTTTCACCGAGACTCCGGACAGCGTGCGCGCCAAGCATTTTCAAGGCCTCCAGCCCGTTGCCCTCGGCAACACCGGATACTCGATGCTGCGGCAGGTGGAGCTGAGTGATTTCTACCGCCAGATCTTCGACCTGTGTGTCGCCATGGACATGCCGCTGGAAGGCATCCACGAGGAGATGGGCGCGGGCGTCATCGAAGCCGCCATCTCCGTCAGCGGCGGTATGGAGGCCGCCGACCGGGCAAGCCTATTCAAGACCTACGCGAAGGCCACCGCGCGCCGGAACGGGCTCATGGCGACTTTCATGGCGAAGTGGAGCGAGAAGGAGGCCGGCCAGTCCGGCCACATCCACCTGTCGCTGGGCCAGGCGGATGGTTCCGGTAATGTCTTCCATGATCGCGAGGCGGACAAGGGCATCTCCGAGACCATGCGGCACTTCATTGGCGGCCAGCAGGCCCTTATGCCGGAATTCTGCGCCCTATTCGCGCCGACGGTGAATTCCTACCGCCGCCTCGTCCCGGGCCTGTGGGCCCCGACTGACGCCACCTGGGGTATCGACAACCGCACCTGCGCGCTACGCGTGCTTCCAGGCTCCTCGAAATCCCAGCGGGTCGAGCATCGCCTGCCCGGCGCCGACGCCAACCCCTATCTGGCATTGGCTGCGGCGCTCGCTTCGGGCCTGCACGGGATCGAGAACCGGATCGAGCCGGACGCGCCCGTCACCGGCAATGCCTATTCATCGGCCCTGCCCGACACCCGCCAGATTCCCCGGACGCTGGAAGACGCAGCGGCGCACCTGTCCACCTCAGAAGCCGCACGCGACTGGTTCGGCGATGCCTTCGTCGATCACTTCGCGGCCTCACGCGACTGGGAAGTACGCGAATCCCGCAGGCACATCACCGACTGGGAACTCGCCCGGTATTTCGAACTGATCTGACCAATCTAGAGACCGCTCATGTCGATCGATCACTCTACGCTCCGCGGCACCTGGAGCTTTCCCACCACCGTCTGGTTCGGCGCGGGCAAGGTTTCGATGCTGGCGCGCGCCTGTAAGACATTGGACATCTCCCGGCCCCTTCTGGTCACCGACCCCGGTCTCGCGGCTATGCCGATGGTGACTGACGCCATCGCCGCTATCGAGGTCGACGGCATCGCGACAACGCTGTTCTCGGATATCAAGCCCAACCCGGTCAGCGCCAATGTGCGCGACGGCGTGGCCGCGCTGAAAGCGGCGGGATGCGACGGCGTGATCGCGTTCGGTGGTGGCTCGTCCCTGGATGCAGGCAAGACCATCGCGCTGATGGCCGCGCAGGACGCGGACGGGCCCAACATGTGGGCGATGGCGGAAGGCCGCCGGGACTGGCAGTCCGCCAACGCGCCGCTGCCGACCATCGCCATTCCCACCACCGCCGGCACGGGGTCCGAGACCGGGCGCTCGACGGTGGTGCTGAACGAAGACAGCGGGCGCAAGGTCATCGTCACTCATCCGGGCATGATGCCGGGGATTGTCATCGCCGATCCCGAACTGACAGTGGGCCTACCGCCCCACATCACGGCAGCGACGGGTATGGATGCGCTGGCCCACTGCCTGGAGGCCTATTGCTCGCCCTTCCATAACCCTCTGTGTGACGGAGTGGCGGTGGAAGGCATGCGCCTGATCCGAAATCACCTGACGGATGCGGTCGCCGACGGGACAGACATCGCAGCGCGCTCGCAGATGTTGGCCGCTGCCGCCATGGGGTCGACAGCCTTCCAAAAGGGCCTTGGCGCGATCCACGCCATGAGCCATCCCATCGGCGCCACCTATGACAGCCACCACGGCCTGACCAACGCAGTGGTCATGCCCTATGTGCTGGTACGCAACCGTGACGCTATCAACGACAAGCTGTCGCGGGTGTCGGCCTATCTGGGCCTACCCGGCGCGGCGACGGATGGCTTCATCGCCTTCCTCGACTGGGCGCTGGAACTGCGCGCGACCTTCACCATGCCGCACACCATCTCCGAACTAGGTGTCGAGGAGAGCGCGTTCACTGCGCTGTCAGAAGCCGCCGCCGCCGACCCTACGGCACTGGCCAATCCCGTCGCGCTGGATGTGGCCGGATTTCGGGACCTGTTCGAAAAGGCATTCCGCGGCGATCTGGACTGAGCGTCGGGCTCAGCCCTTGTTGTAGGGATTGGTAAGCTTCGCGACGAGGTCGTGCAGCACTTCGCGGAACTGCGCTTCCGACACGTCCATCAGCACCGCGTCCTCAAGGGCTTCCTGACAGATCTCCTCGATCTCACTCAGGTTCTCGCGCAATACCAGGATCGACTCCTCGCAACTCATCACCGCCCCGTCCGGTTGCTTCCATACCTCAGGTTCGGCTTTCGCGCGTTTGGACGTGCCCGCCATGTCATTCCCTTTCGCCGCACCGCTCGCGAACAACTCCGCTTCTAAAGCTTGAAATAATATTATAAAGCATACGCGTAATCTTCGCATTTGGCCCAATCCGGCCGAAGCAGATGCGTCGGTTCCACCTGCTGCGATTGATCTGGATCAATGCGATTGCGAACGACTTGCAATTGCATAAGCAAACCTATAAATTTCCCAAGCTCGTCATGCGAATGGTTCTCAGTTGCACTGTTTTTTGGAGTAAAGAATGCGACTTCGATCCGGGCTCCTTGCTGCAGTCGGGCTGACCGCCCTCTTCGCCATCCAGCCTGCGGAGGCCGAGGAACAAGCCGCGGTCAACATGGGCGAAGTGAATGTCTATTCCTATCGTCAGCCTTTTCTGATCCAGCCGATGTTTGACGCGTTCACCCGCCAGTCCGGCGTTAAGGTGAATGTGGTCTTTGCGGCCAAGGGTCTCGTGGAGCGCCTTGAGCAGGAAGGCCGCAATAGCCCCGCCGACCTGATCTTCACCGTGGATATCGGTCGCCTCGCCGACGCCTATGACGCCGGGGTCACCCAGGGCGTCGAGACAGACAAGCTGAAAGCCGCGATCCCAGCCGCGTTCCATCAGGACCAGGGTCACTGGTGGGGCCTAACCCAGCGAGCGCGCATCCTCTATGTCTCGCGAGACCGCGTATCGCCCGCCGACGCCCCCAAAACCTACGAAGAACTTGCCGATCCTAAGTGGAGGGGCCGCATCTGCACCCGCTCAGGCACGCACGTCTATCAGGTTGCACTAACCGCCGCGATGATCGCCCACTATGGCGAGGAAAAAGCCGGGGAATGGCTGCGCGGCGTGCAGGCCAACCTCGCCCGCAAGCCTCAGGGCAACGACCGGGCCCAGGTCAAGGCGATCAAGGAAGGCGAGTGCGACATCTCCGTGGGGAATAACTACTACTATGGCAAGATGCTGGAGACCGAGGAGCAGGCCGCCTGGGCGCAGGCGGTTTACCCGGTATTCCCGACCCTCGGCGGCGACGGCACCCATGTGAATATTTCCGGTATGGCGCTGACCAAGGCTTCCCCGAACAAGGACAATGCCGTCAAGCTGATGGAGTTCCTGGCCGGTGATCTTGCCCAGCAGATGTATGCCGAGCAGAACTACGAGTACCCGATCGTCGCGGGCGTTCCACAGTCGGGCCTGCTCCGTTCGATGGGCGAGCTTCACCCGGACTCGCTAAATCTTGACAAGGTCGCCGATAACCGCGCAGCCGCCGTGAAGCTGGTCAACAAAGTCGGCTACGACGACTAGGCAGGGCCCCAGAGGCCATGAACTCATGACGGATACCGTCCGTATTTCGATACCGATGGTACAGATGCGCCCCCGAGCGGGGCGCATCTGGCTTCTTGGCGGCGTGGTCGTGGCCGCGATTGTCTCCGCGCCGCTGCTGGCGATCGCCTGGATCGCGCTGTTCCCCAGCGAGAACATCTGGCCTCATCTGGCGACAACGATCCTGCCTCGGCACAGCTGGAACACGCTGGTGCTTATGGCCGGAAACGGTCTGGGCGTTTTTCTGATCGGCACGGGTACGGCCTGGCTGGTTGCCACCTGCGAGTTCCCCGGGCGGCGAACCTTCGAATGGGCCCTGCTACTCCCCCTCGCGGTGCCCGCCTATATCGTCGCCTTCGTCTATACCGACATCATGGAGTTCGCGGGTCCCGTCCAGGGCCTGTTACGGGACCTCTTCGGCTGGCAAACAAAGCGCGACTACTGGTTTCCGGAAATCCGTTCCATGGGCGGGGCAATATTCGTTATGTCTTTCGTCCTCTACCCCTATGTCTACCTGCTGGCCCGAGCCGCCTTCCTCGAGCAATCGGCCAGCGTGCTGGAGGCGAGCCGCACCCTTGGGCGCAGCCCGTGGCGCACCTTCCTGCAAGTCGCCATGCCGCTGGCGCGCCCGGCTATCGTGGTTGGGGTCGCGCTGGCACTCATGGAAACGCTCGCCGACTTTGGCACCGTCGATTACTTCGCGGTCAACACACTGACCGTCTCCGTATTTAACGTGTGGCTCGGAATGGGTAACGCTGGCGGCGCGGCGCAGATCGCGCTCGTGATGCTCGCCTTCGTTGTCGCGCTGGTGACCCTCGAACGCATTGGTCGCAAGGGCCGCCGGTACCACAACACCTCCAGCCGCCAGGTCAAACCACGCCGGTACGAGCTTCGCAGTATAGCACGCGAAACCGCGACTTTCGCTTGCGCTCTGCCCATCCTGCTGGGTTTTATAATCCCCGCCGGGGTCCTAACACGGCATGCGATCGTATTCTTCGACGAATCCTGGAACGCGGCCTTCTTCGGCTTCGCACGAAACAGTCTGCTACTTGCCACGCTGGCCGCCGTCACGGCGGTCGCCATCGCCGTCTTCCTTGCCTACGGCCGCCGCCTGACCGGCCCGACGTTCGGGGTTCTCTCGCGTATCTCCCTGCTTGGCTACGCGGTACCGGGTGCAGTCCTAGCAATCGGGGTTCTGGTGCCCTTCGCCCGGTTCGACAACGCCGTCGATGCGCTCATGCGCGACTGGTTCGGCGTGTCCACCGGTCTTCTGCTCAGCGGGACGGTGTTCATCCTGGTCTTCGCCTATGTGGTGCGCTTCCTGGCCGTTGGCTTCGGGGCGGTCGAGGCCAGCCTAGGTAAGATACAGCCGACCATGGATATGGCCGCGCGCAGCCTAGGTGCGGGAACGGTCCGAACCCTGTGGCGTATTCATCTACCCCTGATCCGCGGCAGCCTGATCGCCGCTGCCACCATTGTCTTCGTAGACAGCATGAAGGAACTGCCCGCCACGCTGATCCTGCGGCCTTTTAACTTCGACACACTGGCCACCCACGTCTATCAGTTTGCCTCGGACGAACTGCTCGAACAGAGCGCGCTGTCCGCGCTGACCATCGTGATCGCGGGGATTGTGCCAGTCATCCTGCTGAGCCGCGCCATGCGCAGCGCGCAGGAACAGCGCTCCCGACGCTCAGGGTTCGGCGGCGCGGCCACGCTGCCACCCGCCGTACCGCCAGCGGATGCGGGTGACGACTAGAGAATAGAGTGGGCCAGACCTGCGACTGCTGGTCGTTCTCAATAGCAACACTAGCAGTTGTCCGCCTAGATCAGGCCCAGTTCCCGAAGTTCCTCGGCCATCTCCGGCGGTGGCTCGGTACCTGCCTCTGCTCCAGGTGGCAAATCCGCAGGCGCACTGTCGGTTTCTAGATAACGCCAGCCCTGAAAGGGTCGCGACCGCCGGGGATGCACGCGCACGAGCCTGCGGTCGAGATGGATCGCGCAACGCGGCGTGCCGTCATTCCCGGTCGCCGGCTCGATTTTCGTGATCCTCTGGCGCACCAGGATCTGGCCACGCACGACCCAGTAAAGCGAGCCATCCCCGGCTACGAGTTCATCGGCACGGCGCGGCGTATTGCGAGTCAGAATTCGTAAGTGCGCTCCATTTCGGGCGGCCTTGTTGTCTGCGATTCGTTGCTTCTGGCGTTCGCGCAGCTGATCGACGGATTCGATCCCCACCGCGAGCTTAATGAGGTGTACGGCCATCTCGGGAAGATAGCAGCTGGAGAAGTAGCAGTGAACCAAGCCGGAGCCGGCTCCTCCATTGGGCCTAGATCATGCGACTGGCTGATATGACCGTTGTCATCGACGATCAGAATCCACAAATGCTCAAGGCGATATGTCACTCGGCAGCCATTTAGCCATTACCATCTGGAGGCGGATGATTTTCAGTCCGGTTAAAACTAACCTTTAATGGTTGCCAAATTGTTTATGTTTGCCGGGGTTCCTGTCTCCCTTAGTGCTTTGCACCCAAGGCCCGTCCCACTTTTGACGCAGGTTCACGACCCAGTAAGCCGCTGATAGCGGCTCCGGCTGCGACAAGCGCCTGGAGATCTATTCCCGTACGAATCCCCATGCCGTGAAGCATGTAAACGACGTCTTCCGTAGCGACATTACCAGACGCACCAGGTGCATAGGGACACCCTCCGAGCCCGGCCACGGCTGCATCCACACGAGCAACACCTGCCTCGAGGCATGCAAGGATGTTCGCAAGCGCTTGGCCGTAAGTGTCGTGGAAATGCAGCGCCAGGCGCTCCACCGGGACAACAGCGGTCACCGCATCGATCATGGCGCGAGCGCGCACCGGCGTGCCGACCCCGATGGTGTCGCCCAAACTGACTTCGCAACAGCCCATCGCATCGAGCTCGCGCGCGACCTGCACCACACGGGCAACATCGACATCGCCCTCATACGGACACCCCAGGACGCAGGATATGTAGCCACGAACCCGCAGTCCCTGTTTCAAGGCCGTTTCGGCGACCGGACGAAACCGATCAAGGCTTTCAGCGATCGAGCAGTTGATGTTCTTCTGGGAGAAAGTCTCCGACGCCGCCCCAAATATCGCGATCTCCGCGACATCGCATTCCAGCGCGCGTTCGAGCCCCTTTTCGTTCGGCACGAGGACCGGGTAGCGCGTGCCGGGCGTCCTGTGGATCCCGGCCAGCACATCGGCAGTATCAGCCATCTGCGGTACCCATTTCGGGGAAACGAACGCGCCCGCCTCAACCGACGGAACGCCCGCCGCCGAAAGACGGTCGATCAATTCGATTTTGGCCGCCGTCGGCACGATCGCCGCCTCAGCCTGCAGACCATCTCGCGGTCCGACATCAACAATCGTGACGTTGTCCGGACGGCTCATTCCTCGTTCTCCTCCGCATCGAGACGCAGCAGTTCCGCCCCCTCGGTCACCTGATCGCCGTCGGCGTGGAAGACCTCGCTCACTACGCCGTCCGCCGGAGCGGTAATCGTATGCTCCATCTTCATTGCTTCGAGGACCACCAGAGTCTGGCCGCGCGAGACGCGTTCACCCTGCGACACCGACACGCGCACCACCTTGCCAGGCATCGGGGCGTTGAGGCTCCCCGCCCCGCCCGACCGGGACTCCGAGACATCGGCGGCCATGATCTGCTCAAGGCGATACTGTATCCCGCCCGAGATCACGTGGAGCACACGACCGCCGGGGATCACACGCCAACCATGGGGCAAGTCGTCCGGCAGGCACATCGCGGTGCCGTCCTCAAAACTGACTGAGGTACTCGCGGCTCCTTGGCGAATCTCCACAGCACGCTCCTCTTCGCCGCAACGGATGCGCAAAGTCTCGCGCGGATGCAGGTTCACACGCCAGTTCCCGGTGTCCGCCCAGGGCGTATCCGCCTCGCCACGCGCAGCGGCATCTTCACGCGCCGCACGGGCGCGTGTGTCGAGAAGTTGGGTAACGGCCGACAGCAGAGCCGCGAAAAGTCCCTCGCCCGGCTCCCCGACCAGTTCCGCTGCGTGGCGGCCGATAAAACCCGTATCGAGCCGCGCCGCGATAAAGTCGGGATGCGTAACCGCCCGGCGCAGGAAGGCCTGGTTGGTGGTCGGGCCCGCGCAGACGAGTTCTGTCAGAGCGCGATCGAGGTTCGCAATCGCGGCATCCCGGTCCGCGCCGTGCGCAATGACCTTGGCAATCATCGGATCGTAGACGGCGGCAATGTCGTCACCTGTCCGAACGCCGGTATCGATTCGAACCTCCCCGCCGAATTCGGGCGCCTCGAATGCCACCACATGCCCTGGCGACGGTAGGAAATCGCGCGCCGGATCCTCGGCATAGAGCCGCGCCTCAATGGCGTGGCCGTTGAGTGCGACCTCCTCCTGGCGGATCGGCAGGGGGAGCCCATCGGCTACGGCGAGCTGCCACGCCACCAGATCGAGGCCGGTGATGTACTCGGTCACGGGGTGCTCAACCTGCAGGCGCGTGTTCATTTCCATGAAGTAGAAAGGACCATTGGCACCGTCCTCCGTAGCATCGACGATGAATTCCACTGTGCCCGCACCGACATAATCGATAGCGCGGGCCGCAGCGATTGCTGCCGCACCGATCTCAGAACGGCGCGCTTCGGACATGCCGGGCGCGGGAGCCTCCTCGATCACCTTCTGGTAGCGCCGCTGCAGCGAACAATCGCGCTCGAACAGGTGAATGGCGTTTCCGTGGGTGTCCCCGAACACCTGGACCTCAATATGGCGCGGGGTCGTCAGGTACCTCTCGATCAGCACACGGTCGTCGCCGAACGCGCCCTGCGCCTCGCGTTTCGCGGATTCTAACGCCGCACCGAGGTCTGAGGCCTCCTTAACAATCCGCATGCCACGACCACCGCCACCCGCCGACGCCTTGATGAGGACCGGATAGCCAATTTCGCCCGCCGCATCCGCCAGCACAGCGGGGTCCTGAGCCTCATCGTGATATCCCGGCACTAGCGGCACGCCCGCCGCCGCCATCGCCACCTTCGAGGCCGCCTTGTCACCCATAGTGCGAATGGCATTTGCGCTCGGCCCGATGAAGGCGATCCCCGCCGCCGTGCAAGCCTCGGCAAAGCTCGCATTCTCCGACAGGAAGCCGTAGCCGGGATGGATGGCGTCGGCTCCGGACGTTCGCGCCGCGCCGATCACAGCCTCGATATCGAGGTAGCTTTGTGCGGCGGCCTCGGGTCCGATCCGAATTGCCTCATCCGCCACGGCGACGTGCATGGCTTGAGAATCGGCATCGGAATAGACCGCGATGACGTGGATGCCAAGTCGTTTCGCCGTACGCGCCACGCGCACCGCAATTTCTCCCCGGTTGGCGATAAGCAGGCGTTCAATCATTCGATTCATCCAGGTGCCAGTCCGGCTCGCGCGCATAACGCATGATTTCAGCGAAGCCGAAGAGGAAGAGCAGGATCCCCAGAACCACCTCGATCGCTGCCGCGATACGGACGGCCTCGTCCGCCGGGGTGATGTCGCCATACCCGACCGTAGACATAGTGATTAGGGAAAAATACAGGCTCTCGGTGAAGCCGATCGGCGCGGGCCTGGCATTGATCAAGAAAATCGGATCCGGCGATAGCCGGTCCATGATCCGGAACACCATCGCGAAGACGATCACGATGAACGAGTAGAGCGTCAGGAAGGCGAAGGCCGGGCGAAACAGGCGACCAATCCGAATAAAAAAATAGTCGAACATCAGACCTGTATCGATCAGAAACAAACTGATTTGTCGGCAGGCCAGCCCGACAAAACCGCTCACCACACACATTGCCATCACAAGGATTACACCCTGGGATCCCGCCTCGAAGCCGATGCGCGGGATACTGAAGGTAAGGATCGACAGCGCGGTCATCGGAAGGATCCACATGAACTTGCGCCCCAGCACCGGGCGGCGCCGGATCTCCTCCTCAAGCGACAGTTGTCGGATACCCTCCCGCTGCAGCCAGACACCGACCATGAAGACATAAATCGGCAACAGGTAGCCGATACCCACTGCCCAGCCGGCGGCTGCATCGAAATTTGCCTGGCGAAGGAACAGGAAGATGCTGGTGTAGATCGCCAGCGAATTGGCAAAGGTCAGGACAAAGAAACGGCTACCCGGAAATAGCCAAAGGAAAAACCCCGTCGCACCGAAGGTCGCGACGAGAATGATCAATGTCAGCCAGCCGACGGAATCCGTCGAACCCACCGCGACCAGTAGGATGATGACCGCCGAGAACAGCGCCGCGCCGAGCCACCCTCGGCGAGTAATACCGCCTGTCAGGACTGTGTGATCTTCGCGCGCCATGCAGGCTCCCTCTTGTCCAGAAATGCACGAACGCCTTCCCGTCCCTCTTCCGTCGCGCGGATGTTGGCGATCCGCTCCGCGGTATCGCGCACCATGGCTTCATCGACCGGAGCCGACGATACGCGCCGGATCAGTTCTTTCGCGGCGGCCATCGCCGCCGGGCCGTTGCGCTGAAGCATATCGACGATCTCATCAACACCGCCGTCAAGCGCCTTGTCTTTCACGACCTCATGCACCAGCCCGAGACGGCGTGCCGTCTGCGCATCGAAACGCTCGGCGGTCTGAAAATACCGCCTCGCCGTGCGCGCGCCGATGGCCTCGACCACATAGGGGCTGATCACCGCGGGAATCAGGCCCAGTCGCACTTCCGACAGGCAAAACACCGCCTTCTCGGACGCAATCGCGATATCGCAGGCCGCGACGAGGCCCACACCGCCGCCGATGGCTGCGCCATGCACACGCGCGACCGTCGGCTTGGGCATCCCATTGAGGGCCCGCATCATGTGAGCGAGCCGGCGCGCATCCTCCAGGTTCTGGGCCTCAGAATAGTCAGCCATGCGCGCCATCCAGCCGAGATCGGCCCCGGCGGAAAAGCTTCTACCCTCGCCGCCCAGCACCACGACGCGGACACCATCATCCTGCCCGACCGCCTCGAAGATTTCGGTCAGGCCGGCAATCAACTCGTCGTCGAACGCATTGTGCTTATCGGGTCGCGCCATCACGACATAGGCAACGCCGTTTGATTTCTCGAGTCTCAGTGCGTCATTGCTCATCGCATCACATTCTGAAGATGCCAAACTTCGTCGGCGCGATGGGCGCATTAAGCGCGGCCGATATCCCCAGTCCCAGAATGCGGCGTGTGTCGGCGGGGTCGATGATACCGTCGTCCCACAGGCGTGCACTGGCGTAGTACGGGTGGCCCTGATGCTCATACTGTTCGCGTATCGGCCGCTTGAATTCCTCCTCGGCCTCCGCGCTCCATTCCTCACCGCGCGCCACCAAACCGTCGCGCCGGACCTGTCCCAGCACATTGGCAGCCTGTGTTCCGCCCATCACCGAGATGCGCGCATTGGGCCACATCCACAGAAACCTTGGACTGTATGCGCGTCCGCACATGCCGTAGTTGCCGGCCCCGAAGCTTCCACCGATGATGACGGTGAACTTGGGCACGTTGGCGCAGGCGACTGCGGTCACCATCTTCGCGCCGTCCTTGGCGATGCCACCAGTCTCGTATTTCTGGCCGACCATGAAGCCGGAGATATTCTGCAGGAAGATCAGCGGAATGCCCCGCTGCGAACACAGCTCCACAAAGTGCGCGCCCTTGAGCGCGGATTCTGAGAACAGGATACCGTTGTTGGCGACGATCCCGACCAGATACCCGAAGATATGCGCGAAACCCGTCACCAAAGTGTCACCAAACAACGCCTTGAACTCATCGAACTGCGAACCATCGACGATACGTGCGATCACCTCGCGGACGTCATAGGGCTTACGAATATCGGCGTTGACCACACCGTAGAGTTCTTCCTGCCCATAGAGCGGATCGACAGCGGGGCGCGTCTCCAGATCAATGCGCTTAGATCGATTCAGGTTGGCGACGATGTTTCGAACAATGGCCAGCGCGTGGGTATCATCGTTCGCCAGATGGTCCGCCACACCGCTCGTTCGCGTGTGCACAACCGCCCCGCCTAGGTCTTCCGCCGAAACCACCTCACCCGTCGCTGCCTTCACTAGAGGCGGGCCCGCTAGGAAGATCGTGCCCTGCTCCTTTACTATTACGGCCTCGTCTGACATCGCGGGCACATAGGCGCCGCCTGCGGTGCACGACCCCATCACGGCGGCAATCTGAGGAATGCCCTCCGCCGACATGGTGGCCTGGTTGTAGAAGATGCGCCCGAAATGTTCCCGGTCAGGGAAAACCTCATCCTGCTGGGGCAGGTTTGCGCCGCCCGAATCGACCAGGTAGATACACGGCAGGTTGTTCTGCCGCGCAATCTCCTGCGCGCGCAGGTGCTTCTTCACGGTGACCGGGTAATAGGTTCCCCCCTTCACAGTCGCATCGTTAACAACGATCACGCATTCACGGCCCGACACCCGCCCGATGCCCGTCAGGATGCCCCCCGCCGGGATCACATCCTCGTACATCTCCCAGCCCGCGAACTGGGAGAACTCGAGGAAAGGCGAGCCCTCGTCGAGCAGCGTATCAATTCGGTCGCGCGGCAGCAGCTTGCCACGCGACAGATGACGCTCACGCGCGCGCGCGCCGCCCCCCAGTTCGATTTGTGCCGCCTTTTCGCGCAGATCGCTCACAACCGCCTGCATCGCTTCGGTGTTCTTTGCGAACAGGTCAGAGCTGGTATCGAGTGCAGATTTGAGAACGGTCATGGCCGCATTTCCCGTGATAGAAGCATCGGATGCTTAAGCTGCCCAACATAAGCGAAATCGAACGTGCGGCGGATACCGTCTATGCGGCGATGCCGCCGACGCCCCAGTATGTCTGGCCACTGATCTGCGAGGCGGCGGGCACGACAGTGTGGGTCAAGCATGAAAACCATACACCTACCGGCGCCTTCAAGGTGCGCGGGGGGCTGGCCTACATGGCAGACCTGCGCCGCACCCGGCCTGGGGTCGAGGGCGTCGTCGCTGCCACACGTGGTAATCACGGACAGTCTATCGCCTTCGCCGCCCGGGCTAGCGGCATCGCGGCGACCGTCGTCGTGCCCGAGGGCAATTCTGCCGAGAAGAACGCTGCAATGCGCGCCTTCGGCGCGAAGCTGATCGAGCACGGGCACGATTTCCAGGCAGCGCTGGAGTACGCGGTCGGTTTGGCGGACGAACGCGGGCTGGAAATGGTTCCGTCCTACGCCATTGACCTGGCCAATGGGGTGGCCACCTACGGCATGGAGCTGCTGACCGTCGCAACCGAGATCGACACGCTGTATGTGCCCATCGGGTTGGGCTCCGGCATCACCGGCTGCATCGCGGCACGCGAGGCGCTGGGGCTGAAGACCGAGATCATTGGTGTGGTGGCGGAGAACGCGCCTACCTATGCCCTGTCCTTCGCGAAGGGCGAGCCAGTCTCGACCAACTCCGCCGACACCTTCGCAGATGGGCTGGCCTGCCGCGTGCCCGCCGCGGACGCGGTAACGGTGATCTGCAAGCACGCCGCGCGCATCATAACGGTCAGCGAGGACGACATCCGCGCGGCGATATGCCTCTTCTACCGAGCGACCCACAACATCGCCGAGGGCGCGGGCGCAGCGGCGCTGGCGGGACTGATGAAGGAGCGCGCGGCCCAGTCGGGGCGCACGGCGGGTGTGGTGCTTTCGGGCGGCAACATCGACCGCGCGCTCTATCAAACCATTCTCTCCCAAGGCCTCTAACTCCCCCAGGCAGAAAAACTACCAGCCGCCGGTCTCGAGCCACTTCTCGACCATGTCGAGCCGGTCCACTCCCCAGAAGGCCTCGCCGTCCACCACGATGAACGGCGCGCCGAAGATGTTGCGCGCGATGGCATCGTCGGTCTCTTCCTTCACCTTCGCCTTCACCGCAGGGTCCTGAAGGCCTGCAGCGACGGCGTCACGGTCGAACCCGGCCCCGGCGGCGATATCGGCCACCGCGTCGGGGCTCGAGATATCCTGGGCATCGCGCATCACAGCCTGGAACAGCGCAAGCCCCATTCCGGACGCGTCCGCCGGGTCCTGCGACTTCGCCCAATAGACCGCGCGTGAGGCCGCAGTCGGCGAGAACGGATGCTTGGCCGGCGGATTGAAGTCTACATTGTGGAACCGGGCCGAGCGCGCAAAGTCATGGGTCGCGTACTCGCCCTTCATGGGCACGTGCGGCAGCGGTTTGGAGCCCGTCACCTCAAATACTGCACCAAGCAGGAAAGGCTTCCAGTCCACGAACCGGCCATGCTTCGCCGCCAGATCGTCGATCAGGTGCGCCGCGATGTAGCTGTAGGGGCTGTTAAAGTCGAAAAAGAACTCGACGGGTGCGTTGGACATGTTTGTGTTTCTCCTAAAGCATGCTTCGAGATGCCGAACGTCTTTGGGTTACTCAGCACGAAGTGTGCAGGTTTATTCTCATCTAAGGAGGGCCGGAGGCCCGCCTCGAAGGGCGATTGGTCCGCAGTTCGTGGTCAATCTCCCTCCGCGATTTCGTGGCCAATGATTAATTTCTGAATGTCGCTGGTGCCTTCGTGGATTTGTGTGACCCGAACATCCTGGTAGATTCGCTAGGCTGGGGGTTCCCGCAGGTGGCCGAAGTAACCATGGACCTGGATGCCGTCGGAGCAGATCTCCTCTAGGATTTCCGATGCATAGAGCTTCACCATCGCCGCCTCGATCTTGGTGCGCATCTCGGCCAATCGGGAGACAATAGCCTCGTGTTCATTGATCGCCTTGCAGCATGACCTGTTCGTCAGTCAGCGGAATCTGCTCCGCCCACAAGTTCACGCAGTCCCTCGCCTTGGGGTTGCACAGCGCACAGCCTCCCGCCATCAAGGTCGATCCACCAGCCGTGAAGACCCAATTCTCCCGAGGAAACCTTGTCGGCAATCCAAGGGAAGGTGAGGAGATTGCGCAGCGAAATTCGGATGCCGTCGCGCTCGACCTTGGATTGCTCCGGCACCTCGCCATCCGCGCCGCAGGGGCAGGCTTCCGCGGCAATCTCCATCCATGGCGCAATAAACTCGCGTGACGGCGGCTCGCCTGACATGGCCGCGCGCAGCGCCTTAACACCGCCGCACATAGAATGGCCGAGGATCACAATGTGCTTCACTTGCAGATCCCGGACGGCAAACTCCAGCGCCGCACTGGTGCCGTGATGCCCGTTATCTGGTCCGTAGGGCGGGACCAGGTTGGCCACGTTGCGCACGATGAAGAGTTCACCCGGTTCAGAACCAAGCAACAATGCCGGATCGACACGCGAGTCCGAACACGCAATCAACATGACTTCCGGGGACTGACCCTCCCGGGCGAGCTCCTGCATGCGTTCGGGCCGCTGCTCATAGTAACGGGCGCGAAACCCGCGAAATCCCGCGATTAGCCTGTCTATCGGATCTACCATGCGATGTCCTTGCCCCTGTAATCAAAAAAACGTTCCGCGTTGGCGGGTCCCAAATGTTCCAGAACATCTCGGATTCCCGCGACAGATTCCTCCGGCGAAAGTGACGCGTGCGCGCCCGTCATGTCGTTGCGTATACAACCCGGATGTAGTGCGACGGCGGTAATGCCCCGCCTGCGTGATCCGGGTGCCTCACCACGGGTGCTCTGTTCCCTTCCAGGTCAGGAATTTGCCGGAGTCCGACGGTGACAGTCCGGCGATAGTTCGGCGCATACCGCTGACACTTTCATCCACGCTGACCGGCGCGGCAGGCCCGCCCATATCCGTCGCGACCCAGCCCGGGTGGAACACCACCGCCGTGATGCCCTTCGCCCGCCATTCCGGCTCCGTCTCACGGAAGCGGTCGTTTAGTGCGCATTTGGAGGCACCGTAATCGGCGGACGGTGTGCGGCCGCCGTTTCGCGCGCCCATCTGGCTGCTCAGGATGGCGATTTTCTTGCCGGCGCCGCGCTCCAGAGTGGATAGCAACACGCCCAACACATCAAAAGGCCCATCGGCGTTGATCGCCATCATCTCGTCCCGGCTCACCCCGCGTAGCACACCCGCATTGTGGATCAGTAGATCAAGGCTCCGCCCCTCTAAAGCCCCGGCCAGCGCGTCGATATGGCCCTTATTGCGCACATCTAGCTCGTACAGGGACACGTTGCCCGCAATGCCTGCCAGGTCGCCGGGATCGCCGATGTTGCGGGTGGTCGCGTGGACCTCCCATCTGTCTGCGGCATAGTCGCGCGCGAAACCCAGGCCGATGCCACGGCTAGCACCGACAATCAGGACGCCTGGCATGTCACGAACCCCCAGTGTTCGGTTTCGGGTTGGGACGGCGCGCCGTCGCCTCGATCTCGATACGGATGCGCGGATCGATCAGGTTGGCTACCAACGCCGTTGCGGCGGGCGGGTTCGGCCCGAGATATTGCTTGAAGACCGGGGCCAGCGCTGAGAAGTCGTCGCGCTCCGGCATGTAATAGACCACACGCACAAGGTCGGTGAAGGAACAGCGCGCGGCGGCCAGCGTGCGCGCAATATTGCGGAAGGCCTGGTGCGCCTGCTCTGTCACATCGTTGGAGATAGTCATAGTCTCGTAATCGAATCCCGTCGTACCCGAGACATAGACATAGTCATCATCTACCACCGCGCGGGAATACCCAGCGGCCTTCTCGAACGGGGAATTGGTGGAGATGCGGCGCATGGCGGTTTCCGGCCGGTTCAGGCCGTTTCCTCGAACAGTTCGCGGCCGATCAGCATGCGCCGGATTTCGCTGGTGCCCGCGCCGATCTCGTAGAGCTTGGCATCGCGCAGCAGGCGGCCAGTCGAATACTCGTTGATGTAGCCGTTACCGCCCAGGGTCTGGATCGCCTCCAGCGCCATCCAGGTCGCCTTCTCCGCTGCGTAGAGGATCGCACCCGCCGCATCCTTGCGGGCGGTCTCGCCGCGATCACAGGCGCGCGCGACGGCATACACATAGGCCTTGCACGCGTTCATCGTCACGTACATGTCGGCGATCTTGCCCTGCATGAGCTGGAAGGTGCCGATGGGCTTGCCGAACTGCTCGCGCTCATGAACGTATGGCACCACGATATCCATACAGGCCTGCATGATGCCCAGCGGCCCGGCTGCGAGCACCGCACGCTCGTAGTCGAGGCCAGACATCAGCACGTTGACGCCCCGGCCCACTTTGCCAAGTACGTTTTCCTCCGGCACTTCGCAGTCCTGGAAGACCAACTCGCAGGTGTCCGAGCCGCGCATGCCCAGCTTGTCTAGCTTCTGGGCCTGCGAGAAGCCCTTGAAGCCCTTCTCGACGATGAACGCCGTCATGCCGCGCGGCCCAGCGTCCATGTCGGTCTTGGCGTAGATCACGAAGGTCTCCGAGACCGGACCGTTGGTGATCCACATCTTGTTGCCATTGAGGATATAACGGTCGCCCTTCTTCTCCGCGCGGGTCCTCATGGACACCACGTCCGAGCCCGCGCCCGGCTCGCTCATGGCCAGCGAGCCCACATGCTCGCCGGAAATCAGCTTGGGCAGATAGCGTTGTTTCTGGCCCTCGGTGCCGTTGCGGCGGATCTGGTTCACGCACAAGTTCGAATGCGCGCCGTAGGACAGGCCGACCGAGGCCGAGGCGCGGCTAACCTCCTCCATTGCGATGCAGTGTTCGAGGTAGCCGAGACCGGAGCCTCCGTATTCCTCTTCTACGGTGATGCCGTGCAGGCCGAGTTCGCCCATGGCCGGCCAGAGGTCAAGGGGGAACTCGTTGTCGCGATCGATCGCGTCGGCGCGCGGCGCGATCTTGTCCGAGGCAAAGCTGCGCACGGAATCTCGAAGCAGGTCCGCGGTGTCGCCCAGGTCGAAATTCAGGGTCGGGTACTCGTTTGGGATCATTCTCGCGGTTCCTCCAGGCGACAGCGCATCCGAAATATGATCGGGCGCGGCGGCCGAACGCCCAAGACGGCTATTCTGCCGCCGCCTTTTCCATTGCCTGCAATTCCGTTAACCGTTCGCGGCAGCGTTCGGCGTAACGGTCCATGTTGTTGAGCGCGCTTTCAAGATCGCGGCGCTTGTCCTCAAGGATCGCGCGCTTCTCATCAAGTTTCTCAAGCAGCGTATGCAACTGCCCGACCTCGCCCTGGGGCGCGGAATACAGATCGATGATCTCCCGCGCCTCGGCCAGCGAGAAGCCCAGCCGCTTGCCGCGCAGCACCAGCGCCAGCCGGGTCCGGTCACGCGCGGTATAAATCCGCTGCTGCCTACTGCGCGCGGGCGACAGCAGGCCCTCATCCTCGTAATGGCGGATCGTGCGCGGCGTGACGTCGAATTCGCGCGCAAGATCTGATATCGAATAGGTCCGTTCCACATTCTTAAGTTTACGTTAACGTAAACGTAAGTCAATGCTAAAAAGAAGTTCCCGTTGGCACGTCAGTTATGTTCCCGCAGGACCCGGGCTTTCTGGCGGTCCCAGTCGCGTTGTTTCTCAGCCTGGCGCTTGTCGTACTTCTTCTTGCCCGCGGCAATGCCGAGATCAACCTTGGCCATGCCGCGCTCGTTGAAATAGATCGACAGCGGGACCAGCGTCACGCCCTCCCGGCGGATCGCGCCAAACAGGCGGTCCATCTCACGCGCATGCACCAGTAACTTGCGCGGCCTCCGTTCCTCATGACCGAAATTACGGGCAGGGGCGTATTCCGGAATGTGGCAGTTGAACATCCATAGTTCACCATTGCGCTCACCCGCCCAGGCATCGACAAGACTGCCCTTACCTTCGCGCAGCGACTTCACCTCCGAACCCTGCAACACAATGCCGGTCTCGAGATTGTCCTCGATGGTGTAGTCGTGGCGTGCCTTGCGGTTCTGCGCGGCAATCTGGCCAGGGGCACCCTTCTTTTTCTTCTTAGCCATGACGGTCCGGCAGCGTGTCCTGCTAGTTAAGCAAGCCCGCGGACACCATGGCATCGCGCACTAGCGCCTGGGTATTCTCGTTCGCGGGCGTCAGCGGCAGGCGCACATCCATGGTGCACTTGCCCAGCACGGAGGCGGCATACTTCACGGGCACGGGGTTCGGTTCCACGAAAAGCGCCTGGTGTAGAGGGAATAGCCGCGCATTAATCGCCATCGCGTCGGCATGGTTGCCGCTCGCCCAGGCATCATGCATCTGCGCCAGCGCACCCGGCGCGACGTTGGACGTGACCGAGATGCATCCGTCGCCGCCATTGGCCATGAACGACAGCACCGTGGCGTCCTCACCCGACAGCATGCAGAAACCCTCGCCGCACGCCCGCCGCGTGGACAGCGGACGGGTCAGATCGGCCGTCGCATCCTTCACACCCACCATGGAGTCGAAGTCCTTCGCGAGGCGCGCCATGGTCTCCACCGACATGTCGATCACCGAGCGCGGCGGGATATTGTAGATGATGACCGGTAGGTCCACCGCCTCGGCCACAGCCTTGTAATGGGCATAGAGGCCGTCTTGGTTCGGCTTGTTGTAGTAGGGCGTCACTATCAGCGCCGCGTCCGCGCCCGCGAACTTCGCGTGCTTCGTCAGACGGATGCATTCCTCGGTGGAGTTCGAGCCCGTGCCCGCGATGATAGGAACACGACCCGCCGCCGCCTCAATGCACAACTCGACCACACGTTCGTGTTCCGAGTGACTGAGAGTAGGCGATTCGCCCGTTGTGCCGACAGGAATCAGGCCGTCCGTCCCTTCGTCGATCTGCCATTCGACCAGCGACTGGAACGCCTTTTCGTCCACCTTGCCGTCACGAAACGGCGTGATGAGTGCGGTCAACGATCCCTTGAACATATCGGCCCTCCCGCCCGAAGGTGCGGGCGTACTTATTGTCTCGCGTGGACGATAACCCTCCGCCCCGGCCCAAACAAGGCTGCAGGCCGTTGTCATAAAGCCGTTTCTAGCCAACGCGGTACGCGCTGCCCTACACTCCGCGGTGGAGATACCGCCCTGCACATGAGCGCGAACCCGAACCCGATCCCCGTCCTTCTTTTTTCCGTGTTCCTCGCGGCAGGCATCACAATGCCTGTGTTGGCCGCCGCGTCGGACGTGCAGGCCCGCAAGCTGGTCGCCGCCGCCGAAGACGAAAAATGGGACGACGTGCGCCGCCTCGCGCCGTTGGCTTCGGACCCGCTGGTGCGCGCCTATGCCGACTGGCTGGACTTCCAGCAAGACAACACAGCCGCAAGCTTCGAGGATATCGCGGCATTCCTGGACGCCCACCCGACCTGGCCGCGCCTGCCCGAACTTCGCCGAAACGCGGAAAAGGCCCTGGACGGCACCCAGGGTAATCTGCAGCTTTTAACCTGGTTCGAGCGGAACCGCGCGCTCACAGGCGAAGGCGCGCTGGCGCATCTCGACGTCCTGTCGGCCCTCGGCCGGACTGCAGACATCCCGGGGCTAGCCCGCACATACTGGATCAGCCGGAATTTCGATCACGGCATCGAGCCAAAATTCCTGCGCAGCTACGGCAAATATCTCCGGAAATCGGACCATAAGGCGCGGCTCGACCGTCTGATCTGGGACAGAAACCACACCGATGCCTGGCGGATGCTCAAGCGCGTGGATTCCGGGCAAGCGGCGTTGGGAAAAGCACGTATCTTGCTCGCGCGCCGCAGCCCCGGCGTTGACAGTGCGATCGCTCGGGTCCCTGCAACCCTGCGGGGTTCGCCAGAACTCTGGTTCGAACGCCTGCGGTGGCGGCGCTTCGAGGATATGGACAGTAGCGCGGCGGATATCCTAAGCCGCTTTCAGGGCACGCGCCCCATGCCTGAGCGCTGGTCGCTGGAAGCCCGTATCCTCGCCCGCCGCGCACTAGAAGACGGACATTATAGTGAGGCCGCAAAGCTGGTGGCCAAACACGGACTCAAAGGTGGCGGTGAGTTCGCCGAGGCCGAGTTCCTCGCGGGCTGGATCCACCTGCGCTTCCTGAAAGATCCCAATATCGCCGAAGACCATTTCAAGACCCTGTTCAACGGGGTCTCATATCCTATAAGCCGGTCGCGCGGCGCTTACTGGAAAGCCCGCGCCGCAAAGGCGCGCGGCAACGACCAGCTCGCACGTGAATGGTTCGACCGTGCCGCAGGATACCCGACGACCTTTTACGGGCAGGAAGCCACTCGCGAACTGGGCCGCACGCTGACCAGTTTCACTTTCTCGACCCCGTCCGACACAGAAACTAGGCGGGCCTTCGTAGAACAGGAGCTCGTGCAACTGGTGCACCGGCTGCACGAGATGGGGGCGAATGCCGGCCTGCGCACTTTCCTCCTACATCTCGCGGGATTGGCGGAAAGCGCCGAGGAACGCCTTCTAGTTGCCCAGCTCGCCCATGAATCGGGACGCCCTCGCGAGGCGATCCGCGCGGTGAAGCGCGTCAGCCAGCTCGATAACCTGATTGGGATTGCGGGCTACCCGATGACCCCTATTCCCATCACATCCGTGAAAGGGAACCCGCCCGAAGCGCTTGTCCTCTCCGTAATCCGGCAGGAAAGCGGTTTTGACCGGACCGCGCTGAGCGGTGCGGGCGCGCGCGGCATGATGCAGCTGATGCCGGGCACGGCGAAGCGTGTCGCCTCCTCTCTGTCCGCGCCCTATCGTAAACCGCTGCTGACCAAAGATCCGGCCTATAACATCAGGCTTGGGCGCGCTTATCTAGGTGAAATGCTCGACCGCTACGCTGGAGCTACACCGCTTGCGCTGGCTGCATACAACGCCGGACCGCACCGGGTGGACCGCTGGCTGAACCAGTTCGGTGATCCCCGAGCGGGCCAGATCGAAATGATCGACTGGATCGAATCGATCCCCTTCGCCGAAACACGCAACTACGTCCAGCGGGTGAGCGAGACGCAGCCAGTCTACGAGTACCTTCTGGCTAACGGTCAGGTAGCGGAAGTAGGCGCGGTGCCCCTGAATAGAGTGATCGGTCAGCAATGACGGATGTGCGCATCGAACACGTTCGGGCGTGCGAGTTCGACGCCCTCGGCACGCTGCTCGATTTCAATTCAGCCGTGATGCACTGCGCCGATGGAATCGATACCCTGTCACCCCTGCCGGACATCCTTGGTATTTCGCCCGCATGAACCTTCCCATGATTGACGATATTGAAGCCGCGGCGGCGCGGATTGCTGGCTACGCGGTCCGCACGCCCCTGATCGAGAACCCGGCGCTAAACGAACGCACCGGGGGCCGTATCCTGTTGAAGGCCGAGACGCTGCAGCGCACCGGCTCTTTCAAGTTCCGCGGCGCATTCAACTTCCTTTCGAAAATCCCCGTGACTCAACGCGCCAACGGCGTGGTCGCCTATTCCTCCGGCAACCATGCCCAAGGCGTCGCCGCGTCGGCGCAATTGCTCGGCGTGCCCGCGACCATCGTCATGCCGGCGGATGCGCCCGCCATTAAGATCGATAACACACGCAGCTATGGTGCCACGGTTGTCACCTACAACCGCATCCAAGAGGACCGGGCCGCTATTGCGCAGGAGATTGCCGAGCGCGAAGGCGCCACCATCGTGCCGCCCTACGACCATCCCTGGACCATCGCCGGACAGGGCACCGTTGGTCTGGAGATCGCCTCACAATGCGCCGATCTGGGCGCGGTGCCCGATGCCGTGCTTGTATGTTGCGGCGGTGGCGGGCTGACAGCCGGCACCGCTATGGCGCTGGCGGACCGCATGCCCTGCACGAAGGTCTATCCGGTCGAACCCGCCGACTACGACGATACAAAACGTTCGCTCGCATCCGGGCAGCGGGTCGTCAATGATATGAAAACCTCTTCAATATGCGATGCGCTGCTGGCCCCCACACCGGGGGAGATCACCTTCACGGCGATGCAGAGCCTCGGCCTGACCGGCCTGTCAGCCAATGACGAAGAGGTCCGTGAAGCGGTTGCCTATGCGTGGCGGGTACTGAAGCTCGTGGTGGAACCCGGCGGCGCGGTGACGCTCGCCGCGATACTGTCCGGTAGGATCAACTGCTATGGCAAAACCATCGCCGCCACCCTGTCAGGTGGCAACGTCGATGCCAAAACCTTCAAGGAATGTCTGAATGACGGCTAGGCGTTGTCGCTGACGACGAGATTATCTAGGGACTGTTCCGCGTCGCAGCGCATACCGCGCTCGATCACGCCTAATCTAGCCAGAGCCCTCGCTGTGCAGATCGCCCGCGACTCACATGCGGGTGTCGATAATCGACGGAGTGCACTTGTCGCCGGGGTCCCAGTCATTTTTTGAAAATATATTGCCCCGCCTTGATGAAGTCCGCCGGGTTCTGGCTCCGGCTATCCACAACCACCTCATAGTGCAGGTGTTCGCCTGTACTACGTCCAGTGCTGCCGACCTGGCCAACCTTCTCACGAAATTCCAGCTTCTGACCGCGCTTCACATAGATGTTCGACAGATGCGCGTAACGGGTGCGTATGCCGAGGCCGTGATCGACCTCCACAATCTTGCCGTAACCGCCCTTCCAGCCGACATAGGTCACCTTACCCGGCGCAGTGGCCATCACCGAAGCCTTACGCCGGCTTGCCAGATCGATGCCGCTATGAAGCGCAAGCCGCTTGGTGAACGGATCTACACGGCGTCCATATCCACTTGTAATACGGTATTCATCGAGCGGCGCGATCAGCGGCAGGCGCTGCATCAAATTTTGAAGGCGCTCGAAGTCGTCGATGCGGCGGTCCACCGTCAAGATCTTGTGCACCAGTTGCGCCCCGAGGCTTTCGTCGATAGGTAGCAGCGGGCCACCAACTGCTGCACCCCCATCGCTACGCGACAGCCGGTCGAGCATGCGGTCAACATCAAGCCCGGCAATTGACAAAGTGCGCTTGAGCGCATCGCCACTCTCGCTCGCCTGTTCGGCCAACCGCGCGACGATATTCCCCTGCGCCTCCTCGATGGATTCGAGCAGGCCAGAGAGTGATGCAACTTCAGCACCCAGAGCCTCGCGCTCGCCCTGAAGGGATTTCTTATCTTGCTCCGCAGCCGCCAGTTCGCGGACTAACTCGTTCAGGCGGTTGATGAGACCAGACCGTGCGATTTCGTCGCGCGCTCGCGCCTCGACCTCGCCCATATGAGCCAGCGCGAAGGCTTTGCCGCTCTCGACCTCCTCAGTTAGGCGCTTTTCAAGACCAGCAACGCGGAATTGCAACTTCTCATTATCAGCCAACAGATCGTCTGTGGATTTCTGGGTCGCGGTCAGCGACTTTTCTTGGATGGCGATACTGTTGCGCAGGCGGGCCAGATCGCCCTCAAGCTTTTCATTTCGGGTTTCGAGGCTGACAATCTCGGCATTGCGCGCCGAGACGGTTTTGTTGTGCGTGAAATATATGGCAGTGGCGTATCCCGACCAGCCGATGGCTCCTGTGAGGAGTGCTAGCGCAGCGGTCTGCGTCACCCGGCCAAGCCGCAAATAGCGCAAACACCTGTGCATACGGAAGATCATCTCTCGCTGCTCCTGAACCGGCCTCGCCGCCTTCTCACGCATCGACACGCGTGTGCCCCCATCCACAATAGGCTCGGCAGGGCTACACCAAATCGCCCTTACCATTACATTCATCTAACGGCTAGGGTCACGCCCCACCAAGACCCTACCCTGCAGGTTCGACATCCGCACGGCGCGAAGCGAAATGGCAGGGCTTTAATTCGATTAAAATTAAGCCCTGATTTTTTGCGATACCATATCGTGAAAATAAGTGAAATTTACCACCGGCTCACCCAGCACCATTCCTACCGTGCCGCGAGATATATTAGGCACCGGTTTCCAACGGATCGCGCACGTCGGACACACCGATCATGCTGTCGCGGGTGATCAACGCTTCAAGCTGCTCAGCAGTCCAGCCTTCCGTACCTTTCGGACGCTTCGGCAGAACGAGATAGCGGAGATCGGCGTTGCTGTCGTGCACACGAACCTGCTGAGAGTCGGGAAGTTCTGTCCCGAATTCCTTCAGCACCGCGCGTGGCTCGCGCACCGCGCGCGCGCGATAATCGCGCCGCTTGTACCAGGCCGGCGGAATGCCCAAGATCGGGCGCGGATAACAGGAACACAGCGTGCAAACGACCATGTTGTGCACATCCTCGGTGTTCTCGACCACGCACAGTTCCATCGGCCGCATGTCGATGCCGAACTCCAGCAATGCGTCGTCGCTTTGGTGGAGTAGCTTCTGCTTGAACGCCGGGTCTGTCCAGGCGCGGGCCACGATGCGGGCACCCAGCGATTCACCGCGTGTTTCCATCACTTCGATGGCGCGGCGGATCTCTTCGGCGGAGACGACGCCCTTCTCAATCAGCAATTCGCGGACCGATGCTTCGAGAATCTGCGCCTCGATTGGCGGCAACGGGTCTTCCTGAATCGGTTTGCCGTCATGGGTGTGGGTCGGGTGATCGTGGTCGTGATGATGTTCGCTCATCGGTACCTCCGCGCGCGTCAGGCCGGCGCCAGCCAGTGTTCGTAAATCTCGATCTCGAGCGTGTCGTCCAAGGGCCCGTCATAGTCGTCCCAGAGGTCGGACTGCCTGAAATTTACCCGGTAAAGCATCTTGTAGGGCAGGCCCGTATGGCCATAGGCGAGCAGTTCGGGATTGGGAAACGAACCGACGATGCGTTCGATCACACCGGTCTTGCCGCGCACATAGATAGGCGTGCGCACGTGTCCAGGCTGGTTGCGCTCAAGGATACGGACCTTGTCGCCCGGCTTGTACTTAGGCTGCATCGCGCTCCGCCTCCAGACGCGCGCGCACCTCGGCCTGCTTGGCTTCCAGTTCTTCCTGGGAGAACACACCCTTTTCCAGCATCAGCCATGTCACGGCCTGCAGCCAGCGCTCGTAATAGGGAAACTTGTGATAGTCCTCGCCCAGCGCTTCCTGCATGCGTCGGGATTCATCCACCCGCGCGAGCTGCCGCTTCTGGTCAAAGACCAGCATCATCAGAGCATCAACTGTTTTTTCCCAATGGGTAGGTTCATGCTCATGGGTTACCGGGTCAACCGGCCCGGCGGGAAGACCGCCATAATCCTGTGGTCCGCGCATTAATCACCCCGTTGTCTGCATCGCGATAGTCGGGGTTTTCGTCGGTCAGATCAAGGTTTCGCCGTCAGATCCGACGTCAAAAGGCGCATCCGCTGCTCGGCACGCGCCAGCCGTTCTTCTACCGTGGACGGCGTATCGCCGGTGACATGCTCGCCCACGTCGTAGAAATACCAGAGCCGAGCGCGGAAGGCCGCATCGGCCGCGCTCAACCCCGCCTCCTCGAACAGAACGCGCGCTGTCGCCATGCGACGCTCATCGACCTTTGCGACGGCGGCAGCTACTTCGGTATCGAACTGCGCCCAGGCGCGCATGGCGTTATCGTACCGGTCCGGATCCTCATGCGCGAGGAACTCGAGGACAGCGCGCATCTTATCCAGCGGCCCGCCCCGGGTCCGGCTGGCCGTGTCGAGGACCGGATCGGTCTGGGAGCGCACCCAGAACTCCGGAATCGAGTGCAACAGGTCACCGCGGTTCTTGAAGTGCCAATAAAAGCTGCCCTTAGTGACCCCAAGTCGCTTGGCAAGCGGTTCAACCTTTACATGATCGACCCCGCGCTCGCGCATGAGTTCTAGGGCCTCCGCGAGCCATGAATCTCGGTCGTGTACCTGTTCGCGTTTCGCCTTTGCCGCCACGGCATCACCTCCATACGCCAACGTATTGACAGTGTGCGCGCCGCGCAATACCGTACTTGACCGTATGGAAACTGCCGCACCGGAGAGATCATGTTGCGGCCTTTTCGCATGACACAGGTTTGCCTAGAGTGACAGAAATGCCGTCGTACAGGCGGACGTCTGGAGGAGACAATCACATGACGGAACCAATTATCAGGGTCGCGGATATCGCCTGGGGTCGGATTCGCTCGCCCGACCTCGACAAGCAGGAAGAGTTTCTGACGCGGTTCGGCATGGTTCGCACTGAACGAACCGCCGACAAGCTTTTCATGCGCGGCACCGGCACCAGCAACCACATCCACGTGACCGAGAAGGGTAATCCCGGCTTCATCAGCCTCGCCTTCCGAGCGGCCAACGAAGACGACCTTCACAAGCTCGCCAAGGAAGCCGGGAACGCCTCGGAGGTCGAAAACCTAGACGAACCGGGCGGCGGCAAGCGGGTGCGCCTTACCGAGCCGAACGGCTACACTATCGAGGTCGTGCACGGTATCGAAGAGGTCCCGGAAATACCGATCGACCGTCATGCCTATAACCTCGGCACTATCGACAAGTACCGCCGTGCGGGCGTGCTGTGGCGCGAGCCGAAAGGCCCCGCCCATGTCATGCGCATCGGCCATGGCGTGATCGGTACGCCGAAGCTAGCCGAATGCATCGCCTGGGTACGCCACCACATCGGCCTGGTTGGCTCGGATGAGGTCTTCGTTGAAGGTGACAAGGACAAGGTCATCGCCAGCTTCAACCGCATCGATGCGGGCAAGGAGTTCGTCGATCACCACGTCTTCTTGTATGTGCAAAACGAGAATGCCGGCCTCAACCACATCTCGTTCGAGGTCCCCGACTTTGACGATGTGATGATGGGCCACGAGCATCTGCGCGACACCGGTGAATATGACCATGTCTGGGGTATCGGCCGACACGTCCTCGGCAGCCAGATCTACGACTACTGGAAGGATCCGTGGGGCCGAGTGCATGAGCACTGGGCGGACACCGACACCCTGAACGAGGAATACGGCACGCGCTTCATTCCGGCCGAGGAAGGCCTGAATTCCCAGTGGGGTGAGCCTGCGCCCATGTCGTTCATTCAGCACGTTACACCGTAAGCGCCCTAGCGGACCCGACGAACGGCCCGGCCCTCACGCCGGGCCGTTTTCGTTCCGGCGCGCGGACAACTTGGCGACACAGCCGATTTCTGGCAGACAGTCCGCGCCCATGACAAAGTCGAACGCATGAACGACCTAACAGACAACCACACCGACGACGCTCTGACCGATTTCATTCGTGAGCGGGTACGCACCGACCTCGATACCGGCCTGCACAGCCGCGTCGTGACCCGGTTCCCACCGGAGCCGAACGGTTTCCTGCACATCGGCCACGCCAAGTCGATCTGTCTGAATTTCGGGATCGCGGCAGAATTCGGGGGCCAGTGCCACCTGCGGTTCGACGACACCAACCCCGCCAAGGAAGACGAAACCTATATCCGCGCCATCGAGAGAGACGTGCGCTGGCTCGGTTTCGACTGGGGCGAGAACCTATTCCACGCGTCGGACTATTTCGAGCAGTTGTACGAATGGGCCAGTCACCTGATCCGTGAGGGCAAGGCCTATGTGGATGACCTCTCGGCGAACGAAATTCGCGAATACCGCGGCACGCTGACAGAGCCCGGCAAATCGAGCCCCTATCGCGACCGCGCGCCGGACGAAAACCTCAACCTGTTCGCGCGCATGCGCGCAGGCGAGTTCGCTGACGGCGCTAAGGTCCTGCGGGCGAAGATCGACATGGCCTCCGGCAACATCAATCTGCGCGATCCGGTCCTCTACCGGATCTTGCGCGCGCCTCATCCGCGCACGGGCGATGCGTGGTGTATCTATCCCACCTACGACTTCGCCCATGGTCAGTCGGATGCCATCGAGGGGATCACCCACTCCATCTGCACACTGGAGTTCGAGGACCACCGCCCGCTCTATGACTGGTTTATCGAGAACCTGCCGGTGCCGTCGCGCCCGCGCCAGTACGAGTTCGGCCGCCTGAACCTGGGCCACACCGTGCTGTCCAAACGACGCCTCATCCAGCTCGTCACCGACGGCCACGTTGCCGGCTGGGACGACCCGCGCATGCCGACCGTTTCCGGCCTGCGCCGCCGGGGCGTACCTGCCGTGGCGATCCGGGATTTCATCGCGCGTCTCGGCGTCACGAAGGCGGACGGGCTGGTGGAAATGTCCTATTTCGAGAACACCATCCGCGACCACCTGAACACCTCCGCGCTGCGACGCATGGCTGTGCTCGATCCCGTCAAGATGGTCATCGAGAATTACCCCGAGGGACAGAGCGAGGAACTCGACGCAGCGAACCATCCGGGCGACGAGAGCGCCGGCACCCGCAAGGTGCCCTTCGGACGGGAACTCTATGTGGAGCGGGACGACTTCATGGAGGACCCACCGAAGAAGTTTCACCGCCTAGCCATCGGTCAGGAGGTGCGCCTGCGCTTCGCCTATTTCGTGACCTGCCACGAGGTCATCAAGGACGACGAACGGCAATGTGGTCGAGCTTCGCTGCACCTACGACCCCGAGACGCGTGGCGGCGATGCGCCGGACGGGCGCAAAGTGCGTGGCACGATCCACTGGGTCTCGGCCGCCCACGCCACGACCGCCGAAGTCCGGCTCTATGACCACCTCTTTGCCGAAGAGGAACCCGGCAAGGAGCGCGACTGGCTGGATGACCTTAATCCGGCTTCCCTGTCGGTGCGTGAGACCTGTTATCTGGAGCCCGCGCTCACGGATGCCGAAACCGGCGTTCCGATCCAGTTCGAGCGGCTGGGCTATTTCTGCGCCGATCCGGACTCCGCGCCGGACGCCCTCGTCTTCAACCGTACGGTCGGGCTGCGCGACTCCTGGGCCAAGGGAAAGGGCAGGTAGGCCTGCATCCGGCGCAACGCGGGTTGCGTCCCTATCCTCTGTCGTTCCCGGCCAACGGGCATTAATCTGGCGACTGGAAAACCACGAAAAGGAGGACGACGATGCCGCATTTGCCGGTCGTCACCGACGAAGAGGCGGGACCAGAGGCCAAGATCCTGTTCGAACATTCGACGCAGATGTTCGGGCGTGTTGCCAACGCGGTCCGCACCGCCGCCCATTCACCCAAACTGGCCCAGTCCATCTACGGATTTCTGGTGGCCGCGCTGCGTGAAGAGGTGACGGGTATCCTAGATGTCCGCACCAAGGCGCTGGTCATCCTGAAAACCTCGATGCTGAACGGATGCAAATACTGAATCGGTCACAACGTAACGCTCGGTCGAGGGTTGGGTTTTGACGATGACATGATCGCCGCCATCGAAGGTGACTACCAGAATTCCGAACACTTCACGCCCGCGGAGAAAGCCGCGATGAAATGGGCGGAGGTGCTGACGGAGAAGACCTACCGGGGTGAGAATCCCGACGCGATGCCGGAAATGAAGAAGCACTTCGACGAGGCGCAGATCATCGAGATCACGATGGTGTCGTGCTTCTTCAACTTCTGGAACCGATTCACGGACGGTCTGCAGATCGACATCGAGGAGAGCCCGGTCATGGGCCGCTTCACGAAATCGAAGTCGATCGACCCGGCGGACTACGTCGCCTTCATGTGTGACTGCTGGTGGAATAAGCCCGGCGCGGGCGCATCGGAAAAGACGGTGGAATAGTCCGCACGGCATGTTTCTTTCCTGAGTTGGAGAACAGGTATGGAAATCAACATCCCCGAAGTGCTGGCCGAGGTGACGGCCGCGCACGACCGCTACGAACAGGCGCTCGTCACCAATGACGTCGATGCCCTGAACGAGCTGTTCTGGGCCAACGAACTGACACTCAGGTACGGGATCGCCGAGCAGCTCTATGGTCACGATCAGATCGCGGGTTTCCGCTCCGCACGCTCACCGGTCGGCCTCGAACGAACGACGGGCCCGGTTGTCGTCACGACCTACGGTCGTGATTACGCGACCGCCAATCTGGAATTCAACCGCCCCAGCATGGGCGGGATTGGACGCCAGAGCCAGACCTGGGTGCGCATGCCCGAAGGCTGGCGGATCGTCGCTGCGCATGTGAGCGTCGTCAAATAGGTACGACCCGCATCGCATATCGGTGAAAACAAGAAAGGCCGCCCCGAGGGGCGGCCTTTTTATTCAGTACGGTCGAAACTGGAGATTCTAGCTGGCGATCCGCCAGACTTCTGGTGCGCCCTCCATGTGGGACAGCAACGCCTGGCGCTGGGCCTCCATTTCGGCTGGCAGACGGTCAGCGAAGCTGTCGAAGAGTTCCTTCTGTGCCTCGGCTTCATTGCTGCCGTCCTCGCGCGATAGGTCCATGATCCCGTGGAATGCATCCTCGGTAAAATCGAGACCCTGCCAGTTGAGGTCCTGATAACGGGGCATGCCGCCGAGCGGGCCCTCTACCGCATCCAAATTGCCGTGGACACGCTCGCACACCCATTCGAGCACACGCATGTTCTCACCGAAGCCCGGCCAGATGAAGTTGCCCTCATCGTCCTTGCGGAACCAGTTGACACGGAAAATTTTCGGCAGCTTCAGGTCCTTGTCCTGGAAGCTCAGCCAGTGTGTCCAGTAGTCGGCCATGTTGTAGCCGCAGAAGGGCAGCATCGCCATCGGATCACGGCGTATCGCCGCCTGATTGACCGCCGCCGCTGTCGCTTCGGAGCCCATGGTCGCAGCCATATAGACGCCGTGCTCCCAGTCCTTGGCCTCATAGACCAGCGGGAAGGTGCTGCTCAGCCGGCCACCAAAGACGAAGGCGTCGATCGGTACGCCGGACGGATCGTCCCAGGCCGGGTCGATACTTGGGCAGTTCTGCGCGGCTACGGTGAAGCGGGCATTGGGATGCGCCGCGGGCGTGTCGCTGTCGGGAGTCCAGTCATTGCCCGTCCAGTCGATCAGATGCGCCGGCACCTCGCCGTCCTTGCCTTCCCACCAGACATCGCCGTCATCAGTAAGCGCGACATTGGTGAAGATGGTGTCGCGCTCGATCATCTTCATGGCGTTGGGGTTGGTCTTGGTGGACGTGCCCGGCACAACACCGAAATAACCGGCCTCGGGGTTAATCGCATAGAGCCGCCCGTCCTTGCCCGGCTTGATCCACGCGATGTCGTCACCGACCGTGTTGACCTTCCAACCCTCATAGCCTTCCGGCGGAATAAGCATGGCCAGATTGGTCTTACCGCAGGCGCTTGGGAACGCAGCCGCAACATAGGCCTTTTCGCCCTTCGGCGATTCCAGACCCAGGATCAGCATATGCTCGGCGAGCCAGCCCTCTTCCTTCGCCATGATCGAGGCGATGCGGAGCGAGAAGCACTTCTTGCCTAGCAGGGCGTTGCCGCCATAGCCGCTGCCGTAGGACCAGATCGAGTGATCCTGCGGGAAGTGGACAATGTATTTGGTCTCGTTGCAGGGCCAGACGACATCTTCCTCGCCGTCCGCCAGCGGCGCCCCGACCGTGTGCAGGCACGGAACAAAATCGCCGTCGCCAAGAACGTCCAGCGCCTTCTGACCCATACGGGTCATGATGCGCATGCTGGCCGCAACGTAGGGGGAGTCCGTGAGCTGCACGCCGATATGGGCGATATGTGAGCCCAGCGGCCCCATGCTGAACGGAATGACGTACATGGTCCGACCGCGCATCGCGCCGTCGAACAGTCCGTTCAGGGTGGAGTGCATTTCGTCCGGCGCGATCCAATTGTTGTTTGGACCGGCATCTTCCGGATCGTCCCAGCATACGAATGTGCGGTCCTCGACGCGAGCAACGTCATCCGGGTCAGAGCGCGCAAGGAAGCAGCCGGGCCGCAATTCTTGGTTCAGCGGAATCAGGGTTCCCCGCTCGACCATCCCGGCGCACAGACGGTCGTATTCTTCTTTCGACCCGTCGCACCAGTAGATGTCGTCCGGCTTGGTCAGGGCCGCTACCTGCTCGACCCATTTCAAGAGTTTTCGGTTGCGGGTTTTGCCGCTGTTCGCCTGCGCCATTTCGACTCCAAGATCTGTCCACCGCCGTTTTTCTAAACGACAATTTGGAGACAATAAGCCAAACGACTCGGACGTTGTAAACCGCGGAATCGGTATATATCTGGGGGTGAAATTCGAACCGCGACGGTGCGCCGCAGTTCCTAGTTTACGGCGCGCCCGCGATCCGTCCCGACCGTGGCGATCCGCAGAATATTTGTGCGCCCTGGCGTGCCGAACGGAACGCCCGCAGTAATCACTAGACGGTCGCCTGTGACGGCGAATTCCTCGCGTTCCGCCACACGACTTGCGCGGATCACCATATCCAGAAAACTCGACGCATCTTCGGTCTGCACACAGTGTACGCCCCAGGCCAGTGCCAGACGGCGGGCCGTCTGGGGAACTGGCGTCAAAACCATGATCGGCACATCCGGCCGCTCGCGTGAGGCACGAATGCCCGTGGAGCCCGACGCCGTGTAGCAAATGATCGCCGCCGCATTGAGGGTTTCCGCCACCTGACGGGCCGCCAGTGTGATTGCATCAGCCGTCGTCGTTTCCGGCTCAATGCGCCCCGCCTCCATCGCCACGCGGAACTGCGGGTCATGTTCCACCGACTGCGCGACCCGATCCATCATCGCAACTGCCTGCGCCGGGTAGGCCCCGACTGCGGATTCGCCGGACAACATCACCGCATCTGCGCCGTCAAACACGGCGGCGGCCACATCCGAAACTTCCGCGCGCGTCGGCACCGGGGCTTCGATCATCGATTCCAGCATCTGGGTCGCCACGACTACCGGCTTGCCGGCGTGGCGCGCCGCGCGTGTGATCGACCTTTGGATAATCGGCACCTGCTCGATGGGCAATTCCACGCCCAAATCACCGCGCGCGACCATTAGGCCGTCGGCAATTTCGATAATTTCTGACAAGTGATCGAGTGCGCGCGGCTTTTCGATCTTCGCCATCACAAATGCGCGCCCGGCGACGATCTTCTTGGTCTCCGCCACGTCGTCGGGGCGCTGCACGAAGGACAGCGCAATCCAGTCCACGTCGAGGGACAGCGCGAAATCGAGATCGCGGCGGTCCTTCGCCGACAATGCCGGCACAGGCAGGATTACGTCGGGAACGTTGACGCCCTTGTTGGATGAAAGAGGCCCGCCGACAACGACACGGGTTACGGCGTGCTCCGGGCCTGCCTCAACAACCTCAAGCCGCAGCTTGCCATCGTCCAATAGCAGCGTATGGCCGGGGGCGATCGCTTCGAAGATTTCCCGGTGCGGGAGGCAGGCGACCTCCGCATTGCCGATCCCGTGATCGAGTTTAAGGCGGAACTCCGCACCAGCCTCGAGCACGGCCCCCTTCTCCACTTTTCCGACGCGCAGCTTAGGGCCCTGAAGGTCGACCAGAATGGCGATGGGCCGCCCCAAATCCGCCTCGACCTTGCGGATACGCTCATAGAGCTTGTGCACGTCGTCGTGCGATCCATGGCTCATGTTCAGCCGGAACGCATCGGCCCCGGCCTCGAAAAGGGTCCGGATCATCTCTTCAGAAGAGCTCGCCGGCCCCAGCGTGGCCAGCACCTTGACGTTTCGCATACGCCGCATGTCAGCGCCGTCCCGTTTTCTCGCCGTTCAAACCCGCACCTACCGCGCGCATGCCACACAACGCGGTGAAGCAGGGTCCGACACCAGCCGACCCGGCACAATGTCGTCGCCGCACGCAACGCAATAGCCGTATTCGCCCTCGTCGATACGCCGGAGCGCCGCTTCGATCAATCGCAACCTTTGCTGCCGCCTTGCCTCCTCGGCTTTGGCCATGGCCTGTACCTGCATGGCATCCATGCGTGAGAGCCGTCCGACACTCTGCTGATCCAGTGTCACCGGACTGCGTTTTCCCGAAGTCGCCAAACTGGATTGTCCAAGCCGCGTGCGTTCCTGCCACAGCGCGTCACGCATCGCATCAATGTCCAACTTATCCGCCATGGCACTATTCAGGCCCATTGGATGTGACCGTTACAAGTAAATAAGCCGAGAAAATCCGAAACCAAGTAAGAACGGAAATCTGCTCCAATCGTTAACGAATTAAGGCGATTTCGTATTATTTTTGGTCCCTGACAAATATTTTTTACCCGGGCGCCTTCCGATTACCTAGGCTTTTCGGCCGAGACGGAACTCCACGTCCGGGTCTGCACCAATCTGCCGGATTAAAGCTACCTCCCAGTCGATGTACTCCTGCATTCGCGCCTCGACATCCACGTTGCGGTCGTAAGCTCGCAGATAGACATCAATGCACGCGTCATCGGCAGGGACCTGTGGATCAGATTCCAAGGCCTGCCCCGCAGCCGTCCAAGCCGCATTTCCCCCATCGAGGACCCGGACACGCAACGGCGTCATTGCACGGACTTCATCCAGAGCGAGTGCGGCAAGCCTACCGTCCTCGGATGTCAGCACAATCTCTCCGTCTCGAGCTAACTCAGGACCGGTTTCACCAATCCGCGAACGTAGCGCCCACCGCGCCCCGGGAATATGTCCCATACGAAAGACCCGGCTCTCAGAGAGATCCAGGACCAACACACTGCCAGAGCCAACCTCTTGCACCAGATCAGCCGCCCCAATCATATCCTTCGGACCTATCTCCGGCTCAAACAACGGTTCAGGCCCGGTCTCCAGCGCGCATCCAGCCAGGCCATCCGAAAGAACATGGACGTCCGGCAACCCCATCTGCACAAGCCAGTGTGCCGTCATCGTCGCGCGCACGCCTGTATCATCGACGAGCACAATTCGCCCGCGCGGCACGCCGATCTGGAAGTCGGTGGCCTGAACCAGCTGCCCACCCGGCGCCGAGCGCGCGCCCGGCAGATGGCCGGCGGCGTATTCCTCCGGCGTACGGACGTCGAGAATGAACAGCGAGCGTTCCCCGACTTCGCTTCGCCACGCGTCCAGGGTCTCACGGCTGATCTGCACAACACCGAACTGATCGGCGATCCGCACGCGCATCTCCTGCGCGGCAGCAATCGTCTCCGGCGCACTGGGAGGAAAGCTGCGCGTGTTGCCGTGTTCGAGCTCAAACCCGGCCAGGTGCCATCCCATCGTGCCGTTTTCTAGCGCGACAACCCGGTTGGGGACACCCGCATTGATGATAGACTGCGCGCCAAGGATACTGCGCGTCCGCCCCGCGCAGTTCACAACGACGGTCGTATCCGGACTCGGCGCGAGATCGCGCACTCGATAAGCGAGTTCACCGCCTGGCACGCTCACGCCCATGGGAATATTCATGTTCCGGTACTCGGCGAAGGTACGAGAATCGAGCACCACCATGTCTTCGCCCCGGTCCTGCATCGCCTTCAGCGCTGGCGCGTCGATGTGGGGTGTATGATAGAAGTGTTCCACAGCCTCGCCGAACGCCTTGCTGGGCACGTTGATCCCGGAATAGAGCGTAAAGCCCGCCGCTTCCCAGTCGTCCGGCCCGCTCACGCATATCCGGATATCCGTGTAGCCCATCTCGCCGAGCACGTCGGTGGCGCGTTCGCCCAGCCCGGCTATGCCTCCATCAGTCAGCACCAGGCGCACGCTGTGTCGCGGCACCAGCCTCTCCACCTCCAACTCAAGGCGGCTGAGGGGAATGTTGACGGCATGAAAGAGATGACAATGGCCAAACTCTCCCTGTTCGCGCACATCGAGCAGGGCAAGTTCATCGCCGTCGTCAAGCATCGCGCGCAGGTCTGCTGCGTCTATCCGCATGGAGTCCATAAAACTACAGTAAAGAATTGTGTATTGAGCCGCCAGCACCGGCGCGGCATGATAGCCTCAGCATTTACGAAAAGGTTGGCCGGACGCAAGATGCGGCAAAATGGAAGGAACGAGAGAATGACCCAAAATGTCGATACGTTCGCTGAGGAATGCCGCAGCATCCTGAGCCAAGGTGCCAGCCCCGAAGACCTCGACAAGGTTCGTGTGGTGGTCGAGAAGTATCTCGCCGATGACGCCTTCGTTCGGAAACACCTCGGACCGGATTTCGATGCTGTTCGCGATGTCCTCTATGAGGACCCGGATCATGGTTTCTGCATCTGCCGCCACGTCTTCAAGGGCGAGAACGAGGCCCCGCCTCACGATCATGGCCCCACCTGGGCGATCTACGGGCAGGCGACCGGCACCACGACCATGACCGAGTTCGAAATGGTCGAGCCGCCGCAGGACGGCATACCCGGCAAAGTCACGCCAACCAAGACCTATGACCTCACACCTGGAATGGCGGTGGCCTACCCGGAAGGCGCCCTGCACTCCCCCAAGCGCGCGGGCGACACTCGCCTCATCCGCCTGGAAGGCAAGGACGTCACCAAGCTGAAGCGCGATCCCTACAAGCTTGCTTAACGTGGATTGAACCGATGACGGACAGCACGCGCGCCGGCGCGGTGGCACATGCCGTCCGCCAGTTCGACAGCGGCGCGTATACGAGCGAACTCGCTGCGCTTGTGGCGCACCCCACCCAGAGCCAGCTACCCGACGCACATCCGTCGCTCGCCGGCTACTTCAATGATGTGATCGGCCCGCGCCTCGATGCGCTGGGCTTCGCCCGCAGCCTGTATGACAACCCGGACCCGGATGCGGGCCCGATCCTTGTCGCACGCCGCCACGAGGCCGACGATGCCCCGACAATCCTGATCTACGGCCACGGGGATGTGGTCGTCGGCCAGGATGAGCGCTGGCGTCACGGCACACCCTGGACGCTGACTGGAGAGGGAGGGCGTCTGTATGGCCGGGGCACCGCCGACAACAAGGGCCAGCATGCGATCAACATCGGTGGCCTGCGCGCCGTGATCGAGACGCGCGGCAAACTCGGTTTCAACTGCATCCTGCTGCTGGAAAGCGATGAGGAAATGGGCTCGCGGGGCCTGCGCGCCTTCTGCGAAGCGAACAAGGACCTGCTTGCCGCCGACGCACTCATCGCCTCCGACGGCCCCCGCCTCGATCCGGCCCGCGCGACGGTTGTCTTGGGTTCACGCGGGCTGGTGAACTTCGAATTGGCACTCAAGCTGCGCGACGGCGCGCACCATTCGGGCAACTGGGGCGGGCTGATCCGCGATCCCGGCATCGTGCTGGCCCATGCCATCGCCAGCCTGACCGATGCGCGCGGCCAGATCGCCGTGCCGGAATGGCGCCCCACGTCCCTCACTCCCGAAATCCGGGATATCCTGTCAAAGATCGCGGTCTCAGGCGGCCCCCGTGGGCCGCAGATCGATCTCGATTGGGGCGAGGACGGACTGAGCCCGGAAGAACGCGTCTATGGCTGGAACAGCTTCGCCGTGCTGGCGCTCGACCTGGGCGATCCCGCCAAGCCGCAGAACGCCATCGCACACGAAGCCAGAGCCGTCTGCCAGTTGCGCTATGTGGTCGGCACCGATCCGGACGACGTGCTGCCGGCGCTCCGTCGTCATCTCGACCGCAAAGGTTTTTCCGACGTGACCGTCAGCCCGACCCGCATGGCGGGGATGCACGCAACCCGGCAGGACCACAACAATCCGTGGGTGCAGCTCACCATGAAATCTTTCGAGGAGACGCTGGGCACAGCGCCCGCGCTGGTGCCCAATATCGGTGGCGGTATCCCGAATGAGGTCTTCATGGACGCGCTTGGGCTAGCCACCGTCTGGGTCCCCCACTCCTATGCCGGATGCAGCCAACACGCGCCAGACGAGCACATGCTGGAATTGGTCGCGCGCGAGGGCCTGCAGATCATGGCCGGGCTGTTCTGGGATATCGGCGCCACGTAAGCTGGAGGGCAAGGAGGAGCCCTGCCCATGTCCCGTATTCCGTTGATCGAGCCCGATGCCGTCGAAGGCCAGCTTGCCGATTTCTATAACGCCGCCACCGAAATGATCGGGCGCGTGCCGAACTCTATTCAGACCTGGTCCCACAATCCCTTCATCGCGATGATGATGCTGCCGCTCATCGTGACTATCCAGCGCGAATGGCCGGGCACCGAACTGTCCGGAAGGATCAAAGAACTGGTAGTAATCAAAACCAGCCAGATCAACGAGTGCGCCTACTGCTTTGCGCACAACACCTCGCTGGGCCAGGCTGCGGGCATCACAGAGGAACACGTGATCGCGCTGTCCGGTCACGACTACTGGATATCCGACCTGTTCGATGAACGTGAGCGGCTAGCGATTGCCTGGGCCGAGCACGTCACCCGGCGCACCGCCGCGGAGAATGACGCACTCTACGCCAAGCTGGAGGAACATTTCTCGAGAGCGGAGATCATCGAACTGACCTTCGTCTGCGGCCTTTTCAACATGATCAACCGGCTGAACGATTCCCTCGCGCTGGATATCGAGGATCAGGGCGAAGTGGACCGCATCAAGGGCACGCTTCAAGCCGACCCGGCACGGATCGGCCAGTACCTACGCTGGCTGGCCGACGCATGGCCGGAGAACTTCAACACGCTGAAAGAGCAATCCCGCGCGGCGGCCGCTGAGTAACGACACTCAGCCGGACAAGTTCTCACCCAGCATGTTCTCAAGAGCCTCGCTGGCTTCCAGCCAGACCGTCTCGGCGCGTTCCAGATTCTTCTCGACCTCGCCGCGTAGCTTCATCAGATCGCTCATCGCCTTTCCCTTGTAGGGCTCAGCGGCGTTGTCGGGGTCGAATATCGCCTGGTCAATGGCCGTGCGCTTCTCGGCCAGCAGGTTCATCCCCTTCTCGGCCTCCCGAGCGGCGGTCCGCAAGTGTTTCGAGCGCTCGCGCTGTTCCGCCGCGGCACGGCGTTCGTCCTTGCGGTTGCCGCGCTTGTCCTTCGGCCTGTCTTCGGCCTGTCTGCGTTCACCACGCCCCAGCAGCAGGTCGCGATAGTCGTCGAGGCTTCCGGCGAATTCTTCCGCCTGTCCGTTGTCGATCAGGATTAGACGGTCCGCCGTCATTTCCAGAAGGTGGCGGTCATGGCTCACAACCACCGCCGCGCCTTCGTAGGCATTGAGCGCCTGCACCAGCGCCTCGCGCGCATCGACATCCAGATGGTTGGTTGGCTCGTCGAGGATCAGGATGTGCGGCGCATCCCTGGTGATGAGTGCCAACGCGAGGCGTGCGCGCTCGCCGCCCGATAGCCGCTTCACTTCCAGATGCACCTTATCGCCCGAGAACCCGAAGCGCCCGAGTTGCGCGCGCACAACGCCCGGCTTCGCGTTAGGCAAAAGCCGGGTCATGTGCTGCAGCGGCGTGTCATCGGCGACGAGTTCTTCCACCTGATGCTGCGCGAAGTAGCCGACACGCAGCTTGCCGCTGGCCGAGAGGCTTCCGCCCATGGGCTTGAGCTGGCCCGCGAGCAGGCGCGCTAGCGTGGTCTTGCCGTTACCGTTGCTACCCAGAAGTGCGATCCGGTCGTCCGGGTCGATCCGAAAGGCGAGTTTGGACAGCACCGGCCGATCAGCCACATAGCCGACCGACGCATTGTCCGCGACGATGAGCGGCGGGCGCAATTCATCCGGGTCCGGGAAATCAAACGACAGTGTCGGGTCTTCGGTCGCCGCCGCGATGGGTTCCATTCGCTCCAGCGCCTTCATCCGGCTCTGGGCCTGACGAGCCGTGTGGGCCTTATAACGCCAACGGTCGACATAGGCCTGCAGCTTGGCGCGCTTTTCCTCCTGACGGGAGCGCATCGCCTCGATCTGGTTGAGGCGTTCACGGCGCTGGCGCTCGAAGGCGTCATAGCCACCCGTGTAGAGCGTGGTCTGGCCGCCCTGCACATGCAGTATGTGGTCAGCGACATTGTTCAGCAGGTCACGCTCATGGCTGACGATCACCATCGCCGCGGGATAAGTCCGCAGAAAAGATTCCAGCCACAGGGCGGCTTCCAGATCGAGATGGTTAGACGGCTCGTCGAGCAGCAGCAAGTCTGGCCGCGAGAACAGCAACCCAGCGAGCGCCACACGCATCCGCCAGCCGCCCGAGAAGCTCGACAGGGGGCGGTGCTGGGCCTCTTCCTCGAAGCCTAGACCGGCAAGGATGCGCGCAGCCCGCGCCGACGCATCATGAGCCCCGATCAGGTTAAGCCGCTCGTGGATTTCCGCGATCTTGTGGGCATCACTCTCAAGCTCCGCCGCCTCGAGCAGTTCCGCGCGTTCCTCGTCGGCGGCCAGCACCATTTCGAACGGGGTCGAGCTGCCGCCTGGTGCTTCCTGCGCGACATAGCCGATGCGGGTGCCGCGCGGCGTCTCGACATTCCCGCCATCAGCTTCCATCTCGCCCGCGATTACTTTCAGCAGGGTGGATTTGCCCGCACCGTTGCGACCTACGATACCGACACGGCTTTTCGGCGGCAGCGAAGCAGTCGCACCGTCGAGGATCGTCTGCCCGCCGAGGCGGACGGTTATTCCGTTGATTGTGAGCACAAGTCCGCAGATAGCAAAGTCATAACAGCAACTTAAAAAGCCCCTTTAAATAATTCGGGGACTAACGTCATGCGTCGAAGCGCTCCTGCCTGATTATAAAGGTGCTGTTTACGGCACAAAGCATGCTTGTGTCGGACGCAGCGAGGTTCGCCAAATACGGGCTTAACAGGTTACCGGCAATGTCACCCTTTAGACGCCGATCAGGCTCCGAAGATGCATTATCCCAAGCTCAGCTGCCTTCTCGTAGCTCGGCTCCCGAACAACCTGCAGCGACATATAACCGTCAAAGCCGATCGACTGCAGGGCATTGATAATTTCCCCATAATCGATATGGCCACCGCCTGGGTACATACGGTTGCTATCGCTGATCTGAAGATAGTGCAGATATTCGCGGCATTCGAAGATGCTGCGAGCGAAGGAAGCGTCCTCAATATTCATATGATAGGTGTCAAGCATTACACCGAGGCCTGGGCTATTGAGCTCGGCGGCGAACGCTGCACCATCTTGGGCAGTAAACCCAAAATCAATCGAGAAACGAGCCTGCGGCTCGAAAAGGACCCGATTACCGCGACTCGCTGCATGGTCAGCCCCATGACGGAAGGCATCGTACATCCAACCGACGGAATGCTCGCGCTGTTCCTCGTCGCCCAGCTTGCCACGGAATGAGCCGACCAGCACATCCACACCAAAATGCGCTCCCACATCTATCGCCGCCTTTAAACGAACCAGCCCCTCGGTCCGGATCGCTTCATCGGGATGGCAAAGCCAGACCTTGTCTTGGAACCCAATCGCTGCGGTGTGGATCGACGCCATCTCGAGGTTACGCGTGGACAATGATTTCTCGATCGCCGCAAGATCGAGCTCCGCTGGAAGACGAACTGATAGCTCGACACCGTCGTAGCCATAATGTGCAAGCACGTCCAAGTTAGCATCCAAGTCTCCCTGCTGAGCAGGTAGCAGAGGGGTATTAACTTCTGGGGACGCGACACTAAATCCGATCTTCATCGTGGACTCCCTAGCTAGTCCATTGTTTTGGCGGGCTACTCAGCCGCTCGGCGCTGTTCAAAACCATCGCGCGTAAGGCCCGCAGCCGTCATCGACTTCCCAATCCTAGCGATCTCATCATCCGTTAGCTTAGCCAGCGGCGGACGCACAACCGCCCTTTCCTGACGGCCGAGATAAACCAGTGCCTCTTTCATGCGATTATGCATGTCGCCGAAGGGGTCGGCGTAGAAGGCCTCGGTCGCGTGCCACATGCGGCCGGCGACAGCACGTGCGGCGGCGAGATCGTCCGACCGAACCGCGCGGAATAGAGCGACCTGCATATCAGCAATAACCGAGCCTGCGCCGGATAACAGCCCATTCGCGCCCATTACTAACGACGACAAAAGCCATGCCGAGTTCGTAGACAGCACATTTATGGGCCGGGTCAGATTTTGCAGAACTTGGATGTGGCGCGCATGGGCCTGAGGCGGCGACCAGTCCTTGATGGCCTGGATCGACGGCAGTTCCTCAGCTAGCTGTACTAACGTGTCCAGAGAATAGGCGAGTTCATCACCATATTGGAATATAATGAGCGGCAGGTCGGTTGCATCGGCAATACTCTTGAAGTGACCGAGAGCCATCTCGGGCCGATGGCGGATGCCTCCCATACCCATGGAGTGCGGCGGAAAACATAGGAGCGCAGACGCACCGCCCGCCTCGGCCATCTTTGCAATCTTCGCCGCCTCTTGGCTGCCATCTGCGTAGACGCCGTTAATAATGGGAACAGAACCGCCAATCTCGTCCATAGCCACATCAAGAATCGTACGCTGCTCATCGAACGAACAGGCATGTATCTCAGACGAATGGCCGTTGACCGTTACGGCTGAGATACCCTCAGTAGCTCCCACGAATGCGAGGTGCCGCCGTGTCTCAGCTTCGTTGATTCTGAAATCCTCATCGAAGGCGAGGATTGCAGCCGGAATCACACCTGCGGGTTTAAAATTCTTGAATCGAGCCATATGCACTCCTCCTGCTCAGCCGTGATCGTAGTCGGCGAGCGTACTGCCGTCTTCTACATAGACGGTATTCTCGTATCCTTCGGGCCGGCCGTTCGTCAGACTCTCCAAGAGCCAGTCGGCGATGCCAGGATAGATCTGCCCCGCCACCTCTCCCATCGGATGAAAGACGCCCTCGTAGAGCCACAGCTCACTCGGCCCACCTAAACGGCCGCGGAATTCCGCGATGTCGTCAGGCGAACATAGCTCGTCCATGTCGCCCGCAACCAGCAGGTGCGGCACCTTCAGACGCTCCGCCACGTCCGGCAAGTGGGCTAGGCGCGCGACGAATTCGTCGAATTCGTGTTCGTCGGAATAGCCCGCCATGTACATGAAGATGCGTTTGAAGTTCGGCTGGGCCTGCTCGAAGATCATATCGAAGGAACCAACATTGGCCATCTGACCGCACACGGCGGACACACGGTCATCGGCGGCACCGATCAGCACGCCCCAGCGCGAGCCCATGGACATACCGAAGATGCCGATACTGTCCGCATCCACGTCGTCGCGGGTGACCAGCCAGTCGATGACGGCCGAGGCCGCCTTCTCATAGTTGTTCTCGGTCTGCCAGGTGCCGTCCCGGTTGCAGGCGCCCTGCCCCGGCCCGTCGATAGCGCAGACGTTGATGCCGCGCGGGATGAACTCATTGCCGAACGGGTTGCAGACGTCTTCCTTCACCTGGTCCATGCCCGGCAGGGCGATGATCGTCGGCTTCGGCCCCTCACCCGGCGCCTTGTGGAACACCGCGTAGGCGTTCTGCCCGGGCGCGAACTCGATGGCCTGCTTTTCCATCGTGCCACTCGACCAGTCGATCACCTTGTCGTAGCAGCGGTAGAGCCCCTCGAACCACTCGACCTTCTTCGGGTTCTGGTGGATCGGGATCAGGTGCTGCGCGCGCCCGTAGCAAATGGCCGCGCGGTGGTAGAGCTGGCGGGCCGTGACCAGACGGCCCCGGTCCTCAGCGTCCTTCCCCATCCGCTCCAGGACCTCGGCGCGACTTGCCCAGGCCTTCGGGAAGGACCGCCGGCCCGTAACCTTCGAATAGACGGCGTTGAGGTCCTCGAGCTTGGTGCCCCGCTCCAGACGGTTCCCCATGATCCCTGGATGGAGGATGTCCTCGTTGTCGGACAACATCAGGAAATTGTCGAAGATCCAGCCCTGTTCGGCGCGCAGTTGCGGCTTCGGCATTTCGCGTCTCCCCGATCAGCCGTGGTCGTGGTCGGCGATGGTGGTGCCTTCCTCAATATAGACGGTCTTCTTCTCACCCGCCGGGCGGCCTTCGTTCAGTGTCGTCAGCATCCAGTCGGCCATGGCCGGATAGATTTCGGACGCGACCTCGCCCATGGGATGGAAGATGCCCTCATACAGCCAGAGCTCGCTGTAGTTCGGCAGGTTGGAGCGGAAGGTCGCGATATCGTCGGGCGTGCACAGCTCATCCATGTCGCCCGCGACCAGCAGATGCGGCTTGTTCAGCCGCTTGGCCACATCCGGCAGATGGTCGTGGGTCTTCATGTGTTCGTCGAACGCGTCCTCGTCGGTGTAGCCGGTCATGTACATGAAGATGCGTTTGAAGTTCGGCTGGGCCTGCTCGAAGATGATGTCGAAGGTGCCGACATTGGCCATCTGGCCGACCACGGCCTTCACCCGGTCGTCATGGGCGCCGACCTGCACGCCCCAGCGCGAGCCCATGGACATGCCCATGACACCGATGCGGTCCTCATCGACATCATCGCGCGCAACCAGCCAGTCGATCACTGCGGATGCAGCCTGCTGGTAGTTGCCGGCGTTGAGCCAAGTGGCGTTGAAGTTACACTCTCCCTGACCCGGCCCTTCCATCGCGCAGACATTCATGCCGCGCTGGGCATAGTCGTTGTCGAAGGGGTTGCAGACGTCTTCCTTCAGTGCGTCCATGCCCGGCAGGATCACCACCGTCGGTTTCGGGCCGTCGCCCGGAGCCTTGTGGAACACCGCATGGCACTTCTGGCCGTCGCCGAATTCCGGGGAAATCTTCTCGAGCCGGCCGCCGAGCAGCTCGATCATCTTGTCGTAGTTCCGGTAGAGCGCCTCGTAGGCCTCGTCCTTGAACGAGTTGCGGTGGATGGGCACCAGGTGCTGGGCGCGCCCGAAGCACAGGGCGGCACGGTGGTAAAGGCGACAAGCCGTCACCAAGCGTCCCTTCGCCTCGGCCTCCTGCGCCATCTTCTCCAGGACCACCGCGCGCTTCCGCCACGCCTTCGGGAAGGAGCGGCGGCCCGTCACCTTGGTATAGACAGCGTTCAGGTCTTGAACCGAGAAGCCGCGCCCCACACGGGTGCCCATGATGCCCGGATGAAGAACGTCCTCGTTCTCCGACAGCATCAGGAAGTTGTCGAAGATCCAGCCCTGATCGGCGCGAAGCTGCGGTTTTGGCATTTCGTTACTCTCCCTCTGATGAAGATCGCTTGGTGCGATTTCTCTGAAACTACAAAAATTCATACCGCGCATGCGACCGAGACGCCACCGGCTTGGGCGCATGGCGGATCAGCGGCATAATCACGCCCACAAAAAACGCGCGGGGAGGATTGCCATGAGAACGGAACGCACGCCGAGCGGCGAGTTGGAGATCGCCATCGCGCCACCGGTCGCGACGGTGACCATCAACGCGTCGGACAATGAGAACCGGCTCAATCCGACATCCCTCCAAGAACTTGGCACGGTCGTCGAAGAACTGCGCGACCGGGGGGACATCCACGCCATCGTGTTCACCGGTGCGGGAGACGACTGGTTCTCCGCCGGGTTGATGAACGCGGAAATCCGAGCGGCCATGACCAAAGACGATGTGATCGACTATGTGATCACCGCCAACCGCATCTTCGACATGCTGGAGGCGCTACCCCAGATCACTATCTGCGCGATCAACGGCAAGATCGTCGCGGGCGCCTCGGAGCTGGCGCTGGCCTGCGATATCCGCATCGCGGGCACGCATTCGACCCTAATGCTGCCCGAAGCGCGCTGGGGCGGGTTCCCCGGCGCGGGTGGGCCGGTGCGCCTGCCCATGGCGGTCGGCCACGGCCACGCGCTGGAACTGATTGCCACCGGCAAGGAGATCGACGCCGCCGAGATGGAACGCATCGGCTTCGTTGAGCATGTGAAACCGAAAGGCAAGGTGGTCGCGGCCGCCATGGAAACGGCCCACGCCATCGGCGCCAACGGACCGCTGGCGACGCGCGGCGCGAAGTCAATCGTCCGGGCGCGCAAGGAACCGGGTCAGCGTGCCGCGCGCGACCTTTCGGATGCGCTGCGCCGGGCGCTGGAGTGGAGCCACGACGTGGACGAAGGCCTTGCCGCCGCGCGCGAGGGCCGACCACCAAAATTCACAGGCCGCTAGACGCAGAGGATCGCTGCAAGATGAGATACATGAGACCACTCTCACAGGCTGCCGTGATGCTGTGCGGCCCCGCACTCCCGGCCTACGCAGACGCCATCGACGGTAGCTGGTGTAACCCGGAACGCGGATGAAGCTTTCGGCGGCAAGACAATTAACATAGCGCTGGTTGACGACGAGACCGTCCATGTCGTGATCGCGGACGGATCCGGCAACATCGAGGTGTGGCACCGGTGTATCGCACCGGTCAGCTAGCCGCTTGATTCATCGGCGCCAGGGTCTAGGTTCACAGAACAACACATAAGGGAACCCAGGGGGAGAGTACGCCATGGCCGAATTTACGGCGGCAGACCTGAGCGTCGAGGACCAGTACAAGCTGATGAGTGGGTCAATCATTCCCCGCCCCATCGCGCTGACAGTCACCCTTGGGCCTGACGGGCCGAACGCGGCACCGTTCAGCTTCTTCAACTGCATCGGCGTGTCGCCGCCAATGTTTATGATCGCCTGCAGCCCAAAGACCGGTCCGAAATCCGGCGGTAGCTCTGGGGAGTTGAAGGACACCGTGGCCAACCTGCGCTATCACCCGGAGATGGTCGTCCATATTGTCGATTACGAGTTGCGTAACCGGATGAACGCCTGCGCCCTGGATTTCGACAGTAATGTCGACGAGATGGAGATCGCAGGGTTCAACACCGCCCCTTCAAAGGTTGTGAAGCCGCCGCGCATCACAGACTGCCGGGTCCAGCTCGAGAGCAAACTAATCGACATTCTGGAGATGGGCACGCTCCCCTATTACGTGATCCTGGGCGAAGTTGTGCACTTCCACATGGACGACACGGTGGTAAACGACCAGCTGCATGTCGATCCCGGCGCACTCGACGCGCTGGGCCGCATGGCCGGCAACGGCGGCTACACCCGCATCACCGAACGATTCGTGATGCCGTTCCTTCATCCCCCGGGCTCCGCGCCTCCAGCAGAAGCGGTCGAGAAAGCCCGTGATATCGCGAAGACCGACCGCTAACGATACCTCTCGTCAGGAGACAGACCATGAGCGAAGCCGCTGTTGACGCGCCCGACACCATCGAGGCCGAAATCGTCTATGCCATCGACACCGGGGAAAAGCTGGTCAACGAGACCATGCCCCATGGCGACATGTCGCGCGTGCGCACGGGCAAATACGAACACCGTGTTATGCCGATCCGTAACGGTCGCAGACCGGCGTTCGATTTCGATCTCGACCGCAACGGTTTCATCCTCACCGATCACGACACCCGGGTCTCCGACTTCTACCAACCCGACCAGATCATCTCGAACTACTACCCCGAAGTCGAAAAGCTGATCGCCGAGAAATCCGGCGCGTCGCGCGTTGTGATCTTCGATCACACGGTGCGTTCGGGCGATGAAGCCACCCGCAAGGAAAAGCTGGTGCGTGAGCCGGTCCTGTCGGCGCATAACGACTACACGGAAACCTCCGGTCCCCGGCGCGTCCGTGAAATCCTGCCCGACGAGGCGGATGAACTTCTCAAGAAGCGCTTTGCCATCATCCAGGTCTGGCGTCCGATCCGGAACCCGATCGACGCCAACCCGCTGACCATGTGCGATTCACGAAGTTGCAAGCCCGAGGACTTCCTGATCGCAGAGCGGCGCTATCCTCACCGCATCGGGGAGACCTACCGGATGCAGTACAACCCGGCACACGAATGGTTCTACTTCCCGCACATGCGCCGGGACGAGGCCTTGGTGTTCAAGGTCTATGATTCCGCGACCGATGTCGGGGCACGCTTCACGCCGCACACGTCCTTTACGGATCCTGCCACCGCGCCGGACGCGCCCGCGCGCGAAAGCATCGAAGTGCGCGCCTTCGCGTTCTTCGACTAGTCGTCGGCCAACGCTGACGACACAAGCTTTCGCGCATCACCGAGCCAGTTGCGCGGATCGCGAACCTGTACCCAATCGACGGGGGCGTTCGTCTCACCGGCGACAAGATCGATCAGGTGGCCTTCCCCCTCGCCGGCGCGGCGGCAGGCCGCTGCGGTCAGTGTCTGCGCTTCGGTGCGCGGCAAATGCACGGACAAGGCGAACGAAACGGCTTCCGCAAGACAAAGCCCGTTTGCCGCGTCGATGTTCGCCTGCATGCGCTGTGCATCGACGACGAGGTTTTCGGCAAGCTGGGTGGCGTGCGCGAGTGCGCCCGAGGCCGCGAGAATCATGTTCGGCAGGCTCAGCCATTCCAGCGACCATGCCGCGCCGCTGCGCTCACTCTCATGCAGCAACGCCTGATGCATGGCCCCCAGTTCATTCGCGTTATAGCGGGCGAGCGTGACCAGGATCTCGCTGCGCACGGGGTTTGCCTTCTGCGGCAGTGTGGACGAACCGCCCTTCCCCACTTCACCGGTCTCCCGCAACTCCCCGACCTCGCTCTGGGCGAGCAGCCCCACATCGAGCCCAATCTTGCCCAGCGCGCCCGTCGTCAGGGACAGCCAGCTTGCGAATTCCGCCAGCGCATCGCGTTGCGTGTGCCAGGGCAGCGGGGTGAGACCGAGGCCGAGTTCCGCCGCAAAGACTGCTCGGACATCCGAGCCCTGCTCCCCCATTGGCGCCAGTGTACCCGCCGCGCCGCCGAGCTGGGCCACCAGCAAACGCGGTGACAATTCCGTAAGCCGCGCGCGCTGACGCACGACTGGTTCACGCCAGCCAACGGCTTTCAGGCCGAACGTGGTCGGCGCGGCCTGCTGCATGCGCGTGCGCGCCAGCATCAGCGTATCAGCATGATCACGCGCCAGCTCGGCCAGCGCTTCGGACAAACCTTCAAGCTGGGCATCGAACCGCGCGATGACCTCGCGGAGCACGAGAACCAGCGCGGTGTCCATGATGTCCTGAGACGTCGCTCCCCAATGCACATGGGTTGCCGCATCGCCGCCAACCGCCTGACGCAGTTGCGCGACTAGAGCCGGGACCGGCACACCCGCACTTTCCGTCCCCGCACCCAGCGCCACCGCATCGGCCGAGAAGGTTTCGGCGGCATCCGTGATCGCCTTCGCAGACCCTCCGGGGATCAAACCGAAGGCCGCCTGCGCACGCGCAAGCGCGGCCTCCGCCGCGGCCATAGCCGCGATACGTCGCGTGTCGGACAGCAGCGCGCGCATCCCGGCATCGGCGAACAGGTCGCCGTGAGATGGTGCGCCGAACGGGTCTACGCTCATTGCCGCCACTGCGAGCGGTCAGACATCGAAAAACACCGTCTCTCGTTCACCCTGCATGTGAATGTCGAACCGGTACACCAAGCCCGGCAGGTCCAGGTCCCGCCGCGCGATGAGGGTCCCGCGTCGATCCTCCGGCACGGTGGACAGGATGGGATCGGACGCATTCGCCGCTTCCTCGTCCGCAAAATAAATCCGCGTATAGGCGTGCAGCAGCATGCCGCGCATCAGCACCACCACGTTGAGGTGGGGCGCCTGCCGCCCATCGACGCTGCCCGGCTTGATCGTGTCAAAGATAAATCGGTTGTCCGGTGTCGTGCCGGTCCCGAACCGGCCGAACCCCTTGAAGTCAGGATCGAGAAGGTTGTCCTTCCGGTCGTCGGCTTGGTGGTTATATCGGCCATGGGCGTTCGCCTGCCAGATTTCGATCAGAGCGTCGGGCACCAGGTCCCCCGCCCCGTCATACACATGGCCGATCACGCGAACGCGCTGTCCTTCGGTGGTATCGCCCGCCATGGAACCGCCAGCAAGGCTGGCGAAGGGGTAATTGTACTGCTCGGGCGCCAGGCCGTAGGCGAAGAACGGTCCGACCGTCTGGGAGGGTGTCTGTCCCCGCTTCATCGCTCAATCCTCCATCGGCGTGGCCTTCGGCCCGCGCAGCACGATGTCGAAGTTGTAGCCCAGCGCGAACTCGGGTTCGGTCAGGGACAGGTCGAAACTCGACACCAACCGCTCGCGCGCGCCTTCGGGCACCCCGTTGAAGATCGGGTCGAATTCGAACAGCGGGTCGCCTGGGAAATACATCTGGGTCACCAGGCGGGAGACGAAGCTTTTGCCGAATAGGGACAGGTGAATATGGTTCGGCCGCCAGGCGTTGGGATGGTTGCGCCAGGGATAGGCCCCGGGCTTGATGGTCCGGAACTCATAACGTCCGTTCTCGTCCGTCACACAGCGACCGGCCCCGAGGAAGTTCGGGTCCAACGGCGCATCGTGCTGGTCGGCCGCATGGACGTAGCGCCCCGCGGAATTGCACTGCCATATCTCAACCAACGTGTTCGGGAGCGGGCGATTGTCTTCATCGACGACATGCCCGGCCACGATGATGCGCTCGCCCAGAGGCTCGCCATTGACCCGTGCGTTTTTCGTGAGGTCGGAATCGAAATCGCGCACCGCTTCGTGGCCGTAAACAGGACCGGTCAGTTCCGACAGTGACTGGGCGATTGGCACGAGCGGCTTCGTTGGTCCGCGCAACACGGTCGATTTGTACTCTTCAAGGATATAGGGCGGCTGGCTGGACCAGTCCCGGTTACTGTTCATGTCGTCGCCTTCCCGGCCGGCCATCGCGTCAGTACGGCAGACCCACATAGTTTTCGGCCAGCGCCGTCATCGCCGCCTCTGACGAGAACAGGTAATCGAGTTCGGCCTGCTGCATCTTCACGCCGAATTCCCCGTTCTCCGAATACTTATGCAGCATGTTGGTCATCCACCAGGAGAAGCGCTCCGCCTTCCAGACCCGCGCGAGCGCGCGTTCGGAATAGGTGTCGAGCCCTCCCCGGTCACCGTTGTCGTAATAGGCAATCAGCGCGCCGGACAGATAGTGCACATCCGACGCCGCCAGATTGAGCCCCTTCGCCCCGGTCGGCGGCACGATGTGGCCCGCATCCCCGGCCAGGAACAGCCGCCCGTACTGGAGCGGCTCGGCCACAAAACTGCGCAACTGGGCGATGGATTTCTCGATCGACGCTCCGGTCTCAAGCGTTGCCGCAACCTCCGCCGGAAGGCGCATCGTTAGCTCTTCCCAAAACCGGTCATCGGGCCATTCATCGACATGATCGTCCAGGGAACACTGGACGTAGTATCGGCTCAGGACTTTCGAGCGCTGAGAGCAAAGGGCGAACCCGCGTTCGTGGTTCGCATAGATCAGTTCGTCGGCGATCGGCCGCGTCTCGGAAAGCACGCCGAGCCAGCCGAATGGATAGACCCGTTCATAGGTGCGCAGGATATCCGCCGGGATCGATTGCCGCCCGACCCCGTGATACCCGTCGCAGGCTGCCACGAAATCGCAGTCGAGCCGTTCTTCGACACCGTTCTTGCGAAATGTCAGATAGGGCGCATCCGTCTCCAGGCCGTGCGGGCTCACATCTTCGGCCTCGTCGATCACAACCCCGCCCAACGCGTCACGCGCCTCATAAAGGTCGCGGGTGATTGCGGTCTGGCCATAGACCATGACGGTGGTACCGCCAGTCAGCGATTCAAGATCGATACGTTCCAGCCGGTCACCGAACGCAATCTGGAAACCGGCGTGGACCAGGCCTTCCCGATCCATGCGGGCACCGACCTCCGCCTCCCGCAACATCCGCTGCATGCCCTGCTCGATCACTCCCGCCCGGATACGGCCCATGACATAGGCGCGCGACTGCCGCTCTAGGATGACGCTATCGATCCCGCGCAGATGGAGAATCTGGCTCAACAGCAAGCCCGCCGGCCCGCCCCCGATGATCCCGACCTGCGTCTTCACTCATCGTGCTCCGGTTCGCCGAGATCGACCCCCATCTCGGAAAATGTGTGCTTCGCCACCACGATCGCCGCATTGGCGGCCGGGACGCCGGCATAGATCGCGGTCATGAGCAGGACTTCCTTCACATCCTGGGGGCTGGCCCCCGTGTTCGCTGTTGCACGGATGTGCATGGCCAACTCGTCATGGTGGCCGAGTGCCGCCATGAAGGCGATGACCAGCAGGCTGCGCTCACGCCGGGTGAGTCCCTCACGGGTCCACACCGACCCCCAGGCCGATTCCGTGATCAGGCGCTGGTAGTCCTCGTCAAATGCCGTCTTGTTGGCTTTCGTGCGATCGACGTGCGCATCACCCAAAACCGCGCGCCGCACCAACATGCCGGACGCATGTTTATCATCAGCCAAGAGCGTGCTCCGAAATGAATGCTGATATCGGCTGGGAGATGAGGGCCGGCTGCTCGACACATGGCAGATGTCCGGTGCGCGTGATTTGCAGGTAACTCGCGTCGGAAATCATGTCTGAAAGTTCACGCAAGATCCCGAATGGCGTGATCCCATCCTCGTCGCCGCAGATGCGTAGATCTGTTCCAAGCGTGTCAACGAATATGAGCGCACAAGAAGCCCTGCGCTGCCCTTCCTCGCAATACCGAAGCGCAACCCCGTCGCGCTCAAGGCCCTGAATAACCATCAATCCCCCGTTTGAATCCCTGAAGGAAATCCCGCGTCCGGTTTCCTTTTCTCGATGTGAATGTTGGCACATCGAGAAAAGGACTGTCTGTACACCCTTAGTCGAAACGTCCGGCGACCAGCACGAAGGCGACCTTTGCGGGCCTGCCCGACCGGTTGGTCCAGGCGTGGTTAGTCCCGCGCTGGATGAGCACATCGCCCTTGCGCAGGACGGTCTCACCTTCATCCATAATCGCGGTGATTTCTCCCTCGATCACGATGGCGTAGTCCACCGTCTCTGTCACATGCATACCGGGATGCTTGCCGTCCTCGGGCCGCCCGGCGTCGTCGAACAGCTTGCCGAACATGCCTGCGAACTGGCGCGCCATCTCCTCGGGATCTTCCGGGTCGGGCGGATACTCGATGATCCTGAGCACGGTGCCGCCTTCGGGGGGATAGACCCCCTCATGGCTTTCGATCCCGTCGGGCGCGGCCACCGGCGACGGCGCGGCGCCTGTGACCCAGATATTATTCACCACATAGCCCGGCCGCGCATCTACGGTGCGCACCGCCGGTGTCGGGCCGTCCTCGACGATGTAGGATTTCCCATTCTCATCCACGGCGGTTACAACGCGGCGTGTGACTTCGTGCGGCTCCGACATTCTTCTCTCCCCTCGGTGACAAACTAGGTCATTCACATTTTCAGCCATCACGCGCCATACTGCCAGCCTTGGTGGCAGAAAACGAACAAGTAGATGACCGAAAACGCCGTCCAATTGGAACCCGACCCCCACGGACGTTTTGGTGTCCGCAAGGTTGCCGCCGCCTGCGGCGCGGAGATCAACGGCGTGGACCTGTCCACGCATCTAGATGACGTAACATTCCAGGCCGTCCACGACGCCCTCATCCAGCACGAGGTCATCGTGTTCCGTGACCAGGACATGACGGCCGAAGACCAGAAGGCTTTCGGCCGGCGGTTCGGCGACCTGACGGTCCACCCGTTTGCGCCCAGTGCCGCGGACACACCGGAACTGATCGTCTTCGACAACAATGCGGACAACCCACCCTGGGGCACCGATGTCTGGCATTCGGACGAGACATTCCGGGCCGAGCCGCCGATGGGCACCATGTTGCGCGCCCTGATCGTGCCGGAGTGGGGTGGCGACACGCTATTCGCCAGCATGTCGGCCGCCTATGAGGGTCTCAGTGACCGTATGCAGCAGTTCATTTCAGGACTGGAGGCGATCCACGACTTCAAGCCGTTCCGGCAATTGTTCAACGACGACCCGGAGAACCGGGATAAACTTCGTAACTTCGAAGAACGCTATCCGCCGGCGACGCATCCGGTCGTGCGCACCCACCCCGTCTCGGGACGCAAGGTGCTGTTCGTAAACCCCCAGTTCACGCTTGCGATCAAGGGCATGGACGAGGTCGAGAGCCGGACCCTGCTGGCCCTGCTCTTCCACCAGGCCGAAATTCCGGAATATCAGTACCGGCACCACTGGGCCCCCCGAACACTTGTGTTCTGGGACAACCGCTCGGTTCAACATTACGCGATCCACGACTACTACCCGCAGCGCCGCAAGCTGGAGCGCATCACGATCCAGGGAGACCGCCCCTTCTCATCGGATCCCGCCGCGCCTCTCGACGTCGTGCGCAGCCGAAAGGGCGCACGCGCGCTGGCCCACAGCGCACATGGCGGTCACACCCCGAAAACGGTCTGACGGCTAGATACCCGCTAGCGCCCGGTCGAGATCCTCGATCAGGTCGAGCGGATCCTCGAGGCCGATGGAGAACCGGATCACACCATCGCTGATTCCCAGCTGCGCGCGCTCCTCGGGCTGAAGCCGCGAATGGGTCGTGGTTGCCGGATGACAGGCGAGCGTCTTGGCGTCGCCGAGGTTGTTCGAGATATCGACGAGGCGGAGATTGTCGAGAACGTGGAACGCCCCCGCCTTACCACCTACGACCTCGATGGTGACCAGCGTGCCGGACCCGGTCATCTGACGCTTCGCCAGTTCGCGCTGAGGGAAACTGTCCAGCCCGGGATGGCGCACCAGCGGCACCTTCGGATGCGCTTCTAGATGCTCGGCGATCCGTTGCGACGCCTGCGACTGATGAGCGACACGCAGGGACAGCGTCTCCAACGACTTGGCCATTACCCAGGCGTTGAACGGGCTCATGGAGGGGCCGGTGTGCCGGTAGAACGGGATGAAGTGCTCTTCCATGAAGGCCGTATCCGCCAGCACCGCGCCGCCGAGGCAGCGGCCATGCCCGTCGATATGCTTGGTCGCCGAGTACACGACCACATCAGCGCCGAGTTCAAGCGGCCTCTGGTAGAGCGGTGTGGCGAAGACGTTATCGACGATCATCCGCGCACCCGCCGCATGAGCCATCTCGGCCACGGCGGCGATATCGACCAGGTCGAGCATCGGATTCGACGGGCTTTCGAGGAAAACGGCATGGGCCGGCTTTGCCAGCGCGGCCTCCCACTCCTCGAGGTTCGTCCCATCGACGAACTGGGTCTCGATTCCCCAGCGCGGTAGGATCTGGTCCACGATGAAATGGCAGGAACCGAAAAGGGCGCGCGAGGCAACAACCCGCTGCCCAGCGCGCAGATGACAGGCCAGCGACGCGAACACCGCCGCCATGCCCGTAGCGGTCGCGCGACACATATCAGCACCTTCTAGGGTCGCGAGGCGTTCCTCGAACACGGTGACGGTGGGATTACCGTAGCGGCTGTAGATGTAGGAATCGTTCTCGCCCTTGAACGCCGCCTCCGCCTGAGCCGCGTTCTCAAAGACGAAGCCGGAGTTGAGGTATAGCGCCTCGCTCGTCTCGCGGAACTGGGAGCGGGACAGGCCGGCCCGCACCAGCCCGGTCTGCGGCCGAAGGCCGTTATTGTCGTTGCTCATGCTGGTTATCCTTCCCGCCGTTCAGGGTTTCGCCGGACCCGGATGGGCCTCGGGCAGGCAGATGGCCTGGCCAACAATGCGCGTACCGTCTTCGAGGATCATCACCGGGTCGCCGTAGAGCACATAGCCTTCACCCAGCGCGTCGCTGACCCGCTGACAGAAGGCCGCGTCGTCAGGCCCGGTGAGGAACCGATACCGCTTGCGAGTTTCCTGGTTCATGTTCGTGTCCGCCAGATTGCTGGAGAAGCGACGATATATGACCTTGCGCGCTTCAATTCTAGTTGTTCGCAAGGCATAAGCTCATTTCATGACTTTCCTGTGGATCCCACTGACAATCGCTGCCGCGTTCCTGCAGAACGTGCGATCGGCGTTGCAGAAGCACTTGAAAGGCCGGCTCGGCACTACGGGCGCGACCTTCGTGCGCTTCGGCTACGGTTTTCCCTTCGCCATCGCCTACCTGGCCGTTCTCGTTTATGGCTTCGATTTCCCGATGCCCGCGCCGAATGGGGAGTTCGCCACCTTCATCGTGCTTGGCGGCCTCGCGCAGATCCTGGCCACGGCCTTCCTCGTCACCCTGTTCGACGCCCGAAACTTCGCAGTCGGAACCACCTATTCCAAGACGGAGACCGTGCAAGCGGCGATCTTCGCGATCATCTTTTTGGGCGAGACCATTTCGCTGAACGCAACCATCGGCATCCTCGTCAGCTTGGTCGGCGTGGTGGCAATCTCCTCAGCGCGCGGCCCCGCTGGCATCGGCGCTATCGCCAGAGGCTGGACCAACCGGGCCGCTCTGACCGGCCTTGCATCGGGCGCGTTTTTCGGGGTCGCCGCCGTCTCCTACCGGGGCGCCTCCCTTTCGCTGGGTGGCGAGGGCTTCCTTGTTCAGGCCGCTTACACGCTCGCCACCGTGCTGGTCTTCCAGACCGTCGTCATGGCCGCCTTCATGGCCGTGCGAAACATCGGCGAGCTTCTCGAGGTGCTGCGCGCATGGAAGATCGCCGTCTGGGTCGGGGCGAGCGGCGCATTCGCATCCATCGGCTGGTTCACGGCGATGACAATCCAAAACGCCGCGCTGGTGCGTGCGCTGGGGCAGATTGAACTCGTATTTACGATTGCCGCCTCGGTGCTCATATTCCGGGAAAAGATCGTGCGCATGGAACTGGTCGGGATTGCCCTCGTGGTGGGAGGCATCGTGATCCTGTTGTTGCGCTAGAGGGAGGACAATATGAAAGCCATCCAGATCAAGTCCTATGGCGGGCCCGAGGTGATCGAGTGTGTCGATCTGCCCGATCCGGAACCCGGCCCCGGTCAGGTCCTCGTGAAGGCGCACTCGCTGGGTGTCGGCTATCCGGACGTCCTGCTGCGCACGGGTGTCTATAAGTGGAAGCCACCCCTGCCGACGATCCTCGGCAACGAGATGTCGGGCCATATCGTGGGCATCGGCCCCGGCGTGGAAGGCTTCACGGAAGGCCAGCCGGTCCTCGTCTTCGGCACGGGCGGCGGACGATACGCCGAATACAACGCCATCGACACCGGACTGGTCACGCCGCTGCCGGAAAGCGTCGATCTCGAGGACGCCGTCAGCATTCCGAACTATCTGGTCGGCTGGGCCATGCTCTATGGCATCGCCCATCTAGACCGCACCCGCGCCGCCTATATCAACGGCGCGGCGGGCGGCATGGGCACGGCACTACTGGATATGTGTCGGGCCGAGGGCATAGCCACTATCGCCGGCGTGAGCTCGGAAGAGAAATGCGCCTTCGTCGAACAGCTCGGCCCCATCGGCACGGTGAACTACAGCCGCGAGGATGTGGCAGAGAAAGTCCTCTCCGTCACCAAGGGGCGCGGCGTCGATGTGAGTTTCGACCAGCTCGGCGGTCCGGCCTTTGTGCACAACCTCGACATGATGGCGCCGCTCGGGCTCGTCATTCTCTATAACGCGCTTGCCGGACCGCCCGACGAGGACCTGTTCAAGGGTCTGCGCGACCGGCGCGGTCACAGCCTGGGTGTGCAGTGCTTTTCGCTGCATGCCTTTGACGAGGATCCGCAAGCCAAGGAAGCGATGTTCGCGGCACTGGTGGAGAAGTTCGCCGCGGGTGTGTTCACGCCACCGATCTACGACCGGCTGCCAATGCGCGATGCGCGCCAAGCCCACGAGTTGATGGATTCCCGCCAGATCCTCGGGAAGCTTATCCTCAAGCCTTGACCCGATCCGCCGGGAGGCGGATCGCGACGGTCTTAAGGGTACCAAGAATGCCTTCGATCCGGACATTACCGCGCTGGAAGGCAATTAAGCGCCAATCACCCAAAACTCATCATATGAGACAATCTAAAGCCGCGCTGGCCGCGTAAGAAAGAAGTAGATAATGCAACCTGCCTGAACCGTATTCATCAGAGTATCGGAGATTTCGATGCGCCTTGGTTACTTCACGATGCCCCTTCATCCGCTCGAGCGCGAGTGGCATATCACACTGCAGGAAGACCGCGAAGCGATCATCCTCGCCGACAAGCTGGGTTTCTACGACGCTTTTGTCGGCGAGCACCTGGCTGACAAGATGGAAAATGTCACCAACTCGGCGATGTTCCTTGCCTCGCTGATGCCGGTGACCGAGAACATCAAGCTGGGCACGGGCACTTCGAACATTTCCCAGATGCATCCGGTGCTGATCGCTTCCCACGCAGCGATGATGGATAACCTGCTGCAGGGTCGCTTCATCTTCGGCATCAGCCCCGGTGCGCTGCTGACCGATGCGGAAGCGCTTGGCAATCTAGATAAAGATCGTTTCAAAATATTCGAGGACGCCATAGACGTGATCCTCGAAATCTGGACCCGCGAACCTCCTTACGATATCGACTTGCCGGGCAACCAGTTCAAAGTCTCGACGCGCGAGACCGGCGCGCTGGACCTCGGCATCGGTTACCTCGGCAAGCCTTACCAAAAACCCTATCCAGAAATCGTTGGCACCGTCGTGGCCCCCTTCTCCAAGGGGGTCATCAAGATGGGTGCGCGCAACTTCCACCCGATGTCGGCAAACTTCCTCCTAAAGAAGTGGGTCGCGACCCATTGGCCGAACTATGTCGAGGGCAAGGAATCGGTTGGCGAGAAAGCTGATCCAAAGGACTGGCGCATCGCGCGCACCATTTGTGTCGCTGATGATGATAAGACGGCGCTGGAATACGGCAGGGAAAGCTCCAAAAGCGCGTACCGCGAGTATTATCAGCAGATGATGTGGAAGATGTTCCGAGGCGGTCGCCAGGGCGTCTTCAAGCAGTACAAAGACCAGCCGGATGAGGAGATCACGCTCGACTACGTCATGGACGAGTGCATCATCCACGGTTCGGTGAACAAGGTCGTAGATGAGATCCTGGCTATGCGCGAGGAGGTCGGCGAATTCGGCGAGATCGTCTATGCCGGCATGGATTGGGTGGACGAAAAGCTCGCCAAGCGGTCCATGGAATTGATGGCCACTGAGGTCATGCCGCGCGTAAACGCCGCCATCGGCGAAAGCGAAAGGGAAGCGGCTGAATAGCTGCGTTCTGCGTTTTTGGGGAACCGGGCGGCGCTTGCGCCGCCCGTTTTCGTCCGGTGTTAGAATAGCTTCTCGCGCGCAACCCTGGCAGCATCTTCCATGGTCATGAACTCCGCGCCATCGGCGATCAGCTTATCCAAAAGCTTTTCAAAGGCGAACATCCGGAAACCGCGGCCGATCACATAAGGGTGCATAGTGTAGGTTACGATGCCCCACTCCTCCGTCTGGCGCATGTAACACCACTCGTCATACCAGCTGTCCATCACCTCCCGGGCCGAGCGCAGGCCAGGCATCAGGAAGTTGGGCGTGCGCAGATATTCAAAATGCGGGTGGTCGTCGAGCGTCCAGCTGATCGGCATCTCGATGATGTCGCGGTCGGCGCCGTACTGGATTGGCTTACCCAGCTCTACATTGTCGGGGTGGCGCGTCTTCATGGGGATGTAGTCGCCCGCCATCAGGCTGCTATCGTAGTCCATACCCTCGGCTTCCAGCAGATCCAGCGTATTCTCACTGAGATCCCAGGACGGGGAGCGGTAGCCGCTGGCTTTCCTGCCAGTCAGCGCCTTGATCGCCTCATTGGCGCGGCCCATATCCTCGGCTTCCTCGTCCCGGCTCTGCTCGGCCGGAGGGACATGCGCCCAGCTGTGATGGGCGATCTCGTGCCCCGCCTCGACGACCCGTTCGCAATCGGCCTTGTGGCTGTCGATGGTGAAGCCCGGCACGAACCAGGTCATGGGCAGACCGCGCGATTTAGCCAAGTCTAGGATGCGGCGCGCGCCAGTGAGGCCGAACTCACCGCGCGACAGCATGGTTGGCGAGGTCAAGCCTCGGGCGATAAATCCGCTCTCAGTGTCGAAATCAAAGGTCAGGCAGACGATATGGCGTGGCATGGTTCCCCCAAGACTGAACGCTCTGACTGGTTAGCGCATATCGCGCCAAGAGTGTAGTAAGGCGCGAAGAAAAACGGTTTTCGAGGGGGACCGAATGGCAATAAAACAGCTCGGCATCATCCTGAACGGTGCCACGGGGCGTATCTGCCGCACCCAGCATATCCGGGGCTCGCTGGCCCCGATCATCGCGGAAGGCGGCATCAAGATCGGCGACGACACCATCGTGCCGCGCCTGCTGCTGACGGGCCGCAATGAGGAGCGCCTGGCCGAGGTCGCGAAGGAATTCGGGATCGAGGATTGGACCACCGATCTGGACGCGGCGCTGGCCGATGCGGACTATCCGGTTTTTTTCGATGCCGCGGCTACGCACCTACGTCTCGACCTGCTGCATCGCGCGGTCGATGCCGGTAAGCATATATACACCGAGAAGCCTATCGCCCCGAGCGTGGAGGACGGTCTCGCCCTGATGCGCCGGGCCAACGAAAAGGGCCTCAAGCACGGAGCGGTCGAGGACAAACTTTTCCTGCCCGGCTTCCGCAAGCTAGCAAAGCTGATGAACGACGGTTTCTTCGGCCGGGTAGTTAGCTTCAAGCTGCAGTTCGGCTGGTGGGTCTTCGACGGCATCGAGGCCGAGAGCCAGCGCCCGAGCTGGAACTACAAGAAATCTGGCGGCGGCGGCCTGCTATCGGATATGCATCCCCACTGGCGCTATGTGATCGAGGGTATCCTGGGACCCATTAACCAGGTGGCCTGCGCGGCCTGGACGGCGCAGCCGGAACGCATTGGTGAAGACGGTAGCCGCTACAATGTTGATGTGGAGGACGCGACCACGACAATCCTCGACATGGACAGCGGTGCGCGCGGCACCATCGTTAGCTCTTGGGCGACGCGGGTGCGCGCCGACGACCTCGTGACCTTTCAGATCGACGGGACCGGCGGCTCGGCCGTGGCGGGCCTGCGCCATTGCCACGTGCAGTCCGCTGCCAACACGCCCCGCATCGAGGGCTTCAACATGGGCGCCGGGCCAGAGACCATGGACTTCTGCGTCGATTACGACGACCACTGGACCGAATTCGACGACTCCCTCGTCTACAAGAACCCCTACCGCTTCGGCTGGGAGGGCTTTATCCCCCATGTTGTCGCGGACGCGCCCTTTGCCCACACGCTGGCCGCGGGCATTCGCGACGTACAGCTCGCTGAGGCCTGCCTGCGCGCGTCGGACACTCGCAGTTGGATTGATATGGCGCCGGTAACGTAATCCAGACTGAACCCTCACCCTTAGCCTGACGAAGGGCGAGGGTGACAATCCTCATACTTTGACAAGCTCAGCATGAGGACTTTCCGGCATTTGCTATAATGCCTCCCAACGACGAACACGGAAACAGCGCCATGACCACCCTCCCCGTCCTCGACCTGGGCAGCGATCCATACGAACGTGGCCTGATCCATGGGCGCGAACTGTCTCGGCAGATCACAGAAAACGTCGATACCTACCTTGCGCGTTTCGCCGCCGGCGGACTTGGCGCGGACGCCGCGCGTGCAGAAGGCAAGAAATGGGTCGGCGTGATGCGGGAGCAGAATGCCGACTACGCGGAAGAGGTGCGCGGCATCGCGGATGGCTCCGGCGTCCCGCTGGGTGACGTGTCCATGCTGAATGCGCGCTACGAGATCACCTTCGGTCTATTCGGTGACGAGGCACGCGCCAATGACAAGTCCGGCCTGTCCACCGAGGCGGACGGCTGCTCTACCTTCGGTGTATTGCCGGAAGCCAGCGCCAACGGCCACACCATCCTGGGCCAGAACTGGGACTGGCTGGCGGGCGTGCACGGGCGCTGTACCGTGCTGCGGATTACCCGCGATAACGGGCCGAATATCCTTTGTTACACCGAAGCTGGAATTGTCGGTGGCAAGATGGGCGTCAACGAACACGGCATCGGCCTGGTAGAGAATGGGCTTGTGTCCGACCATGACGGTCGCAACCCTTATGAGAAGCCCTTCCACATGCGCTGCCGCGAGGTGCTCGACGCTGAGACCTATGACATGGCACTACTGCCGATCACGGCGACCAAGCGCGTGTGCTCGGCGAACTTCGTGGTCGGCCATGCGGACGGGGAAATCATAGACATCGAGACCAGCCCAGACGCGATTTCATACCTCTATCCGCGCGATGGCCTCGTGACCCATTCAAACCACTTCATGGACCCGCGCCACGGCCCGTCCCAAATGGAGCGGATCTCTACCAGCACGCTCTATCGCGCAAACCGCCTAGACCGGCTGCTGCGCAAACACATCGGAAATCTGGATACGAAGGTGATGCAAGAGGCGCTGGCGGACCACTTCGGGCACCCGAACGCGATCTGCCGTCACCCCGACGAGCGTCAGCCCGGAGCCAAGCGGACAATGACCAATGCGGCGTTCATTTTCGATCTGAACGAACGCACCATGCTGGTCGCCGACGGCCCGCCCTGTGAGAACACCTTCATGCTGCACACCCTGGACGGCAGTGAAGCCGCACAGGAAGCGGCTGAGTAGTGCCTATCGGCACATCGGCGGGACACCCAGCCGGTCTCGTGCCGTACCCAGCGCCCGTTCAAAGGCAAGTGCGATGGCAATCGCCGTTTCTTCGTGCCCGGCCGGTGTGCAGATCTGCAATCCGACCGGCATTCCCGCGGCATCCAGTCCGACCGGCAGGGTTAGCCCAGCAAGGTGCAGAAGGCTGGGCACGTTCGTGTTGCGGCACATGTGCAGGTTGACAGCCAGATGGTGCTCCGGGTCGTTCTCGACGTCAGAGATCAGTGGGGGTGTGGCCGGGGTCGTCGGCCCGATAACTGCGTGGAAACCTCTAAATGACGCATTCGCAGCCTTGCCCATCCGGTCGAACGCCTTGATCCGTCGCCGGTGTTCCGCTGCGGGATAGGACTCAGCAACCGCCAGCCGGATCGCTACGTTAGGATCGAGGTCTGCTCGGTAATCGGCCATCTCGTCAGACATGAACTGAGCCATTTCGCCGACGTGCAGCCCGCCGCGCGAGAAAATTTCTGTCGCATCATCCAGATGCGGCAGATCCGCCGACGAAAGACGAAGTCCGGCCCTGCCAAGCTCCTCCACGGCAGCCTGCGCTGTCTCTGCGATTCCCGGATCGCAGCCCTCGAAAAACCAGTCCAGTACCCCGATGTTGAAGTCCTCGAGGGATGCCTGCGACAACCGACCCAGAAATGCGACCGGATCCTCGGAGACGAGCGGATCTATGGCCGCAAAGCCGATCGTAAGGTCGGCAACGGTCCTAGCCAAAGGCCCTGGGGTGTCAAGGCCGCTGGCAAGTGGCACCACTCCATCGGTCGACCACCGTCCCCATGCGGGTCGGAGCCCGGCCGTCCCGGTGATCGACGCAGGCATGCGAACAGAACCCGCCGTGTCGGTCCCGATCGCCAACAACGCCGAGCCCTCGTGGAGGCTCACACCCGCCCCGGAACTGGACCCGCCCGGCGAACGGTGTTCACCGTCTCCCCAGGGGTTAAGCGGAGCACCCCAGTGAGGGTTCACTCCCAGCCCGCCAAAGGCAAACTGCACCGTGTGGGTCTTGCCGGAGATCACCCCCACCTGCCTGCGGATCGCGCTCACGACCGGTCCTTCCCGGCGCCATTCCTCCGGCAGCTCGCGAGGACAACCGGCGAAAGTCGGATAACCGCCGACGCCAATCAGGTCCTTGACGGAAACCGGGATTCCCTGAAGTGCCCCGAGATCAACACCCGCGTCGTGGACCGCATCTGCGGCAGCGGCTTGCTTGCGCAGAAGCACCTCGTCCCATGTCTTGTAAGCGTGAAACGCTTCTCCGCGCTCCGCATGGTTCGCAATCGCCCAGTCGGCGAGTTCTGACGAGCGGAGTCGCCCCTCCCGGCGCGCCGCAACGATTTCCGCCAGCGAAGTTGTCGCGAGGTCCATGGTCCTGTGCTCAGCCGATCTCAGTGCCATTGAGCTCAACCGACACCATCGGCTCCAACGTCGCGGCCATAGTAGCGTGCAGGTAACAAGTATTCGCAGCGATGGTCATTAGCCGCTCATGGGTCGCATCGTCTTCCTCGCCAGACAGGAACAGATGCGTGTCAGCAGGCTCCGCCTTGCCGATCCAGCTTCCGTCCGCAGGATCGCCCGAGGTCGAGAACGGCGTGTGCTGTACAAGACGCACTCCGCGGATTTTGAAATCCTGGTGGTGGATGTAGCGGCCGAGCTGGGTCATGTAGCAAAAGGCGATCCCTGCCGCGGCGATAGCAAGCCCACTCGGCGCCTGGTCGATGTCCATCCGCTCGTCGGACTTGAGCTTGAAGTGGCTCATGCCTTCGAGGCCGAGATAGGTGTCGGTCTCGGTCACGCCGTTGGGATCAAGCAACTCGCTGTGGCCCGGCACGACCCGCACGATCCGCTTGAGTTTCTCGTCCGTCCCGGTCGGGGCAGGTTTCGCCTCCCCGGCCTCGACCTCGCCGGTCTTCCAGACGATGTCCGTCAGCTCGTCGGAACCTTCCATGGGCGATGGCGGCGCAGTGTAAGTCATATACGGGTCAGGCGCGTCCGGCGCCTCCGAGTTCGCCAAAGAGGTCACCACGCGGCGGCGGCCGTTCACATAAATTGCAAAGGTATTGTCAAACGCCGTGCGCATCAGATCCATCGCCGGAGACGCCTTTACCGCATCGTGGACCAGCGCCTTGATATCATCGGCAGATGCCGACGACTTGATCTTCACGATCACCTCCGCCGGTTCCCCATGGCCAACACCGTCACCACGAATGAACGAGCCCACGATGTAGTAGCCGTTCTTCAGGTCGATCTTGAGGTCGTCGACAGCAATCCCGCGCGCGCGCGCAATGGTCAGCAGGCGGTTGACCAGGTCTCCGTGCAGGCCCGCGTTGAAGAAGCCCAGCGGAAACGGCGACACGTCGCCGCCCCCCAGATGTTTGCCTTCATCAGTGGACATGCGCCAGACGCTGCCGGTCTCACCCTCCGTGACGACGCCTTCTTTCTGGAAGCCCGCCATCTGGCGCGATTCCACGGTGAAGATATCGCGTGCGCCCCCCGGCCCGAGCACGGATGGACGGGCGCTGCCCTGCTTCATCTTGAAGGAAAGCGGATACCCCGAACCCTCGATCGAATCCGTCGGTTTATTTGCCGTTGTCGTGCCCATGGCCGTCTCCACAGATTGGTATTATTCGTTGTCCAACTGATTGCACAGGCGAGATATCAAGTCGATTCACGACACCTGTGACGCCATCGTAATGCCCAGATGTTTGCCAGGGCGACCTTTACACCGAATTTCCTCGAGGAATTCATGTCCCTCCGGTGTCGGCATTTCGGATGCCCTGACAGAACAGGCTATCTGGCAGCCAGACTACTCTTGGCAATGTTTCCGTTTCAGGTGGACTGTACAAACACAGCAACCCGGTTTCGGTCAGCGACCAGCAGAGGTTACTCCGCCGGTTCCCGCTTGCGGAACCAGTCCGGCAGATCGACCTCCTCGGTCCCGGAAAAAATACACTGCTTGATCGCACGGGCTTCGTCCGCGGTCACGGTTCCCACTGCCTTCGCGGCATCGGTCCCCGAGGTGAACGCCGGAGGCGGCGCGAAGCAGGTAGCACAGCGTCGTTTCTTCAGATCAAGCGGCGGTTCGCCCTTGATCGATTCAACCAGCTCAATGGCCTTTCGCACCTGCGCATCATCGCCCGTGACCGACAGCACCACGGTCCCTTCCGAGCCCGACACACCGCCGCCGCCGACATGGACGGCCTGGAGCCCAAACAGGATATCGAAGGCCTGAATCTCGGTGATGACCTTGCCATTCATCACCGGCAGCATCCCGATCTTGGTTCCGTAAAAGTAGTCTGCCTTGGCGTGGCCGAGTTCCTGCGACGCGGCGCGCACCGACGGCACAAGTTTCTCAAGCCCCACCGGCACAATCAACGGAATACCGGTCCCGCAAATGGCTCCATAGGCCCAGCCGATGGTCCCGGCAGCTGGGTGGGCATTAAAAATGCCTGCGTTGAACTCCGGATCGACGGCATTCGCACCCTTGATGAACAGGCACGTGTCGTCCCAGCCGGCGAGAGTTTCTTCCATGGTCGGCACTGGGGGAACCGGCTTGCCGTTAACCAGTCTTATCATTGCCGGTTTCTCGGCCGGCTCGGTCTGGCAAAGCGTACCGTTAATGACCTGTCCCGACACGAACCTGTCTCGAGTGTCGGCAAGGTCACCCATGATCTCCTCGGCGACATAGACATTCGTCGAGCCGTGCCCGATCACGATCTGCGCATGCTCGAGCGCATGGGCAACTTCCGGCAATGCGGCGACGGCCTTGCCGAGCAGGCGCTTGGACTCCCAGGGTGTAAAACCGAAAACGGCGCGCATGAATTTCTCCCTCATCCGAAAATGGGCGTTGGCCCAACCTAACAGGCTCACTGATTGGCGAACATCATATCGTCCTGCCGCGCGCATCGTGCTATGTCGCGAAGCAACGGTTGCGTACCGAAAGGAACGCAAAATATCAAAGGGGGAACGGATGGCGGATTCGATTCTGGTTCGCGGAAACGACTATGAATTCACGCTTCAGATGGCGGGCACCTATGCGGGCACCCGCATCGATTACGAGCCGGGCGTACTCGAGGAAATCTACGCGAAGGTCCTGAACAACCAGCCCTTCCAGGCGTGCGAATTCTCGCTGTCGAACTACACCATGATGCGCGACCGCGGTGCGGACGATTGGCTGACGGCCATCCCCGTGTTCGCCAACCGCGATTTCCGCCACAGCATCATCTGGGTGCGTAAGGACAGTGATCTGGAATTGGCCGAACAACTCGCCGGCAAGAAGGTCGGTGTGCGCGACTACACCATGACTGCCGCCGTCTGGCTGCGCGGCACACTACTGGATGAATACAACACCGACTGGCGCGATATTCACTGGTTCGCCAATGCCGAACAGCGCTTCCCGACCCTCGGCGGCGTGCCGCTGACATTGGTCGATAGCGATCCGGAAACAATGCTGCTCGAAGGTGAACTCGACGCCTTCATCTCTCCGCGCCCACGCGACCTGATGGAGAAACAGCCCGCAGAGCGTCAGTTGCGCCCGATCTTCCGCGACGTGCTGGCGGTGGAGCGCGAGTACTTCCAACGAACTGGCATCTATCCGATCAACCACACGGTGGTTATGCGCAAGGAATTGCTCGACGAGTTCCCAGATGCGCCGAAAGCAATCTTTGACGCGTATTGCACCGGCAAGGCGCGTGCGCTGAAGCGCAAGATCGGCTCCACCTTCGTGCCCTGGGGCAAGGATTACTGGACCGAGACCATGTCCATGTTCGGCGGCGACCCATTCCCCATGGGGCTGACCGAATCCAACCGCAAGAATGTAGGTACTTTGCTGCGATACCTGCATGAACAAACCCTGATTTCGGAACTGCCCGAGATCGAGGACCTATTCCTCCCAGGAACCACTGCCTTTACGGAAGGCGCCTAAGAATGGTCGAAGATAAAGCACGTTTCGACTACATCGTCGTCGGTGCAGGCAGCTCGGGCTGCGTGCTCGCCAACCGCCTGTCCGCCTCTGGCCAGTACAAGGTGCTGCTTCTCGAGGCGGGCGGCCCGGACACGAACCCCTGGATTCACATCCCGCTGGGTTACGGCAAGCATTTCACCAACAAGGCGGTGAACTGGCTCTACAACACGACGCCCAATCCCGAATGGGTGAACCGGCCCGTGAAGCAGCCGCGCGGCAAGGTGCTGGGCGGCAGCAGCTCGATCAACGGCATGGTCTATATCCGAGGCCACGCCGAGGACTACAACCACTGGCGCCAGCTCGACAATCCGGGCTGGAGCTATGAGGACGTTCTGCCCTACTTCCGCAAGGCGCAGAATCAGGAACGCGGTGAGGACGAATTTCACAGTGTCGGCGGGCCGCTCAACGTGTCCGATGTCTATGAGCCGCATCCGCTCGCGGACGCTTTCATCGACGCCGCCGAGGCCGCCGGCCATCCGCGCAATAACGACTTCAACGGCGCGGACCAGACCGGCTTCGGCTACATGCAGTGGACGATGCGGAACGGACGGCGCTGTTCGGCTGCCGTCGCCTATCTGAAACCCGCACGCAAACGGGCGAACCTGTTCATCGAGACCCGGGCGCACTCAACCCGCCTGCTGTTCGACGGGCGACGTGCCACGGGTATCGAATATGTCCAGGGCGGCCAGACCAAGACCGCGCACGCCGACGGCGAAATCCTCGTATCGGGTGGCGCCTACAACTCACCGCAGCTCCTGCAGCTGTCCGGCCTGGGGCCGTCCGCGCTATTACGCGAACACGGTATCGACGTGATCGCCGACATGCCCGGTGTCGGATCGAACCTGCAGGACCACATCAATGCACCGCTGATGTACCGTCTTAACCGGAAGAACTGGAGCGCCAATCAGGTCATCAACTCCTTCACGCAGCGGATGTGGACGGCAGCACGCTATGCGGCAAACCGCAAGGGCTGGCTGGCGATGGGCGTGTCCTACGCCGGCGGGTTCTTCAAGGTAGACCCCGAAGCGGTGTCGCCCGATATCCAGTCCCAGCTGATGATGCTGAGCACGCCCGAGGTCGGTGAAATGCCCCACCCCTTCTCCGGCGTGACAATCGTCAATGCGCTAATGCGACCGGAAAGCCGGGGGCATGTGAACATCGTTTCGAACGACCCATTCACCTATCCCGACATCCAGCCGAACTATCTGGATACCCAGAAGGATCGCGACATCCTGGTCGGCGCCGTGAAGATGATGCGCGATATCACCTCGCAGCCCGTCTTCCAGCAGTACATCGTCGAGGAAAACGATCCGGGCAAGGATTGCCAGTCTTATGACGAAATCCTCGACTACCTGCTTAAGCGCGGGCGCACCAGCTATCACCCTGTCAGCACCTGTAAGATGGGCAAGGACCCGATGGCCGTGGTCGATGAGCGCCTGCGCGTGCACGGCTTCGAGGGCCTGCGCGTGGTCGATTGCTCGATCATGCCGACACTTGTCTCCGGCAACACCAATGCCCCTGCCATCATGATCGGGGAGAAGGCATCCGACATGATCCTGGAGGATGCCCGCTGACGAGCGCCACGATGGCCCGATGCGGCCGAATATGAAAAAATAGCTTCAAAGAAACGACTTCAGGACTGATTTCTAGGAGAGAAACGGATATGTTTACCGCATCGTCCGACATCGTCATGCCGACATCCATCATCGGCTCCCTGCCGCGTCCAAGCTGGTTCACAGAGAACCTGGAAGCGCGCAGCTTCCTGCACGCCATGTCCTCCTCCGTATTCCGCGAACAGTACGAGGACGCTGTCAGTTCGCATCTGCGCGCGCAGGAAACAGCCGGCGTCGATATCTGTACCGACGGCGATGCCCATTACGACGAGCAGGTCGCGGGCGGGAGCTGGCAGTCCTACCCGCTGTTCCATATGGAAGGTATGGACATCCACAACCCAGGCCCGACTGTCTATAAGGTCGGCAACCGGCCTTGGGCGCGCGGACACATCCTGCACGACTCCCTAGAAGGCCGCGTCATGCCGCCGCTGGTCGCCCCGGTTGGGCGCGGCAACCTGCAATATGCCGCCATGTGGAAGGCCGCTCAGCGGATGACCACAAAGCCGATCAAGTTCGGCACCATCACTCCTGAATTGCTCGCGGCGTCGGTCACCGACAAATACTACAACGACCCCATTGAGCGGGTGCATGCATTCAGCACCGCGATCAACGAGGAGCTCAACGAACTGGCCGATGCCGGTTGCCCGGTCATCCAGATGGAAGAGCCGCAGATACACATGACGCCTGTGCGCGGCCCGCTGTTCGGCAAGCTCGACGAAGCGGAGCTGGTAAAGGTGTTCAACAACACCGTGAAGGGCCTGAAGGACAAGACCGAGGTCTGGTGCCATACCTGCTGGGGCAACCCGTCGCAGCAGCGCATCTTCCGCGACGTGCAGAGCTACCAGCCAACGCTGGAGTGGATGAACCAGGTCGATGCCGACGTGCTGACCTTCGAGACCTGCAGCTCGGGTCCGGGCGATCTCCAGGCCATTGGCGAAGTAATCGATCCCAGTAAGAAGATCGCCATCGGCGTGATCGACCATCATACGCTGCAGGTCGAGCGTCCGGACCAGATTGCGGACCTGATTCGTGAGGCGCTGCAATACATTCCGGCAGAGCGCCTCATCATCTCGTCCGACTGCGGCATGGGTCGCGAAGGCATGAGCCGCCGTCACGCGGCCTACAAGATGGCCGCGATGGTTCAGGGCACGAACATCATCCGCGAGGAACTCGGCCTACCGCTGGCCGAATGCCTGGCAGCGGACGACCGTTACTCGCTGACCATCACCCAGGAATAAGCCCGAACCTCGGCGCGGAGAAACCGAAATGCTGATCGTCGATTCCCAGGTCCACATTTGGATCAACACACAGATGAACCCTATTCACCGCCAGGTGCCGAATTTCACGGCGGAGGACCTGATCGCGGAGATGGACGAGGCTGGCGTGGACCGCGTGGTCCTGCATCCGCCGGGCGTAGTGCCGAACGGCAACGAGGTCGCCATCGCGGCCGCCAACCGTCACCCGGACAAGTTCCGCGTGCTGGGCTGGGTTCATATGGACCAAAGGGAGATCGGTACGGCGAAACTCGCCGGGTGGACGGACACGCCGGGTATGTCGGGCCTACGCTTCCTGTTCATCGCGCCGGGCCGCGAGAACTGGCCCCATGACGGCACGCTCGACTGGATATGGCCGATCGCCAACGAGCAGAAGATGCCGGTCGGCCTGCTGGCCCATGCCTTCCTGCCGCGTCTGGCGGAATGGGCAGAGCAGTATCCAGATATCCCGTTCCTGATCGACCACCTGGGTGCAAACCCGTTCAAGCCGGGACCAGAATCTTTCGAGACTATGCCGGACCTCGTCAAACTGGCGAAGTTCCCAAACGTGGCCGTCAAGATGTCGGGCGCGAACGGCAACTCCATCGATCCCTATCCCCATCTCGACATCCACGATCACCTGAAACAGATATTTGACGCCTTCGGGCCCGAGCGCTGTTTCTGGGGTACGGATTTGTCGCGCATGAAGTGCAGTTACAAGGAATGCGTCACCCTGTTCACCGAGGAACTGCCCTGGCTGACCGGGCGTGACCTCGAACTCGTGATGGGCGAAGCGCTGTGCAACTGGATAGGCTGGGACCTGCCGTAGCGGTGTTCGGCATGTCCTGAAGGCGGCGACGAACCCGAACCTGACCCGACCGGAGACTAGAATGATCAGAACCTTCCGGCGCGGCCTGCCAACGCTTCTGCTGGCATATCTTCTTCTGTTCGGCCCGGCGCTCATATCTGCACCGACAGCCCTGACCATGTCCGCCCGGGCCGAGGTGCAAGCTCCCGCCTATGACGAGGCGACGCTGGAGAAATTCGCCATAGCCGCACGCGAAATAGTCACCGTTCGAAAGGAATACGAACCCCTAATACGGACGGCCCCTAACGCCGAGATCGCCCAGGCGCTCAGCGAGGACGCGCGCGCGCGCATGGACGCGGCGTTCTCGACAGCCGGGATCACGCCGGAGCAGTATCTCGAGATCGCCCAGGCGGCGCAGACGGACACGGCTCTGCGTGAACGTATTGGAGAGATGCTCGAGGAATAACGTCGGCACCGCCAACTCACGGAACTAAGTCCATGACCACCATCGACACTATCGAACAGCTTGAATCTCTCTATGGAACGCCTGTCGAGACCGCGCTGGCTAAGGAAACCGACGCGATCACGCCCCACTATCGCATGATGATCGAAGCCTCCCCCTTCGTGGCGCTGGCAACCAGCGGGCCTGAAGGCCTTGACTGTTCGCCGCGCGGCGACCTGGCAGGGTTCGTGCGCATTCATGATGCCAGGACGGTGATGATGCCCGACCGCAAGGGCAACAACCGAGTGGATTCGCTACGCAACATCGTGCGCGATCCCCGCGTGGCGCTATTGTTCCTGCTACCAGGAAGCGGCAGCACCTTACGCATCAACGGACGCGCGCACCTATCGGTCGATCCGGACCTGATCGAAAGCTTCGCCGTCGACGGTCAGGCCCCACGCTCGGTCATTGTGATCGAGGTTGATGCCATCTACTTCCAGTGCGCACGTGCCATCGTGCGCTCAGAACTTTGGAATCCGGACCGGCATATCGCCCCGGGGGCCCTGCCGACGCCGGGGGAAATCCTGTCCGACCTGAGCGGCGGCAAGGTCGGCGGACCGGATTACGACATGGCCTGGCCCGAACGCGCCAAGGCCAGCCTCTGGTAACGGGCCGCGAAATACCGAAACAACCCCGCCGTTTCACAAGCTTCACACTCCGAGATACGCGCGGCGATCGCCGCCGTACGAATAGACATGACAATCATAGGTATCACCCGCATCATCATCGCCATTCTACTGCCGCCGCTCGGCGTGTTCATGCAGGTCGGCATCGGCGGCCATTTTTGGCTAAACATACTCTTAACGACCCTCGGCTATATCCCCGGCATCATGCACGCGGTCTGGGTGATCGCCACGCGATAGAACGCAGCTGTGCGGCAGCAGCTAGGCAGGATAAGGTCTTCGCTGGCGGCGGTGCTGAACGGCCCATCTGGGCCGTCGGCCGAGATCTCGACCCGCGCTGTGTAAACACCCGGCGCGGCCCGCGGAGGCTTTTTCGCTTCGTTCCTGAATAGGCGAAGAACTCCGCAGGGCCCTGTTCCAGCACGCGTGTGTTGGCGAAGATGTTCACCGTTCTGATACTTTCGTCAGAGGTGGAGATGCACGTGCCCTTATGCACGGCAAAGGTGCGGGTGCAGTACACGTGGTCGTGGTAGCGCGCGGCTGCGTCGAGATCGACCTAGGCCAAGTGCCAGCTTGTATCCCTGAAACGGCATTTGGCCGGAAGCGTCAACACCGGCGCAGCGGCAACGGCGTTCTGGGCAATCAAATCCGACACCGGCTCTTGGGCCGGCGCCTCGCGATCCAGTACGAAGAAGTATAGAAAGATCGCGATGATTGTCCCGACAATCAGACCGAATTTAAGTCCGCCAAAGTTCATGGACCCAATTTTAGCAGATCGGCGCGCACTTCAAACGTCTCGCTGGATGGATCAATCAGATTGCCGGGTAATGCTGGCGCAGTTCCGCGTTGTCGAGGACTTCCTGCGCCGCGCCGTCAAACACCACCTGATTCATATCCAGAATGATCGTCCGATTGGCCAGATGCAGCGCCGCCATCGCGTTCTGCAAAACGATGATGGTCGGCATGCCCTGCGACTTGATCTATTCCAGCGTTCTCTCGATTTCCTAAACGATCACCAACGCCAGGCGGTCAAGTTTCCCCAAACGGCTCTAACTTGTTTCGGCTGGAATTGCTGTGCGTACAGGAAGCCGAGGCGGCAAAATAGCAACGGACAACACAACACCAATGGAGGAGCGCCCCGATGACAGAGATCATGGTCCCCTATGAATATGACGGAAGACAGTTCGAAGGCGCCGTCGTGTGGGATGACAGCATCAATACCCCGCGTCCCATCGTTTTCATGCAGCCTGACTGGTACGGCGTCTGCCGACACACTTTGGACATGGCCGCTGAGGTGGCCGGCCCGAACTACGTCATGCTAGTCGCCGACATGTACGGTGTTGGCTATGGCGAGAAGGATAAGGAGTATGACTTCCTTCTGGCCAGCGCCCAGGGAGCGCGCCGCGACCTGGACCTAGTCCGCGAAGGCGGCGCCATCGCGCTGGACGCCCTACTGAAGACAGCGCGCCAGACCGCGCCGGTGGCCGACACCCCTCTAGGGGCCATCGGTTTCTGCATGGGCGGAGGGATCGTGCTGGAACAGGCGCGGGCGGGTGCGGACTTCGCAGGCACGGTCGTATTCCACATCACCCTGCCAAATCCTGTCGACCCGAAGAGCGAGGCTCGCTTCACCGGCAAGGTGCTGGCGCTCCATGGCCGCGTGGACCCGGTCACCCCCAAAGACATGATGGATGAGCTGGAAGACGAACTCTCAGGTGCCGGGGTCGAATGGCAGACCATGACCTTTAGTCACGCCACTCACGCTTTCTGCGTGCGCGGCGAAAACAACCCACCTTACACCCTGTTCGACGAGGAGGTGTGCCGGAAATCCTACCGGATGATGCACGAATTTTTTGAGGAAACGCTGTCGACCTAGTATCAGTAGTTCCGGGGAGAAATCTTAAAACCGTCGGGCTTCCAAGCCCCCGCGACACTAGAGGATCGAGAGAATGAAGGCCTGGCACTTGCGACCATCGCGCTGTCCGGCCTGTTATTGGCGAGGCCGGCAGCAGCACTGGAGATTCCCCAGGGCGACCCCAGTTAATTCGCCGGTCAGGTCGTTGCAGCCGACGGCGGCTTCGAAAGCACCGGCGCGGGCCTGCCTGCGCTTCGCAGATAGCCTGCCGCTCGCATGAACCTGCTGCCTCCTGATCCCAAATCGCGCCGGCGGCTGGTCGTCCTGATCGCGTCGCTTCTCTTCATGCTAATCGGCTCGGGAAGCATCTACTTCATCGTTGTCGCACTGAAGGTCATCAGCACGGAGTTCGCTTGGCCGCGCGCGGTCCCATCCATCGCCTATGCGTTGCAATACGGCATGGCGGGGGTGGGCGGCATTTTCATGGGCTGGTGCTTGGACCGGCGTGGTCCCGCGATTCCCGTATTGATAGGCGCGGCCATGATGGGGCTCGGCGCTATCGCGACGGCTTATGTTACGAGCCCGTGGGAGCTCTATTTCATCTACGGAATCATGCTCGGCTTTCTCGGCCGTTCGACCCTGTTCACGCCGCTCACGGCGAATATCACGCGCTGGTACGAGCACAACCGCAGCCTCGCGGTAGGCGTTGTGGGTTCAGGGCAGGGTCTGGCTGGAATGATCTGGCCACAGGTCTTTCACTACCTGATCGCGTCCTATGGCTGGCGTACAGCAGCAATGCTCTACGGGTTCTTCGCACTGGCGACGCTGCTACCGCTGGCAATCATCCTGCGGCACAGCCCGCCCGTGACCGAATTGTCCACCAGCTCCGCGACGCCGGGAGGCTCCGCCTCAAAGCGTCCTGTGCTGTCGCCCCTTGCTATCCAGCTGACCTTGTCCATCGCTGCCATCGGGTGCTGTGTAGGCATGTCGCTGCCACTGGCGCATATCGTGAGCCACATCAGCGATCTGGGATTCGACCCCGCACGCGGCGCAGAAATCCTCTCTGTAATGCTCGGATGTTCGACACTGGCCAGTCTGTTCGGCGTCGGCTGGCTCGGCAAGCGTTACGGCGGCCTACGCGCCATCGTAGCCTTCTCCTCAGGCCAGGCGACACTCCTGTTCGCCCTCGCCTTCGTCGATACCCTGCCGACCCTCTACATCGCCGCCGCGCTGTTTGGTCTGGGATATGGCGGTATCCTTCCGTGCTATCCCCTGATCGTGCGCGAGCTGCTGCCCGCCAGCGAAGCCGGGCGGCGGACTGGGTTGGTCCTGCTGTGCGCGGGGGGCGGAATGGCGCTGGGGTCTTGGATGGGCGGCTATGTCTTCGACCTCACCGGCAGCTATTCCAATGCCTTCCTGATTGGTGTCGGCTTTAACCTCGGCAACCTATTATTGATCACGAGCCTCATCTGGCGCACACGCATAGCTCGCCCCAGCTACGCATGAGGATCACCAGTCATCCTCGTTGCGACCGCTAAAGCGCGAGCGTTGCGTTCAAATGATCTGTTTTGTTGTTAGCCGTTTCCGGCTCATCTCTTTCTCACACTAGAGGCCAAAAGTCATACTCTCTCATTTATCTTTATTCGCTTTTCGGAGAGCAAACAGGAGACACATCCCTTAATTCCCGGCGCGCGGGTAGAAATCCGGCCACGGCGTTGATGCGTACCAAACACAAAAGCGTCAGACCGCTCTTTCTTGACATATAAGCTTATTGGGGGACCCCATGAATCGTGATGAACTGAAAACACACTTCACATTGCAGATGAAGCTGCGAGAACTTTGCGATGCGGCAGGGATCGAGCGACCACTTTCGAAACGAGAATTGCAAATTGGCCTGCTCGCTCTGCAAGCGGAACCTCCGGAAGAGAAGGACGAGCATCCAGTCACGGATTTGGCTCGCGCGATTTAGAGCATTCGCTGCCGCTAACAAGGGTCGGCAGCAAACCAGCCATAGGATGTTTCGTTCGGCGAAGCTTAGCGGTGTGGGGTTACTGTACTCTCTACCGAGCGCAGAAGTTGATAAAGCTCGGTTTGATTGACACTACCGTTTTCTCAGACAATTCCCGCGCGTTCGAAAAACCAATAGGCACCTACCAGAGCAATCAAAAGCGAGCTAGGGATCGAGATGACAGGGCGATACCAGGTATTGCTCCGGAACCAGAAGCCCACGAGTGCGAACGCGCACGCGATCACTGCGAGCTGCCCCAGCTCCACACCCACATTAAAACCTACAAGTGCGGAAATAAGCCGATCTGCTGGGAGTCCAAACTCCTGGAGGACGCTGGCAAATCCAAGTCCGTGCAGTAACCCGAATACGAACACAATAATTGGCCGCCATCGGCTCAAGCCTGAACTGAGGGTGTTTTCCACAGCAACAAATACGATGGATGCAGCAATTATCGGCTCTACGATCTCTCCGGGCATGGAGACAAGGCCTGTCACACCAGCAGCAAGTGTCACGGTATGCGCAAGGGTGAAAGCAGAAACCTGCCAAAGCAAAGTACGGAGGGTGGGAGAGAGAAAAAAGAGAGCGAGGACGAAGAGGATGTGGTCAAGCCCTTTGGGGACAATATGCTCAAAGCCAACGGCAATGTAGCGAGCGAACGTTTCCCAGGTGCCCAGTTCGCCTCCCCCCGCAACCAGGAACGGGCCGCTGCTGGTCCCCGCTGGGAGGTACGCCTCATATGGGGATTCAACACCCACTTGTCGTAGAACAAGCGCGCCGAACTCCCGATCCCAACCAATATCAATATTTCGGGCGTCGGCGGGCAAAACCGCCGTGACCCGAATTTCAGACAGCCGAGGCAGGTCTAGGTTGCCAATGCCTGGTACTGATACCTTCCTGAGTTCTGGAGTGAGCGGGGTACCATCCGAAGAAAATCGAAGCCGCGGGGCCATCAAAGGCCAGAAACGCTTAAACTCGGCTGCGAGCTCTGGCCCTTCGAGCGCCCTTAGTTGATCATATCTCGCGGCGGACCCCGATTCATTGGTATCTGTGACAGCAGATAGATCTATTCGGGCCAGAAATCCTTCCAACGCCATTTCAATATCCAGGGTCACAACGCCATCTTGATATGACAGATCGGCCACCGCGGGAGATACTTCATGGGCGTAGGCACTTGCGTTCGTAAGCGACAGAGTGACTGTCAGTGCATATCCAACAGCCCAAATCCAAGAGAGTAATTGCACCATGCGAATTCTAGTTTTGATTATCTGCATGCTGGCCTCGCCTGCTATCGCCCATGAACTCTGGATTGAGCCTTCCGATTATGAACTGCAGGCTTCGAGCAATATCGTTGCTGATCTAAAAAACGGCGAGCACTTTGATGGATTCGCGCTACCTTATCTACCAACGGACCTTGAGCACCTCGTAATCCTTGGGGCAAAAGAGGTCACAGGCGTGGTGAGCCGACTGGGCGATCGACCAGCGATTAATCAAACCGCCCCCGCCTCAGGGTTGAACATTATCGTCTACGAATCCAAACCCTTGACGATTTCCTACAACGGTTTTGAGAAGTTCGAAGCTTTCGCCATCAAACATGGCGTTGATGACATCGCAAAGACGCATTTCGCAAGGGGCCTGACTGCTGGCCCGCTTGACGAAGTCTATACCCGCTATTCAAAGGCGCTAGTCAGCGTTGGGACGGCACAAGGTGAGGATCGCCATATAGGGCTTGAGGCTGAGCTTGTTGCCCTGGAAAACCCCTACTTCTTGAAAGATGCCTCTCATATTCGGGTGCAGCTTTTCTTCAACGGCGCACCGGTTCCCGGATCTCAAGTTGAACTGTATTCGAAGAGTTCACTTGGCGAAGTGGCAGCATCAGTCCATCGCACTGATGCCGATGGCATCGCGAACCTACCCATCGAGCGGGGCTTCGCTTATATGGTGAATGCAGTGATTTTCCGGCAGCCGCACGACCGCCATCGGGACACAAATGCCATTTGGGAAACACTCTGGGCAAACCTGACCTTCGCCGTCCCCAATTAACAGCGCCGTCAGTCTAATGCGAACCTGTCTCCGAATTGGCGGACAACACCAACCTCACGCCACCAATTGACACCTCTAGGCCAGCGCGGGGAAGCTTATTGAATATCGGAGGGAATTTCTCAGCCGTGAAGTATGTGCCAGGTAAGAGCGGCTCAAACGCAGCTAACCTGACAATGTATTTGCGCAAGTTGGTATGGCGGGACTGCTTGCGCATGCACTGCCTTCCATCAACGACCGACCAGTCGTTCTGCAATGGTTAGAGTTTCGGCAAATGATCAAACACAGTCGCAGCTATAACGACTAGCTAGAGGAGTGGGCTCTTGGACCTCACGGGGAAGACCATCGTCATCACTGGCGCCGCATCGGGCATCGGCAAGGCAACTGCTTTCGCCTGTGCACGAGCAGGTGCCCAAGTCACGCTGACCGACTTCGATGCAGCTAAGTTGGCCGCAACAACCAAGGAACTGGCAGAGGCCAACCCCGAAGGCCGCGACACTCGAAGTCATGGCAGACATCCGCGATAGCGGCCAGGTGGGCGAACTGTTCGACCAGACCGCGGCGCGCTTTGGCCAGATCGACGGCATATTCGCCAACGCGGGCATCACAGGCGAACGCAAGTCGATCGCCGATCTCGATTTTGAGAGCTGGAACGCGGTAATGTCAGTAAACCTTCACGGTACCTTTCACACGGCAATAGAAGGAGCGCGGCGCCTGCTCGCGCAGGGCGGGGGCGGCAGTATCGTGATCAGCGGCTCTTCTCAGGGCGTGCGACCACTGCCCGGCTTCATCGCTTACGCGGCGAGCAAAGGCGCGCTGCACAACCTGGCTCAGTCACTAGCCTTCGAGCTGGCCGAGCACCGCATCCGCGTCAATGTGCTGGTGCCGGGCACGACCAACACCGAGCTGGTCCGTGCGATGCCCGGCCACGGCGAACGGGTAGCAAAGACCTTCCCGCTAGGCGAACTAGCCGAGCCGGAGGAGTTGGCGGAGTTCGTGGTTTTCGCAATGTCCGATCTGGCGCCGCACATGACTGGCACCTTGCTCAAGATTGATTCTGGTCGCCTGATCTGAGGCCGATGGGCCTTGCCAAAAGGGGCATTTGCCCACAGCTCTGGCGGGATCTGATACTGTCCCTTGACCGGTTAGCGGCGCGATGCGCCACGGCCGATCCTCTTAGACGTTCGTCATCGCATAAAAAGTAATATTTGCATCATGGGTAATGGCGCCGGAAGGCAAAAAAAAGCGCGTTGATGGCCGCATCCAAGAAAGATTTAACTTTGCGGAAAACGATCTTCGGCCAGCCACGATCTCGACGCCGGCAACAGGTTCAAATAGGCAGGAACGGAGCGACAGCTGTCCTTGATTAGACCGACGTAGTCGCAAAGGCCATCGCAAGCAACTATCGCCGGGATCGAGTTAACCCGGTCTCGTTCCAATGATAACTCGCGCGCAAGCCAGGAAGGTTGGTGAATAAGATGCATCGCCCATCATGGGGAACGCTATACGACGCAGCCAAGATCACGCCGTGGTTTTAAAGAAACGCCTGCGCTATCGAGCGGTGCGTCGGCTCCCGTCACCAGACCGATGCGCATAAAATGTCCCAGGAGTGACGAAGCGGCAATGGTGCCGGTCGCGAGGGTTCCGGCGATCCGGCGTAGATCTTGCGACCAACCGGGCGATGGGACCGATTCGCTTGGTAATAAACATCGGCTTGAAACCAAACGCAACGTGAAACATGGCCTCTTGATAGAGGTTCCGGGCCCGGTACTTAGGTGACCGGGCGGCGACGAACCAGTCCGGCATCAGATGGCTATGAGCGATAAAACGCCCCTAGAAGGAACCGCCAGGCGTCAGTGCCGTATCCCACGGGATGGAATACTGGACCCGAAGACCGAAGTCTGGATATGGTGTGGATTTATATGCTCCGGCGATAACCGCACCGGCCTCATCAATGTTGACCGCGATTGATCCTCATCAAGTGCAGAGAACGAAGAAGTAAGCACGAATGTAGAATCCTGATGGTCAGCGAAACGCCATGGCGGATCCGATGCTTCGCAAACTCTGTTGATGCCTCGCAAATTCAGCAAAATGTGCGCTCGCATCGTAATCCATTGACAGGCATTGAGCAAAGAGCATTGTCAGAGCCTCAAAGGGAGACTGGCGGATGAGCTCCACAAATGAATGCGCATCGAATAAAAATCGCGAGAATTGGGCAATATGGTTGTGATTTTATGCCAACGGAAAGCCGGCCAATTTGTATGGACCTGAAATACCGACAAGAGGTTCGCCATGTTCCAGCAGGGTTAGCCGTTCGGCGAGGCTAAGATAAAGATAGTTAACGCGTTCGCCTTTGGGCTGACCGCCTCAAGCACCGAACATGGTTCATGTAGCGGTCGGCAAAGCGCCTGCAAAACTATTCACGTAGTCAGCAATTAACGGGCCAAACAGGAAGGATTTGGAATGCCCATGTGCTGATGTCGCGAGGTTTATCTCCTGAAGAGATGCTGAAGGCGACATAATTTCAAAACAACTCGTCCACGGTACGTCACAAAAAACAGATCGTTACGGAATATAAATGCTCGAGCGGCACCTCGTCGAACTGAGAATTGAGAAGACGGGCGCGTCAATATTATCGAATGATCGCTGAAAGAAATAAAATGACTAATTTAAAAACCGGCGCGCTTATTACCGGAATGGTACGTTCCAAGACGGATGCGACGGATTTGGCTGAAGTTATTGCGCGGCTAAGGGCGATGATCTTCATGGCATAAAGCGACGCTCGTCCGGCCTTTACTTCCACCAGAAAACAACGCATAGATGACATGATGAAGATCTAGCACCCATTTTGCAACCAGAAATCTTTTCTTTTACGCTTATTATTCAGATGCGAACGAATTTGATACTATAAAAAACCAGCCAGATGGGAAATTTATAATCTTGCCCCCCCAAGCAAGTGGCTTTGAAACCTAGCCCCAAAACACGGCAAATGCCGTTTTCACCACCATTGATAATCCGTAACCTTGGTATGCATGACGCAGCGCCTATTTTACCAAGCTTTATCAGAGCTTTTGGAAAATGACGATCGCAAGTGACGACGCCTTCTAAGAGTGTTGTTCTTGGGGAATCCAGATTGCCAGACGCCGTTTGAAAGAACTACCGCGAGGTTTCGGTCCACTTTGCCCAACGGTATTCATTTTAATCACGAATGTATTCGCGGTTTTCTCAAACACGCAAAATTATCCAATTGTCGCGAAAATAAAAAAGGAATTTCTGAGAAATTTTTGTTTTAAGTCTATTGCTTCCAGACAACCTTGATGCTAATCGCGATTGGGGGGTGCAAAAGATTATGTAGAGGGCCTTGATGTAAGGCCAAAACCAGCACAATGAGGCCGACTTTTCGTTGCCCGAAATTGCGAGACAAGATCATAAGAATTTATTGAATTATCTTTTAATGAAGTGGTAGCTCGGGAACATTGATGCTGCAAGTCATCCATGCTTTTAATGAACAAATGAAGTTGGCGCTAAATCCGGAAAGCCGGTTGTCAAAGTTTAGTGAGGCCTTATTTCAATGAGTAAGGCTCGTAGGGGACTTTTCCAGCCATCGCTCATCTTTTTGCGAGCTTGTACGATTTCCGTTAGGTGTAAAGGCGCATCTACGAAATGAGAATGAGAAAAAATGCAATAAGGCTTTATTCCTTAATCGTTCGCATAACGTTCTTAAAACCTGAAGGCAACTGCGATTTACGTAAAAGATATAAAAATGAAAATAAGGTAAGAATGGACTCTAAAAAATCTATCTTAAGAATATTTATAAACTTAATAATTCAATTTTTATTTTCTTGCTGCAGAAATGCGCACCGCGCCTTTCCGTGTAGGCAGGACTATGGACCCAGCAGATCCTTCGCTGGGCGTAGCAAAACGCCTGAAGCAGTCAGCTTTGGGACCAATGTTGTTTCAATTGAGAGGCTTAGAGATCAGTGGCGGAGGGAGAGGGATTCGAACCCTCGATACGGGGTTACCCGTATAACGATTTAGCAAACCGTCGCCTTCAGCCACTCGGCCACCCCTCCGCACGATGAGTGGGGTTTTCACGACGTATGCAAGAGGCGTTGTGCCAAGCTGTTGTGTGAGTGTCAATCAGGGGATCGCAAGAACGGAACAATCAGCCGCTCGCCTCGAGTAGGTCGCCTTGAATGATCCGTGAAGCCAGCAGGCTGATTCGAACAGTGGTGCCTTTTCCAAGCTCGCTGAACATCTGCAAATCGCCGCCATGAGCTTCCGCGTGGAGGCGGTTCAAGGTGAGGACAAGGCCTGCCCCTTCATGCTTTCCGGTCAGGCTCCCGTCACCCTGGCGGAAATCAAGCTCTCCTGCTCTCAGGTCTTCAACCACGACGATGCGAACTAACAGACCACACTGGAACAGGCGCACCACAAACTCGGAGAAACCCTCCCGGGGCGCTGCGCCTCGACGGTCGCGCAGTTCCCCGAAACCCAGCGCGCCGCCGGCTAGTTTTCGAGAACCACCGCCCGCCGGTTCGGAGACATCAACGCTATCGCGACGGATCAGGCGTCCAGCGCCTGCGACAGATCGGCAATCAGGTCGTCGGCATCCTCGATTCCGATCGAAAGGCGCAGCAGGTCATCCGGTACCGGGCTGTCCACCCCCTCCGCACTGGCGCGGTGCTCCACCAGACTTTCAACACCGCCCAGCGACGTTGCCCGCACGAACAGCTTCATTGCCGTGGCCGCCTTCACGGCCGCCTCCGCTCCACCTTTCACCCGCAAAGACATCATCCCACCGAACCCGCCGGACATCTGACGCGCCGCCACGTCGTGGCCCGGATGCGAGGCGAGTCCTGGATAAAGCACCTCCACCAGCTTCGGATGCGATGCGAAGTGCTGCGCAATCTGCAGGGCCGATTCTGAACTGCGCTCCACACGCAAAGGCAGGGTTCGCAGACCACGCAGCAGCAGCCAGGATTCGAACGCACCCAGCATTCCGCCATTCTGAAAACGCAGATATTTCATACGTTCCCAGTTGGCATCGGCTTTCGCGGTAACGAGCGCTCCCGCGAGAACATCGCCGTGCCCATTGAGATATTTGGTACCCGAATGCATCACGACATCAGCGCCGAGCGCCAGCGGCCGCGTCAAAATCGGCGTCGCCACAGTCGAGTCCACCCCCAGGATGGCGCCCGCGTCGTGAGCGATCGCCGCCGCCGCGGCGATGTCGGTCACGTCCCAGGTCGGGTTGCAGGGAGTTTCCAGCCAGACCAACTTTGTCTTCCCCGCACACACAGCACCGGCCAGCGCATCCATGTCGCCCGGCGGCACGAAATCGACCTCGAGCCCCCAGTGGCAACCAACATGCACCAGCCAGTTTCGCAGCCCGAAATACATGACCGAGGGCGCGACCACATGGTCGCCAGGCGACAAAGACATCATCACAGTGGTAGCAGCAGCCATACCGGAGGAGAACACCATTGCCTCGGGGCCCTGTTCCAGCGCCGCCAGCAGAGCCTCAAGCTGTTCGTAGGTCGGGTTCTCGTCCCGCGTGTATCCGCGGCCCGCGACCTTCTCGTAGTTCTCATCTCGGGCATAGTTAGTGGACGGATGGATCGGCGGTGCGACGGCATTTGTCGCGGGATCGAGCCAACCGAGCGCCTGCGCGGCCAGTGTCGATGGATTCAGTTTTTTATCGATTTCGCGTGCCATGGGTTCACACCGGCCTCCGGGAATGTACATTCCGAAGCGCGTGGATAGCATATCCCACGCGCCGACGCGCTTTTCACCTGGAGCCGCCATGACCGCCTATCTAATCGCCACTATCGATGTCCACGACGCCGACGGTTACAAAGCCTACAAGGACACCGCGCCAGCGCTGATCACGAAGCATGGCGGCCGCTATATTGTGCGCGGCGGCGAACGCGATGTTGTGGAGGGTAGCTGGCCGGACGGACGCATCGTAGTTCTGGAGTTTCCCGACTGGGACAGCGCCAACGCCTTTGCCGACGACCCGGCCTATGAGCCGGTCGCCGCCATCCGGCACGCCACAACCGAATCCTATATCTGGATCGTCGAGGGCGCGCCCGGCGGCGCGACCGCCAACGACCAACGCGCCTTTCTCCTTGGCGAGATCACCATGACCGACATGGATCGCTACGCGCCCTATGCCGAACAGGTCCCCGGCGTGCTGGCGGATGCGGGCGGCACCTATCTGGCGCGCGGCGGACAATCGCGTTCAGTGGAGGGTGGCAAGATGCTCGACCGACTCGTGATCGTGGGCTTCCCGGACATGGGCGCTTGCCGGGCTTTCCACGGCGGGGAAGCCTATGCGCCACTGATCGGGATCCGTCAGTCGGCATCGGTCTCCAATATCGTGATGGTGGAGGGGCTGTAAGCCCTTACCCCCATGGCCGCGGCGGACGGTGCCATATAATCACACGGGGATTTCGCAGAAACACGACCAACGCCATGCCCGTCAGAAAGCCGCCGATATGCGCCCACACAGCCACTTCCAGCGCGGAAGGGGCGTTGGTCGCCGCCCAGATCAGGTCCTGTGCAAAGAAGGTCCCAATCACGAGTAGCGCGGGCAGCCGCACCGGGATCACAATAAAGGCCAGAACCAGCAGCCGCGCGCGCGGATACAGAAGCAGATAGGCCCCAAGCACGCCCGCGATCGAGCCGCTCGCGCCGACTACGGGCGTCAGGGAACCGGTCGAGATCGCGCTGTGGACCAGCCCGCCAGCGATTCCGCACATCACGAAGAACAGCACGAACTTCTTGTGGCCCAGCGCATCCTCGATGTTGTCGCCGAACACCCAGAGAAACAGCATGTTGAACAGCACATGCTCCCAGCCCCCATGGAGAAACTGGTAGGTCACCAGCGTCATCATGGGCGTCACACCGCCCACGCCCGCTGGAAGATCGATTCCCTCGAACAGCCGCGCTGGGATCAGTGCATAGCCCAGAAGTGTTTCGAAGCGTTGTTCGTCGCCCATGCTCAACATTGCGATGAAGATGAGCAGGTTCATCGCGACCAGCGCGATTGTGACGTAGTGGGCGCGGATATAGACGCGCGGATTGGCGTCGTGCAGCGGGATCAGGGGCATGAGATCGCGATTGGATGCGCACCGGCGTACGAGGCCACTAGCGCACCCGCACCTCTTCGCCACTTTCGGCAGAGGCCACGATGGCCTGCAAAATCTCGACATTGTGCAGAAGCTGGTCGCGCGAGAAGCGCCACGTGCGAGCAGAACCACCTCGTGGCCGGGCGCATCCGGCACATCCGCAAGGATGTTCCCCGACTTGAGAGCGTCCGAAGCCACTAACGCACACTCTTGTGCAGAAGCTGGTCAAAATCTCGCGTGCAGAACCTGGTCGCGAAGCGATTCGGCGGCATCGGCCCGAACCACGTTCTGGGACTGGTAGGTCTGGATGGTGAGTTCCTCGTCCAGCCAGCGCGTGGTCAGCGTCGCTGGTTCAGGAATATCGACGTTCGAGTTCTCACGCGCCTCGCCCCAGCCCTTATCGCCGAACACCTTGATGGCGCTGTGGAAGGGCGTGGTCGCGATGTTGCACATGAAACCGGTCACGCCACTTTCAAAGGCGAACTGCACGGTCACCACATCATTACCTGGGAACAGCCCGGAACGGCTGTTGGCCACCGCGCGCAGGCTTTTGACCGGTCCCGCGAGGGACTGAAAATAGTCCGTGATATGCACGCCCAGCGCCGTCAACGTGCCCAGCGGCGCCTGCTTGGCATCCTTGCGCCAGGTCGATGCCGAGGTAGCGGCCTTTGTGAAGTTGTTGTGCGACCAGTGGCACTCGATATGGATCAGCGTGCCGAAGTCACCGCCATCCAGATGCGTCTTCATGGCTTCCAGGGCCGGCTCGAAGCGGCGTTCATGGCCGATACCAACGGCGTTGAGGCCCGCCTTATCGCAGGCCTCCAGCATCCGCATCGCGGCTTCTGACGACAGCGCGAAGGGCTTTTCACAGAAGATCTGCTTGCCCGCCGCCGCCGCCGCCAGCACCTGTTCCTCGTGCAGGGCATGCGGCGTCACGAGGATCACCGCATCGACGGCATCGTCGGCCAGCACATCCTCATAGCTGTCGCCCAGACTGATCCCCCGCACGGCGGCGAAATCGCGCGCCGCGTCGAGGTTCACATCGACCGCCCGGGTCACCGCGATCTTCTCGCTGCCTTCCAGGCAGCTGACGATCTGCTTGCCCCACCACCCAAGGCCCACCACAGCTGCATTCAGCATGACCGGCGCTCCCTCGGGCCTAGAGGCCGGTCTGGGTGATCATCTTGGTGTTCAGGTAGGCCTCGATCGCTTCCAAGCCACCCTCGGAGCCGTAGCCTGAGTCCTTCACACCGCCGAACGGCACCTCGATCAGGCCGATGCCGTGATGATTGATCGACACCATGCCGCTTTCGAAGGCCGAGCCAATGGCCTCCGCCGTCTTAGCCGAGTTGGTGTAGGCATAGGCCGCCAGCCCATAGTCGAGGCGGTTGGCTTCCTCGACCACCGCATCGAAATCACTGAACGGCATGATCGGCGCGACCGGGCCGAACGGCTCTTCGTTCATGATGCGGGCATCCATCGGTACATCGGTCAGGATAGTCGGCTCGAAGAAGTAGCCCTTGTTTCCCTTGCGCGCACCGCCCGTCTTCACCGTCGCCCCCTTGGTGACGGCATCCGCGACAAAGCCCTCGATGGCCTCGACCCGGCGGTCATGGGCCAGTGGGCCCATCTTGGTGTCAGCCTGCAACCCGTCACCCACCGGCAGGTTGGCGGCGAACTCGGTGAACCCCTCGACGAAGCGGTTGTAGTGCTTCTCGTGCACCAGGAAGCGCGTCGGTGACACGCAGACCTGACCGGCGTTACGGAATTTGTTGGCCGTCAGAACCTGCAGCGCCGTCTCGACGTCCGCGTCCTCGAAGACGATGGCCGGCGAATGCCCGCCCAACTCCATCGTCACGCGCTTCATGTGCTGGCCGGCAAGCGCGGCGAGCTGCTTGCCGACCGCGGTCGAGCCGGTGAACGTGACCTTGCGGATCGTCCGGTGCGGGATCAGGTATTCGGAAATTTCAGCCGGCACGCCATAGACCAGGTTCACCACGCCGTCGGGCAGGCCCGCATCGACGAAGCACTTGATCAGCGCCGCGCAGGCCGCCGGGGTCTCTTCCGGGCCCTTCAGGATGATCGAGCAGCCGGCCGCTACGGCGCCGGACGTCTTGCGAACCGCCTGATTGATCGGGAAGTTCCACGGCGTGAAGGCCGCCACAGGGCCGACCGGTTCCTTCACCACCATCTGGGTCACACCACCCATGCGTGAGGGCACGATGCGGCCATAGGTGCGGCGCGCCTCTTCAGCAAACCAGTCAATGATATCGGCGCCGAACAGCGTTTCGATCTTCGCCTCGAACAGGGGCTTGCCCTGCTCCATAGTCATGATCGTTGCGATCTCGTCGGCGCGCTCGCGCATCAGGTCGGCGGCTTTGCGCATGGTCTTGTAACGATCGAAGGCCGAGACCTTCTTCCAGGACCGAAACCCTTCCTCCGCGGCTTCCAGAGCGTTATCCAGGTCGGCAACGCGAGCGTGGGCCACCGTGCCGATGACGTCTTCCGTCGCCGGATTGATGACGTCGATGGTCTCGCCACCAGCGGCGGCAGTCCACTTGCCGTTGATGTGCAAAAGGGTGTCGGGATAGCTGACAGTCACGGGTTTCCTCCTCCATATACCGACTGCCGCAATTGCGCGGCAGGGGCTAAGGTGTTCGTTGCAGGGAACCTAGCGTATTGCCGACTGTCCAGTCATCCCGACCGGAACGAGAATATTCTTAGTCAGCGTTGACGAATGCGCCGTTGATCATCAGGCATGCAACGAAGCCCATGCAGAAATAGGCCAGCGGCGGCATCATCGAATTTTGTGTCCGGCAACAAAATTTTGAGACAAATTACGTTTAAGGATCAGTCGTACAGGCGTGTAAGAAACACAGCACCCCAGGGGATCGGCGGGATAGATGTCCTCTTTGAAACAGGTCGCGGTTCTGGTCGCGCTCGCGGTGATCGCGGCCGGCGGCTATTTGGCGTGGCAGGAACTCTTGAGCGAGGCTACGACCGAAAATGCCAAGCGCCGCAGCGGTGGTGGCCCGGCCGTGGAGACAGCAGCTGCGCAATTCGCCGATATTGAGACGGTGGTCGAGGCCGTCGGAACCACCCGCGCCGTGCGCGCGGTCGAGGTCACGCCGTCGGCGTCAGGCCGTATCAGGGAGATTACCTTCGAAGCCGGCCAGCGGGTCGAGGACGGCGCCGTTCTGGTTCGGCTCGACGACGAAATCGAGCGCGCAGATCTGGCGGAGGCCGAGGCGCAGCTTCTGGAAGCGCGCCGTGCCCTCCAGCGCGCCCAGGCCCTGAAGAAGTCCAGCGCCACCTCGCAGGCCGCAGTCGAGAAGGCCGTCGTGGTCCAGGCCACTGCCCAGGCCAACCGCGACCGTGCCGCGCGCCGACTGCGCGACAAGACTGTAACCGCTCCCTTCCCCGGCATCGTGGGCTTCGCCCGGGTGGAACAGGGTGCAAGGATCGAGCCGGGCGACACCGTCACCACGCTGGACGACCTGTCGACGGTCGAAATCGATTTTTCCCTGCCAGAGAATCTGTACGGACGGATCACACCCGGCAAGACCGTCATCGCTACGGCCACGGCATTTCCAGGGCGCAGATTCTCCGGCACCACCGAGCGCATCGACAGTCGGATCGATCCTGTCTCGCGCGCTTTCCGCGCACGCGCCGTCGTCGCCAATCCGGACTACTCGCTGCCCGCCGGCATGTTTATGCACCTGACGGTGGTTCTCGATAGCCGCAACGCGCTGACCGTGCCCGAGGAAGCGATCATGTTCGAGGGTGATCAGGCTTTCGCCTTCGTGATCGACAAGACCGGCGAGCGCATGGTCGCCCGCAAGCGTCCTATGAAACTGGGCCAGCGCTCCTTCGGCAACGTAGAGATCATCGAAGGCATCGCCGAGGGCGAAGCTGTCATCACCCGCGGCGTGCAGAAGGCAAAAGACGGCCGACCCGTGCGCATGGTTGGGCCAGGTGGCGGACCGGGCGGCCAGCACGGCGGGCCCGGCAAAGGGGGTAAGGGAGGCACGGCAGCCGGATCATGACCCTGTCCGACCTCTCTATCCGGCGGCCCGTGCTGGCGCTCGTCGCGAGCCTGATGATCGTCGTACTCGGTGTCGCCTCGCTCCTCAGCCTGCCCATACGCGAGCTGCCCGACGTGGATTCCGCTGTGGTCACCGTGGTCACCACCTACACCGGCGCCACACCCCAGATTGTCGATACCGACATTACAGAGATCGTCGAAAGCTCCGTCGCGGGCGTGTCGGGCATCAAGACCATTTCCTCTCAGAGCCGGCGCGGGCGCAGCAGCACCGTTATCGAGTTCGAGACAAGCCGGAACATCGACGAGGCCGCCAACGACGTGCGCGACGCCGTGGGCCGCATCCGCGCCAGCCTGCCCGAGGGGGCGGACGAACCGCGCGTTATCAAGTCCGACAGCGACGCCGACCCGGTGATGCGGATCGCCGTTACTTCGGATCGCCATACGCCAGCGGAAATCACTGATTTTGTCGAACGTTTTGTGATCGATCGCCTCTCGACGCTGGACGGCGTCGCCTCCGTCGATATGCGCGGTGAGCGCCGCTACGCCATCCGCATCTGGCTGGACCGGCGCGCGCTGGCGGCCCGGAAACTCACTGTTGCGGACGTCGAGGCCGCAATACGCCGAAACAACGTCGAGCTGCCCGCCGGTGAGATCATCTCCAGCCAGCGCCTACTGGATATCCGCCTCGATAGCCGACTGGCGACGCCCGAACAGTTCCGCAACATTTCGCTGGCCACGATCGACGGCTACCCGGTCCGCCTCGGCGACGTAGCGACGGTCGAACGCGGGGTGGAGGACGACAACACCATCGTGCGAGCCAACGGTCAGCCGGCCGTCGGCATGCAGGTGATACGCCAGAGCCAAGCCAACACCATGGCCATCTCCAGAGCCATCCGGGCCGAGATCGCGGAGATGGGATCCACGCTGCCCGAAGGCATGAAGATCATCGTCGGCTCCGACGATGCGCTGTTCATCTCCGCCTCGATCCGCGAGGTGCTGATCGCACTGGGCATCTCGCTGGCGCTGGTGATCCTCGTGATCCTAGCCTTTCTACGCTCCTTCCGTGCGACGATGGTGCCCGCCGTCACTATTCCCGTGGCGCTAATCGGCTGCCTGTCGCTAGTCAGCGCCTTCGGCTTCTCAATCAACGTCCTGACCCTGTTGGCGCTGCTGCTGGCCATCGGCCTCGTCGTGGACGACGCCATCGTGGTGCTGGAGAACATCCAGCGACGCTCCGACACTGGTGAGTCCGCCATGGTCGCGGCCGTGCGTGGTACCCGGCAGGTGACATTCGCGGTGATCGCGACCTCCGTCACGCTGATCGCCGTCTTCGTGCCAATCTCCTTCTTGGGCGGCCAGGTCGGGCGCCTGTTCAGCGAATTCGGCATGGTGATGGCCGGTGCGGTGGTGATCTCCACCTTCGTCGCACTGACCCTATGCCCTATGATCGCCTCGCGCATCGTTAGACCGCATAATGCAAAGGGGGAAATTCGACCGGTGGACGGCGATCAGGCTGTCGCTAGAAACCGCCTCGGGCGCACCTATCGAGGACTCCTCGACCGCGCGATCGCCATGCCCGGCGTAATCATCGCCCTGTCGCTGGTCTTCGTCGCCGGGGCGATCGGCCTTTATGAAACCGTGCCGCGCGAACTCGCCCCGCGCGAGGATCGCGGCGTCGCCTTTGTACCGATCACCGCGCCCCAAGGGGCGACCGTTGCCTACACCGACGAGCAAGCGCGCATCATCGAGCGCGCGCTGGCCCCCCAGGTGGCGAACGGCAACATCACCACCGTCTATTCGCTGGTCGGCTGGGGCAACCGCCCCTACCGCGCCTTCGTGGTCATGCGGCTGGCCCAATGGGAAGACCGCGAGGCGAGCCAGTCCGATGTGGTCAACGCGGTGCAGCCCGCCGCTCGCGGCCTGGCGGGCGCACGCGCCGGCGTGGCAAGCCCGGCAGGCCTCGGCCTGCGCGGCAACTCGACCCCGCTGCGCATTGTCGTCGGCGGACCGGACTTCGAGCTAGTGAAGGAATGGGCCGCCGCCCTACTTGAGTATGCCGAGGCCAACGAACGCCTCATCAACCCTCAGATCGACTACGAGGAAAACCAGCCCCAGCTCAATCTACGCCTCGACCGCAGCGTCGCCAACGATCTCGGCATCCCCGCCGAGAAGGTGGCTCAGACGCTACAGACCATGTTCGCCTCCCGCGAGGTGACAAACTACATCGACCGGGGCCGCGAATACCCTGTGATCGTGCAGGCCCAGCGCACCGACCGGCGGACGCCCAAGGATATCTCCAACGTCTTCGTCCGAGCGGGCGGCAGCGAGAACTCCCTCGTGCCGCTTAGCGCGCTAGTCAGCGCCAGCGAAAGCGCGGCCGCGCCGGAACTGCGCCGGACGGATCGCCTGCCCTCTATCACCATCGAGGCCGGGCTTGAGCCGGGCTACGCACTGGGTGATGCCATTTCCTATATGGAGGCCGGAGCCGAGCAGGTCCTGCCCGACGGCGCACGGCTGGGCTATGCCGGCCAGTCCGCCGTCTTCAAAGACACCTCCAGCGACACGATAAAGGTGTTCCTGTTGGCGTTGCTGATCGTCTTTTTGGTGCTGGCCGCCCAGTTCGAGAGCTTCATCCATCCGCTTGTCATCATGCTGTCGGTGCCGTTGGCCGTGGCGGGCGCGATCTACGCCCTGTTCGTCGCCGGGCTGTCGCTCAATGTTTATAGCCAGATCGGCATCGTGCTACTGATCGGGCTGATGGCGAAGAACGGCATCCTGATCGTGGAGTTCGCCAACCAGCTGCGCGACGAGGGTATGGCGGTACGCGACGCCGTGTTGGAAGCCTCGGTCCTACGCTTCCGGCCCATCGTGATGACGGTAATTTCGACCATCCTCGGCGCGGTGCCGCTGGTGCTCGCGACCGGTGCGGGCGCGGAAAGCCGCATCGCCATCGGCTCGGTGATTGTCGGCGGCCTCGGCCTCGCGCTAGTACTGACGCTGTTCCTGACCCCGGTGCTCTACAACCTGCTCGCGGGATATTCGAAGCCACGCTTAGCCATCGAGCGGGCACTGGAGCGCGAACTGTCCGGCCAGCCGCAGCGCGAAGCGGGCGACGACTAGACGCTCATACCAGCCAGGCCAGCAGCAATGACAGCGTGACGATCCCGCCCGCAGTGCCGATCACCAGCGAGGTGCCGGCACGCGCCACATAGACCCCGTAGGACCGCGCCACCACGAACACCATCAGCCCGCCCGGCAGGCCCGCCGTCAGGGTGACCACCGCCACCTCCAGCGGTTCCAGCGCGAAAACGAAGTGCGCGACGGCGAACACCATCAGCGGGTGCACCACCAGCTTGATGAATGACATCACCGTAGCCTGGGGCACGTTGCCTTCCACCTTGAAGCGCGCCAGCGACGCGCCCAGCGCGAACAGCGCCGCCGGGATCGCCGCATCGGCCAGCATACCAATGATGCGGCCCAGCAGGTCCGGCAGGCCGATCCCGGCGCCCGACCAGGCCAGCCCCACGACGATGGCGATCACCACCGGATTGGTGACGATGGCGTTGACGCCAGCCCGGCCGACATTCCGCCAGCCGACCGCGCCGGATTTCGCCAGATCGTGCAGCACCATGTAGAGGGTGACGAATACCAGCGAGTGGAAGCTAATGACCATCATCAGCGGCACCGTTCCCGCCGCGCCCCAGGTCGCGAAGACCAGCGGGATGCCAATCAGTCCGGTGTTGGAGAACATCGACCCCATCGCGAAGGAGGCGCGCTCGCCGCCCGTCAGGCCGAAGACAAGGCGGCCCAGCGCCATCGCCCCCAGCGCCACGGCGAAGCTGCCTAGGTAATAGGCGAAGGCCACGTCGAGGTTCAGCGCGTCCATCGGCGCGTTGCGCACCAGAATACGGAACAGCAGCGCGGGCACGGCCACATACAGTACGAAATTGGTGAGACCGGTGACGGCGGCTTCCGGAAAGAACCGCGACTTGCCGCCCAGTACGCCAAGGCCAATCAGCGCAAAGACGGGCACAACAATGGTGAGAACGGAGGTCATAAACAAACCCTCTCCCTGAGGGAGAGGGTGGCGAGCCATTGTGAGCCGGGTGAGGGTTTACGGTCTATCGACGCGAACACGAAAAGTTCTTACCCCCTCACCCTAAACCCCTCTCCCCTTCGGAGAAGGGCTTCTTAACTCCCCAGCTTTTCCTGGAGGAGCTGGTTGACCATCTGCGGGTTGGCCTTACCCTGGGTCGCCTTCATCACCTGGCCGGTAAACCAGCCCGCGACCTTGGTGTTGCCGGAACGGTACTGTTCCGACTGTTCGGGGTTGTCGGCAATGATCTGGTCGACGATGGCGGAAATCTCGCCGGTGTCGGAGATCTGCTTTAGCCCCTTCTCTTCCACGATATCCGCGGCGTCCGTGCCGCTCTCCCACATGGCGTCGAAGACATCCTTGGCGATCTTACCCGAGATGGTACCGTCGGCGATCAGGTCGAGCATCCCGCCCAACTGGCCGGCGCTCACGGGTGAGGCCGCAATCGCAAGGTCGTCGGCGTTGAGCCGGCGGAAAAAGTCGCCGGTCATCCAGTTGGCGGCGATCTTGGGATCGCGCTTCGCGCCGCCCGCATCCACCACCTGCTCGTAGAAATCCGCTGTCTCGCGGTCGGCAACCAGCAGGCCCGCGTCATAGGCGCTGAGGCCGAACTCGTCGGCGAAGCGCGCGGCCTTCCGGTCGGGCAGTTCCGGCAGGCTCGCCGCAATCTCGTCCACGAATGACTGCTCCAGCACCACCGGCAGCAGATCCGGGTCCGGGAAATAGCGGTAGTCATGCGCCTCTTCCTTGGAGCGCATGGAGCGGGTCTCGCCTCGGTCGGGGTCGAACAGGCGGGTTTCCTGATCGATCTCCCCGCCGTCCTCCAGGATCCCGATCTGGCGGCGCGCCTCATAGTCCACGGCCTGGCGGACGAAGCGGATCGAGTTGACGTTCTTGATCTCGCAGCGCGTGCCCAACTCGCCGCCCGGCTTGCGGACGGAAACGTTCACATCGGCGCGCAGCGAGCCTTCCTGCATGTTGCCGTCGCAGGTGCCCAGATAGCGCAGGATCGAGCGCAGTTTGGCGAGATAGGCCGCCGCTTCTGCCGCCGAGCGGATATCGGGCTTAGAGACGATTTCCATAAGCGCGACACCGGAGCGGTTCAAATCGATGCAGGTGGCATCCGGGCGGCGGTCATGGACCGACTTGCCAGCATCCTGCTCCAGATGGATGCGCACGATACCCACCTCGAAACTTTCGCCGTCCTCGAGGTCAACGGTCACCCTGCCCTCGCCCACGATGGGGTCGGAGAACTGGCTGATCTGGTAGCCCTGCGGCAGGTCCGGGTAGAAATAGTTCTTCCGGTCGAAAACCGAGCGCAGGTTGATCTGCGCGTTCAACCCCAGCCCCGTGCGCACCGCCTGGCGGATCGCCGCCGCGTTCAGCACCGGCAGCATGCCCGGCATGGCCGCGTCGATCAGGCTGACCTGCGTGTTCGGCTCCGCGCCGAAAGCCGCAGGGGTGCCGGAGAACAACTTCGATTCCGACGAGACCTGCGCATGCACTTCCATACCGACAATAATCTCCCACGTACCGGTCTCGCCCTCGATCAGGTCGTCGGAATTGTGGCCGATGCGCGAGGTGATGTGTCCGGCTAGGTGGCCCGGGATCGCGTCAGGGAAGGTTTCGGTTGCGTCGGTCATGTCTGTGTTCCGCTCGCCAGTATGCGCCTTTACGGTCGCGCGTCGAAGCCCGCAGCGCGCTCAATCATGTCGGCGGCGCGCAGCACGGCCTCCTCACCGAAAGCCGGGCCGATCAGGTGCAGGCCCAGAGGTAATCCGTCCGCGGACAACCCCGCAGGCACCGAGATTGCCGGCAGCCCGGCCATGGAGGCCGGCACCGTGAAGATGTCGTTCAGGTACATGGCGATTGGGTCATCCTGCTTCTCGCCCAGCGCGAAGGCCGTGCTAGGGGTGGTCGGCGTCAGGATCACGTCGCAGTTCTCGAAGGCTGATTTGAAATCCTCGGCGATGCGCGTACGCACCCGCTGGGCCTTCAGGTAGTAGGCGTCGTAGTAACCCGCAGACAGCACATAGGTGCCGATCATGATCCGGCGCTTCACCTCGGCCCCGAAGCCCTCCTCGCGGGTGCGCTCATAGGTGTCGGTCAGGTCCTCGCCCTCGACCCGTAGGCCGTAGCGCATGCCGTCATAGCGCGCGAGGTTGGACGAGGCTTCGGCGGGCGCCACGATGTAATAGGCCGGCAGCGCGTATTTCGTGTGGGGCAGCGAGATGTTGACGATCTCCGCACCCGCCTCGCACAGCCAGTCCACGCCCTGCTGCCACAGCGCCTCGATCTCGGCAGGCGTACCGTCCATACGATACTCGGCGGGCACGCCGACGCGCAGGCCGCGAATGTCGCCGGTCAGCGCGGTCGGTGAAGTCCGGCACCGGAAGATCGACGCTGGTTGAATCCTTGGGGTCGTAGCCCGCCATGCCGCCGAGCATGATCGCCGCATCGCGCACCGTCCGAGTGATCGGCCCGGCCTGGTCGAGTGAGGATGCGAACGCGATGATACCCCAGCGCGAGCAGCGCCCGTAGGTCGGCTTCAGCCCGACGACCCCGCAGAAAGCACCCGGCTGGCGGATCGAGCCGCCGGTGTCCGTGCCTGTCGCGCCCGCCGCGATGCGCGCCGCAACGGCGGCCGCCGAACCGCCGGACGAGCCGCCCGGCACCATATCCTTGCCCGCCGCATCGCCACCGGATGCTTTCCACGGGTTGATCACTGGGCCGTAGCAGCTGGTGATGTTGGCAGAGCCCATTGCGAACTCGTCCATGCTCGTCTTGCCGAGTAGGACAGCGCCCGCGTCCCAGAGCTGCTGGGTGACCGTAGACTCATAGGTCGGGCGGAAGCCCTCGAGGATGCGACTGGACGATGTCGAGAGAACACCCTCGGTGCAGAACAAATCCTTGATCGCCAGCGGAATGCCGTCGAGCGGCCCCGAGGCCTCGCCGCGGCCTCGCCGCGCATCCGAGGCCTCGGCCATCTCGCGCGCGCGCTCGGGCGTTTCCTCGAAATAGGCATTGAGGCCGCGCGAGGCCTCCATCTCCAATAGGTATGCGTCAGTCAACTCGCGCGCCGTGAAGTCGCCCGCCGCTAGTCCTACACCTGCTTCGGCAATAGTCAGATCGGTAAGTTTGGCCATCGCCTCGCCGCCCTACTCGATCACTTTCGGCACGACGAAGAAGCCGTCGTCAGATTCCGGCGCGTTGGCGAGCACCTTGTCACGCACGCCGCCATCGGTCACCTCGTCGGCGCGCAGGCGCTGGACCATCTCGACCACGCTAGTCATAGGCTCGACGCCGTCTGTATCGACTTCCTCGAGCTGCTCGACCCAGCCGAGGATGTTGTTGAGTTCGTCCGCCAGCGGCGCGAGATCGGCCTCGTCCACATGAATGCGGGCGAGCCGAGCAATGCGTTTCACGGTATCGGTATCGAGCGCCATGCTGGGCCGGTCGGTTCGCGTTTAGGAATCGGCGCGGAAGCTATCACCGGCACCCGCGAGCGGCAACATTGGTGCAGTCGTGTCGGGCGACGTTTTTTCGTTCTTACTCGCCCCAGGACGGTTCGCCGCGAACCGCACAGACCGATGACGTGGAGCGTTCCCCGGCCTTTTCCATGTCACCTTTCAAGGACGTATTCGGGCAGGCCTTGCCATGGGGATGCGGCAAACGCAGGGAGAATATCGTGTTCCTAGCCACGTCATAGGCCCTGAAATTGGCAATATTTTTATCCTTCAGTCTCTCGCGAATTTGCGATTCGAGACCTGAACGGTTCAGGGAACCCGTCGGGGGATTAAAAAAGTGAAGTGATGGTTAAATCCCTCGATACGCAGTCTCGTTGGACATCCCCAACTTTGATGCCCGCACCTGCTTGTCGGCGACGTTACCGCAGACAGAACAGCTAAACCGCTGCCGGATGTAGTTAACATCGGGCCTGCCATTCTCCAGCCATTCAGCAGGTACAATCTCGTCCCACCGGCCGCATGGTTGGCAATGGAGAGCAAGGGTCATACCGGAACCGGCAAGGCCGGAGATGGTGCTTATGGTGATGGGGGTTTGGTCGAGCATGGGGTCAGGTTAGCGTCTCTGAAGGCGGCTAGCCAACGACCTCACTCACTAGGCGGCGTTGATGACTTTGCTCACCCAACGCTTTTCCATTTTTATACGGGAGGGGAGTTCAAGCATCGTTATCATAACAGTTTCTACGAACCAGGATGACCGTATCGATCACGTGGATCACGCCGTTCGAGGTCTCGATATCTGCAGTGGTGACAGTTGCACCATCGATCTTCACACCGCTCGTGGCGTCGATATCGACCGTGCTGCCCTGAACGGTCTTAGGGCTGAGTTTCTTGCCGGCAATATCGGCAGCCATAACCTTACCGGGAAGCACGTGGTAGGTGAGAAAAACAATAAGCTGCCATCTTCTCTAATTTTCCGGCAAATTTTCAGGAGGTTCTCAAAGTGCCCTCGTTTTTTAAAGAAGAATACAGGCGAATGCCAGCTTTGGATTTTAGGCGCGTAGATTTTGTGAATGGAACCTGCCTTTCAGGGTCTCGACAAGACCGATGTTGGTCACTTTATCTGCAGCCACAAGGGTGGAGAAGTTTTCATTAGCTGCAGCCGTATCGACGATATCCTTGGCGCCATGACCACCGGCCAATGCAACGGTCGAGGACAGGGTCAAAGCAACGGCCATTAATGCAAATGAAACGTACTTTTTGATCTGTTCCATTCGGAACTCCGTGGTGTGAGGTTGAAAACCACGCGATCTAATTTGCGGCGTTTTCGGTCGGAACATATCCCGGAATACTTGGATCGCTTTTTTCCATAAATAATTTTTCCATTATCATAATAAAGCCGCACTTTGAACTCTCTTCCATTTGTTAGCTTAGAAATGGAGTTTTGACTGTTCCTTGATGCGCGTTTTAGCGCCGCGCAAGGTCCATTTGTCGAAAACATCAGCGTCATCGGAACGTGGCTAAAATCGTAATCGTGCTTAGGTTGAGGCTTCAGAAGATCAGGTATATTCCAACTACATAGATAGTTACCAAGCTTTGAGAGGTTCACCTGCTCCGTGCTGAGATATGCCACGGCACGCGCCGGATGCGCAGGCCGAGCTGTCTTGGGGTGCACATGGCGACGAGCTTCAGCTTTAGGGCGCGAACTGACATCGACTGGCGTTACTTCTTGAACTCGATCTCCAGAGCCACGACGTCAACATCGCCGATGTTGGTCGCATTGTGCTCGACAGGCGCGATCACCATGCTTGACGTGCCATGCACATAGTCCACCTGCTTTGAAGAGCCGTCAGGGAAGTCGAAATGCAACTTCCCAGCCGATAGCTGGATCGGCATGTAGTTCATTTCGTGCCGATGCCACCCAGTCTGCTCACCGGGCTTGAATACCCAGTGGGTGACGATCATCTGATCGTCCTCCATCAGCACCTTATGCGTGGCGATAGGTCTGTCCGCAGCTTCGTTGGCTGTCTTCTCGGCTAACTTTGTGGACATGATGCTTCTCCATTTCTACGGCGCCAAAATTGTTATCAAAGAAGCCGGAACCTGCAAGGTCCGACATAGTGCTGTCGGAAATGGGTGGCTTGGGAGTCATGCGGCCATCCAAGCGGCCAGACACCCGAAGAGTATCTAACGACCACGCCCACGCCGCGCGCGCCGGATGCGCAGGCCGAGCTTGATCACCTTACCGGCGATGCGGGCGGTCCGAACGGCGAGGCGAGCGGCTTTGAGTGGTGTCATTGGTGTTAGTCCTTGCAGAGCGCTTCGTGGATTGTCGCGAGCCGTCTGAACTGATGCAAGTCCGAGCAATTCTCAAAATGAAACCGGCGCCAAAGGCAGCTTGCTCTCTCAGCGCGAGGTGGCTGCTGATGCTGGGGGCGAGAATAAACCGAAGGCCGTCACCGACACTAGAAGCAGTACGTGTGTAGTTCTTATTATGTCTCGGAGGGTATATTTAATAATTAAATCAGGAGGATAGGTATTATTTTCTTTAACGAAACGCTGAATCCCCACGCTCAAGTGGACGCACTTGCGTTCACATGCGTAAAAGGGCCCATGCCATTGATTGAACCCAATGAGATGACAACAAAAATCGTGCCACAGGCACGTCTGATCGGCCTTGATCTCGGAACCAAAACCATTGGTCTCGCGGTATCCGACTCCGCCTTCACGGTTGCCTCACCGCTGCAGACCATCCGGCGGACGAAATTCACCGCCGACGCCAAGCAATTGCTCGAGATCATCACCGAAAAGAATGTGGGCGGGATTGTTCTAGGGCTGCCGCGCAACATGGACGGAACGGAAGGGCCACGCGCGCAATCCACTCGCGCTTTCGCCCAGAACATGATCGGCAAGACCAACCTGCCTATAGCATTCTGGGACGAACGACTGACGTCTGCGGAAGCGGAACGCGTTCTGATAGATCAGGCCGATATGACACGTAAGCGCCGTGGGGAGGTCATCGACAAGATGGCCGCAGCAATCATCCTGCAGAATTTCATGGATTTCATCCGGCGGCTATGAAGGAGGCGCAGGACCAGTTCCCCGACATTGCAATCTATCCGTCTGTCTGGCGGGTGCTGGTGAATGTCGTCCTCTATGCGGGCTTCATATTCACAGGGCTAGCGCTCGTCACCTTCCCGGAAACACTGTACCGGCTGATCGGCGCGGGCGTGACCGTCTATTTCGGATTGCTGGAAATCTATGCGATCTTCCGACTGGTCCGGCGCGCGCCATCACTGGTCGTCGGGGTGGACGGTATTCACGACAACTCCTCAATCATCGCGGCCGGACGGATCGGCTGGGACGAGGTCTGCGCGATCGAGCGGAAGAAGAATTATCTGGTCCACCACATCTCGGTGACTCTGGCTGACAAGGACGCCGTGGTCTGGCGCATCGGCCTGCCACGCCGTTGGCTGGTGCAGATCATGCAGACCCTGTCGGAGAAGGCCATCGCATTGCCGCCCGGGTTCCTGAACACGCCACTCAATGAAGTCGAGTTACTGCTCCAACGCTATTTCGCGGAGTTTGGGAATCGGTGAGGCGACCGATTTAACAGGCACGCAGCCTGTGCGCCAAAATAACCGACGCTTTTAGAGCCCTCTGGCGCACGCTATGAAATAAGCAGGTCGAAGGACATATTTTTCGACATCAAGTACCGCCCGGACGATACATCGTCGATTTCGTGTGCTTCGACCCTAAAGTCATCATCGAACTTGATGGGGGAAGGTTTGGGTGGGTATGACCCCGGCCGGGAACCTAACCCCAAACCTTCCAGGGCGCCTCGCCGGAATACCACAAGGATTCGAGCTGGTTCTTCTCGCGCAGCGTGTCCATGGGCTGCCAGAAGCCGTCATGGCGGAACGCGGTGAGCTCGCCCGACGACGCCAGGGTGTTCAGCGGACCCTGCTCCCACACGCAGTCGTCGCCATCGATTAGTTTGAGCACTTCCGGCTCGCACACGAAGAAGCCGCCGTTGATTGAGCCGCCGTCGCCGCGGGGCTTTTCCGCAAAGCGCGCAACACGGTCGCCGTTCATCTCTATCGCGCCAAACCGGCCGGGTGGGCGCACCGCCGTCATGGTGCAGGTGGCGCCCTGCGCCTCGTGGAAGGCGATGGAGGCCTTCACGTCAATGTCAGCTACGCCGTCGCCATAGGTAAGGCAGAAGCGCTCTCCGTCCAGATAGTCGGCCACACGCCCGATCCGGCCGCCGGTCTGAGTGTCCTCGCCGGTATCGACCAGCGTGACCCGCCAGGGCTCGGCCGCACCGGTGTGGTACCGGATATCGTTGTCCGCCAGGTCGATTGTTACGTCGGCAGAATGCAGGACATAGTTGGCGAAGTATTCCTTGATCATGTAGCCGCGGTAGCCGAGGCAGATCACGAAATCGGTAATCCCGAAATGGCCGTAGATCTTCATGATGTGCCAAAGTATCGGCCGGCCGCCGATCTCGACCATCGGCTTGGGCCGAAGTTCCGTTTCTTCCGACAGGCGCGTGCCGCGCCCGCCCGCCAGTATCACCGCTTTCATAGTGCGGCCCCCGATTGATCTTTTGCGTTTTACATCGCACTCCGCTTCTAGCAGAAGCGCGCGATGCGCCGCCAGAAGCCGGATCCCCGGCGGAAAACCACCCACAGAACCATCGCTTGCAATAGACGGAGTCCGATCCCTATATTCCAATTTTAATGAGTGTCGCCCAAACAGGTTATTCGATCTCCGATTTGCCGGCGGAATTTCCGTTTCCCCATCGCCATTTGCTTGGTATCCAGGATCTCTCCCCGGAAGAGATCGGCTATCTGCTCGACCTGTCGAACCACTACGCCGAATACAACCGCGCGCGCGGCCCAAAGCTGGACCTTATGCGCGACAAGACGCTCATCAACCTGTTCTTCGAAGATTCAACACGCACCCGCACCTCTTTCGAGCTGGCGGGCATGCGCCTGGGCGCAGACGTCATCAACATCGCGGTCGCCAGCTCGTCCATCAAGAAGGGCGAGACCATCATCGACACGGCGATGACGCTGAACGCCATGCACGCCGACGCGCTGGCCGTGCGTCACAACAATGCGGGCGCGGTGAACCTGTTGTCGGAGAAGGTCAACTGCGCCGTCATCAATGGCGGCGACGGCAGCCATGAGCACCCCACCCAGGCCCTGCTGGACGCGCTGACGATCCGCCGCCGCAAGGGGCACCTGCAGGGCCTGTTGGTCGCGCTGTGCGGCGATGTAGCCCATTCGCGTGTGGCGCGCTCCAACATCTACCTGCTGCAGACCATGGGCGCGCGGGTGCGCGTCATCGCGCCGCCGACGCTGGTGCCCCCCGCCATGGAGCGCCTGGGCGTCGAGGTCTTCCACGACATGCGCGCTGGCCTGGAGGACTGCGACATCGTGATGATGCTGCGTCTGCAGCGCGAGCGCATGCAGGGCTCCTTCGTCCCCTCCGTGCACGAATATTTCAAGTTCTACGGCCTGGACTACGACAAGCTGCAGCACGCCAAGCCCGACGCGCTGATCATGCATCCTGGTCCGATGAACCGGGGTGTGGAGATCGATTCTGATGTGGCCGACGACATCGACCGTTCGCTGATCCGCGAACAGGTGGAAATGGGCGTGGCGGTCCGAATGGCCTGCCTCGATGTGCTGACCCGCGAAGGACCGGTAGCCGCGCAATGACTGGAAAGGTCGCCTATATCAACGCGCGGGTGATCGACCCGGCGTCCGGCGTCGATCACGCCGCCAGCCCGTCCAGCGGTGTGCTGACTGACGGCGAGACCATTGTCGCCATGGGTCCCGACATCTTCAACGGCGGCCGCCCGGCCGTGGCAGACATTATCGACTGCGAAGGCGCCGTGCTGGCGCCGGGTCTCGTCGATATGCGGGTCGATTTCTGCGAACCCGGTGCGGAGCACAAGGAAGACATCGAGAGCGGCAGCCGCGCCGCGGCCTCCGGCGGCGTGACTGCGGTCGTGACCCTGCCAGACACGGATCCTGCCATCGACGACGCCTCCGTGCTGGAGTTCGTCGCCCGGCGCGCGCGCGAGGTGAAGCTAGTGAAGGTCTTCGCCTATGCGACGATCACCCGTGGCGGCAACAGCGACGAGATCGTCGAGATGGGGCTGCTGAAAGGCGCCGGCGCGATTGCCTTCACCGACGGGCGCACCTCTGTCGCCAGCGCCAAGACACTGTCACGCGCGCTTAAATATGCACAAGCCTATGACGCGCTGATCGTTCAGCATGCCGAGGAACCCACGCTTTCGGCAGGTGGCGTCATGCAATCCGGCGAGCTTTCTACCCGCCTCGGGCTGCCCGGTATCCCGCGCGAGGCCGAGACCATCATGCTAGCCCGCGATATCGCTTTGACGCGGATGACCGGCGGACGCTACCACGCCGCCCATGTCTCCACGGCAGCCGGCGTCGACTGCATCCGGCAAGCCAAGGCCGAAGGGCTGCGCGTCACCTGCGACACCGCCCCGCCCTACTTCGCCCTCAACGAACTGGCCGTGGGCGAATACCGTACCTTCGCAAAGCTCTCGCCGCCGCTGCGCAGCGAGGAAGACCGCCAAGCCGTGGTCGCCGGGCTGGCCGACGGTACCATCGACTGCATCGCGTCAGACCACTTTCCCCAGGACCAGGAGGCCAAGCGCCTGCCTTTCGAACTGGCGGAGTTCGGCGCGGCTGGCCTGGAGAGCCTGCTCACGCTCACCCTGGAGTTGGTTCATAACGGCCACCTGGAACTTAAGGAAGCGCTCGCGAAGGTGACTAGCGCGCCATCGAAACTGCTCGGCCTGCCGACCGGACGGCTCTATTCAGGCGCACCAGCCGATCTCGTGATCTTCGATCCGGAACGCCCGGGCCGGATCGAACCGGACAAGTTCGTCTCCAAGTCCAAGAACTCGCCCTTCGACGGACGCCTCGTACAAGGTACGGTGCGGCGCACGGTCGTGGACGGGCGTACGATCTTTAACGCCGACGCCACCGGCTAGTCATGGAAGACGGCGCAGGCCCTCTCCTGTTCTACTGGACCGTCTTCCAATCCACGTTTTCCATCCCGGACTGGAAGAGCGTCTTCTATGACTGGCAAGTCTTCCTGCCCGCGGCTCTGACCGCTTACTTATTGGGCTCGATCCCCTTCGGCCTGCTGCTCGCAAAGGCGAGTGGCCTGGGCGATATCCGCAAGATCGGCTCGGGCAATATCGGCGCGACCAATGTGCTGCGCACCGGCAACAAGAAGCTCGCTGCCGCCACCCTGCTACTCGACATGGCTAAGGGTTTCGTAGCCGTGTTCCTGTCCTGGCAGTATTTCGGCCCGGACGTAACCTTCTTCTCCGCGCTGGCGACCGTGATCGGCCATCTGTTCCCGATCTGGCTGAAGTTCAAAGGCGGCAAGGGCGTGGCCTCCTCGCTCGGCGTCCTGCTGGGCCTGTCCTGGGCCGTCGGCGTCGCCTGCCTTCTCTCCTGGCTCACGATAGCACTGGTGTTCCGTTATTCCTCACTGGCCGCGCTGGTCTCCATCGCCGCCGCCCCGGTCTTCGGTTGGTACCTTGGCGACCCGCAGGTGGCGGGCGCGGCGATCTTCCTTGCGATCCTTGTCTGGATTCGCCACGCCGCGAACATCCGCCGCCTGCTGCGCGGCGAGGAATCGCGCATCAAGCTGAAGCGGACCGACAGCACAAGTTGACCGGAAAGCGCGGAGCGGTTGGTCCTCGCACGCGTGATCAGCCCAACCAATCGGCACGACGCTGGTGCGCGACGCAGACGACGTTCTGGAGGCTGTCCGGCCCATGCTCCGGCGCACCCCTGCAATACGTCCACTCGGTGCCGAACGCCCCGCTACGGCTCGTGAATTGCTATGACTTTCCGCTGGTTTCGCAACACCGGAGGGCCGCCGGGCGATTATCGAATGTCTGTCGCCGGAACCCGTTTCGGTTGACGAAATCGTGCGTCGGTGCCAATTAACCGCCCCTGTCGTCAGGGCAATCCTGCTCAAACTCGAACTAGCAGGGCACTTGGAACGGCATCCGGGCAACCGGGTCGCGGCGATCTAGGACGTAACCGAACTCGCCGTGGACCGCGCCCAAAACGCGCAAGAACCGAAAGCGAATCCGGTTTCCATGAACGTTGTCATTGTTGAGTCTCCGTCAAAAGCCAAGACCATCAATAAGTACCTAGGTGAGGACTTCAAGGTCCTCGCATCTTACGGTCATGTCCGCGATCTGCCGCCCAAGGATGGCTCGGTTCGGCCCGACGAAGACTTCGAAATGGACTGGTCAGTCGATTCCAAGTCCGAGAAGCCAATCAACGAGATTGTCAGCGCGCTGAAGGGCGCCGACAAGCTCTACCTCGCCACCGACCCAGATCGAGAGGGGGAGGCGATCTCCTGGCATATTGAACAGATCTTGCGTGATCGCGGACTGTTGGATGGCATCGACGTCAAGCGCGTCGTCTTCAACGAGATCACCAAGGGCGCGGTGCAGGACGCCTTCAACCACCCTCGCAGTGTGAATGACGAGCTGGTCGAGGCCTATCTAGCCCGGCGCGCGCTGGACTATCTGGTAGGCTTCAAGCTTTCGCCGGTGCTGTGGCGCAAGCTGCCGGGCTCCCGCTCAGCTGGGCGCGTCCAGTCGGTCGCGCTCCGCCTGATCTGCGAACGCGAGGCCGAGATCGAGGCCTTTAAGCCGCAGGAGTACTGGTCCATCGAAGTGGGCATGGAATCGGTTCGCGGAGACGCTTTTGAAGGCCGCCTGGTGGAGCGCGACGGCAAGAAGTTGGAGCGCTTCGACATCGCCGACGAAGGAACCGCGATGGCTGCCAAGAGCGACGTCGAGGCCGCCACCTTCAAGATCGCGACCATCGAGAAAAAACGTACGCGCCGCAATCCGCAGCCGCCCTTCACCACTTCGACCCTGCAGCAGGAGGCCTCGCGGAAGCTGGGCTTCGGCGCGTCTCAGACCATGCGGATCGCCCAGCGTTTGTACGAAGGTATCGAGATTGACGGCGAGACGGTCGGTCTCATCACCTATATGCGTACCGACAGCGTAACCCTCAGCCAGGAGGCGATCACGGGCTGCCGGAACCTAATCGACACGGATTTCGGCGAGGAGTACCTGCCCGAGAAGCCGCGTGTCTATCGCACCCGCGCCAAGAATGCCCAGGAAGCCCATGAGGCCGTGCGCCCGACGGACCTGTTCCGCCGCCCGGTCAGCGTGAAGGGCATCCTCGATACCGACATGTTCCGGCTCTACGAGTTGATCTGGCGACGCACGCTGGCCTCGGAGATGGCCGAAGCCCAGATCGACCGCGTGGCCGTGGACCTGCGTTCCCAGGACGGACGTCTGGCTCTACGCGCCAATGGCCAGACCGTTGCCTTTGACGGCTTCCTCAAGCTCTACCGCGAGGATCAGGACGACCCGTCAGGCGAGGACAGCGACGACGAGCGCCGGCTGCCGCCGCTAGACGAGGGCGAGGCCGCGACCGTGCGCGAGATTTCGCCGGAGCAGCATTTCACCCAGCCGCCGCCGCGCTATTCGGAAGCGAGCCTGGTCAAGACCATGGAAGAGCTGGGGATCGGCCGCCCCTCGACCTATGCGTCGATCATCCAGGTTCTGCAGGACCGCAAATACGTCACCCTGGACCGCAAGCGTTTCATTCCCGAGGATCAGGGACGTCTGGTGGTAAGCTTTCTGTCGAGCTTCTTCCACCGCTATGTGGAGTACGACTTCACCGCCCAGATGGAAGAGCGTCTCGACGACATCTCCGGCGGGCGGATAGACTGGAAGGCCGTGCTGCGCGATTTCTGGCGCGATTTCTCCACCGCCATCGACGACACCAAGGAACTGCGCGTGCGCTCGGTTCTTGATGCGCTCGACGAGGAACTGGGCCCTCACTTTTTCCCGGCCCGCGAGGACGGCACCGATGCGCGCGCCTGCCCGGCCTGCAACGAAGGTAGGCTGGGCCTGCGTCTGGGACGTCACGGCCCATTCGTTGGCTGCTCGAACTATCCCGAGTGCAAGTTCACCCGCAAGCTGGCCGTCGACGGCGCAGACGATGCCGCAGCCGAACTAGCCAACGGCCCGAAAATCCTAGGCTCCGATCCCGAGACCGGCAAGGACGTTACGCTCCGCAAGGGCCCGTATGGCACGTACGTGCAGCTCGGCGAGCCGGAAGGTGAGGGCAAGGCCGCGACCAAACCCAAGCGCACCTCGATCCCGGACGGCTATACCATAGACGAGATCGATCTTGAGGTCGCGCTGGCCCTTCTAGCGCTGCCACGCGATATCGGCCCGCACCCGGAAGATGGTGTCGTCATTCAGGCGGGCATCGGGCGCTACGGCCCATATGTGAAGCACGGCAGCGTCTATGCGTCGCTACCGGAGCCCCGGGAGGTCCTCAGCGTCGGCCTCAACCGTGCCGTGACCGTGCTCGCCGAGAAAGGTAAGGGCCGCCGCGGACGTGCTTCACCGCTCAAGGAGCTGGGCAACCACCCCGAGGACGAAAAGCCGATCACTGTCCATGACGGGCGCTACGGACCCTACGTGAAGCACGGCAAGACCAACGCGACGATCCCCAAGGACCGCGACCCGCAGGAGGTTACGCTCGACGAAGCCGTCGCGCTGCTCGCTGCGCGCATCGCCAAGCAGGCCGAGAAATCCGGCAAGCCGGCAGCCAAGAAGAAGGGCGCGCCGAAGAAGAAGGCGGTCGCCAAGAAAAAGGCACCTGCGAAGAAGGAGACCGCGGCGGAAGAGGAAGCACCCGCGGACAGTGCGGACTAGGCCACCCGGTTGATCAAACGCTCCCACAGCGATGTGCCGTCAGAGGGCCTGCCCGGCCCCGACGACATTCTGGATATCTTGAAGTCGTCTCACGAGGCGCTCCCGTCGCGTGAATTCGCGCGCATCTTCTCGCTGAAAGGCCCGCAGCGCGCAGACCTTCGCCGCATCCTGCACGAGCTAGCCGAGGACGGTCGCATCGAACGTGTCCAGGGACGGCGCTGGCGGATTGCCGCGCAATTGCCGCCGGTGACGGTTCTGGAAGTGGTGTCCATCACCGAGGATGGCGACCTGCGCGTCCGCCCCGTAGGTGACAATCTGGCCGATCTGCCCTTCCGGATCGAGGTGCGCAAGCCCCAGCGAAAGATGCCCGCACCCGGCGTGGGCGACCGCTTCGTCGCACGGCTGACGGCGCGCGGCGAGAACCGCTATGTCGCCACGCCTCTGCGCCCCGCCCAGAGCCGGGCAGAGACGGTCGTCGGGCGCTTCCGCGACAGCAACGAAGGTGGGCGTATTACGCCGCTGGAGCGGGGCCACCGGGGCGATTTCCTCGCCGCCGGCGGGGGCGATCTCTCGGCGGAGAACGGCGACCTCGTCGTCGTGGAACTTCTTCCCGCACGCCGCCTCGGTATGCCGCAGGCGCGCATCGTGGAAAACCTCGGCGCGGGGGATGCCGCTGATGCCATCAGCCGGATCGCCATACACCGCGCCGGCATCCCCGACCATTTTCCCGACGAGGTGGTGGCCGAAGCCGAACGGGCGGAGCCGACCGTGCTCGGCAAGCGCACGGATATGCGCGACCTGACGCTTGTCACCATTGACGGCGCTGATGCACGCGACTTTGACGATGCCGTCTATGCGGAGCCCGATGAGTCTCCGGACAACAAGGGCGGTTGGCACCTGGTCGTCGCTATCGCCGACGTGGCCGAATATGTGCGGCCCGGCTCCCCGCTGGACCGCGAGGCCTACCGCCGGGGCAACTCAGTCTATTTCCCGGACCATGTGGTCCCAATGCTGCCGGAGGCCCTATCCAACGGCCTGTGCTCGCTGCGCCCGGATGAGGATCGCGCCTGCATGGCCGCCGATCTATGGATTTCGGCGAACGGAACGCTCCAGCGGCACCATTTCCGCCGCGGCCTAATGCGTTCACGCGCCCGCCTTACTTACGAACAGGTGCAAGGCGCCCGCGACGCGGGCAAGGAACCCTTGGCGCCCGGCCATCTCGACAGTTTGTACGGCGCCTATACCTGTCTCGCCGATGCGCGGCGCAAGCGCGGCTCGCTCGATCTCGAGCTGCCCGAGCGCAAGATTGTTCTCGATGACGACGGCAGCGTCACAAACATCGCGCCCGTCCACCGGCTCGAAAGCCACAAGCTTATCGAGGAGTTCATGATCTGCGCCAACGTCGCCGCGGCGAGTGAACTACAGCGGCTGCATCAGCCAGTCATGTACCGTATCCATGACGAGCCCTCACAGGAGAAGCTAGAAGACCTGCGAGAGGTCATGGCCGGTTTCGGGATCAACCTGGCGCGCGGCAAGGCCTTGCGCACCAAGGATTTCAACGCGATCCTGGACCGGGTCCGCGACACGCCGCAGGAACACGCCGTTAACGAAATCGTCCTGCGCAGCCAGATGCAAGCGGAGTACAGCCCGGACAACATCGGCCATTTCGGACTCGCGCTGCGCGACTACGCACACTTCACCTCACCGATCCGGCGTTACGCCGACCTTCTGGTCCACCGCGCGCTGATAAGCGGCCTGAAACTGGGCGAAGGCGGGCTCGACGTATATGAAGCGGAGCGGTTCGAGGAAATCGGCGAGCATATCTCCGTCACCGAGCGGCGCGCGGTTTCGGCCGAGCGCGACGCCAACGACCGCTACACGGCGGCCTATCTCGCACAGCATCTTGGCCAGAGCTTTTCCGGGGTCATCCGGGGCGTCACGCGCGCCGGGCTTTTCGTGGACATCGCCGAAAAGGGCGCTGAGGGCTTTATCCCGGCCTCGCGCCTGCCCGGCGGCCGTCCGCGTTTCGATTCCCGCACTCAGGTCCTGCAAACTTCCAGCGGCGCTTCCTTCGCGCTGGGAGACGCGGTAGAGGTGCGAATCGCCGAAGCCGATGGGCTGAGCGGCTCGGCGATCTTCGATCTGCTGGATTCTGGCGCACGGATCGAGCCACGGCGGCCATCGAAGCCTCGCAAATCGGGCCGCAAACGCCCCGACAAGCGCAGCAAGCGGCGCCGGCGTTAGCGACATCGCAAAACTTTCTTCGAGAATAGGCCTATGTATCTGTATGGCCTTTACCGGCGGAGGTGTGTCGCGATATGTCTTTGTCCATGAACATGCTGATCGAACAGGCTTTTTCACGCGCCCACATTGTCAGCATGGTCATGCTCATACTGCTGTTGACCTCCTGCGGGCAGATTGGCGACCGGCATAGCGCGGCCTACTCCGACACCTATAGCCGAGCCATGTTCGATTCCGGCTATACCTTCATCGCCGACCGCTACATCGTGCCGGTCTCGCTGCGCGACCTTAGCGTCAGCGGCCTGTCGGGCCTGCGGCAGATCGATACCAATGTCGAAATCCGCGATGACCAGCGGTCCATCCAGATTCTGTCCAAAGAAAAACTGATCGGGTCCGTCCCCTTCCCGGCCACCGACAAGCCTGACGACTGGAGCGCTGCGACCGTGGCCGCAATCGCGCTGGCCCGCAAGGCGTCACCCTCCCTGGGTGCCGCACACGCCGAAGCTATCTTCAAGGCCGTCTTCGACGGGGTGTTGGGACCACTGGACCCTTTCTCGCGCTATGACGATGCCGAAACCGCGACCGAAAAACGCGCCTACCGCGACGGTTTCGGCGGCATCGGCATCACTATCCGCATGAATAAGGCCGATGCGGAGATCGTGACGGTCACGAACGGTGGTCCCGCCTACAAGGCCGGCGTACATGCTCTGGACAGCATGACCCATGTGGAAGGTAAACCGATCATCGGCTGGACCCAGCGCGAACTGGTCAACCGGCTGCGCGGCCCGGTCAACTCGACTGTATCCTTCACGGTACGCCGTTCCGGCGTCTCCCAACCGATCGAGTTTCGTATCCGGCGCAGCTATGTGGTCCCGGAAACCGCCGAGGTCGAGCACGAAGAAGGCGGCTTTTCGCGAATTCACCTGTCGGGCTTCAACGTCAACTCCGCGAAGCGTCTCGAGCGTCTGGTCCGCGAGGAGATGCGTGCGCCCGGCGGCCCGCCCCGAGGCTTCATCCTGGATCTGCGCTCAAACCCGGGGGGGCGGCTGGACACATCGATCAAGGTCGCCGACATCTTCCTGGACGGCGGCGCCATCACGGCGACGCGCGGACGGCACCCCGGCAGCCGCCAAGTGTTTCAGGCGACCAAGGGCGATCTGACCCGGGGCCAACCGCTAGTCGTGCTTATTAACGGTAACTCGGCCTCCGCCTCGGAAATTGTCGCCGCCGCGCTGCAGGATAATGCCCGCGCCATCGTCATCGGCACCAATTCTTTCGGCAAGGGAACGGTCCAAACGGTTCTCCAGATGCCCAACAAGGGCGAACTGACCCTGACCTGGTCGCGTTTCCTCGCGCCGTCGGGCTACCGCCTACACGAACTCGGCGTGCTGCCCTCCGTGTGCACCCACGGCGGCGGTGAGACCAAATCGGTACAAAGCCTGGTTCCCGCCGTCCAGCACGGCGACGATATTCTCACGGACCGGCTGAACGACTGGCGCGCCACGGGCAATGATAACGATGTCGTGCGCCACCGGCTGCGCGAGCTCTGCCCGTCGGATGGCGGGTCACCGGACATTGATCTGGCAATGGCCCGGGCCATCCTCGACGACCCGGTGCTCTACCGTTCGCTCCTCAACCAAGCCCAGACATCCGTCGCAAACAGGTAAAACAGACATACCACCCGCAACGCGCCGCTTGACTTGCGGCGTGCGGCGGGTATTTTCCCCGCCAGATTCTAGTATGAAGGCAGCCCGATGGCCAAACCGAACACCATTCTCGTCAAGCTCGTCAGCTCGGCCGACACCGGCTATTACTATGTGGCCAAGAAAAATCCGCGCCAGAAACCGGAAAAACTTGAGATGCGCAAGTACGACCCGGTCGTGCGTAAGCATGTCAACTTCAAGGAAGAGAAGATGAAATAGCGCGGTTTCGCTCGGGCGCGGTTCGCGCAGCGCCTACATGAAAAAGCCGCCCTTCGGGCGGCTTTCTTCGTTCCGGAATAGCGGCCGTTTTCTAGCCAATGAATTCCGGCACAGTCTCAAGAAACTCAGTCACCGAGATCGGCTTGCCGATATAGGCTTCGCAACCACCCTGACGGATCTTCTCCACATTCTCCTTCATGGCGAACGCCGCGACGGCAATGACCGGGATCGACTTCAGTTCATCGTCTTCCTTGATCCATTTGGTTACTTCCAGTCCTGAAACCTCCGGGAGCTTTATATCCATCACGACGAGGTCCGGGGGAGGCTCACGCGCGACCTGAAGCGTTTCCTTCCCGTCCTTGGTCTGGAGCGACAGATAGCTCTGCGCCTCCAGAAGGTTGTGGAAGAGCTTCATGTTCAGCTCGTTATCTTCGACGATAAGAACGGTCTTCGGCATTAAAATGATCTTGTATAATTCCACTAGGTCGGGCGGTGTCCGCCGCGGCAAAAGCAAAGGTCCCCCGAACAGTGCAGCCAGATTTTGAAAAAAGGGATAATAACTATCCGAATGTCCATCTAAAGACTTAACCATGCGTATCGGGATCGATCTTGGCGGCACGAAGATCGAAGCCATCGTGCTCGATGACGATGGCGCGCAGATAGCGCGCAAGCGGATCGCAGCGCCTCGCGGAAACTACACCGCCACCCTCGATGCGATCTCCGGGTTGATAGACACCGTCGATCCGGTCCCGGACGAACGCGCACCGGTCGGTGTCGGGATTCCCGGCGCAGTTTCACCGGCCACCGGTCTGGTGAAGAATGCGAACTCCACCTGGCTCATAGGTCATCCCTTCGACAGGGACCTTTCGGCCCGGCTCAACCGCCCCATCCGGATCGCCAACGACGCCAACTGCTTCGCCATTTCCGAAGCCGTGGATGGCGCCGGGCGCAACTGCGAAGTGGTGTTCGGGGTCATTCTCGGTACGGGCGTGGGCGGCGGTGTCGTGGTGAAACGGCAGATCGTGACGGGCCGCAACGCCATCGCGGGCGAATGGGGTCATACGCCGCTGCCCTGGATGCGCGCCGACGAGCATCCAGGTCCGGACTGCTACTGCGGCCTGACGGGATGTATCGAAAGCTTCGTGTCGGGCCCGGCCTTCGAGCACCGGTTCGCGCAGGACACCGGGCGCAACCTGCCGGCCACCGAGATCGCCCGGGCAGCACTGAGTGGCGATTCCGCCGCGGCGTGCGCGTTGGACGAACTTGAGGACCGGATTGCGCGGTCCCTGACGGCGGTGATCAACATTCTGGACCCGGACGTTATCGTCCTCGGCGGCGGATTGTCTAATATCGATCGGCTGTATGAAAACCTGCCAGGGCTGATTGCGAAATACGCCTTCTCCGACGCCATCGACACGCCCGTGATCCGCGCCGTGCACGGCGATTCAGGCGGAGTGCGCGGCGCGGCCTGGCTCTGGCCTGACAAAACATGAACAGCGAAGCGGTACCTGCACCAACAGGCCTGTGTCGTGACTGCGCCGCCTTACTGCAGCCTCGCAAGACGCGATGCCCTGCCTGCCGCTCCCCCCGCACGATCTTTCATGACGAACTGCACGAACTGTCCATCGCGCATCTGGACTGTGACGCGTTCTATGCCAGCGTGGAGAAGCGCGACAACCCAAACCTGCGCGACAAACCTGTCATCGTGGGAGGGGGTCAGCGCGGCGTGGTCTCGGCGGCCTGCTACATCTCACGGATCAAGGGCGTACGCTCGGCCATGCCCATGTTCAAGGCGCTCCAGCTCTGCCCAGAAGCGACGGTGATACGGCCAGACATGAACAAGTACGCCGCTGTGGGCGGTCAGGTTCGCGAGCTGATGCGCGAAGTTTCTCCCCTTGTCGAGCCGCTATCCATCGACGAGGCCTTTCTCGACCTGTCGGGGACCGCCCGCCTGCATCGCGCCAGCCCGGCCACCGTTCTGGTCCGACTGGTGAACCGGATCGAGCAGGAGCTCGGGATTACCGCCTCTATCGGGCTCAGCTATAACAAGTTCCTCGCCAAGCTGGCCTCCGACCTTGACAAGCCGCGCGGTTTTGCGGTGATCGGCCGGGCTGAAGCGCTGGACTTCCTGGACGGCCAACCGGTCAGCCGCATCTGGGGCGTCGGCGCGGCGCTGCACCGTAAGCTGGCTTCGGACGGGCTGCACACCATTGGTCAGCTCCGTTCCGTGGAAGAAGCACGCCTGATGGCGCGCTTCGGCGCGATGGGAAAGCGCCTTGCCCGCCTCAGCCGGGGCGAGGATGCACGAGAAGTCACCCCGCGATCGGTGCCGAAAAACCTGTCGAACGAGACCACCTTTTCAGCGGACGTGACCACCAGGGATGAGTTGTCACGCCGCCTGTGGCCGCTCTGCGAGAAGGTATCGGCACGGATCAAGGCGCGCGGCCTGTCCGGCCGTACCGTGACGCTGAAACTGAAGACAGCGAAATTTAAGAACCTCACCCGCTCCCAGGCGCTGCCCGCGCCAACGCAACTGGCCGAGACGATCTTCCGCGCCGCTATGCCCCTTCTGGACAAGGCCATCGCCGGCGCCCCGCCGCGGTCGGCCTACCGCCTGATCGGGGTCGGGCTATCGAATTTCGAGGATGCCGCAGCCGCCGACCCACCCGACCTGGCAGATCCCGATGCGGCACACCGAAAGCGCGTGGAAAACACGATGGACCGGGTGCGTGAAAAGCTGGGCAGGGATGCAATCACCAAGGGCCGCGGACTCGGGCCGAAAGCCTAGCACGTCCGGATTTAGCTCAGTCGCAGCGCGGAGTATCCAGCTCTTCCAGTTCCACCATGGAAGCGATCAGAGAGAAATCGCCATAGTCAAACTCGAAGCTACGCACGATCCCGTTGTCCTGGAGGTTCTGGGTCATTTCGAACTCCGGCTGTTCTTCACCGCCACGACTTGCGCGGCCGTTGAACATGGCCAGACGGATCGGCCACCATCTTCGGGCTGTGAGGTCTCCGAACTGCGCAAACTGGCCGTCCGTACTGTCTCGCGGCTTGCCCAGGATCATGGCGTTGGACGCCAGCGGCGAAATCTCCGGCTGTGAGCCGTCGAAATAGTGGTTGAAGGCGCGGCGATCCCCGCGCTCGGCCGCATCGAGCAGCACCAGCGTGTGCTCGACCGGGAAGACAGTATCGGCCGGCAGGTCCAGTGACAGCCCGGCCGGTTCCTCGTAGGTCGCCTTGCCCACCTTGCCCGGCGCCTCGCGCGCGGCCCGGCCGCGAACGAGCTCGACCGTCTCTCCGCCGATGCGGGTTTCGGAATCAAAAACATACTCCGTGCCGTCGGCATTCTCGAAACTGCTCAGCGTCACTTCGGAATCGATCGGTTCACCCTCACCTGGCGCCATGCTGACGGCGAGGCGCTGGCTGGTCGTCCAGCCTTCACAGGCCCGCCGCCATTCGGTCACCATGCGCCCGCGCGCATCAAGGATCGGAGAGCCCTGATCGATGTGACCGATGCTGATCTCGTAGAACGCCCGATGGGAGGCATGCGTGGCGGATGCGGCATGCACTTCCGGGCGAATGGCGAAAAAAAGCACAGCCACGACCGCAGCGTAAATAAAGTATTGTCTGAAACCTGTCATCACGTGCCGATACTGCCCGAAATACCGAGCAGATTCAGGGCAAAATTGATGTCGAAATCTAGCTCGCTTCTGCCACCGGGGTCACGGCGCCCGCCCGGACCGATGGGTACGAACCATCCGCGCCGTCCGCATAGTCACCCTGCGTCGCGGAGGCGACGCCGGGTGACCGCAGGTGCTGTGAAATGCATGAGCTCGGCACTAGGCGATATCGAGCACTACGTTGCCAATATGCTTAGCATCCTCGACCATCTGGTGCGCGGCGACAACATCGTCCAGCGAAAAATGCTTAGCGATGGTCGTCTTAAGCGCTCCATCGACGAGCATCTTGTTTAGTGCCGCCACGCCCTCGTCGCGCTGGGCGTCGGAGATCGTATAGACTATGAACCACTTCAGGTTCGCCCATTTGACGATAAAGTCCTGGGCAGGAACGCTCGCCATCCCATCCACGGTCCCATAGATGATGACCGTACCGCGCGGCGCGAGAATCTGACCGTAGGTCGGCGCATTCGCCGAAAGGTTCAGCTCGATAATCCGATCCGCACCCTTGCCGTCGGTCAGATCGAGGATACGCTGGTTGACGTCCTCAGTACGGTAGTTCACCACCTCGTCAGCGCCGGCATCGCGCACATATTCGCCTTTTTCATCCGAGCTGACGGTCGTGATAACTCGTGCACCGTTGTACTTCGCCACCTGGATCGCATGGTGCCCCACGGCACCTGCTCCGCCTTGGACCATCACGGTCTGACCGGCGATATCGCCGTCGAACATCACAGCGCGGTGCGCCGTGAGGAATGGAATGCCGAAACACGCGGCCTCCGCCATATCAACACCATCCGGCAGGTCTATGACGTATTTGGATTCCGTGCAGATGTATTCCGCCGCCGTACCGAAGGGACGCATCCACTGACCGTTCATCAGCCAGACGCGCTTGCCGACCCGGCCGGTATCTACCGTGTCTCCCACGGCATCGATCACACCCGCGCCGTCGCTGTGCGGGATGATCAACGGGAACGGAATGCCGCCGCCACGCCCGCGCCGGCGGGCCTTCCAGTCCGAGGGATTCACGCCAGAGACCTCGAGCTTCACCCGTACCTCGCCAGGCCCAGGTTCAGGCGTCGGCTGCTCACCCACCTGGATCACATCAGCCGGACCGAGTTTGTTGTAGAATGCTGCGCGCATGGATTTCCCCATCAACTGATTTATGACGCTGCAGAACATATATGTCCCTCAAACCACAAAGGCTATCGCGATTGCCGGTCCGCGTAACGGCGTGGCGATGCGTCTCATGACAGGACTTTCGTGACGCATCCGGACCAATGCAAAAAACCGGCGATACAGCCTCCGGAGCGGCTGGCCGCTCTTCTCCTTGAGGTCCCGCCATTTCTTCATGCGGGCCGCCCTGGGGGCCATCGGCGCGATACTGATCTGGATGCACCGCTAAGCCGGCATTCTGGAGATGCCGACGGTGTTCGACGCCACCGCCTGGCACAGCAATGAAATGATCTTCGTCTCGGCTAGCCGATCACCTTGGAGATGTATTCGCGCCGCTCCGGGGCCAGCATAAACCCGGGGATCTCACGGACATGCGCCTCGGTCTCGGCGATGATCTCGTCGACCGGCTTGGATAGGTCGAATGGATGCGCGTGGGGCTGCGGCACATGCCACGGCGTGTGCGTATAGAGCTCCAGCCGATTGCCTTCGGGGTCGAAGAAATAGCAGGACCAGGCGTTACCGTGTGTGACCATTCGGTCCACATTGCAGCCCGCCTCGGTGACGCGGTCGTGCATTTCCTTGAGCTCGTCGAGCGAGTTCACGAGGAAGGAAATCTGCTGGGACACGCGCGGCGTATCGGGGTCAGGCCCGCCTTCCAACAGCACGAACTGATGGTGTTCGTCCGGCGTCGCCGACATGAACACTATTCGCCCGTTGTCCGGTCCGAAGGTACCCTCATCGGTTACCGTCAGCCCGAAGACCTTGGTGAAGAATTCAACCTGCGTGTCCATGTTGCGGGTGTGGAGCCCGACATGGGTGAGTTGCGGCTTGATGGCGCCGGACATGGTCTGCCTCCCGTCAGTTCGGACCGCGTCGGTGCGCACGGCGCCAGCGTGTCCGGAAGTTTCGGATAATACGTTGCCGGGTGCGCTGACCCCGGTCAATCGGGAGCGGGAAATGGTCAGGCCGCGTGCACCGCGTCGATATGAGCCAATAGCGCCGCGTCAAATTGTTCCGGGTTTTCGATGTTCGAGATATGCGAGGCCGGATCGACGATCACGCATTTGGAGCCGGGCACCAGCGCCTGCATCTCGCGCGACGCCTCGGGCGGAGTGCTGCCGTCGCTCGCGCCGGTCATAAACAAGGCTGGGACGGATATCGACGCCATGCCCGCGCGGAAATCGAGGTTCTGCAGGGCCTGGCCGCAACCGGTATAGCCCTCGACCGAGGTCTCCCGGATCATCCGGCGGATATCATCCAACACACCGGCGTTCTCCGGATTGTCCCGAAACCCGTCCGTGAACCAGCGCGCGACGGTCGGCTCGACCAGCGGCTCCATGCTTTTCTCGCGCGCGATCGCCATTCGGTCGATCCACAGCGCGGCCCATTCCGGCGGCGCCCAGCAGCGCGCGTCGCAGGCTGTCAGGCTGAGCAGCCGGTCTCCATGGGAGATGGCCACGCCGAGGCCGGTCATCCCACCCAGCGACAGGCCCACATAGTGCGCCTTGTTCACGCCCACCTTATCCATCAGCGCGATCACGTCGCCGACCAGCATGTCGAGGCTGTACGGTCCCGCCGCGGCATCGGTCTGGCCATGGCCGCGGGTGTCGTAGCGCAGGATGCGGTAGCGATCTTTCAGTTTCTCGACCTCGCCATCCCACATGTTCACATCGGTGGTCAGCGAATTGGAGAATACGATCCAGGGCGCACCCTCCTTGCCGTCGATCTCGTAGCGGAACCCAACGCCGTTCAAGTCGATCTTCATGGTTTTTCCCTGGTTCGGGTTCAGGACTTCTCGCCGGCATTCGGCGGCAGCACCTTGCGCAGATGCAGTTCCTTGAGCCGCGCGTCGTCCACTTCGGCCGGGGCGCCCATCATCAGGTCCTCGGCGCGCTGGTTCATCGGGAAGGCAATGACCTCGCGAATGTTCGGCTCGTCAGCGATCAGCATCACGATGCGGTCAATGCCCGGGGCGGAGCCGCCATGAGGCGGGGCGCCAAAGCGGAAGGCGTTGAACATGCCCGCGAACTCGGTCTCGACCGTCTGGCGGTCATAGCCCGCGATCTCGAAGGCCTTCAGCATGATGTCCGGGCGGTGGTTCCGGATCGCGCCGGACGACAGCTCCACGCCGTTACAGACGATGTCGTACTGCCAGGCGAGGATGTCGAGCGGGTCCTTGGTCTCCAGCGCCTCCATCTCGCCCTGGGGCATGGAGAACGGGTTGTGGGAGAACTCGATCTTCCCGGTGTCCGTGTCCTTCTCGTACATCGGGTAATCGACGATCCAGCAAAAGTCGTAGCGGCCCTCGGCGATCAGGCCGAGGTCCTGCCCGATGCGGGTACGCGCCTTGCCCGCAAGGTCGGCGGCATCACCGGGGTCACCGGCGGAGAAGAACACGGCATCGCCTTCCTTCAGCCCAGCCAGTTCCTTAAGTTTCTCGAGCCGGTCACCGGCCACGAACTTGGCGATCGGGCCCTTGCCCTCACCGCCTTCGAGCACGATGTAGCCGAGGCCCGGCGCGCCTTCCTCGCGCGCCCAGTCGTTCATCTTGTCGAACCAACTGCGCGGCTGGGACGCGGCGCCCGGCGCGGGAATGGCGCGCACGGTGCCACCCTTCTCCACCAGCCCAGCGAAGATCTTGAAGTCGGACCCGGCAAAGACCTCAGGCACATCGGCGATGACTATTGGGTTGCGCAAATCCGGCTTGTCGGAGCCGTATTTCAGCAGCGCCTCGGCATAGGGGATGCGCGGGAACGGCGTCGGCGTGACGGCCCACGCCGCCTTCCGATTGAAGCCCGCGAACTCCTCGAACACACCCGCGATCACCGGCTCGACGGCGTTGAACACGTCGTCCTGCGTGGCGAAGGCCATCTCGAAGTCGAGCTGGTAGAATTCGCCCGGCGAGCGGTCGGCACGCGCGTCCTCGTCACGGAAACACGGCGCGATCTGGAAATACTTGTCGAAACCCGCGACCATCAGGAGCTGCTTGAACTGCTGCGGGGCCTGGGGAAGCGCATAAAACTTTCCCGGGTGCAGGCGTGACGGCACCAGGTAGTCTCGCGCGCCTTCCGGCGAGGAAGCCGTCAGGATCGGCGTCTGGAACTCCTTGAAGCCCTGCTCGATCATCCGGCGGCGGATTGAGGAGATCACGTCCGAGCGCAGCGCGATGTTGCGCGCGACCTTTTCGCGGCGCAGGTCGAGGTAGCGGTAGCGCAAGCGGATATCCTCGCCCGTGTCCTCATCCGAGTTCACCTGCAGCGGCAACACGTCCGCCGGGCTTTCCACAACTAGTTCGGCGATCTGCACCTCGATGCGGCCGGTCGGGATGGCGTCATTTACCGTTTCGTCTGTCCGCTTCACCACCGGGCCGGTGATCGTCAGGACCGATTCCACCCGCGCGCCCTCGACAGCCGTGAAATTAGGGCTGGAGGTATCGACCACGCACTGGGTGATGCCGAACGGATCGCGCAGGTCCACGAACAGCAGGTTGCCGTGGTCGCGCTTGCGGTGGACCCAGCCGGACAGGCGTACGGTCTCGCCCGCGTGGACCTCGCGCAATTCGCCGCAGTTATGGGATCGGTACGGATGCATTTTCGGTCTCGATTTTCATGAAAAATGCCGGATATCTCAGCGCGCGCCAATGGCCATGGATCGCGGGGTCGTGTCAAGGCTTGGCACAGTTTCACCCGCCTTCCCGCACCTACCTAAATCCTGTAGAAACGCCGATCATGAACGTTATTAAGGATTCCGGCGCGCTGGCCGCATTCTGCGAGGGCCTGCGCGACGCCGACTACATCACAGTCGATACCGAGTTCATGCGCGAGAGCACCTTCTGGCCGAAGCTCTGTCTTGTTCAGGTTGCCGGCCCTGAGGACGAGGCGATCATCGACCCGCTCGCCGACGGGATCGACATGTCCCCGCTGTATGACCTGATCGCGGACGAGGGCGTGCTCAAGGTCATGCATGCGGCCACCCAGGATATCGAGATTTTCCACCATGAAGCCGGCGTGACGCCTAAGCCACTATTCGACACCCAGGTAGCAGCCATGGTGGCGGGATTTGGCGACCAGGTGGGCTACGAGGGCCTGATTTCCAAGCTGGCCAAGGTGAGCCTCGACAAGGCGAGCCGTTTCACCGACTGGTCGGCGCGACCGCTGTCAGACTCCCAGCTCGAATATGCGCTGGCAGACGTCACCCATCTGCGCTTGGCCTATGAGAAGCTACGCGCGCGGATCGAAGAAAACGGCCGTATCGCATGGGTCGAGCAGGAGATGATTGCCCTCGCCGCGCCCGGTAAATATGAGGTGGTCCCCGATGAAGCCTGGCGACGCCTAAAGCCGAAGCGCAACCAGCCGCGCTTCCTCGCCGTGCTGCAGGCCGTCGCTGCTTGGCGCGAGCGCGAGGCGATGAACCGCGACCTGCCCCGCAACCGAGTACTGCGCGACGAGGTCATCAACCAGATCGCCGCGCGCCCGCCCGAGAACCCCGCGGCGCTCTCACGAGTGCGCGGCATTCCCAAGGGCTTCGTCGAGGGCAAGCTGGGCCGCGGCCTCATGGACGCCATCGAGGATGGGCTCGACCTGCCCGCGAACGAGGCCCCCGAACTACCTCCTGTGCCGGAACTTCCGCCCGGCGCAGGCCCGCTGATGGATCTTCTGAAGGTACTTCTGAAGTACAAGTGCGACCGGCATCAGGTGGCCCAGAAGCTTGTCGCTACGGTTCCCGAACTGGAAGCCATCGCCGCTGACGACAATGCCGATGTCCATGCTCTAAAGGGGTGGCGGCGCGAATTGTTCGGTGAGGACGCGCTGCGCCTCAAGCGCGGCGAGATCGCCCTGGCCGCCGGCCAGGGCAAGGTCCGAGTGGTAGAACTCGACTAAAGGCCCTTGCCCTCGATACGGCCGTCGCGACCGAAGCGTCGGGCGAGCGAACCGAACCGGTTGCGCACGACCTCACCCAACAGTGCGGCGTGCCCGTTTTCCATTTTCAGGATCAGTTCATCGTCCGTCAGCTTAAGCTGCGCGCCTTCCAGCAGGCGTGCATTGCCCGCCGTCAGCGTCTCAGCCACGCGCAGGGCCGCGCCGAGCTTGCAGGCCCAGTCAATGTCGTCTTCCGTCAGCAGAGCGTCAGCGGTACGCAGCGAGGGATCACTCATCGATCCGCCGTAGCGGCGATAGACGGCCAGCGCGATGCGGGTCTTTTCCTCATGGGTCAGCGCCAGCAGCGGCAGACGCAGGATACGGAAATAGACCTGCTCGGCGCGATAGTCGGGGTGCTCGTGCCAGCCGATATCCGCAAGCAGGCATGCGGCCAGCCGCAGGCGGGTGTCCGCCGACCGTTCATCCGGGAAGAGCGGCGCGATCCATTCAAAGATGCTCGCACTCATACCCGTGAACCGGCTCTCGCGCTCGGAAAACTGCTCGCACGCGACAATAAGGGGATCGCGCGCGCGTTGCTGCTTGTCCAGTGTCTCAAACAGCCGCCCCTCACGGATGCCCAGGGCGGAGAACACGATCTGGCCGGCTCGCGAGGCAGCAATCAGTCGCTGCAGGACCGCGGCCGCAATGGGAAGGGTCGTCACGCGCGCCTTGGGCACCACGTCGATGCGCGCTAGCGTCTCCGCGCCCAACCCGGCGACCACGTCACAGAAGTCGCGCGCCTCGCGTCCGCTGATCCGGTAGTTATGGATAACCCGCAATGGGTAGCCGGTCTGCACCATATGCAGCCGCGCGAGCGCACGCCAGGCACCGCCCACGACATAGATCGCGCCGCCCTTTGCCGCATCTGGCAGCCAGTCGAGGCCAGCGAGCGCCTCGTCAACGGTCGCAACAATATCCCTCCGCTCGTTGCCGACTGTCGCCAGCAGGCGCAGCGGGCCCAGCGGCAGGGTTTGGAGGGCTCCTATCTCGCTCGCGGACAGCGCGGCAAGCTCCAGGCTGCCGCCTCCTAGGTCAGCTGCGATCCCGCGCGCGTTAGGCAGGCCACACTGGACGCCGGAGGCGGCAAGACGTGCCTCCTCATCCCCGTCGAGCTGCAGGACCGGCTGGCCAAAGATTTTCTCAACCTTCTTTAGGAATTGCGGCCCGTCGTCGGTCTCTCGTGTTGCCGCCGTCGCCAGTATGGCCGTATCGTCGATGTCCATGGACCGAGCAATAGCTGCGAAGCGCGGCAGATTCACCAGCGCTTTCTCCACACCTTCGGCATCCAGGCGCCCGGTGCGCGCCATGTCGCGTCCGATCCCACAGATCACGCGCTCGTTAAACACCGCGACGGGCGCTCGGGTACGGTCCCGAAACACTACCATACGGATAGAGTTCGAGCCGATATCCACTACCGCCGCCGGGCGGCGATTCGCTTTTTCAGATTTGGCGGCCATCGCCGCGAAACTGCCTTAGGGTGAGGCGTACAACTAGTCTGGGTGCGCCAGAAGCTGCGGTGCGCTGCCCGGCTTCTTGAGCGCACTCCCTCGCCCGGAAAGGCTGGGATTGGTCATGAAATAGTTGTGCGCGCTGAATGGTTCCTGCTCGCCACTCGTGTCGATCCGGGTATAGGTGCCATCGGCACTCATGTGCCACGTTTGGGCGCGATCAAGCAGATTCGCAACCATGATTTGGTCGAGGATTTGCTGATGAACCGTGTCGTTCTCGATCGGCACCAGCGACTCCACGCGCCGGTCGAGATTGCGGGGCATCCAGTCAGCCGAGGAAATGTATAGCTTGGCCTGGGGCGACGGCAGGGCCTCCCCATTGCCGAAGGCCGAGATGCGCGAATGCTCGAGAAAGCGGCCAATGATGCTGGTGACCTCGATATTCTCGCTCAGCCCCGGCACGCCTGGGCGCAGACAGCAGATACCGCGTATGACCAGGCGGATCGCCACGCCGGCCTGAGAGGCGCGGTAGAGCGCGTCGATGATGTCGCCATCGACCAGGCTGTTCAGCTTGGCCCAGATTTCCGCCGGCCGCCCGGCTTGCGCATGGGCGGTCTCGGCCTCAATGTTATTCATCAGGGTTTCACGCAGGTTAATCGGCGCGACCGAGACCTTCTCCAGCTCTTCGGGCCGAGCGTAGCCAGTCATAAAGTTGAACACCCGCGAGGCATCACGGCAGAGAACGGGATCGCGCGTGAAGTAACTCAGGTCTGTGTAAACGCGCGCCGTGATCGGGTGATAATTGCCGGTGCCGAAATGCACATAGCTCTGCAGGTCGTTGCCTTCGCGGCGATGGACCAGGCTGATCTTGGCGTGGGTCTTCAGGTCGATGAAGCCATAGACGATCTGAACGCCTGCGCGTTCAAGTTCGCGCGCCCAGCGGATATTGGCTTCCTCGTCGAAGCGCGCCTTCAGTTCCACCAGTGCCGTGACGTTCTTGCCCGCCTCGGCCGCCTCGATCAGCGCCTGCACGATGGGCGAGTCTTCCGATGTGCGGTAGAGCGTCTGCTTGATCGCCACCACCTGCGGATCACGCGCTGCCTGGCGCAGGAACTGGACCACCACGTCAAAAGATTCAAACGGGTGGTGGACCACGATGTCCTTAGCTCGGATCGCTGCGAAGCAGTCGCCCGCGAAGTCGCGGATCCGCTCCGGGAAGCGGATATTGAAGGGCTGGAACAGCAAATCCCGGCGCTCGTCGATAATGAGCTCGCTGGTTCGGTCGAGGCCCGGCAGTCCTTCGAGGACGAAAACGTCACGCGCGTCGATATCGCTCTCGTCCGTAACGAACTTGCGCAGGCTCTCCGGCATTTCCTGGTCGAAGGTCAGTCGGATCACCGATCCGCGTCGGCGGCGTTTGAGCGCGCTTTCGAACAGCCGCACGAGGTCTTCAGCTTCCTCGAGGATCTCGATGTCACTGTCCCGGATGACCCGGAAGGTTCCCTTGCCGTGAACCTCGAAGCCCGGGAACAGCCGGTCGAGGAACAATCCCACACAATGCTCCAGCAGGATGAATCGGGGTCGGTCATCGGGCAGCCGGATGAAGCGTTCGATCTGGCCGGGCAGCGGCAGAAGGCCGATCATCGCGCGGTTGTCGGAGGCCCGGTACAATTCCAGCGCCAGCGCGAGGCCGAGGTTCGGGATAAACGGGAACGGGTGGGCCGGATCGACAGCCAGGGGCGTAAGAACCGGGAAAATCTGGGACATGAACCGGGCTTCGAGCCATTCGGTCTCGTCGCTCGTCAGCTCGCCCGGGTCGATCACGGCGACGTCATTGTCGCGCAGTTCCGTGCGCAGCGCGCGCCAGATACGCTGCTGCTCGTCCATCAACAACCCGGCGCGCTTATTGATCGCGGCGAGCTGTTCGCCCGGCGACATACCCTCCTGACTGGGGGTTGAGACACCGGCCGCCACCTGTCCTTTCAGGCCCGCAACGCGGACCATGTAGAACTCGTCCAGGTTCGATGCCGAGATCGAAAGAAACCGCAGTCGCTCTAGCAGCGGGTGGATGGCATTCTCCGCCTCTTCCAGCACACGCTCGTTGAACGCCAGCCAGGACAGCTCCCGGTTGATAAACCGGTTGGGCGCATCCGCCCGGATTTCCGCGACGGGGGCTGCGGTCATAAATGTATCTTCGGCGACCACGCGATCACTTTCAGCCAGAGTTCAGCAAAATGGTATTGTGCAAGGCGGCAAGAAGCCAATGGCTTGCGAACATCTCCGCAAATCATGACAACGCCATGACAAATCAATGAAAGGCTCGACTATCTCTCAATTTCGCTCAGAACCTCGCGCACCAGCGGCACCGTGACCGGACGCTGGCGGGCCAGGGCGGCGGCGTCCAGTTCGGCGACAATTCGCGAAACGGCGGCGAACGAACGCTCCATCCGCGCCACGAGATAGGCCACGACGCCCTCCCCGACGTGCAACTGCCGGTCCTGGAACTGCTTGACCAGGAGCGCCGCCAGAAGCGGGTCGTCCGGCGCGGCAATCTCCGCGGCGGGCAGCGCGTTCAGGCGAGATGACAGGTCGGCCAGCGCGATGTGCCAGTGCGCCGGTGCGCGCGACGCGGCGATCAGCAATCCACCGTCCGTCTCCAGCATGTAGTTGTAGAGGTGCAGCAGCGCCTCCTCACCCTCGCGGTCGCCCGCCAGTTCCTCCGCATCGTCCACGAAGATGCGGGCATTGCGTCCGCGCAGCGCCGCCGCGTCATGGGCGCGTACCGTCGCCGCATCGACGATCTCGGCCCCCGACGCCGCGCACCACACATGGCCCAGATGGGTCTTGCCCGCGCCAGGTGGCCCCCAGATGAGCAGCGCGGCAATGGGCCAGTCCGGCCAGCGGTCGATCCACTCGACCGCCGCCATGTTGCATTCGGACACCAGAAAATCCGCGCGCCCGCGTGCGGTCCGGTGACCGAGATCGAGAGTGAGTTGCTGGGTCACGGTACCGCCGATCAGGCCCCGGGCAGGCGAATGACGTAAGCCGGAACCGCCGGAGACGAGACGGCGCCCGGTAGCACCGGGTTCTGCGTGTCGCGAACTAACCCGGTATCTTCGAGTACGAAGTCGAACCGGTCCAGCGCGCGCTGGAGCTGCGCGACCTCACCGAGAAAGTCGAGTTCGATGTCCGCCGTGTCCGGGGTGAGCGCCAGCAGGTGCACCCGCGAGACCGAAGGAATGCTTCCGAGGCGGCGACGCACCTCGACCCAGTGGGCCAGATCGCGGACCGGGACGGCGGCGTGGATGCGGTTGGCCTCCCCGAACCGGACGGCGTTCAGTTCCTTCCAGTTGTCCTCGAACGTGGCGACAACCGTTGCGGCGGCGCGCTGCAAGAACGCGTCAGCGGGCTCTTCGGCAACGGGCGACAGGGTGAAGACAACCGGCTGTTCGTCCAGCCGGCCCACACGCCCGGCCGTGACGTCGATCTGCGTCGGCGCATTCGGTTCGCCCTTGATCGACGCGAGCGCGACCACGCTGGATCCGGCGCCGTATCGTCCGGCCATCGCGCCCATTGCACCCTCATCGGCATCCAGCGCCTGTTCGGTACTCAGCATCGAGAAATCGGTCAGGTCGCCAATCGGCGCGACCACGGGAACCAGCCCGGTCTCCGCCCGGCGGGTCTGCCAGGCGGCGAGCCATGGGTTCGGCTCTTCCCAGAGAGAATACTCGGCGGCGGATTGCAGCACCGGTACGATCAGCACCGGACGGCTGCGCACCTCGGCGAACGGGATGGCGCGGTTGCGCAGATAGTCACGCACCGCGTCCGGCTTGAAGCGGACGGTCAGGTCGGCGAGGTAGCGCACGGTCGATGTGCGTTCGTTGTTAATCTGAAGCGAGTCCACCAGGAAGCCAAGCGCGTCCGGTTCTACGCGCGAAAGCTGCGCATGATAGGCATCGCGTGTCAGGCGCATGAACAGGCGCCGGGCCGCTTCGACCTGGCCGTTCGCCAATGCCGATACGCGCGCATCGGCGGCATTCTGGGCTGTTTCATCGACGGGAACATCGGCGACAACGAAGATGTCCGTGACCGCTGCCGTCTGTGCCCACGCTTCGGTCAGCGGCGAGAACAGCAGCAAGAAAACCGCGAATACGGACGCGGGAACGGCTCCCCTGCGGAACGGTTTGCGATCCATTGCAAATGACCTCGAAACACCTATTGTGACCCGCCTGAACAACGCGATTCGGCGCGTTTGGGTCCATGGATTTGACGAATGGGCCACAGATAGCACGAATTGGGCGAAAGTACTCACGGGAGACGGGTTCTGGGCCTTTCCTACAAGGATGCTGGGGTCGATATCGAGGCGGGCAACCGTCTGGTGGACGCGATCAAGCCGCTGGCCGTGGCCACGCGGCGCGCGGGCAGCATGGATTCCCTGGGCGGGTTCGGGGGCCTGTTCGACCCCCGCGCTGCCGGATTCAACGACCCCGTGCTGGTCGCCGCGACCGACGGCGTCGGCACCAAACTGAAGCTCGCCTTCGACACCGCGCGCTACGACACCATCGGCATCGACCTCGTGGCCATGTGCGTGAACGACCTCGTCGTGCAGGCAGCCGAACCACTGTTTTTCCTCGACTATTTCGCGACCGGCGGGCTTGAGACGGATGTGGCCGAACAGGTTGTGGCCGGTGTCGCGCGCGGCTGCTCCGAGGCCGCTTGCGCTCTGATCGGCGGCGAGACGGCGGAGATGCCCGGACTATATGCTGCGGGAGAGTTCGATCTGGCCGGGTTCGCGGTCGGCGCGATGGAGCGCGGCCAGGGCCTGCCCTCCGACAACGCCCCGGTGGCCGAGGGGCACGCGATTATAGGCCTCGCCTCCAGCGGCGTGCACTCCAACGGCTACTCACTGGTTCGAAAGATCGTCGAGCGATCCGGCCTCGCGCTGGACGCCCCCTGCGCCTTCGGGGACGGCATGTCCCTCGGCGAGGCCCTACTGACCCCGACGCGCATCTATGTCGCGTCCTGCCTTGCCGCGGCGCGGCATGGCGGCGTCAGTGCGTTTGCACATATCACCGGGGGCGGCCTGCTCGAAAACATTCCCCGCGTCCTTCCGTACGGTCTCGGCGTGCATCTCGACGGCGCGGCCTGGCGCGCGCCAGACGTCTTCGCCTGGCTTCAGGAAAACGGCGGCGTCAGCGAGGAGGAAATGGCACGCACCTTCAACTGCGGCATCGGCATGGTGGCGATTGTTGCCGACGCACAGGCCGACGCGCTGCTCGACGTCTTTGCGCATGCAGGCGAACAGGCCATCCGGATCGGCACGGTGATCGCCGATGCGGAAGGTACGGTCCATATCGACAACCTCGCCGCAGCGCTCGGGACGGCCTGATGGCCCGCATGAAGCTTGGCGTGCTGATCTCGGGGCGCGGTTCCAACCTGCTGGCGCTGATCGAGGCCTGCAAGGCTTCGGACTATCCCGCGGAAATCGTCCTCGTCATCTCCAACAAGTCGGATGCTAAGGGCCTCGAACACGCCGACGCCGCCGGGATCGCAACCACGGTCGTCGAGCACGGGGGCTACCCGGACCGTGAAACCTTCGATAAGGCCATCCACGAAAAACTGGCGGACGCCGGCGTGGAACTGGTGTGCCTAGCCGGCTTCATGCGGCTTCTTTCCAGCTGGTTTGTGGAGACTTGGCGCGACCGCGTCTTGAACATCCACCCGTCTCTCTTGCCCGCGTTCAAGGGCATCGACGCCCACGCCCAGGCCATCGCGACCGGCGTCAAGCTGAGCGGCTGCACGGTGCATATCGTACGCCCGGAAATGGATGCGGGGCCCATTCTGGTGCAGGCCGCCGTGCCCGTCCTGCCCGGCGATGACGAGGACACGCTTGCCGCGCGCATCCTCACGATGGAACACCGCTGCTATCCGCTGGCCGTCCGGCTGATCGCGGAAGGCCGGGTAAAGATCTACGGGGAACGCACGGTGATCGACACCGACGGCATGGCCGACGGCTCGCTGATCAATCCGGGCGGATGAATACGACGCGGGGTTTGAATGCCTCCCGCGCTGGCGTATAAATTGCTTCGAACACGCAACCAAGAAGGGCGCTAGGCAGGATGTCCGAGCAACACATGGATCTTGATCGCCGCTGGAAAACCTGGGGGGGCTTTCTGAAGCTGATGAGCTATTCCGGGATCGCCGTGGCGATTACCCTGCTCATCATGTGGTGGACGATCATCTGATTGCCCACCACTGACGGTGCGTCGGCCCGTTAGCCGACGATCTCGCTTTCATCGAAGAAGTACGCGATTTCCTGCGCGGCCGTTTCGGGCGCATCGGAACCGTGCACAGAGTTCGCCTCGATAGATTCGGCGAACTCTTTGCGGATCGTGCCCTCCGCGGCATCGGCCGGGTTGGTCGCGCCCATCACTTCGCGGTTCTTCGCGATGGCGTTCTCGCCTTCCAGCACCTGAACGACAACCGGACCGGAGGTCATGAAGGCAACCAGGTCATTGAAGAACGGACGCTCCTTGTGGACCGCATAGAAGCCCTCGGCCTGCTCCCTGGTCATGTGAATGCGCTTCTGCGCGACGATGCGCAGGCCCGCGCCTTCTAGCTTGGCGATGACCTGGCCGGTGATGTTGCGGCGGGTGGCATCGGGTTTGATGATCGAGAAAGTGCGCTCGGTCGCCATGGGATCTTCTCCAGTTTCGGATATGGGTGATTTCGTGCGCGCCTTATATCCAGCACGCCGCGAGGGGACAAGCAGGCAGCCCGTCCGGTGTCCGAGAACGTTGAGAATTTAGCCCTGGGCTTTTTGTTCCCAGCCGCCGCGGTCGGTTTGCTGCCAGTAGGTGAGTTCGTGGCCCGCGGCCTTGTAGTCGCGCCAGCGCGTCCGCGCCGCGCCCACCGCCGCCTCGTCGCGCCCGTCAAACAGCTCGCAAACCAGTTCGTAGTCGGGGATGGCCTCCGACAGAGCCCCGTCAGCGAGGAATAGCACCTTCGCGCCGTTCGGGTTCTCGTCGGCATCGGTCAGCCAGACCGGCTGTTGCGCAGCATGCCCGTCGGCCTTGCTGCCATGGGGCAGGAAGACGCGGTCGTTGTAGGTCCACAGATGAGCGTTGAGATGCTCCACCCGTTCAGGCGAACCCGCGACCACCACGGCTCGGCGCCCGTCGCGCACCACCGTGCGCTCAAGCATCACCGGAAGCACCTCTTCAAGTGCCTTTATGGTCAGGTGATAGAAGCGGATCTCGGTCACGGCAGCGGGGCAGATCAGCCCTCGTAATATTCGCGCACGAACTGGTCCATCGCGCGGACCGCGAAACCGGATGCGCCCTTCTCCATCAGCGGCAGTTCCTTGTCAGACCAGGCGACGCCCGCGATATCCAGGTGCGCCCAGGGCAGATCGTTGGTGAAGCGCTTGAGGAACTGCGCCGCCGTGATGCTGCCGCCCCAGCGCGGGCCGACATTCTTCATGTCCGCACGCGGCGTGTTGATCTGCTTATCATAAGCATCGTCCAGCGGCATGCGCCAGATCTTCTCGCCCACGGCATTTCCCGCCGAGACGATACGCTCGGCTAGCGAATCCTCTGAGGCGTAAAGACCAGAATACTCTCGCCCAAGCGCGACCATGATCGCACCCGTCAGGGTCGCAAAGTCGATCATCACATCAGGCTTGAAGCGCTTCTGGGTGTACCATAGCACATCGGCCAGCACGAGACGGCCTTCGGCATCGGTGTTGATGACCTCGATCGTCTGACCCGACATCGACGTCACGATGTCACCCGGGCGCTGTGCGTTGCCGTCGGGCATGTTTTCGACCAGCCCGACCACACCGATCACGTTGGCCTTGGCCTTGCGGGCCGCGATGGCGTGCATCGCGCCGATCACGGTGCCGGCACCGCCCATATCCCAGATCATGTCTTCCATACCGCCAGCGGGCTTGATGGAAATGCCGCCGGTGTCGAAGGTCACGCCCTTGCCCAGCAGCGAGACGGTCCTGGCGTCCTTGCCGCCACCGTTCCAGCGCATGATGACCATCTGGGATTCCTGAACACTGCCCTGGCCCACCGCCAGCAGGGCGTTCATGCCCAGCTTTTTCATCTGGGCCTCGCCCAGCACCTCGACCTTCACGCCCAGCTTGGTTAGCTTGCGGCACTGGGCAGCCATCCATTTCGGCGTCTTGACGTTGCTCGGCTCGGACACCAGGTCGCGGGCGAAATCCACACCGTCAGCCACCGGCTCGAACGCCGCGTATTCGCGCCGCGCGGTCGCCGCTCCCTTCACCATAAACTGCAGACGGTCGGGTCCCGCACCGATGTTCGCACGGGTCAGATACTTGTCGTATCGGTAGGAGCGCAGGCGCGCACCGGCGGCAAGCGCGGCAGCAAGGCCATCACCGCGCACCTTCGCCCCTTTCGGCGCTTCGGCCATCACGCTGGCCGATTTCACAGTCAGACCGCAAACCGCCTTGTAGATTGTCGCACCCAGCTCCTGGGCCTGCAGCACATCGAGATCGGTGCCGGCCCCGGCCCCGATCATCACAATGTTCACGGTTTCGCAGCCGTGCGGCGCCAGAACGGCCACACTCTCGCCTTTCTTGCCCGTGAAATTGCGCGCTTCCATGGCGCGGGTGAGCGCCCCGCCAGTAGCCTTGTCGATGCTTTTCGCCGAAGTCCCCAATACACCATCAGAGCCCACGAGCAGGACAACCATGCCGCGGGCGGGAACTTTAGGTTCGACAAAACTGATTTTCATGACGCTCACTTCCATCAGGGATATGTTTGCGGGCGGTTGGACCCAGGATCGGCTTCTTCGAGATTTAGAACACCCGCAAGGCGCGCGCAACATGACCTCACCGGCGTTCACGGGTATTTGTCGCCGAAATCCGATCTGCTACAAACTCCTAGTGCCAGAATACATGTTTATTATTCGAATCAGGGGTTTGCGGGACGATTCCTTCATCGTCTCTTGCCTGGAGCGGCCATGAAGTCAATCGGCAAGTACATCTTCAGACAACTCGTGCTGGCGACGGTGTTCGTCACCGCGGTTCTGACCGTGCTTGTCTCCTTGTTCGGTTCGCTGCGCCTGATCGACTTTATCGTGAACCGGGGCCTGCCGATCTCAGTCCTGTTCGAGATGAGCGGCCTCAACCTGCCCAAGTTCATCGCCGTTCTGCTGCCGATCGCGGTCTTCGCCGCCGTGCTGGTCGTCTATAACCAGCTGCGTAACGATAGCGAATTGGTGGTCATGCGCGCCGCCGGCATCAGCCCGCTGGCCATGGCACGGCCCGGGCTCATGCTTGGCCTGCTCTGCGTGGTCATCGCCTACGCGATGCACCTGTATCTCGTGCCGGCGTCAATTCACGCCTTCAAGCAGAAGCAAAACAGCTACCGGAATTCCTACGGCAGCGTGCTGCTTCAGGAGCAGCGCTTCAACACCCCCATCGACGGACTGACGGTCTACATCCGCGAACGCACAGGCGAAGGCGAGTTGCGCGGCATCTTTGCCCATGATTCTCGAGACCCGGATCGGCCAGTCACCTATACGGCCGAGCGCGGCACCGCCGTCCAGTCACCCGAAGAAGCCCGCGTGGTGCTGTTCAATGGCAGTCAGCAGGACGTGGATCGCAGCTCCGGCCGGCTGACCTTTTTTAAATTCGACCAGTATTCGCTGGACCTCAGCATTCTTAATGAATCCGTCCAGCCACGCTGGCGCGAGCCGGAGGAGCGCTTTCTGGGTTCGCTATTACGGCCCGGCGACAGCGTGCATGACGTCTACTATGCAAAACACCTTATCGCCGAGGGACACCGACGCATCACGACCCCGCTGTATTTGCTCGTCTTCGCCACTATCGCGATGGCGGCCATGCTGTCGGGCAATTTCAGCCGCCGTGGCAACACCTCGCGCATCCTAGTCGCCATCGCGGCGATCTTCGCGTTGCAGATCGCCTCGCTGGGTTTGTTCAATGTCTCGAAGCGTACTCTGGCCGTCATCCCTCTGGTCTATTCGCTGCCGGTCGCATCATTCTTCGCAGCCCTGTTCATCATTATCCGTGCGCGGCTGCGCCGCCCTTCTGGCCTCATAACGGAACCGGTCCAGGCCTGATCCGACGCCATGCTCTCCTCACCCACCATATCGTCCTACATTTTACGGCAGTTCCTTCTGTGGTTCGCCGTGATGTTCGCCACGATGCTGTCGGTAATCGCACTAATCGACGCAATCGAACTCCTGCGCCGCAGCAGCAACCACGCCGGCGCCACCGCCTCGATCATCACCAGCATGACCCTACTGAGGGCTCCGTTCCTGGCCCAGGAGGCGGTACCGTTCGCGGTGATGTTCGGCGCCATCTTCACTTTCTTGAAAATGACCCGCAGCCACGAACTGGTGGTGGTTCGCGCGGCGGGTGTGTCGGTCTGGCAATTCCTCATGCCGGCGCTTACGGCGGCGGTGCTGCTCGGCGTGTTCACTGTGACGGTGCTCAACCCGCTGTCGGCGATCATGCTGTCGCAGTTCGAGGAGCTTGAGGGCCGCTACCTCACGGGGCGTTCCTCCCTACTCGCCGTCTCGTCCCAGGGCATCTGGCTACGCCAGGCAGGCCTCGAAGGCGAGGGTCAGACGGTAATCCATGCCGAGCGGGTGCAGCCTGACGAACTGCTACTCGAAGATGTCATCGTATTCGAATTCGGCAACAACGACCGTTTCGTCGGCCGCATCGACGCCAAGCGCGCGCAGTTGTTCGATGGACGCTGGGACATCTCCGACGCATGGTTGACGCGGCCCGGCCGCTCCGGCCAATTCGTCGCGCATTATGAGCTGGCCACCGACCTGACGGCCGATAAGATCCAGGAAAGTTTCGCTAGTCCGGAGACCATCGCCTTCTGGAACCTGCCGCGTTTCATCAAGGTTCTGGAGGATACGGGCTTTTCTCCCGTCGCTCACCGGCTCCAGTTCCACGCCCTGCTGGCCGAACCAATGTTGCTGGCGGCGATGGTCCTTATCGCCGCCGTCTTCTCGCTGCGGCTCACGCGGCGCGGCGGCACCGTTTTACTGATCGGCGCCGGCGTTTTGGCGAGCTTCCTCTTATTCCTGCTTACAAACGTCATTCAGGCGTTGGGGCTCGGCTCCAACGTGCCCGTCATCCTGGCGGCATGGACCCCGGCTGGGGTCAGCCTCATGGCCGGTCTGGCTATGCTGCTGCATCTGGAAGACGGATGATGCGCCGGAGCGGGGGAATCCTGGCGGTCCTGTCCGCCTCTTGGCTCGTGCTGGCCACGCCCGCGATCGCTCAGGGCGTGGAGGAAGGCCAGAAGCCGGTCCTTATGGAAGCAGACGAATTGAATTTCGACGAGGACCTGGGCACGGCCACGGCTCGGGGCAACGTCGAAATCATCCAGGGCGAACGTGTCCTCAACGCCGATGCGGTAACTTACAACCAGCGTGACGATATAGTGACGGCATCGGGCAATGTGGTTGTTCTGGAACCCACAGGTGAAGTGCTGTTTGCGGAGTTCGCGGAACTGACCGGAGACCTTCGTGAAGGCTTCCTTCGCGGCTTCAAGATGCTGCTCACCGACGACACGCGCCTTGCGGCCGTAAGCGCCCAGCGGCGCGGTGGCGTCGAGACCGAACTAACCCGCGCAGCATATTCGCCCTGCGTGAATTGCACTGATAACGACGGCGAGCCCGTCTGGCAGGTCAAGGCGCGCCGGATCATCCACAACGCAGACGATCGGGAAGTCGTGTATCGGGATGCGAGGCTCGAGTTTCTCGGTTTCCCCGTGGCCTACACGCCCTATCTCCGTCACCCGGATCCCACCGTGGAGCGCAAGAGCGGCTTTTTGATCCCGACCTTCGGAGTATCGAGCCTGCTCGGCTCGTCGATGCGGGCTCCCTACTTCTGGGCGATTGACCGCGAAAGGGACTTTACCTTCGACCCGATCTTCTCCACCGACAACCTGCCCGTAATTACGGGCAAGTACCGCCAGCGCTTCGCCGACGGTGAACACTTCCTGCGCCTATCGGCAACCCGCGACAGCGTGCAGGTCGGGACGAACCGGCTGCGCGGCCACATCGATTCCGAGACCCGTTTCTCAATCAACGATCTCTGGCGCTGGGGCCTCGACGTCAAGCTGGCCAGCGACGACACCTACCTACAGCGCTACGGCTTTACCCACAACGATACCCTGCGGAACCACCTCTTCGTGGAGGGGTTCGGTTCACGCAGCTACGCTATGGCTGAGGGGTATTACTTCCAAGGCCTTCGCCAGGACGATGAGCAATCGGGAACGCCACTCGTAGCGCCCAAGCTTAACTACAATTACGTCAGCGAGCCGAACAGTTTTGGTGGCATGACGACCCTCGACACCGAAGTCCGCGCGATGACCCGCGACGAGGGAGCATCCAGCCAGAAATTTAGCCTGACTCCCGGCTGGCAGATTTCGCATACGGATGGTCTGGGTACGATTACCAGCTTTCGCACATCGCTTCAGGCGGACCTCTACAACGCGGAAGACGTAACAACGGCCCGTGGCCCCGAAAGCGGTATCGAGGGTCGTCTATTCCCGCAGGCGATTGTCAGCTGGCGCTACCCCTGGGTGCGGCGAAGCGGCCGGACCAGTCAGATCATCGAACCCCTTATGGCGTTGGTTCTCGCACCAAATGGCGGCAACCCCGACGAAATCCCGAACGAAGACAGCCAGTCGGTCGAATTCGACGAAACCAATCTGTTCCGTGCCAACCGGTTCACTGGCACCGACCGCGTCGAAGGTGGTCAGCGGGCAGTGTATGGGCTACGCACGGGTTTCTTCGGTGAGGGAGGTGGTAGCACCACCCTGATCGTCGGCCAGTCATTCCGGTTTCGCGACGACAGCCCGTTCAAGACCGGTTCGGGCCTCGAAGACCAGCTTTCCGATATCGTCGCCAGTCTGCAGGTCTCACCGAATAACTATTTCGATCTACTTTACAAAACCCGGTTCGATAAGGATTCCTTAAGTGCACGCCGAACCGAGATCGGCGCGTCCGCCGGTCCGCGGGCCCTGCGGCTCGACCTCAACTACGCATTCTTCGATAAAACCGAAGAATTTGCTGACCGTGAGGAAGCGACGGTGGCTCTAACCTCCCAGCTGACAGAACGCTGGTCGGCCCGAGTTGATACCCGCCGCGACCTAACCTCCGAAGGCGGAGCCCTGTCTTACGGCGCGGCGTTGCGCTATGAATGCGACTGTTCGGACTTTGAGCTGAACTACCGACGCGACTTCACACAGGACCGCGATGTGCCGCCATCGGAATCACTGATCTTCCGACTCACGCTCAAGGGCCTGGGACAAGTGTCCTCTTCGGTATTCTAGAATGACCACCTCAACCCGACACCTCGCCCGCCGCGCCGCATCGTGCCTGACAAGCGCACTGCAAGGTTCGGCTGTGGCCCTGCTGGTTTTCTCAACAGCCATTTCCGCCGCGTCCGCTCAGGACGTTCAGCGCATTGCCGCCGTCGTGAACGAGAAAGTTATCTCGGTCTTTGACGTCCAGCAGCGTATCCAGATCCTGATTGCCTCGTCCGGACTGCCCAACACCGCAGAGACACAGCGGCGTATCACGCCCCAGGTGCTGCGCGGGCTGATCGACGAAGCGTTGCAGACCGAAGAGGCCGAACGCCTGAATGTGCGGGTAACCCAGGGCGAGATCGAATCGGCGGTCAGCAATATCGAACAGAACAACAACATCCCCCGGGGCGGCTTCGAGACCTTCCTGCGCCGGCAAGGCATCTCGCTGGAAGCCGCCACGGACCAGATTCGCGCGAACATCGCGTGGCAGAAACTGCTCTCGCGGACGGTGATCCCGACCATCGAGATCGGTGAGGAGGAAATCGACACCGTCATCCAGCGGATCGAGGCCAACCGGGGCGTAACCGAATTCCATGTGGGTGAAATCCTGCTGCCCGTCGATAATCCCGCCGACACGGAAGAAATACGAGAACTGGCAAACCGCCTGGTCCAGCAAATCCGGAACGGTGCGGATTTCCGGGCCGTGGCGGGCCAGTTTTCGAAGAGCGCTTCGGCGGCCACAGGCGGAGATATCGGCTGGATCCAGGCCGGCGGGCTGGAGCCTGCCATTAACACCGCCATTACATCGATGAAGGTGGGCGAGGTCTCCGAGCCGATCAGCACGGCCGACGGCTTTACCATCCTCTCACTCATCAGCCAGCGCACCAACGAGCCTCCCAGCGCGGGTGAACGCACCGTCCAGTTGCGCCAGGCGCTGTTCAAGCTGGACGAGAACGTACCGCAGAGCGACGTGGAAACCACCATGGCCATGGCCCGTGAGACGGTTGCAAAAGTGCGAGGCTGCAAAGATTTCTCCGCCGCAGCTGAGGCGGCCGGAACACCACAGCCCAGCAATCCGGCAAGTTTCAAACTCAAGGACCTGAACACGGATTTGCGCGCCGTCGCAGCCAATCTGCCTGTGGGCCAGGCCAGCGCGCCCATCCGCCAGCCTGCCGGCATCCAGATCGTGATGATCTGCGAGCGCCAGGGCGACACCGGTCCAGACCGGGACGAAATCCGGCAGACCCTGCTGCGTGAGCGGGTCGATATGCTTTCGCGTCGCTACCTCCGAGACCTGCGCCGCGCAGCCTTCGTCGATTTGCGTGTTTGACGCCGGCCGCCTTCCGCCGCTGCGTGAAATTGTCGGCCGCTTTGACATCGCGGCCCAGAAATCACTCGGCCAGCACTTCCTGTTTGATCTGAACTTGACCCGCCGCATCGTGTCGGTTGCCGGCAATCTGGATGGGCAGAATGTCATCGAGATCGGCGCTGGCCCCGGCGGACTTACGCGCGCGCTGCTGGAAAGCCCCGCCCAGCAGGTCTATGCGGTCGAACGCGATCCGCGCGCCATCGCCGCGCTGTATGACCTAGCGGATCACGCCGGCGGCCGCCTGACGGTGATCGACGCCGACGCGCTGGGCTACGACCTCACCGCCGCGGTTCCACCGCCTCGGCGTATCGTCGCCAACCTGCCTTACAACGTCGGAACGCCGCTGCTGGTAGACTGGCTCATCCATGCGCGAGACTTTCTCGGCTTTACCCTGATGTTCCAGAAGGAAGTTGCCGAACGCATTGTCGCATCGCCTGGCACCAAGGCTTACGGACGGCTTTCCGTCCTATCGCAGTGGCTGACCGATGCACGGATCATGTTCGACGTGCCCGCTTCGGCCTTCGTGCCGCCGCCCAACGTCACGTCGTCCGTTGTGAACATGACAGTGCGCCGCGAACCGCGCGCCCCGGCCAGGCGCGAGACGCTGGAACTGGTAACACGCGCGGCCTTCGGTCAGCGCCGAAAGATGCTGCGCCGGGCACTGTCGTCGCTGGGGGGCGCCGAATTACTTGCTGCGGCCGGCGTCGCGGAGGATGCGCGCGCAGAGGATCTGGACATTGGCCAGTTCTGCGCCATCGCCAATGCGTTCGACAGCCGTTAGGCGGTTCGGCCGCTTCGGATTGTTGAAGTGACCGCCATGTCGGACATGGTTAACATCCACCAAGATATTCGAGCATGCCGGCAACACAACCGGCCGCACAATGACCGGAAATATGTCCATGAATCGCGCCGACCCCTCGATCCCAGGGTTCCGTCACCGCACCCATGAGCCGGAGTATCAGCGCCTCGGACTGCCGTTCTACCGGCGCGACTCCTGGCTGAAACTCTCGGTCCTGCTGGAGGAAGAAGCTCTATCAGACCGGTCCGAGAGCGCTATCAGCGCCCCTGTCGTAGTAGACGCACAAAATCCGAAAGGCCTTCCTGCCGCGTCCGCTTGAGGCGCTCCGCTGCCAATATTGCCTGAATCTGGGCGACGCTGTCCTCAAAGCTCTGATTGACCACGACATAGTCGTACTCCGACCAGTGGGTCATCTCGTCGGCAGCCTTTGCCATACGATTCGAGATCACTTCCGCACTGTCTTGCGCACGCGTGTTCAGCCGACGTTCGAGTTCGGCCGTTGACGGAGGCAGGATAAAGACACTGACAAGGTCTTCGCGCGCGCGTTCGTCGAGCTGCTGCGTGCCCTGCCAGTCGATATCGAACAGCACGTCATGACCCGCGCTCAGCGCCTCTTCGACCGGGCCGCGCGGCGTGCCGTAGTAGTGATCGAACACCTTCGCGTATTCCAGCAGCTCCTGCCGGTTCACCATCAGATCGAAATCGGTCTTGTCCACAAACTTGTAATGCACCCCGTCCACTTCACCGGGGCGGCGCGGCCGGGTCGTCGCGGACACCGACATGTACAGATCGTCGTCGCGTTCCAGCAGTTCGCGGGAGATCGACGTCTTGCCTGCACCGGACGGCGACGACAGCACGAGCATCAGTCCGCGCCGCCTGATGTTGAGTCCGTTGTTTGCGCCGTCGTCCATGCCCCTCCCCTACTCGACGTTCTGGACCTGCTCGCGGAACTGCTCGATCGTCGCCTTCAGATCGAGCCCGAGACGCGTCAGATCGACATCCGCCGACTTGGAACACAACGTGTTGGCCTCCCGGTTGAGTTCCTGGCACAGGAAATCGAGCCGCCGACCGACGGCCTTCCCGTCGTCCAGCAATTCCCCGACCGCCGAGATATGCACCCGCAGGCGGTCGAGTTCCTCGCGCACATCGGCCTTGCCCACCAACAGTGCCGCTTCCTGCGCGAGTCGATCTTCCGAAAGACGCGGATCGGCCTGCATCAGCTCCTCGACCAGCGCGCGCAGGCGTGCGCGGATGGCGTCCGGCTGGGCGGCCGCGGACGCCGCCGCTGCCTCAACCAGCACGCCCAGCGCCTCCAGATGCGTGCGCAGAACGCCGTCGAGAAGTGCGCCCTCCGCGGCCCGGGCCCCGGCCATACCGGCCAGCATCGCCTCGCCGGTGCGGATCATCTCACGCTGGCGCTCGGTCACCTCCTCATCGGATTCACTGTCCTCGGCGCTTTCCAGCATCCCGCGGATCGCCAGCAGGCCTTCCAGGCTCGGTGCGGCCTCGGAAATCTGTCCGGAAAGTTCTGACCGCAGTCCGAGGACGGTCTGCAGCAGTTCACGGTTTACCCGATAGCTCGTGCCGGACTGGTCCCGCCGCTCCACCGACAGGCCCAGCGTGACGTTGCCGCGCACGAACAGCTTGTCCGCCACCTTGCGTACGGCCTGCTCCACGGCTTCCTGACCGCCCGGAACCCGGCAGCGGATGTCCAGCCCGCGCGCGTTAACGCTGCGGCCCTCCCAGGTCCAGGAAAAACGGGAATCCTGTCCGGACTCACGTGCAAAGCCTGTCATGCTCTGCAGGGTCATTGCGCGCCCCGAAAGCGGGCGGAGCGGCGTCGGAGCGCCTGCGGGACTGTTGTTTTCATGGCGCGCCTTATAGCTTGGGGTCCGGTAACCAACAAGCCGGGCCGGGAGGCGCCGCTCCGACATGGGAAGGTACGATTCTCCGACCAGCATCCTGATTACAGGGGCGTCGAGCGGCATCGGGGCGGTGCTGGCCCAGACCTATGCCCGTGACGGCGTCACGCTCGCGCTGGGCGGGCGTAATGGCGAACGCCTTGAAGCCGTTGCGGATGCTGTGCGTGCGGCGGGTGCAAAATGCACCGTGGCGCAGGTGGATGTAACCGACACCGAAGCCATGCGCGACTGGATCGTCCGGACCGACCGAACCGCGCCGCTCGATCTCGTGATCGCGAATGCCGGCATATCCGCCGGGGCACGGAAGGCAACGCGCGGCACACAGGCCGATGCGTCGCGGATATTCGCCACAAATGTCGTAGGCGTCGCGAACACGGTTGTGCCGATCCAGCCGCGCATGCGCGAACGCGGGCACGGGCAGATCGCGCTGATGTCCAGCCTCGCCGGTTATCACGGCTTCGCGGACGCGCCGGCCTACTGCGCAAGCAAATCGGCGGTGCGGCTCTACGGGACGGCCTTGCGCAAGACCTGCCGCGAGGACGGGATCGGTGTCAGCGTCATCTGTCCGGGTTTCGTGCGTTCGCCTATGACCGATGTGAACGATTTTCACATGCCGATGCTGATGGATGCCGACCGCGCAGCACGCATCATTTGCAGGGGACTTGCCCGCAACCGGCGCATCATCGCCTTTCCATGGCCGATGTATATTGGCGCGCGGCTCTTGTCCCTGTTCAGGGACTGACATCACACAGATCAAGCAAGGGAAAATCGCGATGAACCGGAAGCTGGAGAACAAGACCGCGCTTATCACCGGCGCGGCGCTGGAGGGCGGACAGGGCGCGGCGGAAGCGCAGTTGCTGGCCGAGAACGTTGCGCGGATTATTCTCGCCGACGTGCAGGACGAGGCAGGTGAGGAACGCGCCTAGGCCATCCGGGATGCGGGCGGCGATGCGCATTACCGGCACCTGGACGTCGCCGACGAGGGCAACTGGGCGTCGGTCATCGACGCCATCCGCGACGAATTCGGCGCGCTGCATATCCTGGTGAACAATGCCGGTGTCACGCTGCGCGGCGGAAATGTTCTGAACACTTCGCTGGAGGACTGGAACCGGGTCCTTTCGGTCAACCTGACCGGCCCGTTCCTGGGCATCCGCACGGCAGCCCCCCTGATCCGCGACAGCGGCGGCGGAGCCATCGTCAACACCAGTTCCATCGCAGGCCTGACCGGCCATTTCGCGACGGCCTACAGCGCCACCAAATGGGGCCTGCGCGGTGTGTCGAAAAGCGCCGCCATGGCGTTGCAGGAATGGGGAATCCGCGTGAACACGATCTGTCCGGGACTGGTGATGACGCCGTTCGTCGCGGGGTCCGAGGATTTCATCGATGCGTTGGGTGCCCAGACGCCGATGGTGCGCGGCGCGGAGCCCGAGGAGATCGCCTCGGTGGTCCTGTTCCTCGTCAGCGACGATTCCAGCTACATCACCGGCCACGACATCGCGGTCGATGGCGGCTTCACCGATTTCGGCGGCTACAACGCCGTGCTGAAGCAGATCATGGCGCAGCCTGGCCAGAAAATCTGACCGGGACCCACACCGAAGCCGCCCGTCCTAGAACGGCGAGACGGCGGAGAACAGGAAGACGAAACCGACGCCCGCGACGAAGCCGCCTGCGATCCGCGTCTCGACCGGCTTGGCGTCAAGCATCGTCACACCGCGTTTCGCCACCAGGAACGCACCAGCCGCGATGAGGTACTGGGTCACCGCGAACCCGCCGAGATAGGCCACCAGCGGGGTCGCCTCCGCGCCGATGATCGCCTCACCATAGGCGTAGCCGTGGAAGATACCGGCCACGGCGAACAGGCCCGCCCACAGCACAGTCGGCAGATCGCGCTTGGTCACGATCATCGCGCCGAGCAGCAACACGGAAGCAGAAATGACGACTTCGGCAATCGGCAGATCGACCGCCAGAAGGTGAATTCCGGTGCCCAGGATCGTCGCGCCGATGAAGAACGCCGGCATGATCAGGCCGCGCGCGAGGAAGGATGCGGCGAGACCGATCCCGATCACGAACGCCAGGTGGTCGATGCCGATGATCGGATGGCCGATGCCGGACAGCAGGCCTTCGACGAAATTGGACGGCGTGACGCCGCCCATTGGATGATGGGCATAGGCGGGTGCGGACATCGCCAGAACCAGCAGTGCGGTCAAGGCTGCAGGTACGCGCTTCGCAACGGTTCGGACGTTCATCATGGATATCTCCCCGGAATTCATGGGCCAAGTATGACCCCTCGACTATCGTGCCGCAATCGGTCCTGAGCGGCTAGCGTGCCGAATTTCTCCGCTCACGCTGGATGCGTCGCCACTTGGCGACATTGTGGTTGTGCTCGGCGAGCGTACGCGCGAAGGCGTGCCCGCCTGAACCATCAGCCACGAAATAAAAATCCTTCGTCTCCGCCGGATGCAACACAGCGGCGATACTCTCGCGGCCCGGATTTGCTATAGGCGAGGGCGGCAGGCCGTCGCGCGTATAGGTGTTGAACGGGTGGTTTGTCTCGAGGTGCTTGTTCAGAAGGCGGCCAGAAAACTCTCCCTCTTCGGTCGAGAAGCCATAGGCCACCGTCGGATCGGACTGCAGGCGCATGCCGCGCTTGAGGCGGTTGATGAACACCGCCGCCACGCGCGGGCGTTCAGAGGGAACCGCGGTCTCCTTCTCGACGATGGAGGCGAGGATCAGTGCTTCGGCCGGCGAGGCCAGGGGCAACCCCTCGTCACGGCCGGCCCATTCGGTTGCAATCGCTTCATGCATCGCGGCCTGCATCCGCGCGACGACATCGGCCCGCGTGTCGCCCAGGCTGAAGTGATAGGTCTCCGGCAGCAGCGAGCCCTCGCCCACCTCGGTAGGCTCAGGCGCGTTGCCCTCCAGCCCCTCGGCCTGGCTGAGGACGGCCAGCGCCTCGCGCGTCGTGAGACCCTCGGCGATCGTTACCCGGCGCACGACAGTGTCACCGTCCTGCAGTTTGCCGATCGCAGCTTTCAGGCTGATGGATGCGGGGAACGCGTACTCACCCGCGCGAAGGGGCCGTTCGGAGGCGAACAGCCGCAGCGCCAGACGCGCCAGGCGCGGATCGGCGGCGATACCGGCATCCGTGAGCCGGCCCACAATCTCGCGGCCGCTCGAGCCCGACGGGATCACCACCACGGTGTTGGATGCCAGCGGGCCGGGGTCAGTATAGGCGCGGTGCAGCATCACGAAGCCGCCGCCTGCGACCGTCGCCGCCACGATCAGCAGCAACACGAACAGGGAGACGATCCAGCCCCACCGGCAGCGGCGGCGCGGAGCGGTTTCGGGCGTCTCGCTCATACGCCGGCGATGATAGCCGGGAATGCGGGAGTCGTGAGGTCAGACCTCGGCGAAAACGAGGCTCGCATTGGTCCCGCCAAAGCCGAAGGAGTTGCTGAGCGCATGACGCACCTTTCGCTCCTTGGCCGTGTGGGGCACGAGGTCGATATCGCAGGCATCCGACGGATCGTCGAGATTGATCGTCGGCGGCACGACATCGTTGTTGATCGCCAGGATCGAATAGACCGCCTCAACCGCACCCGCTGCGCCAAGCAGATGCCCGATGGCGGACTTCGTCGAGGACATGGACAGGTTGTAGGCATGGTCGCCGAACAGGCGCTTGACCGCGCCGAGCTCGATCTCGTCGCCCAGCGGTGTCGAGGTGCCGTGCGCGTTGACGTAGTCGATGTCTTCCGGATTGAGGCCCGCGCGCTTCAGCGCCGCCTGCATGGACCGGAAACCACCATTGCCGTCTTCGGCAGGCGCCGTGATGTGGTGCGCGTCGCCCGACAAGCCATAACCGACGACCTCGGCGTAAATATGCGCACCGCGCGCCTTGGCGTGTTCGTATTCCTCAAGCACCACCACGCCCGCGCCTTCGCCCATGACGAACCCGTCACGGCCCTTGTCGTAAGGACGCGAGGCCTGCTGGGGTGTGTCATTGTAGCCGGTGGACAAAGCCCGGCAGGCCGCAAAACCCGCGATGCCGATGCGGCAGATGGCCGCCTCCGCACCACCCGCGACCATCACGTCGGCATCGTCCAGCATGATCAGCCGGGCCGCATCACCGATAGCATGCGCGCCGGTCGAACAGGCCGTGACCACCGCGTGGTTCGGACCCTTGAAGCCGTAACGGATCGACACATGGCCCGAGGCCAGGTTGATCAGCGCGGAGGGGATGAAGAACGGTCCGACTTTGCGCGGGCCCTGCTCGTTGAGCAACTTCTCGCCGTCAGCGATGGTCTGTAGCCCGCCGATACCGGAGCCGATCATCACTCCGGTGCGCCACTGGTCCTCATCGGCTTCCGGCTCCCAACCGGAGTCCTCGACCGCCTGAACCGCCGCCGCAATGCCATAGACGATGAACTCGTCGATCCGGCGCTGTTCCTTGGTGGACACAAAGTCGTCGGCGTTGAACGTGCCGTCCGATCCATCGCCGCGCGGCACCTGGGCCGCGATCTTGGCGGGCAGGTCCGACACGTCGAACTTATCGATGGTCCGGGCCCCGGATTCGCCTGCGGTCAGGCGCGCCCAGTTGTGATCGAGTCCCACGCCGAGCGGCGTGACGAGACCCATTCCGGTGACGACGACACGTCTCATGGAATTCCGATTGCGGTGATTGTCGGTCGAATGGCCCGCAATGGCATATCCATGCGGGCCGGGTACCGTGCGTTAGTCGGCGGCTTCTTCGAGGAATTTCACCGCGTCGCCGACGGTCAGGATCTTCTCCGCGGCGTCGTCCGGAATTTCACAACCGAACTCTTCCTCGAACGCCATCACCAGTTCCACGGTGTCGAGGCTGTCCGCCCCAAGATCGTCGATGAAGCTCGCGTTTTCGGTGACTTTGCCTTCGTCGACGCCCAGATGCTCGACGACGATCTTTTGCACGCGCTCGGCAATATCGCTCATTTCTGCCTGCCCTCGGTTCTTGTTTCGCGATCCCGATACGGGATGGTTAAGCACGGGATGATTTAAGACGATTCGGTGACGGGGTTCCCCCCAAAAAACGACCGCCCATCCCTGTTCATAGCGCCTTGCGACGGACCGTGGCCCGAAAACAGCGCCCATGGAGGGCGCGACTTAGCTGCGTTCGTCCGTAACGTCAAGCGCGCGGCGCTCAGATCATGGCCATCCCGCCATTCACATGGATGGTCTGGCCGGTGACATAAGACGCTTCCTGGCTTGCCAGAAACACCGCGCAGGCAGCCACATCGTCCACCACACCAAGCCGTCCGGCCGGGATTCGTCCCAGCAGCGCGGCCTTCTGGTCGTCGGACAACGCATCGGTCATGGGTGTCTCGATGAAACCCGGCGCGATGCAGTTGACCGTGATCCCGCGGCTGGCGACTTCCTGGGCCAGCGCCTTGGTCATGCCCGTCAGTCCCGCCTTCGAGGCGGCGTAGTTGGTCTGCCCGGGATTGCCCGTCGCCCCGACCACGGAGGTTACCGTGACGATGCGGCCCCAGCGCGCCTTCATCATGCCGCGCAACACTGCGCGGCTGAGCCGGAACGCGGAAGACAGGTTGACGTCCAGGACCTCCTGCCACTCCTCGTCCTTCATACGCATGGCGAGGTTGTCGCGAGTGAGACCCGCATTGTTGATGAGGATATCGACACCGCCGGCCGCCTCGCCCGCCGCCGCAACCAGCGCGTCGGGGGCTGCCGGATCGGACAGGTTGGCGGGAACGGCAAAGCACCGCTCCCCGAGTTCGCCAATGAGCGTGTCGAGTTTTTCGGCGCGCGTGCCGCTCGCCACGATGGTTGCGCCACAGGCATGAAGCTGGTGCGCGATCGCCCCGCCGATGCCGCCCGTGGCGCCAGTGACCAGAGCCGTCTTGCCTTGAAGGTCGAACATGCCGTGTCTCCCTAGAGCGATCCGAGAAAATCTTCGATGTCGACCGGGGTGCCGATCGCCCGCGCGCCGAGGTCGCGGTCGATCCGCCGTGCCAGCCCCGTCAGCACCTTACCCGCACCCACCTCGCACAATTCCTCGACGCCGAGGTCGCGCATGCTCAGAACGCATTCGCGCCAGCGTACCCGGCTCGTCACCTGCTCGATCAGCAGATTGCGGATCTCGTCGGGGTCGGACACCGGTTGGGCGGTGACATTCGCCACAACCGGCGGGTTCGGCGCGGTGATGTTGGCTGTGGCCAGCGCATAGGTCATCACGTCGGCGGCCGGATCGAGCAGCGAGCAATGGAATGGTGCACTGACCGGCAGCAGCACAGCGCGGCGCACGCCGCGTTCCTTCGCGATCTCGACCGCGCGCTCAACGGCGGCAGTGTTGCCGCTGACAACGACCTGGCCTTCAGAATTGTCGTTGGCGACGTCACACACCTCATCGCCCGCCGCCTCGGCTGCAATCTCCTCGACCTCTTCCAAACTGGGCCCCAGGATCGCGGCCATCGCGCCCTCGCCCACGGGGACCGCCGCTTGCATCGCTTCACCGCGGGTCTGGAGCAGCCGTGCCGCTTCGGCCAGAGGGATCGCGCCTGCCGCCGCCAGCGCGGAATACTCACCCAGGCTGTGCCCGGCCACATAGGCGGCGATATCGCCGATGGGCTTGCCACCCTCCTGCTCGATCACCCGCACGGCGGCCATACTGACCGCCATCAGTGCCGGCTGGGCGTTTTCTGTCAGGGTCAGTTCTTCCTGCGGCCCCTCGAACATGAGGCGACTAAGGCGCTTTTCCAGCGCGTCGTCCACTTCCTCGAACACCAGCCGTGCCGCGGGAAAGGCATCCGAAAGCTCACGGCCCATACCGACTTCCTGGCTTCCCTGACCGGGACAGACTAAGGCGCGACTCATTCTCTAACCCCCGAAAATCCAAACATGCCAGTCTTATAGCCGGCAAATGCGTCCCGCAAGGCAGCAGAAGAAGCGCTTGCGCGGGCACCCGCCATGTGGTTATTACCGCTGCTCAAGCGGCACGGGAGAAATCCGGGCCGTACTCCTTGCCGGCGAAGCAATGTTGCCCGCCGGCTATGACCGTGCAGCCGCGGCCCGGGATCGGGGCGATCGGCGGCGGTCAGTGAATAGCCAGAGGGAGTCGCATTCAATGCCACTCTATGAACACGTTTTTATTGCGCGCCAGGATATCTCCGGTGCGCAGGTTGACCAGCTCGTCGAGGCCTTCACCGGCGTTGTCGAGAATGGCGGCGGCAAGGTTGTTGGAATCGAGTCTTGGGGCCTTCGAAACCTCGCCTACCGGATCAAGAAGAACCGGAAGGGCCACTACGTTATGATGAATCTGGACGCGCCGTCTGAGGTCGTCACCGAACTCGAGCGCCAGCAGCGCATCCACGACGACATTCTTCGTTACCTCACGCTTCGTATCGAGGAAGTGGAGGAAGGTCCGTCCATGATGATGCAGGGGCGCAAGGAACGCGGTTCGCGCCGCGACGATTACGATAACGGCGAGGAGCAGCCGCGCCGTGCCGAAGGCGCTCCTGGTGACGCTGCCCCCCATGAGGCCGCATCTGAGTCCTCTGACGACAATTCCAGCGACGGAGACAGTGAATAATGGCTATGGGACCCCGTGGCGGCGGACGCCGTCCATTCTTCCGCCGGCGCAAGACCTGCCCGTTCTCGGGCGAGGACGCACCGAAGATCGACTATAAAGACACAAAGCTCCTGTCGCGCTACATCTCCGAGCGCGGCAAGATCGTGCCCAGCCGCATCACTGCGGTGTCGGCCAAGAAGCAGCGTGAACTCGCCCGCGCCATCAAGCGCGCGCGTTTCCTCGCCCTGCTCCCCTATGTCGTCGATTGATCATAGTCCGCCCGCGAGGCCTTGGGGCCGCCGGACGGAGCAGGAACCGATGCAGGGAACGGCAAAAAATCTGGTGCTGACGCTGGGCGCGGGTATGGACGCGGAGATTGGCGTGGCAGATCAAACTCTCAATCTTCGCCGCCGGATCGGGCTTCTGCCCGCCGGCCAGGAGGTCTGAAAAATGGAAGTTATCCTTCTCGAACGTATCGAAAAGCTGGGCCAGATGGGTGACGTGGTCACAGTAAAACCGGGCTTCGCGCGCAACTTCCTTCTTCCTCAGAAGAAGGCGCTTCGTGCGAGCGATGAGAACCGCAGCTACTTCGAGTCCCAGCGGGCCCAGCTTGAGGCCGAGAACCTCGAGCGTCGCAAGGACGCCGAAGCCGTCGCGAGCAAGATCGAGGCACTCAACATCGTCCTGATCCGTCAGGCCGGTGACAGCGGCCAGCTCTACGGTTCGGTCTCAGCACGCGATCTCGCGGATACGGTCTCCGAATCAGGCGTGACCATCGCACGCGGCCAGGTGATGCTCGACCGTCCGATCAAGGAACTGGGTCTGCATCCCGTGCGTGTCTTGCTGCACCCGGAAGTCCAGGTCGAGGTGACGGCCAACGTCGCGCGCAACGAGGACGAAGCCGAACTCCAGCGCGAGCGCGGCATCTCGATCACGGAGATCGCCGAGGAGTCCGAGGCAGCTGAAGCGGCCGTTGCACTGGCTGAGGAGGCACTCGCCATTGCCGACGACAAGTCGGCCGAGGCCGAGGCGGTCGAGGGCATGGTCGAGGAAGAGGTCGCCGAGCGTGTCGCCGAAGAAGCCGACGAAACGGCGGACGCGGGCGACGAGGATACCGAAAACGCCTGAGCGTTATCCTTTTTTTGCTCGCATGAGTGAGTTTTGCTAGCCTTTCTCCCCTGCGTCGTAACGAATTATTTGGCAGCGGGGGGCTGCGATGCTTTTGGCTCGGTTTCTCGGAGCGATTTTCGAGAAAGGCGACCTCACGCTGATCGACGCGCGAGGTCACACTCACATGATCGGTGACGGAAGAGCACCGAAGATCACCGTTCGTGTCCATGACGGGGCCACGGAGCGGCGGCTCCTGCTGAACCCGCGCCTGGCCACTGGTGAAGCCTATATGGACGGCACCCTGACCATCGAGGACGGATCGCTCTACGACCTCATCGATCTGGTCGGGATCAACATTGACGACTTCGAGAACCATTGGTTCTACGGGTGTAGCGCGAGCCTAGGTCGCCTGTTCCGGCGTATCCAGCAGTACAACCCCGTAGGCACGGCCCAGCGCAACGTCGCCCACCACTACGATCTGTCAGACGATCTGTACGACCTGTTCCTGGACACCGACCGCCAGTATTCCTGTGCCTATTTCGACAACCCGCACAAAGATCTGGAACGCGCCCAGGAAGACAAGAAGCGCCATATCGCGGCCAAGCTGCTGCTGAATGAGCCGGGGCTGAAAGTCCTCGACATCGGTTCGGGCTGGGGCGGCATGGGGCTCTACCTGTCGAAGGTGTCCGGCGCCGACGTTACCGGCGTGACGCTGTCCACCGAACAGCACAAGGTCAGCCAGCGCCGCGCTGCCGAGGCCGGCCTGTCCAACCGGGTGCGCTTCAAGCTCCAGGATTATCGAGAAGAGACCGATACCTATGACCGGATCGTCTCGGTTGGCATGTTCGAGCACGTGGGCGCGGGCCACTTTCTTGAATATTTCCGCAAAGCACGCGCCCTGCTGAAGGACGACGGCGTCTTCCTGCTGCACTCAATCGGCCGCATGGACACGCCGGGGACCACCAACCCGTGGCTACGCAAGTACATCTTCCCGGGCGGCTACACGCCCGCGCTGTCTGAAACGCTATCCGCCATCGAAAAAGCGGGCCTGTGGGTCACCGACATCGAGATCCTGCGTCTGCACTACGCCGACACGCTGCACCTCTGGTACGACCGGTTCATGGCCCAACGCGAGAAGGCGCTGGAGTTGTACGACGAACGCTTTTGCCGGATGTGGGAATTCTACCTGCTGGGCTGCGAGATCGCGTTCCGGCGTATGGGCCAGATGGTTTTCCAGATCCAGATCGCCAAACAGCAGAACGCCGTGCCGCTGACCCGCGACTACATCACGGACTGGGAACGTTCGGTCCGCGCGGAATCGAACAAGGCCGCCGAGGAATAACGCCCCCATGGCGGGCCGGCCTGAGATCTATGTCGATGCCGACGCCTGCCCCGTGAAGGACGAAATTCTGCGCGTGGCCGAGCGGCACCAGATCAGGGTCCACCTCGTCTCCAACAGCGGCATGTTCGGCTATCACGGGCACCCGCTCGTGACGCAGACCGTCGTCGGTGAAGGCGCGGATCTCGCCGATAACTGGATCGCCGAGCGGATCGGTGCACAAGACATCGTCGTCACCCAGGATATCCCGCTCGCGGACCGCTGCATCAAGGCCGGCGCGCTGGCCCTGCGCCCCAACGGCCGGGTTCTGGACACTGCCTCGATCGGCATGGCGCTCGCCACGCGCGACCTGATGACGGACCTGCGCTCATCGGGAGAGGTCACGCGCGGACCGGCTGCGTTTTCCAAGAATGACCGTTCAACCTTTCTTCAGGCGCTGGAAAACCAGGTGCAATCCGCCCTGCGATGCTAGTAGCGCGAAAATGCTATTCCGATAATCTGTAAATCGAGTTCATCGGTCTGAGGTAACACGAACTCGAAAATCTCTACCTGTTCCTAAGTGGCGTCTTGGTCAGGCAGCGACTGCTCGGCAAGAAAGGAGGCCCTATGACCTGATAGGTTTTAGGCGGCTTGCCATTTAGTGCCATTAGTCGGGGTCGGGAAACCGGTTTTCGTATCACGCGAGCCCGTCGGGTCCGGGAATTGCTGTAACTCGAACTCCAGGTTCGAAGCCGCGTTCTAGAACACCTCAGGCGGGGCTACTTGCCGCATGCGCAACAGGTGCAAAAAATCCGCTTACCGCGGAACAGATCGAAGTGCTCGACAGTCAGACCATCAATTTCCGCGTTGCTTCACACACCCCCATCGCCTGGGGTTCCGGCGAGGAAGCCTACACAGAGTCAAAAGGCTGCACAAAACCGAAGCCTGAGACTGGAGGCCTAGGCGACCATTACAATGTTGCCGCCGCGGAGAACAAGAAGCAGGGTTGCGACTACAACGCCCTGGTGAGCTGGCCCGAAGAGCGCGCGTTCATGCAGGCGCGTCTTGTCAAGATGATAAAGGACGCCCTGAAAGCGAAGGTGCAGCCAACCTTCCAGAGCAAAAAGCGGTAGGCCTCAACATCGTCATAGTCGAGGCGCGGATAATCGCAGGTGGCCAGTCCGTGTTCGTCGGCGGAAACCATGTATTGCGTGCGACGCTGGATGTAGTGGAAATCAAATCCGGCTAATTGGTCGCCTCACACCATCAATTATTCTCCCCGGCCAGCCACAGCCCGAGTAGGTTCTTAAACCTGATCGTCGAAACGGCGTCGTGCGACCCCGTGCTGCAGTTGTCTGACGGCTAGGCCAATGCGGCGCACAACTGGCTGGCCGCGAATAAATAAAAGGTGATCCGAGCGGCGTCAGCCGATCGTTACGGTCACGCCGCCAACCTGACGCCCCTGCTCTACCATCGCGTGGGCCATCCCGATCTTCTCCAGCGGGAGTTCGGCGGCCACGCGGCTAGTCAGCCGTCCCTCGACCATCCATCGCGAGATATCCGTCACGCTCTGCTGCTTGAAGGCTTCCGACATGGTAAAGCAGCCGATGATGTGCAGGCTAGGCGCCTTGGCCAGCAACGGATAGAAGGGGAACGGCGTCAACGGCTGGCCATCGAGGCGTAGGCCGCGATCACCGCGCCGGTTTTCAGGATTTTCATGGTGGTTTCGAAGTTGCCGCCGAGCTCCACCTCTACCACGCGATCGACACCCTTGCCCTCGGTCAGCTCCTTGACCCGTTCGGCCACGTCCTCGGTCTTGTAGTTGATCGTGTGGGCCGCACCGTCAGCGGCGGCGCGCTCGGCCTTCTCGTCCGAACTCACGGTGCCAATCACGGTGGCCCCGCCATTGCGGGCCATCTGTAAGGCGTAGTTGCCGACTGCGCCCGCCGCGCCAGTCACCAGGATCGTCTGCCCCTCGACCGGCCCGTCTTTGAAGACGGCGGCATGGGCTGTCATCGCGGGGATGCCCAGACACGCACCCTCGGCGAAGCTCTGCCCTTCCGGCAGCAGATTGGCTCGCGAGGCGTCGATGGCGATATATTCGGCCGCCGTGCCTTCTGGGCGGCGCAGATGCGCCTCATACAGCCAGACCCGCTCGCCCACGCGCGCCGCATCGACGCCCGCGCCCACTGCCTCGATAACGCCGGCCCCGTCGAAATGGGGGATCATGCGTTCGGCCATCATCGGCCCGCGATGGCCCGCGCGGCGTTTCACGTCCAGCGGGTTGATTCCCGAGGCCCGGACACGCACCAGAACCTGGCCCTCCCCGACCTCCGGTTTCGGGTGTTCACCGGTCCTGAACACCTTGTCCGCATCTCCGAATTCCTCGAACCAGGCTGCGCGCACACTATCTCTCCTCAGTTATCCCCAGATTTCCGCCGGAGTTTCGACATTATAGCCTTCTAGCAATGCTAGGCGGCACAGGTAAAACGGGGATGCAAGCGGAAAACGGGACGAATTCTTGTGGCTTATCCTCATGTTCCACCAGACTCACCCCAGCTTCGCTGCACTGGAGCAGCGCTGACACCTATAGGGTGCCTCTTCATGACCACGAGCGACATACCCGATCCGATGGCTGCCGAACGCGCCAACGTAACACGCCTGCACGGTGAGGAAGACTTTCCGGGATTCCGCTCGCCACCGCACAACTTCGAGGCGGAGATGGCCCTGCTGGGCGCGATCCTGGTGAACAACCGCGCTTTCGAGCGGGTGCAGGAATTCCTGCTACCGGAGCATTTCGCCGATCCGGCCCATGGCCGTGTATATGAAGCTTGCTCCCATCTTATCGAGCGCGGACAGATCGCCGACCCCATCACGCTGAAGAACTATTTCAAGAATGACGAGGACCTGAAGGAGATCGGCGGCCAGGGCTACATCGCCGAACTCGCCAATTCGGTCATCACGATCCAGAATGCGTTCGACCTAGGTCGCGAGGTCTATGACTGCTTCCTGCGCCGTGAGCTGATCGACATCGGCGATCAGGTCGTGAACGGCGCCTACGAATATGATATCGACGCCCCCGCCCCGCGCCAGATCGAGCGGGCTGAGGAGTTGCTTTTCCAGCTGGCCGAGCAGGGCTCGACGGAGACCGGGTTCCGCGACTTCAAGAGCGCGGTCTCAGGCGCTATCAACATGGCGGCAGCCGCCTACAAGCGCGACGGCGAACTGGTCGGCGTGCCGACCGGATTCTCGGACATCGACAAGATGCTCGGCGGCCTTCATCAATCCGACCTGATCATCATCGCCGGGCGTCCGTCGATGGGCAAAACAGCGTTCGCCACCAACATTGCCTATAACGCCGCGGCATCGAAAAAGACCGAGGAAGGACCGGACGGCACCGAGATCGAGGCGGCAGAAAGCGTCGCCTTCTTTTCACTGGAAATGTCCGCCGAGCAGCTCGCCACACGTATCCTTTCCGAGCAGGCGCATGTGCGCTCGGACTCGATCCGGCGCGGCGATGTTCGCGAGGAGGAGTACAACCGCGTCTTCGCCGTGGCCCAGGCATTACACAGCTTGAAACTATTCATCGATGACACACCGGCGCTGACGATCTCGCAGATCCGCACCCGCTCGCGCCGTCTCAAGCGCCAGCACGGTCTCAGCCTCATCATCGTGGACTACCTGCAGCTCATCAGTCCGCCGGCCAACAGCCGATCGGACAACCGGGTTCAGGAGGTCTCGCAGATCACCCGCGGCCTGAAAGCGCTGGCCAAAGAACTCAGCGTACCGGTGATCGCGCTGTCCCAGCTTTCGCGCGCCGTCGAGCAGCGCGAAGATAAGCGCCCGCAACTGTCCGACCTGCGTGAGTCGGGCTCGATTGAACAGGACGCCGACGTGGTCTCCTTCATCTATCGTGAGGAGTATTATCGCGAACGCGAGCGTCCGACTCCGCGCGACAACGAGAAGCAGGAGACCTATCTGGAGCGAGAGCAGCGCTTCAACGACCTGCTGGAAGCCGCGCGCAACAAGGCGGAAGTCATCATCGCCAAGCAGCGTCATGGCCCCATCGGTACGGTGACATTGCAATTCAACGGCGATTTCACCCAGTTCTCTGACCTGCAGGCCGACACCTACCTGCCCGAGGAGCGGTACTAGAGCCTTGGGCGCGAACCATAGCGCAATTCACGACGAAACCGGCGCAACGCTCGTTGTCGATCTCGACGCGGTCGCTGAGAATTACGATACCTTACGGCAGAAAAGCCATGGCGCGGAAACCGGTGCAACGGTCAAGGCCGACGCATACGGGCTGGGCCTGGAACACGTGGCGCGCACGCTTTCGGCGTCCGAATGCCGGACCTTCTTCGTCGCCACGGCGGTCGAAGGCCTAGCGCTTCGGCATATCCTCCCGGCGGCGGAAATCATCGTGCTCAACGGGCCGTCGCGGGAATCGGTCAAACTTATCCTCGATGCTAGCCTGTCGCCGGTCCTAAACAGCCTCCACCAGATCGATCTGTGGCGGCACAGCGGCGGCGCTGGCGACGAGGCGGCCGCCGCGTACCTGCATTTTGATACCGGCATGAACCGACTCGGCCTCGGTGCGGACGAGGCCGAAACCTTGTTCGCCGATCCTTCCCGCCTGCACGACATCTCGATTTCCTCTGTCATGAGCCACCTGGCCTGTGCGGACACGCCGGACAATCCCATGAATGCGGCGCAGCTTACTGCCTTCCGAGATTTGCGCTCGCGTCTGGAAGGCGTGATCGGACCGGTCCGCGCCAGCCTTGCCAACTCCCCGGGCGTGTTTCTTGGGCCAGACTACCACTTCGACCTGGTGCGCCCGGGGGCCGCGCTGTTCGGTCTCGCGCCGCAGATCGGCGCCCGCAACCCGATGCGGCAAACAATTGAAATATATGCAAAAATTCTCCAGGTACGGTCCGTTGACACCCATATGACCGTTGGATACGGTGCCGCCCAACGCGTGGAGCGGCCGTCCCGGATCGCGACGGTCGGGGCCGGTTACGCAGAAGGATATCCGCGCGCGGCGGTAAGCCGGATCGGCGAGACCATGCACGCATTCATCGCCGGTCACCGGGTTCCCCTGTTCGGACGGGTATCGATGGACCTCATCACACTGGACGTCAGCGACATTCCCGAGGCCTTGGCCATACCCGGTCAGGAAGTGGAACTGCTCGGACCCCACGTCACGCCAGACAGCCTGGCGGCCTCGGCGGGCACCATCGGCTACGAGGTGATCGCGCGCCTCGGCAACCGCCTGCATCGCGTCTATCGCGGGGGCGTGACACGGCGATGACTTTCGTACGTGCCATCGGCCGCGGCACAATCGCCGTGTTCGCGCTGATCGGGCGGATTGCCGGATTCGCGGCAGCGGGCCTGTATCACTGCGTCACACCGCCTTTCTTCCCTCGTCTGGTCATCCGCCAGATGATCGAGATCGGGTACTACTCCCTCCCGGTCGTCGGCCTGACCGCGATCTTCACCGGCATGGTACTGGCGCTGCAGAGCTACAGCGGGTTCGCGTTCGCGGGCGAGTCCGCGATCGCTAACGTCGTCGTCTGGGGTATCACCCGCGAACTGGGCCCGGTTCTGGCCGGGCTGATGGTCGCCGGGCGTATCGGCGCCGCCATGGCCGCCGAGATCGGCACCATGCGGGTGACCGAACAGATCGACGCGCTGACGACGCTGTCCACCAATCCGTACAAGTATCTCGTCGCGCCCCGGCTGATCGCGGGCATCACCATGCTGCCGCTGCTGGTGATCGTAGCCGACGTGATCGGCGTACTGGGCGGGTTCATCGTCTCGATCTACGATTTCGGATTCAATCCAAGCACCTACCTGAAAAGCACCTGGGACAGCGTCGACACCCTCGGCTTCGTCTCCGGCCTCATCAAAGCGGGCGCGTTCGGCTTCCTGGTCGCGCTGATGGGCACCTATCACGGCTACAACTCAAAAGGCGGCGCCCAGGGCGTCGGCCAGGCGACCACCAACGCCGTGGTATCGGCGTCGATCCTACTTCTGCTGTTCAACTTCATAATCACCGCGTTGTTCTTCTCCGCATGACCAAGACCGCACCCGGCCCGGATGTGAAGATTGCCGCTCGCGGGCTCTGCAAGTCCTTCGGCTCCAAGCAGGTGCTGCGCGGCCTCGACCTCGACGTCGAGCGCGGCACGTCGCTGGCGGTTATCGGCGGGTCGGGCACCGGCAAGTCGGTGCTCATAAAGAATATCATCGGCCTCATGGAGCCGGATTCCGGATCCATCCGCATCGACGGCGAGGAAGTGGTGGGAATTCCCCATGTGGATCGTGAGCGCATCACCCGCAAGTTCGGGATGCTGTTCCAGGGCGCCGCCCTGTTCGACAGCCTGCCCGTCTGGGAAAACGTCGCCTTCGGGCTGATGCAGGCGCAGGGCATGGGCCGGAAGTACGCACGGAAGGCGGCGTTGGAGGCGATGGCGCAGGTCGGCCTCGACGCTGACATCGCCGAACGTTCCCCGGCGGAACTGTCCGGCGGCATGCAGAAGCGCGCCGGACTTGCCCGGGCCATCGCCACAAAGCCGGAAATCCTGTTTTTCGACGAGCCTACAACAGGCCTTGATCCCATCATGGGCAGCGTCATCGACAACCTAATCGTGAAGTCGGTGCACGAACTGGGTGCCACCGCACTGTCGATCACACATGACATGGCGAGCGCCCGGCGAATCGCGGACAATGTCGCAATGATCTACGAGGGTCGGATCGTCTGGCACGGGCCGGTCGCCGATCTCGACCACTCGGGGAACGATATGCTCGACCAATTCATCAATGGGCGTTCCGACGGGCCGATCCGACTGCGGGTCGCGGGCTAGTCAATGGCGCGCTCGGCCAACCGCTTCGTCTGCCAGTCCTGCGGAGCGGTCCACGGCAAGTGGACGGGCCGGTGCGATTCCTGCGGCGAATGGAATTCTATCGTCGAGGAAGCCATCGAGGCCACGGCGCCCAAGGGCGTCACGCGCGCGGGTAGCAAACCCGTGGCATTTACCTCGCTGGACGGCGTACCTGAAGACCGGGTACGACGGACCACCGAATTGAAGGAACTCGATCGGGTCTGCGGCGGCGGATTGGTGCCCGGCTCCGCGCTTCTGGTCGGTGGAGACCCGGGCATCGGCAAGTCCACGCTGCTGCTCCAGGCCGCCGCAGCGCTGGCCCGCGCAGGCGGCTCTGTCGCCTATATCTCAGGCGAAGAAGCAGTGGACCAAATCCGCCTGCGCGCGTCGCGTCTGGGCCTGGCCGATGCGCCGGTCTTGCTGGCGGCCAGCTACGAACGTCCGCGACATCCTCGCGTCGCTCGACACGGCCAACGGCGCGGATGTGGCGATCATCGATTCCATCCAGACCATGTACGCCGACACACTGGATTCCGCCCCCGGCACCGTCGCCCAGGTTCGCACCTGCGCCCAAGAGCTGATCCGGGTCGCCAAGCGGCGTGGTCAGGTGCTCATTCTCGTGGGTCACGTCACCAAAGAAGGTGCCATCGCCGGTCCGCGCGTCCTGGAACATATGGTCGATGCCGTCCTGTATTTCGAGGGCGAACGCGCGAACCAGTTCCGGCTGCTGCGCGCGGTGAAGAACCGCTTCGGCGCCACGGACGAGATCGGCGTGTTCGAGATGACCGACGCCGGACTGGCCGAAGTCGCCAACCCGTCGGAACTGTTCCTCGCTGGGCACAGCGACTCCACCAGCGGCTCGGCGGTCTTCGCCGGGATAGAGGGGACCCGGCCTGTGCTGGTCGAGATTCAGGCGCTCGTCGCCCCCACCACGCTGGGCACGGCGCGGCGCGCGGTCGTCGGCTGGGATTCCGGACGCCTGGCCATGATCGTCGCCGTCCTACAAACCCGGTGCGGGCTCAATCTCGGCTCCCACGATGTCTATCTGAACGTGGCGGGCGGGCTGCGTATCGGAGAACCCGCGGCCGACCTGGCCGTCGCGTCGGCACTGATTTCCGCCCATATGGACGAACCGCTGCCCGCGCGCACCGTCGTCTTCGGCGAGGTCGGTCTGGGCGGCGAGGTGCGCGGTGTGGGCCAACCCGACACGCGCCTGCGCGAAGCCGCCAATCTGGGCTTCGAGCGCGCCCTGATCCCGGCCCGCACCGGCAAGTCCAAAGGCAAGGCCGGCGCGAGCAGCCTGCATGTCACGGAAATCTGCCAGTTGGGAGACCTGTTTGCCCAGTTCGACGTTACGCAAGCGAGCAATGTGATCGCGAGGGTCTGAAAATGGAGGTCGCCGGTTTCAGTGGGTTCGATATATGCGTTCTGGCAACCCTTTTCCTAGGGGCACTGTTCGGCCTAGTCACAGGTTTCGTGCGCGGCGGCCTGTTCGTAGCGTCATGGATCGGCGCAGGGCTGGGGACTATCTACGGATTCAGCACCGTTACCCCCATCGCGGCCTCATACATAAGTCCTGGATGGCTGTCCGACCTCGTCGCGGGCGCGGCGCTGTTCATCGTGGCGCTGATCGTCCTTCACCTGGTCAGCCATATATTCAGCGGCTGGGTGCGTTCAGGCCGGCTAAACTCGCTCGACCGGTCCCTCGGCATGCTGGCGGGCCTTGCCACGGCGGGGATTTTCGTTTGTGTTGCCTACCTATTTTTTAGCGACGTGTGGGGCGAGGAACAGCCCGGCTGGATCGAGAGTGCACGCACTCGCCCGGCGGTTGAACGTGGCGCACTTCTAGTTCGCGAACTGCTTCCCGAAGACCTGATTGGCCTGACCGGCGCGACGCTGGAACGCACCCAGCAGGAGGCCAACGATATCGGGGCCGCCAAAAAAGTGCTCGACCGGCTCATCAGCCCGCCGGAATTCACTGCGCCTCTGCCCAAGGAAGGTTATAAGGAAGACGATCGGGAGAGCATCGAAGACCTGATCCGGAAGGCACAGTGATTCAAGGTATGACCACCCACCCGTTTCTATCACCGCACGACCCAGACAAGTTTCATGACGAATGTGGCGTCTTCGGCGTCTATGGCACCGAGGACGCGGCGGCGCTGACCGCGCTCGGCCTCCACGCCCTGCAGCATCGCGGGCAGGAAGCCGCCGGTATCGTTTCCTATGATGGCAATCGCTTCCATCCGCATCGCGCGATGGGGCTTGTCGGCGATGTCTTCGGCGACAGTGAAGTAATCCGGACCATGCCGGGCGATTCCGCCATTGGCCACAACCGTTATTCCACCGCCGGTGAGACGGTTCTGCGCAACGTGCAGCCGCTTTACGCAGATTACAGCTTCGGCGGGCTGGCGCTGGCCCACAACGGCAACCTGACGAACGCGCGCCAGTTGCGCCGCGAACTGGTGCGCACCGGCTCACTGTTTCAATCCACCATGGACACGGAAGTCATCCAGCACCTAATCGCAACCAGCCTCGAAAGCCGCCTACTCGACCGCTTCATCGCGGCGCTCCGGGCCATCGATGGTGCGTACTCGCTGGTGGCGCTATCGCGGCGCAAACTGATCGGCGCGCGCGACCCGCTGGGCGTTCGTCCCCTAGTCCTGGGTCAGCTCGGGGACGCCTGGATTCTGGCGTCGGAGACCTGTGCTCTGGATATCATCGGCGCCAGCTATATTCGCGATATAGAGCCAGGCGAGCTGATCGTTATCGACGAGGACGGGCTGCATTCTCATCAACCCTCCCCGCAGGTCCGCAAGCGCCTGTGCATTTTCGAGTACATTTATTTCGCGCGGCCCGACTCCGATGTGGACGGCACCAACGTCTATGAAGCGCGCAAAGCCATCGGCGCCGAACTGGCACGCGAAAGCAGCGTCGAAGCCGATCTGGTAATCCCGGTGCCGGACAGCGGCGTTCCAGCCGCCATCGGCTATGCCGCCGAGGCGGGCATCCCGTTCGAGCTGGGCCTGATCCGCAATCACTATGTGGGACGGACCTTTATCGAGCCGACCGACGAGATCCGCCATCTGGGCGTGCGTCTTAAACATAACGCCAACCGAGGCCAGCTCAAGGGCAAGCGCGTCGTGCTGGTGGATGACAGCATCGTGCGCGGCACCACGTCCAAGAAGATAGTCGAGATGGTGCGCGCTGCCGGCGCCAGAGAGGTGCATGTGCGCATCTCCAGCCCGCCGACCCGAAGCCCCTGCTTCTACGGCATCGACACGCCCGAAGCCTCCGAACTTTTAGCCTCCAATCACGACGTCGAGGAAATTCGCAAGCTCATCAGCGCGGACAGCCTGGCCTATATCTCGATAGACGGCCTGTACCGCGCCATGGGTGAGCACGGGCGCAACAATGACGCCCCACAATACTGCGACGCCTGCTTCAGCGGAGAATACCCGATCGCCCTAACCGACTTCACTGACGTTGACAACGTCAGCCAGATGTCGCTGCTGGCCGAACTGGCCTGACAGGACTGGATCACCCCCATGAGTGAAGGCGCACTTTCGGGCCGCGTAGCCCTTGTAACCGGCGCATCGCGCGGCATCGGAAAGGCCATCGCCAAACGCTTTGCCGCCGAAGGCGTACATGTCGTCGCGCTGGCGCGCACGGTGGGTGCGCTGGAAGAACTGGACGACGAGATCACATTGGCCGGCGGACAGGTCACGCTAGTGCCCTGCGACCTGTGCGAGTTCGAGGCCATCGACACGCTGGGCCCAGTCCTTCTGGAACGCTTCGGCAAGCTGGATATCCTGGTGGCCAATGCAGGCGCACTGGGCGAGATGACGCCGCTCACCCACTACGACGCCAAACCCTGGCACGAGGTGTTCGACGTCAACGTCCACGCCAACTGGAGGCTGATCCGCACGCTCGACCCGCTGCTGCGCAAATCCGATGCGGGACGCGCCATATTCGTGTCGAGCGGTGCGGCCCGGAACCCGCGCGCCTTCTGGGGCGCCTACGCCGTCACCAAGGCCGCGCTTGAAACCCTCGCGAAGGTCTGGGCGTCGGAGGTCCAGAACTCCAGCGTGCGCGTGAACGTGGTGAACCCCGGCGCGACACGCACCGGCATGCGCGCCGCGGCCTTCCCCGGCGAGGACCCGCTGAGCCTGAAGACACCCGAAGAAATCACCGGCGCCTTCGTGGAACTGGCCTCACCCGCCTGCACGAAACACGGCGCGATCATCGACCTCGGCTGACAACGAAACCGTCGCCTATTTCTTGTGATAGGGGTTCGCACCCTTGCGGGTCTGCACGCGAATGGGCGTGCCTTCGAGGTGAAATTCCTCGCGGAAGCTGTTTTCCAGATAGCGCAGGTAGCTAGTCGGCAGGTCTTCGGGCCGGTTGCCAAACAGAACTAACGTCGGCGGGCGGGCCTTGGCCTGGGTTACATAACGCAACCGGATCGGTCGCTTGTTGGCGGCCAGCGGCGGCGGGTGATGCGCGAGAATACCGTCGAGCCAGGCGTTGAGCTGGGCCGTTGGCACGCGGCGGTTCCAGTTTTCATAGGCCTTGAGCACTGCCGGCATCAGCTTTTCCAGCCCGCGCCCCGTCGCCGCCGAGAGGGAGACGATTGGAGTTCCCGCGCCCTGCGGCAGAGATATCTGCAGCCGGTCATGTAGCATGGCGAGCGCGGCGCGTTGGTCCGAGATAAGATCCCACTTGTTGACCACGATCACGAAGGCCCGGCCCTCATCAATGATGTGGCGCGCAATCGCCAGATCCTGCTTTTCCAGCATCTGCTCGGCGTCGAGCACCAGCAAAGCCACATGAGCGAACTGGATCGCATTCAGGGAGTTACCGACCGACAGCTTCTCCAGCTTACCCTCTACACGGGCGCGTCGGCGCATGCCCGCCGTATCGACCAACGCAATCCGCTTGCCCTTGTATTCCCACTCCACAGAGATGGCATCGCGCGTGATCCCGGCTTCCGGCCCGGTCAGCAGGCGCTCCTGGCCGATGATCGCATTCACGAGTGTAGACTTGCCGACATTGGGGCGTCCGACGATGGCCAGCTGCAGCAGCCGGTTGTCCTCATCGTGCGGAGCCTCGACTTCTTCATCGCCGAATTCGTTTTCCGGCTTCGGCGAGACAGCGGCGATGGGATCAAAGAGCAGGTGGATGCCTTCGCCGTGTTCGGCGGACAGCGCGACCGGCTCACCGAGGCCGAGCGCATAGGCTTCCATATAGCCCGCCTCGCCCGCGCGCCCCTCGCATTTGTTGGCTACTAGCACGACATTGGCGTTGCGGCTGCGCAGCCACTGGGCGAAATGCTCGTCGAGCGGCGTGATGCCTGCGCGCGCGTCTACCACCAGCAGAACTACATCGGCCGCATCGATAGCGGCTTCCGTCTGGCGGCGCATACGTGCCGGAAGGCTGTCGTCGAAGGCTTCTTCCAGCCCCGCCGTATCGACCACGCGGAAGGTCAGGTCAGCGAGATGCCCTTCACCTTCGCGGCGGTCCCGGGTCACACCAGGGCTGTCATCGACTAGCGCCTCGCGCCGGCCGACCAACCTGTTGAACAGGGTCGATTTTCCAACATTCGGCCGTCCGACGATGACGACGGTCGGGATCATCTAGTCTGGCCTTCCGCCGGATCAGCGAAACGCGGTGACCCGCGCGTCGTCAGTCTGGAAATAGAGGGTTTCATTCGCGATCACGGGCGATACGGATACATCGTCCGGCAACTCGATCCGGCCGATCACGTCGCCCGTATAGGGCGACATCGCAACAGAGATGCCGTGGCTGCCGGTCACGATCAGCCGGTCATTGGCCAGCACTGGCCCGTGCCAGTTGACCAGATCGGTGCGGTCCGCGGGATCCTCGTAACGGCCCAGCGAGGAAACCCACTTCACCAGGCCATTGTCCGCCACCAGCGCAACCACCTCGCCCTCGGTGGTCACGACGTACAGGAACCGCCCGGCGATCCAGGGCTGGTTCACCCCTCCAACCTCGGTTTCCCAAATGCGCCGCCCGCTTGCTAGGTCGATGGCGACCATGCGGCCGGAATGGCTTATCGCATAGACGCGCCCCCGGTCCACCACCGGGCGGCCGCGAATGTCGGCGAGCGCGGAGACAGCGTCGGCGCGGCGGATCGCCGCCAGGTTGTCGCTCCACAGCTGGCGTCCGTTCTGCACACGCAGAGCGAAGATTTCACCGGACGAGTAAGGGACGATGACGATGTCACCATCCACGGCCGGGCTCGCGGAGCCAAGCAGGCCAGCCGTTTCCTCGATACCGGTATGGGTCCAGACAACCTTGCCTGAATCCGCATTGATCGCAAAAAGCTGGTTGTCCTTGGTGATTGCATAGACCTGCCCGCCGAACGCCGTCGGGGCCGCACGCATGGGCGCGGAGACAGGCGTGCGCCAGAGGATCTGGCCGGTCTTCGCATCGAGCGCGACGACCTGCGCAAAGCCGGTCCCGGCGTAGATGCGGCCCAGGTCATAGGCCACGCCGCCGCCCCAGTTGCCGTCATTTTCTTCAGACGGCTCGATATCGCTCTGCCAGACTACGGCACCGTCTTCGGCCCGGCTGGCCGTCACCACCGCGTCGGTGTCCATGGTGAAGACCAAGCCTTCCGCGACGACAGGGCCCGACAGAAGCGGCTCGTCATCATCGGCACCTGATCCGAAATTGCGCGACCAGATTTCGACCGGCACTTCGGCCAGGGCCAAGTGATGTAACACGTGGTTCGCGAATCCACCCTGCTGCGGCCACTCGACGTTGACAACTGGGCGGGGCAGACGAATGTCGAGATCGGCCACCCGCGCGGATGGCGTGATCCGGTCCTGCCCCGCCAGTACCGGAATCCGCTCGCCCGGCAGGGACGCATCGTCGGACGCGCTCAGGAAATCCAGGGAGTCGCACGCGGCAAGCATGAATAATGCAGCCGCTGCGAGACAGATTCTTGCAGAAACTCTGATATTCCAGCGGGTCATAGTGTTCAGTTTCCGATGATAGCGAGAAACTCGCTCGCGCGGGCACGGATCGCCAACGGCGTGCCCTGATCCTCGATGATAGAGCGCAGCATCTCGCGCGCGCCATTGGCATCGTCGACACCGATGGCCGCAACGGCAAGGAATTCGCGTGCGGTGAATCGGAACGGGTTCTCGGGGGTGTTCAGGGGCTCCATGCGGTTGCGCACCTCATCCCCAGACATCAGGTCCATCCCATTCGCGACGGCAAAAATCTTAGCCATGTCACGATAGGTTCGAGAATACACCTCATCCGCCGCCAGTGCGTCGAAAATCGCAACCGCTTCAGCACTCTTGCCGTCCTTGGCAAGCAGACTAGCCTCGCGCAAGCTCGCCAGATAGCGATAGCCCTTCGTTCCGTCTTTCGCGATTTTGCGCAACTGGTCGAGTGCAGCCGCAGAGGAGGTCTGTTCCTCGACCACAGCCCTCAGGAAACGCTCGCTGTCGGCATTGCGCGCGCTTTCCTGGCTGTCCCGCCAGACGACGAAGGCGATCGTGGCGCCGACGATCAGAACGACCGCGCCTACGACATAGGTGCCATAGCGCTTCACCAGGCCCTGATAGCGATCCTGCCGGACCTCTTCGTCAACTTCGCGGAATAACTCGTCGGACACCAAAACTTTTCCTTTTCAGACACTTCGCGCGAACGTCCCAGCGCTATATCGCTATAAGCCGCGGCGAAATCAACAGTTCAACGGGCATTTAACGAAATCGCTGCGGGGCCTAACCATTGCTTAACCGAACGGGCGAATGATGTGTCTATCACAAAACCCACCGTGACGATGTACTGGCTCATCCACCGCCCCTTCTTCTTCTCTCATCCCTCGCCATGACCGCCTGCGCGGACCCGGCCTCTCTGGCCATGAGCGGCGTCAGCAACATAATCGCGATCGATTCCGACAAGACCGCGTCGTACCATGCCATGCCATGTGCTTCCTCACGAGCGACGATTGTTCCTTCCTGAACCCCCTGCGCGGCGGGGCCCAGCGCCGGTCGATCCTCGCAGACCCGCCGCCGCCGCCGAATCAGGTCTTCTACAAATCCATTGCCGGCATGACCTGCTATCCGGTCGAAAACAAGCATAAAACGACCAGCCGGCGAACATTCTGATCTGGTGCTCGCGCGTCTGGACAGCCCTGCCGAAATGGGGAACACTCCGACACAGAACAGCAATGGATGATCGCCCGGCCGATGAGTTCCGCATACCACCTGAACCCACAGAATCGCATACGTGGTCAGGTCACGTTCGACCGAAACGAGCTTCGGACTTTACTGAACGAGTACAGCCGCCGGGTCGCTGCCGGGGAATGGCGTGATTACGCGATCGACATGCTGAAAGACCGAGCCGTGTTCTCCGTCTTCCGGCACGCCGCCGAACATCCGCTCTACTCCATCGAGAAATATCCAGCGCGCGGCAATCGCCCGGACCGCTACATCGTCTCGCGCGGCCCCCAGAAGCTGAAGCAGAGCCAGAGCCTGCTCGAGGTTCTGAACGCCATTGAGCGCCGTCCGAAGCTGGTCGCGATCCGCTAGACCGGGCGAAAAAAATAAGTCGATTGCCGACGTATTTTTGCCGAAGATTCCAAAAACAAAAAATGAAACCGATCCCGGTCGCGCCGACACGCGATCAGCGTCATTGCTATCTCCAAGCATGCAAGGAATGCGTGTATCCCCACCGCCGGCCTCATTCCGCCGGCAGGCCGAGAGAAACTCGGGGTTAGGGGGGGGCTATGGAAGGCATCGAGCGCATAACGATCAAGCGGGAGCGGCCCGCCCCGCAGCCGGAATTGGCATCGTTACGCGCGGTGCATGACATCGAGGTGGAAGGCCGCATCTCCAGGCGCGGCTCAGCTACGACTAAGACCATCTAGGTTTCATCGTCGAGATCCTGGACCCTCGGACCAGCGATATCGTGCGATGCCCTTCGGCGGACCTCGCTGCGCAGGAAAACAAGGCTTCCGCAGCGGCGCATTCCTCTACCGCGTGGACTGAGTATGGCCTGACCAGGTGATCCCGGCTTCCGCGACGCCGCAGCCCGGCGCTAGTGTGGCGGTCATGGGCAACCGTACCTCGAATCATCCCAAAATCCGCCGCGCGCTATCCGGTCTCGACCGCCTGATTGCCGACACCGGCACGATCTCGCGCCTGGCCGAACGCCAGGTCGGCCTGCTTGCCAACCATGCCAGCACTACCGCCAACGGCATCCCGGCGAGCCTGGCCCTGAACCGCTGCCTGTCGGGAGCCGGCAGCGGCGACCTGCGGCTGTACTCGCCGGAACACGGGATCACGCTGGGCGCCCATGCCGGCGAATCCGTGAACCACGGCACCGACCCGCTGACCGGACTTGCCGTCAGCAGCCTATATGGCGCTGGAGAGGATGAGTCGGATGCCTTTGACGGCATCGACACGCTGGTGATCGACCTGCGCGATGTCGGCGTGCGCTGCTACACCTACGCGGCCACCGCGGCGCGCGCGGCCCGCACGGCACTGGAGCGCCACATCGAGGTGATCCTGTGCGACCGCGCTAATCCGCTCGGCCCCGGCACGGAGGGACCGCGCCCCGACCCTGCGCTGCATTCCTTCCTGGCCTATTTCGACGTGCCCTTCGTGCACGGCCATACCATGGCAGAGCTTCTGTCGCGCCACATCGCCCCCGCCATCGGAGAAGCGCCCTACCTGATCTATCCCGCCGATATCGTGATGGGCATCGAACTCGGCTGGACCCCGCCCTCACCAGCCCTTCCGCACCCCGATGCCGTGGCCGCCTATGCAGGGCTGGTGCTTCTGGAGGCCACCAATATCAGTGAGGGGCGCGGTAGTTCGCTCTCCTTCCGCGGTGTATCCGCGCCCGGCCTCGACGCAGCGACGCTCGCGGTCGCGATCAACGGCTGGAACACGGGGTTCGCGGCACACCCGGCAACGCTGACAGGTATGCGTCCGCCCCAGGACGGCACACCCCTGCCTGCCGTCGTGGTCTGGCCGCGCGGGCGGCAGCGCCGCTATCCGCTGGCATTGGGAGTCCAACTGCTGGAATGGCTGCACAGCCATTACCCCGACTTCGCTTGGCTGCCCGGTGCGGACGGTCGGCCCGGCGGCGCGATCGAAACGCTGTTCGGTCGGACGGATCTGCGGGAAAAGATCGATACGGGAACACCCGCAATTACAATTCTCAACGCCTGGCTCTAGTCCGCGAGCGTAATCTTTTCACCCTCGACGACAACACTTGTAATGACATCGTTGTCGTCCAGGATCACGAAATCGGCCCAGGCATCTGGGACGATCCGGCCCCGGTCCCACCGACCGATGAAATCCGCTGGATAGGCCGACAGCCGCCGACTAACATCCTCGACGTCCAGCCCCAGAGACAGGAGGCGCGCGAAGGCCCGGTCCATCGTCAGGGCGCTGCCCGCCAGAACATCCTCGTTCCCGTCCGTGCCGAGGAATACGCTGTTGCCGCGCTTGTTCACGATATGGCCGCCCAGTGGATAAGGACCGTCCGGCATTCCGGCAGCTGCCGTCGCGTCCGTCACGGCGAAAAGCTTCGGGATCGCTCGCAGGGCCGCGCGGACGGCCCCGTCCGCGACATGAATCCCATCGGGAATGATTGCCGCATATTCTCCCAGCGCTAGGGCCGCCCCGATGGTCCCCGGCGCTCGGTGATGCAAGGGCGACATGGCGTTGTAGAGGTGGGTAAACCCGCGCGCACCCGCCGCCAGCGCGTCGCGCACCGTGTCGTAGTCCGCCTCCGTGTGCCCGATCTGCACAGCGATCCCCGCTGCCGCGAAGCGTCGAATGGCGTCCATAGCACCCTCGAGTTCGGGGGCGATGGTCACCAGCCTCACGATTCCGCCCGCACAGACCGAATCTACGAACTCCGTGTCCGGCTCACGCGGATGGGGCGGCTGCGCACCGAGCCGGCCCGGATTTATGTAGGGGCCTTCCATGTGGGCGCCAAGCACACGGGCCTCCCCCGGTTCGCGGGCACCCTGAACCACCCCGATCCCGGAGAACGCTTCGGACAGCACGTCCTGCGGCGCGGTAACCGTAGCGGGCAGGAAGGATGTCGTCCCGTGCCGAGCATGCAGCCGCGCGGCGGTCCGCACGGCATCTGCCCCCTGCATCACGTCCGCCCCGCCCCCGCCGGGCACATGCAGATCGACGAAACCCGGGATGATGCGGGGCGCTCCGCTGGCCACGGCGCCCGATTCGAGAGCGCGAATATGGGTATCATGGACCAGCTGCCCCGATATCCAGCCTTTCGGCGTGAGGAAACGGCCGACCAGGCGCTGCTCGCTCATCGGTTCTGCCATACGATGGTTTCCTCCGGTGCACGTCCCTGGGCCAGCATCAGCGCGCCGATAATGGGGTCTTCATGGGGTTGCCGCACCCACGATCGCAACAGGTCGGGCAGGAAAGGATCCAGAGGTTCCGTTAGCCCGCCTACAAGTGCAAGCGGCACGCGGCGCGCCGGGTCAAGCGCCTCAGCCAGCGCGTCTATCTCTCGCCCCGCTTCCGTGACGATAGCAAGCGCCGCCGTGTCGCCGCGGCCGGCGCATTCGATCACTAGCGGTGCCAGTTCGGCAAACTTTGCGGGCTCGGCCCCCCACAGCCAGCCCAGCATATCCTTACGCGTCTTGCCGCAGCGCTCCGCGATGGCACGGTGCAGTTCCGATGCGCGCGCATGGCTGCGCAGGTCCAGAACACGAACCGTCTGGGCTACCGCCGTCCGGCCGATCCAGGCTCCGCTGCCCTCGTCGCCGATCACAAAGCCCCAGCCACCGACCAGACGGCAACGGCCCGCCGCCTCGATCCGATAGCCGACGCTACCGGTGCCGATAATTACCACGGCCCCTGGAGCCCCCAGATGAGCTCCCAGCGCGGCGATGTAGGCGTCGGTCGCGACACGGAGTCCGCGCAGGCCCGGTGCCGACTCCAGGAACATCCGGCGCGCCTCGGCATTGTTGGCCCCCGCCAGCCCGATCCCGAACTCGGTTCGTGCCATGTAATCCCCGTCCAGGGATACGGCGTGTGCGAGATGTTCCAGCGCGCCCAGGATCACTTCCCAAGCCCGCGGGCCGCGCACGGTCAGGCTCGCTGGGCCGCCGACAGTCAGCCCCAGTCGTCGCCCATTGGCGTCGAACAGGGCCACGCGCGTATTGCTCGCGCCGCCATCCACACAGCAATAAAGGTGGTCGCTCATGGTCCCCGGGTTTCGCCTCGCTGCCGAACACCTATCCTACACACGTTTACGCATTGCCTGTTATTTCGCGCCTCACGCCGGTTTTGCGGGCATGACGGCGCGGGCGGGTGTGTTATGAGAAATCGTGTATTCGCAGGCAATCGGGACCATGCGCAAAACCGAAGAATTCGCTGATATTTACCGCGACCTGGAGACCCGAGAGGGCCCGGACGTGCTTTCCGCGATCCTCGACGCTCAGGAACGAGGCCTCGGTGCGGTTCGTGCGGCGATTTCAGCGCTGTCCGGGGCAGCCGAGTCGGCGGCGGACCGTTTGCGTGCCGATCCTGCCGGACGGATTGTCTATGCGGGTGCCGGCACCTCGATCCGGCTCGGTGTGCAGGACGGGGTAGAACTGGTCCCGACGTTCGGCTGGCCCGAAGACCGCATCGCCTACCTGATCGCGGGCGGACCGGCTGCGCTGACCCGCACCGCAGAAGGGGCGGAAGATGATGCGGAACAGGCGTGCAAAGACGCAGCTGCTCTCAACCTTGGTACGGGCGACGTCTGCATCTCGTTGTCGGCCAGCGGCACCACACCCTATGCCATCGCTGCCTGTGAGGCCGCGAGCGCGGCGGGTGCCATGACCCTTGCCATCGCCAATAATCATTGCGCACCGCTGCTAGATGTCGCCGAGTACGCCGTGCTGATCGAATCCGGCCCCGAGCCCGTAGGCGGTTCCACGCGCATGACTGCTGGCACCACCCAGAAGGTAGCGCTGAACCTATTCTCCACCCTGACCATGATCCGCCTTGGCCGGGTCTATCGCGGCATGATGGTGGATGTGACGCCCTCCAACGACAAACTGCGCGAGCGTGCGGTACGCATCGTCACCGCCGGGGCGAACTGCGATGCCGAGACGGCCCGCAACGCGCTTGGCGCGACGGGTTATGCCGTCAAACAGGCTATCCTCGTCGCCACGGGCAAGAGCGCGGACGACGCCCGCGCTTTGCTGGATACATATGGCGGAGACCTGCACACTGTGTTTGCCGTGCTGGCTGACGACTGAGCGAGTATCTGACCTTAATCCGTCCCGGATCACATGGGACCACCACAACCGGACCCTCTGGGACAGCATGCTCGCCGCCTGCAAACGCCTCAGCTTGACCCAGACCTCCGCATACGCGCTGGCGGTCCAAGGCTTTAGGACATGAAAGCCGATTTCGGCCTGATACGCTTCGATAACAAATCCGTTGGGATGATGGCCGCGTTCAGCAAACCCTCACTCGGCGTACTCGGAAGTCAGACCATCTATTGTGGGCCGGTCTGGGTCCATGACCAAATTCCGGGCGAAATATAAAAAAGCCCTGCCGGAGCTGCGGCACAAGCACTAACACCTGCGCAGCGAACGCACCCTCTCATTTCAACCCGAACTCAGTTAAAAGCCTCACCACCGTTCACAGATGGCCGGTACCAGGTTCAAGCGTATCGCGGAGGGCCACTGGACGACCTGGCGGTGATTGACGATGCGGCCTGCGGGCGCCTCGCCTGGCTGACCAAGCGACATACGAAACACATGGAACTCGTCGGGGGATACGTCTAGGCGGCTTCAGCCGAGGTCGTGTCTTCTACCAAAGCGGCTGCGGCGCTCACCAGCGACACTGCTTCACCCGGCGTTCCGGCAAAGCCCGGCGCGTTCTCCGAAAGATAGCGCCGCCACGCCCGGGCACCTTTTACACCGTTAAAGAGACCAAGAATGTGCCGCGTCATGGAGATTAGCGACGCTCCGGCAGCGATCTCACGCTCGATATAGGGCAGGTAAACCTCAACGATCTCGTGGCGGGATTTTACCGGCGAAGACGGGTCGAAAAACATGCGGTCTGCCAAGGCAAGCATGTAGGGATTTTGATAAGCCGCGCGCCCGATCATCACGCTATCCACACAGCGCAGATGCGAAACCGCATCTTCCAGCGTCGCAATCCCGCCATTGATCGCTATTTCGAGATCTGGGCGTTCGGCCTTAAGACGGTGAACCATGTCGTGGTGGAGCGGCGGCACCTCGCGGTTCTCACGCGGGCTAAGACCGTCCAACCAGGCCTTGCGGGCGTGCACGATGAAATGTTCACACCCCGCCGCCGAGACCGTATCGACAAAGCCGGTCAGCGTTTCCCACTCAAGCATTTCGTCGATGGCAATGCGGTGCTTCACCGTCACCGGCACATCCACCGCGCCGCGCATAGCGGCAACGCATTCGGCCACAAGCTCAGGCTCTGCCATCAGGCAGGCGCCAAAGCGGCCCGACTGCACTCGGTCGGAAGGACAGCCGCAATTCAGGTTGATCTCGTCATAACCCAGATCCGCGCCAATCTTCGCACATTCGGCCAGCGCCGCCGGGTCCGAGCCGCCGAGTTGCAACGCCACGGGATGTTCCGCGGGATCGAAGGCCAGTAGGCGGTCACGCTGGCCGTGAATGATCGCGCCTGTCGTCACCATCTCCGTGTACAAGCGCACGTGACGGCTGACGGTACGCAGAAAAGCCCGCTCATGGCGATCCGTCCAGTCCATCATCGGCGCGACAGAGATAGTTTTTGCGAAAGTTTTCAACGCAGTTTCCGGATTCAAACGGCGAACGGCCCGGTTTTAACGGTTGTTCACGCCCGCGATCAACTCATCACGTGTGGCCAGTTCCCGGTAAAGCGCCTCCCGTGTGACGCCGAGAATCTGAGCGAGATCCTGCCAATGCCCCTTGGGCGGCAGTGTATTTCCGCCATCGAGCCAAGCATCAAGACGCCGTGCGACTGTCCTAAGTGTCCGAATTTCGGCGTTAGTCCGCGCGCCCTGCAGGGCATGGGCAAGCCGGGCAGTCCAGGCCCGAGCGAGCACCGAATCTTCGTCGAGGCGAGCCAGAAAAGCTGACAATGGCAATATCTCTACCCGCGACGCCGCTGTCGCTATCGCGTCGCAATGGTAAGCATGTGAATAGGCCGAGGCCTCCGCGAGTACCTGCCCGGCAACTGCACGCTGCAGGATCATGCGCGCGCCATCCGGCGCATAGCGTATCAGGTCAACCTGCCCCGCAATCACCCGATGCATAAAGCGGACAGGATCACCAGTGCGAAACGGCCCCTTGCCTTTTGTGTAGGCAACGCATTCCGCACCGGAAAAAAGAACGTCCACAAAGTCTGACATGATCTATATCATATGAAAACAACGGGAGACGTGCAATTTGGACCTTTCAGTTGCACTTAGGACACGACAGACATGAACGACCAAACTGCCGGAATTCGACGCTTCCTGCAGACCGCAAGTCTCGCATCCGCGCTTGCCCTGTCCCTAAGCCTGACGGCAGCAGCGGAGAATGAATCCCGGCACAGCCCGGAGGAAGCTCATAGTTCGGGGCACAGTCTCGGCCATCACGGCGCCGATGGGACAGGCCATGATGAAGTGAACATGCCGGGCCTGCGTGGCCTCAATGCGACGCCCGAGGAAAGTGCCGAATTGGCGGCAATGTTCCGCAACTACGCGAAGATTTCCCGCGAGGTTATTAACCTGCCTAACGGCATTCACACCATAACCTTCTCCGAAGACGAGGAAGTCATGGCAGTGCTGGCGAGCCATGTGACCGGAATGATCGGCCGGGTCGAAACAGGCCGTGACCCTCAGGTATTCATCCAGAGCCCTACACTGGACATCCTATTCCAGCGTCGGGACCGGATCACCACAAAGGTCGAGCTGACCGACAATGGTATCGAGGTGGTCCAGACCTCCAAGGACCCCGAGGTCGTCACGGCGCTTCAGACCCACGCCGGCGAGGTATCGGAGATGGCCGACCGCGGCATGGAAGCAGTTCATGAGGCAATGATGGAGCGTGCCAGCAACCGCAGGGGACCGGGCGGCCTCCGCAGAGGTCACAGATAGCCTCTCGGGTTCCAGCAGGTCCTGATTATCCACGCGATTGACGCTATTCGCCGCCTATCAACCGCAGTGCGAACCGAGGGCGCCGGGCTCCCGACACACGTAACTACCGACAACCCCGCGCAAGTAGGATTCCATTAACGCAAGCTGTTACATGGGAAAGTATCGGTGATTAGGGGTTCCCCCCCTTCGCGGGAGCGACGAAAGAGGAAGAGGTAAGGGTTGAGGCCCTAAAAATCCCAAGCTGTCGAATGCCGAATGTCCAAATGGCGGGTCTCGGTTAGGTTTCGGACACCCGCCTGACGCAGCGCCTCTCGTAATTCCTCAATGAAGAAGTCAGCGACGAAGCCTGGGCCCTCCTCGCCTAGTGCGGCGAGGCCGTACATAAAACCCCGGCCAATCAGATTGAAGCGCGCGCCCAGCGCGGCAGTTCGCATCAAGTCCACGCCGGAGCGGACGCCGCCGTCGAACAACACCTCCAACTTACCATTTACGGCAGAGACAATAGCCGGCAGCAAGTCCACTGACGGAGGTGCGGCCTCAAGCTGCCGACCTCCATGGTTGGAAACAACGAGCCCATCAGCACCGAGCGCGATGGATTTCTCTGCATCACCGGGATGCAAGATGCCCTTGATGATGAGCGGGCCCTTCCAGGCATCACGGAAGCGGGCGATCTCGTCCCAGGTGAAGGAACCACCGCCCTCACGCCGAGCGAAGTCTGCCACCTCGTTGGGGGTGGCGTTCTCACCCGCATACTTCCTGAAATTAGCGAACATGTCCTGCCCATGCCGGAAATACGCCTGCAGCCAGGCCGGGCGGGTCGCCACATCCATGATGGTATTGAGGCCGATACGGTAGGGCAGTACCAACCTATTTCGCAGTTCGCGTGGCCGCTTGGTGCGCGCGGGCACGTCAATGGTGACTATTAGCGCGGCCACATCCGCCGCCGCGGCACGTGCAATCCAGTCGAAGTTGATGGCCAGATCATCGCGCGGCACCCTGTAGATCTGAAACCAGGCATAGCCCTCGGCCAGTTCGGCCACGCGCTCGACGGTCGCTAGAGCGGAACTTCCCACTGTGAATGGTATCTGGTTAGCCGCCGCAGCGCGGGCGAAGATCTCCTCACCGCCCGGCAACACAAGACCCGGCAGGCCCATGGGCGCAATGGCGAACGGACCCGCGTAGCGCTTGCCGAATAGCTCCACCGACGTGTCGGCAGCGTAATTCTCCACCCCATAGCGCGGCAGTATCTGAATGCCATCGAGCGAAGACGCATTGCCTTTACGGTTGTGCTCGTCGGCGCCCGCAGCACCATCCACGTAGTCGAAGGCGAAGCGCGGCACCCGCCGTTCGGCCTTGGCACGCAGATCGGAAATGGTCGGGTAGCGCATCTTCAACTGGCCCGAACGCGTCGATGTGTCCGGCCTCCCGGCGGTGACCTTGTAGTCCGGTTCTTCGGTCTTTTTAACTGACATGAACGCTCTCCACAGACGACTAGATCAAACGTAGGTCTGCTCGGGGTCAAGAGCCACAAGAACCGGACGCGTCAGTTCGCCGAGGCTGCAGCGCTGGTTTCCATCCCTATCGAAGTTTTCTGGGTCCAGCCAAGTGGCAAAGGCCAGCTCTAGCGCCTGCCAGTCTTGATCGATGCAGGCGAACCAGACCGTATCGCGGGAGCGTCCACGTGAAATCATGTGGCTGCGGAAACGCCCCTCCCATGACAGGCCGAAACGGTGTGCAGCCCTACGCGAGCGTGTATTACCGGCATGGGTCTTCCACTCAAGGCGCCGATAACCGCTATCGAAAGCATGGCGCATCATCAGGAAGATTGCCTCCGTAGCCACGATAGAGCGCTGCATCGCCGCGGAAAATCGCACATTACCAATCTCCACCGTGCCGTTACGCGAGACCACATTCTGGAAGGACGCCTGGCCAACGGGCTGATCTGTCGACTGGTCGATTATGGCGAAAAACATCCGCCCGTCTGAAGTACCGTAGGTTTGTAGCCACTGGATAAAACCCTTTTCCGTCGTGAAAGGGCCATACGGCAAAAAAAACCACTGCTGAGCCTCGTCTGGTTCCGCCGAAAAAGCTGCATACAAACCGGCAGCGTGGCAGTCGGGGTCCATTGGCTCCAACCGGCAGGTACGCCCCTGAAGTACGGTCCATGAGGGCGGCGAAGGAGGCGTCCAGTCAGTCAAATCTTCAGGATCATAAGCAGGATCAGTATTGGACATGGCATATCTTCCTTGACACGGCGAAAGGTATAAGTCGCCAACTTTGAAAAACAATATTAATTTTAGATATTTCTTTTCGAAAGAAAATATACAAAAAACAAAAAAACCAATTAATAATCGCAAAAAAATAAAATATTATCCGAAAATTTATTTTCCCTGCAAGCGATCGTAATCAATCTGACACGGCTTATTGCTTGGATCTAATTTCAAGCAAATTTTATAAAACATAACCGCCTGCTCGGTTCGGCCATCCCGCTCATTAATAGCCCCCTTCAACCAAATTGAAGTCGCCTCTGAGTCAATGTTTTCTTCTTGGTTGAACAAGAAAAGCTTTGCCTCACTTATAAAATCAAAGCTTATAAGAGTGAATAATATTTCAATTATCTGCGAGCTATCTAGCGTTGAGCTCATCAGAACATCATGTTCACTTAAATACGCCTCTAATCCCGCTCGGTTCTGTCCTAACCGAAGAGACCGCATGTATAAAATATGGTTATCGACATTATCAGGCTCTAGTGTAAGTAGCATCCCATAGAGCTTGCCCGACAATTGGTGGTTGGCAGCCTTGTCGGATAAGACTGCTCGCTCCTTTATGCTCATCGCGAGAGAGCCTTGCGGGTTTTGATCCACCGGAGTGCATGATGCGAGCATAAGTGGTAGAAGAATCAGTGGATACTTGATTGATACCCTCGTCATCAGCTTGGACCGAGAACAGACATGCGTATTTTGGCCATTTTCTGTGCAATACTCGCTCATCTCACAATTACAATTTCTACTGCCACTGCCAACGACGAAATGTCGGTGTTAGTCGGTGAAGCCAAAGTCGTCGGCATACCTTTCGAAATCTCAAGTGTAATAGTTGGCTCAAGCAATATTGTTGACCTCAATGTAGACCAGAGCAGCTCTCTCATTATCACTGGATTAACAACTGGCCGCTCCAACGTGATTGTTCTGAGCGAGCGTGGAGATCGCCACGATCTGGATGTGATTGTTACAGCTGATGAGCGTGATTTGATCTTCGTTCATAATGGAACAACTGAAACTGTTCCGTTTCGATGCCATTCGCGCTGCGAAAGACTTTCCACACCATCAGATGCAAACGCAGATGCAGAAAAGTCATCCGCTGCGGACCCGGGACCCGAGGGGGATCAGTGATACCAGATGGAACGCACGCTTTGCGCTTTGTAGGTTTTACAAATATTTACCTTGGGATATGAGGTGACTTCTCATTGACAATGCTTAAAAAAAAACTGGCCCTGTAGAGGCCAGTTTTCTTTCTCGAGAAGGTCAGAAATCAACCATTTCCGCCGGGAGTGATTGCAGTCGTTACATTCCCGAAGAGAGCAGTTAGCTGACCGCCGAAGGCCGCAATTCCGCCCACCACGACCACCGCTATAGCGGCCACGATAAGAACGTACTCAACAGCCGTCGCTCCGTCCTCGTCGTACAAAAACTTTAGTATCATTGCATTGATCATGTTAGAGATCATTTGAACCTCTCCCTACACTGACGCCCGCAAGGGCAGTGATCTTCTTATACCAAAACTACCGATTCTCAGCAAACGCAAAAATATTCGAAGACCGAGAGCCTTCCCAATGTTCAGCTCCATAGTAAGAACGAAAAAGTACAAACTTTTCTCCCGATTTCTCTATGAAAATACTGCCGGGATCGCTGTTGAGTTTGTACTTATATTGCCATTGGTTCTTATACTACTCGTTGCCGTTTTAGACTTTGGATCATACTTTCTGAAAAAGCAAAATCTAGCTTCGATCAATCGAGGAATCATAACTATTGTTTCAAACAGCACAAGCTTCTCTATCGACCAGGCTACTTTATTGAACTACGCGCAAAATTCTCTTGGCCAATCAGTTCAAAACATAGCCCTATCTGTGAATCAAGAATGTCGATGCCTTGACGCAGTAACGGGCTGTCAAACGAACTGCGAGGGAAAACCTCCCGCATTATTTATCGTGTCGAATTTATCGTATTCGCACCCACTACTTTTTTCCTATCCTGGCGTAGGCCGAAGTTTGCCAGTAGCGAACAGTTTAGCCTTCAGGGTACGATAATATCGTATTGAGAAAAATTATGCGCCAATACTTTTTCAAAATAAATAAGTTTTTTTTATGCTGTAAAGGCGCTGCTGCAGTTGAATTCGTATTACTTTTTCCCATTTTCGCAGCAGTTATATTTGGTGGATATGATTTAGGAAGGTATATATTTCTAAAAAACGAACTTACAGTCGCCGCTCAAGAAGCGGGTCGTTTCGCCATGATACGTAGCGCTACAAGCTCAGCACCCGCAACCCCTGAACTGGTTTCTCAGATTGTTTTTAATAATTTAAATTTCAATAATCCAGACAACGTGCGAGTTACCGTTCTATTCATTCCAGACAATTCGCCCGGGAGCCAGGCGATAATTCAGGCGCAGTCAAGTTTTTCAGCGCTTGGTAATTTAATAGAGATAGACGCCTTGCAATTAAATGTTTCATCAAATATCATTTTTGTTAATTAATATCCCAATATCTACAAAATCATACACACCAAAAATGACAAAAACATACCCGGCGCAAACGGTATGCTCTGTCTAAAGAATTTTTGTATAGTAATTTTTTCTTCCTTATTTTTCAAATAATACAGAGTACCAACAAAAAAAGAAAATACTAAACTTCCAGTAAAATAAAATAATACGTCGCTTGGATCCAAAAACATGGAAGACGCCGCAAATAGTTTTGCGTCTCCAGCCCCCCACCCGCCAACGACGAAAATGATAAATCCGAGAAACACGGTTAAGAAGAACACTATTACGCTATTTATAATTGCCTCGACAGGATCTGGAAACGAAATCGCGTAGGCGATCCCCAAAATAATTAATATTAATACTACCCCATTCTTAACTTTCAAGTGCTTCCAGTCATTGACGGACACATAAAAGAGAATAGTAGCCGCGACTGCCAGAAAAATATGACTTAATGTAAAATTCAAGTTCGGGTGGTGCTTAGATTTTTTAGTTTATATAAATCCAGGATGATCAGATCCATATTCCTTCTCAAGACCACGTGATCATGGATGAGTTTACCGAGGGTTTCGCTTACAAACGACTTTGATGTTCCTGTCCAGGCTGCAATTTCATCATGCTTTGGACTTGGACTAATAATCCACTGCCCTGGATGATTCGGATCTTGTTTAATTAAATTTAAGATTTGCTGATAAATTCGAATGGCAGGTGGAGTTACTGAAAACTCTTGAAGCCTTTGGTTGCTCTGTCTCAGTCTTGCTGTAAACAGACGCAGTAGCCGTAGCGTTACGTCCGGCTCAGTTGTGAGTAACTCCGTGAAGTCCGTGTGGCCAAGCTCTGCCAACTGGCCCGCTGTTCTGCATCTAACATCCGCCGACCGCGGTAACCCATCGATTGCAGATATTTCACCGAAAAAATCGTTCTGACCGACGTCTGCATAGCGAAGTTCCAGATCATCACTGAGGCTTATTTCAACCGAATAAGTACCAGAGATTACAAAATAGAGGCTTTGGTTCTCCTGATCACGGGAAGTGACGTAGTCATTCTCACTAAAATTCTGAAAGGTACATAGCTCCTCAACATGTGAAATTACATGTGATGGAAGCCCTATAAGAAGATTGTTTTCCGCTAGTCCCACAAAGGCCTCAATTCACAAGTCGAACGCCGCCGGCGGTTACTACCCTATCCGACAGGTTCTGTTGGGCCGGATTACTACCGAGCGTTACTCGCGCATTACCTTTTACCTCCATTGAACGCGCGGTTATTGGAGGACCAGGATTACCAAATTGGGTATTTCCGCTGAATTTTAGGTCATCTCCCGGTACAGAAATTCCAGAACCGAACATAAATCGCATATCGGCGGTGCCGGCAATTTCGTGAACTGCATTATTCCCACTATGAGAGATTATTGATAGCCCCGCATAAAGTGGATCTTCCCCTCTTTGCGGCGTAAAAACAGTTACTTTTCCCCGCCCCGCAACCTTAAGACGGGCCCCGTTCACAAATATTATATGTGATCGAATCTGCAAAGTTCCCGAATTATTCACAATAATATCGTAACAGAATACATTAACACCGCCTGAAAATGTAAGCTCTGCACCAGGGCCAACACGGTACTCAGTTCCCGGGTGAACTCGCACGGTACCCCCAGGGGTGCCAACAAGATACCGGCTCACACTTCCGCGCACATTAAAATTACCCGCACTATTTATTTTTTCATCGCGGCATTCGTCTTCGTAACCTTGTATTTCTTCATCAAGGTGCTGATAGGGATTAGGAATAGTGGGACAGCCAGTTACCGCTACAGAAGCAATATTGGAATTACCTGGCATCCTTATTTTCTCAGCCGTTTGAGCGGTCAAGCCACCGTTTATGCAAACGTCATCAGAAATAAGACGTGCATTCGCCCCATCAATTCCGAGCGCCGGATTGCTAGTGCTATTTATATGGACACCACAACCCGCGCCCATTTCAACCTTACCTCTTCCCTGAATACTGAGCGTCTCTCCGGAAGAACCAAGGAGGTTCAAACATGCCGGTGGCCGTGTTTCACCCTCTCGAAATTCGGCAATTGCCGTCGCGGAAATAGTTGGCGGTGAATCAAGAAATTGACCAACAAAAAATGTACTCGCGGTCGACTGAACCGAAACCTGGATGCGATTCACTGAAGGAAAGACAGTCGTTACTTGCCCCGTTCCATCTGTATTTCTCAAGGCCGCGGATGCAGCTTCATTTGAAGCCTGTGCCTGAGAATTGCTGGCCAGGATTTCATACCCCCCTGCCAATGCTCCCGCATCTGCGGCATTCTGTAGATCACGTTTGGATGAATACCAATAGGTGACATCCACCGCCAGCCCCGCCCCCGCGATAAAAATAGGGGCCATGACTGCAAAAATCGCTGAAAAAGCGCCGCATTCTTCCTGAATATATTTAACGAAGTAACTCAACTTTTTTCCATATTCGTTTCTAGCCAGATATCATCTGAAGAATCGGCGGACCCATTATAACGACGAACATTGCCGGTACAAAAAATACAATCATCGGAACTGTGAGTTTAGAAGATAACGCTCCAGCCTTTTTTTCTACCAAAGACATCCTTTCGGCTCTGGTTTCAGCCGCCAGCGTATCGAACGCCACCCCCAGCGGCGTACCCAAACGCTCGCTCTGATACATCATAGATACAAGTGACTTAATTTCTGGAAGATCAACTCGCTCTTGAAGGTTCTGATATGCCTTAAAACGATCGCCAAGATATGAAAGCTCTACATTTAATGCCATAATTTCTTCCGATAGAACCCTATGTGAACGCCGAATTTCGTTTGAAACCCGTGTTAAAGATGGCTCAAGGCCTAGACCGCCCTGTAGGCAAATAACCATTAGATCGAGCATATCTGGCAACCCGACCTTGATTTCGTCGCGCCTCTTTTGTGCCTTGTTAATCATCAAAATCGTCGGCAGAAAGAAACCTGCGCCACCCGCAAGCAAGACTAATAAGGTTTGAATTAAAAGTGATAGCTCCTTATCCGTTAGCATCAGAAACAGAAAAACGATAACCCCGAACCCGAGCGAAAACAAAAGGCGGCTCACTCGATATGCCTCAACAGCGTTTGGGCCCCGCACCCCTGCCCTCATTAGCAAAACTGTTATATTGTCAGACGAGTCCTGATTTCTCTCTTTTAAATAACTATACAACCGAAGAAGGCGCTCAGACTGTTCGGAAGAACGCTTTCGGTTTTGATCTTTGGAAACCACATTACCGAGAACAATATTTGAAATGCGCTCGTCAGATAAAGGACGGCCAAGAAGCACGAATACACTTAGCAATGAAAGTACAGCAGGAATGAGAAGAAGAATATAAATCATATTAAAATTTAAAATTAATCATGGCGCGCATGACAAACATACCAATTAGCATAAGGGCCAATCCCGCCCCAATCATAACTTGGCCGATTGTTTGATTGAGTAAGGGATCAAGAAAATCCGGACTCATTAAGAATAAAATACCCGTTACAAAAAGCGGTAAACAGCCAATAATGAAGGCCGATGACTTCGCCTCAGAACTTAAAGCCATAATTTTATCTCGCATCTCCTTCCGACCCCGCAGGAGAGCTGATAAATCAGCTAACGTCTTAGCCATACTTCCACCGGTCTGTCTCTGTATTTGCATGACGATGGAAAAAAATCTGAATTCTGCTGTCGGCATACGATGGATCGCGTCTTCTAAAACATCTTCGAAGTCTAAACCCATCGCTTGGCCGTCAACGATACGACGAAATTCTTCCGATACGGGGCCCTGCGCTTCATAGGCCACCGCCTTCATGCTCTCGTTTATGGAAAGTCCGACTGTGACGCCCCGTACAATGATATCAAGCGCTCCGGCAAAGTCGGCGGTGAATTGCTTTTGGCGCCGCTTAAACAGAAACGAAAGATACATATTTTGACCAACAGCCCCCAATAGGAGTGACACTAAAATAGCGATAAGCAAAATTTTGGATAGAAGAAAAATCAAAAAGAAAGAGGAAACAAAAACGATCAAAGAATTTATGATATATCTTTGATAATTATATTTTAATCCTGACCTGAGAATTAAATTATTCACGCGCGTTCGATAACTGCTTCTCTCTGACTTTTCGAGCTCGTTTAGCCTCTCCCTCAACACTCTCTGTGTTGCAAGGGCTTGGGCACTAGCGTCAGCGTCTTGGCTATTTAAGGGGATGAGAGCCAGATCTCGATAACGTCCAGCTATGAAACGTTTTTTTTGACGGCTTAAGATCCAAAGACATGACAGAGAAGCGATTAATGCAAAAAACACAACAACAGAAATCAAAAGAAGTATCTTTGGATCAAAATACATACTAAGCGTATACCGAGTTTAGCTTCGACTCTAAGCCAAAATACTTTGCCTTGTCCCAAAAATTTGGTCGATTTGTTGACAATACATGGGAGCCAACTAACTTCCCTTCTGAATTTTCCCCTGTGACATTAAAAACAAGCAATTCCTGCATTGTAATAACATCACCCTCCATCCCCAGTATTTCCGATATATTTGTAATTTTTCGTGAGCCGTCTCGAAGCCTCTCTGCTTGGACAATGACATTTACAGATCCGGCAATTTGCTCGCGAACAGCGCTAGTGGGTAGGTTATACCCCCCCATTGCGATCATGTTCTCCAACCGAGAGACAGCCTCGCGGGGGCTATTTGCATGCACTGTACCCATTGATCCATCGTGCCCCGTATTCATGGCCTGGAGCAGATCAAAAGCCTCCGGTCCGCGGACCTCGCCAACAATTATCCTTTCTGGACGCATTCGAAGGCAATTGCGAACAAGGTCCCTCATTGTTATGGCACCGGCCCCCTCAAGGTTGGGGGGCCTAGTCTCTAATCGAACCACGTGCGGATTTTTTAGCTGTAATTCAGCGGCATCCTCACAGGTAATAACGCGCTCCCCAGGTTGGATGTAATCCGTGAGGCAGTTCAGCAAGGTCGTCTTACCTGAGCCGGTACCGCCGGAGATTAAAACATTCGAACGGCACTCAGATAGTACCTCTAAAAGTAATCTTCCCTCTTCGGAAACAGATCCGAACTTAACTAAGTCCGGAAGCTGCAACTTATCACTCGAGAATTTGCGAATAGTCAGAGATGCGCCATCTAATGACAAAGGCGGCGCTATAACATTCACACGCGATCCATCCGCAAGCCTAGCATCACAGATAGGGTTTGCCTCATCTACGCGCCTCCCAACGGCGGACACGATGCGTTGACAAATGTTCATCAACTGAGCGGAATCTCTAAACTTAATTCCTGTAAGTTCAATCTTACCCTTAGTTTCGATATAAACTTTGTCTGGCCCGTTCACCATTATATCGGCGATATCTTGCCTCTCCAAAAGAGGCTCTAATGGACCGAAACCCAGAACATCATAGCAAATGTCGCGAATGAGTACTTCTCTTTCGTCTTCCCCCCTTACATCATATGCATTTGCACTAATTAATTCAGAGACGACGTCCCCCAACATATCTTGGACCGTTCCCCGATCCTCATTAACAAATTGCGTAAGATCGACAACTTTTATTAGGTCGGCAAATATTCGAACCTTTAAAGTCTGTAAGCGGTCATGCTCATTAACCTCCACGGAGTGCTGATCATCTAAAACCGGCTGATTTCCATTTGCTCCAGAAGTCGCATTCTGGTGCTCCAATCCAGCTACCTCGAACTTTTCAGCTCGACCTTCCTTCGAAACAGTCTCCAGGTTGGGTGCTAAATCCGGATCGAAATGAGAAGAAAACTCACTCGTTATTGCCTGATCGCGCTTTCCAAATGCCATTAAACGTATCCCACCTAATGTATAATCGCATCACAGACAGAATCGATTGCCTTCTCGTATTTATTCTTTCCCCTCTTTGTGTCGAACACCAAAGAACCAGTGCTTTCTCCGGCGAATACATACCCCGGCATATCTGGTAGATGGAAGACATCGATATTCGGAAGGATTTCTAAAATTTTCTTAGAGTTAATCTCATTTTTCGAATTTCGCCCTTCGCCTATCAACATACAAACTATTTTCTCAATTGCGCCACGCGTATCCAAAATATTCTGAACCAACTCCCTCAATAAACGGATGCCATTTAGAGTAGGCCGTGAAGCAAGAAAGATTTGGTCACAGTAATCTACGGCCTGACAATTCCAAAGCTGATCAAAGGATCCAAAATCAAAGAACGTGTAATCACATTTCTTCAAAATATCCGGTAGGCCATTTTCAATAAACCTATCCGAAACAGTGCGCCGACCTAACAAACGTGACGGTGTGGGAAAAACATGAAAATTATTCCACTTAGAACCCTGTGGTATTATTGATCCCGCGAAAACATCCGAACCGGTTTTTTCATCAAATTGAACATGAGAACGGAGCTTATCCGCCACGTATAAATTCGATATTCCACCTGTATAATCACCGTCAATCAATGCAACGCTTTGTTGGTCACCCAACCGGTGCGCACATCGCGAAGCAATATTCATCATGGCTGTCGAAAACCCAACGCCAGGCAGGATCGCGGCACCCAAAATAAGCCGGCCGTTGCTCTCAAGACTTAAGTATTTTCTTATTTCTGATGAAACAAACTCCTCGTCGACCGGCAACCCTTCACAACCAGTTACACCCAAACTCAAAATTTTTCGGTAAACCCTAACCTCTCTTTCAGCTGAGAAAATATAAACAAGGGTACTGGGATCACAGACTTCGGCAAGGCTGTCCAACTCCGCTAAGAGAGCGTCTCCGGTCGCTGCACTGGCGAAGAAAATTAAGTTATCCGGCACTGGTTGCTCAGATATTAACTTGGTAACCTCACCAATGGTTCCACTCATATTTGTTTTCTGAAACCAAGATTCCGAAATCGACTCCGAAATTTTAAACAAATCCTCGGAACGATTTTCTGATGTACTGTAGAATCCTATACGGGTTAGTTTCATTCTACCACCTGAGCCCCTCCTCACCCTTATCAGTCAGAAGAAGTAACTTCACTAGCCTCACCGGCTTCATTCTCAGGGAGCGCCGAACCCGTTGCCTCCCCAGCAATGAAGGCCCGCAACATCCGCATTGTTCTTTGAGAATTAATACTCTCACTTCCCCTTGGACCGATTATGTCGCGTGGGTTATCCACCATCGCCCCGATGTTGTTCGCATAAGCACAACCAAACTCTAAACCGTTATATCCGCCACTTCTTTCCAAAAACCGTTTTTCAGTCGGCGCACAAGCACGAGGTTTAAAAAAAAGCTTTTTAGCCCTAATCACCTGCTTAGCCGACCCTTCCGCGCCTGACACGAGCCGGTGCCTTACCTCATAATGGATAAACGGCTTATCCCTTAACCGGCTCTCCACCATTTCGGCAGTCGTCGCAGCTAGGCCAGCGTCTAAAGTTTCTATCTCTACAAAAATGTAATTTTTCCTCAAATTATCCGAAGATATTCCCTCAATAAAATTTGAGATTTCCAAAATGTTATCAGAATTATCCAGTAAGACTAATTCACTTTTTTCTAAGTTTAGGGAGCCTAGCTCTGAATATTCAGAGGCCACATTTGGTTTCCCAGAACACCCAAATAGAAAAACAATTAGACTAAAAGCTACTATTTTTCCCACATCAATCTCCTACAAGATCCTTAAATAATATTTCTTTCTGATCTAACTTCTTATTTTGTTCTATTTTATTAAGATTATTATTTACAAAAAAATCAAATCCAGTAATCTCTTTTGAGTAGTCAACTGGAGTGGACATCTGGGAGTTCTCTATCGGCGTTGACACTAAATAACTCTCAACAATCACGACCAACTCACTTTTGTTTCCTCGAAATTGCGCACTACGAAACAGAGCGCCTAATATCGGTATATCCTTCAAAATAGGAACACCTTCGACTTGCGCCGTGTCTATATTCGATAAAAGGCCAGCAATCATAATCTGGCCGCCGCTAGGTAAATTAACCGTACTATCTGCTCTGCGTACCGATAAACCCTTTACCGACGTTCCCTGCAAATTCAGAGTGAGCTCTTCATTAATACGGCTAACCTCAGTTTTTATTCGAAGACTAATTTGCTTATCCGAGAGAACTACTGGTGTGAAACTTAGAGCAACCCCAAATGTTTTAAATTCGATGGTTGTATTTCCGGTTGAATCTCGCCCGGACGGCACAGGCAGCTCTCCACCTGCCAAAAAATTTGCTGTTTCACCTGAAATAGCGGTCAAGGCAGGTTCCGCTAAAGTTTTAACAAGACCCTCTCTCTCCAAAGCGGAGATTAGAATGTCATCCACTAGGCCAATGGAAGGTCGAAACACGTTAATTGTGGAGAAAGCCTCTCCTGCGAGGCCAGAGCCCGCGCCTAATACAGGCCTCAAGGCGCCACTCGCACCATCAAATCCAGCAGAGACACCAAGCGTCTTCAGAACCGATCTTTCCATTTCAGCAATTCTAACTTTAATCAAAACCTGCTGAATGGCTCTAACTTCTAAAATGTTAATTATCTCTTCATCCTCGTCTACAAATTGACGAGCAATGCGCTCCGCATCAAGCGACTCGCGGGCTGACGGCACATTTCCGTTCAGGATGATCGAAGGCCCAATGCTGGATACTTTAATATTTGCATTCGGAATTAGCCGCTGAATAGTTTCTTGAACAGCATCCACCGGGCGGCGCACGTCAATATAAATTGTTTTGAGAACCTTCCCACCTTCCCCCAGGACAGCTAACTTTGATGCGCCAAATGAGAGACCGAAAATATTGATAATGTTTGGATAAATTATATTGGCGCCCATTATATCCGGGTCACCAATACTCAAATCCTTAACCGCCTCTTCGAATTCCATTGAAAAAAATGCGCCTTTTTCGACAGACATCCTCTCGCTTAAAGCGCCTGCTTCGATGGAGTTTATTAATTTCGATCTCAATTCCTCAGCATGCAAATAATCTACAGATCCAAAGAGCAGGAAAAGTATCGCAATTAAAGTTATTTGTGATTTCCGCAAATACATATTCGAATTCTCTCGACCTTACTGGCCCATCAATCGTTTTTCGATAACATTTTTTCCACTATATATTTTTATCGTATTTCCGGATGTATTTCGCTTTTTAACATCATCTCCCGTTGCCCTAGGCGGACTTGATTTTCTTGCCTCCTCAAGACTTCCCAGAACGGCACCCAGAGCACGCGAGGCCGCAGTATCTGCAACAAAATCATCCGACTCTGAAGCACTCGGTTCCCCGCAAGAGACCTGAGTGCGACAGAAAGCGTACCCAAAGTCTTTGCTAAAGCTAATTTTTCACTGTCTTTCTGAGACAATTCGACAGTTATCGAGTCAACTGGAGTTACGCTACTATCTTTAGAATCTCGTGCGACTGAGGTCTTATTTCCAACAGCAAGAACTTTTATATTTCTCATTATGGTCTCGGCCGTTGCATTTAGTATCTCATCAGAGAGCTGAATTTTTGCATCATCCGTTTCTAAACGTGGCAGCATGTCCCTTATATTTTGGATAAGAATGATATCAACATAATCGCCTGGAAGTATGAACCCAGCACCACCGGTATCTGGGCCCACGGCGATTGTATACGCCCTCTTATTGTCACTCAGTAGGGAGGAGATTAACCCCCCGCCGTCTTTTTTTAGAGATCAAACTTTTCTCCAGAAGTGGGACGCCCCCTTGAATTTCAGTCCGCACGATTCGCCCATAAAGACCCGTTATTGTGCTTTGATTTTTATCCTTTGAGGCAATGTAGTTCCCGGATAAATCTTCGGGCCACTCAACCCAAGTTAGATCGTCTGCACGGACGACATGGCCCCTGAACAAATCTGATTTAGGAACGACCACAAATGTTTTGGGCGACTGCTCCACGATAGGGGCCGAACTTCGACCTTTGACCAGCAAAAATCCAGCGCCAGCTAGCCCCAGCGCGGAAATAACAAGCAATGTGATAACTAAGGCTCGCATGACACCGACGAAATTGCCCTGTAGAGCTAGTATATGATGATTTGGCACGTGAACAAGCGCTTTGGGAGCGCCAAGCTCTGCTCTATTCAGGCTCAGATCGAATGTTTGCGCATCATTGGCTCTTCCTTCATGAGGATGATGCTGCCCCGAACTTGCGGCCTGTATTCGATGTCTGAATAGGGCCGTTTCATGTAAAGTGTCAGAGTTATGGCTCAAAAATTTGAGCCACTTGCAGGCAGAAGTATATCTAGACGTTCAATAGTTCATGCCAGAGCAAGGCACTTGTTATTGGTTGAGTGGGCTGGTGCTATCGCAGCCCTAATGCGGGCCCCACCGAGGAAACGATGGCTGGGTGTGACATGATTCCTCAAGTTCATTGATGAGGAGACCCATTAGATAATTACCGGCCTCCAGCAATCTCTGTCGGTGGCGAGGGCCGCGAACCAAGCCCGGCCGACTTCAATGCGCCGGGTGGTCAGGCCCTCCGCGTCCTCCGGGCATTCGTCAGCGGGGACTACAAGCCCTTGGCCGGTCGCCTTGACCGTGGCCTCGTTTTGGGTCCAAGCGACCAGAAACGCATTTTTTCGACATAGCTCATCCATCTGTGCGATCCGGCCCTGCTGCGACAACGGCAGAAATGACTTTGTCACAAGGCGATCGTCGACTGCGCGGTCTCGGTGCTCGAGGTCTACCCCGACCCGGCCCTGCGCCACCAAGGCGATCAGGCTCATTCCTGCGGCATGGGCTATCGAAAAGGAAAAGTCGCCGCCATCCAGTTCTGGCTTGCCGCCTGGCATCACTGAGATCGGAACGTCGGCAGGTGCGCAACCGACCAAGGGTCCTAAGACCCTTCGCAGAACGTTCCTACAGGCAACAAAAGCCGATCGGTCGGCCTGTCGTATTAAACGGACCGCGGCGGCGCGTTCATGGTCCGGCAAATGGATCGGATCGGCGAAATCGGAATCCGCATAGACCCTGCAGACCGGGACGTCGCCCTGGCGCAGGGCCTTTTCGATGCCAGCGAATGGCATCTCAGAGCGTGAAACGGTCACGATCGGCGTAGAGACGCATGATGTTGTCGCTAAAGACGATACCGCGGTCGACCATTAATGTCTGTCCGCGCATGCCGTCGAGCAGGCCACTGCACAGCGCCAGGGCCGCGCGCGCGACATCCTCGGCATTGGCCAGCTTATGTTCGTCTCCGTAGCGCGCCATGAAATCCCCGAACCCGGGGCCGAAAGCAGCGTCGAAGGCGTCGGTCCGAATGCCTAGGGTGCGGAGCACATTGATCCGAACATCCTCATCGATAAGTCGCTGCGTCAAGTAACGGCTCAGGGTTTCGAGCGCCGCCTTCGCCGTCGCGACGAGGTCGTAATTGATGCTGAAATGATCGGGGCCCGTCGATGACATCACCACGACGTGGCGGGGATACGAGCCGAATATGCGATGGATCGCGAAGAGATATTCGACCAGGGGCCAGACGGTGTAACGCATCGTATTAAGGAGGGCGCGTTCGGTGAGGTCCTCCAGCTCCCGGACGATCACCGCGCCGGCGACGTTGTCGATGAACACGTCGATCGTGTCGAAGCGTTCCTTCAGATCATAGATCAGCGCCTCTGTATCCTCCTTTAAGGCAACATCCGCCTGCACAATCAGGGGTGCCGGCGCGCTGATATCGGCGAAGCGTTGCCGAACCTGGTCTTCGTCAGCGCTGCCCATGCGGTGGGTCAGTACTGTCGAAGCGCCTTGCGCCCCAAAAGCGAGAGCCGTCGCTAGGCCGAGCCCCTTTGTACCGCCGGTGACGAGGACGCAGCGCCCGGCAAAGTTGCGGACCAACGGAGCGGGGTCGAAAGTCAGCCGACGCTCTCCTGGGAGGCCAAATAAAGAAGATCCACCAGGCCGTCGATGTTCTCGATCTTATTGAGCTCTGCTCTTGGAACCTTGACCTTAAGTTCGCGCATCGATCGTGAAACGACCTCAACCATGTCGAGGCTGTTGACGCCGTAATCCTTCATGGAACGGCTCGTGTCGAGCGTCGATACATCAACGTCCTCTACGGCGTCAGCGATATATTTTTTTACGACAAATAGGACTTCTTCACGATTCATACTTTAGGTTCCATTTTCTTTGGATCGGCGCTGCCGAGACTCAAATAATCCCATGAGATTGTCTGAAAAGCCACCACCCCCGTCGATTTGAATGATCTGGCCGTTGACGCCGTCCATCATGCCACTAGCAAGAGCGAGGACGGCCTTGGCCGTATCGTAGGTTGGGATCATCTGGTCAGGCCGGTGTTCGCGAATGAAGGGCGCACAATCGGCACCCCATTGTCTGCGAAAAGGACTCAGTGTCGACATACAGCGTTCGAACCACATTGACTCGAACATCCTCCTCCCCCAACCGCGATGCGAGGTACCGGCAGATCGTCTCTAAGGCGGCCTTGCAGGCAGCTACCATATCGTACCCTGGCAGATTACTTTCTGCACCGATGGACGATAGCGCCACGACGTATCGCGGGTATTGGCCAAAAGTCGCCTTTATCCTTCGCAAGTATTCGATCGTGGGCCAGACGCTGTACTCGATGCTTTGCAGGAGCGACCGCTTGGAGTAGTCGTCGATGTCATCGACGATCTGCGCAAAGGCAACGCCGGAAACAAACACGTCGACCGAGTCGTGATGGGCCTTCATCATCTCGAGCAGTGCATTTGTGTCTTCATCCTCGCGGGCGTCCGCCTCCACGATTAGGGGCTCGGGTGCGCCCAGGTTGGCGAACTGGCCCTTGATTTCGTCTTCGTCGGCGCTGCTCCATTTATGGGTCAGGGTCACGGCAGCACCCTGGGCGCCAAAGGCAAGCCCGGTAGCCAGGCCAATCCCCTTCGTGCCGCCCGTGATCAGGACTGCCTTGTCCCGCAGGTCATTCAACAAATTCGACCTCGATTCGTTTTCTTGTTTCCGGCTGATCGAAGACGGTGCGATGCATACGGGCTTCATCCGTCAAGGCGTCTTCGAAGACCGCAATCCGCCTAGCGGCAATTGAACCCTTTAGGGTTTCAAGCGCATAGCGGGGCTTTTCCGCGATGCGGCGGGCTAAGTCGACCGCCTTCGGTAAGACCTCCGTCTTAGGAAGAAGGTAATTGAACCCCCCACTTTCGGCAAAATCCGAACCACGTCGCAGTTCTCCTGAGAGCAGGAGCTCGTTTGCGATGGCCGACGGAAGCACCTGCTCAAGCAGCCGGGTCGTCCCCATCCCCGGTGTAATCCCGAGGTCGATGAAGTTGCAGCCATAGCGGCTTTCCCTTGCGACGAGGATGATGTCGGCGCAGAGGCCAAGCGCGAATCCTCCTCCGACGGCATGACCCTCCATCGCGGCGATCAGGGGAAGCTGCGCGCCCAGAACTCGGCGTGGTAAATCGATCTCGGCGGGTGACATGTCGCCGCCTGCGAGACGTAGAAGCAACTCCTTTGACGCCCCGGAGCAGAAGACCTCGGACGTCCCTTTTAGGAGAAGTACGCGGCTTTCTGGAACCGCGGCCGCATCATTCAGCGCGGAGACCAGGGACGCGACGAAGGTGTCGGTAAGAGCGTTGCGGCCATCTGCAGACTCCATCACGATCTCAGCAACGCCGTCCGTCCTGACGGTCCAAGTAATAGGCGCCTGGGTCATAGGACGCCGCATTCGTCCTCCCAAGGAGGCCGCCCGTTTCCTCAAAAGTGCGAAGAAGAGATCGGAGAAGGCCGTCGTCGGTCAGCACCGTTTCGAGGGGAAGTGATCCCCCAGGCGACGGCGGCTTGGCGATCGCCCTGCGCCACTTTCACGCAATCGCGCAGGCGCACCAAATTTTCGGTCAGAGTCGACTAAGCTTCCAGGCCCACGCGGCAGCTACCTGGGCGAGACCGTCGGCCACGACGATTTCATCGATCAAACCAGCCGCGAGCGCGTCCGAGGCGGCGCGGTTTTTGCACTCCATCGCCCAGAGCCGCATCGCGTGGGGCGTTATTCGCTCAAGAAGGTAGGGCGCAATCAAGCCGGGGACCAGCCCGAACAGGGCCTCGGGTAGGCCGAACGAGCTGCCCTCGGTCGCGATGGCGACGTCGCAGGCTGCAGCCAGTCGACCCGCCACCTGGACCACGCTGTCGATTAGGCGATCGTCGGTTTAGGTGCGGCGCCGAGCAGTTCCAGGACAGCTCGCGAAATCACGAATGGAGGACGCGGTTCGCTGTTGTTACCGCCTGTCGCGATAACGGCAAGATCTAGCCCCCTGCAGAAAACACCGTCACCGCCGGCGATCACGATCACCTTGGCGCCGGGATTGGAAATTGCCATTTCTAGCTCGGCTAAGAGAGCTCGAGTGCTTGCCGGATTGAGAGTCGGCGGCAGCGAAATTTGTTCCAAAGCGTCCATCGTCAACTCCAACGGTAGTGACGGTAATAGCCCTCGATCCGGTCGAGAACGAGAAGTTTTTGGCCGTCGTATCGCGCGTCGTACCAGCCTCCAAGGAGTTCCAAGTTTGGACGAAAATTCTCCGCCATAATGCCAGAATCGCGTTGCGTCTCGCAGGCATCGTACTCATCGACAGTAAGGCGGTAGCGCGCCTCTAGTTTGTCCCCCACGGCAGCGTACGCGGCGACCCGACGGGCATTGGGAAGAATGCGCGCGCTGTAGTATTCCGCGCAAGTTCCAGCGCCGTAGGCAAAGATACCGACGCGATCCCCGGCGGCGATGTCCGACGTATCGGCAAGACTCAGAAGACCGATAAACGTACTCGCGCCGTAGCTGTTGCCGATCCGGCGGGCATGGGTGATTGAAGGCCGGCATTTTTGGTTAAAATGTGCCAAGGACTCAGTTTTTGTCATCCCAGCAAATTCCCGAAGCAATGTCCGATGAGCCCTGAGCGCCATTCCTGGGAAGGGCATGTGGTAGACATTCCAATCGAAATACTCATCTATTTCAGCACCTTCGGGGACATGCTGTACATAATCCGAAAAGGCCCCTTCGAGGGCGTCGAGGTAGGAGACCATGCTGAACTCGCCATCGCCAGTCTCGAGCCGCGGTGTTGGGCGGAAGACGTCCATTACCTCGAAGGCATGAACTCCGTTGGCGCCGGCTTCGTAGGCGACGAAGGTGGGCTCGCGCGATAGCAGGACCGCAACCGCGCCTGCCCCCAGCACAGGTTCGTAGACCTCACCCAGGCTGATCAGGCTCTGGTCGGCATTGATAATGAGCGCCTTGCGGCCGTCTGCGTCCGCTGTCGCCAACCATGCGAGCGCCATCTGTAGGCCGCCAGTCGCAGCATAGCAGGCATTCTTAATTTCGAAGTTCCGGCACCGCGGGCCAAGCCCGAGGTAGCGATGAACCCAGGTGCTAATTGACTTCTCGCCATCAACGGCGCTCTCGGTTCCAACGATGAGGAGGCCGATTGAAGCTCTGTTCTCATCGGTGATAATCGGGGCGGCGGCGTTGACCGCCATTGTCACGGTGTCCTCCCAAGGCGGATTGAGCCCACGCTCTTCGACCATAAGCTCGTTCCGGAAATAGGCTTTGTCAAAGCCCCGAGCCGCGCACAAGGCGTCGATATCCAATGCCAGCGTGGTTGGATAGCAATGAATTCGTTCTATGCCGATATCGGCCATTATGGGGCCCAGGTCACGCCGCCGGTTAGGTTCAACGTTTCGCCGTTCACGAAGCCGGCGGCGTCGGAGGCAAGGTACAGGATCGCCTGAGTAACCTCGGCGAAGTCCCCGAGCCGGCCCGCCGGCGCGAACTCCATCCAGAACTGGATCTGGCGTTCCGGCATAAGTTCGCGCGTCATATCAGTGTCGAAGAACCCAAGAGACAGGATATTGCTGGTGATGCCCTTCCGTCCGTATTCCTTTCCGATTGTTGCTGACAGCCCGACTAGTGCAGCCTTACTTGCGGCATAGCTAGAGAGCCCGCCGATTCCATTCATGGCGACCGAAGAAATATGGATGAAACGCCCCCGGCCTTTGGCGAGGAAGGTCGGTAGAAACTGACGACAGACGAAGAAATTGCCATTGAGGTTGATATTGATGACGTCGAGCCAATCCTCGTCAGACATCGAGATAAGCAGTCCGGGCCGATTAATCGCGGCGTTGAGAACGACCGCGTCGACCGTATCGAAATCCTCAATCACCTGGTCGACGACCCGTTCAATGCCTTCGGGATCCGCTAGGTCGAGGTCGTAGGGCTGGCATCGTCTGCCCCTATGCTCCGCCAAGGCCTCGGACGCGATCTGTTCGGCCAGATCCTTGCGGGTGGCATAGGTAAAAGCAACATCATGGCCTTCGGCGACCAGTTCCTTCACCACGTTCGCTCCGATTCCGCGAGACCCTCCCGTGAGGAAGAAAATCATTCCTTAACCTTCGTATCTCTTGAAGATAGCGACGCTATTGATCCCGCCGAAGCCGAAGGAATTTTTCATAACGTATTCTATGTCGCAGGGAACAGCTTCCCCCCGGCAAATATCTAGGTCGGCCTCCGGATCGAGATCGTCAATGTTGATCGAGGGATGAAGCTGACCCGCATTCATCTGAAGAATGGCAGCAACTGATTCGACCGTTGGGGCAGACCAGCAAGTGTGCCCTAGCATCGATTTCGGCGCGTTGATCTTGAGCCGCCCGGCATGCTTTCCGAAGACCTGCTTGATTGAGCGTAGCTCCGTCACGTCGCCGACTGGGGTAGACGTAGCATGGGCGCTGATGAAGTCGATCTGCTCAGCGGCGACACCGGTTTGTGCAAGGACTTTCGACATCGCCGCAACCTGTCCTTCCTCGTGGGGTTGGGGAAGGTGGTTGCCGTCGGAACTTGCTTCGACGCCGAGTACCTCGGCGTAGATCCGCGCGCCGCGCGCAACCGCCTTGTCAAGGTCTTCGACGATTAGGACGGCAGTCCCATGAGAGGGCACAAAGCCCTCCCGCGCGGTATCGTAGGGACGGCTTGCCCGCGCAGGTTCTTCGTTAAAGCTTTGAAAGGAAATCGCGCCCATGAGGCACATGCCGTGAAGGTCGATCTTCGCGAAGTCAAGGGTCGCGCCGGCGACAATCACGGCGTCGATATCGTGGTAGCGGATCTCATCAACGGCGCAACGCAGGGCGGTGTTGCCGCTCGCGCAGGCCGCTCCGACAGTGTAGATCGGCCCCCTTGCCTGTAGGATCTCCGAAACGGTACCTGCATGATCAGTGTCTAGGCCGTGAAGCGAAAAGAAGGGATCGATGTAGTCGGGTTCGTCGGTGAATTCTTCGACGTTCTGCTGGACATAGTTGGAGCTTAGGTTGTGCCCTGCAACCACAACGCCGACCCGAGTGGGATCATATGGGCCTTGGTCCAGGCCCGCGTCGAGCCAGGCGTCAGCCGCGGCCAGCATGGTCAGGCGGCTCGACCAGGCGATGCGAGTAGATAGTTTCCTCATGCGCTGATGAATGTCCGGGGCGAGGCGCGTTTCGAACGACTTGACCTTGGACTGGACATCGTAGGCGCTGTTGTCCCCTCCTACTTTACTGTAGATACCCGTTGTGTCGAAGGCCCTCCAGTTAGTGATTGCCGAGCGCCCGGCGAGAAGCGCATCTAGGAACCCGGCGATTGTATCGCCGAGCGGCGTGTTGATGGCCATTCCGGTGACGGCTATTCGCTTAGTCGACAAAGCAAACCTCCTGGATTGCGCAGGAGCATAACACGGCGTCGCAATAAATTTGACCGGCAGCAATCGCCGTCAGGCCGTTGTTCTCCACTAGACCCGCGGTTACGGTCAATAAGTCGTCGGGCCCGACCGCCTCTAAAAATAGGGCGTGATGGACGCGGATGGCTCGGATTTGAATTGGGTTGTCAGGAATCTCGCCGTTGCCGGCGATGAGGCCGGCAAGGCAAAGGCCGAGCTGACCCATGGTCTCAATTTGAAGAACTGCCGGATAGACGGGCTGGCCCGGAAAGTGTCCGGCGAAGACGGGGTCTTCCTGGGAAATGTGGCGCGTTCCTCGCACTGTCTGTGCCATAGGGTCGAAGCCATCAATGCCGTCAATCAGTAAGAAGGGTGGCCGATGGGGTATCAGGCTCTCGATCGCGGCCCGATCGAATGACACCGCTGCATTTGAATGGGTTACGTCGAACAACGGTGCGCGCCGCAGGCTTTTAGCCAGTTGCTCGATCTCGTCAGCTATCATGGGCGACGCTCGCGACAAAAGATCGAAGACCGACGGCAAAGCCCGCCGGGTCGTCGGTACGAAATTTAGGATTGGCGTGCCAACGCGTCTGCAGCAGATTGAATAACACCGAGCCGGGGCCGACTTCGATGAAGGTCGCGTCGGGATGGCGTTCGGCGATTAGATCGATTGACCGGCGCCAAAGCACAGGGCTGTAGACGTGCCGTTCGAGGAGGTCAGCGATCGTACTGCTGTCGCAGTCCGGAACGAAGTCGCCAACGACATTCGCCAGATAGGGCTTCGCCGGCTTAGTCCAGGGGGCCCGGTCTAAGGCACGGCGCAGCGCGGGCGCGACCGAGCGGAAGATTGGGGTGTGCATGGGGATACGCTTTTCAATGACGACCGCCTGGACCGCTGGTTCCTCGTCCTCTATCAGAGCGATAGCCGCTCGAACCGCCGAGTGTTCTCCCGCGATGACGTTTTGACCGGGCGAGTTCAGGTTGGCGATCTCGACCGCGCCCTTATAGCGGACCCGGGCCAGGTAGTATTCGAGTTCGTTAGCCGGGAGCGGAAAGATCGACGCCATCATGCCCTCGGGGCCCTCATCGTAGGCTTCGCCACGGGCCTCGACGAGGTCGAGTGCCGATAAAAAATCGAGCGCCCCAACATGGACGAGGTGGTTGTACTCCCCAAGGCTGAGGCCGAGTGAAAGGTCTCCTTCGATGCCGTGGTCGGCAAGCGCCTGTTGATGAAGGTAGGAACAGAGGAAGACCCCCACCTGGATGTCGCGGTTCCGAGTGAAGGCGTTTTCGTTGTCTGCGCCATAATGAGCGACGAGGTCACGGTCGAGACGGTCGGAAGCCGCCGCGATGATTGCGCGGGCAGGCGGCCAACCCTCACAGATGCGCTCCAACATCCCAGTCGCGCGCGAGCTTTGTCCTGGAAACATCAGGACAGCCGTCATCGTAGTCCCTTGATCGCCGGAACGAGGGTATCGGCGATTATGTTGAGGGCCTCATCGAGGTCGGCGCGGCTGTGCCCAGCGGTGACGGAGGCACGGAAGCGCAGTCGGTCCTCGGGCACCGACGGATAGTCGACGATGGCCATGAACAATCCGCGATTTCGCAGCTCCAGGCCAAGGCTATATAGAAGCTGCCTGTCGGAGCCGATGATAATTGGCACCACCTGACTGTTTGACTGCCCTATGTCGAGCCCAAGCGAGGTCAGTCCACCACGGAAATAAGCGGCATTCTCCTGTAGCCTCTTGCGCAGGGTATCGTCGCGGGTCGCGATATCGAGACCGGCGAGGGTGGCGGCAACCACTGCCGGCGGAAGCGCACAGGAAAAGCCGTAGCTGCTGGCGAAGTAGCGCAAGTACTGGACCGTATCGAGTGGGCCGCTGATGAAACCCCCGACCGTCGCAAAGGATTTGGATAGAGTCGCATAAGCCAGGGTGACTTTGTCGTCGAGGCCATGATATTCGGCGACGCCCTTGCCCGTAGCGCCACAGGTCAGGATCGAATGGGCTTCATCGATCACGATGCCGACGCCGTGCTTCTCGGCGACAGGTACCAGTGCCGGAAGGTCGCCCATGTCGCCGTCCATCGAAAAGATGCCCTCGGTCACTACGACCCGACGTTTATCGGAATGATGCGCAAGGCGCTGATCGAGCGTCTCGGGATCGTTGTGCTCGAACAGTTCGACCCGCGCGCCGGACAGCTTAGCCCCCTCGATAAGACTAATGTGGCACTTGCTGTCGAGGACCGCGACGTCGCCCCGCCGGAGCGTCCCCGAGAGCATCCCGAGCGCACCACCAAATCCGCTGTTGAACAGCATCGTCGCCTCGCGCCCAAGAAATTCGCTCAGGCGGCCCTCTAGCTTTCGGTGGAGATCCGTCATTCCCGAGAGGATCGGTGAGCCGCAAGCACCGACGCCGTACCGGTCAAGCGCGTTTTTCGCCGCGGCCACGGTCTCAGGATGCTTCGAAAGCGCGAGATAGTTGTAGGACGCGAAGTTGAGAACGTCGTGAGGTTGACCTTTCACGGAAAGCTTGGCGCGGGCTCCGGGTCCGTCGAGGAGCGACTGCTCGTAGACGCCGGTTGCCCAGGAGACTTCGTCGCGCCATTCTCGGAAATCAGGAGACGGAACGAGCGGATCATCGCTATCTGGAAGGAAGAAATCGGCCAGACTGAAGGGTGATAGCTCTGGATATTCCATAGGTCTACTGTACCCACTTTGGGCCCACGGCAACCCGCAGGGATCTTTGTTCGCACACGACTTCATCTTTGATAATGTAATTGAGATCTTTTCGTGCATAAATAGGATGGGCCTTGTCTTCTAAGCGAAACACAATAATTGTCGCTGCATTAGTAGGAGCCGGAGCGGCGGGCTATTTTGCCTTTCTGTCCTCTCCTCCAGTCGACGCGGTCGCGTCGCATCCGCCCCCCCTAGCGTTCAATGCGACGAGCCTTGTCGGCGCGCTTGGCCGGATCGAGCCGGCCAGCGAGATCATAGATATTGGCGGCCCCGCCGACGAACAACTCGTTCGCTTAACGGTTCAGGAAGGCGACCAGGTCGAGAAGGGCCAGACGCTCGGCTATCTCCGAAGTTATTCGGAGCGTAGCGCCGGGCAGGCCCTAATCGCCGCTAAGCTTCTGGAGGCCGAGCATCTGCTAGAGGCCGCGACCAGGTCCGGCGAGGCGGCCATCCGCGAAGCCGAGGTGAAGTTGATGCAGATCGAGGCGACCTACCCTCTTCGCATCGCAGCCCAAGAGGCAACGGTCAACGGTCTGCAAGTTAACCTTGCCAACGCCCGCGATATCCTAACCACTCGAAAAACGCTGTATCAAAGCCGCAACCAATCCAAGCGCAGCGTTTACGACCAGCAAGCCGCGGTCGACAAGCTCATGCAGGACCTCAGCAGCGAGAGCAGCGAGTTATCGCGTCTTAGACGGGAAATGCCAATCGAGAAACAGCTGGCACAGTCGGCGCTCGACCGGGCTAAGGCAGATCTGATCCGCTCCCAGGCCGAGATCGGGGTCGAATCCTTAAGACGCGAACTCAGTGTTATGGACGCTCAGACCAAGGCCGCGACGCTGACCGCCCCGATCGCCGGCACTATCCTGAAGGTCCAAACTTTCCCTGGTGAGCGCCTGGGCGAAGGGCCAGTCCTGACTATGGGCGACACTACAGATATGCACGCCGTCGCCGAGGTCTATGAAACAGATATCGAACGGGTTCGTATGGGCCAGACCGCGACAGTCTCGAGTAAGGCACTGTCCAAATCGCTGTCGGGAAAAGTCGTCAAGGTCGGCCGCATGATCTTTAAGAACGACGTTTTGGGAGTCGATCCGGCGTCGAAGATCGATGCCCGCATCATCGAAGTCCGCATCAAACTTGAAGAAAGCGAAAGAGTGGCCGCATTGACCAATCTATCGGTCGATGTCGTGATCGATTCGAATAGCGAACCGTCAAAAACCGCGCCGGTTACACAGGGCGAATGAGAGCCCTAGTCGCGTGGCGCATCCTGACCCACGAGGTCTCCCGCAGCATATTGGCGGTGCTGGGCATTTTCGCGGCGGTCGTCCTAGTATTCCTGCAGTTGGGATTTTACAGCTCCGTTCCGCGCGGAAGCATGATCGTGTACGGTGCCCTCGATTTCGATCTCGCACTGACATCGCGCGACTACAGTTTTCAGATCCGGCCAGGCGACTTTCCGAAACGACGGCTTCTACAGACACTTGCGGCGCCCGAGGTAGCAAGCGTGGCGCCACTTTATCAATCTTTTGGGCGCTGGCTGAACATCGAAGGACATCTCCAGCGAGAGATTTTCGTATTGGGGGTCGATCCAGGTGATCGGCTGTTCCTCAACCCCGCCATTCAGTCATGGATGCCGGCGCTTAAACAGCCGGACACGGCGATTGTGGATGATTCGACCCGTGACGAGTTCGGCCCGCGGAGCGCAGGAACCCAGATTGAGGTCAATAACCGTGCGATGAAGATCGTAGGAGAATATTCGTTGGGAACCGGGTTTCTCGGCAACGGACTAATGATTGTGAGCGATCAGACCTTCGTTCGGCTATTTCCCGACAATACCTTCGACAACGTTCAGTTCGGTGTCGTCAAGCTTCGGCCGGGAAGTGACCCCGAGGCGGCAACAGCACGCCTGCGATCGGTTCTGCCGTCTGATACGCAGATCTTCACTAGCGCCAGTTTCACGGAACATGAGCAGGGCTATTGGCTAAACTCGACCTCGACGGGCCTCGTATTCGGATTCGGTACCGTCGTTGCCGGGCTCGTAGGCGCGGTCATCCTGTTTCAGACCCTGAGCACGATGATCCTGCGCAATATCAAGGAATATGCCGTTCTCAAGGCGATGGGCTATACCAACAGCTACCTTACTGGGATCGTCATCAGTCAGGCGCTGCTGCTCTCGCTAGTGGCCTTTGGACCGGCGATCGGCGCCAGTTACGGCCTTTACGACGTAACCCGCCAGGCGACATTCCTGCCAGTGTATATGTCTAACCAGCGGATCGTCTGGACCTTCGTGGCGACCTTAGCAATAGCCTGCATCGGGGCGCTTATCTCGGTCCGGACGCTGAAACGTGCCGACCCGGCGGACCTGTTCTGAAAATGTTTGACCGCGTTCCCCTAGCCTGGCGCAACACTACATCCGACCACAAACGGTTGCGGCGCGCGGCTACCGGTATCGGCTTCGCGGCCGTCTTAATTCTGATGCAGTTGGGATTTCTCCAAGCCTTTCTCGAAAGCTCGCTCTACGTGCTTCGGTCGCTGGACGGCGACCTCGTGATGCTCAGCTCAACCCGCTACCAATTCGGTCAAAGCGAGACGTTCGAGCGTCGGCGGCTTTATCAAGCCTTGGGCGTTCCGGGGGTCGGCTCCGTCGCACCGCTCTATTACGAGTGGAGCGACTCAAAATGGAAAAGCCCGATGACGGGGCGGACCCGTTATCCGATCGGTTGGGATCGATCCCGACAATTCTGCAATTACCCTCAAGGGCGCGACTATGTCTCTCTCGGCGCTCAAGGCGCCAAATACGGTGATGATCGATACGCGGGCGCGGCGCTTTCTTGGGACGACCGTCCCTCAGCTTATAACCGACCTAAGCGGCCGGAGCGTCCGGGTGGTGGGCGCCTTTCAGATGGGCCCGGACTTCGTGAATGACGGCAACCTGGTGATGAGTTTCCGCAATTTCCAGACGTTTTTCGGCAATCCTGACGCGCCCACCCTGCGCCGGGAAAATGTTGAATATGGCGTCATAAAGGTCAAGCCGGGCTACGCTGTTGATGCCGTGCGGGAAGCCTTGGAAAAGGCCTTGCCGGGTGACGTCGTAATCGTCACGAAGGACGCCCTCGTCGGAAAGGAAATGGATTTCCAGAACAACCTTTCTCCGACCGGACCAATCTTCAGCCTAGGGACCATCATCGGGTTTCTAGTCGGCATACTGATCACCTATCAGATTCTCTACACGGAAATCTCCGACCGCCTACACCTGTTCGCGACCCTCAAGGCCATCGGCTACGGGCGGCGTTACCTGATGAGCGTAATTGTTCTTCAGTCGATGCTTTACGGCCTTGCCGGCTTCATTCCGGCACTGCTCCTATCGATGGGCGCCTTTGCCGTGCTGCGGGAATGGATGCTACTGCCAATGCAGATTAGTCCGTCGATCCTCGCGACGACTGTGCTTCTCATACTTGTGATGTGCATCGTCGCGGGGGTGATTGCAGCGCGGCGCGCGCTCACTGTCGATCCGGCGGAGGTTTTTTGATGGCTGGGAGGAACGATTTCGCGGTTCAGGTTTCAAATATTAACCACTACTTCGGCGTAGGCGGTTCGCGGAACCAGGTTTTGTTCGGCAACACTATCAACATAGAGGCTGGACAGCTCGTCATCATGACGGGGCCCTCAGGGTCGGGGAAGACAACGCTGCTGACCCTGATCGGCGCTCTGCGTTCTGTACAGGAAGGCAGCATTAAGCTCCTCGGGCAGGAACTGCGGGGACTCAGCGATGGCAGACTGATCGACGTCCGCCGCAACATCGGCTTTATCTTCCAGATGCATAATTTGTTTGAATCCCTATCGGCCTATGAAAATGTGAAGATGGGAATGCAGCTTGCGGGGGTCGACTCCACCGACATGCGGGTAAGAGGCTTTGCGGTTCTGGAGCGTCTAGGTCTAGGAAACCGGGTCGACTACAAGCCGGCGGCTCTATCGGGAGGGCAGCGTCAGCGTGTTGCTATCGCCCGCGCCCTGGTCAACCGTCCCCGCATCGTTCTCGCCGACGAGCCGACTGCTGCCCTCGACAAGGCATCCAGCCAGGAGGTGATCAGACTGCTTAAAGAATTAGCTGAGGCGGAAGTCGAGGCGATCCTGATGGTGGCCCACGATAGCCGGATCCTAGATCCGCCGACCGCATCGTTAACATGGTGGACGGGCGGATCGCGTCGGACGTGATTTTGGGAGAGACCATGCGGATCTGCGAATACCTGCGCGGTTCCGAACTATTCCAGCACATGAGTCCGCATGAAATCTCAAATGTTGCAGAGAAGATGCTAAAGAAAACCTTGGCGGCGGGCGAAACCGTCGTCACCCAGGGCGACGAAGGGGACGCCTTCTATCTGATCGGAACCGGGGGGGTAGACGTCTTGGTCAATGGCGAAAAAGTGGCCGAATTAGCAGATGGAGATTTTTTCGGCGAGGCGTCACTTATTTCAGGGGAGCCACGCAATGCGACAGTTCTGGCCACCTCAGAATTGATACTCTACAGCCTCGGGGCTGAACATTTCAGAGCTGCCCTAGATTCGAACGAAACCTTCAAGGAGCAGTTGCTCAAAGTCTTCTTTCAACGCCAGTAGGGGTCGAAGGGCTAAACGATGTCAATAATCGCCAAGCATGCCATCGTCACCGGAGGATCGAGCGGCATCGGCCTTGCCGTTTCCCGCATGCTGGCCGCGCGCGGGGCCAACGTGACCATCATGGCACGCCGCCAAGATGTGTTGGCTTCAGCCCGAACGGAGATCGCGGCCAACCGCAGCGTTTCGGACCAACAGGTCGTCGATATATCGGTCGACGTGACTGACCGCAAGGCACTGCGAAAAGCAATCGCGCAGGCGGAGGATAAGCTCGGGCCCTGCGATCTTTTGATTACATCGGCTGGTATCGCCCATCCGGGATATATCGAGGCTATGTCTGACGATGATTTGGAACGCAGCATGGAGGTCAACTACTGGGGAACGCTCTCCGCGATCCGCGCCGTTCTTCCCGGCATGAAGGTTCGCCGAAGCGGACATATCGTGCTGGTGTCGTCGGGTGCGGGGCTCGCCGGCATGATTGGTTTTATCGCCTATACACCAACCAAGTTCGCGCTCCGCGGCCTCGCGGAGGTTCTGCGCAATGAACTCAAACCCGAGGGCGTCGGGATCTCGATCGTATATCCGCCCGACACAGATACGCCCCAGTTAGCCGCCGAGCTTAAGATCAAGCCGGCTGAAACGATCGCCATCTCGGCGGAAGCTAAGTTGCTGACCCCGGACAGGGTCGCCGCAACTATCGTTAGGGGCATCGAGAAACGCCGCTTTGCCATCACGCCGGGTTGGGAAATGACGCTACTTTACTGGCTAGGCTCCATAATCTCATGGGCGATTATGTGGCACTTCGACAGGGTGGTCTCTAAGGTGAGAAAAAATCCCTAAGCGCCCTCAATCGAGAGAAACCAAATTTTCTAATGGCCAAAATCAGCGGCCTATATGCGCAGTATTAGTGTTCGGACTGACGAGATGTTTATTGAATGCATGACGTTAAATCTCCACACAGTCAAAGAATCAGGATCTTTTTTCAATATTTTCTAATGCGGTCGATGATAATTTGAATATGTGATCTTACTCCCACTCTATGGTACCTGGCGGCTTTGACGTCACGTCATATACCACTCGGTTTATGCCCCGCACCTCGTTGATGATGCGCGTCGCGACACCGGCGATGAAGGCATGCTCGAAAGGGTAACTATCCGCCGTCATGCCGTCGGTGGACGTTACTGCGCGCAGGCCGCAGACGTATTCATAGGTGCGCGCGTCACCCATCACGCCAACAGTGCGCACGGGCAGCAGCACTGCGAAAGGCCTGCCAGATCTCGTTATAGAGGCCGGCCTTGCGGATCTCGTCCAAGTAGATCGCGTCAGCCTTGCGCAGTATTTCCAGCTTATCGCGCGCGATGCCGCCAGGAATGCGGATCGCCAGGCCCGGCCCCGGGAACGGATGGCGGCCGACAATCTCCTCGGGGATTTTTAACTCGCGGCCCAGATCGCGCACTTCGTCCTTGAATAATTCGCGCAGCGGCTCCACCAACTTCATCTTCATACGCTCAGGCAGGCCGCCCACATTATGATGCGACTTGATCGTGGCGCTGGGTCCACCGAAGGGGCTGACGCTTTCGATCACGTCGGGATAGAGCGTGCCCTGGGCGAGGAAATCCGCCCCGCCGATCTTCGCCGCCTCCTCCTCGAACACGTCGATGAAGGTACCGCCGATAATCTTGCGCTTCTGCTCCGGATCATCGACGCCTTCCAGCTTGCCAATGAACAGGTCAGACGCGTCGCGCACCACAAGTGGGATGTTGAACCGCTCGCGGAAGACCTTGTCCACCTCCTCGCGCTCGCCCTGCCGCAGCAGGCCGTGATCGACAAAGATGCACGTCAGCTGGTCGCCGATCGCCTCATGGATCAGCACGGCGGCGACGGAGGAATCCACCCCGCCTGACAGGCCGCAGATGACGCGCCTATCGCCTACCTGCTCGCGGATCTTCTGGATCTCCGCGTCACGGAAATGGGCCATGGTCCAGTCGCCCGCGCAGCCTGCCACCTTGTGCACGAAATTGGACAAGAGCCGCGTGCCGTCGGGCGTATGCACGACTTCAGGGTGGAACTGGACACCGTAGAAATGCCGGATCTCATCGGCCGTGGCAGCAAACGGCGCACCGCCCGAGGTGGCGACTACGCGGAATCCGTCCGGTAGCGCAGTCACCCGGTCGCCATGGGACATCCAGACCTGGGGGGTCGATCCGGTCGCCCAGACGCCCTCGAACAGGTCGCAGGCATCGGCGATCTGCAGCGCCGCCCGGCCGAACTCCTGATGGTCGGAATCCTCCACCGTGCCGCCCAGCATGTGGCACATGAGCTGCTGGCCGTAGCAGATGCCCAGAACCGGGACACCACGACCAAAGACGGCGGGATCGACGGTCGGCGCGCCGTCGGCCATCACGCTGGCCGGGCCGCCGGATAGGATGATCGCCTTCGGGTCGAATTCGTCCAGAAGCGCCGCATCAACGCGGAAACAGGGGATGATTTCGCTGTAGACCCCGGCCTCGCGCACACGCCGCGCAATGAGCTGCGTTACCTGCGAGCCGAAGTCGATGATAAGGATTTTTTCGGAGATCGGGAGCGAGGTGGTCATGGGTTCTATTAGCCGATTCCCCCGGGACACGCATCACCGGTATCGACCCCGAAAGCCCACCATGCTTTAAGCTATCCACAGGGAAATCAGGGAGTACCGAGATGAGCGCCGAAGACGACATCATCCAGCTTGAGGAGCGCCGCCGCGCGGCCATGGTGGACGGGGATACCGCCACGCTGGACGAGATCCTGCACGACAGGCTGACCTACATGCACTCGACCGGCGGGGCCGACACTAAGCAGAGCTATCTCGACGGTGTGGGCTCGGGCGCGTTCGACTACCAGCAGGTCGATGCCGACGACCGGATCATCAAGCTGCACGGCGACATGGCATTCGTCTTCTATCACATGAAAGCGGACGTGATTATCCGCGGAAATCCGCGCTTCCTCGACAACCGCGTGCTGGCCGTTTACGTGAAGGAAGGCGGCGCGTGGAAGCTGATCGCGGTGCAGTCCGGCGCGATCCCCGAACCGGCACCCTGATAAGATTTCCGCACCGGAGGTGCCTGGATCAAATCTGGGCATGACGCGGAACGAGACAACGACCCCAGCATGCTCCCCTTCGTCATTCCGGCGCAGGCCGGAAACCTCGAACTCTGTCGCCTATCCGGGCATCCAACTGGGTGAATAGACCCCGGCCTACGCCGGGGTGACGAATATTGATAGCGCTTAGATAGTGTCTATGCCGCACGCTCGAACACGGCGGCGAACATGCCGTCAGTACCGTGGCGTCGGGGAGTGAGCAGCATGGTCCCGTCCGGGCCCTCCTCCAGACCTTCAACAAAGCCTGACACCGGCGCCCGGCGGTATTCCGAATGTGCGTCCGCGAAAGCCGACGCGATGTCCCGTCCCTCCGCGTCGAACAGCGAACAGACCGCATAGACAAGCCGCCCGCCAGGCTTCACCAACGCGGCGGCACCTTCGAGGATATCGCCCTGGACCTTCGCGTAGTCCGCGATGGTCTCCGGCGTGGTGCGCCAGCGCTGTTCCGGGCTACGCCGCCAGGTGCCGCTGCCCGAACAGGGCGCATCGACCAGCACCGCATCCGCCGTTCCCGCCAAGTCGGCGGGCGGCACACCATCCGGCAGTGGCAGGAGGCGCACGATCTGCACACCCAGCCGCGCCGCGCGCGGTTCAATACGGGACAGGCGCGCCGCCGAGACATCGCAGGCGACGATCTGGCCGTTATTCTGCATGTCGGCGGCAAGCGCCAGCGCCTTGCCACCCGCACCGGCACACAAGTCGATGACCGTCATGCCCGGGCGTGTACCGCACAGGCGAGCAACAATCTGGCTTGATTCGTCTTGCGGGTCGGCCAGCCCGTCGCGGAAGGGCGGCAGGTCGGTCAGGCGCGCATTCTCGCCCCCGCGCAGGCCCACCGGCGAGACGGGGGTCGGGACGGTCTGATAGCCCGCGGCAGCAAACCCTACCTGAGCGTCCTTGCGGGTCGCGCGAAGGGTATTCACACGGATATCGACGGGTGCGCGTTCGTTAAGCGCGGCCAGCTCGGCCTCTGTGTCGGCACCCCACTGCGCCTCGAACAGCGCGAACAGGTCTTCCGGGCAGTTGGCGCGGGACCAGGCTGGAACAGCCGCGTCATCGATTCTGTGCAGGCCTACGACGAATGCCGCCTCGGCCTCGTCCAGAGCCGCCGGGCCGTAGCCGTCGCCGTCGAACAGCTCGGCCACCGATCCCGGTGTTTCGGTTTCACACGCAACGATCATACGGGTGCGGGGGTTCTCGGGGTCTTCGCCATGCACCGCCGTCAGCCAGCGGTAGCGAGCACCGCCGCGCAGGTCGCGATAGACAAGCTCGCGGATTGCGCGGCGGTCCTTCGACCCTGCGAAACGATTGCGCCGCGCCCAGTCGCGCAAGATCGCGTCGGCCGGGGAGTCGGCGCGCGCAATGTCATCGAGAATACCGATCGCCGCGGCGACCCGTGCGGAGGGGGTCATCGCGGGGCGGCTTCAGGCGTTCTGGCGGTAGTTCGGCGCCTCGCGGGTGATAGCCACGTCGTGGACATGGCTTTCCCGCAGGCCGGCGTTGGTCAGGCGCAGGAAGCGGCAGTTCTGCTGCATCTCAGTGATCGTTCCGTTGCCGGTGTAGCCCATGGCCGCGCGCAGGCCGCCGACGAGCTGGTGGATCACCGTCATGGCTGAGCCCTTGTAGGCCACCTGGCCCTCAATACCTTCCGGCACCAGCTTCAGCATGTCGTTCACTTCTGCCTGGAAGTAGCGGTCGGCCGAGCCGCGCGCCATGGCACCCAGCGAGCCCATGCCGCGATAGGACTTGTAGGACCGGCCCTCGTAGAGGAAGACCTCGCCCGGCGATTCATCAGTACCAGCCAAAAGTGAGCCGATCATGGCCACATCCGCACCCGCGGCGATGGCCTTGGCTAGGTCGCCGGAATATTTGATGCCACCATCTGCGATCACCGGGATGTCCTGCCCGTGGGCGGCGTTGGCCACGCTCTCGATGGCCGTGAGCTGGGGTACGCCGACACCAGCGACGATGCGGGTGGTGCAGATTGAGCCCGGGCCGATGCCGACCTTCAGCGCATCCGCGCCGGCGTCGATCAGCGCCTTCGCCGCATCCGCCGTGGCGATGTTGCCGCCGATCAGCTGGGCCTCATTGCTGAGGCGCTTGATCCGGGAAATCTGGTCGATCACACCGCGCGAATGGCCGTGGGCCGTATCGACCACGATAACGTCCACGCCCGCATCTAACAGGGCCTCAGCGCGGGCATAACCTGCATCGCCCACGCCCGTTGCAGCGGCGACGCGCAGACGGCCCTGAACATCCTTGCAGGAATTCGGATAGGCTTGCGCCTTCTCGATGTCCTTCACGGTGATCAGGCCGACACAATGGCCGTCGCCATCAACCACCAGAAGCTTCTCGATCCGGTGGCGGTGCAGTAACTGACGTGCCTCGCCCATATCGACGCCCTCACCCACGGTGACTAACTCCTTGGTCATCAACTCGCTGATGGGTTGGGACGGCTCGCTCGCGAAACGGACATCGCGGTTGGTCACGATGCCTACCAGCTTGCCATCGCTACGTGCGACCACGGGAATACCTGAGATCGATTCCCGTTTCATGATTTCCAGCGCATCGGCCAGCGTCTGGTCGGGGTGGATGGTGATGGGGTTCACCACCATGCCGGACTCGAAACGCTTAACCTTGCGGACCTCGTTGGCTTGCTCCTCGAGTTCCATGTTCTTGTGGATGACCCCGAGCCCGCCAGCCTGGGCTAGCGCGATGGCCATCTCGGCCTCGGTGACCGTGTCCATCGCGGCGGACATCAGCGGAATGCCGAGCTGAACGCTGCGCGTCAGCCGTGTACCTGTATTCGCCTCAGCTGGGAGAATCCGCGATTCCGCGGGTTCGAGGAGGACGTCGTCAAAGGTGAGTGCGTCGAAAATTTCCATGTCAACCGGGGCCGCAGCGCTGTCGAGGGTGACGCGGCTTATATACACAATCCGCTGGTACGGACAAGCATTCCGCGAGGAAGGTGACGAAAACCGGTTATCCAGCGTTTTTGAAGCCATTCGCGACCAGAAACATCTCCACCGAGTCGGCACGGCTGGCCTTGGGCTTGAACCGACGCACGTTGTCGAAGCGTTCCTGTAGGGTGGCGAAAAGCGCCGGCTCGTCGGAGCCCTGGAAGACCTTGGTCACGAAAGCGCCGCCTGGAGCCAGCACCTCGCAGGCGAATAAGAACGCGGCCTCGGCGAGCGTGATCGTACGCAGATGATCCGTCGCGGCGTGGCCCGTGGTCGAGGTCGCCATGTCCGACAGCACCACCGTGACCGGTCCGCCGATGGCCTCTTTCAGCTGTGCGATGGCTGCCTTGTTCTCGATATCGCCCGACAGCACGGTCACCCCGGCCATGGGCTCCATCTCAAGAAGGTCGATGGCGACCACCCGCGCGCATGTCGTGGCCGGGTCCACGCGGTCCACGACCACCTGGGTCCAGCCACCCGGGGCCGCGCCCAGATCGACCACGGAGGTGCCCGGCTTCAGCAGTTCGAACCTTTCGTCGATCTGCAGCAGTTTGTAGGCCGCACGCGAGCGGTAGCCGTCGCGCTGGGCGGCCTGCACATAGGGATCGTTGAGCTGGCGCTGCAGCCAGCGGGTGGACGACAGCTTGCGCCCTCGCGCAGTGCGTACCCGCTCCGAGGTCGCGCGCTGTCCGCCCTGGCCACCGGAAGACCTACCTCGGCCACCTGATTTTCCCTTGCCTACCATGAGGGGGTTCTAATGCGCAGACGCCGATTCCCGGTCGGCCGAACGCATCAGGCCGTGCAGGATACCCTCGCGCAGGCCCCGGTCAGCGACCCGCAGCCGCCCGACGGGCCAGAGTTCGCAGATCGCATCTAGGATCGCGCAGCCGGAAATTACCAGATCGGCCCGCTGAGAGCCGATGCAGGGATGGGCGGCCCGATCCTGCCGATCGAGCGATAGCAGTATGTCGCGGGCATGTTCTAGCTCCTCGAAGGCAAGTTCGCGCCCGTCCACATGTCGTCGGTCATAGCGCGGCAGGTCGAGGAACACGCCGGTCAGCGTGGTCACGGTGCCCGACGTGCCGACCATCTGAACGGCGCCATCGGACACGCGTGCCGAAATATGGTGCTTCGCGTCGAACCCGGCGAGCTGATCGCAAACATGGTCGCGGATTTCGCCATATCGCGCAGGCGACGCGCGGCCTGCCTCGTCCTCGCCGCAGCCGAAGAGTTCGCTCATGGTGACGACGCCGCAGGGAATCGAAACGCAGCCCAGGATGTCTGTATCCACCTCACCGCGCGGACTATCGCCGCGTTCCAGCCGCAGCCATGTGATCTGGGTGCTACCACCACCGATGTCGAACAGCAGCGCGAAGGCCTCGTCCGCCTCGGGTGGATCGTAGAGCGGCGAGCACCCCACCAACGCGAGTTCAGCCTCTTCCTCAGGCGCGATCACTTCCAGGTCGATTTCGACCTCCTCGCGCACCCGCGCCACGAAGTCGTCCGCATTGCCGGCGCGGCGACAGGCCTCTGTCGCCACAGCCCGGATGCGGGTCGCGCCATTGCGGTGGATCTTGGAACGGCACACGCGAAGCGCATCGATGGTGCGGTCCATGGCGCGGTCCGACAGGACGTTGGAGTTGCCCAGCCCTTCGCCCAACCGCACAATACGTGAGAACGCGTCGATCACACGGAAGCCCGAGCGGTTCGGGCGCGCAACCAGCAGGCGGCAGTTGTTGGTCCCAAGATCGAGCGCGGCATAGGTATGGGACCAGCGCCCTTCGCGGCGCCCGCTCTTCCCATCCTTCTGGCCAAGCGTGCCCGTCTGCACGGGATCCTCCGATACCGGTTCGGGCCCTCTCCGGGCACGTTGCAAATCGCAGTCCCAAATCTACACGGCTCACGGCCGAACTCAAGCAAGTGAGCAGCGAGCCCCATCGTTTTGATTTCGTTAGTCGTCGGGCAGGCAGACAGCGCAGGGCCGGTAGCCCGCGGTCCGAGCAGTTTCTGCATTGGGGAAAAACACACGGTGTGCCTTGCAGTTTCCCTTTGCGAGCCAGCGCAGCGGCCCTTGGATGCGTGCTCTCGACGGCCGTGATGTCCGCGCCAATCAACCGGTAGGTTTTTTCGGCTATGGTGCACTTTACACAACCCTTATGAGTTGTGATAAACACCCAAATCGTGCGCCTTTGGGGGATCGTCTAATGGTAGGACAGCGGACTCTGACTCCGCCAGTCTAGGTTCGAATCCTAGTCCCCCAGCCATGCACCGTCCTGAAAATTAACTCAGAAAATCAGTGCTCCTGACCGCCCAGCGCGATCTCGCCGGCATCGACACGCGGCGGCTGGCCGAAGAAATCGTCTATTGATTTCCAGAACTGGTGCCGGTTCACGCCCTTGGTCGAATTATGGGCCTGGCCCGAGGTCATGACTAACCACTTATCCCGCGTCGGCAGTGCCGCAAAATAGGCCAGCACGTCCTCATCCGTCGCCACGCCGTCATGCTCGCCGCGATAAATTAGCACTGGACAAGCGATTTTCGCGGGGTCCAGCAGCGGCAGGTTGATACACATGTCGATATAGGTGCCGTTGGGCACCGTCCCGTCGCCGTTCTCCCGCTCGGCCGCCGCGACGGCATCGGGTAGTTCGGGGATCGTCAGGCCCACCACGTCGCGCGCGAAGATGCGCGCATAGCTTTCCTCGCTGATGACCCGCTTGTTGGACGACTGCCATTCTTCGATCCGCTCCGCGCGCTTAGCCAGTGTCGGCGAGCCTTTGCCGGTCCACACCAGCGCGGCGAGCGCCAGTTTCGAGACCTTCTCCGGCTCGGCCTCGGCATAGCCGGCGGCGCGCAGCGCGCCCGACGAGGCACCGAAAAAAGCAAAGCAAGATTGCTCTGTTGCCTCCTCGATCACCGGGATCGCAGCCTGCAGGTCAGCTACGCCGTCCTTAACATAGGAAAAGCCGTCGGTCCGGCTGGACCGGCCATAACCTTCATGGTCCAGCGTCCAGACGTCATAACCCAGCTTCGCGAAGACGTTCATCATCGAGAATTCGCCGTGCCCGGGCACCGACAGGTCGTAGGTGGTCCGCGCCGAGAAGGACGAGCCGTGCACCAGCACCAGGACCGGGCGCCCCGGGAACCGCACCCGAGCGTCGGGCGAGAATTTCCGGAACATGTAAAGGTCGATGTCTCCGCGCTGGGCCCAGTGCTCCTCAGCCACGAGGCCGGTCGTGTCCTCATCCTGCAGCAGCGCTTCAAAGTCCATTTGTCTGCCTCTTAGGTTCTGTTGACCAACACTCTAGCGGTTCGGGATGCTAACCCAAACGGCGCCGGAGCAAGCCGGTTCGCAAACATGTGAAGACGGAAATCGTCACAACAAGGCAGACTTTTCCTACGCCATCGTCTTACCACAAGTGGCGGGTGCCGGGCGGACGCAACACCCCCCGCCCATCGAACCCACCCGAAGAAAGGCAAATACGAGGAACAGAAGGCCGCCCAGGCCTTCCTGATGAAGGCCTTTGCCATCGCGCTGTTCCTGATGGCCATCATCCTAATGACACAGTTCAATAGTTTCTATTCGGCGCTGCTCATCCTGACTGCGGTCATCATGTCCACCATCGGTGTGATGCTGGGTCTGCTGATCGTCGGCGAGCCCTTTGGCATCGTAATGAGCGGCATCGGGGTGATCGCGCTTGCCGGTATTGTCGTGAACAACAACATCGTACTGATCGACACCTACGACCGGCTGCGCAAGAGTCTCGACAACCCGCGCGATGCGATCCTGCTGACCGGTGCGCAACGCCTGCGGCCCGTGCTGCTGACCACAGTGACGACCGTGCTGGGCCTGCTGCCCATGGTCATTCAGCTAAACATTGACTTTGTGAGCCGTGCGGTGAACCTGGGCGCGCCCTCCACCCAGTGGTGGGTTCAGCTTGCCACGGCCATCGTCGCGGGCCTGTCCTTCGCCACAGTCCTAACCCTGCTTATCACACCGAGCGCGCTGATGGCCCGCGAGAACTTCCTCGCATGGCGCGCACGCCGCGCCGGAACGGCAAATACGCACGCCGCGCCGGCGGAGTAGCAGACAGGACCGCCCGCGGCGGGCCGTTCGCAGCGGTCAGTTTACGGTCGGAAGTGTGAAGATCTGGCCGGGATAGATCAGGTCCGGGTTACGGATCTGTTCCTTATTGGCGTCATAGATCAGCGTGTACTGGAAACCAGAGCCGTACCGCTGGCGCGCCAGCTTCCAAAGGTGATCGCCCGGCTGGATGATCACGATGCGGCCTTCGGGTAGATCGGTGAGCGGCTCACCGCGTACGAAAGGAATTTCGGAACGCGCGAAAACCCGCCCGTCGGGCCCGACCTGATCGACCCGGAGATTGTAGGAGCCCGGCGCCACCTTTTCATCCAGCGTGATGGACCACTGGCCGCCGGAACCCGCCCGGGTTTCGCCCACAAGGCGATTGTCCAGATACAGGCGCACGGTGCTGTTGGGCGCTGCAATGCCGGAACTGGTGGTGTTTCCGTTGTCGTCGTAGTCGATACCGCCGATAGCCGTCGGGCCACCCTCGATCTGTGGGTTGGGCCGCTGCAACACTTCGGCTTCACCAGAACCGTCGCGCGCCACGGCAACGGCAACAGACCGGGTCGGCGGCCCACCTTTACCCGCACGTTCCGGCACTGACAGCGCGATCACACGATCCGCCTCGACCGGGTTGGCCCCCTCACATTCGGCGAACAAACGCAATTCGCGCTCGCCCGCGGCCAGCGGTTTAGCAGGCACAAGGACCCACTCTCCCGAACGATCAGCGTTCACCCGCCCGACTTCGACATCGCCTTCTCGCACGACGATCGTGCACGCCGGAATAGCGCGGCCGGCAATCACCACATTCCCTGCCCCATCAACACGCACGATATCAAAGCTGGGAACCAGCGCCTGTGCGGTGGCGGCTTCGACCGCCGGGGCATTGCCCGGCTCGTCGGCAGCCTGTCCGGCGGGCGTATCGGCACGCTCCATCGGCGCATCTGGTTCCGGCAACTGGAAGAACATCCAGGCACCGACAATCGCGGCGATCACGAGGACTACCAGACCGCCAATGACGTAAGATCCGTTCACGGCCACGTTCCGGAGGGATTCCTGTTATGTGGAGAAACTATTACGCGGGCTGATTCTCGGCAAACTAACGTTTCCGCGAAAAGGTTAGGACTATGGCACCGTTACTTTCTTCCGTATGCGTTTACTGCGGCTCTTCCAACAACGGTCCGCAGTCTCACAGAGACGCAGCAACCGAACTCGGCACGCTGATGGCCTCACGCGGCATCGACCTCGTCTATGGAGGTGGCCGTGTTGGCGTGATGGGCACCATCGCCGATGCGGTGATGAGCGCCGGTGGCAAGGTGACCGGCATCATTCCGGATTTCCTGATGCGCAAGGAAGTTGGACACACCGACATCACCTCGCTCGAGATCGTGCAGAACATGCACCACCGCAAGGCGCGCATGGCCGAACTGTCCGACGCGTTCCTCGTGCTGCCTGGCGGGCTCGGTACTCTAGAGGAATTTTTCGAGGTCCTGACCTGGCGCTTCCTAGGGCTCCACGACAAGCCAATCGCACTCCTGAACACGGATAGATACTGGCACAAGCTCTCGGATGCCCTGCAGACCATGGCCGAGACGGGCTATGCCCATCAGCAGGCGCTCGACTTTGCGCCCCTCGTCAACACGCCAGAAGAGGCGCTCGATCTGTTGGCCGAACGCGCATCTGCGAGCACACGCTTCGATACCGACAATATGGAGCCGTAAAACGCAAGCGGGCGTCCCGAAGGACGCCCGGCTCAGCGTTCTGGTGATGGGCCCGAGAGCTAAGTCCAGGGCTGGATCGCTTCCTTCAGCTTTGCGTATCCGTCGAGGAAGCCCGGACGATCGCCCGCATATACCTCATCGAAGGTGTCGAGCGCATCGTCGAGATACTTCTTCAGCTTGTTGTTGCCCGGGTTGGCATCAATATAAGCATCGCGGATGAGCACAAAGTGAATGCGCGGATCATAGGGCTGCTTGGTGCCGCCGACCCTTTCATCGCCGTCCAGCAGCCGTAGCAGCATGGCGTCAGCCGAACCCAGCGTCTGTTCGTGGATCGGCGGGCCCGCCATGCGATGCATAACCGAGGTCATGTCACGCCCATTGCCGGTTGTGTAGCCCATGTCGTTCCAAAGTTCCTGAGTATCGACGGGGCCTTGGCCGAGCTTCTCGGCCACCTTGCCTGCGAAAGCGCGCAGCGGATCGGACACGTCGGCCAGAAGATCGGTCAGACGGTCGCCGTCCAGGTCAGTCGCCAGGACGATGCAGTCACGATTGTCGATTAGATCCCAAAGCATCAGGCCGTAGTTGGTGTCGGCGATGTGCTGTTCGATCCGGCCACTCCAGTTTTCCATGCCGTCCTTGAAGTCGGCGGGGAGTAGCTTAATGATCTTCTCGATGCTTTCGCGGTGTTCCTCATAAGGGTTTACCGCGTACTTGCGGCCAACCTCGAATTTGGTGCCTTCCAGCAGCCATGCGTGCAGGCCGGCGTTGATGCCGTCTTCCATGGCCTGGGTCGGCTTGGTTGCGACGCGGCCCAGCTTGCCGGACTCGTGAACCATCTTGAGGAATAGTCGGTTGGCATAGGCCAGCTGGATGGCCGGGGTGTTCATCTCCGAATGGACGATGCCGGTGTCTGCGCTGACGTTGAACTTGGGACGGTCCTGAGAGTACGGCAGACACGGCATGCAGCGCACGACCGTGATTGGGCCGTAGGGGCGCACATTACAGAAGACGCCAGCTTGGGTGCGTAGCGGGGCGTTGCCAGACTTACCCATGACCACGACCTTATTGCCGTTGCTATCGTTCACATAGGCATCACCCGCCGTGGACCATTTAATGGAGGTCGCAGGCATATTGCCGAACCATGCGAGGCATTCCAGCTTGGTGTCGTGGCGGTACTGGGACCACATCGGCACGGCGTAGAAGGGAAGCTGCAGGATGTCGATCGCAGCAATGGTCCCGAGCAGCGCGTAGGCATCGGTCATCGAATGCGCGATGGGTGCCAAGTCGCCCGTGAAGTTGCCGCCCTGCCAGACGACCGCATTGGGATAGCCGTCGGGACGGACATCTGTCGGATCGAAGAGGGCTTCGAGGGCGCCGAAGAGGTCGCCTCCGTTTGCTTCAGTTTGGGCGATGGACATCAGGTCGATCATGAGCGTCCCTCGTAAGGTCATCGGTTGTTGATCGCTGGAGATTCGCATGCCGTGATTGCAGGCTCGCGAAGCTGGATTTTTCGGCGCTCTGTATGCGTCGTGCGCCACCGTCTGTAAAGGGTTTGCAAGCAATTTACGGCAAAGCGCAGCACTTGAGATGGAGCTAACGCACGCCGAGGTAAGGGCCAAACGCGGGACTACATGCTACGTCGGCCGATCACAGCCTTGGGCGCGGCCAGGCGATGGACGCGACACCGGCGGCGGCAAGGATACGGTCGATCACAATGAGTAGTCTCTTCTTGGGGTAAACTTCGATTGCGGGCACTTCCACAGGAATGAACACTAGGTTGCAGCAAACCTTTCCATATGAATGGGAAATTTTATTTCTTTTTATATCAGCGACTTAATCCTCTCATGGCGTCATCCAGCCCCTCGACGGTCAGCGGATACATCCGCCCTTCGACGATTTCACTGATCATCCCGATGGTCGGGAAGTAGCGCCACCGGTCCTGGGGCATGGGATTGAGCCAGGCGACATGCGGATATGTCCGCACCAGCCGCTTCAGCCAGACCTCCCCCGCCTCCTCGTTCCAGTGCTCGACGCTGCCGCCGGGATGATGGATTTCGTAGGGGCTCATGGTCGCATCGCCGACGAAAATCAGCTTGTAGTCCGAGGGATACGTGTGCAGCACGTCCCAGGTCGGCGTGCCGCCTGCGCGCCGGCGACGGTTCTCCCGCCACAACGCCTCATAGACACAGTTGTGGAAGTAAAAATACTCCAAGTGCTTGAACTCAGTTCGCGCGGCCGAAAATAGCTCCTCGCACATGCGGATGTGCGGATCCATCGAGCCGCCTATATCGAATAGCATCAACACCTTCACCGCATTGTGACGCTCCGGCACCATGCGGATATCCAGCCAACCGCCGTTCTTGGCCGTGGAGCTGATGGTGTCGTCGAGGTCGAGCTCTTCCGCCGAGCCTTCACGAGCAAACCGCCGCAGCCTCCGCAGTGCAACCTTGATGTTGCGGGTTCCGATAGTGGTATCACCGTCGAGGTCCTTGAACTCACGCTTGTCCCAGACCTTCACGGCGGAGAAGTTGCGGTTGCCGTCCTGTCCGATGCGCACGCCTTCGGGGTTGTAGCCGTTGGCGCCATAGGGCGAGGTCCCCTGGGTGCCGACCCACTTCTTGCCGCCCTGGTGGCGCCCCTCCTGCTCGGCAAGGCGTTCGCGCAGGGTCTCCATGAGCTTTTCCCAGCCGCCCATGGCCTCGATCTGCGCCTTTTCCTCCTCGCTCAGTTCGAGCTCGCCCATCTTGCGCAGCCATTCCTCCGAAATTTCGGCCTCGCTGTCGTCGAATTTAGGCGGCTCCAGGCCTCTGAAGACGTGACCGAACACCCGGTCGAACTTGTCGATATGGCGTTCGTCCTTCACCAGGATCGCACGGGAGAGATAATAGAATTCCTCAACGTCATACTGCGCGAGGCCCTTGTCCATCGCGCCGAGCAGGTCGAGGTATTCGCGCAAGGAAACCGGGACTTCGGCCTTCCGCAGGGTGAAGAAGAAGTCCGAGAACATCAGCGCAGCCGCCTAGCTGTTCGCCCGCTCGCGGCGGTTGAGGAAGGCCAGCCGCTCGAACAGCTGCACGTCCTGTTCCGACTTCAGAAGCGCGCCGTAGAGCGGCGGGATCAGCTTGGCCGGATCGTTGGTCCGCAGCTCCTCAGGATCGATATCCTCGGCCATGAGCAACTTCAGCCAGTCGAGCAGTTCCGACGTGGACGGCTTCTTCTTGAGCCCCGGCACCTCGCGGATGTCGTAAAAGGCCATCAGCGCCTCACGCAGCAGACGTTTCTTGATCTTCGGATAGTGGACATCAACGATCTGCGTCATAGTGTCGGCGTCGGGGAAGGAGATGTAGTGGAAGAAGCACCGGCGCAGGAAGGCGTCGGGCAACTCTTTCTCGTTGTTCGACGTGATGATGACAATGGGGCGGTGACGCGCGACGACCGTCTGCTTGGTCTCATAGACGTGGAACTCCATCCGGTCGAGTTCCAGCAGAAGATCGTTGGGGAACTCGATATCCGCCTTGTCGATCTCGTCGATCAGCAGCACCGGGCGGATCTCGCTCTCGAAGGCCTCCCAAAGCTTACCGCGCACGATATAGTTGGCGATGTTCTGCACCCGTGCGTCGCCGAGCTGCCCATCGCGCAGGCGCGCCACCGCGTCGTATTCATAGAGCCCGTGCTGAGCCTTGGTGGTGGACTTGATATGCCATTCGATCAGCGGCGCGCCCAGCGCGTCCGCGATCTCATGAGCCAGCACCGTCTTGCCGGTACCGGGTTCACCTTTCACCAGTAGCGGACGTTCCAGGGTGACGGCCGCGTTGACCGCGACCTGAAGGTCGTCGGTTGCGACATAGGATTCAGTGCCTTCAAAACGCATGGAAATCCTCCGCCGCGCCCGGTCAGGCCGAAAGCCTGTCCTTCAGTTCCGCCTCGATGGCCGCGAGCGCCGAATCAACCTTGGTCGGGTCGGGCCCGCCGCCCTGGGCCATGTCAGGACGGCCGCCGCCGCCCTTGCCGCCCAGTTCTGCCACGCCAACGCGTACCAGATCGACCGCGCTGACCTTCCCGGCCAGGTCCGAGGTCACGCCCACGACGACGGAGCCCTTGCCGTCATAGGCATCGGCCACAGCCACGACGCCGGAGCCAAGCTGATCCTTCAATTCATCAACCAGGCTTTTCAGTTCGCGCGGCGGCACATCAGCCAGCGCACGTACTACGAATTTCACGCCGCCGATTTCCTTGGCCTCGCTGTCCCCGCCCGCGGCATTACCGCCACCGGCTGCCAGCTTGCGGCGCATTTCGATGAGCTCACGCTCCAGATGTCTGCGTTCGTCGAGCAGCTGCGCAACACGCGCGGGCAAGCTTTCGGGCGTGGTCTTCAGGGCTTCCGCCGTCTCACGCAGCAGACGGTCATGGGTTTCCAGATAGGCGCGAGCTTCCGGCCCGGTCAGCGCCTCGATACGCCGCACGCCGGCCGATACTGCGCTTTCGTGGACGATCTTAAACACGCCGATATCGCCGGTCCGGCGCACATGGGTGCCCCCGCAAAGCTCCACGGAAAACGCCGCGCGCTTGCCGCCGTCGTCATTGGCCGCGCCGCCCATGGAAACGACGCGGACCTCGTCGCCGTATTTCTCGCCGAAGAGCGCCAGGGCGCCTGCCTCGATGGCGTCGTCGGGCGTCATCAGGTGGGTTTCCACTGCCGCGTTGACGGTGACCCGGCGGTTCACCTCCTCTTCGACCGACGCAATTTCCTCGGCATTTAGGGGCTTGGGGTGGGAAATGTCGAAGCGCAGGCGATCCGGCGCCACCAGGGAGCCCTTCTGCGAAACATGCTTGCCGAGATTGATCCGCAGCGCTTCGTGCAGCAGGTGCGTGGCCGAATGATTGGCGCGCAGTCGTGCACGGCGGACCACATCCACCTGCAGTTCAACCACATCGCCGACGGACAGAGTGCTGTCGATCACCCTGCCTCGGTGCACGTGCAGATCGCCGAGATGCTTTTCCGTTTCGCTGACTTCGATCGTCGCGCCGCCGGATACGCGCATGGCGCCCGTATCGCCCATCTGGCCGCCGGACTCGCCATAGAAGGGTGTCTGGTTGACGACCACGGCCACCTCCGCGCCTGCACCCGCGCTGTCCACGGGCTTGCCGTCCACGACGATGGCTACGACCTTGCCCTCCGCCGCCTCGTTGTCATAGCCGAGGAATTCAGTTGCGCCGTGTTCGTCGCGGATGTCGAACCAGACCTCTTCAGTCGCCGCGTCGCCGGACCCCGCCCACGCGCGCCGCGCCGCCGCGCGCTGCTCTTCCATGGCGGCGTCGAACCCGGACGTATCGACCGAGCGGCCCTGGCCGCGCAGGATGTCCTGGGTCAGGTCGAGCGGGAAGCCGAAGGTATCATAAAGCCTGAAGGCGACCTCGCCCGCGAGCGATTGGCCCTCGCCCAGTCCGTCTGTTTCCTCTTCAAGCAGGCGCAGGCCACGCTCAAGCGTAGTCTTGAAACGCTCCTCTTCCAGCCGGAAGGTCTCAGTGATAAGCGCGTCCGCACGGCCCAGTTCCGGAAAGGCCGCCCCCATGGCGGTCACCAGCGCGGGCACCAGCTTGTACATCAGCGGTTCGCGACAGCCGAGCAGGTGCGCGTGGCGCATGGCGCGGCGCATGATCCGACGCAGCACATAACCGCGGCCTTCGTTAGACGGCAGCACACCGTCGGCGATCAGGAAAGAACAGGCGCGCAGATGATCGGCGATCACCCGGTGGCTGATCTTACCCGGACCATCCGGTTCCGTATTGGATGCATGCGCCGAAGCCTCGATCAGGCTGCGCATCAGGTCGATATCGTAGTTGTCGTGCTTGCCCTGCAGGACGGCAGCGATGCGCTCCAGGCCCATACCGGTGTCGATGGACGGGCGCGGCAGGTCCTCGCGCCGATCGGGCGTCACCTGCTCGTACTGCATGAAGACGAGGTTCCAGACCTCGATGAAGCGGTCACCGTCCTCGTCCGGGCTGCCCGGCGGCCCACCGGGGATATGCTCACCGTGATCGAAGAAAATTTCCGAACACGGGCCGCAGGGGCCGGTATCACCCATCGCCCAGAAATTATCCGAAGTCGCAATCCGAATGATCCGGTCCTCGGGCAGGCCCGCGATCTTGCCCCAGAGATCGAACGCCTCGTCGTCCTCGGCGTAGACAGTCGCCAGCAGCTTGTCTGCGGGCAGACCGTATTCCTTCGTAATCAGATTCCAGGCGGCCTCGATGGCGTGTTCCTTGAAATAATCGCCGAAGGAAAAGTTCCCGAGCATCTCGAAAAACGTGTGATGCCGCGCGGTGTGGCCGACATTCTCGAGGTCGTTGTGCTTGCCGCCGGCGCGCACGCATTTCTGCGATGTAGTCGCGCGGCTGTAGGGGCGTGTCTCCACGCCGGTGAACACGTTCTTAAACTGCACCATCCCGGCATTGGTGAACATCAACGTCGGATCGTTACGGGGGACCAGCGGTGAGGAATCGACGACCTCATGCCCGTCCCGAGCAAAGAAATCGAGAAAAGCGCTGCGAATGTCGTTTGTAGTCGCCATGGATGCCGGATCGATTAAAGCACAAGCATGTGGATCAGTTCCTACCCGCCCGTAGGGACCGGATGGGGCGGAAAACCCACGGGCGTTTGTAGCGTGCGCCCGAAAGCGTGTCGAGGCCGGCCGGGGACTGCCCAATGGCGGAAAACGGCCCCAAAAAGCAAACGGCGCCCCATCCGGGACGCCGCTGCGCAAAAGTTATTCGTGGCCGGACGCGATCAGTCGCCCTCGGCCACCGCCGGGGTGTCGTCATCCTCAGAGAATTCCCCGGGCTTACCCATCATTGCTTCTGAAATCAGACCTGCATTGGCGCGGATCTTCTGCTCGATCTCACGCGCCATATCGGTGTTTTCCTTGAGGAAGGTCTTGGCATTCTCACGGCCCTGGCCGATGCGCTCACTGCCGTAGGAGAACCAGGCACCCGACTTGTCGATCACGCCGCCCTGCACGCCCAGGTCAAGCAGCTCGCCCATCTTGGAGACGCCCTCGCCGTACATGATGTCGAACTCGACCACCTTGAACGGCGGCGCCAGCTTGTTCTTCACCACCTTGACCCTGGTCTGGTTTCCGACGACCTCGTCGCGGTCCTTAATCGAGCCGATGCGGCGGATGTCCATGCGCACAGAGGCATAGAACTTCAGCGCGTTGCCGCCAGTCGTAGTCTCTGGACTGCCGAACATCACGCCAATCTTGTGGCGGATCTGGTTTATGAAGATGACCGTGGTATCGGAGCGCGCGATCGAGCCAGTCAGCTTGCGCAGAGCCTGGCTCATCAGCCGGGCATGAAGGCCTGGTAAGGAATCGCCCATCTCACCTTCCAGTTCGGCCCGGGGGACCAGCGCGGCCACACTGTCCACCACGAGTACGTCAACGGCTCCGGACCGCACCAGTGTATCGGCAATTTCCAGCGCCTGCTCGCCCGCATCGGGCTGGGAGATCAGCAGGTCGTCGAGGTTGACGCCCAGCTTGCGGGCGTAAGACGGGTCGAGCGCATGCTCGGCATCGATGAAGGCGCAGGTGCCGCCGGCCTTCTGGGCCTCGGCGGTGACATGCAATGCCAGGGTCGTCTTACCCGAGCTTTCCGGACCGTAGATCTCGACCACACGGCCGCGCGGCACACCGCCGATGCCAAGCGCGATATCGAGGCCGAGCGAGCCGGTGGAGATCGAGGCAATATCGACAGCGTTCTCATCGCCGAGACGCATGATCGAGCCCTTGCCATAGGACCTTTCGATCTGGCCCAGCGCGGCTTCGAGCGCCTTCTTACGATCTTCCAAATTCATCTTGTTGTCCTCAACAACGCGAAGCGGTGTGGCGCCCATCGATTTCTCCTTGATTTCGCGGCCGGAAGGTCCGAATCCGCACGATAGGCGATTAATGTACCTATTTTGTTCTCACTGTAAAGTTCTTTTTTTGTTCTTATTTATGAACAGCCGTTATGCCCGGATTGTCTCGATATCCAAGCATCATAGAAACAGACCCTAACGCGCGCGGCGGAGTCGCTCAGACGGGTTTTCAAGTAGATAAACGGCTCGGGCGCCTAGACGGCGACGCGGTCCATCACTTCCTTAACTTTACCCGCCAGAAGGGCCATTGAGAGCGGCTTCGGCAGATAGTCGATATTCAGAAAAAGCGCGTCAACCGCCCTTCTTGTCGAGGAAGCGCGCGAAGGCGTCCAGCGTCTCGGGACTGCAGTGGTGCTCGATGCCCTCCGCATCGGCCCAGGCGTTTTCCTCATCAACCCCCACCGAACGCAACAGCGCGACAACGATGTGGTGACGCTCGCGCGACGCCTCGGCCATTGCACGCCCCCTCTCGGTTAGGAAGATGGCGCGGTAGGGCTCGCGCGTGATCAGGTCTTTTTCGACCAGGCGGCCGATCATCTTGTTCACGGTCGCGCCTGAAACGCCCAGCCGCCGCGCTATATCGACTAGGCGCGCTTCGCCCTGCCCGTCGATCAGGTCAGCAACGAGTTCTACATAATCCTCGATGATCTCAGTTTCGCGCGCCAGGCGTGCGCGCCGAAAATGGCTGGCCTGACGGTCGGGGGACATCCGGGCCGACACGGCGCCGTCCGTTCGGGAAGCCCCCGGGTTCTCCTTCTGGCCACGCGATTTGGACATGCCAACGACTATGCGGGAGCCTTGACCCATTGACAATGGCCGCCCCGGCCACAGGCAAACCAATAAGCTTGCACGAGACTGGTATTTTTAGGTTAGGCTAAATATATTTGACTAACGCTATTGTTGTGACGGTAGAATTCGACCTGTGAGCACCGGACGACCGGACAGGAAAAGCCGTTCCGCTGCCCTCTGGCACCGGGCCTGCACGGCATTAGCTGCCGCAGTTTTTGCGGTTGCGGCACAGCTGCCGGTGACGTCCGCACAGGCCGGTTCGGCCAAACTCGATATCGTGGCTACTACCAGCATGATCGCCGATGCCGTCCGCCAGGTCGGCGGCGACGAAGTGCGGGTGCGCGCACTCATGGGTCCGGGCATCGACCCCCATGCCTACCGGCAGACCCGCACCGACGTCGCCGCCATGACCCGTGCCGATCTAGTGTTTTGGCACGGCCTCTACCTCGAGGCGCAGCTTGAGGAATTCATGCACAAGCTGGCGCAGCGCCGTTCCGTTTTTGCCGTCGCCGAATCCCTCCCGCAGGACCGCCTGCTGCGTCACGACAACTATGCCAACAAGTACGATCCCCATGTGTGGATGGACCCGCAGATATGGACCGGCGTTATCGCAGCGGTCCGTGACGCGCTGATCGCGGCCCGACCGAATGCGCGCGCAACTTTCGAGACGAACGCCGCAAGATACATCGCCGAGGTTGAGATACTCGCGGCCTATGCCGCCGACACCTTGCGCAGCGTGTCGAAACAAACTCGCTATCTCGTCACGGCGCATGACGCCTTCAACTATTTCGGCCGCGCCTACGGGTTCGAGGTTATCGGCATCCAGGGCATCTCGACCGAAAGCGAGGCGGGGCTGCACCGCATCGCGGAACTGGTCAGCCTGCTGGTCCAAAAGAATGTGACAGTTGTCTTCGTCGAATCTTCGGTGTCTGACCGCAACGTGCGCGCGCTGATCGAGGGTGCTGCTGCGCGCGGCCAGAAAGTGTCGATCGGCGGGGAACTCTTCTCCGACGCCATGGGCGCCGACAGCACTTATGAGGGTAGTTATATCGGCATGCTCGACCACAACGTCACGACCATCGCCCGCGCGCTGGGGGGCACCGCGCCCACGCGCGGCATGAACAACCGCCTTTCGGCGGGGAGTTGAGCCGATGACGATGGCCGAGAACACCACGCTTGAACTGGCGGCCGACAACGGCCGCCCCATCCGTCATACGGACTTCGCCTATGCACCGCTGGCGGCGCGCGAGCTCACAGTCTCCTACGGGCAAAAGTCCGCCGTCTTCTCGCTCGACGCGACGTTCGCACCGGGACGCCTCGCCGCTATCATCGGCCCGAATGGCGCAGGCAAATCGACCTTCCTGAAGGCCGCGCTCGGCATGGTACCCAAACTGTCGGGCCAGGTGACCGTCTTCGGCCAGCCGCTGACTGCGGCCCGGCACCGTATCGCCTACGTCCCCCAGCGCGCGAGCGTGGACTGGGACTTCCCAACCCGGGTGATCGACATCGTCCTGATGGGAATGTACCGCCAGCTCGGCCTGCTGCGCCGCGTGAGCGCGAAGCAGCGTAATGCCGCGCTGGCCTGCCTCGCCCGTGTCGGCATGGAAGACTTCTCCTACCGCCAGATCGGGCAACTCTCCGGCGGTCAGCAGCAGCGTGTCTTCCTGGCCCGCGCGCTCGCCCAGGACGCCAATCTCTACCTACTCGACGAGCCCTTCACGGGCGTCGATGCGGCCACGGAGCGCGCAATCATCGACGTGCTCAAGGCCATCCGCGATGAGGGTCGTACGTTAGTCTGCGTGCACCATGACCTGACGACCGTCGCCCGGTATTTTGACGATGTGCTGCTGCTCAACGTGAATAAGATCGCGGAGGGCCCAGTCGAGGACGTTTTCACGGCAGAGAACCTTCAGAAGACCTATGGCGGGCGGCTGGCCACCGTGCATATCGACCAGCTTCGCCTCGACCCGCAGTAGCGCCGGACGCGAAGCCCGTGTTCGAAACCTTGCTGAACGCCCTTCTGTTCCGCGCCGGCTACAACGCCGCGCTGGTGACTGTTGGCACCACCCTGCTGGGAATTGCAGCCGGGAGCACCGGCACCTTCATATTCCTGCGCAAGCGCGCGCTGCTTTCTGACGCGGTCGCACACGCGACCCTGCCCGGCGTGGGAGTCGCCTTCATGGTTCTGGTGGCGCTGGGCGGCGACGGCCGCAACCTTCCCGCCCTGCTAGCTGGGTCGGCGTTGAGCGCCTGGCTCGGCCTTGTAACCGTACAGTGGATTTCTCGGCGCACGCGGCTGGCGGAGGACGCCGCCATCGGCGCCGTGCTCTCCGTCTTCTTCGGCGGCGGCATCGTGCTGCTGACCGTCATCCAGGCCATGACCACGGGCCGCCGCGCTGGACTGGAGGAGTTTCTGCTGGGCGCCACCGCCGGGATGCTGTTCCACGATGCCGTGTTCATCGCCGCCGCGGGCTTGCTCGTGCTGGCGCTGGTGATCGCGCTGCGCCGCCCCATGACTTTGGTGGCCTTCGACCCCGGCTTCGCCGCCTCGGTCGGGATCTCCGTGGCGCGCACCGACCTCGCCATGATGGCGCTGACCATGGCCGTCACCGTGGTCGGGCTAAAGCTGGTGGGTCTGATCCTGATCGTGGCGATGCTCATCATCCCGCCCGTCGCCGCCCGGTTCTGGTCCGACAACACCCGCAACGTGGTCTGGATCGCGGGCCTCGTCGGCGGGGCGTCCGGGTTCCTCGGCGCGTCCCTGTCCGCCTCCGCGCCCGATCTGCCGACCGGGCCGATCATCGTGCTGGTCTGTTTCGCGCTGTTCGCGGTGTCGATTGCATTCGCGCCACAGCGGGGCCTGTTCGCGGCGATGCTGCGCTACCGGTCGTTCCACCGGCATGTTCACCGGCGTCAGGGTCTGCTCGCGCTGGCGCGGGGCGAGGAAATCCTCGATCCGGTGACGGTCTCCGTCCTGCGCAAGGCGGGCCTCGTGCGCCGCGACGGCGTCGCGACCGAGGCGGGCCGCGCCCAGGCGGCACGCATCCTGCGCGACGAACGCCGCTGGGAAATCGCCCGACAGATCCACCGCGACGAGGCCGTCATCAACCGGCAGGACATCCTGCGGCCTATCGAGGACGTGCTGACACGCGACGAGATCGCGGAGATCGACCGGCGCATCGGCCCGCCCGAGGCGGTGCCGTCATGACCGGCTCGGAATTCGTCCAGCTCAGCCTCGTCCCGCTTGTGATCGGCGTGCTCGCAGCCATCGCCTGCGCACTGCCTGGCAATTTCCTGCTGCTCCGCCGCCAGGCATTGATCGGGGACGCCATCAGCCATGTGGTGCTCCCGGGCATCGTTGTCGGATTTATCATCAGCGGCGAGGTCTCGACCTGGCCGATGCTAGCGGGCGCGGCGGGGGCCGCCGTCATCGCCGTGGTGATGATCGAGACCGTCCGGCGGCTGGGCCGGATCGAGCCCGGCGCGGCGATGGGTGTGGTGTTTACATCGCTGTTCGCCTTCGGCGTGCTGCTGCTGGAGCAGAGCGATACCAGCGGCGTGCACCTGGATGTCGAACATGCGCTCTACGGCAACCTCGAAAGCCTGATCTGGCTGGACGGCACGAGCTGGTCGGCGCTGTTCGACGGGGCGGCGCTGGCGAACCTGCCCGCCGAACTGCCGCGCATCGCCATGGTGGCCGCCGCCGTGGCCGCACTGACCTTCGTGTTCTGGCGGCCGCTGAAACTGTCCACCTTCGACGAGGGTTACGCACGCACGCTTGGCCTTCCTGTTTCGCTGATCGGTTTCGCGCTGGTGGTGGTGGCTTCCGTCGCCGCCGTTGCCGCCTTCGACGCCGTGGGCTCGATCATCGTGATCGCCATGTTCATCTGCCCGCCCGCCGCAGCGCGACTGATGACCGACCGGCTGGAGCATCAGGTGATCTGGAGCGTCGCCTTCGCCACAACCGCCGCCATCGGCGGCTATGTGCTGGCGGGCTACGGCCCGCTGTGGCTCGGCGCGGCGAACGCCGTGAGCGCGGCGGGCATGATCGCGGTCGTGGCCGGCGCGATCATGGCGCTCGCCTGCCTGTTCGGCCCGCACCGCGGATCAACAAGAATCGATCAACTGGAAGACGCCTAGCTTCGCGGCTCCAGGCAGGTCCGGAACGACGACGCCATGTCCGTCAGAAGCGCGCCATAGAGGTCCGGCCCCGGCTCCAGCGACGCGCCCAGCGGATCGAGAATGCCGGTGCGCGCCTCGGTCCCTTCGGTGACAACCCGGATCAGCTTCGGCGTGAACTGCGGTTCGGCAAACACACAGGTCGCGCCGAGTTCGCGGATGCGCGCCTGGATTTCACGAACACGCGCGGCCCCCGGCACCGTCTCCGGCGACACCGTGACCGAGCCCGCGGCATGCAGGCCGAACCGCGCCTCGAAATAGTGATACGCATCGTGGAACACGACAAACGGCCGCTCGCGAACCGGAGCAACAAGGCCCTCTATCTCTTCACCTAACGCGGCCAGGCGCGCCATCGCCGTCTCGGCATTGGCCTCATATCGTGCAGCATTCGCCGGATCTACGTCCGACAGGACATCTGCGATCTCATGCAACATGTGGCGGGCGTTCTCGGGATCCAGCCAGACATGCGGGTCCGCAGATCCGTGCGCGTGCTCCTCATGGCCGTGCTCGTCCTCATGGTCATCATCAGCATGATCCTTGTGATCGTCGTCGTCGTGATCAAGCTTATCCTCGCTGTGGCCGTGCTCCTCATGTTCATGCTCGTCATGATCGTCGTCGCCATGACCGTGGCGTTCAAACGTCGCGCCCTCGCGGAAGCCCAGTCGCACCAGGCCTTCTGCGTCGATCAGCTCGACCGAGCGGGCGTTCAAACCAAGGGTCTCGATGGGCTTCTCCAGGAATGCCTCGAGTTCATGGCCAACCCAGAACACGATATCCGCATCGGACAGGTTGCGGGCCTGGGACGGGCGCAGACTGTAGGTGTGCGGCGAGGCCGCGCCTTCGACGATCAGGTCCGGCGTCGCGACACCCTGCATGACGGCGGCGACTAGCGAATGAATCGGCTTGATGGAGACCACCACATCAGGAGTTGCACTTGCATGTCCCATCGACGCTACTGAAAAAGCGGCGGCGGCGAGGGCGGTGCGCAGGATCGTCATGAGGAACTCCGATATGTAATATCATTACGTTTTGTGCGTAATGGTATAACGTGCAATAACCCGGCGATCAAGAAGCCCATCCGGCACATTGCAAACAGGCTATGCTCGACACCAACACATCGCTGATCTCGCTGGACGGCGCGGGCGTCAACCGCAGCGGGCGCTGGCTGGTGCGCGGCATCGACTTGACCGTGCGCCGGGGCGAGATCGTCACGCTGATCGGCCCCAACGGCAGCGGGAAATCGACCACCGCCAGAATCGCGCTGGGCCTGCTCCCGCCCGACGAGGGCCGCGCCGCCCGCGCACCCGGCCTGACCGTGGGCTATGTGCCCCAGAAGCTGTCCATCGACTGGACCCTGCCGCTGACCGTCGGCCGGTTCATGTCGCTGACCAACCGCATCGGCGCACACGAGACGGCGGACGCGCTGGACATGGTCGGGATCGCGCACCTGGCGAAAGCGGAGGTGCGCCACCTGTCCGGCGGCGAGTTCCAGCGCGCCCTGCTGGCCCGCGCCATCGCGCGACGGCCAGACCTGCTGGTGCTGGACGAGCCGGTGCAGGGCGTCGATTTTTCCGGCGAGATCGCGCTCTATGAGCTGATCGCGAACATCCGCACAACGCTGGGCTGCGGCATCCTGATGATCTCCCACGACCTGCATGTGGTCATGGCCTCGACCGACAGCGTGGTCTGCCTGAACGGCCATATCTGCTGCCAGGGCTCCCCGCACATGGTGGCGGAAAGCCCCGAATACCTTGCACTGTTCGGCAACCGCGCGGCCTCGGCGCTGGCGGTCTATGAGCACGCCCACGACCACACCCACCTGTCGAACGGCACGGTGCGCCACGCGGACGGGACGATCACCGATCACTGCTATCCCGATGACGGGCATCATCACGAGGGGCATCAGAATGAGGGCGAACCCCATGCGGAGGGGCACGGCCATGCTTGACGATTTCTTCGTCCGCGCGCTCGTCGCCGGGATCGGCGTCGCGGCCATCGCCGGTCCGCTGGGCTGCTTCATCGTGTGGCGGCGGCTGGCCTATTTCGGCGACACGCTGTCCCACTCCGCCCTGCTGGGCGTGGCGCTGGCGCTGGCGCTGCAGATCAACATCACCCTGTCCGTCTTCGTCGTCTCCGCCGTCGTGGCGCTGTCCCTGCTCGGCCTGCAGCGCCGGGCCAGCCTGTCCTCGGACTCGCTGCTGGGCCTGCTGGCGCATTCCTCGCTGGCGCTCGGTATGGTCGCGCTGGCTTTCATGACCGATGTGCGCATCGACCTGATGGGCTTCCTGTTCGGCGACATCCTGGCCGTCTCGCGCACCGACATCCTGGTCGTCTATGCCGGGGGCGCGGCCATCTTCGCCGTCCTCGTCTATATCTGGCGCCCCCTCTTCGCGGCCACGGTGAACCGCGACCTTGCCGCCGCCGAAGGCATGCGGCCCGAGGTGGCGAACCTCGTCTTCATGCTGCTGATGGCGACGGTGATCGCGATCTCCATGAAGATCGTCGGCGTGCTGCTGATCACCGCGCTGCTGATCATTCCCGCCGCGACCGCCCGGCGGCTGGCCGGCGGGCCGGAAGCCATGGCGGCTATTGCCGCAGCGGCCGGCGCGCTGGCCGTGATCGCCGGCCTGTTCGGCTCGCTGGAATGGGACACGCCCTCGGGGCCATCAATCGTGGTCGCCGCGCTGGCGCTGTTCCTGCTGGTGCTGGTGCCTGGGGCGGGGCTGCGGCGCGGCCACAGCGAAGGCGTCCCGCGATGAATTCGCCGACACACGACCACACCCACGGCCACAAGCTGACGCGCAACCAGGCGCTGGTGCTGGGCGCGCTGGAGACGGCCGACGGGCCGCTCAGCGCCTATTCCATCCTCGACCTCTTGCGCGACGACGGCTTCCGCGCGCCGCTGCAGGTCTATCGCGCGCTCGACAAGCTGCGCGAGCTAGGCCTCGTCCACCGGATCGAGAGCCTGAACGCCTTCGTCTCCTGCGCCCACCCGGCCGGGCAGGCGCACGGCGCGGTCGCGTTTGCCATCTGCGAGAACTGCGGCGGCGTCACCGAGTTCTCCCGGCAGGACGTGGTGAAGCAGCTGGCCGACTGGGCCCGCAGCGAGGGTTTCGAGGCCCACGCGACTGTCATCGAGCTGCGCGGCCTGTGCGGGACGTGCGCGAAAGCGGCGTGAACGGACCGGAACTGACGCTTCTGGTGTGAGGGGCGCACGAAATCCTATCCAATCAAAATTCGTCACTCCCGCGAAGGCGGGAGTCCATTAACGCCGATATTCGAGCGGGGAAAGGCAAGTATCGAACCCTCCCTGTTTCCGTCATGGCCGGACTTGTTCCGGCCATCCACGTGGTTGCCTCACACCCGGTGAGCGAGGGGGGCGATGGACGTGGATGCCCGCAACAAGTGCGGGCATGACGGTGAAGCAAAAGGTAGGTGCCCGGTTTGTCCGCATGACGGCCCGTTTCGCTTGACGGCGCGCACACGGTTTGGGACACACCCGTTCCGAATTTCAAACCTGAACGACAACCAAGAATCGAGGATCCTCCATGCCCGGGAACGTTGAGAACATCCGCCCCTACGGCCCCACCGCCGGCCGCGAACACCCCGACCACTTCAAGCGCCCGGACACGCTGGTGCTGGACATCCACGGCCACATCATGACCGAGGGCGTGGACGAGGAAGTGCGCAAATATGTGCCGGCCATGAGCCTGGACGCGGTGAAGTACGCCAGCCCACTGACCCGTGAGCTGAACAAGAAGCAGAACGAGGACCGCCACGAGGAACTCGTCGGTGTGACCAAGCGCCTGGAAGACATGGACAAGATGTGCGTCGATGTGATGGCCATCTCGCCGCAGCCGCCGCAGATGCACTACGGCGCGCCGGACGCGCTGGGCCAGGAAACGGCGATCAAGGTGAACGACAACATCGCGCGCGCCGTCTCGGAAGCGCCGGACCGCCTGATGGGCCTCGGCACCGTGCCGCTGCAGAACACCGACATGGCGCTGAAGGAGCTGGACCGCATCACGACCGAGCTGGGCTTCAAGGGCATCCAGATCGGCGCACAGATCGGCAATGACGAGCTGTCGGCCGAGCGGCTGGAGCCGTTCTGGGCCAAGTGCTCGGAGATGGAGATCCCGATCCTGCTGCACCCGACCTCCTTCGCGTCGGAACGCTTCGGGGCGCATTACCTGACCAACATCATCGGCAACCCGCTCGATACCACAGTCGCGGTGCACTACCTGATCTTCGACGGCGTGCTGGCGCGCCACCCGGGCCTGAAGTTCGTCGTCGTCCACGGCGGCGCCTTCGTCGCGGCCTATGCCGCGCGCATGGACCACGCCTGGGGCCAGCGCGAGGATTGCTGCCTGCACATCGACCAGCCGCCGACGAGCTACCTGAAGAACATGTATTTCGACACGGTGGTCTTCGCGAACGACCAGCTGGAGTTCCTGGTGCAGAAGTACGGCTCGGACAAGATCGTGCTGGGCACGGACTACCCGTTCGATATGGCCGACTATGACCCGACCGAGCATGTGATGGGCATCGATTCCCTCAGCAAGGCGGACAAGGAAGCCATCTGCGGCCTCAACTCGGCCAAGCTGCTGGGCGTGAACCCGGACGACTTCGCCCGCGCAAACCCGCAGCCCAACTGGAGCTGACGGCGCGGGCGCCAGACTCGAAAGAAACAAGTGTGACGTTAAGGCGGCTTCGGCCGCCTTAACTTTTTCTTAGGCATAAACGCGGACACTCGTGGGCGCGCGGCAGAAGGCCGCCTGAACAACGCCACGAGAAGCCCGCGTGACCCGAAACCCCACGCATTCCGCTGAATCCGCCGAGCACGGCACCACCGCCGTCGTCCTGAAGGGCGCACCGGGCGGGGATGTGTTCGCGCCGTCGCGCCTTGTCGCCAAGGGCAGCGGCGCGCTGGCCGACCAGATCCTGGAGCTGGCCTTCGCCCATGGCGTGAAGGTGCGCGAGGATGCCGACCTCATCGAGGTGTTGGACATCCTCTTCCCGTTCTAGGCGGTGCAGGCAGCAAGGCTGCGAACGGAAGCAAGGGCCAGGCAGGCCCATCCGGACAGGTAGTCCGGAACTTCAAAGCCCCGGTTCCAGGCAGGAACCGGGGTTTTTTGATTGTCACAAGCCGATTTGGCGGGCTCAGGCGGAATCGACGAGATTTCCGTGTTCATCGACGTCGAGGCCGGTCTCACGCGCCGCATCCAGCACCGAGGGGTGCCATCCCGGCTTGCCCGGATCGGGCCCGCCGACCACCGCCAGCAGCAGCGCGTCGGGATCGTCGCACGCGCAACGGAAGCCCCGGTAGATGCCGACCGGGACGTTAACCACATCACCGACATCAAGCGTCACCGACTGCTCCTCCTCGCCCTCGAGCCAGTAGATTTCCCACTGGCCGCGCACGGGAATGAAGACCTCCTCGGTCTCGTGCGCGTGCAGCGCCGCACCGCAGCCGTTCTTCGCGCGGATGTAGCCGATGCTGAAACCATGCGCCGGCGCCGCGATCTTCGGCGCCAGGTTCGGGTCCGTCACATTCTCGGTGACATTCAGGCCGATGATGTTGATGTTTTCACGCTCATGCGCCGGAATTCTCTGATCCAGGAACGCGAGCGTGGACCCCTTCATGCCGGACGCGCGCGAGACATTGTTCGCGAGCATCTGCGCACGCGTCACGACTGGAACGGACATGGCTTTTATCCTCTGCGATGATTGTTTACCTGAGCCTAGCGCCCCTTGGCCGCCTGCTCCACACGCCGCGAGTAGCGCGGATCGCCACGCTTGATCTCGCCCAGCATCCGCGACGCCTTGAGCAGCAGCACATCGTTGGTGCCATCGGAATGGACGAAGCTGAGGCCGTCGCGCAACAGCTTCTCGATCGGGTTCTTCTTCATGTATCCGGTCGCGGCCCACAGTTCGAAGGCTTCCATCAGGACCTTCACCGAGTTCTCGGCCGCGTTTACCTTACACAGCGAGGCGGCGACAGGGTCGGGATTGCCCTGACCGGCGGCCCAGCCAGAGTACCAGAGATAATAGCGCGCGGACTCGATCAGCATGCGCATGCGTGCCAGGCGCTGGGCCTGGATCTGATGCTCAAAGATCGGCTTGCCGCCCTGCACGCGCTGCTTGGCGTATTGCAGGGTTACGTCATAGGCCCGCTGGGCCACGCCCAGAACGGTCGCGCCGGCCTGGATGTTGGAGCCGAAGCGCGTCAGCAGTGCGCCGAGCTCGCCCAGCGCGCCATTGGGCGTGCCGATCACGTCCTCTTCGGGAATCTCGACATTGTCGAAGACCATGGTGCCGTTGGCGACGTTGCGCTGGCCGAGCTTGTCCCAGATCTCGGTCACCGTATAGCCGGGCGTGTCATGGGTCAGCATGAAGCCGGACATGCTCTTGAGCGGGGCCTTGCGCATGTCCGTGCGCGCCATGACGTAGATGACCTTCGCCAGGCCGCCGTTGGAGATGTAACGCTTCTCACCGTTCAGGATCCACTTGTCGCCCTTTTTCTTGGCGGTCATGCGCACACCGCCATCAGGCTTGTTGTAGGGCAGAATGGAATCGCTGCCCGACAGGGGCTCAGTTGCCGCGGCGGCCAGCAGGCATTCGGGATCGTCCATGACGCGCGGCAGCCATTTCTTGCGCTGCTTGGCCGTGGTCAGGTGGCTGATCATGGTCATGATCTTCCAGGTCTGGTCGAAAGCCACCGCGATGCCCAGATCGCCGTAGGCCAGGTTTTCACCAACCATCGACAGGGTCATCACATCAGCGCCACCGCCGCCGAACTCCTTCGGCACCGACAGCGTGCGCAGGCCCAGCTTGTTAGCCTTGCGGATCACCTCCCAGTTAAAGGACTTGGCCGGGTCCGGTTCGCGGTCGCCCGCGTCAGCCACCGGAATGATTTCCTCGATGGCAAATTTGCGGGCCATGTCGCGCAGCGCCTGCTGCCGCTTCGTCAGTGCGAACTCAACCATCTGCTTCCTCCTGTTTATGTCTTTTGTGCGTTTGTTGCCGCCGGACAGCAATCGTCTCAGTTGTCGTAAGTCAGGGCGCCGCGCCCGAGCAGCGTCTCGGCCTGCAGTTCCTCGAACAGGGTCTCGACCTCGGTGAAATGTACCCGCTTGCCGATGGCGGGCTTGATAAGCCCCCGAGCCATGATCTCCATGGTCTCCATCAGCTCGGTCCGCGTGGAATGACGCGATCCGGTCACGATTTTCTCGGTAATCAGCAACTCGATGGGGTTCACCTCGACATTGCCGGGCTTGGCGCCAATGACGACGGCCCGCCCGGCGGCGGTAAGCGCCGCGATCGCGGCGCTGAAGGTCTGGGGGGCGCCGACATAATCGACCGCGGCTTCAACGCCCTTGCCGTCGGTCAGCTTTTTCGCCGCCGCGGCCACATCGTTGACAGCGCGCACGTTAATGACCTCGTCGGCGCCCCACTGCTTCGCGTATTCCAGCTTTTCGTCCGAGATATCCGCTGCGATTACCCGCGCACCGAAAGCCTTCGCAACCTGGATGCCATGCACACCGACGCCACCCCCGGCACCGATCAGCAGCACATCGTCATGGGGCGAAATCTGCGCACGCTCACGCATGCAGTGCCAGTTTGTGTTCACCGCGTCGGCGGCAATCGCTGCGCCTTCATAGTCGAGGCCTTCGGGGATAGGCAGAAAATTGCCGGCGGGCAGGCAGACATAATCCGCGTAGCCACCATCTACATGCACACCTACATAGCCGCCATGGTTCTCGCACAGGGTCTCTCGGCCCCCGTGGCACCAGCGGCAATGTCCGCAGTTGAGATAGAAATAGACCGCGCAGCGATCGCCGGGTTTGACGTTGGTGACCCCCTCACCGACGGCAACGATATCGCCGCCTAGTTCGTGCCCCATCACCCGGGGCGTATCACCGCCGAAGACGCCGGTGCGCATGGTGACCAGCGTAAGGCCCACTCCCGCGGCGTGGACCTTCATCACCGCCTCGCCCGGGCCGGGCTGCGGATCGGGACGCTCCTCCAACGCGAAGGGCTGGCCCCATTCTTTGACGACCATCGCGCGCATGGCTTCCTCCCTGGCTCTACTTCGGCGTTTTATGCAGGCATCTGGCGCAGCCGCTTGAACTCGAAAGCTAACAGGAATTATGCACGGACGAACATCCCGATTGCGGCGGTTTCAGATAGTGCAATGGTTTACGGGGCGGATTGACGGGACCGGTTCGCGGACCGCGAAACCATCAGCGCAAACGAAAAGCGCGCGCCATGTTTTCACGGGCGCGCGCCTGGACCGGTCTTTCCGGGACTTCCCAGATCAGTTGTCGCGGTGGGTCTTCTCCATCCGCTCATGGCGCTCCTGCGCCTCTATGCTGAGGGTCGCGATGGGACGCGCGATCAGGCGGTTGACCGAGATTGGCTCGCCTGTGTCCTCACAGTAGCCGTAATCACCAGCCTCGATCCTGCGCAAAGCCGCATCGATCTTGGAGATCAGCTTGCGTTCCCGGTCGCGGGTGCGCAGTTCCAGAGAACGCTCGCTCTCCAACGACGCACGGTCGGCAATATCGGCTTCCTGACTGCTTGTCGATTGCATGTTCATGAGGGTCTGGCCCGACTCCCGCAGAAGCTCGTTCTTCCATTCCACCAGACGTTGGCGGAAGAACTCCTGCATCATCGGATTCATGAACTCTTCGTCGTCGTCCGGCTTGTAATCCGGTGAGAGCATATTGGACGCCATATCTCTGTTACCCTGAAACCAGTTGCGTTTCCCGCTGAAGGATTATTTTGGGCGCGGAATATATTCATCCGCCCCCCATGCGGCAAGTTCGATTGCGTGACGAATTCATGACGCGCGGCGCAGCGCATCGGAATTCTAAAGAATTGATATAAATATGAATTTCGACGGTTTTCACGCATACTAGCGTGACTGGCCTACTAGATGGCGGAAAGCCTCGCCAGTTCGACTTTGATACGAAGTTCGATGCCACTGTTGACGGCCCCGACAGGGCTCACAAGGTCATTGCACAGGCGAGAGGCCAGTCGCTCCGGCACGCGTAGTTCAATTGTCGGTTCCATCGCAATTGCTTCTGCTTCATTTATACCTGCGGTTGACCGCACCTATGGCGCGCAATCTAATGCGTTTCTTGCGTTCTCACCCACGGCGACAGCCGACATGACCTCCGATTTTGCACCGGGCGCGATTGTGCGCCATCCGACAGAGCCCGGCTGGGGCGACGGGATGGTGCAGTCGGCGATCGGCAACCGGGTGACTGTAAACTTTGAACACGCCGGAAAGCGCATTATCGACGTGTCTGTGATATCTCTCAAACTGGTGGCGTATGATGAGCGCGAATAGCCAGAAAAAGTTCCACCATCCCGGTGCTGGCCGCCGCCACGCACCGGCCCTGCCCAAGGGCCGGCAGATCGACCCAGACGCGGTGGCCGAGATCGCGGCGCTTCTGGATGAAAAACCGCTCGTACGAGACCGCCTGATCGAATATCTGCACGTCATCCAGGATCGTTTCCACGGCCTCGCGCCACGGCACATGGCGGCGCTTGCCGACCTGATGCGGCTTTCACTGGTGGAGGTGTTCGAGGTCGCGACCTTCTATGCGCATTTCAATGTCGCGCGGGAAGATGATACCCACTTGCCGACCTTAACCGTGCGGGTTTGCGACAGCCTGCCTTGCATGCTGGCCGGCGGCGATGCACTTTATGACGCGCTTGAGTCAGGACTGGGAAGCTCCGACATCCGTATCGTGCATGCGCCCTGCATGGGCCGTTGCGATTGCGCGCCCGTGGTCGAGGCAGGGCACCGCCACATCGACCGTGCGGACGCGGATGCGGTGAGCGAAACGATCTCGACCGGCGATACCGGCGCGAAAATGCCTCCTTATCCCGCACTCAAGCGCGCGCTGCTCGACGGCGCCTATTCAATCTTCAAGTCCTGTATCTCCGGTCAGCGCAGTTATGACAGTGTCCGCGCGACCATCGAGAAGTCGGGCCTGCGCGGTATGGGCGGGGCCGGCTTTCCTGCCTTCCGCAAATGGGATTTCGTCAATGCCGAGGACGGCCCGCGCGCCGTCGTCATCAACGCCGACGAGGGTGAACCGGGCACCTTCAAGGACCGGTATTTCCTGGAACGCACGCCGCACGGTGTGTTGGAGGGGGCACTGATCGCAGCCTGGGCAGTCGATGCGAAGGAGCTATGGATCTACCTGCGTGACGAGTACCCGGTAGCGCGCGAGATCCTGCAGACCGAGATCGCGGCTATCGAGGCCGAGGGAATCGTTGGCCCAGGCTTTATCCGCCTGCGGCGCGGGGCTGGCGCCTATATCTGCGGCGAGGAATCGGCGCTGATTGAATCCATCGAGGGTAAGCGCGGACTGCCGCGCCACCGCCCGCCCTATGTGGCCCAGAATGGTGTGTTCGGCCTACCAACACTCGTCCACAATGTAGAGACGGCGTTCTGGATCCGGGAGATCCTTCAAACCGGCGCGAGTTGGTACAGCGAACAGGGCCGCAACGGACACAGCGGCGCGCGGGCGTTCTCCGTCTCGGGCCGGGTGCGCGAACCGGGCGTGAAAATCGCGCCGAACGGCATCACGGTGCGTGAACTGATCGATGAATATTGCGGCGGCATGGCCGACGGGCACAGCTTCACGGCCTACCTGCCAGGCGGGGCCTCGGGGGGTATCCTGCCCGCGTCGATGGGCGACCTGCCGCTCGCCTTCGGCGCGCTGGAAGCGCATGGCTGCTTAGTCGGCTCGGGCGCTGTCGTGGTTCTGTCGGACCAGGACAGCGTGCGCAACGCCGCCGTCAACCTCATGCGCTTTTTCGAGGATGAAAGCTGCGGCCAGTGCACGCCGTGCCGCGTGGGTACGGCGAAGGCCTTGAAACTGATGCAGGCGAGCGCATGGGACAAAAATCTGCTGGGCGAGTTATCGGCAGCCATGCGTGACGCATCCATCTGCGGGCTGGGACAGGCCGCGCCCAACCCCATGGACAGCGTGCTGCGCTACTTTCCCAACGAGGCGTGATTTGTCCGGTCCTCAAGCCGTTCGATATCGCGCGCACATTCATTGCCAGCTAGGCGCCGGTCTTCATGTTCAATAACGGCAAGCCAGTCGGTGCGGCACGCGCCGTCTCGTGCGGGGTGTTCCACGCAACGATATTCAATGTGTGCATCGACCCGGACTATCAGGGCGAAGGTGCGGGGCGGCTCCTGATGGAGAGCCTTCTGACCACGTTTCCGTTGGAATGGATTTTCCTGACATCGGTGCCGGACAAGAACGGATTCTGCCGAAAGCTCGGCTTCCTGCCCCAGATCAACGCGATGAGATTTTACAGCAGCTCGGCGCCGGACAGCGCGCTCCAGCGCGGCGTGCTAGTGCAGGCGGGCGGACAACCTCACGCACAGGTTGTTCCGGCGCGGTGCAAGGTCGGGTTAAACATGTCGGCGGGTATGGCCTAGCCTTGCAATCGCGAACCGGGAGGTTCCAAATGATATTTCGCTTTCCCTTAACCAGATGGATGCCGACGGTTTTGGTTGCCGCGGCACTTGTGTTTGCCATGACTGAAAATTCAAACGCCAAGGACACGATTACTACGTCGAGCGGCCTGCGTTACATCGACTATGAAGCTGGCGCGGGCGAGAAGGCCATCGCGGGCGACCATGTGATCGTCCACTACACCGGCTGGCTCTATAAGAACGGCGAAAAGGGCAACAAGTTCGACAGCTCGGTTGATCGCGGCCAGCCCTTCTCTTTCCCGCTGGGCGCGGGCCGGGTCATCAAGGGCTGGGACGAAGGCGTCGCGGGCATGCGCCCGGGCGGCAAGCGCACCCTGATCATCCCGCCAGCGCTTGGCTATGGCGCGTCAGGCGCAGGCGGCGTCATCCCGCCGAACGCAACCCTGATGTTCGACGTCGAACTGATAGAGATCAGATAGACACTGGACACGCGCCGCGCCCGCGCGGCACGCTCCGTCCATGAGCGAACGCATCACATTCACCCTCGACGGGCGTGAGGTCACCGCTGCGCCGGGCGAGACCATATGGCAGGTGGCCGCGCGCGAGGGGATCAACATCCCGCACCTGTGCTACGCGCCGCAGCCGGGCTACCGGCCAGACGGCAACTGCCGTGCCTGCATGGTGCACGTCGAGGGCGAGCGGGTGCTGGCCGCATCCTGCCTGCGCCAGCCGAGCGAGGGCATGGAGGTCTCCACCGCCGACGAGCGGGCCGCGAAGGCACGCGAGATGGTGCTGGAGCTGCTCGCCGCCGACCAGCCGGAGCGCGCCACAGCGCACGACCCGGATTCCCTTTTCTGGCAATGGGCCGACCGGGTCGGTGTCTCCGGCAGCCGGTTCCCAGCGGACGAGGTGCCCGCGCCCGACAACAGCCACACGGCGATGGCGGTCAATCTCGATGCCTGCATCCACTGCAACCTGTGCGTCCGCGCGTGCCGCGAGGTCCAGTCGAACGACGTGATCGGCATGGCCATGCGGGGCGCGTATTCGAAGATCGTGTTCGATTTCGATGATCCCATGGGCAATTCGACCTGCGTGGCCTGCGGCGAATGCGTTCAGGCCTGCCCGACTGGGGCGCTGCTGCCCGCGACCATGCTCGACGAAAACGGCGTCGGCGTAAGCAAGGCGGACCGCACTGTCGATAGCGTATGCCCCTTCTGCGGGGTGGGCTGCCAGGTGACCTATCACCTGAAGGACGACCGGATCGTGAAGGTCGAGGGCCGCGACGGCCCGGCCAACGAGCAGCGCCTGTGCGTGAAAGGCCGCTTCGGGCTGGACTACGTCCATCACCCCCACCGGCTTACCAAACCGCTGATCCGAAAAGAAAGCGTCGCCAAGCGCTGGGACGACGAGGTCGATCCCGCCGATCCCTCGACCCATTTCCGCGAGGCGACCTGGGAGGAGGCGCTGGACTTCGCCGCCGCCGGGCTGGCGAAGATCCGCGACGACCACGGCGGGCAGGCCATCGCCGGGTTCGGGTCGGCCAAGGGCTCGAACGAGGAGGCCTACCTCTTCCAGAAGCTGATCCGCACGGCCTTCCGCACCAACAATGTCGATCACTGCACCCGGCTGTGCCACGCCAGCTCCGTTTCCGCGCTGATGGAGACGGTCGGCTCGGGCGCCGTCACCGCGCCCTTCACAGCGGCCGAGGACAGCGACTGCATCATCGTCATCGGGGCGCGGCCGACCGAGAATCACCCCGTCGCCGCCACCTACTTGAAGGCGGCAGCGAAGCGCGGCGCGACGCTGATCACCATGGACCCGCGCGGCTACGCGCTGACCCGCCACGCCGATTTTGTGCTGCAGTTCAAACCGGGAACCGATGTCGCGCTTCTGAACGCCATGATGCACACCATCGTCGCGGACGGTCTGGTCGATGAGCAGTACATCACCAGCCACACCGAGGGTTACGAGGCGCTGCGAGATTCCCTGTCTGGCTTCGCGCCGGACGAGATGGCCGAGCTCTGCGGCATCGACGCCGAGACCATCCGCACCGTCGCCCGCACCTACGCCACCGCCGAACGCTCGATCATCTTCTGGGGCATGGGCATCTCCCAGTCGGTTCACGGCACCGACAACGCCCGCTGCCTGATCTCGCTGGCGCTGATGACCGGACAGGTCGGGCGCCCCGGCACCGGCCTACACCCGCTGCGCGGCCAGAACAATGTGCAGGGCGCGTCCGACGCCGGCCTGATCCCAATGGTCTTCCCGGATTACCAGTCGGTCGCCGACCCGGCCGCCCGTGCCCGGTTCGAGACCCTATGGGGCGTCGAGGATCTGGACGATAAGCCAGGCCTGACCGTGGTCGAGATCATGGACGCAGCGCGCGAGGGCGAAATCCAGGGCATGTATGTGATGGGCGAGAACCCGGCCATGTCGGACCCGGACCAGCACCATGCCCGTCAGGGTCTCGCGGCGCTGGACCACCTGGTGGTGCAGGAAATCTTCCTGACCGAGACCGCTTTCCACGCCGACGTGATCCTGCCCGCCTCCGCCTGGCCAGAAAAGACGGGCACCGTCACCAACACCAACCGGCAGGTGCAGATGGGCCGGCCAGCCTTCGCCCCTCCGGGCGACGCGCGGCCGGACTGGGAGATCATCCGCGACATCGCCAACCGGCTCGGGCTCGGCTGGCCCTATTCTCATCCGAGCGAGGTGTATGAGGAACTGCGCCAGGCGATGCACTCCATCGACGGCATCTCGTGGGCGCGGCTGGAGCGTGAGGACGCGGTAATCTACCCGTGCCATGACGAGGATGGCCCTGGCACCGAGATCATGTTTGCCGCCGGTTTCCCGACGAAATCCGGCCGCGGCAAGTTCGTGCCGACCGAACTGGTGCCGCCGGACGAACTGCCCGACGCAGACTACCCCATGGTGCTGTCCACAGGCCGGATGCTGGAGCACTGGCACACCGGGGCCATCACGCGCCGCGCCACCGTGCTCGATGCACTGGAGCCGGAGGCCGTCGCCTCGCTGCATCCGCGCGAGATGAAGCGCCTCGATCTCTGGCCGGGTGATCCGATCCGTGTGAGCACACGGCGCGGCACCGTCGAACTCGCCGCCCGCGCCGACCGCGACGTACCGGAGGGCATGGTGTTCATCCCGTTCTGCTTCGCGGAAGCCGCCGCCAACCTGCTCACCAACCCGCAGCTCGACCCGTTCGGAAAAATCCCCGAGTTCAAGTTCTGCGCCGCAAAGGTGGAAGCCGCCGAACGCGCGGCGACGGAGTAGCAGCCCCTTTCCCATAGGAAGAGGGGTTTGGGGTGAAGGGTTAAATTCCTTGACTTTACCCGCCCCATCCGCTCACTTCCGGAAACTCCGCCTCCGGAAACAGGGAGGAAAAAACCATGGTCGCGCTTCTGGACACACCGAATATTTCCGTCGCTGAGATGGAGAAGAAGCATGTTGTTCGCTACGCCGACTGCAACGGCTCCGATCTCGCCTATCTGGACCAGCGCCTGCAGGACCACCGCCGCGAGATCGTCAACGTGATCGGGATGAACGTCACCGAGAACATGGACGACCCGGACCTAAAGCCGAAGCTGGGCAACGCCCACGGCTTCTCGCTGGTCTATAACAAGGCCCATCCGGGCAGCGGGTCGGGCCCGGCCTTCCACGTCCACCAGACCGAGGAAATCTTCGTGCCCATGAAGGGCACCTGGGAGGTCGTCTGGCTGGAGGGCGAGGAGGAACGCGCCATCGCGCTGGAACCGCTCGACGTGGTCAGCGTGCCGATTGGCGTCTATCGCGGTTTCCGCTGCATCTCCGGCGAGGACGACGCGCTGATGCTCGCCATCGTCGGTGGACCGGATGCGGGCCATGTCGCCTGGCACCCCAGCGTCATCGACGCCGCGCGTGCCACCGGCCTCGAGGTGGACGACGAGGGCAACCTCAACGAAGTCGCGGCGGAGTAATGAAGCCCATCTCCCAGAGGGAGAGATTTGAGGTGAGAGGTTGAACCCTCACCGAGGGTTCTCTCAAACACGACAACCCCTCACCCGGCTCGCTCGAGCTCGTCAACCTCTCCCCTTGGGCGAGGGTTATTTCGATTTATCATCGCCACAAAAGAAAAAGGGCCGGTGCGTGCTACGCAACCGGTCCCCCTTAGATCCAAGACAGAGCATTTTCTGCGGGAAGGTTTTTTATTAGTCCCTTTTTCCCGTTTGATCAGCGCCAGCGCCAACCGAATCTTTGCTCCACTCTCCTCCCCTCCCTCGGGCCGTACTGCCCGCCGCCAGGTTATGTGCGGTCGGTATGCGGCGCGGGTTTTCCCCGACACCATTGAAAGAGAATTAAAGGGACTCTTTTGCATAGAGTCAAATCTCTTGCGACTTTAGTCGCGCTTTTCCGGATCACCCATGATCCTCGCCGCCTCGGCCACATCCTCCGGCCGATTGATGTTGAAGAACGGGTCCACCACCGGCGTAGGAAACGGCACAAGGGAAAGCCTGTGATTCCTGGTCCACGCGTCCACTTTGTGAATATCCTCGACCACCAGCGCGTGCTGCAGGTCGTCGGCCAACCGGACTGGCCAAATTCCGAACACCGGATGAGCCCGCCCGTTTGATTCGGCACAGGCAAGGTCAACCGAATCATCCGAAGCGGCCTCAAAAAGCCGCGAAACTAGGTCTTCCGGAAAGAACGGCGCGTCTGTCGCGACAGTCGCGATCCACGCGCAGTCCGGCGCGTTCGCCAGCGCCCACTCCATGCCCGCTAGCACCCCTGCCAGCGGCCCGGCAAAACCCTCGACGGTGTCCGCGACCACCGGCAGTCCGAACCTATTGAAACGCGCCGGGTCGCCATTGGCGTTGATGACGATACGGTCCACTTGCGGCGACAGCCGCTCGATGGCATGAGCCAGCAGCGGCCTGCCGCCGACCTCGGTCAGCGCCTTGTCGCCGCCACCGAGCCGCCTTGCAAGCCCGCCCGCCAGGATGACGCCGAGGGTGCTCATCGATGTTCAGCGGGAGAGCCATCCGACGACTCAGACACTTGTCTCTGAGACGCGGCAGGTGCTAGCCGATTGTCAAAGAGCTTATGAAATTCTCGGTGCAGCCGGTATCGCATAACCTGATGCGTCCGGCGACGTCGCTGTTTTTGTCTCAGGCTATCACTCACGCCGAGCCCTTCCGCGCCATGTCTGGCGGTGCGTCCTCTCTGGCGTCGACGTCGAAAACGATCCGCTCGTCGCCCGCCAACGCCATGAAGCGCTTGCCGCGCGCGCGGCCGATCAGGGTCAGCCCCGCCTTTCGGGCCAGCTCGACCCCCCAGGCGGTGAAGCCGGAGCGCGAGACCAGAATCGGAATGCCCATATGGACGGTCTTGATGACCATCTCCGAAGTCAGGCGCCCAGTCGTATAGAAGATTTTGTCGTTGGCGCGCACATTGTTAAGCCGCATGTAACCGGCGATCTTGTCCACCGCATTGTGGCGGCCGACGTCCTCCATATAAACATGCGGGCGGTCGCCCTCGCACAGCACGCAGCCGTGGATCGCGCCAGCGGCAAGATAGAGGCTCGGCGTTGTGTTGATCTCCTTCGTGAGCGCGTACAGCCACGAGGTGCGCAGCCGCGCGTCTCGGTTCAGGGTGACGCCCTCGAGAGATTCCATCAGGTCACCGAACACCGTGCCCTGGGCGCAGCCGCTGGTGAGCGTCTTCTTCTTCAGCCGCGCCTCGTAATCGGTCTCCCGGTCAGTGCGCACCACCACCACGCCGAGGTCGTCGTCGTAATCGACACCCGTGACCGTGTCGTCGGGAAGCAGCATGTTCTGGTTGGCGAGGTAACCGACGGCGAGCCAGTCCGGATGGTCGCCGATGGTCATCATGGTGACGATCTCCTGCCCGTTCAGGAATAAGGTCAGCGGCCGCTCCACCACCACGCGCGCCTCGACCGGGTTGCCGTCCTGGTCGATACCGGTGACCGGTTCGGTTAGCCGCGGGTCGTCGGGATCAGGGATGATGCGCGAGGTGGTCATGGGCGGGAGAGTAGAACAGTTGGCGGCAGAATTGGAGCCACCCCACTCGCCAGGCCGATCCCAGCCTGCAATTTGTCATGGCCGGCCTTGCTCCGGCCATCCACCTGCCTTCGCCGAAGCGAAGCCGCATCGGCTTCGCGCAGGCAGGCGTGGTTGACTGAGCGCGGTCCCCGGATGCGGATACCGGCAACAAACGCGGGCATTACGGTGTTTGAAGAACCGAATGACTGGACATTACCGCGCAACACCCTTCATAGTGTATTTAACACATATAATCAGTCATTTAAGTTGATTTTGCAGATTTTCGTACATTTATGAACACACTGTCCGACGCCTTCATGCAGGCAGGTGCGCTGCTTGCCGGGTTCGACGCCGATCTTTTGCAGATCGTCGGGCTGTCCCTGCGCGTTAGCCTGACCGCCGTCGCAGCGGCCTGCCTGGTCGGCTTTCCGCTCGGCGCAGCGGTGGCGCTGTTCAAATTCCCGGGGCGCGGCGCGGTCTCGCTGCTGCTGAACACCTTCATGGGCCTACCCCCAGTGGTGGTTGGCCTGCTGGTCTTCCTGATGCTGTCGCGCAGCGGCCCGCTCGGCGTGCTGGGCCTGCTGTTCACGCCAACCGCCATGATCATCGCCCAGGCCCTGCTGGTGACCCCCATCGTCGCGGCACTCACCCGCCAGATCGTCGCCGATCTGTGGCGCGAATACAGTGAGCACATGCGCTCCATCGACGCCGGGCCAGGCGCACGGCTGACGACGCTGATCTACGACGCGCGTTTCTCCCTCATGACGGCAGCTCTGGCCGGGTTCGGCCGCGCCATCGCGGAGGTCGGCGCGGTGATGATCGTCGGCGGCAACATCGACCACGCAACACGCGTTATGACGACCGCCATCGCGCTGGAAACCAGCAAGGGTAATCTCGCAGCCGCGCTGGCGCTGGGCTTCGTGCTGCTGACGATTGCCCTGGCCGTGAACCTCGTGGTTCAGGTCTCCAACTCGGTTGCCACCCGTAAGGCAGCGCTGGTGTGACAACATGAGTTCGCGAGACACAATCCTGCCGCTGGACATCCGCCGCCTCGTCTTCGAGATCGACGGCACGCGGCTTTTGCAAGACATCGACCTGACGCTTGCCGCTGGCAAGCGCACCGTGATCCTCGGCCCCAACGGTGCGGGCAAGAGCCTACTGCTGCGCCTGTCCCACGGCCTGCTGGAGCCGACCTCCGGAGAGATCGTGTGGCGCGGCGCGGGCACGCGCGCTCGGCCCAACCGCCAGCAGGCGATGGTGTTCCAGCGCCCGGTGATGCTGCGCCGCTCGGCACTGGCCAACCTGACCCACACCATGAAGGTGCGCGGCGTACCGCGCAACGAACGGCATGAGCGTGCGCTTGCGGCCCTCGCGCTGGCGGGACTGTCCCGTCTGGCCGAGTGCCCGGCGCGGGCCATGTCCGGCGGCGAACAGCAGCGCCTCGCGCTGGCGCGCGCCTGGACGAGCGAACCACAGGTCCTGTTCCTCGACGAACCGACGGCGAGCCTCGACCCTGCCGCCAGCCGGTCAGTCGAGACGCTCATCGGGGGCTTCCATGTCGCCGGCACCAAGATCGTCATGGCCACCCACGACCTGGGACAGGCAAGGCGGCTAGCCGATGAGGTGGTGTTCCTTCACAAGGGCCGGCTCCTCGAACACACCCCGGCGGATGAATTTTTCGACAACCCCAGGACCGACGAAGGCCGCGCCTTCGTGGCGGGAGAACTCCTATGGTGAAGCGGATCATCGCGGGCCTCTCGCTCGCACTGATATTGGCCGTCGGGGGCGTACTTCCCTCTCAGGCCCAGGTCCTTACCCTGGCCTCGACGACCTCGACCGAGAATTCCGGCCTGTTCGGCGATATCCTGTCGCACTTCACAAAAGACACTGGGATTGCAGTGCGTGTCGTCGCGGTCGGGACTGGCGCGGCGCTCAATCTCGGCCGGCAGGGCGATGCGGACGTACTGCTCGTTCATTCGCGGACCGACGAGGACAAGTTCGTCGCGGACGGCTACGGCCCCTACCGGCGGGACGTGATGTACAACGACTTTACGATCGTCGGCCCGAAGAGTGACCCCGCCGGGATCAAGGGCACCCATGACGCGGCCGCAGCCCTGGCGGCGATCGCAAAGTCCGGCTCAACCTTCGTCTCGCGCGGAGACGACAGCGGCACCCACAAGGCCGAACGCCGATTGTGGGCCATGACCGGGATCAATCCCTCGGGCGGGTCGGGCAGCTGGTACAAGGAGGCCGGGGCCGGCATGGGCGCGACGCTGAACACTACGTCCGGTCTTAACGCCTACACGCTGACGGACCGCGGGACTTGGCTAAGCTTCCAGAACCGGGGGAATCTGGAGGTCGTGCTGGAAGGTTCTCCGCCGCTGTTTAACCCCTACGGTATCATCCCGGTGAACCCGGCAAAGCATCCCCATGTGCAGTTCGAGGCCGCAGAAAAGCTGGTGAACTGGCTGACAGGCCCGCTGGGGCAGGCCGCCATCGCCGGCTTCAAGGTCAACGGCCAGCAGCTCTTCTTTCCCAATGCCAGGCCGCAATAGCTGCCAAACAAGCGACGCCTGTCATCGCCGAGCGATTGACGACCTTGCTCGCGGCGGTCACCTTACACAACGACTGAACGGCTGACCCTGATGCTTCGCGCATTCCTTATTCTGACACTCGGTTTTGCGGCCCTGACCGGCAGCGGCGCGGGGATACAGGCGCAGAACGAGCGCCCGCCCCTAATCGGCGTGACGTCGATTGCGTTCAGCTCGGAAATCCAGGCCATCGTCGATGGGATGCGCGACCGGCTGGCCGAGCGCGGTTTCGCTACGGGGACCTCTATCGCCATTCAGATTAGCGACGCCGGCGCCAACGGTGACATGATGGAGCAGATCGTGCTTGATTTCGCGAAGGCGCGAGCGCGCCTGATCGTCGCCATCACGACCCCAGCCATCCGCACGGCGCTCAACGCCGACACTCGCATTCCCGTTGTGGGCGCAAGTATCCCCTTCGAAGCGGCAACGGCACTGAGCAGCGAACACCGGCGGCGTCCGCTGACGGGTGTGGCGGAATCCGACACCCGCGACGACCAGCTCTCGCTTATCCGAATGGTCGCGCCCGATGTCTCCACGGTGGCGATCCCGGCGGACCCGGCCGGAGGTCCGCTCGCGGATCAGCTTCAGCCCTGGATCGCCGCGGCACGCAGACACGGCATCACCGTTACGCCGCTGGCCGTATCAATCGCGCGGAATACGATTGCCGGCACCATCAGCGACCTCGACCCGCAACGCAGCACTCTCCTGCTCGACCGGGCACTACTACACGAGGCGCCGGTGGAAGCACTGGCAGAGGCGGCCGCTGGGCGCAAGCTGCGGCTGTTCGCCACCGATGAGGACAGCGTGATTCGCGGCGCGCTGGCCGCGATAGTGATCGATCCGTTCGGTATCGGCCAGCAGCTTGGCGAAGTGGTAGCCGATATCCTGGAGACACCGTCGGCGGCGCGCTTACCCTTTCGGCGCGCGCGCGCCTCGCGTCTGGTACTCAACGAGGACGGGCGTGGCCTCATCGACATCGCGGCCATCGAGGACTCACTGGGGAAAAATCAGCGCTCGGTGATCGACTGGGCCGAGGATGGAGACCCCCGCCCGAGCGTGAAACCGGCGCCGCCCGCGCCCCCGTCGCCCCTGGGTGTGGCACGCGGCATAACGGTGCCGGCACCCCGTTCCAGACCACCTGCCCCAACGCGCTGATGCCATAACCGCCCAGTTCTCCGGCGCGCAGAGAATTTCCTCCCGCCGGACCAAGTCATAAACCTTACGCTCCTTGATCAGCAGATACCCCGAGACCTCACGGATGGTCATCATCTATGGCACGTATCATGCTTCCCTAGCCTTGTGCGGCATGGTGCCGGACAGGTAGGGATTCTGTAAAAGGCTGGATAAATATGTCTGAAACAACGGAAAAGGTCCAAACCGCGTTTGTGGCCTCTACTTTCCAATCGCCGAATATACTACATATCCATAGATGAATTCAGAGAGTTCACAGAACATAAATCACGGCGCGCAGTCGCTGATCGACCCGTTTGCACGGCCGATTACCTATCTGCGCGTATCCGTCACCGACCGCTGCGACCTGCGCTGTGTGTATTGCATGGCGGAGGACATGACCTTTCTGCCTAAGCGCGAAGTCCTGACCCTGGAAGAACTCGACCGTTTGTGTTCGGGCTTCGTGGACCTGGGCGTGCGTAAGTTGCGCCTGACAGGCGGCGAGCCGCTGGTGCGCAAGAACATTATGTGGCTGGTCCGCCGCCTGGGACGCCATCTGGAGACAGGCGCGCTCGATGAACTGACGCTCACTTCAAACGGAACGCAGCTTTCGCGCTTCGCCTATGAACTGGCCGATGCCGGTGTGAAGCGGATCAACATCTCTCTCGACACTCTCGATCCGGCGAAGTTCAAGGCAATCACCCGCTGGGGTGATCTGGAGCGTGTCATGGACGGTATCGCCCAGGCGCGCGCGGCGGGATTGACCATCAAGATAAATGCGGTGGCACTGCGCGGCGTGAATGACGACGAGATCGACCGGCTGCTGAGCTGGTGCGGCGAGTGCGGCTTCGACCTGACATTCATCGAGGTGATGCCGATCGGAGAGATCGGCGAACAGCGCATCGACCAGTACCTGCCCCTGTCGATGGTCCGCGCCGATCTCGAAAAGCGCTGGACCTTGAACGAGTCCGACCATACTACCGGCGGCCCGGCGCGATATTTCGACATCGCAGAGACCGGCCAGCGGCTCGGCTTTATCACGCCGATGACTCACAATTTCTGCGAATCCTGCAACCGCGTGCGCTTGACGTGCACCGGCACGCTGTTCATGTGCCTGGGCCAGGAAGACGCGGCCGACCTGCGCACATCTTTGCGCGCCAGCGAAGACGATAGGCTGCTCAGCCAAGCCATTCAGGACGCCATCGCCCGGAAGCCGAAAGGCCACGACTTCATTATAGACCGCCGGCGGCGTAGCCCTGCTGTCGGCCGCCACATGAGCGTGACCGGCGGTTAGCGTGACCAATCCATGATGCACCATTCCGCCGTGAACGACAGTAAGATTGCGTTCGTCGCCGCCGATTTCGACACCGCCCAGATGGCGCTGCATGACCTGCTGGAGACATACCCGCATGTCGAGCCGGATGAGGCAGACATCATCGTGGCACTGGGCGGCGACGGTTTCGTGCTTCAGACCCTGCGCAGGTTCGTCGATGAGAAGGTACCCGTCTTCGGTATGAACCGGGGCTCGGTTGGCTTTTTGATGAACGACTTTAACTCTACTGGCCTTGTCGAGCGCCTCGCACGGGCTCAGGCGGTCACCCTTTACCCGCTGCTGATGATCGCCACCACGGAAGACGGGACGACTCACGAATCTCTCGCCATCAACGAAGTGTCGCTGCTGCGCGAGACTTACCAAGCCGCGAAACTCGAAATTTCCATCGATGGCGTTACTCGTATGGAAGAACTGATCTGCGACGGCGCGCTTGTGGCGACGCCAGCCGGCAGCACCGCCTACAACCTCTCCGCACACGGTCCGATCATCCCGCTCAACTCCGAAATCCTGGCACTGACCCCCATCAGCGCGTTTCGGCCCCGGCGTTGGCGCGGCGCACTACTACCGCACACCGCTGAGGTCGTCTTCCGCATCCGGGAGCCTCGGAAACGTCCGGTCATCGCTACGGCCGACGATTTCGAAGTGCGCAACGTCATCGAGGTCAGCATCCACGAAGACCGCGAACGCAGCTTCCAGCTATTGTTCGACCCGGAGACCAACCTAGAGGAACGCATCCTAAAGGAGCAGTTCGCACCGTGACCGAACAGCCTGGCCCCGCACGGCCGGACGGTACGACCACAACCGTCGAACTCACCCCGCCCGATATATTCCTCTACCGCGCCGGGGACAGCGGCATCCCCTACGTTACCGGCAGCGGGCAGGCCGCCGTGCGCCTCGGCCGGCTACGTGGCTTCAAAGACGATGTCTGCTGACACAGCCGCCACCGAGGCTCGGACACCCGTGCGCCGCCTGAAGCGGGCGGATCTGTTCCTGTTTGCCCGCACGGTTCTGATCGGCACCTCGGGCGGTTTCGTCTTCTCCGCCCTGAACCTACCACTGCCCTGGATGATAGGTGCTATGTTCGCGACCGGCGCGCTCACCCTGGGCAAGGTCGAGATGGCGATGGATTCTCGCCTACGCATGGTTATGATTATCGTATTGGGCACACTGCTGGGCAGCGCCTTCTCCCCAGAAATTCTCGACCGGATCGCGCTCTGGCCAATCTCGCTCGCCGCGCTTGCCGCTTATGTCTTCCTTGGGACAATCGCAGCCTACAGCTACTTCCACTTCGTCGCGGGCTTCGACCGCAAGACAGCGTTCTTCGCAGGCGTACCCGGCGGGCTGAACGAGATGGTGACCCTCACACAGGCGGTGGGCGGGGACGAGCGACAGGTCAGCGTTGTGCACTCGACCCGCATCTTCTAGTCGTGATGACCCTGCCTTTCCTGTTCCGGGTTCTCGAGGACTATCAGCCCGGCGCGCGGACATTCGGCAGCGCGGATGCTGACTTCACACTAGCTGATGCCGCGATCATGGGCGCGGCGGCCGTCGTCGGCTTTTACGGTGCGCGGATGGTCCGCCTACCCGCACCACATCTCGCGGGGCCGATGGTCGCCAGCGCGACCGTACACCTAACCGGACTGACCGACGCATCCCCACCCTTCCTGCTGGTGGCGACGGCCCAGGTCATTATGGGGTCTTCGGTCGGCGCGCGTTTCGCCGGGCTGACCTTCCGCGACCTGGGACGCATCCTGCAGCTGGGCGGAGCTGTGACCGTGATCCTCCTAGTTATCTCTGGTGCGTTTGCAGTTGGCCTGAACTTGCTGACCAGAATCCCGTTCGATTCACTGGTGCTGGCCTTTTCGCCCGGCGGCCTAACGGAAATGAGCCTGGTTGCCCTGGCGCTCGAGATCGATACGGCCTTTGTCGCCACCCACCACATCGTGCGGATCAGCGTGGTCGTTATGGCGGTGCCATTCCTGTTCAAGTTCTTGAACCGCGGCGAGAAGTATCCCAGCAAACAGGATAGCGATCCCTAGCCGAAGCCGCCCGGGCGGCTTATGTTCGCTTAAAAGCAGTCCCAACAGGGAAATTGAGAGATGATTGTCGAACAGGTTTGGACCGGGAACAATGGCCGCAACTTTTTCTACATCGTTGCCTGCTCGGAAACGGGCGAGGCGGTGGCGATCGACCCCATCGATCCGCCCAAATGCCTGGCGGTGGCCAAGGAGAAGGGCTGGAACATAACCAAGGTCCTTAACACCCATGAGCACGGCGACCACATCGGCGGCAACGACGCCGTGATTTCCGCGACCGGTGCAACACTGATGGGCCCATACAATGCCGGTGACATGATCCCCGGTATCGAGGAAGGGTTGCGCGAGGGTGATCGCGTGAAGCTGGGTACGACCATCGATATGGAGGTCATGGAGACCTACGGCCACACCATGATCCACATCTCGCTGCTGGGCGAGAGCGACGCCCCACACATGCTGTGCGGTGACACGATCTTCAACGCCGGCGTCGGCCACTGCAAATCCGGTGGCCACCCCGAGACGCTCTATGCCACCTTCCGCGACAAGATCGCCAGACTATCGGACGAGACGCGCATCTATCCGGGCCATGACTACATCACCAACAATCTGCAGTTCACGCTGGACCGTGAGCCCGACAATGCGGACGCCAAGAAGCTCCTGTCGGAGGTCGAGGGCCAGGACACAGATAAGGCGCTGATCACCACACTGGGCCTAGAGCGCAAAGTGAACACCTTCATGCGCCTCGGCAGCCCAAGCGTAGTCGCAGGCATCAAGGAACATTTCCCGGAATTTGGCGACAGCCCGACCGAGGAGCAGGTCTTTCTGGGCCTGCGCCGGCTCCGCGACAACTGGTAGGATCAGCCGGACATAGAAATTTAGAGCGGGGCTTTCGGCCCGCTCTTTTCTTTACGGCAGGAACACCGTCGAGCCAGTGGTCTTGCGCGCCTCGATGTCCTTGTGTGCCTGCGGGGCGTCCTTCAGCTTGTACCGCTGGTTGACCGGCACCTTCACCGCGCCGCTTTCCATCGCCTTGAAGAGGTCCTTCGCGCGCGCCATGGTTTCTCGGCGCGAGGTCGTGTAGTTCACCAGTGCGCAGCGCGCGATAAATGGAGACCCAAGCGCCCCCGTCGCCGCGATATCGACCATTGGCGGTTTGCCCGAGGCGCTGCCGAAACTGATAACCGTGCCGCGGTGGCGAACGCTCTTCATGGATTCGTCCCAAGTCTCCTTGCCAACGGAATCATAGACCGCGTGCACGCCCTCGCCATTGGTCAACTCGCGAACCTTTGCGGCGAACTTCGGCTTCGTGCGCGCCACGACGATGGGGTGGTGACAGCCGTTCTTCTTGGCGAACTTCGCCTTCTCTTCGGTGCTAACGGTGCCGATCACCGTCGCACCGAGTGCCTTGGCCCACTGGCACATGATGATACCGACACCGCCCGCGGCGGCATGTACGAGGATCGCATCACCCTTGCGCACCTTGTAGGAGTCACGCAGTAGGTACTGCGCCGTGATGCCCTTGAGCAACGCCGCTGCTGCTGTCCTGTCGTCAATGAAATCCGGAAGCGGGATCAGCGCATTGACCGGCGCGACGCGCGCTTCCGAGTAGCCGTCGAGCGGCATGCCACCGATGTAACCGACCCGGTCGCCGACCTTCAGCGCACGCACGCCGGGGCCGACCGCCTCGATCACGCCCACAGCCTCGTTGCCGATTCCGCTGGGCAGTGTCACAGGATAAAGCCCAGTGCGACGGTAGGTGTCAGCCAGGTTGAGCCCAACCACCGTGTGGCGCAGCAGGACCTCGCCCTTGGCAGGATCGGGGACCTCGACCGTTTCCCATTTCAGGACCGACGGACCGCCATGCTTGTAGATACGGAATGCCTTGGCTTGCATTGTTTCCTCGCTGTTTTCTTTTCGCGACCGTTCAGGTCGAGCGTTGATAGAGCTGGACGAGGTTCCCATCCGGGTCCCGGAACGAGAGCGTACGCCCGTGATCGCCCATGTCACGTGTATCGAGAATCTGCGCACCCGCCGCCTTCAGAGACGGCGTCATGGCGTCAATGTCATCCACCTCGAACACAATGGTCGCGCCTACGGCACCATCAGACGCTTCGTCATAGGCCGCCATCGCAAAGTTTACACCGCCCGCCTTGAATTGTGTCCACTTGTCGCCGTCCTGGAAGACGAGATCGAGCCCCAGCGCATCGCGGTAGAACCCGACGGCTCGCGCCATGTCCGATGTGACGTAGTAGGCGTTCTGGAGTTTCTGGACTGCCATGGTTCCGCTTTCCTCAATTGGTTCCGACGCGCCGAAACACGACGGTAAGGTTATTGACGGGCATTTCGATGGTTTCGGCATGTTCGAAGCCCGCCGCGCCAGCCACCTCACACACCGTGTTCAGTTCACGCAAACCCCAGTCCGGGTTTTGCGCACGCAGTGAGCTGTCGAAATCCCGGTTGCCGTCCGACGAATATTCACCATCCACGACAAACGGCCCGTAGAGGCTGACTAGACCCCCGGCCGGCAGGAGGCCCGCCGCGCCTTCGAACAGGTTAAGGCAGGTGTGACAGGGGGAGATGTGGATCATGTTGGCGTTGATAACTGCCGTCAGGTCGTCATGCGTCACATATTCGGCCCAGGCGGCGTCCAGCATGTCGAGATACAGCGGCGCCAGCAGGTTCTCCAGGGCGGACCGCTCGGTCATCTCGGCCAGATGCTCGACCAGTTCCGCATCCGCATCACTGGGTAGCCAGCCGAGGCTAGGCATTGCTCGGGCGAAATGGGCCACGTGCTGACCGCCGCCGCTAGCGATCTCCAGAACAGTACCCGTCTCCGGCAGGATCCGGCGCAGCACGTCCAGAATTGCATGCTTATTGCGGTCGGCTGCCGCGAATATCGGCCGGTCAGGCGTCATCGACATCCTCTAGATACACCTGAATGCGCGCATGCAGTTCACGCGTCTCAGGATCGCGCAGGTCATGACGATCGAGCGCCTCGACCAGCAGCGAGACATATTCGTGGCAGGTCCCACGCGTGCCGCGTGCATGAGCGATGATCCGCGCGGCGTCATCCAGCGGAGCGAGCCCGGCATAGTTGCGGTGTTCGCGGTTGGCCACGAAGCCCAGTGATTGCACGGGCCCGTGCTTGGTCTCGGCCTCGATCCAGCTGGGGACATAGACACCGCCCGCCATCTCGCGCCGCCACAATGCATCGAGAATATCTTCGCGCCCCTCTTCCGGGATTCGGAAGGCGACACCCAAGCATTCGCCACCCGGCTCCAGTGCCAGGCCCAGCCCGGGACGCTCGAAGGAGCCGCGCGAGCGAATGGTCCAGAAGGAAAACGCGCGCTTGTGGGTCGCAAGGCGCGCCGTGCGGGTCTCGGCGGGCTCGAAACGTGGGTCCCAGATGATCGAGCCCGCCCCGAACACCCAGAGTTGGTTCGGGTCGGGGGACACTGCCAGTGTGTCACGAAGGTTCTCGTTGCGCTGTTGGTCGCTCCACTCGGTGAAGGACGTGGGCGGCGGGTTGACGGGAAATTCGCTCATGGCGCGGACACAATCGAAAAACGGGCAGATCGGAGGCACAGAAGCCGTGCGCACAGTCGCGTGCGGCGCTATTGTGCCACGCAACGAATAGCACACACGAGGGGAGATGCTCGAATGTCTGGAGCAGACTTGAAATCACACACCATCGGCTGGATCGGAACCGGCAAGATGGGCTACCCGATGGCCGACCGTCTGATCAAGAGTGGAGCGGATGTGAAGGTCTACAACCGTACGGCGGCCAAGGCCGAGCCGCTTGGCGTCGAGGTCGTCGACAGCCCGGGGAAACTTGCTGATCGCGACATCATTTTCGTGATCGTCACCGACGATAAGGCATTCCGCGAGGTCATGACCGGTCCCGATGGCGTGCTGTCCGGCGATACGATGCCGAAGGTCATTTCTGATAGCTCGACCGTATCTATGGAAGCATCGAAAGAAATCCGCGACATCTGCGAGGCCAAGGGCGTGCACTTCCTCGCCACGCCGATCAGCGGCAACGGCCACGCGGTTGCCGCGGGTAAGGCTATGCTCGGTGTCTCCGGCCCGCGCGAAGCCTATGACATGGTACAGCCATACATTGCCCAACTGGGCCGCGCCGAGAGCTATATCGGTGAAGGCGACGTCTCGCGCCTGGCCAAACTCGCACACAACGTGATGCTGGGCGTCGTGGCCCAGTGCCTCGCCGAAATCACGGTCCTCTGCGAGAAGGGCGGCATCAAGCGCGCTGACTTCCTGACCTATTTCAACAACAGCGCGATGTCCTCAATCTTTACCAACTACAAGGCCCCGGCCCTGGTGAACCTCGACTACACAGCCACGCACACCTCCAAGATGCTGCGCAAGGACCTCGATCTGGCGCTCAAGGAAGCCAAGGATCTCGAAGTCCCGATGCCCGTGACCAACCTGACCCGAGAACTGGTTCAGGCTCTGATCGGCCTCGGCCATGGCGAGGACGACTTTGCGGCCATGATCAAGGTGCAGGCGGCAATGTCTGGCTATGAAATCCAGCCCGAAAATGTGGAAGTGTCGGACGGCCTGAAAGACGCCGCCGAATAGCGCAACGCGGAGAGCACCCATGCCCGACGATACGCCGCGGCCGAATTCGCCGGAGGCGCGTGACGCCGCGTCGATCATCCACCCGCTGACCAACCTCAAGACCCATCTTGAGAAGGGCCCCGTCGTAATCGACGAGGGAAAGGGCGTGTGGGTGAAAGACATCCACGGCAAGGACTACATCGAGGGGATGTCGGGCCTGTGGTGCATCTCGCTCGGCTACGGCCAGGAGCGGCTGGTCAAGGCCGCCGCCGACCAGATGACCCGTCTGCCCTACTACCACCTGACGAACCACAAGAGCCATTCGCCGATCATCGACCTGGCGGAAAAGCTACTCGAGATCGCGCCGGTGCCGATGTCGAAAATCTGGTTCGCCAACTCGGGCTCCGAAGGCAACGACAGCGCCGCGCGCATCGTCTGGTACTACTGGCATGCCATGGGCAAGCCGGAGAAACGCAAGATCATTGCGCATCACCGAGCCTATCACGGCAACACCATTGCGTCCGCCAGCCTGTCGGGCATGTACTACAACCATGCCTCCTTCGGGCTTCCGCTCGACGGTTTCCTGCATGTGACGGCGCCGCACCACTATCGTCACGCCAACCCCGGCGAGAGCGAGGATGCATTCACTACTCGGCTAGCCGACGAGCTCGACGCGCTGATCGAGGCGGAAGGCCCCGATACGGTGGGCGCGTTCTTCACCGAGCCGATTATGGGCTCGGGCGGCGTGGTAGTGCCGCCGGACGGCTATTTCGACAAGATACAGGCAGTACTCAAAAAGCACGACGTTTTGCTGGTCTCGGACGAGGTCATCACAGCCTTCGGGCGGACCGGGAACATGTTCGGCACCACCACAATGGGCCTCAAGCCGGACATGATCGTCTGCGCCAAGGGCCTGTCGAGCGCCTATATCCCGATCTCAGCGCTGATGGTGAACGCACGCGTGTTCGACGCCATCAGCGAAGAAAGCGACCGGGTCGGCGTGTTCGGCCTGTCCTTCACCTATTCCGGCCACCCGGTCTCCGCCGCCGTCGCGCGCGAGGCGCTGCGCATTTACGAGGAAGAGAATATCGTCGGCCATGTCCGCGCGATGGAACCCCACTTCCAGGGCGGCCTACGCGAGTTCCTCGACCACCCGCTGGTCGGCGAAGTGCGCGGGAAGGGCCTCGTCGCCGGGGTGGAGCTGGTGAAAAACAAGGTCACCGGCGAGGCGTTCGACCCGAAGCTCGCGGTCGGCCCGTTCTGCAACGCGCGCGCCGAGGAGCACGGCCTGATCGTACGCGCTATCGGCGACACCATCTCCTTCTGTCCCCCGCTGATCATCAGGAAGGACGAGATCGAGGAGATGCTCGCCCGCCTCCGCCTCGCGCTGGACGACACGCTGGCGATGGTCCGCGAGAAAGGCCTGATCGACACATGACTTCCGACCTGCTCCGCGCGACCGCGACAGAACTCCTCGACCTCTACGCGAGCAAGAAGGTCTCGCCGGTCGAGCTGACGGACGCCGTCCTGAGGCAGATCGAGGCGCACAACCCGACGCTCAACGCGTTCATTTATCTCGACCCGGACGCGACGCGCGCCTCTGCGCGGGCATCCGAAGCGCGCTGGGCGAAGGGTGCGCCAGAAGGCCTGATCGACGGCATTCCGCTGTCGATCAAGGACTTGACGCCGACCATCGGCATGCCGACCCGGCGCGGCTCGCGGACAACCGATCCCGATGCCCCGCAGGATGTCGATGCGCCCGTGGTCGCCGCGGCGCGGCGTCACAACGCCGTGCTGACGGGCAAGACTGCCACACCCGAATTCGGCTGGAAGGGCGTCACCGACAGCCCACTGACAGGCATCACCCGCAACCCGTGGAACCCGGAGCGCACGCCCGGCGGCTCGTCCGGCGGTGCGGCGGCGGCCTGCGGGTCGTTCATGGGGCCGCTCCATCAGGCCTCCGACGGCGCGGGCTCGATCCGCATCCCCGCCGCGTTTACCGGTTTATTCGGGATCAAGGCGACCTACGGCACCGTGCCGAACTTCCCGCGCGCGTCTCATATCGGCGACATGGCGAACTTCGGCCCACTGGCGCGCACGGTCGAGGACGCGGCGCTGCTGCTAACTGTGTTTTCCGACCGGCCCGACCCGCGCGATTTCTCGACCTCCCCCGTGCAGGGACAGGACTGGCGTAATGGCCTTGAGGGCGGCGTCAAAGGTATGAAAATCGCCTACGCGCCGACGCTTGGCGGTTACGGTTGGGCCGACGACGACGTGCGCGTGGCGGTCGACCACGCCGTCGAGACTTACAGTAAGCTGGGCGCAGAGGTGGTCGTGGCCGAACCCGAGGTGCCGGACTACCGGCACCTGATCGACGTAATCTGGTCCTGCGCTGACCGCTGGATTTTCAACCAGATGACCGAGGAACAGCGAGCGCTGGTCGATCCCGGCTTTGCCGCCATCGCAGAATACTCCAAGCGCTACAATGAGATGGACGTGATCGGGGCCTACGCCCAGGCTGGCGACCTGGCCACGACCATGTCGATCTTCATGGCCGATTACGACCTGATGATCACCCCGTCGATGCCGCTGGAAGCCTTTACCGCCGGCCATTACCGCGCGCCGGGACAGGAAGCAGGCGAATGGGCCGAATGGTCGCCCTTCACCTACCCTTTCAACATGACCAAGCAGCCCGCCGCCTCCGTGCCCTGCGGCTTCGGCGACGAAGGCATGCCGGTGGCATTCCAGATCGTCGGCCGTCACTGGGAAGACGCGAAAGTCCTGCGTGCCGCACGCGCCTTCGAGCGCGAACACCCCTTCGCCATGCCGGACGGTTACATCTAGACAGCGGGCAGACCCGGCGGGCGGCGGTCACGCCAGGGCATTGCCTGTTCCAGCTGTCCGGAAAGCCGGAACAGCGTCGCCTCGTCAGCGAAACGTCCGACGACCTGTACCGAAACCGGAAATCCTTCCTCTGTCTGTCCAGTCGGCAGGCTGATCGCGGGCGCGCCGGTCAGGTTGAACCAGACCGTATAAGGCGAGAACGCCGCCACCCGGTCCCAGTATTTGTCGGCATCGTCCATCATCATGTCGAGCCAGCCGAGTTTCGGCGGCATATGGCCGAGACCCGGCGTCAGCAGCACGTCCCAGTCATCGTGGAACGCCGCCATCCGGCGCCCGCAGCCATGCATGCGGCCCTGTGCCAGGAACACGTCATAGCCAGTGACGCTCTCGCCTTTGGCTGCGGTGGCGGCGACCACCTTCTCGACCTCGCCTTCCAGCGGAAGGCGGCCCTTGGTCGGATGCGAACGAATGGTCTGCGCCGCGTTGGACGCCATCAGGGTTCGGAAAATCTCCTGCATCTCGTCGTTGTCGATGGGCGGGTCCACTTCCTCGACCATATGTCCCAGGTCAGAGAGAACCTTCAAGGTCTCATCTAGGACACGCTTGTGCTCGCCGTCGCATACAGCGCCCGTGCTTCCGCCATAGGTAAACGCGACGCGCAGCTTGCCGGGGTCGGAAGAGACCTCCGTCAGCCATGGTCGCGCCGGCGGCGGTGCAAAATAGGGATCACCCGGCGAGGGGCCTGCCGTCGCGTCGAGGATGGCCGCCGTGTCGCGCACTGTGATCGAGACCGTGTGTTCGGCAACCGTTCCGCCCGTGCGCTCACCCAGCCCCGGCGCAAAGCTGTTGCGCCCGCGCGTGGGTTTCAGGCCGACCAACCCGCAACAGGAGGCAGGCACGCGGATCGAACCGAACCCGTCACTGGAATGGGCCGCGGGCAGAATGCGCGCCGACACGGCAGAAGCGGCACCGCCCGACGACCCGCCCGGTGTCACCTCGTCGTTCCAGGGGTTCTTCGTCGGGCCGTAGAATTGCGGCTCGCATGTGATCGACATACCGAATTCGCAGGTGTTCGTCTTGCCGAAGATCGTCATACCGGCCGCCTTGAGGCGCTTGACGGTCTCGCTATCGAAATCAGGGACAACGTCGGCCATGAACTTACTACCGCCGGTAGTCGGCGTTCCGGCGATGGCGGCCCCGAGGTCCTTGATCAGGTAAGGGGCCCCCGCAATCGGGCTTTTGGGCAGTTCGGCGCCCGCGAAATCGCGTCCCATGTCATAGAGTTTCTGCACCACGGCATTGAGCGCGGGATTGCGCGCCTCGCAACGAGCAATCGCGGCTTCCATCAGCTCTGATGCCGTTACATCGCCCGCTGCCACAAGCGCTGCCAGACCGACCGCGTCGTAATCCTCGTACTCACTGAAACCCGGCATACTCCTCCCCCCCCCTGTTGAAAGTCGCTCGCCGTTTGTCCACTCTCGCGCAACGCGCACCAACGGTCCACTTACCGGCAATTCATATGGCTCGCTCAAACATCCTGACCGGCACCGCGCTAACCTTTGCCGCCGCCATCGCGTTTGCAGGAAATTCCGCGGCGGCGAAGCTAGCCTATGAGGGTGGTGCGAACCCGCTGACTTTCCTTACCATGCGGTCCGTCCTAGCCGGGCTGCTAGTGGTGACCATCGTCCTGCTGACCGGGCGCAGCCTGCATATGCCGCTCCGCCGACGGATCGCGGCGCTGGGCATCGGCGTGCTCGCCACCGTCTATTCTTATGGGCTGCTATCGGCGATCCAGTTCATCCCCGTCGCGCTGGCGGTATTGATTTTCTACACCTTCCCCCTGCTGACAAGCCTATACACTTGGATCAGCGGCCGGGAGAAACCGACGATGGCCTCCATCGTGGCGCTTGTCGTCGCCTTCGTCGGACTGGTCCTGGCGCTCGACGTAGAGGGCGGACACCTCAATATCGAGGGCGTGAGCCTCGCCTTCATCGCCGCGCTCGGCCTAACGGCTGTCGTGCTTCTCAACAACCGCATGGTCGGTACGAGCGATCCACACCCGGTGACCTTTCACATGATGGTCTCGATGACGGTTATATCGGTGATCGTCGCGTTGCTGTCCGACGGCTACACCCTGCCCAATAGTGGCTCGGGCTGGTTTCATTTGACCCTCGGCACGTCGCTCTATGCCGTCGCAATCGTCACCATCTTCATCGCCTTTGCCCTGGCCGGAACGATCGCCACCTCGCTCACCATGAATGTGGAGCCCGTCAGCAGTGTCATCCTAGGGTTCCTCGTTTTAGGCCAGGCACTGACGGCCTGGCAGATAGCTGGCGTAGCTCTGGTCATCGCAGCGGTTCTATCGGTACGCTTGGCTGATATGCGACGCACACACGCGGCAAGGGACAAACCAGAATGAAAGACCTAACCGAACACACAAACGCCATTGCGGAGGTCCTTAAGGCGCGAGGTGAAACCGTCGCCGTTGCGGAAACCTCGGCGGGTGGGCTCATTTCCGCGCAACTACTCGCCGTTCCAGGGGCTTCAGCCTATTTCGTGGGCGGTGGCGTGCTTTACACGACGAACGCACGGAAGGCGTTGGCCGGCATCACAGACGCCGATATGGAAGACATGCGCTCCAGCAGCGAGCCCTTCGCCGAACTGGTCGCGAAAACGCTGCGCGAACGCCTCGGTACGACCTGGGGGCTGGCGGAAACCGGCGCGGCCGGTCCGTCTGGCAACCGCTACGGCGATGATGCCGGGCACACATGCGTCGCCGTCGCGGGGCCGGTTAGCCGGGTCCGCACATTGGAAACCGGGAACAACGACCGCAATGCGAATATGTGGCGATTTGCCGAAGAAGCGTTCGACCTATTCCAGGAGTGCCTCACGTTTGAGCAATAACGCGGGCGAACGGATCGGCACCCGTAAACTTGGCTTCAAACACATTCACCTGGACAATACGGAGGATCACCGATTTCGAGCAAACGGCACCCGCCATTAGCAGCGCGTTATCGTACAGCGCCATCGCGCCGAAAACCGCACCCTCCGAGAGCGAGCCGAGCAGGATTTCCTGCCTGTCAGGTCCGCACTATTTATGGATCTCGATCTCGCCCGACTGGACGATATAGAGTTCAGTCCCTAGGTCGCCTCCCTAAAAGACCAGAGCGCCCGTCTGGCAGGCGCGGGTCTCGAATTTCGATTTAAATCTTGTGCGTTCCGGATCCATCGTCTTGCTTGCCTGAGCGGGATGTCCCCCCGACAGACTAGCAACGGGGCCTGAACGCATTGTTGACGGCAACTTCGTCACATATCACGCGCGCGCGATGTGAACGGGAATGGTGCGGGCGGCCGGACTTGAACCGGCAAGGCCGAAGCCGAGGGATTTTAAGTCCCTTGTGTTTACCAATTTCACCACGCCCGCATCCGGGGACATGCTGCTGCTATACTTGTAGCGAAACGCGCGACGCGCCGACAAACGCTAATACGAGAACCGCATGGACGGCTATGACATTGCACGCCTGATCGCGCTCATCGGCGCCCTCATCCTGGTGGCGCCCGCCCTGATCATGATCTTCCGCGACCGCGCGGCGGCGAAACGCAACGCAGTCATCTGGATCGCCATCGCGGGCGGACTAGTGCTGTTCTGGACGGCCGTCTTTCAGGGCTGACGGCAGCGTTCTGCACGGCGCATCTAGTCCTCGGACTTCGGCACCTCGACCCCGCCCTCAACGGGCTCCCCGCCAAGATTACGGATGAGGTCGCATAAACGCGTTGCCGCTTCTTCCAGGCGATCAGTCTCCGGCCCCCGGAATACGAGGTTCGTCCCCGGCCGGCCGTCGAAGAAGAATGGATAGCTGCCAATATCAATATCGGGATAGGCGTCCTGCAGCAGGCTGAGCTCGGTGGCAATGGTGCCCTCGGGCACATAGCTGCCGACGGTGAGCGATTCCAAAGTCACCCCGCCCTCAAGATGGGCCTTCGCCCCCTCGAACATCGCCTGCATGATCCGCGGGATACCCGCCATCACAAAGACATTCCCAACCTTGTAGCCCGGCGCGCCGCTGATCGGATTGTCGATCAGTTCGGCGTGTTCCGGCGTCTCGGCCATTTTCAGCCGGGCTTCGGTCACCTCGACACCCATCTGCGCGATGCGCTCGCGCAGCAGCCGCTCGGCCTCGGGGTGGCGGATCAGATTTTGGTCGAAAGCCTTGGCCACACAAGCCGAGGTGATGTCGTCGTGGGTCGGGCCGATCCCGCCGGTTGTGAAGACGTAATCGTATTTCGTACGCAGCGCATCTAGCGCCTCGATGATCTCGCTCTCGATATCAGCCACGACGCGTGCTTCGCGAAGCTGGATACCCAGCTTGTTCAGCTCCAGCCCCAGATAGGCCAGGTTCGCGTCCTTGGTCCGGCCTGATAGGATCTCGTTACCGATAATTAGGACGGCTGCGGCAACGCGGCGGGTTTCGGTCATCGGTCTGGTGTCCCCGGAACTCAGGATTTTTCCTGCCTATAGCCAAGGCTGCGCATACACTGGGCGTAAAGTTTCTCGAAGCTGCGCGCGGCGCGCAGATCACGGGTGTCCTGAACCACCGCGCGCACATCGTCCCGCCCACCGGGGATCGACGTGCGGATATCGCGCGTGACGTTGTTGTCCCGTCCCATCGCACGTTCCGCCATCGCCCGGCAGGACGACTGGTCAACGCGCACCTGGTCCTCGTCGGCGCCGGCCTTCATCCATGCCCCCCCGGAGGACGCGCAGGCCACCAGGCCCGTAAAGGCAAGGACAGACAGGAAAGACTTATGGCGCATTAATGCGTTCCTCCGCGATATTGATTGAAAACGCAGTATCACGCGCAAACGGGCCAGTCAAAAGAACGACATTGGCGCACGGTTGAAGCACGGCGGACCGACAACTGGTTTGCCCGAACCATGGAATTCACCGAAACCCTTATTCAAGGGCGGCTGATCCGCCGCTACAAGCGCTTCCTGTCGGATATCGAGATCACCGGCGATGACGGCGCGGCGCAGGAAATCACCGCCCACTGCCCAAACCCGGGCGCGATGCTAGGCCTAGCCGCGCCCGACAGCGAGATTTGGCTGTCGCCGGCACGAAATCCCGCACGCAAGCTGAAATACACCTGGGAACTGACGCGCGTGGGCACGCATTTAGTGGGGATCAACACCAGTCTTCCGAACGCGCTGGTGGCCGAAGCGCTCGCCGCGGGCACTATCGCCGAACTGGCCTGCTATGACAGCATCCGGCGGGAGGTGCGCTACGGGGAAAATTCCCGGATCGATTTCCTGCTGGAATCTGATGGGCGGCCACCCTGCTATGTCGAGATCAAGAACGTCCACCTGAAGCGCGACACGACCCCGGACAGCGGCCTGGCCGAATTTCCCGACAGCGTGACCACGCGCGGCGCCAAGCATTTGCGCGAACTGGCCAGTGTGGTGGCGGATGGCGGACGCGCGGTTATGCTCTATATCGTGCAGAGGGGCGACTGTGACCGCTTCGCACTTGCCAGCGACCTCGACCCGGCCTATGCCGCAGCCTTTTTAAATGCTCGGCAACAGGGGGTTGAGGCAATGTGTTATGCGTGCGAGGTTGCGCGCGATTCGATTTTCGTCGCAAACGCGCTGCCGATCGTCGAAGACTAGAACAAGTCCGTTTTCCGGAAGTTTCGGCCCTATGAACGACGCCCAGTCCGCGCCTCTCGATTCAGAATCCCGCCGTATCCGTATCCACGATGAAGCCGGGTTCGAAGGCATGCGCCGCGCCGGCAGGCTAGCTGCAGAGACTCTGGACTACATCACGCCCATGGTGGTGCCGGGGGTGACGACCGAGGAACTCGACCGCGCCTGCTACGAATTCACAATGGACCACGGCGCGATCCCTGCACCGCTAGGTTATCGCGGCTATCCAAAGTCGATCTGCACCTCGGTCAACCATGTGGTCTGCCACGGCATTCCCGGTGAGAAGCGTCTGTCAGAAGGCGACATCGTCAACATCGACGTCACCACCATCCTCGACGGCTGGTATGGCGATACTAGCCGTATGTTTAACCTGGGCCAGGTCAAGCGGATTGCCGAACGGCTTGTTCACGTCACGTTCGAGGCGTTGTGGAAGGGGATCGACGTCGTACGCCCCGGCGCCACCGTCGGCGACATTGGCCATGCTATCCAGACCTTTGTGGAAGCCGAACGCTTCTCCGTGGTGCGCGATTTCTGCGGCCACGGGCTCGGCCAGGTGTTTCACGATGCGCCGTCAATCCTGCACTACGGCACCCCAGGCACCGGCCCCATACTGCGCGAGGGCATGTTTTTTACTATTGAGCCCATGGTTAATGTCGGCAAGTACGACGTGAAGATCCTGTCCGACGGCTGGACCGCGGTCACCAAGGATCGCTCGCTATCGGCCCAGTTCGAACACTCTATCGGTGTGACCGCCGACGGCTGCGAGGTGTTCACCCACTCACCCAAGGGATGGGACCGTCCACCCTACGAATAGGGCGGCGGCGCACGGCGCTGGGGCTTATCTTTGCGCGCGGGCTAGACAGCGTGAAGCAACTCGACTCCGGCTAACTGGTTTCAGCCTGATACCGTGGGTCAGACGGCGGCGATCAGGACCAGCCCGAGCATCTGCTGTGTGAGGTTCAGCCAGCCACTCTGCCGCTTCAAGATCACTCGGTGCGCCGAGGGGGTTCCAAAGTGGACCAAACAAATCGCATTTCTTGAATCATGCGTGTGACCAAGGATCGCTCTTCAATGCTTAAGGATAGTTGATCGCACCATACGATATGGCTGGCGTGCAAGGATCCGCTGAATCCCGCCGAATCTTTGAAAATTCAGCTGCGATAGCCCGGTTCCTCATGGTTCAGGACATCCATCAGAGCCGCGAGGTGGCTCGAACCATACGCTGGGTCGCCAAGAATCTGACGCTGGGTTGCCTGAACGATTTTCGTGGGTATTTCGCGCAAGGGTAGTCCCGTACTCATGGCGAGGACCTGGTTCTTGCAAGCCCGTTCCAGGTAGTAGAGGTCGTCCCACGCATTCGCGAGACTGCGGCCCACCACCAGCACACCGTGATTGCCCATCAACATGACATCGCGGCTCCCCAGAGTCGCGGCGATACGGTCGCCCTCGGCGTTGTCCAGCGCGAGCCCGTTGTAGTCCGTGTCATAGACGACACGATCATGGAAACGTACGCCGTTCTGGTTGACCATGCGCAGGCGCTGGTCCTCCAGGCTAGTCAGCGCCGTCGCATAGGGCATGTGGGTGTGCAGCACGCATCGCGCCTGGGGCAATGCCTTGTGGACCCGCCAATGGATATAAAGCGCAGTGTCCTCGACCGGTCCCTCACCTTCCACTATGTCGCCCTCGGCGTTCATCAGGACAAGACTGCTCGCCGTCATCTGCGACCAGTGGCGGCCATGGGCATTGATGAGAAACAGGTCGTCGCCGCCTGGCACCATGAGGCTGAAATGGTTGCATACGCCTTCGTGGAACCCTAAGCGTGCCGCCCAGCGAAATGCGGCGGCTAGCGCCTGCCGCGCGCTGCCAATATCGTCTTCGAGTCCCATCCTCGCCTCCTGCTCCATGTCTGCATAAGTCCAAACTATCCACGCAAACCAACCCCAGCAATAACCGACTCGTCTTGCCGGGGTATCACTCGCGCGCCTAGTTTGGCGCGACATTCAACTTAAGGATCGAGCAGCCATGATCCCCCGTTATAGCCGCCCGGAAATGACCGCGATCTGGGAGCCGGAGAACAAGTTCCGTATCTGGTTCGAGATCGAAGCCCATGCCTGTGACGCGCAGGCCGAGCTGGGCGTGATCCCCAAATCCGCCGCGGAGGAAGTCTGGAAGAAGGGCGCTTGGGAGATCGACAGGATCGACGAAATCGAACGCGAAACTAAACACGACGTGATCGCGTTCCTGACCAACTTGGCCGAACATGTGGGTGTGGAAGCGCGTTTCGTCCACCAGGGCATGACCTCCTCGGACGTTCTGGATACCTGCCTTTCGGTGCAGCTCACCCAGGCCTCGGACATCCTGCTGCAGGACATGGACGAACTGCTGGTCGCGCTTAAAAAGCGTGCCATGGAGCACAAGAACACAGTTTGCATCGGCCGCAGCCATGGCATCCATGCCGAGCCGACCACCTTCGGCGTGAAGCTGGCGGGGCACTATGCGGAATTCGCCCGCTGCCGCGAACGCCTCGCCGCCGCACGCACGGAGATCGCGACCTGCGCCATTTCCGGCGCCGTTGGCACCTTCGCCAACATCGACCCGTTCGTGGAGGAACACGTCGCCGAGAAAATGGGGCTGATCCCCGAGCCTGTCTCGACCCAGGTGATCCCGCGCGACCGGCATGCGATGTTCTTTGCCACGCTGGGCGTCGTTGCAAGCGCCGTCGAACGGCTGGCCACGGAAATCCGCCACCTGCAACGCACCGAGGTTCGCGAGGCGGAGGAATTCTTCTCCGCCGGCCAGAAAGGCTCCAGCGCCATGCCGCACAAGCGTAACCCGGTGCTAACGGAAAACCTGACCGGCTTGGCCCGTATTGTGCGATCGGCTGTAGTGCCGGCGCTGGAGAACGTCGTACTGTGGCATGAACGCGATATCTCGCATTCCTCGGTCGAGCGCATGATCGGCCCCGATGCCACCGTCACACTAGACTTTTCACTGGTGCGCCTGACCGGTGTTGTCCAGAATCTGCTGGTTTATCCCGATGCGATGAACGCCAATCTAGAGAAGCTGGGAGGACTGGTGCACTCCCAGCGCGTGCTACTGGCACTCACCCAGGGAGGGATGAGCCGCGAGGATTCCTATCTCGCCGTCCAGCGCAATGCGATGAAGGTCTGGGAACTGCCAGAGGCAGAACGTGAGGGTGCTTTTCTGTCCTTCCTTCAGTTCGACGATGAGGTCACCACAAAGGTTCCCGCCGAAGTGCTGGCCGAATGCTTCGACCTCGGCTACCACACTAGACATGTGGACACGATCTTTGCGCGCGTCTTTGGAAGCGCCTGACGCGGGCTATGACTGACGCGAGGCTGCCCACCGAACTGTGGGTCAGCGCCGGCCTGCGGCAATGCTCAATCGAGGCGGTCCCCGCCGTCGTCGTTCACAAGGGTGAACGACAATCCGGCACGGTGATGCTGAAGCTGGACCAGCTGGACAGAGGCGTTGTGATCCTCACCCAGCAGCGTGATCTTGAAGGCAAGCTTACCTGGTTCGCCGCCAATGACGGCATCGCCTTCACGTCGGCCGACGCGCATGCCTATGTGGAGCGCGCCCTGTCCCGCGACCCGGATCTATGGGTGGTTGAGATCGAGCACCGCGAGGGCTGGCACCCGTTCAAAAGTTTGTAGGTTACTCAACGCCTTCGACGACGCGCATGTCGCGCGTCACGCCGCCGTCCAGCGCTTTGAGAGCGGCTTGATAACCGTCGCTGTCATGACACGCGATGGCGGCGTCCACCGAGGAAAACTCGATGACCGTCGTGCGCTCGACTAGCCCGGCCTCATAGGCCTTGGTCGCCACACCTCGCGTGATAAAAACCCCACCATACTCCGCGACGACAGGTCCGGCGAGCTTCGCATAGGCCGCCATCTTGTCGGCGTCACGGATTTCCTTGTACTGCGTGACCCAGTAGCCCTTGGCCATGGTTATTCCCCCGCCTCGATCTGACGGACCGCTTCGGACATCAGGTCGTCCATGTGCTTGCGCACGATATGCTCGGACGAATCCACACCCTTGGCCTGCAGGTCGCCAAGGACTTTCTCAAGGACATCGTCATCGCCGGGGCGTTCGAAATCAGACTTCACGACTTCCTTGGCATAGGCCACGACCTCGTCGCCGGACATGCCCATAAGCCCGGCCGCCCACTCGCCCAAAAGGCGGTTGCGCCGCGCGGTCGCTTTGAACCGCAGCTCCTCATCATGCTTGAACTTGTTTTCGAAGCCTTTTTCACGTTCGTCGAAATTCGCCATGACTCGGTCGTACTCCCCGTTGCAGACTTGCCGTAAGCTGATGCGCCATAGATATAGAGATCTGGCCCGCCCTATTGAAACGAAAATTCATGTGCACATTCGTCATTCTCCGCCGTCCGGGCCATAGCTGGCCCGTGTTGATCGCCGCGAACCGCGATGAAATGGTCAACCGCCCCTGGAAAACACCCGCCCGCCACTGGGATGACCGGCCGGACGTGGCGGGCGGGCTGGACGAACTGGCCGGCGGCACATGGCTGGCGATCAACGACACCAATGTGGTGGCGGCTGTCCTGAACCGCGAAGGCTCACTGGGGCCGACGGCGGGCAAGCGCTCGCGCGGCGAACTGGTTCTGGAGGCCGCCGATCACTCGGATGCCGCCATGGCGGCGGAAGCCCTAGCTGTACTTGACGGCAGCGCCTACCGCTCCTTCAACCTAATGATCGCCGACAACACCAACGCCTACTGGGTGCGCGGCACAGAAGCGCCACGGGTCGAGGTCTTGGAGGTCCCGCCGGGCCTGCACATGATCACGGCGGGCGAGCTCGATGATACCGGCAGTTCGCGCATCGGCCGCTTCCTCCCGATGTTCCAGGCCGCCGAAGAGCCAGATCCGGATGCGGACAACTGGTCCGCCTGGCAACACCTGCTCGCCACGCGACTGCACGACAGCGGGGAAGACCCTCGAGAGAGCATGTGCATCGTCACCGACCGGGGCTACGGCACGGTTTCCAGCTCGCTTATTGCGCTTCCGTCCGCCGATCATCAGGACCGAAAGCGCATCTGGAAATTTGCCGCCGGGCGGCCCGATACCGCATCCTATGAACCAGTCGAAGCCACGGAGGAGGCCCCATGAAGATCGAATCCCTCGACCATCTAGTCCTCACCGTTGCCTCTATTGAGGCGACCTGCGCGTTCTACACCGACGTGATGGGCATGAAAGCCATCACCTTCGAGGGCGGACGCACCGCGCTCCATTTCGGCATCCAGAAGATAAACCTGCATCTCGCCGGGCATGAGTTCGAGCCTAAGGCCGAACGGCCCGTGCCGGGCAGCGGCGATCTGTGCTTTCTTACCGAAACACCCATCGAGGACGTGGCCGCGCACCTGCAGAGCCTGAATGTCGATATCATCGAGGGACCGGTGGCGCGCACGGGAGCCATGGGGCCGCTCCGTTCGCTCTATTTCCGTGACCCGGACGGCAACTTGATCGAGGTCGCGAACCTCGAACGCACACCCTGAGGCACACTAAGCATCAGGCGCAACACTTGGGAGGGAACACCATGGTTGACAATCGTTTCGATATCAGCGGGCGCGTGACCATCATCACCGGCGCGGGCCAGGGGCTGGGCCGGGAATACGCGCTCGCCTTCGCCGCAGCCGGGGCTATCCCGGTTCTGGCCGAACTGAACGGTGAGAACCTCGCGTTTGTTGCTTCGGAGATCGAGGGGGCGGGCGGTCAGTGCCTGGCGGTCCAGACCGATGTCGGCGATCTGGCCTCGGTCGAGGCCATGGTCGCAAGGACACTCGAGGCCTACGGACGGATCGACGTGCTGATCAACAACGCCGCCGTCTTTGCCACCATCCCGCGCCGTACCTTCGACGACATTCCGATCGACGAGTGGAACAAGGTGATCCATGTGAATATCACCGGCTCCTACCTATGCGCCCGCGCCGTTGCACCCGCCATGCGCGAAGCCCGGCAGGGCCGGATCATCAACATCTCCTCCGGCACGGTGCCGCAAGGTGTACCCGGCTTCCTCCACTACGTCACATCCAAATCGGCGATCATCGGCATGTCGCGAGTGCTGGCGCGCGAGCTTGGCGAATACAGCATCAACGTGAACACCATCATGCCCGGCTACACCGCCACGGAGGTCGATCATGCGAGCATGGATGACGGCATGCACGAGTTCATCCAGAACAAGCGTGTCCTCAAGCGCGCCGAGACCCCGGACGATCTGGTGGGTGCGGCGATGTTCCTCGCCTCCCCGGCCAGCGCCTTCATTTCCGGCCAGACACTGGCCGTGTGCGGCGGTGAGGTGATGGTCTAGGTTCGCACTCAGGAAGAAAAACCATGAACTGGATCGATCTGGAAGGTCGCCTCGCTATCGTGCGCTGGATAATCGAATCTGGCGTGCTGGTCAGGGTATGGGACATTGATACCGCGCGGCTGAACGCGGAGCGCTCTCCGCTGGGCGATGAAATGTGCGGTAGTTCGGCGTGAATTTGTGGTCAACGAACACCCCTTTCGAACAGACAGCGGGTCAAGTCATCCCCAGGCGTTCCGATTGTTCGCCCAGCACCGAATTGGTATATCTCGAACGCGCAGCGGTGCCGACTCGCGATCCCGCGCGGCATGCGCCAAACCCGCGGAAAACCTAGCTATGACGCGACGCAGAAAGATTTACGAGGGCAAGGCCAAGGTGCTATTCGAAGGTCCCGAGCCTGGCACGCTGGTCCAGTATTTCAAGGACGACGCCACCGCCTTCAATAACCAGAAAAAGGGCGTCATCACCGGCAAGGGCGTCCTCAACAACCGGATCTCGGAATATCTGATGACCCGGCTGGGCGACGTCGGCGTGCCGACCCATTTCGTACGACGCCTGAACATGCGCGAACAGCTGGTCCGCGAGGTCGAGATCGTCCCGGTAGAGGTGGTGATCCGCAACATCGCAGCCGGCTCCATCTGCAAGCGCTTCAACATCGAGGAAGGCACACCGCTGCCCCGCTCGATCGTTGAATACTATTACAAGAACGACGAACTGGGCGATCCGCTGATTTCCGAGGAACATATCACGGCCTTCGGCTGGGCCGCGCCGAACGAGATCGACGACATGCTGTCGCTCAGCCTGCGCATCAACGACTTCCTGACCGGGCTGTTCCTCGGCATCGGCCTGCGGCTGATCGACTTCAAACTGGAGTTCGGGCGCTGGTACGACGAGAACGACCAGATGCGCATCGTGCTGGCCGACGAGATCACGCCCGATGGCTGCCGCCTGTGGGATGTCGAGACCAACGAGAAAATGGACAAGGACCGCTTCCGCCGCGACATGGGTGGCGTCGAGGAAGCCTACCAGGAGGTGGCGCGCCGCCTCGGAATCCTGCCCGAATCGTCGCAGCAAGACATAAAAGGTCCCGCTACCCTCCAGTAACCCCAACCCGGGATCGGTTCGTTGAAAGCACGCGTCCATGTTACCCTGAAGAACGGCGTCCTCGACCCCCAGGGCAAGGCCATCCACCACTCGCTGGAAGGGCTCGGCTTCGACGGCGTGGAAGACGTGCGCCAGGGCAAGTTCATCGAGATCGAGCTGTCCGAAACCGACGCCGAAGCCGCGAAAAAGCGCGTGTCCGATATGTGCGAGCAGCTCCTCGCCAACACGGTGATCGAGGATTATTCGGTCGAAATCGAGGGCTGACGCCGGTATGTCCGCAGCCGTTATCGTATTCCCCGGATCGAACTGCGACCGCGATGTCGCTGTCTCCCTTGAGGCTGCCATGGGCCGCGCGCCGCTGATGGTTTGGCACGGCGACAGCTCCCTACCCGATGTGGACCTGATCGTGGTGCCCGGTGGCTTTTCCTATGGCGACTACCTGCGCTCTGGCGCGATGGCGGCCAACAGCCCGATTATGCGCGAGGTCGTTGCCCGCGCAAATGACGGAACGCCGACGCTGGGCATCTGCAACGGCTTTCAAGTGCTGACCGAATGCGGCCTGCTGCCTGGCGTGTTGATGCGCAACGCCAGCCTGAAGTTCGTCTGCCGGGACGTGGATTTGCGCGTGGAGCGCACCGATACGCCCTTCACGCACCGCTACAGCCAGGGCCAGGTGATCCGCATTCCCGTCGCGCACCATGACGGCAACTATTTCACCGACCCCGACACGCTGAAGTCCCTGGAAGACAACCGACAGGTCGCCTTCCGCTATTGCGACATCAACGGCGGGCTGAGCGAAGAGGCGAACCCCAATGGCTCGATGGCGAATATCGCGGGCGTGCTGAACACCGCCGGCAACGTGCTGGGCATGATGCCCCACCCCGAGCGGCTGGCGGACCCGCTGTTAGGCGGCACCAACGGCGCGCCGATGTTCACGGCGCTGGCGGAGGTGCTGGCGGCATGAGCGAGACAGCGGCACGTCCCAACGACCTCATGGGCCTGAGCGCGGACGAGTACGACACCATCCTCGAGATCATGGGCCGGGAGCCGAACTTCACCGAGCTTTCTATCTTCTCGGTGATGTGGTCGGAGCACTGTTCCTACAAGTCCTCCAAGGTCTGGCTGAAGACACTGCCGACCGAAGGACCGCAGGTGATCCAGGGCCCCGGCGAGAATGCCGGCGTGGTCGACATCGGCGACGGGCTCGCCGCAATCTTCAAGATCGAGAGTCACAACCACCCCTCCTTCATTGAACCCTATCAGGGTGCGGCGACCGGCGTCGGCGGCATCCTCCGCGACGTGTTCACAATGGGCGCGCGCCCGGTGGCCAATATGAACGCGCTGCGCTTCGGATCACCCGACCACCCCAAGACGCGCCACCTCGTTGATGGCGTAGTGGCGGGCATTGGCGGCTACGGTAACTGCATCGGCGTGCCGACCGTCGGCGGTGAGGTCAACTTCGACCCCGCCTATAACGGCAACATCTTGGTCAATGCCATGACCGTGGGGATCGCCAATACCGACAAGATTTTCTATTCCGCCGCTGCGGGCACCGGCCTGCCGGTCGTCTATGTCGGCTCCAAGACCGGTCGCGACGGGATCCACGGCGCGACCATGGCCTCGGCCGAGTTCGACGACGATTCCGCCGAGAAGCGTCCGACCGTGCAGGTCGGTGACCCCTTCACCGAAAAACTTCTGCTGGAAGCCTGCCTCGAACTAATGGCCACCGACGCCATCGTGGCCATTCAGGACATGGGCGCAGCCGGCCTCACATCGTCTTCCGTGGAGATGGCCAGCAAGGGTGAAGTCGGCATCACCATGGTGCTCGACGACGTGCCCATGCGCGAGACCGGCATGCAGCCTTTCGAGCTGATGCTGTCGGAGAGCCAGGAGCGCATGCTCATGGTCCTCAAGCCTGGCCGTGAGGACGAGGCGCGCGCGATCTTCGAGAAGTGGGAACTGGATTTCGCCGTCATCGGCCAGACAAACGATAGCGAGCGGCTGGTACTGATGTGGCAGGGAGAGGTCACCGCCGACATTCCCGTGCCGCCGCTGGTCGCCGCTGCCCCCGAATACGAGCGCCCCTGGACGGCAACGCCGCCGCGCGAAGTGATCGGCCCGGACGCGATTCCGGCCCCGATGGACCCCGGCACGGCCCTGCTGACCATGATCGAGAGCCCAGACCTGTGTTCGCGTCGCTGGATCTGGGAGCAGTACGACCACATGGTCATGGGCGACACGGTGGGCCGACCCGGCGGCGATGCCGCGCTGGTGCGCGTGCATGGCACAAACAAGGCTCTAGCCATCAGCACCGACTGCACGCCTCGCTATGTAGAGGCCAGCCCCGTTGAGGGCGGCAAGCAGGCCGTCGCTGAATCCTGGCGCAACGTCACCGCAACCGGCGCGATACCGCTGGCGGTCACCAACAATCTGAACTTCGGCAATCCCGAGCGCCCGGAAATCATGGGCCAGATCGTCGGCGCTGTGCAGGGCATGGGCGCGGCCTGTCGGGCGCTGGACAGCCCCGTCGTCTCCGGCAACGTGTCGCTCTACAACGAGACCAACGGCCAGCCGATCCTGCCGACCCCGGTGATTGGCTGCGTGGGGCTGCTGGGCGACCTCGATAAGCGCGCGGGCATGGCCTTTGCCTCCGAGGGAGAGGCCGTGTTCGTAGCGGGCGAGACCACCGGCTGGCTCGGCTGCTCCATTTATCAGCGCGACATGGCGGGCGGCACACGAGGCGCGCCGCCACCGGTCGACCTGGATACCGAACGGCGCAACGGTGATTTCGTGCGGGGCAGCATCCATGCCAGACAGGTCACGGCCTGCCACGACGTCTCCGATGGTGGGCTTGCAGTTGCGCTAGCCGATATGGCCATCGCGGGCCGCATGGGTGCTGAGATCGATCACAAGCCCGGCATCGCCGTCCACGCCTGGCTGTTCGGCGAGGACCAGGCGCGCTACGTCGTCACCACCGCCGATCCGGACGGATTTGCGGCAGCGGCCGAAGCCGCAGGGGTACCCGTCACCCGCATCGGCACGACCGGGGGCACTGCGTTGACACTCCCCGGGGCAGGACCTATATCCGTCGAAAGCTTGCGCGAGGCGCATGAGCGCTGGCTTCCGGAATACATGGCGTCCCGCTGAGCCTTCGGCGCCGCGCTTCGAACAAACCGGGGGAGCAACTGATATGCCCATGGCCGCAAGCGAAATCGAGCACATGATTAAGGACGCGATGCCCGATGCCGACGTCCGTATCGACGATCTGCGGGGCGACGGCGACCATTACCTGGCCCATGTCGTTTCGGCCGCTTTCGAGGGCAAATCCCGGGTCCAGCAACATCAGATGGTTTATGAAGCCCTGAAAGGGCGGATGGGCGGCGAACTGCATGCACTTGCGCTGCAGACCTCCGTTCCCGAGGCCGGCTGAGCGACTTATTGGAGGTCGATATGAGCGACAATCACGTAACCGAACGTATCAAGACGGACATCGACGGCAACGATGTGATGCTCTTCATGAAGGGCACCCCCGTCTTCCCGCAGTGCGGCTTCTCCGCCGCCGTGGTCCAGATCCTGAACCACATGGGCGTGAAATTCGGCAGCGCCGACGTGCTAATGGATCCGGAAATGCGCGATGGCATCAAGGAATTCACCAACTGGCCGACCGTGCCGCAGCTCTATGTGAAGGGCGAATTCGTGGGTGGCTGCGACATCGTTCGCGAGATGTTCGAGACCGGTGAGCTGGAGCAGCTCTTCGAGGAAAAAGGCGTTGCGCGCGAAGCTGCCTGACGCATTCTTCTCAGCTAATCTCGACGGGTCGCCTTTGTGCGGCCCGTTCGCTTTTCAGGCCTCACGGACGTACCACCCTGACCCAAACACCAGAACATCAAGGCAAACGCCGCTTCACGCGTGAGGAGACCGCAGGGCTCGCGTTCGGGATCACAGGATTCACGATCTGGGGCCTGACGCCGCTCTATTTCAAGGCGCTCGGGGCCCTTCCCGCTGCCGAGATCGTCTCCCACCGGTTCGTCTGGTCGATGGTCTTCATGGTGCTGGTGCTTACCGTGTCGCGCCAGAGGCCCGCGGTGGCACTCGCGATCACACGTCCACGTGTCCTCGCTGTGTTGCTGGTGACAGGGGTTCTTATCGGGACCAACTGGCTGATCTTCATCCATGCCGTCCTTGTTGACCGGATCGTCGCCGCCAGTCTTGGCTACTTCCTCAATCCCCTCGTGAGCGTGCTGCTGGGCTTTGCATTCCTGCGCGAAAGGCTGACGCCGCTACAGTGGTGCGCCGTCGGGCTGGCCGCCTGCGGCGTCCTCACCCAGGTCATTGCATATGGCACGCTGCCCTGGATCGCGCTGGTGCTTGCGTTGACCTTCGCAACCTACGGACTGTTGCGAAAGAAGGTCGATGCCGGTGCAGCGGTCGGCCTGTTTCTGGAGACGGCCCTGTTACTGCCGGTGGTCCTCGGTGTCCTGATCTGGCTGGAAATCGCCGGGACCGGCGCTTTCACAAACCGGGGTATCGGGTTCGACCTGCTTCTCGCCTTTGCCGGCATCGCCACCGGACTCCCCCTCGTGCTTTACGCGGCCGGCGCACGCAGGGTGAAACTCTCAACGATCGGTCTCCTGCAGTACATCGCTCCATCCGGCAACCTGTTGATCGCTGTCCTGATGTTCGGGGAGCCATTCACAACCATCGAGGCGATCACCTTCGCATTCATCTGGTCGGCGCTGGCCGTCTATACCGTGGAAATCTGGCGCACCCGGATCGTCTGATGTTTCACCGCATTGAATACCCGGCGCACGCGGCGCAATATGTGCGAAATCACCGGCTCATAATCCCCGGCTCCACGGAGGGAGAACCACGATGTCCCTGTTCTGGCTCGATCACGTCAACATCCGCACCACCAACCTCGACGAGATGTCGGACTTTTATGAGAACGTCCTGGGTCTCAAGCGTGGTCCGCGCCCCAGCTTCGCCTTCGGCGGCGCTTGGCACTATTGCGGCAAGAACGCTGTTGTCCACATCGTGGAATCCGCCAAGAAGTTGAAGACCGCCGAGACCCAGCTTGAGCATTTCGCCTTCCGTTCCAACGGCACGGTCAAGGCTTTCCAGAAGAAAATGCGCGAGACGGATACGCCCTACAATGTGGTGCCGCTGACCGAGATCAACATGATCCAGGTGAACGTGTTCGACCCCGACGGCAACAAGATCGAAGTCCAGTTCGCCGCCAGCGAAGCTGATATGGAACCGTTCTACGGTTCCGCCAAGTCCAAGCGCCGCATGAGGAAGGGCGAGGAACTGAACGCCACCGGCATCCTTCCCGCCGGCAAGTCCAAGGCCAAGACCACAAAGAAGAACAAGGCACTGGGTATTCCCAAGCCGATCAAGACGCCGACGAAGCGGCCGGTGAACGCCTGACCTCCCTGATCCGGCTCTGCGCCGCGCCATCACCGATTTGTCATTTGATGATGATCCCGGCACCGGGCCATAACGGCCCGGATCACGGGCTTTTTGTGGTTGCGGAACCGGAACCATAGTTTTGAAATTTCCTCGTACCATTGCACGCGCCGGTCTAGCCGCCGCCATCGCTAAGGCGGCAACGTTCGGAACAGCTCAAGCGGAGGACTAAGGTGCGCGTGTCGGCGAGGCCATCCCGCACCAGCGCGGGGCCCCCGATCAGACAAACCAGGTGCAAAGCTTTGTCACGCTGAAGAAGAACCGCTGGTTGATCATGCGGTTCTCCCGCCCGCTGGCGTGGTGACCCACCTGCATCAGTCAGGCGGTCGCCTGGAACGACAGGATTGATTTCGCCCACGAGAGCGGCTTCGAGGTCGTCTCCATGACCTACAACGACGTGGATACCCTCAAGCGCTTTGCCGCACGGTGCGGCATCAAATATCCCCTGCTGGCGGACGCAAAGAGCGAAGCCATCCGCGCCTTCAGGCTGTTCAATGACGGCCCACCGCCGGAAAGCCGCTACTACCACACATCCAAGCCGCAGGTGGTGGTGGTCAAAGCAGATGGCATCGTTACCCACACCTTCTCCGGCCACAGCTAAACCGCCAATGAGGAGATCGAGGGCATCATGGAACACGCCCTGCAGGGCTCATCCAGCTAAGGCGTACACATCCATGCGAGGGTGACTGGGACGGGTCCATGAACCACCCCATTTGTTTTGCGCGCAATACACCTGGCTTTAACGAGAAAGGCCGGCTCACACGAGCCGGCCTTTCCGAGAATTCGTCGGGAAGCGAACGGATTACAGCGAGTAGAACTCGATGACCAGGTTCGGTTCCATCGTGACCGGGTACGGCACATCGGCCAGCTTCGGTCCGCGGACATAGGTACCCTTGAGTGCGTTCAGATCGACGTCGAGATATTCCGGCACGTCGCGCTCGGTCGAGGCAATCGCCTCAAGCACGATCGGCACTTCGCGGGACTTTTCCTTCACCTCGATCACGTCGCCGTCCTTCACCTGATAGGACGGGATGTTCACGCGCTTGCCGTTCACACGGATGTGGCCGTGGTTCACGAACTGGCGGGCGGCGAAGATCGTCGGCACGAATTTCATCCGATAGACCACCGCGTCGAGACGGCGCTCCAGCAGCTCGATCAGGTTCTCGCCCGTGTCGCCACGGCGACGGACAGCCTCATCGTAATAGCGGCGGAACTGGCGCTCGCCGACATCACCGTAATACTTGCGCAGCTTCTGCTTGGCGATCAGGTGGAGGCCGTAGTCGGACGGCTTCTTGCGGCGGCGGCCATGCTCGCCCGGGCCGTGCTCACGGCGGTTGACGGGGCTCTTGGGACGGCCCCAGAGGTTTTCGCCGAGACGGCGATCAATCTTGTACTTAGCGGAATGCCGCTTGGACATGGTTCGAATCCGTTTCTTTGTGTTTGTTGTCCCGGTTGGCGCCGCAAACATCCTGCACGACACGGGTTACGGATCGTTGTCCGAACCACGCTCCCGGGAATTGCGGCGCACTATAGGGATCGCCGGGGCGATGTCAAACAGGGATTGGCCGCGCCGGACCGGCATTTATCGCGTGTTTTCAGGTATATGACCCCATGACCGTACATTTGACGCCGCCCGCACGGGACAAACGGCACCTGAAGGGGCTCACGGTCACGGTCCTCGGGGTCCTGGTGCTGACGCCCGACGGCGTGTTGACCTCTCTCGTCTCCGCCGCGCCCCTCACCCAGTCGTTCTGGCGCGGCCTTTTCATGGCGATCGCGCTGTGTGCGTTCGTCATCCTGCGCTACGGACGTGGCGCGCCCGCCGTCTTCGGCCGGCTGCGCAGTCGGCCCCACCTCGCGGTGGGCTTCCTGTTCGCCATGTCGTCCATCGGCTGGGTGCTGGCGATCACGTCCACCAGCGTTGCTAATACGCTGTTCATCGTTGCCTGCGCGCCGCTGTTTTCCACGATATTCGCCTGGGTGTTCGTCGGCGAACGCACATCGCCGCACACCATTGTCGCCATCCTGATCGCGATCGGGGGGATCGCGGTCATCTTCGCCGAGGGGCTCGGGCGCGGCGACCTGTTCGGAAACCTCGCCGCCGTCGGCACCGCCTTTGCCTGGGCGGCCATGGTCGTGATCCTGGAACACGCGAAGATCGAAGACCCCGCCCCCTCGCTCGCCCTGGGCGGCGTCCTTGTCGCGCTCGTCACCCTGGTCGCAGCGCCCACACTGGCCGTGTCGGGGACAGATCTGGGCTGGATAGCGGTCCTGGGCTTCATCATCCTGCCGGTCTCGTTCTTCCTGATCGGCCTGGGCCCGCAATACATTCCCGCACCGGAGGTCAGCCTCATCATGCTGCTGGAGGCCGTGATCGGACCATTCTGGGCGTGGCTGTTCATCGCGCAGATCCCCTCCGACCGGACCCTGATCGGCGGGTTTGTAATTCTGGCGACACTGGCCGTCCACTTCACGTTCGGCCTGCGCGGATCGCGCGCGGCCTAGTCGGCGGTCTCGTCCTCCGGCCACTCCCCGCGGCGGCGCCTGGCATTCTGGGTGTACTGCCAGCTCCGGGTGAGCGCGCTGATCATCCCGTGGAAAGACCGCACTTCCTGCTCGGTCAGGCGCGCGCGCTGCAGCATCGCGCGGATGTTCCGGGTCGCCGTGTCCCTCAGGTCCGGCGAACGGAAATAGCCCCCCTCCTCCAATGCGGCCTCGAGCCGTTCGAACAGGGCGATCAGCTCGTGCTTTTCCGCTGACCTCGTCCCGGGCGTGGACATCTGGTCAGGCGGGGTTTCATCACCCGCCGTGAACCACTCATGGGCCACCAGCAGCACGGCCTGGGCCAGGTTCAGGGAGGAATAAGCTGGATTGAGCGGCACGGTGATCACGGTATCCGCCAGCACGACATGTTCGTTGACCAGGCCCGAGCGCTCCGGCCCGAACAGGATGCCGACCGTCTCGCAGCGGGCCTCGGCCTCGCGGATTTCCGTGCCCGCCTGTCGCGGCGTCACCACCCGGACCGACATCTCGCGCGGGCGCGCCGTGGTCGCATAGACCGTGGTCAGGCCGGCCACGGCGTCTTCCACGCTGTCGCACAGTACTGCATTGTCGAGCACCTGCGTCGCACCCGACGCCATGGTCACGGCACGCTGGTTCGGCCATTCCTCGCGCGGGTTCACCAGCGTCATGCGATCGAGGCCGCAATTCAGCATGGCGCGCGCGACAGCACCAATATTCTCACCGAGCTGGGGCTCCACGCGGTTGGGAGGATTCACCCAGCGGGCCGCCGGTCATGGAGTCGCTCTCGGCCAGAAAGCCGTCACCGCCATCATCGCCACGGTCATGGTCGGTCGGTTCCGCCATCAGTTCGTTTCTCCCGTCAGGATACGCTCATGATCGGCACGAATTGCAACCCGCCAGAAATCATACCAGGCCGCTCCGGAAAACCGCAAGCGCCGTCAGCACCGAGCCGGTCGATAACCAGAGCGCTAAGAACGCCGCCATCAGTCCCAGCCCGATGTCAAAAGCGCGCAATGGCGGGAAGCGCCGGCGACACGCCCGCCATCCCGAACAGGGTCAGGCCGCTGGCGGACAGGATCGCCACCGCGCGCAGGCCGGGCCGTGACCCCGCCGATAGAAGATGTCTGGGACTCAAACAGCCGCCCTCAATCGGACAGGGTCTTCGACCGGAGAAGTTTGTAAACGATGGCGTCGTCGAGCGCCTCGTAGGCCGCGTCGATGATGTTCGGAGAGATTCCGACCGTGCCCCAGCGGTGGCCGGTCTCGTCGGTGGACTCGATCATCACGCGGGTTACCGCCGCCGTCGCGCGCTGCGGCGTCAGGATGCGGACCTTGAAGTCCACCAGCCGCATTTCCTCCAGCTCCGGGTACTTCGGCAGCAGCGCCTTGCGCATGGCGTCGTCCAGCGCGTTGACCGGACCGTTGCCCTCGGCCACCTGCATGGTCGCCTCGCCGTCGATCTCCATCTTCACCACGGCCTGGCTGATGGTCGTGACTTCGCCGCGCGCGTTGAAGCGGCGCTCGACCTCGGAGCGGAAGCTTTCCATCCGGTAGAAGCGCGGCAGGTCGCCCAGCGCACGCCGCGCCAGAAGTTCAAAACTCGCCTCGGCACCGTCATAGGTGTAGCCCTCGAACTCGCGTTCCTTCACATCCTCGACCAGCCGCGAGATGCGCTTGTCGGAACTGTCCACGTCGATCCCGGCATCCGACAGGCGCGACAGGATATTCGACCGGCCGGCCTGATCCGACACCACGATATGGCGCTGGTTGCCGACGGCATCCGGCGGCACATGCTCATAGGTCGCCGGATCCTTCTGGACCGCGGAGACATGCAGTCCGCCCTTATGGGTAAACGCCCCCTCGCCAACATAGGCCGCGTGTCGGTCCGGCGCCTGGTTCAGCAGCTCGTCCAGCAGGCGGGAGACATGGGTCAGCTTGCGCAGCCCCTCCTCGCCCACGCCGGTTTCGTACGCGCCATCGTATTTCAGCATCAGGTTGGCGATCAGTGTGATCGTGTTCGCGTTGCCGCAGCGTTCGCCCAGCCCGTTCAGCGTGCCCTGCACATGGCGCACGCCCGCCTCCACCGCTGCCAGCGTGTTGGCAACGGCGTTGCCGGTGTCGTCATGGGTGTGGATGCCCAGCCGGTCACCGGGGATATGTTCGGCCACCTCCGCCACGATGCGGCGGATTTCATGGGGCATGGTGCCGCCATTGGTGTCGCACAGCACGATCCAGCGCGCGCCGGCCTCATACGCGGCCTTGGCGCAGGCCAGCGCGTAGTCCGGGTTCGCCTTGTAGCCGTCGAAGAAATGCTCGGCGTCGAACAGCACCTCGTCCTTGCGGGTCAGCGCATGGGCGATGCTGTCGGCGATCATGGTGACGTTGTCCCCGCGCGGGATGCCCAGCGCCAGATCGACATGGAAATCCCAGGTCTTGCCGACCATGCAGACCGTGTCCGCCGCCGTGGACAGGATCGCGTTGAGTCCCGGATCGTTGGCCGCCGAATGGTCGGGGCGCCGGGTCATGCCGAAAGCCGTAAACCGCGCGCGCTTCAGGCCGGGCGAGGCCTCGAAGAAGGCGTCGTCCACCGGGTTCGCCCCCGGCCAGCCGCCCTCGACATAGTCCACGCCCAGATCGTCCAGCGCGCGGGCAATCGCACGCTTGTCATCGACGGAGAAATCAACACCGCGCGTCTGCGCGCCGTCCCGCAGGGTCGTGTCGAACAGATAGATGCGTTCAGCCATGTCGGTCAGCCTTCCCGCCGCCAGGTGGTGCCGCCCGCGCCGTCTTCCAGCACGATGCCCTGTGCCAGCAGCTCGTCACGGATTTCGTCGGCCCGGGCGAAGTTCTTCTCCGCGCGCGCCGCGTTGCGCTCGGCCACCAGCGCATCGATGGTCGCGTCACCACCACCCTGGAACCACACGTCCGGACTTTCCTGCAGAATACCGAGCAGACGCCCCGCCGCCTTCAGACGGTCGGCGGCGGTCTCGGCCGCCTCCGCGTCACCGTCCTTGTCCGCGGCGAACACGGCATCCGCCGCGGCATGCACGGCGGCAATCGCGGCCGGTGTGTTCAAATCGTCCTCGAGCGCCGCGATCACGCCGTCCGGGATTTCCCCGTCCGATGACGCCCCGTCCTTCACCAGTGCCAGCGCCCGGAACCACCGGTTCAGTTCCTGCCGTGCCTCGCGCACGCCGTCCTTGGTGAAGTCCAGCGGCTGGCGGTAATGGGTCTTCAGGATGGCCAGGCGCAGAGCCTCGCCCGGGAACTCCTTGAGCAGGTCGGAGACAGTGTAGAAGTTGCCCAGCGACTTGGACATCTTCTCCCCCTCGCTCATCAGGTAGCCGTTGTGCACCCAGTAGTTGGCGAAGGACGCGCCCGGATGGGCGCAGCGGGACTGGGCGATTTCGTTCTCATGGTGCGGGAAAACCAGATCCACGCCGCCGCCATGGATGTCGAAGGACGCGCCGAGGTGCTGCTCGCTCATGGCCGAGCATTCCAGGTGCCAGCCCGGGCGCCCGAAACCCCAGGGCGACTCCCAGCCCGGCTGGTCGCCGGTCGAGGGCTTCCACAGCACGAAGTCCGACGGATCGCGCTTAAAGGGTGCGACCTCGACCCGCGCGCCCGCGATCATCTCGTCGCGGTTGCGGCCCGACAGCTTCCCGTAGTCCGGCATCGAGAGTACATGGAACAGCACATGGCCTTCGGCCGCATAGGCGTGTTCTTTGGCGACCAGGGTCTCGATCAGCGCAATCATCTGGGCGATGTGCTCGGTCGCGCGCGGCTCCACATCCGGCGGCAGGCAACCCAGCGCCGCCGTGGCCGCGTGGAAATTCTCGGTCGTGCGCCGTGTCAGCGTGTCGATGGTCTCACCGTTCTCCGCCGCCCGGTCGATGATCTTGTCGTCCACATCGGTGATGTTGCGGGCATAGGTGACGTGCCCCGCGCCGTATTCCTGGCGCAGCAGCCGGGCCAGCACGTCGAACACCACCAGCGGGCGCGCGTTGCCGATATGAATATCGTCATAGACGGTCGGGCCGCAGACATACATGCGCACATTGGCCGGATCGATCGGCTCGAAGGCCTGCTTGCTGCGCGTCAATGTGTTGTGGAGATGAAGAGTCATCACGGGGTCCCGGAATAAAGAGTGCACTTCGCGCGCGGGTTACCCGCGCACAGACAGGGGCTGTCAGGCGGTAATTCGCCCGCAGGCAATGCAACATCGACGGGAAAGCCGGTCAGTCATGGCCGCGTGTATAGCGCCACGGGGAAGCCAAGGCAATTCAATGGTTTGGCAGCCGAGCAGCTATGCCTTGCCCCCGGAACGCGTTGGTGATCGGGTAGCGGCGGTCGCGGCCGAAGGCGCGGCTGGTCAGCTTCACCCCCGGCGGGGCCTGGCGGCGCTTGTATTCCGACAGTTCCAGCAGCCGCCAGATGCGCTGGACGGTCTCCGGCTCAAATCCCTTCGCTTCCAGGTCTTCAGCGCCCAGGTCTTCCTCGATCAGCCCGTGCAGGATCGCGTCCAGCACCTCATAGGGCGGCAGGGAGTCCTCGTCCTTCTGGTCGGGGCGCAGCTCGGCCGACGGCGGCTTGGTGATGATCCGATCGGGAATCACGTCGCCCGCCGGGCCCAGCACGTTGTCGGGGAAGTTCTCGTTCCGCCAGCGGCACAGCGCGAACACATCGGTCTTGTACACGTCCTTGATGACCGAATAGCCGCCGTTCATGTCGCCATAGATGGTGGCGTAGCCCACCGACATTTCCGACTTGTTGCCGGTGGTGACCAGCATCGCGCCGGTGGCATTGGAAATCGCCATCAGCAGCGTGCCGCGCGACCGGCTCTGGATGTTTTCCGCCGTCACGCCCGAGGCGGGCTCGTTGAAGACCTCGGTCAGCATCGTGTCGAACGCGCCCATGGCCGGGCCGATATTGGCGCTGTCGTAGCGCACCTCCAGCCGCTCGGCGAGTTCGCGGGCATCGTCCAGCGAATCCCCGCTTGTGTAGGGAGACGGCATCATCACGCAGTGCACCCGGTCGCGGCCCAGCGCATCCACGGCGACCACCGCCGTGATCGCGGAATCGATGCCGCCTGAAAGCCCGATGACGACACCGGGGAAGCCGTTCTTGTTCACATAGTCGCGCAGGCCCAGCACCATCGCCTGGTAGATGCGCTCCATGCCCTCGATCCAGGGCTCGATCTCGCCGGATGTGCAGGCCCAGCCGTCATCGCCGCGCGCCCAGGTCGTGGCCTTGAGGTCTTCGGTGAACTGGGTCGCCGCCACGGCCATGCGCCGGTCGGCGTTCAGCACGAAGGAGCCGCCGTCGAAGACCAGCTCGTCCTGCCCCCCCACCTGGTTCACATAGATCAGCGGCAGGTCCGTCTCCGTCACCCGCGCGACGGCCAGGTTCATGCGGGTATCGACCTTGTCGCGCTCATACGGGCTGCCGTTCAGGAAGACGAGGATCTCGGCCCCCGATTCCATCAGGGTTTCGGACACATCCGGCGTCCACATGTCCTCGCAGACCGCGAGGCCGAGCCGCACGCCCCGGAAGTTCACCGGCCCCGGCAGATCGCCCGGCTGGAAGACGCGCTTCTCGTCGAACACGCCGTAGTTCGGCAGGTCCCACTTGTAGCGCAGCGTCTGCACCTTGCCATCGTCGAGCACGGCGGCGGCGTTGAACCGGTTGCCGTCCCCGTCCAGCCATGGCGTGCCGATAATCAGCCCCGGCCCGCCGTCACCGGTTTCCTTCGCCAGTTCCTCGACGGCGGCCATCGCCGCGCGCACGAAGGCGTTCTTCAGGATCAGGTCTTCCGGCGGGTAGCCGGTGACGCAAAGCTCCGTGCAGACGACGAGGTCCGCCCCCTGCCCGGATGCCGCCAGCCGGGCCGCGCGGATCTTCGCGACATTGCCCTCGATATCCCCACGACGGGGTTGAGCTGGGCGAGCGTGATGTTCAGGGAATCGGTCATGGCACTGGTCGTGCGGAAAGGGGCTAAAACTCAGGCGTCGGACGGTATTGGCGGACGTCCGGGGTGTCAACGCGCCGCCGGGCGTTACTTCCGCAGCAGGAACTCGCGGCCGACCTTCACGCGCTTGGTGCCGCCGTACTCCACGATATCCGCCGTCGCATAGGTCTGCTGCCAGTCGCCCGGCAGGAAGGAGCCCGTGCCGATGGCGTCGATGGGCGCGTCGGCAGCGGCCATGACCTTGCACTTCTCCGGCCCGAAGCCCGAGGACGCCACGATCTTCGCCTTCTCGAATCCGCCCTGGTCGAGCTTCTCGCGCAGGCGCCAGAGCGCCGCAGCGGACACGCCGCCGCCAATCAGGTGGCGGAGCTCGCCCTCGGTCCGGTAGCCGCGAATGGCATCGGGCGAATGGCGCTCCAGCACGGCATAGCTCTGGGACGGGTCCAGCCCCTCGATATAGCGGCCGCCCGGCGTGTCGAGGCGCAGCGCCAGCTGGCCCTCGCGCACCATCTCGGGAAAACGGCGGCAGACTTCCAGGGAGTCGCTCACCTCGCGCCCGAAATAATCGACCAGCACGGTCAGCGGCTCGTCGGGATGGGTCTCGTGGAACATCTCGGCCGCACGCAGCGTGGTGCCGGCGTAGCCGATCAGCGCGTGCGGCATGGTGCCCAGCCCGCGATCCTGGCCGAAATAATGCGCCGTCGCATCCGTCGCGTTGCCGACAAACCCGATCGCACCGACCTTGCGTTTGGCGCGCGCCGAGCCGACCGAGGCGGCATAGGCCATCAGCTCGGCCATGTCCGGGCCCGTGCAGTGGCGCGCATCGAAGGCCATGAAGGCCACGTTCGGCAGGTCCACGCACATGGCTGCCGCGTTGTAGGCCGCCACACAGCCCGCGCCGAGCTTCTGCAGGAACAGCGTTTCCAGATCGACCAGCTCGTGGAACGAGCCGGAGATGTACATCAGCGGCTCACCCGCGCCGACCCAGCGTCCTTCGTCGAAGCGCAGATCCACCTTGAATTCGGTGCCGCGCGCCGCCGCCACGCCATCCAGCCATTCCAGCGCGAGGCGGGCGGCCGAGATCACCGGGCGGCGCATGAACACCGCATAGGTGACCTGGGTGTCGCCGAACTTGCCGACGATATCGCGGGTCTTGTTGAAATAGGTGTCGGTGTAGCGGGAGATATCCGCCACCGATGGGCGCAGTTCCGTGGCGCGTGCGGGCTCCGCCGGCGCGGCCTCGCGCGTCGTGCCCGGTTCAGGCGATTCGGTCGTGCTCATCAGGACCCCCGATCATTGCGCGTCGCAGTCTGGCGCGCGACGGGCCGTTCGCAAAGCCTCTTTCGAGGCCCGCGCGCTGCCGTCAGTCGGCCGACGCGGCCTGCGCCAGCTCCGCCGCCATCACGTCACGCTGGCTTTTCAGCCGCTCGGCGATCTGGAAGGCCAGTTCGATGGACTGGCTGGCGTTCAGGCGCGGGTCGCAATGGGTGTGATAGCGGTCCGCGAGGCGTTCCTCGGTGATCTCCTGGGCGCCGCCGATGCATTCGGTGACGTCCTGGCCGGTCATCTCGAAATGGACGCCGCCGGCGTGCGAGCCTTCAGCACGGTGCACCGCGAAGAAGGTGTCCACCTCCGACAGGATCGCGTCGAAGCCGCGCGTCTTGTAGCCGGTGGAGGCCTTGATCGTGTTGCCGTGCATCGGGTCGCACGACCAGACAACCTTGCGCCCGGCGCCCTCGACCGCGCGCACCAGCGGCGGCAGGCCGTCGGCGGCCTTGTCCGCGCCCATGCGGCAGATCAGGGTGATCCGGCCCGCCTCGTTCTCCGGGTTCAGGGTGTCGAGCAGGCGCAGCAGGTCGTCGGTGTCGAGCGACGGGCCGCACTTGATGCCGATGGGGTTCTCGACCCCGCTCAGGAACTCCACATGCGCGCCGTCGGGCTGCCGGGTGCGGTCACCGATCCACAGCATGTGGGCCGAGGTGTCGTACCACTTGCCGGTCAGCGAATCCTGCCGCGTCAGCGCCTGCTCATAGACCAGCAGCAGCGCCTCATGGCTGGTGTAGAAATCCGTCTCGCGCATCTGCGGGACGTTCTCGCTGGTCAGGCCGCAGGCGGCCATGAAGGCCAGCGTCTCGTCGATGCGGGTCGCCAGTTCCTCGAATTTCGCGCCCTGGGCGCTTGACTTCACGAAGTCCAGATTCCACTGGTGAATCCGGGTCAGGTCCGCGAAGCCGCCCTGGGCGAAGGCGCGCAGCAGGTTCAGCGTCGAGGCGGCCTGGTGATAGGCACGCAGCATGCGCGCGGGATCGGGCTCGCGCGAAGCCGGCTCGAACGCCATATCGTTGATGATGTCGCCGCGATAGCTCGGCAGGGACACACCGTCGATCTCTTCCATCGGGGCCGAGCGGGGCTTGGCGAACTGCCCGGCCATGCGGCCGACCTTCACCACCGGGCAGGCGGCGCCATAGGTCAGCACCACCGCCATCTGCAGGAGCACCTTGAAGGTGTCGCGGATGTTGTCGGCATGGAATTCGGCGAAGCTTTCCGCGCAGTCGCCGCCCTGCAGCAAAAATGCCTGACCCTCGGCCACGCGGGCGAGCTGCGCACGCAGCGCACGCGCCTCGCCGGCGAACACCAGCGGTGGCTGCTTCGAGAGTTCGGCTTCGACGGCCGCAAGGGCGCCGGCATTGCTGTATTCCGGCACCTGCAGAATATCGCGGGCGCGCCAGCTATCGGGCTTCCAGTTCTTCGACATCACATCATTCGGGCCGCGGTGAACCGCAAAACCCGTCCATTTGTTCGCTTGACCAGGTCACATACGCGCTAACGGGGGAGGCTATAGGCGTCCCAGGGCGCGATTTCCAGCGAAAATCGCACAAATACAAGGCCCTAGAAAACCGCCCGGCTACTCCGCGGCCTTGGCGGTCTCTTCCGGCACCGGCTCGCGCATGGTGACGAACTCTTCCGCCGAGGTCGGATGAATGCCGATGGTGCTGTCGAAGATCGCCTTCGTCGCGCCCGCCTTCAGCGCCACGCCGAAGCCCTGCATCATCTCGCCCGCATCGGCGCCGACCATGTGGATGCCCACAACCTTGTCGGACGCCTTATCGACGATCATCTTCATGAAGGTCTGCTCGTCGCGCCCGGTCAGCGTGTGCTTGAGCGGCTTGAAGCTGCTCTTGAAGATCGACACATCGCCATACTTCTCGCGCGCCTCGGCTTCCGTCAGTCCGACCGTGCCGACCGGCGGCTGGCTGAACACGGCGGTCGGGATGTAGTCGTAGTTCACCGTCGTCGGCTCGTTGCGGAACAGCGTCTTGGCGACGGCCATACCCTCGGCCAGCGCGACCGGCGTGAGCTGGTAGCGGTCGATGATGTCGCCGATGGCCCAGATCGACGGGACCGAGGTGCGGAAATACTCGTCCACGACCACGGCGCCGTTCTCCTTCAGTTCCACGCCTGCCTCTTCCAGGCCCAGGCCCGTCACCTTCGGGCGGCGGCCGATGGCCGACAGCACCTGATCGGCTTCCAGGATCACCCCGTCGGTCAGGTGGACGCGCAGGCCGTCATCGGTCTTCTCGATCCGGTCGAACACGGAGTTGAAGCGCATGGTGATGCCCTTCTTCTCCATCTCGGCCTTGAGGTGGTGACGGATGTCCTCGTCGAAGCCGCGCATAAACATCGCGCCGCGATAGACAAGCGTCGTCTCGACACCAAGGCCCGCGAAGATACCCGCGAACTCCACCGCGATATACCCGCCGCCTTCGACCACAACACGCTTGGGCAGCTCATCGAGATAGAACGCCTCATTCGAGGTAATCATGTGCTCGTGGCCCTCGAAGCGGTGATCGTTCGGCCAGCTTCCAGCCGCGACGAGGATGTTCTCCGCGGTGTAGTGCTTGCCCTCGACCCCGACGGTGTGCGCATCCACGACCGTCGCGCGGCCGTCGATGACCTCCACCCCGGAATTCTCCAGCAGGCGGCGGTAGATGCCGTTGAGGCGGGAGATTTCCTTGTCCTTGTTCTCGACGAGGGTGCGCCAGTTGTAGGACTCCGGCTTGACCGTCCAGCCATAGGCCGCCGCGTCGGAGAACTCCTCATGGAAGTGCGAGGCATAGACGAAGAGCTTTTTCGGAATGCAGCCCACATTCACGCATGTGCCGCCCATGTGCAGGTCTTCGGCAACCGCCACACGTGCGCCATAGCCCGCGGAAAACCGGGACGCCCGGACCCCGCCGGAGCCCGCGCCGATCACAAACAGGTCGTAGTCGTATTCCGCCATGTGGCACCTTCCTGCAAAGCTTGTCCGGACTAATTAGCGCGCCCTCCCGCAAAAGCAACTGTCACACGGTCACAAGTGCTTGCTTCGTCGGGGGATGGCCGCTCCATCATCGTGCACATATCACCCCTGCGGCGGCCGAATTGCCTTCCCTTCCGCGCATCGTTAATGCTCGCAGCGGAGGAAGTTGCGTGCCCGTTGAAATCATCCTGATCTACCTGGCCATGGGCGTGTTCGCCGGGGTCGTCGCCGCGATGTTCGGCGTCGGCGGCGGGTTCGCCGTGGCGCCCATCCTGCTGATCGCGCTGACCATCCAGGACATCGGCGGCGAACAGCGCATGCATTTGACCATCGGCACCACCCAGGCCGTCATCTTCGTGACGGCCAGCTTCACCGCCGTGCTGCGCTGGCGCGCGGGCGACACCAATCTTGCCCTTGTCGCGAAATTCCTGCCGCTGGTCGCCGTGGGCGCGATCGTCGGGGCGACGGTCGGCGACGCGCTGCCGGGCAACGTCCTGAAGGCGATCTTCATCTTCTTCATCGCGCTGACCATCGTGCGCGGGCTGCTGACCAGGCGGATTGTGGACCTGCAGAGTGGCAGCGACCTGTCCGGGGTACGCGGCCCGGAATTCTGGCTCTCGGGATCACTGTCCGGCTTCCTCGGCTCACTGATGGGGCCGGGCCCCGCCGTGCTGGTCGTGCCCTTCCTGCGCCGTCTGCGCTTCCCCATGGCGACGACCATCGCCACCGCCTCGACGCTCGCCGCCTCCATGGGCCTGTTCGCGGGCGTCACCTATATCGTCGGCGGCTTCAACGAGACCGGGCTGCCGGAGAACAGCCTTGGCTACCTCTTCCTGCCGGCCTTCGCCGGTCTCGCCGTGGGCGGGCTGGCCGGTGCGCCGCTGGGCCTGAAGATTTCGCGTATCCTCGACGACCACCTGCAAAGCCGCCTGTACCTGCTCTATCTCGCGATTGTGCTGGTGGTGATGCTGCTGCACGGCCGGACAGGCTGAGGGCCCGCGATGCTCTACGAAATCATCCTGATCTATTTCCTGACCGGCGCGCTGGCCGGGTTCGTCTCCGGCCTGTTCGGCGTCGGCGGTGCCTTCACCATGGCCCCGGCCCTGATCATCGGCCTGCCCCTGCAGGGTGTGCCCGACGAGCATGTGATGCATCTCTCAGCAGGAACGGCATTGGGCGTGATGGCCGCGACCTCGGCCTATGTCGCGGCCCTGCGCTACCGGACCGGCGACCTGCAACTGCCCGTCACCCTGCGCTTCGTGCCGTTCATCGTGATCGGCGCCGTCGCCGGCTCGATCTTCGGTGACTACCTTCCCGGCGATGTCCTGAAGATCATCTTCATGGGCTTCATCGGCGTCGCAATCCTGCGGGGCATTTTCTACAAGGGCCACGAGACGGTGGCTGCCGGCGGCGACCTCCACAACGTGCGCGGACCGGGCCTGTGGTTCCACGGCACGCTGACGGGGATCACGGGTTCGCTCCTAGGCCCCGGGCCTGCGATGGTGATCGGCCCGTATCTTCGCGTCACCGCTATTCCATGCCCATGGTGGCCGCGAGCTGTTCGGCGCTGGCCGCGATGGTCGGCCTCGCCTCGGCGGGCGGCTACATCTATGGCGGCTTTGACGAGACGGGCCTGCCGGACTTTGCCTTCGGGTATCTGTACGGCCCGGCCTTCGCGGGCCTCGCCGTTGGCGCGATCTTTGGCTCACCGGGCGGCGTAAAGATTTCCCACCGCATCCCGGACGTGCTGATCCACCGGATGTTTATCGGCTATCTGGCCCTTATCCTGTCCGTTATGATCATTTGGGGCTAAAAACTTCAGACCAAGCCTCCCAATCTTTTACTTTGAACATCTAGAGGAACTTACTAACCCAGACGATCCATCGACACACTCTTGGGGAGGTTGAGCGCCATTAGATGCAATAAAATTATAGAATTATGGGGGACACTCATCTTCGAGCAGATTCTCATTTGTTACAGACCCACACCATTTCCATGGGTTCGCTGCCAGTTGAATCTTTAAGTGTGTGGTCAATCCTACAAGTATTCCCTTCTTTCTCGAAATCCCAAGTCCCCACTATGGTCCATCCACTTCCAAAACCATCCAGGCGAATTTTATTATCTCCAGCGCTTGTAATCGTTCCCCGATACCTGTTTTGCATCTGAGTAAGTCGCCATTTTTCGCCCTTTTTTCTAATTTAAAGGGAATATTACTATAATGACCAGTTCGTTTATAACGGACATCAGCGCCTTCCATCATTTCCATTATTTGTTCAAAAGTGAATTTTTCGTTAGCAAACGATGGCGCCTGAAAGGTAACGATAAAAAACATGCCGATAAGGGCGATCGTACGGATTATCATGATTTCGAACTTTCTCCATGTATTCAAAAGAGATTCATATTATTACCAAAATTAAAGGTAAATCTCATTTTTTCGCAACTAATAGTAAAATCCATAACCCGTACTTCCCTCTCCCAATACGGTTCCGCATTCGCGGGCGAGATGTTGCACTCAGTGACATGAGAAAATTCAGTTTCGTAAAGTTAAGGCGATACGTTTCGAGACCGCGATAAAATCCCTGACTTCCAACTCCCGACCAAAAGATCCACTGCATTTTCTTCGGGTAAGCACCATGCGCTTGCTTGCTAGTAAGTTCCTCTCAAAATCCCGTTCGTAACGTAAGACCCTTCACCTCCTTAGCAAAACTATGCTCTTTGGGAGTAAAAAAGCGATCCTTAGAGTGTGAATATAAAATGCCCTCAATCTGCGCAGACTTAAACAAACTTATATGCCTCCTGATAACATCCCAGCATTGCAAAGGTCGAGGACCACAGATCGCCGGAGCGAAAACCACATACCCCCCCCTAATTCAGGCGCTCTTCTCTCTGCTGCGTATTATAGGGTGCTCCACCCGCCTCTACTCTGCCCGAAAACAAAAATGTTACCCGGTGGAACCCCCAGTTCTTCAATATATCGAACTGCGAGTTGAATTTCTCTTGCCCTGATAGGCGTGAGTTGACCATTATCATCCGCGAAAGAAAGAAAAAGGTCCACATCCGTGCCCTTGGCGACGGCCGTGTGATAGGCCAGAAGCTGGATCGGGATCGAATACAGCAGCGGCGCGACGAAGGGATCGATATCCGGCATCTCGACCGTCGCGAATGCCTTGTCGGACAGGCGTTTCAGCCCGGCGCGGTCGGACATAAAGACCACCTTGCCGCCGCGCGCGATCACCTCCTCCACATTCGACAGGGTCTTGTCGAACAGGTTGTCGCCCGGCGCCAGCACGATGACCGGCACCTCCTGGTCGATGAGCGCGATCGGCCCGTGCTTCATCTCGCCGGCGGCATAGCCCTCGGCGTGGATGTAGGAGATTTCCTTGAGCTTCAGCGCGCCTTCCATGGCCAGCGGGAAGGCCGTGCCGCGCCCGAGATAGAGCACGTCGCGCGCCTTCGCCACGTCGCGTGCAATCTCGCGCAGGGCATCGTCATGGTTCAGCACCTCGGTCATGCGCGAGGGCACCTCGGTTAGCGCACCGGCCAGTTCCGCCGCGCGCGCCGCATCGATGGTCCCGCCCGCCTTGGCCGCGGCAATGGCAAAGCAGGCGAGCACGGCGAGCTGTGTCGTGAACGCCTTGGTCGAGGCGACGCCAATTTCGGGCCCGGCCAGCGTCGGCAGGACCACGTCGGATTCCCGCGCGATGGAGCTCTCACCCACATTCACGACCGAGACGATGTGCTGCTTGTGTGCGCGACAGTGGCGCAGCGCCGCCAGCGTGTCGGCGGTTTCGCCCGACTGGCTGACGAACAGCGCCACGCCACCCTCCGGCAGCGGCGCCTCGCGGTAGCGGAACTCGGACGCCACGTCGATCTCGACCGGGATGCGCGCCACCGTCTCCAGCCAGTATTTCGCGACCCAGCCTGCGTAACATGCGGTACCGCAGGCAACGATGGTGAAACGCGGGATATCAGCGAAATCGAACGGCAGGTCGGGCAGGCTGATCTCGCGCGTCGTCGCATTGATGAAGGACTGCAGCGTGTCACCGACCACCGCGGGCTGCTCGAAGATTTCCTTCTGCATGAAGTGGTCGTAATTACCCTTGCCAATCAGCGCGCCGGACAGTTCTGTCTCGCGCACGGCGCGGGTAACGGCTGTGCCGTTCTCGTCAAAGACTGCCGCGCCATCTCGGGTGATGACGGTCCAGTCGCCCTCTTCTAGATAGCTGATACGCTTGGTCAGCGGCGCCAGCGCCAGCGCGTCTGAGCCTAGGAACATCTCGCCCTCGCCATAGCCGATTGCCAGCGGGCTGCCGCGGCGCGCACCGATCATCAGGTCGTGCTCACCCGCGAAGACGATGGCCAGCGCGAAGGCTCCCTGAAGGCGCGGCAGGGTCGCGGCGACGGCCTCGCGCGGCAACGCGCCGCCTTCCAGCTCCCGGCTGATCAGGACCGCAACGGCTTCCGTGTCGGTGTCGCTCTCGAAGTTGTGGCCGGCCTCGACCAGTTCAGCGCGCAGTTCCTGGAAATTCTCGATGATGCCATTGTGCACCACGGCCACTCGCGATGTGGCATGGGGGTGCGCGTTGTGCTCGTTCGGCGCGCCGTGAGTGGCCCAGCGGGTGTGGCCGATGCCGACATCACCCGTCAGCGGGTCAGCGTCGAGCAACTTCGCGAGGTTTTCCAGCTTGCCCTCTGCCCGGCGGCGACCGATGGAGCCGTTGACGATGGTCGCGATCCCGGCGGAGTCGTACCCCCGGTATTCCAGCCGCTTGAGCCCTTCCAGCAGGCGCGGCGCGGCATCGCCCGCGCCCAGAATGCCGATAATACCGCACATGACCTAACCCTTCGACTTCAGCTTGCGGAACTTCGCTGCCCAGCCAGGCTTGTCGTCCTGGGGCGCGCGCCCGATGGACATCGCGTCGGCCTCTACGTCGCGGGAAATCGTGCTGCCTGCCGCAACGATGGCCCCGTCGCCGATGGTGACCGGCGCGACCAGCGCCGAGTTCGAGCCGATGAAGGACCCCTCACCGATTACCGTGCGGTACTTGCCGAAGCCGTCATAATTGCAGGTAATGGTGCCCGCGCCGATGTTGGACTTCGCGCCGACATCCGCATCCCCGATATAGGTCAGGTGGTTGGCCTTCGCGCCGGGGCCGAGACTGGCGTTCTTGATCTCGACGAAATTGCCGACATGGGCCGCGCGGCCCACCAGCGCGCCGGGACGCAGCCGCGCATAAGGCCCGATGATCGCGCCGCTTTCCACCGTTGCGCCTTCCAGATGGCAGAAGGCGCGGATCTCCGCATTGTCGGCCACGGTAACGCCGGGCCCGAAGACCACATTGGGGCCGACCACCACGTCCTGCCCAAGGGTCGTGTCATGGTGAAACCAGACCGTGCCGGGATCGACCAGCGTCGCGCCGCCGTCCATCGCCCGCGCTCGCAGTTCACCCTGCACCACCGCTTCGGCCAACGCGAGATCGGCGCGGGAATTGACGCCCAGGAGCTCGTCCTCGTCGCCCTCTACGACCGTAGCGAACAGCCCGTCGCCGCGCGCCAGCGCGACCGTGTCAGTCAGGTAGTACTCGCCCTTGGCGTTGTTCGTATCCAGCCGGTCGAGCAGGCCTAGCAGGTGCCGGCCGTCGAACGCCATGACGCCGGAATTGCACAGGTTCACGGCAAGCTCTTCCGGCGAGGCATCCTTCGCCTCGACGATGGCCTCCAGCGCACCATCAGCATTGGTGATCAGGCGGCCGTACTGGTGGAAATGAGCAGGCCGGAAACCAAGGACGGAGACCGCCGCGCCGCCGCCATCTCGCGCACAGGCCTTAGCCGCAGCGCGCATGGTCTCCGCACGTACCAGCGGTGTGTCGCCATAGAGAACCAGGACGGTGCCGGTGAAACCTTCGAGTTCGCCGCTTGCGGCCTTGACCGCGCCGCCGGTGCCGTCACGTGTTTCCTGAACGCAGGTCAGGTGCGGCGCGACCGTCTCGGTGACGACATCCATGCCCGGGCCGACCACCACGATTACCCTCTGCGGCGCCAGCTCCAACACGGTGTCGAGCAAATGCGCAATCATCGGGCGGCCGGCGACGGCATGCATCACCTTGGGTAAAGCGGATTTCATCCGGGTACCCTTGCCGGCGGCGAGGATCACTACGGCGATCGGCGTGTCGGTCATGGTCGAGATTCAGCGCTGGGACAAGTGGAATTCTTTCTGAAAGATTTGTGAAAAATTGCACAAAGAGCGGAATCGCTCCAAGTAACGAATTGTTCCAGATTGTTAAAGCGCTCCAGGCTCGAAAAACTCTGCGCTTCAGTCGTCTTCGGCCTCGCCGGAGACCAGCGCCCTGTTGCCAGCGCGCGCGGACCAGCTTGACACCCTCGAAGCGCCCGCCCTATAGGACTGCATTCCGAAACGGGGCGGGCGCGTAGCTCAGCGGGAGAGCACTGCCTTCACACGGCAGGGGTCGCTGGTTCAATCCCAGCCGCGCCCACCATTCAAAATCAATAACTTAATCAATATCTGTAATCGCGCGTTTGTGCGTCTTCACTCGCTTTTTTTGATTTCAACAAAAAGATAATCAGGGGTTCGTAAAAAGCCGGGGGTGAGAGTAATCAACCGAACGGCTTAGTCTCTGACGCAGCCCGATTTGTTGCATCGGCGAACTGAACAGATATGCCTCGATAGTGCCGATGATACCTTTGCCGGGTCCCCAAGGCCCCTGCCCAATCCGCGCGCTAGGACACCGAGTTAGGTGGCGTTAGATTTCAGCCACTACTATGAATATTTTTCCTCACGCACGAGAGCGGTCCGAATGCGTTCGGACACTTTTCCAGCGATTTATAAAGTCGGTACACATAGCCTCTGGGAAGGCCGGATCTTATATCGATTCCCGTATCCCGAAGGACTTGTGAAATGGCGCCAGCAGCGAGAGAAAAAGCTAAGATAACACCAAAAATATCACTTAGCGCCTTAGGAGTTGTATTTCTTAGATGCCCCTAAGTTAGAGAGTCGAGCATTTTACCGTGCACGCCGCATTTGATACTCAAAAAAATTAAGACCAAATATTCAAATTTCTCTTTTCGTTTAGCACCAATTGGAAATTATTTAGTGAAATTTTTCTTTGAAAAATTTTTTTTAAGTGTTATGAAATTTTCTCTTGTTTAAATTTTCACCAAGGAGTGTCGACGTGACAGATCTGTCGAAGGGCGAAATTCGTAAATTGAATGCGTTAAAGAAATCAATTGGCGATGAGTTGGGCCAAAAAGCATTCGACGAGTGGCGGAAAGCTAATGTGAAGGTTGAAAAGGTAGATGCGGTCGCAGAGAGAATCGTGGAAATCCTCTCCTCGGCTGAAGGTGTTGATGCCCTCAACTTAGGCTCGAAGGGATATACGGTTTATAAATCACGTGGTCGTGGAGAAAAGGGTATCAAGGCGGTTAAGAACACCTAAGAAAGTCAGGACTGAAACTAGGGCACGGTAAATCTAAAATACAACCAGAATCAAAAATTTATACTTCTCTACCAAGTTCTTGGTATCACGTGCTGAAATAATCACAATTCAAAGCCTCCCGTGGCATATCGCCTCCGGGGGGCTTTTGTTTTGGAAAGCCTCAATCACATAAAGGTAGCGCGCAAACTCCCGATCCATGTCTTAAGTTACCAGACTACGAACCACAACCAGTCGGCCAAGTTTCCAATACTGCGGTTAGCGTAGAGTTGCCAATATGTTGCGAGCTATAACAAGAATTATTGCGGCAACCCAAATCTGACCAAGGATCGGCTTTTCAGTCTTATCGAACTCCTCAGCGGTCCTCCGAACCGCATTTCGGTGGCGCAGGACGATGCTCTTTCCGAGGGGTTCTTGAGAAATTCATAGACACATTTAATCAAGCATCCAACTAATACGCCGTAATTTATGGCTTACAGGGGAATGCCTGTTCCATAGATTTCACAAACAATCCAACTGAGTGCCCGTGAAGTTGACTAGGGTTTTCATTCATCCATTTTACAAAGATATCTCGATAACCAGGAATGCGAATGACGGTCGTTGCAGGTACACAGTAGGTGGGATCAAGGTTTTGATAAATTTGCAACCAAGACAAGGCAGCTGTGACCCCAACAAGGAATGCCTCACATTTTTTCTCGTCGTGCATTTCCTGGGATGTGTCGCATGCCTCTAAAGCGACGATACCATCGAGAAGCTCATCCGTACTCGCGTTAGAAGATTGTACTGCTGCTTGATACGATAACGATAAGAAAACAACAGCCGACCATCAAAATGGATTTTGTTTTAAGCATACTCTAAATCTATCAAATACTTACACCCAGATCAAAGCAAGGGAACCGAGTACCAAGCGTCCATAAGGCTCTAAAATCAATGGATTACCATTTCAAAATATTTTGCGCGACTGCAATGATTTTCATCACTATCGGTGTTCAAGATGCTGAGGCCATTAGTGGCAAACCAAGTGTCGTAGACGGAGACTCTCTGAACTTTGGTCCGGTCGCTGTCCGCCTTCATGGAATTGACGCACCTGAGAAAGATCAAGTTTGTTCGCGCAATAGTCAGGAATGGCGTTGTGGTTTCGAGGCGACAGCTGCTTTGGCTGCCTTGGTTGAAAACCATTGGGTCGATTGCTCAGAGATCGACAAAGATCGTTACGGCCGGATTATTGCTGTCTGCTCGATAGGGGGACCGCTCGGAGTTGAACTTAACCGCGAGATGGTTGCTACCGGTTGGGCGATAGCCTATCGGCGCTACTCGACCGACTATGTTATCGAAGAGATGGAAGCACAGAAATCAAGACTTGGCATTTGGTCAGGAAGTTTTGTGGCGCCAGAGCAATGGCGACGAGGCGAAAGATACTCTTCAAAAGAACATGAACGCCAAAGCAGTTTTGAAGACCGAGACTGTAAGGACTTTCGGACGCATGAAGAGGCTCAAAAGTTCTACGAGGCGGCAAGACCGGGAGACCCTCATAAGTTGGATGGCGATGGAGATGGTATCGCCTGTGAAGTACTAAGACGATAATACGACTTACCAAGAGGCCAACTTTTGATTTTTTGTTTTTAGAGAACGGCGAATATGCACCATCGCGCCTTTAGGCTGCGAACAGACGACTCAAGCGGAACAAACTGGGCATGCAGGCCTCCAGAAAAACACCTTTCATTACAAAATGTAGGGGCCGCCGTCTCGGCCTGAACATGCGACGACGGCCCCAAATAGATTTTCGCGGCGTGGCTTAAGTCTTGGGGCGGTGCAGCGCGCAGATCTTATTGCCGAAGGGATCGCGCAGATAGGCCAAATATACCTTGCCCGCTGCACCCTCGCGCCATCCCGGAGGGTCCTCGGCAGTAGTGCCGCCATTTGCCAAGCCGGCGGCGTGCCAAGCATCCGCTATCTCGGGGTTATCACAGGTAAACCCAATCGTGCCGCCATTGGCGCCACAGGCCGGCTCACCATTGAGAGGCTTGGAAATGGCGAGAACACCCGAAGAGGTCCGGTAGAAGATACGGCCCTTGGGGTCTAGCGTGCCTTCCGACACACCGACGGTCGCGAGAACCGCATCGTAGAATTTCTTAGATACCTCGACGTCATCCGCGCCGATCATGATATGGGAAAACATTCTTCCTCCTCTAAGTGGCACCGCCCCGCCAAGTGTTGACCTCTGCGCGGACGCGGCCGATTGGTGTTCTGGCTAGACACCGGTGGTGGATTTTTCGTCTGTGCGGATCATTCGTCGAGTAAAATCTTTTACGGATGCTTTACCGAAAGATGAACTAAAACGCCCCGTTTACTGGGAGCAGTTTCCACCACCCAGCACACAAAACTTGGCGCAATGGGGGTGGTTCAGCTTCACGGCACCACACTCAAAATTACCACCATCCACCGTCGCAGCCTCGGTTAGGGTTCGCCCCATCTCAAAATTTGGGTCGAAGGGCAATAGGGTACATGGCAAAACGACAGGCGCATCTGCGCCCTTGCGCCGGACAACCATGCGGCTTTCCGCGCACATCATCGCGTCAGGCGACACATCGAGGATACCCCAGCAGGCGGTGGTTATTTCCGGCACATCCGCCTGCTCGTCCATTTCGGGAAACAGCACGAGTTGCGACGGGTCGTCTGCGTCGATGGGGTAACCACGCGCAGAAAACAGCGCACGGAAGCCTGCGCGCAGGGTCACCTCGTCCTCCCCAAACCGGGTCCGCCCAGCGGCAGCGATGGCAAAACCGGTTTCCGCCAACCAGTCGAGGCCTTCAAGCGCCCGGACAAAGCTGCCCGCGCCGCGCTCGGCGTCATGCATACTGGCGGTGAAGTGATCGATACTGACCCGAAACTTGAGTTGGTCGCCATGGGCCGCCTTCAGGTTGAGCAGGCCCTCCTTCACCGTCGGGCGTTGCATCGGCTGCATGGCATTGGTGAGGATCAATACCTCATAGCCACGCGCCAGGCACATGCCCACCATCGGAATTATATCGGGGTTCAGAAACGGTTCACCGCCGGTGAAACCGATCTCGCGGGTCGGCAGCCCGCCCGTCTTGATCTCGTCGAGATAGGGTTCGACGTCGGCGGTGGTCAGATAGACCAGGGCATCGTTGCGCGGGCTCGATTCAATGTAGCAGTGGGCACATTCGATGTTGCACAGGGTCCCGGTGTTGAACCACAGGGTGGACAGGGCGCGCTGGGACACTTGTGCACGGTTCTCGCCCGCATCGGTGAAGTCGGGATGTGTGAAACGGCCATAAGGCACAACTGAGCCGAGGCTCTCAATGGTCACAGACATGCGGGTCTCTTCCTCGAACAAACAACCGGTCAGGCGCGATGCAGCGCCGACGAAAGCCCGCGCAACAGCATACCAATGGCAAAGGCGACCTTCGCGACAAGTAGTACTGCAATGCAGATGAAAAACAACGCCGCGTATTTATGCTCGCAGATACAACAATAGGGCCTATTCTGCGTTGCCATCCAAAACGAAATAGAACGCCGCACCGTTCACCGCCGCCGCGAACCCGGTGATATTGGACCGGATGGGGATATTCCGCGCCTCGCCCAGAATGGAGAAGAACAGACGCCGGTTCACGGCGTTGTCTGCCTCAACGAGAACACGTGCACGCGCCTTAATCACGGACAATCCTTTTCCCCCGCTCCAATCGCAGGCAATGGTTACCCTGCCCGATGCGCCGGCGGCAAACTTAGACAATGCCACTCTTATTCGCTGAGACGTCACACCGGTGATCATAATGACGGCCAATTTGCACAACCGAAGCGCGTCTGAGCATTCCGATCACACATTCGTGTGAGGGCAGGTCGAAGCCACCCACTAATCTCATCCTTGCGTGGTCTGTCGAGTGCAGAAAATTTCGTTCACACACATCGGATCATATTGACAACCCTGCCACCCGGGAAGAAATCTCCCAATTGGTTCCCGAACCTCCTGCCGCGATGGCGCGGCCTGGATAGCGGCTTACCAAGGGGCAAATGTGCAATGCGCAGCTTTCTTCAGTCCCTCCTCGTCGTCATGCTTGCCGCAGCCGCCGGTTCGGCGACGGCAGACGAGGCAAAAGTCCTTAATGTTTACAACTGGTCCGACTACATCGCGAAAGACACTCTGGCACGCTTCACAGCCGAGACCGGCATCCAGGTTAATTACGATGTTTACGACTCCAACGAGGTTCTAGAGGCGAAGCTGATGGCTGGCTCCTCGGGCTACGATGTCGTATTTCCGTCGATTTCTCCTTTCTTGGCGCGCCAGGTAAAATCCGGAATCTACCAGGAACTCGATCGCAGCCTTCTACCGAACTGGCAGAACATTATGCCGTCGGTCCTCAACTCCCTCGCCGAAGGCGGCGATCCGGACAACAAACATGCCGTGCCCTATATGGTCGCGGGTACAGGCGTCGGCTACAACGTCGCCAAGGTGGCTGCCGCCGCGCCGGACGCGCCAACGGACAGCTGGGCGGTGATCTTCGATCCGGCCTGGGCGGAAAAGCTCTCATCCTGCGGCATCTCTCTGCTCGACGACCCGAATGAGGTGTTTGCCGCCGCCTACGCTTATCTCGGCATCAATCCGGCAACTGAGAAGACCGGGGATCTGGAACGTGCCGCAGCGATGATTGAGAAGATCCGGCCCTTCGTGCGTTACTTCCACTCGTCGTCCTACATCAATGATCTGGCCAACGGCGAGATCTGTTTGGCGCACGGCTATGGCGGCGACCTGATCCAGGCCCGCGACCGGGCCACAGACGCTGCAAGAGGCAATGAAATTCGTGTCTTCCTGCCCCGCGAAGGCGCCCAAGCGGTAATCGATGTGATGGCTATCCCGGCAGATGCGAAGCACCCCGGGAACGCACACGCTTTCATAAACTTCATGATGCGCCCCGATGTCGTGGGACCGATCACCAACGCGGTCGGCTATGCCAACGCGGTGGACGGCGCGGAAGCGTTTGTGGAACAGGCGCGGCTTGACGATCCTGTCGTGTATCCGAACACCGAGACCCGCGACCACCTGTTCGTGGTGCCGCTGAAGTCGCCGTCCTTCGAACGTCAGCGTAACCGCATCTGGACGCGGATCAAGACGGGTCAATGACCTCATCGAATCCAGGGCGCGCAGAGCAGGCTCCAGTATCCGGGGACATTCTGGACCTGCAAGGCTTGACCCGGCGGTTTGGCAATGTCACCGCTGTCGATAGCGTCGATCTCACGGTGCGGCGGGGTGAACTGTTCTCGCTGCTCGGTGGCTCGGGCTGCGGTAAGTCCACCCTGCTGCGCATGATCGCGGGGCTGGAAACGCCCGACAGCGGGCGGCTCCTTATCGACGGGCAAGACATGACCAATATCCCGCCCTATGAGCGGCCCGTGAACATGGTTTTCCAGTCCTATGCGCTGTTTCCACACATGACGGTCACTCAAAACGTCGCCTACGGACTGCGGCAAGAAGGCATGGCCCGAGGTGAGCGCGACGAGCGGGTCTACGAAATGCTCCAGCTGGTCGATATGCAGGATCTGGCAGAGCGCAGGCCGGACCAGTTGTCCGGCGGACAACGCCAACGCGTCGCGCTAGCGCGCGGGCTCGCCAAGCGTCCACGCATCCTGTTGTTGGATGAGCCGCTCGGTGCCCTCGACCGCAAGCTGCGCGAGCGCACCCAGTTCGAGCTCGTCAATCTCCAGAATCGGATCGGCACCACCTTCATCCTCGTCACGCACGACCAGGAAGAAGCGATGACCATGTCGGACCGGATCGCCGTCATGCGCGCCGGCCGAATTCAACAGATCGGCGCGCCGCGTCAGATCTACGAATACCCGAACTCGCGCTACGTGGCTGATTTCGTCGGCACGGCCAACCTTCTCCCCGGAGAAGTCATGGCAAAGACGGACGGGATCGCGCAGATCCGGTTGAGTGACACAGGGATACTTGTTCATGTGTCCGCCGCCACGCCCGTGAAACAGGGCGATCAGGTGACCGCGATGGTACGCCCGGAAAAACTGCGGGCTACTGCCGACCGGAACACCATCTTCGGCGAAGCCAACCTCCTCTCAGGTGTCGTCGAGGACATTGCCTATCTGGGCGACATGTCGATCTATCATGTGCAGGTCTCCGGCGGGCCACGGATACAGGTCGCCCAGGCTAATCGCCGCCACACCGGCGAAGCACCCGTCACCTGGGGCGATACAATCCACCTTACCTGGCACCCCGAAGACGGGGTGGTGCTGACCACGTGAACCGCAAGCGTTCGCCGAACGGGCAGGCAGGCCAGCGGCTGGTGACGGTGATCCCTTTCGTCTGGCTGTCAGTGTTCTTCCTGGCACCGTTCCTGATTGTATTCGCGATCTCGCTCAGCCAGTCGCGCTATGGTGTGCCACCCTATGAGCCGCTGGTGCAGGGCGGCGAAATTCTGGCCCGTCTCGACAACTATACATTTCTGCTCGGCGATGCGCTCTACGTCAAAGCACTCATCAATTCGCTTCGGATCGCCGCGACATCGGCCTTTGCCTGCCTGCTGATCGGCTATCCGGTAGCGCTCGCCATCGCGCGCTCGCCGCAGCGCTGGCGCGCACTGCTGCTGCTGACCGTAATCCTGCCGTTCTGGACCTCGTTCCTGATCCGAGTCTATGCCTGGATTGGCCTCCTGAAAAGCGACGGGCTCATCAACCATATGCTGCAGGCCACCGGCCTGACCGATGCGCCGATCCAGCTGCTGCAAACCTCCTTCGCCGTCCATCTGGGCATCGTCTATTCCTACCTTGCCCTTCATGATCCTGCCGCTGTTCGCCGCGCTCGAACGCCAGGATTCCAGCCTGCTCGAGGCGGCATTGGACCTAGGTGCAGGGCCCTTGCGCGCTTTCGTGACGATTACCCTGCCCTTGTCGATACCGGGCGTGATCGCGGGGTTCCTGCTCGTGTTAATTCCTGCCGTAGGCGAGTTCGTAATCCCCGAACTCCTCGGCAGTTCGCGAACCGCCATGATCGGTAAAGTGCTATGGACCGAGTTCTTCAGCAACCGGGACTGGCCGCTCGCCTCCGCGCTCGCCGTCACGATGCTGTTGCTGATCGTCGCGCCGCTGGCCTGGCTCGAACATCTGCGCCAGCGACGCGGGGAGACGCGACCGTGACGCGACTGTCGGCATGGCTCGTGGCCGCACTGACGGCTGGCTATCTGTTCCTCTACGGGCCGATCCTCTCGCTGATCGTCTATTCCTTTAACGAATCCCAGCTGGTCACCGTATGGGGCGGGTTCTCCATCAAATGGTATGGCGAGCTCGTCCGGAACGCGCAGCTTCTGGACGCAGCATTTCTCAGCGTGAAGATCGCTGCCGCGTCGGCAACCAGCGCCGTGGTTCTCGGTACTTTTTGCGCGATCGTGCTGGTCAGGTTCGGCCGGTTTCGCGGGCGGCTGCTGTTTTCCGCCATGACCACGGCACCGCTTGTGATGCCGGAGGTCATTACCGGCCTGTCGTTCCTGCTGCTTTTCGTGTTCCTGCAACAGGTCACGGGCTGGCCGGACGGGCGCAGCGCGCTCACCATCACGCTCGCCCACATCACCTTCGCGACGGCCTACGTGACCCTGGTCGTTCAGGCGCGGCTGTCCCAGATGGACCGCAGCCTTGAGGAGGCTGCCCTTGACCTAGGCGCAAGCCCGCTCCGCGCCTTTATAACGATAACACTGCCGCTGATTGCATCGTCGCTCATCGCGGGCTGGCTGCTGGCGTTCACACTCTCCCTCGACGATCTGGTCGTCGCGAGCTTCGTGTCCGGTCCGGGATCGAGCACGCTGCCCATGGTCGTCTTCTCGAGCGTGCGCCTGGGCCTCACGCCGGAGATCAACGCCCTCGCGACCATCCTGATCGTGACGGTCACGGTTGCCGTGATCGTCGCCGCGAAAGCGATGGCCCCGCGAAAGCGGGAGCAAACATCAGGCGGCACGCCGGTTTCACCGCAACGGCACCGCTGATACATTCCGGCTCGCAAAAAATTCCAGGTCGTTCGGGGAGAGTTCGTTTATGGGTGAGTTTTCTATCGGCCAGTCGCCCACGCGGCTGGAAGACCAGAAGCTTCTGACTGGCAACGGCCGGTTCCTCGACGACATCAACTACGACCGGCAGCTGCGCGCGGTTATCCTGCGCTCGCCCCACGCTCACGCGAAGATCCTGTCCATCGACACCACCGCCGCCGAGGCTGCGCCTGGCGTGCACGCCATCTTCACCGGCGAGGACTACCGGGCCGCCGGCATGGGTGTGGTGCCGTGTATGGGCAACTACACCCATCGCGACGGCGGGCACATGTATATCCCCGACCGTCCCGCACTGGCCGTGGGCAAGGTCATGCATATCGGCTACCCGGTCGCCCTGGTAGTCGCCGACACAGAGAACCAAGCGCGCGATGCGTGCGAGCTGATAGTAGTCGATTACGAGGTGCTTCCCGCCGTGGTGTCCTGCTGGGAAGCCTTCCAGGACGGCGCGCCACAGCTCTATGACGACTGCCCCAACAACGAATCCTACCTCTACACGGCGGGCGACAAGGAGGGCACGGAGAGGGCCTTCGCCGAGGCCGACCACATCGTCTCCCGCCACATGGTCATCAACCGGGTGACCGCCAACGCCATGGAGAACAGGGGTGTCATCGGCGAATACTCGCCGCGCGACGGGCGGTACACGCTGCGCTGCGGCTTCCAGCGCCCTTGGCTGTTCCGCAAGTCCCTCGCAGACCAGTCCTTCAAGGTGCCGGAATCTAAGATCCGTCTGGTGACAGACGACATCGGCGGCAGTTACGGCTTGCGCGGGTCGATCTATCCGGAAATGGTACTGATGCCCTGGGCATCGAAGATGGTGGGCCGACCCGTCAAATGGGTCGCCGACCGGTCCGAGAGCCACCTGTCCGACGACGACGGGCGCGACAACATCGTCGATGTGGCGCTGGCGTTCGATAATGACGGCACGTTCAAGGGGCTGAAGGTGCGCAGCTGGGGCAACCTGGGCGCCTTCCCGTCTTACCGGGGCGCTAGCCCGCCGGTTGTCCATATCGGCACGGCCATCGGCGTCTACACGACGCCCGTCGCCCATGTCGAGATTTCGGGCATGCTCACCAACACCCACTGCACCTCGCCCTATCGCGGGGCGGGGCGGCCCGAAGCTTCGTTCATGATCGAGCGGCTGGTGGAGATGGCGGCGGACGAGCTGGGCGTGGACCCAGCGGAACTGCGCCGCAAGAACATCATCCCGCCCGAGGCGATGCCCTACAAGACGCCGCTGACCTACACCTATGACTGCGGCGAGTTCGAGAAAAACATGGATATGGCTATGGAAATGGCCGACTGGGCGGGCTTCCCTGCGCGGCGCGCGGAAGCCGAGGCGCGCGGCAAGCTGCGCGGCATCGGCATGTCGAACACGCTGGAATGGGCAGCCGACAACACCACGGAGACGGCAGAGTTCCGCTTCGACCCGACGGGCGACCTGACCTTCGTCGCGTCCACGATCAGCCACGGCCAGGGCCATGCGACGATCCAGACCCAGATCATTCACGAACTGCTAGGCGTCGATCCAGAGCGAGTAAACATCCTGCAGGGCGACACGGACGTGTCCGCCTTCGGCATGGGCACCGGCGGTTCCCGCTCGACCATCATGACCGGCAGCGCCATGACCATCGCCGCGCGCAAAGTCATCGAGAAGGGCAAGAAGCTCGCCGCCCATCTGCTGGAGGCATCGGAGGCCGATATCGAGTTCACCGACGGTAAGTTCACCGTTGCGGGCACCGACCGCGCGATGAACATCCACGAGATCGGTGCGGCCGCCTTCAACAGCCTGAACCTGCCGGACGACATGGAGCCAGGCCTTTATGAGACCGGCACCTACAACGCCACCACGGGCAACTTTCCCAACGGGTGCCACATCTGCGAGGTGGAGGTCGATCCGGAGACCGGGGTAGTCGATATGGTCGGCTACTGGGTGGTCGATGACGTGGGCGTCATCATCAACCCCATGCTGGTCCACGGCCAGATCATGGGGGGCATCGCCCAGGGCATGGGGCAGGTTCTGATGGAGGACAAGACCTACGATCCGGAGACGGGCCAGCTTCTGGCCGGGTCCTTCATGGACTACTGCATGCCACGCGCCGACGATTTCTGTCATGTGGAGTTTGAGGCGAACGAGGTCCCCACCCCGACGAACCCGCTAGGCGTGAAGGGCGCAGGAGAGGCCGGCACGGTCGGCTCGCTTTCGGCGGGCACCAACGCCATCGTAGATGCGCTGTCGAAGTTCGGCGTGAAGCACATCGACACGCCGTGCACGCCAATGAAAGTGTGGCAGGAAATCCGAGACGCGCAGGCGGGCTAGAACAACTCGCCCTGCTTCGGGCCGACCGGCAGCGGCGTGGCCTTATCCAGCAATTCAGGGCCGTCGTTGCGGATATCGTTCACCGCCCGGCCGATGGTGCGCACGGCCAGCGTGTCCTCTGGCGCGGGGCGAATTAGTTCACCGGCATGCGCCACATCCTCCCGGCATTCCTGCCCCTCTCCGAGCCACGCATCGAAATCCCCCTGCCCAATCACCACCGGCATGCGGTGATGGAAGGGCGTCAGCGTCTTGTTCGCGTCCGTAGTAACGATAGTGCAGCTGTGTAGTTCGCCGCCGTCGGGCCCGTGCCAGATTTCCCAAAGCCCGCCGAAAGTTATCAGCCCGCCATCGGGCCGCGCGATCCAGACCGGCTGTTTCGGTCCGCTACCCACCGCCTGCCATTCATAGAACCCGCTGGCAGGGATCAGACAGCGGCGGCGGCGAAACGCATTCTTGAAGGATGGTTTCTCGGTCAGGGTCTCGCCGCGCGCGTTGATCATCTTCGCGCCGATGGCCGGGTCCTTCGCCCAGGGCGGAATGAGCCCCCACTGCAAACCCATGATCTCGCGCCTGCCGCGCTGTGGCCCGGCCGCGGCACGGATGACGGCATGCACCGCCTGGGTCGGCGCGATGTTCCAGCGCGGTATCATTTTCAGCGGCTGGTTGATCAAGCCATAGGCCGCATGCATGTCTTCCCAAGTGTGGAATAGCCCGAAACGTCCGCACATGGCGCGCCTACAAAGGCCAGAAATGCAGGATCAGCGGGATCGATACCGCCACGATGATGATCTCAAGCGGCAGGCCCATGCGCCAGTAGTCGCCGAACTTGTAGCCGCCCGGCCCCATCACCAGCACGTTGTTCTGGTGCCCGATTGGGGTCAGGAAGGCGCAGGACGCGCCGATGGCGACCGCCATCAGGAACGGGTCCGCGTTCAACCCCAGTTGCGTGGCGATGGCAACCGAGATCGGCGCCATAACAATGGCCGTGGCGGCGTTGTTCATCAGGTCCGACAGGGTCATGGTCACAACCAGCACGATGCCCAGGATCACCCAGGCTGGGATTTCCCCGGCCAGCGCGACGATGCTGTTGGCGATCAGCAGCGTACCGCCGGTCGATTGCAGCGCGTCGCCCAGCGGGATCATTGCGCCCAGCAAGACAATCACCGGCCACTCGATGGTCTCATAGGATTCCCGCGCCGAGATCCGCTCCAGCAGAATCAGCGCGACGACGGCGGCGGCAAAGGACACATGCACGGGCGCAAAGCCCAGTACGGTCGCCAGCACGGAGGCGGCAAAGATCAGCACGGGGATCAGCACCTTACCGCCGCGCCCGATGTTCAGGTTGCGGGTGGCAAGCGGCAGGCAACCCATCGCGGCCACGGCGTCGGGCAGTTCGCTTTCCTCACCCTGAAGCAACAGGACATCGCCCGCACGTAGACGCACCTGGGCGATCCGCTCCCGGATGGGCATGCCTTCCCGCGCCAGCGCCAGTAGCGCCACGCCAAAATGTTGGCGCAGGTGGAGCATCGCAGCGCTACGCCTCTCGACCCGCGAACCCGGCTGGACGACAGCTTCTACCAGGCCGATCTGGTCCGAGCGCACCTTCTCGTCCGTGGCGCGCTCGGCGCCGGTGAGCGTCAATCCCGCCTTTTTCATCAGGTCGTCCACATGCGCGGGCTCGACACGCAGCAGCAGCACGTCGCCGGCATGAATGCGTTCGTTGCGGACGCGCATTAGACGGCGCGTCTCGTTTCGCACGAGGCCGACGACGATGGAACGTTCCTCATCGAGCTCCTCCAGTGCGTGGACGGTCTCGCCCACATAAGGTGAACCCTCATTCACACGCGCCTCGACGACATAGCTTTCAAGGTCGAACATCTCCTCCGCCGAACGCCGGCTGGACCGCCCCGGCGGGATCAGCCGCCAACCGATCAGCAGCACGAACGCCATACCGATCACCGCGATAGGAAGCCCCACATAGGCGAAATCAAACATGGCGAAAGCCTCGCCCGTAAAATCGGCGCGGTAGTTTGCGATGATGATGTTCGGCGGAGTGCCGACTAAGGTGACGAGCCCGCCCAGTATGGTTGCGAAGGACAGCGGCATCAGCACCGCCGAGGGCTTGTCGGCCAGCCGCAGCGCCAGTGGCATCAACAGGGCCAGTGCCCCGACATTGTTCATAAAGGCCGACAGAAGCGCCCCGACGCCAGAAAGCGCCACCATATGCGTCCACTGTCCCTTGGCGAAACGCACCACGGCATCGGCGAACAACGAGATGACGCCCGAGACCTGAAGCGCCCGGCTGATGACCAGCACGGCGGCGACGGTGATAACGGCCGGGTGCCCGAAGCCCGAGAAGGCAGCGTCGGCGGGAACGATCCCGGCGAAGACCGTCGCGATCAGCGCGGTGAATGCCACCACGTCATAACGCCAGCGCCCCCAAATGAAGAAAACGAGCGACAGGCCCAGAATGGCAAAAATGATGACCTGGTCGGTAGTCATGCCGACCGTTCTATCACGTGGGGGAGTCGTCTCGGCCTAGTCGAAGGCTTCTTCCCAGCTTCCCTGGGTCGCGGCCTTGGAATACTCGGTCGCGCGGTTCTCGAAGAAGTTCGCGTGCTCCACGCCGTTGAGCATCTCTTCCATCCACGGTAGCGGATTCTTCTCGATCCGGTAAACCGGCTGAAGGCCGAGCTGCGACAGGCGGCGGTCGGCGATGTAGCGGATGTACTGCTTCACCTCGCGCGCCTCGAGGCCTTCGATACCGCCCAGCTCGAAGGCCAGGTCGATAAAGGCGTCCTCGTGATTCAGCACCGTCTCGCAGGCGACGTAGAGGTCGCGCTTGAAGTCCTCATTCCAAACCTCCGGGTTCTCATGGATGAAGGTCTGGAACAGCTTGATGATCGACTGGGTGTGCAGGCTCTCGTCGCGAACCGACCAGGTCACGATCTGGCCCATGCCCTTCATCTTATTGAAGCGCGGAAAGTTCATCAGGATCGCGAAGGAGGCGAAGAGCTGCAAGCCCTCGGTGAAGGCGCCGAACATGGCCAGCGTCTTGGCGATATCCTCCTTAGTACCGATACCGAACTCCTGCATATAGTCGTACTTGTCCTTCATCTGCTGGTACTTCAGGAAGGCTGAGTACTCGGTCTCAGGCATCCCGATGGTGTCGAGCAGATGGGAGTAGGCGGAGATGTGCACCGTCTCGATGTTCGAGAAGGCGGCAAGCATCATCTGCACCTCGGTGGGTTTGAACACCTGCGAATAGTGCTTCATGTAGCAGTTGTTCACTTCCACATCGGCCTGGGTGAAGAAGCGGAAGATGTGCGTCAGCAGGTTACGCTCCGCCGCGCTGAGCGTTCGGTGCCAGTCCTTCACATCGTCGGCCAGCGGTACTTCCTCCGGCAGCCAGTGGACGCGCTGCTGCATCAGCCAAGCGTCATAGGCCCACGGATAGTGGAACGGCTTGTACTGAACCCGCTCTTCAAGAAGTGACATTACTCAATCCTCTTCCCCGGATGCGACGCCCCGGCACCAACGGGCCCGGGGCGGAACGCAAAACTTTATTTCTCGATTGCCTACTGACAGGCGAGGCATTCCTCGTAATCGTTGCGGCTGGCGGCGGCTCGGTCGGCCTCGTCATCCGCGGTCACCGGCACCAGCGCGGCCACGCTTTCGGAGCGCTGCAGCGACTTCGAGCGGCAGTAGTAGAGGCTCTTCACCCCCTTCTTCCAAGCCTGGAAGTGGATCTGGTGCAGGTCGCGCTTGTGCACGTCCGCCGCCAGGAAGACGTTCAGCGACTGCGACTGGCAGACGAACGGCGAGCGATCGGCAGCCAGGTCGATCACCCAGCGCTGGTCGATCTCGAAGGCGGTCTTGAACACGTCCTTCTCGTCCTGGGTCAGGAAATCCAGTTGCTGCACCGAGCCCTCATGGCTGGTGATGGAAGACCAGGTCTCATCGGTGTCCTTGCCCTTCTCCGCCAAGAGCTTCTTGAGCGCCTTGGAGCGGACGGTGAACGAGCCCGACAGGGTTTTGTGGGTGAAGCTGTTCGCCGCGATCGGTTCGATGCCCGGTGAGGCGCCGCCGCAAATGATCGAGATCGACGCCGTCGGCGCAATCGCCATCTTGTTGGAGAAGCGTTCCTTGATGCCGTAATCAGCGGCATCGGAGCACGCACCACGCTCCTCGGCCAACAGCTGGGATGCTGCGTCGGCCTGCTCACGGATCTGCTTGAACATCTTCTTGTTCCAGGCTTTCGCGACCGCGGACTCAAACGGCACCATCTGGTCCTGCAGGAAGGAATGGAAGCCCATGATGCCGAGGCCGACCGAACGCTCGCGCATGGCCGAATACTTGGCCTTGGCGAAACTGTCGGGCGCGGTATCGATGAAGTCCGAGAGCACGTTGTCAAGGAAGCGCATCACATCCTCGATAAAGGTCGGGTGATCCTTCCACTCGAGGAACTTCTCGACGTTGAGCGAGGACAGACAGCACACCGCGGTGCGGTCATTGTCCAGGTGGTCCTTGCCGGTCGGCAGTGTGATCTCGGAACACAGATTCGAGGTCTTCACTGTCAGGCCGGCGAGCTTCTGATGTTCCGGAATCTGCCGGTTCACCGTGTCGGAATAGACGATATAGGGCTCGCCGGTCTCGATCCGCGCCGTCAGCAGGCGAATCCAGAGCGAGCGCGCCTTGACCGTCGCGATGGGCGAGCGGTCCTTCGGGCTGACCAGCGTCCAGTCTTCATCGGCCTCGACCGCGCGCATGAACGCGTCGGTGACCAGCACGCCGTGGTGCAGGTTCTGCGCCTTACGGTTCGGGTCACCGCCGGTCGGACGGCGGATTTCGATGAACTCCTCGATCTCCGGGTGGTCGATTGGCAGATAGACCGCAGCGGAGCCACGCCGAAGAGAACCTTGGGAAATCGCCAGCGTCAGCGAATCCATCACCCGGATGAAGGGAACCACACCCGAGGTCTTGCCGTTGTGGCCAACCTGCTCGCCGATGGAGCGCAGATTGCCCCAGTAGCTGCCGATGCCGCCGCCGCGGGCCGCCAGCCAGACATTCTCGTTCCACAGATCGACGATGCCTTCCAGAGAGTCGGAAGCTTCGTTGAGGAAGCAGGAGATCGGCAGGCCGCGCTTGGTACCTCCATTCGACAGCACCGGGGTAGCCGGCATGAACCAGAGGTTCGAGATGTAGTCGTAGATACGCTGGGCGTGGGCCGAATCGTCGGCATAATGACACGCTACACGGGCGAATAGTTTTTGGGGAGAACCCGCCTCGTCTTTCAGGAGATAGCGGTCTTCCAGGGTTTCACGGCCGAACGCGGTCAGGTTGGCGTCACGCGCAGGGTCTATCGCGATGCGCACACGCTCAGTCTGAAAGATGTTCGCCGTAACGGCGTCCTTCCCGACGAGATCGTTATCCACATCCCGAGTCGCCTCGGTTTCGTTCGTTACGGGCTCCAGATCGAGTGTTTCAAGCACGTCCAAATCGTTCGTCTCGCGCGTTTTGCGCGTCTTTTCCACAACCGCGTTTTCCGCCTGAATCCCAGCAGAACCGTCCATTACCAAGCCCCCTCCCAAACAATCATCCAGGTCCTCCACAAACTGTGGGCAATTTCTGATGGGAAAATGCGTAAAAGCCACAACATCTGGAGACGTAACGAACAGTTAATACCAAATATGGCAAGGCTGTCACCATGAACAATTAGGGAACATTGTAAGGTGTGGCGTTTTTGAGTCAACACGCCGGGGGCGAATCGTTCAAACAGGCCAGTTTGTTACGCGTCCTCAACCGCGCGCGCCAGAGCGTTTGTGCCCCTTTTGTACTACAAACCCCAAAATGTGGTGGTCAGCCGAAAAACGACTCGGGCAATTTGCGCAGAACGAAACGAGATCGCCCGGAACCCTATGTCCGGCGGCTCTTTTCAACACCAGATATGGGGTTGCTAGAGCAGTTCTTCCATCGTTCTTTGCTGCTCGGTCTTCCAGCCTACCAGCACGCCCGCATCGGTCTCGATCACCGGGCGCTTGATGAGGGTCGGGTTCTCGACCATCAACTGGAGCGCGGTGTCCTCGGTCACGTTCTCGCGGATAACCTCGTCCAGGCCGCGCCAGGTGGTGCTGCCCCGGTTTAGCAGTGTCTCCCAGCCGACCTCCATTGCCCACTCGGTCAGCTTATCGATGTCCACACCGTCGGCGCGCACATCCAGGAAGCGGTGCGCCGCCTCGCGACGCTCAAGCCATTTCAGCGTTTTGCGCGTCGTATCACATGACTTCAACCCATAGACCGTCAGCATCTGGAGTTCCTCACCGGGTTTGCCTATTTTTGGCGTGTGCGAGCGCCACACGCTACTCTCGGTTGTAGTTCAGCCGATATATGCCTTTCCGAGTCTCGGACAAGTCGTCTTGATGACAAAAGCCACCGCAAACACCATCCGCCCGCCATCGCGGTTACGTTGTATCCCGCCGAGCCCGATGCGCTGGCCGGATTCGTGCACGAATGCCTGTCAGGCGCGTATTCCAGGAATATCCCCGGGTCGTTGAAGGTGAAGGCGACCCAGCGGCTCCTGTATTTCGCGGAGACCTTCGCGATGTCTTCGCGCATCGCCTTGTCCGCCAGCCGGTCGAACTCGCGTGACTTGGAGATGTCCCAGTTCTGACAGAACTTGCAGGTCAGGTTGCAGCCCGCCGTCTCGAAGCTGAGGACCGGCGCGCTCGGCAGGAAATGGTTGAGCGGCTTCTTTTCGATGGGGTCGATGCAGAAGCCTGACGAGCGCCCGTAGGTGGTCAGTACGACCCGGTCGTCGGTCCGCGCGCGGACGAAACACAACCCTCGCTGGCCCTCGTGTAGCTTGCAGAAATACGGTCACAGGTCGCACTGGATGCGACCGTCACCCAGCGCATGCCCGTAACGGCTGGGAAAGCCCTTCAGATCGCTCACGAAGTCCGCGACTTTGGTCATTTCCGGGAATAAAATAACAGAGGAATTCAACCCTATGTGAGCTGGGGGTCTTGGTTTACCGGGGGCCGGTCGCATATCATCAGCGCATATTCCGCAAATCGCATTCCGTCTCGAAGAGGTTGTCCCCATGGGCCAGTTCGGCATCGGCCAGTCCGTCACACGTATCGAAGATCACCGCCTGCTGACCGGCGGCGGCAAGTACACCGACGATGTGCAGCTTGAAGGCGAAACCCACGCATATGTGCTGCGTTCCCCGATGGCCCACGGCATCCTGAAGGGCGTCGATACCGCCGCCGCACAGAACGCCCAGGGCGTGCTGCTGGTGTTGACTGGCGAGGATGTGAAGGCCGACGGTCTGGGCGGCATGCCGAACATGTTCCCGGTTAAGAGCATAACCGGCGAAACCCGCCACGAAACCCACCGCCCCCTGCTGGCTCAAGACAAGGTGCGCCATGTGGGCGAACCCGTCGCGCTGGTCGTGGCCGAGACGCTGGCCCAGGCACGAGATGCCGCCGAGTTGATCCAGCTCAACATTGAGGAGTTGCCCGCCGCGACCGACACCTACCGTTCAGCCCAGGACGGCGCGGCCCAGATCTGGGACCACATGCCCAACAACCTGTGCTTCGACTGGGGCAAGGGCGACAAGGAACCGACCGAGGAAGCCTTCGCGAAGGCGGACCACATCACCACGCTAGAGCTGGTGAACAACCGGGTCGTGGTGAACTCCATGGAGACGCGCGCGGCCATCGGCGTCTATGACGCGGATACCGATAAGGCGACGCTCTATACCTCCTCGCAAGGCACCATCGGCCTGCGCAACACCATCGCCGACGCCATCCTGAAGATCGACCAGGACAAGCTGCGCGTCGTCACCGGAGATGTGGGCGGCGGCTTCGGTATGAAGATCTTCCCGCACCCGGAACAGCCGATGGTGTTGTGGGCAGCCATGAAGCTTAAACGTCCGGTGCGCTGGAACTCCGAACGCAGCGAGGCCTTCCTATCCGACATACAGGGACGTGACCATGTGACGAAGGCGGAGGTCGCCTGCGACAAGGACGGCAAGTTCCTAGGCCTGCGGATCACCACCCACGCCAATCTGGGTGCCTATCTCTCCCACTTCGCGACCTACATCCCAACGGAAGCCGGGACGACGATGCTGAACGGCCTGTACGCCTTCCCAACCGCCTGGGTGAACGTGAAGGGTGTGATGACCAACACCGTGCCGACCGATGCCTATCGCGGCGCCGGCCGGCCCGAGGCGATCTACTGCATCGAGCGGCTGGTCGATAAATGCGCGCGCGAACTGGGCCTGTCGCCCGACGAGATCCGACGGCGCAACTTCATACAGCCCGAGCAGCTGCCGTTCACCACGTCGCTCGGCGACACCTATGACAGCGGCAACTTCACCGCAATCATGGAAGAGGGCATGAAGAAGGCCGACTGGAACGGCTACCCGGCGCGGCGCAAGGAAAGCGCAAAGCGCGGCATGGTCCGCGGTATCGGAATGGCGACTTATGTCGAGAAGTGCGGCGGCGGCAACCCCGAGGTCGCCGATGTGCGCATTGATCCGGACAGCGAGACCATCACCTTCTACATCGGCACCATGTCCAACGGGCAGGGCCATGACACGTCCTACAAGCAGATCATGTCCGACCGGCTGGGCATCGACACCGACAATATGGTGATGGTGCAGGGCGACAGCGACGTGGTTCCGCCGGGCATGACGGGAGGTTCCCGCTCGATCACCGTCGGCGGTGTCGCTGTCTCAAAGGCGTCCGAGGCCATCGTCGAAAAGGGCAAGGCCATCTCCGCCCACATGATGGAGACAGCGGAGGCCGATATCGAGTTCTCCGACGGCACCTTCCGCGTGGCCGGCACCGACCGTTCCATGGGCCTGTTCGAGGTGGCCAGGGCCGCGCTCGACCCTGCGAACCTGCCCGAAGGTATGGAGCCGGGCCTCGACACCACAGCCTCCCAGCAGCCCGACGCCCCGACCTTCCCAAACGGCTGCCACATCTGCGAGATCGAGATCGACCCGGGCACGGGCAACCTCGAGATCCTTCGCTACACGGTGGTCGATGACTTCGGCGACGTCATCAACCCGCTGTTGATTGAGGGCCAGGTACATGGGGGCATTGTGCAGGGTCTCGGGCAGGCTCTGCATGAACATACGGTCTATGACGAGGCCTCGGGTCAGCTCGTGTCGGGCTCCTTCATGGACTACCGGTTGCCGCGCGCCGACGACCTGCCGAACTTCGATTTCTCGATGCGCAACGAGAAATGCAAGACCAACCCGCTAGGCATCAAAGGCACGGGCGAAGCCGGGGCCATCGGCGCACCGGCCTCGATCATCAACGCGATCGTCGAGGCCTTCTCCGCAGACGGGCACATCGCCGAAGTCGATATGCCCGCGACCCCGGACGTGATCTGGGCGCTCGCCCACCCCCGGATGGCCGCCGAATAGCGCCGACCGGAAACCGGAGTAATTACCATCGATATCGCGGATCTGAACCCGCTGGTGCGCGAGCTTGCCCGATCGGCGGGCGACGCCATCATGGCCGTGTACCGGACCGACTTCGATGCCGAGCGTAAGGATGACGGCTCGCCCGTCACCGAGGCGGACAAGGCGGCAGAGGCCGCCATCGTGCCCGGCTTGCGCGCACTGACACCCGACATTCCCGTCATCTCTGAGGAGGAGTTCTCCGCCGGGGAGAGCCCCGACAAGGTCGGACGCCGCTTCTGGCTGGTCGATCCGCTCGACGGCACGCGCGAGTTCCTGAAGCGCAACGACGAGTTCACCGTGAACATCGGGCTGATCGAGGACAATGTCCCCGTGCTGGGTGTGCTGTACGCCCCGGCCCTTGACCTGATGTATGCTGGTGCGGGCGCGGGCAGCGCCACGCTGACCGAGGGCGGGAGCGCTGAGCGGCCGATTTCCTGCCGCCTGCCCCCCGCCGACGGGCTGGGCGTTCTGGTCAGCCGGTCCCATTCCATCGGCGGCAAGGTCGATGAATACCTTGCTGAGGAGACCATCCGGGAGCGCATCCCCCAGGGCAGCGCGCTGAAGTTCGGCCGACTGGCCGAAGGCATGGCCGACATCTACCCGCGTTTCGGGCCGACCTGTGAGTGGGACACCGCCGCCGGGCACGCCATCGTACTGGCCGCGGGCGGGTCGCTGACGAAGATCGACGGCACCCATTTCGACTACGGGAAAAAGGACTTCCTGAACCCCGGTTTCGTCGCCTTCGGACGGCGGTAGAGAGAACCCTCTCCATCAGGAAGAGGGGCTTTCTCTGGCACTCTCCCTTTCATTGCGGCATACAACGGCCATGAGCGCGACCGGCCGTATCCTGCCCGCGACGGAGGAGAACATTACCCGCGCCGCCGAAAAGCTGGCGGCGGGCGATCTCGTCGCGTTTCCGACCGAGACGGTCTATGGACTGGGCGCGGATGCGCGGAACGACGAGGCCGTCGCGCGCATCTTCGCGGCCAAGAGCCGGCCCAGCTTCAATCCGCTGATCGTCCACCTGGCCAATGCCGCCGCCGCACATAACTATGTGAATTTCGACGCGCGCGCGGATGCGCTTGCCGCGCAATTCTGGCCGGGCCCGCTAACCTTCGTGCTGCCGCGCCGTCCCGATTGTGCGCTGTCCCTGCTGGTCAGCGCCGGGCTAGACACTGTGGCAGTGCGCGTGCCCGCCCATCCGCTGGCCCATGACCTGCTGGTGCGGTTTGGCGGGCCGATCGCGGCCCCCAGCGCCAACGCATCCGGTGAGGTGAGCCCAACACGCGCCGAACATGTCGCAGCGTCCCTCGGCGCGCGGGTAAACCTGATCCTCGACGGCGGCCCCTGCGCAGTGGGGCTGGAATCGACCGTGGTGGACCTGTCCGGCCCCGCACCCGCGTTGCTAAGGCATGGCGCGGTCACGCTTGAACAGCTTCGTGACGCGCTGGGCGAGGTGGAGGACGCGACCAGCCCGGCCGAAGGCCAGGCGCCTAGATCACCCGGGCAACTTGCCCGGCACTACGCGCCTCGCCTGCCGCTCCGCCTCAATACAATTGATATATCTGATGATGAAGCCCTGATCGCCTTCGGCGTTAATGCCCCGTCCGGCGCTCGGAAAACCGCCAATCTCAGCCCGTCGGGGGACCTGGTCGAGGCGGCCGCAAACCTCTTCGCGACGCTGCGCGAACTCGACGATCCGGCTTTCCGGGGCATCGCCGTGGTCCCGATCCCGGAAGAAGGGCTGGGCCTCGCCATCAACGACCGACTACGCCGCGCCGCCGCCGGATCCGGAACAGGTTCCAGCGAGAACCACTGACACGCCTCGCCAGCGCCTTGCGCATACCATGATGGCGGTTTACATCTGAGGCTATGAGCGCCACCGCCGAAAACATCGCCGCTCCTCTACCCGAAGGCTTTACCCAGACGATCCGCGACATCGTCGGCCCGCCGGGGATCATCACGGATCCGGCCGATATGGAACCCTATCTGTCCGAGGAACGTGGCCTGTTCCGCGGCGTCTCGCCCTGTGTGGTGCGGCCTGCGTCCACGCAGGAGGTCTCCCGGGTCATGGGAGCCTGCTACGAGGCGAACGTCGCCGTAGTGCCCCAGGGCGGGAATACTGGCCTTTGCGGCGGCGCGGTGGCCTCCGGCGAGGTGATCCTGAGCCTGTCGCGTATGAATGCGGTACGCGCCGTCGATCCCGTGAATTTCACTATGACCGTGGATGCGGGGTGCATTCTGGCCGACCTGCAGCGCGTTGCCAACGAGCACGACCGGCTGTTCCCGCTGTCGCTGGGGGCCGAAGGCTCCTGCCGGATCGGCGGCAACCTGTCCACCAATGCCGGCGGCACCGGCGTCATCCGCTACGGCAACACCCGCGAGCTGACCCTCGGACTGGAAGTCGTTCTGCCGGACGGACGTATCTGGGACGGGCTGACGGGGCTGCGTAAGAACAACACCGGGTACGACCTGAAACACCTGTTTATCGGCGCGGAAGGCACGCTGGGCGTCATCACCGGCGCGGTGTTGAAGATGTTCCCCAAACCGGTGGAGCGTCACACCGCTTTCGTCGCCCTGCGCGACCTGGAATGCGTACTGGAGGTGCTGGGCCGCGCCCGGAAAGCCAGCGCGGATACCGTGTCGGGCTTCGAGCTGATCCCGCGCATCGCCATCGAGATTTCGGTGAAGCATATCGAGGGTGCGAAGGATTTCCTCAACGATCCCCATGACTGGTGCGCGCTGATCGAGTTCGAGACCAGTGAGGCCGATGCCGGGCTGGGCGAGGCCATGCAGGTCTTCCTTGAGGCCGCATTCGAGGACGGGCTGATCGTCGATGCCGCCATCGCCCAGTCGGACGCGCAGCGCAGCGAGATGTGGTTCCTGCGCGAGGCCATGGTACACGCCCAGAAATTCGACGGCGCGAGTATCAAGAATGACGTCTCAGTGCCGATCTCGTCGATCCCCGAGTTCATCCGCCAGGCCAACGCGGCCACCACCGAAGCCTGCCCGGGGCTGCGGCCCATGGCCTTCGGCCATGTGGGCGACGGCAACGTCCACTACAACCTGCAGCAGCCGGTCGAGGCGGAACGCGAGGACTTCCTCGCGCGCTGGGACGAGATCACCGGACTGGTGGCGGATATCGCCCATTCGATGCGCGGCAGCTTCTCTGCCGAACACGGCATTGGCAAGCTGAAGGTCGGCGAATTGGCCGAATTCAAGGCCGGCGTCGAAATGGACGTGATGCGCGCCATCAAGGCGACCATCGACCCTAAGGGCCTGATGAACCCCGGCAAGGTTTTGGGTTGAGCGGTCGCGTTGCCCCGCGAATAGCTAGGAAAACTGGGTGCCGGCAGCAGCCGAGCTGCTCCGGAGATGCACAGTGGCGCGGGGATGTAGCAACCGATAACTCGTTTGTGGGCAAGGGCTCGGTCCCGCTATAAAGACGGCTGGACGACCATCAAGGATTGGCCCGATGTCCGACTACAAAGCACCCGTGCAGGACATGCGTTTCGTGCTGGAAAACCTCTGCGACATGGAGGGCCTGCGCGTGTTCCCGGCTTTCGAGGAGGCCTCAGCGGACCTTGTAGAGCAGATCCTGGTCGAGTCCGCCCGATTCACAGGGGAAGTCCTGAGCCCGCTAAACCAGACGGGCGACCAGCAGGGCTCACACCTTACCGACGGCGCGGTCAAAACCCCGCACGGTTTCAAGGAAGCCTACCAATCCTTCGTGGAAGGCGGCTGGAACGGCACGCCGTTCGAGCCCAAGCATGGCGGCATGGGCCTGCCCTGGACCATCACCACAGCGCTACAGGAGATGTGGCAGTCGGCGAACCTATCCTGGTCTCTATGCCCGTTGCTGACCATCGGTGCGATTGAATCGCTGATCGCTCATGGCTCGGACGAACTGAAGGCGATCTATCTCGAAAAACTCGTTTCCGGCGAATGGACCGGGACCATGAACCTGACCGAGCCCCAGGCCGGCACCGACCTGAGCCTTCTGAAAACCCGCGCAGACCAGGACGGCGACCATTACAGGATCTTCGGCACCAAGATCTACATCACCTATGGCGAACAGGACTTCACCGACAACATCATTCACCTGGTGCTGGCCCGCCTGCCCGACGCGCCGCCGGGCGTGAAAGGTATCAGCCTATTTCTGGTACCGAAATTCCTGGTTAACGCCGACGGCTCGCTGGGCGCGCGCAACGACCTTAAGGCCATCGGGCTGGAGCGCAAGTTGGGTATCCATGCCAGTCCGACCTGCGTCATGTCCTATGGCGAGGCGGGCGACGGCGCCGTTGGCTACCTGATCGGCGACGAACATGACGGCTTGCGCTGCATGTTCACTATGATGAACAACGCGCGCCTGAACGTCGGCCTGCAAGGCGTGGCCGTGGCCGAGCGCGCCTACCAGCGCGCCGTCGCCTATGCCCGCGAACGTGTGCAGTCCGCACCGATCGATGGCGGCGGAGAATCCGCAATCATCATCAAGCACCCGGATGTGCGCCGCATGCTGATGGCGATGCGGGCCCAGACCGAGGCGATGCGCGCGATAGCCTATTACACGAATTCTGCACTCGACCGCTCGCGCCACCACGGCGATGCCGACATCCGCGGCTACAATTTGCGGCGCACCGACCTGCTGACCCCGGTCGTGAAGGCATGGTGCACGGACCTTGGCGTCGAACTCGCTTCCATAGGCCTTCAGGTACATGGTGGTATGGGATTCATCGAGGAGACCGGCGCAGCCCAGCATCTGCGAGATGCTCGGATCGCGCCCATCTACGAAGGCACCAACGGCATCCAAGCCAACGACCTCCTCGGCCGGAAGCTGCTGCGTGATGGCGGCGCAGCGATGGAAGAACTCCTAGAAGAAATGGATGCCATCGCCAGAACCTCGGGCGACGCCGAACTCGATACGATGATTGACGCCCAGAAAGCGGCCAATGCGGTGCTGCGCGCCGCCACCGAATGGATGCTCGACCCCGCGAACAACGACACCAACCGGAAATTTGCAGGCGCCGCGGCATTCCTGAACCTGACAGGGACTGTGGTCGGCGGCTGGCTGATGACGCGTTCGGCCCTCGCCGCTGCCGACGGCGATGTGAGCGGCGCAAGCCCGGAATTCCGGGCCGCCAAGCGCATCACCGCGCAGTTCTACGCCACCCATGTGCTGCCGCGCGCACGCATGTATCTGGACACCATCACCGAGGGCGGCGACGCCGTGATGGCGCTGGCAGAAGATCTTTTTTGAATAAAATTCGCCGGATGTGACGCGCTTCACATCTCGCCGGGCGATCGCCCCCTTCATTGACCTCATTGCTCCTTTACCCCAGAAGCAAGCCTCCCCTCCGGCACGGTGGCCGGGAGTTCTACGGTCACCGTCCCACCCTCCTCTTAAAAAAAATGCCCCCGCACTTCATTAAGTGTTGCGCTGGGGGAAAATTGCCTTAAAACGCCCCGCTCAATTACCTCACCACCTAATAATTAGGAGTACGACCGGAGATGTCCGAAGGTGCGGCAGCCGGGGCGAATGTCGTCCCTCTCATCGATTATTTCATCAAGGAAGACGGGGTGGCGTTCGCCGGCCGGCATCTGCTGATCGATCTGTGGGAAGCCAGTAATCTGACAGACCCGGGGTATATCGAGGACGCGCTTCGCCGCGCGGCCGAGGAAGCCGGCGCGACCGTACTGAGCGTGCACCTGCACCAGTTCTCGGACACGGGCGGCGTGTCGGGCGTGGCAATCCTCGCGGAGAGCCATATCTCGATCCACACCTGGCCAGAGCGTGACTTCGCGGCACTGGACGTCTTCATGTGCGGCACTTGCGATCCGCACAAGGCACTCCCGGTCCTGAAGTCCGCGTTCAACTCCAGTGCCCTCACCCTCAGCGAATCCCGCCGAGGCCTGGTCGGTTGACCGGTTCGACCGACGGCTGGGCCCTCTTCGACGAGGCCCTGAACGCCGGTTACCAGCTCGGATTGAAGGTTGAGGACATCCTCTTCCGCGAGCAGACCGAACATCAGGATCTGGTGATCTACCAGACCGCCCAGTGGGGCCGGGTGATGGCGCTCGACGGCATCATCCAGGTCTGCGAGCGTGACGAGTACATCTATCACGAGATGCTGACCCATGTGCCGATGATGGCGCACGGGTCCGCACGTGATGTCTGCATCATCGGCGGCGGCGACGGCGGCATGCTGCGCGAAGCGCTGCGCCACCCGGTGGACCGCGTGACCATGGTGGAAATCGACCGCTCGGTCGTGGACCTCAGCATCGAATTCCTCCCCTCGATCTCGGACGGTGCCTTCGACGATCCGCGCGCCGACCTCGTGATCGCCGACGGGGCGAAGTTCATGGAAGAGACAGATCGCCGCTTTGACGTGATCGTGGTCGATTCGACGGACCCCTTGGGCCCGGGCGAAGTGTTATTCTCGTCGAAGTTCTATGGCGACTGCAAATCCTGCCTGAAGCCTGACGGCGTGATAACCACCCAGTCCGGCGTTGTGATGGTCCAAGGCGACGAACTCACCACGACCATCAGAAGGCTGGGCGACCATTTCGCCGACAACCACGCTTATATCGCGCCGGTACCAACCTATGCGGGCGGTTTCATGGCCTTCGGCTGGGGAACGGACGACACCGCATTGCGGCAGACCGATGAGGCAACCCTCACCGCGCGGTTTGCGGAGGCAGGGCTGACAACGCGCTACTACAATCCGGCCCTGCACCGGGGCGCCTTCGCGCACCCGACCTATGTTGCCGAGCGCGTGGCTGCAGGTAAACGCTAGCGACATGAAAGTCTAGGACGGGCGGCCGCGCTGTCGGACCAACCAGTCTACGCCCTCGGCGAGCGAGCTCACCACCACATCCGCTCGCGTTTGCGAGGTGTCGGGCTCCGCGCCCTCGATCAGGATGCGCCGGCCAACGCCGCCGTTGATTCCGGCTAGGATATCGGTTTCGCGGTCCCCAATGATGGCGGAGGCCTTCATGTCGATCCCGAACTCGTCCCGGGCCTTGAACAGCATCCCGGGCCCCGGCTTGCGGTCGGGCGATTCCCGGCGATAGACGCCGATCCCCTCTTCCGGATGCGTCGGAGCGAAATATACCCGCGCGATTTCGATCGCTTCCTCGGCGAAGCGCCCGATCATCCACTCGGTCAGCGCCCGGAAGTCCTTTTCTGAGAAAAGCCCGCGGCCGATCCCAGCCTGATTGGTCACCACCACCAGCAAGTAGCCCAGATTCCGGGCCTTGCGGCAGGCATCGAACACACCGTCATTGAAGATGAAATCTTCCGGGCGCCAGATGTAGCCGCTGTCGATGTTGATGACGCCGTCCCGATCCAGGAACAGCGCACGCCGTCCATCGGATACCATGTGAGGAACTACTCGGCCGCCCTCCGCACTCGTTCGCGAAGCTGGCTCAGGGTGAAATTCGACGAGATCAGTTCCTGATCGACCTTGAGCTCGATGACCGCCGGGCGTCCCGCCGCCAGCGCGCGCTCCATCGCCGGGGCGAATTCCTCGGTCGTGGTGACGCACTCGCCATGGGCGCCGAAGGCTTCCGCCCAGGCCACAAAATCGGGATTGCGTAGTTCTGTTGCGATCTCACGGCCTGGATACTCACGCTCCTCATGCATGCGGATCGTGCCGAACATCCCGTTGTTGGCGATCATCAGGACAATCGGCAGGTCATGCTGCACGGCCGTCGCAAGTTCATTGCCTGTCATCAGGATGCCCCCATCGCCCGCGTAGCAGATCACCGGGAGGTCCGGGCGCACCGCCTTGGCCGCTAGCGCGGCGGGCATGCCATAGCCCATAGAGCCGTTGGCCGGCCCCAGCAGGGTGCGGTACTTGCGGAACTTGTAGAAGCGGCTGCTCCAGCCGCCGAAGTTGCCCGCATCCGTCGTGATGATGGCATCGTCGGGCAGGATCTCGCGCAACTGCACGAAGAGCTGGGCGAGGTTTAGCGGCCCTGGAACGTCGGTCGGCTCGGTCCAGGCGTCGAAGTCCGCCCTTCCCTCAGCCCGCCAGGTGGCCCACTTGCCCGCATCGACCTGCACATGGCGGCGGGCGCCGGCCAGGAATGCCCCCAGGTTCGAGGCAATCGGAAGATCGGCCTGGAACACGCGGCCCAGTTCAGAATGGTCGGGATAAACGTGGATCAGCGTCTGATCCGGCTTCGGCGCCTTGACCAGCGTGTAGGCCTGGGTCGCCGTCTCACCGAGCCGTGCGCCGATGGTCAGCAGCAGGTCGGCATCCTTCACGCGCTGCGCCAGCTTGGGGTTCGTGTTGTAGCCCAGCTCACCGATGAAATTCGGATGGTCGTTGTTGAAGATATCCTGGGTGCGGAACGACGCCACGGCGGGCAGGTCATTCGCCTCGCAGAAGGCTTCCAGGTCGGCCACAGCCTGCGCATTCCAGCTTCCGCCCCCGAAGATCACCAGCGGCTTCGAGGCCGCAGACAGCATATCACGCACCCGCGCAAGGTCGGCTTCCGAAGCTTCCGGCGCCGGATAGGCAGCAACGGAAACGTCACCGGCCTCGACCTGCTCTACCAGCATGTCCTCGGGCAGGGAGATCACCACCGGACCCGGGCGGCCACCGGCAGCCGTGGCAAAGGCACGCGCAGTGATTTCGGCCATGCGCGCCGGATCGTCTACCTCCGTCGCCCATTTGGCGAGCGGACCGAACATGGCCGGGAAATCGACTTCCTGAAACGCCTCGCGTCCCTTGAAATCACGAGGCACCTGGCCGACGAACAGGATCATCGGGGATGAGTCCTGCAGCGCAGTGTGGACCCCGATGCAGGCGTTGCAGGCGCCGGGACCGCGCGTGACAAAGGCCACGCCGGGCTTACCTGTCAGCTTACCGTAGGCCTCGGCCGCATAGGTCGCACCGCTTTCATGGCGGCAGGTGATAACCCGGATCGTGTCGCGGGCGTCATAAAGCGCGTCAAGCGCGCCCAGAAAGCTCTCGCCGGGAACGACGAACACCGTATCGACACCGTGCAGGCGCAGGGTATCGACCAAAATCTGACCACCGGTTCTCACTGGCTTATCCTCTCCCCCGTTTTCGCGTGCGGGCCCTGGCCGCCGCGTATCTTGCGCTCAAACTAGCACCGCGCTATCGGCGCTCAAAGCAGCCACGCATCGCTGTCTCAGGATGCGCTCGCGATGGCATTCACGTACTGGAAATTCCGATCACAATAGGCGACGTGCATGTCCTCGAAGGTCGTTTGGTCTTCGATGCGCGCCTCGAGATTCGGGTAATAGAAGAAGATGTTGGAGTACCGGTCCGTGTCCTCCGGAACGCGCACGCGGTGCGGTGTCGCGCGGTAACGGCCCGCGGTCCATCGCTCGAGTGCAATACCCGTGTTCACGAGGATCGCGCCCTCGACACGCGGCACCTCCAGCCATTCGCCACCCGGCAGCAGAACATCGAGCCCCGGAACATCGCTCGGCGGGATGAGCGTCAGGAACGAAAGATCCTGATGCGGGAACGACCCCATGTTTCCGACGCGCTCTTCCGACGGCACCTGCGGATAGTGGGCAAGGCGCACCGCTGACGTCGAACGGTCGAAGGCGCCGGTAAAAAAATTTCGCGGCAGGTCGAGCGACAGAGACAGAGGCGCGAGCAGCGTGTTCGCCAGATCGTCGAACGTGCGGATGTAACGCTGACAGAACTCCCGGAAACCCGGCATTCCCTCCGGCCAGTTGGGCTGGTCCCGAAAGCGCCGTCCGGACCCAAAGTCCGGATCGTCCGTCGCCAGATCAAAGGTATACTTGTAGGCCTCGCTGATGCTGGCCTTGCGGTTCTCACGGCTCAGATTGTCCTGGTACACGGACGCGCGCAGCGGCTGATAGCCGGACTGGCTCTCGTTCATGGCGCATTGGAGCTTTCTGTCCAAAGGAAGGCCGAAGAAACGCCGAGACTGCTCGAAGCACTCGGCGACTAGCGCCGGGTCGATACCGTGGCCGGTCACGAAGAAAAACCCGATGTCCGCGCATGCCTCTCGCAGTTGCGCCGCGAGCGCCACTTCCGCGCCGGGCGATCCGGCCAGATAAGCCTCGAGGTCCAGCACGGGCAGGCGGTCGTTACTTCGGACCCGCCGTTCAGGAGCGGTGTTCAGTGAGTTGTCGCTCATCGTATTCCTTCCCACAAGATCCGGCTCGTCCGGTCACGGAACCAGCACCACCTTGCCGGTCACGGTCCCGGTTTCCAGCAAACGGTGCGCGTCCGCAGCGTCGGCCAGTTTCATCACCGTGTGGACATGGGGCGAGGCATCGCCCGACGCCATCGCCGCGATAGCCTGCTCCATCGCGTGACGACGGATATCCGGCTTGTCGTCCACAACATGGATCGAGAAGACACGGATCGCCATCGACTTCCCCATTTTCTCGAACACCGGCGGGAACGCTTCCGCCGGTGGTTTACCGCCGAGATAGCCGAACAGCACGGTTGTCCCCATCGGGGCCAGCATGTCGAACGCTTCCCCGAACATCGGGCCGCTAACCGAATCGTAGATCACATCGACGCCGGCACCACCGGTCAGTTCCGCGACCCTTTCCACGATCACCTCCCCGCTCCGGTCGATCACATGGTCCGCACCGAGGTTCGAGACATAGGCAATCTTTTCCGCCGATCCGGCGATGCCGATCACCTCCAGCCCCTTCGCCTTCGCCATCTGAACCAGAGCCGCGCCGACACCGCCGGCGGCTGCATGCACGAGAGCGCGATCACCAGGCTCGGGTTTTACGGCATAGTTCAGAAGCAGCCAGGAGAGCTGGTAGTTTCCGAGCGATACGGCATGTTCATCGCTCACCGTGTCTGGCAATACAAACGCCGCCGCCGCCGGAACCACGATCTCGTCGGCATAACAGCCGCCGCGCTGGGACAGCTCGCGGGCGTTCACATAGACCCGCGTTCCGGTCTTGGGCTGCGAGACACCTGCGCCGACCGCATCCACAACGCCCGCCAGTTCATTGCCGGGTATCACCGGCAGCGGCGGGATCCACGCGTAGTTGCCCGAACGCATGAGCATATCCGGCACACCGACCCCGATAGCTCCTGTCCGAACCCGGATCTCACCAGGCCCCGGCTCCTGCACGTCGCGTTCGACGACTTCCAGAACCTCCGGGCCGCCATACTCCGGAAACTGCACAATCCTCGGCATCTACTCCACTCCCGCATTTGACCGGTCCTAAAGGTAGCAGAACCGGCTCCTGCCGTTACTGTGGAAGGATAGCGGATGGTTCATTGTGAGAGGAATGTGTGCCAAAAATTTGGTTGCACTGTCGGCATCTCCCAAAGGCCCGACGGTCTATGCAATGTTCAGTCGCCGGTCCCACCGGCGCTTCACACGCTCACCACGGCTGGGGTCACCGCCATGGGCGAGGAGACTGGCAACAGCGATCTCGCCAACTTCGCACTACCGCCCGCAACCTCTCCGCCTGAGCGCCTAGCGCAGCGCGGCCTCGATATTGCCGCCATCCACCGTCATCACAGCCGCGGTGGTTTTATGGGACATCGCCAGATCAACAAAAGCCTTGGCCACATCCTCGGCCCGCACCTCGCGCTTCAGCAGATTGCCGGCCATATAGTCGGCCTCGCTGAGCCCACGCGCCGACGAGCGTGAGGCCACCATCTCGTCGGTTAGAAGACCCGAGCGGATTCGGTCCGCGTTGACAGCATTAGAACGGATGCCTTCCCCGCCATAGTCCAGTGCGTACTGCCGCGACAGGAAGAGTGTCGCTGCCTTAGGCAGGCCGTAGGGCCCGAAATCCTTGCCGGGGTTTACCGCCTGCTTAGAGGCATTGAACAGCAGACAACCGCCCGTGCCCTGCGCCTGCATGATGGCCACGGCAGCCTTGGCAACGCGCTGGTGCGCGAAGAAGTTCAACTCGAAACTCTGGCGCAGGACCTTGTCGTCCACTTCGCCGATCCGGCCCTGCCACGCCGCACCGGCATTCGAGACAAGAATATCAGCACCGCCGAAACGCCCTGCGGCCGCAGCAAATGCGCTCTCGACGGCAGCGTCCGAGGTGACATCGCACGACACGGCCAGACCGCCGAGTTCGTCCGCGAGCGGCGCGATCATACCTTCATCAAGGTCGAGCAGCACGACCTCGGCCCCTGCCGCCCGGAAGGCCCGGGCCGTAGCCTGCCCGATGGCGCCGCCTGCGCCGGTAATAACAGCGACCTGGCGCGCCAGCGGTGCCTCCTTCGCGCTGCCCAGCTTGGCCTGCTCCAGCGACCAGTATTCGATTTCGAAGGTATCGGGCTCGGAAATCGAGCGGAACTTGCCGATACCTTCTGCCGCCGTTATCACCTCAACATTGTTCTCATAAACATCCGCCGCGATATCGGCGGCCCTGGCTGAGTTGCCAACAGCGAAAAACCCCAGGCCGGGCACCAACAGGACGCGAGGCACCAAATCGAGCTGGGTTTTGGGGTCTTTCTGGTTCACGTTATTGCGCGCGAAATAGTCCCTGTAATCATCCTCGTAGCGCGTAATCGCCTTCTTCGCGCCCTCGAAGAACGCATCGAGCTTGCCGGCTTCCGGGCGCGGAAGGATGACCGGTTTCGGCTTGATGCGGATCGCGTGATCGGGCGTGACCGTCCCCTGCTGACTGTAGCGGCTGAGTTCCGCCCCATCCACGAATCGCCGGATGGCCGCATCCGTGCGGAAGGTGGTGACGAACCGCGTCGGCGCATCCGACGGACCGAACGCGAGCAAGCCACGCAGATGCGGCGCAATATCCGCAACGCGCGGCTGGCGACCCTTCCCGGCAACGGCCGGAGCCAGGTATTTGTCTTTGCGCGCTGATTTCAGATACCGCTCGGCAACCGTGACCAGATCGATCATCCGGCCATAGGCTTCCTTGGCAGTCTCTCCGAAGGTGAAGATACCGTGCTTGAGAAGGATCAGGCCTTCGATGTCCGGGTTCTCCCGCCACACCTTGGCGCAAGCCTTAGCCAGCGCGAAACCGGGCATAATGTATGGGACCAGCGCGACGCGCTTGCCATAGACCTCGCGGCACAGCTTCGCGCCGTCAGGCTGGTCGGTCAGCGCCAGCACCGCTGTAGAATGGGTGTGGTCCACGAACGTGTGGGGTAGGAAGGCGTGGAGCAGAGTCTCGACCGACGGGTTCGGCGCCTTCGAATCCAGCAGGTTACGCCGTAGCGCGTTGACCATGTCCTCGTCGCTGAGCCCGTCGAGTGCTTCCAGTTCGCAGAGCTGCTGTAGCCGCACGGCCGGCAATCCCGGCGGCTCGATGTCGCCCATATCCCAGCCGCTACCCTTTACGCATAGGACCTGAATGTCCTCGCCAGTTAGGTCACGCACGACCGTCTTGACCGAGGAATTGCCGCCGCCATGCAGAACAAGCCGAGGATCACCGCCCAGCAGGCGGGTCGTATAGACCCGCAGCGCCACATCGCGGTTAACGCCATCCTTGGCATATCGACGCACGCAGGCGCGGGCTTCACGGTCGGACCAGAGGTTCTTCATCGTCGCTCGGACTGGCTGGGGGTTGGACCTAGAGGTACTTGGCGTACCACGCCAGCGCCGCTTCCTTCTGGATCGCGTGCGCGTCAGCGTTACAGAACTGATAGGATTCGTAGTGCTGGATTCCCGGAAGCTTCACCAGCTTCTTTGGCTCGCCCAACGCTTCATAACACGAAAGCTGCTCGTCCGGCGGCACCAGGTTGTCGTTCTCGGCATAGACCATCAGCACCGGCCGCGGCGAGATCCTGTGCGCCACCCATTCGGGCTTATAGCGCATGTTCGCCATGGCGCTTTCCAGATCGTATTCCGGGTTGTAGCGCCCGCTCTTCGCGTGGAACTGCTCGATCACCATCTGGGTGTGCGGGTCGGTCAGCATGATCTCCGGCAGTGGGATCGTCGTCTTTTCACCGGTCAGGACGCGCTTGCGTTCGGCTTCCTCGACCTTCGCCTTGAACTCCTGCCATTCGTGCGGGCGGCGCACGGATTTCATCCAGCGCTCGCCGTCGGCCACCATCACGGCGGAGACGACGACCTTCACGCGCTCATCGAAGGCCGCGCACCAAATGGCGTGAGCACCGCCATAACTGGAGCCGTAATAGGCGATACGCTCGGGATCAACGCCATCGACAGTCTGCAGATAGGTCACCGCGTCATAAACGCTCTGGGCCTGTTCCAGAGGGCGGTGCCGGCCGCGCTCACCCTCGGACACACCGAAGCCGGGGTAGTCGTGAGATAGGACGAAGTAGCCGTTCTCCCAGAGCCACTGGGGAACGTCCATGCCATAGACGTCCTTCATGCCGGTGTAGCCGTGAAGCACGCAGATGCCGGGGCGCGGCGGGTCGCCGGGCTTCCAGTCCTTCGGGCGGTAGAGGTAAGCGGCCGTCTTGTTGCCGTTCGAATAGAACTCGACCTCGTCCCAGACCTTTTCGTAATCCATGACGCGCTTTCCCCCGTTTGTGTTGTTGTGCTGTTCGATTACAGCGCCCCGTACCAGCCGGCAAGCGCCTTACCAATATCGTCCGGTGAATCCTCCTGCGGGTGGTGCAGGCCGCGCACCGTGATCTTCGAATGGTTCGGCCATGTCGCGAAGACCTTGCGGTCGGCCTCCAGAATGATCTGGCCCGGGTCGGCCTCGATAAACAGCTTGGGGCAGTCGGTGGTTGCAGCCCAACGGGATAGTTGTGCCGTCAGTTGCGCCACAAAGACGGGCTCGCCCTCGATAGGGATCTGGCGCACCCAGGACAGTGTGGGCCGCCGCGCCTCGCCTGGCGCCGCAAAGGGGCGGCGGATTTCCGCCATGGTCTCCGCGTCGATTGTGCGCATTACGCCACCGGTAAAAACACGCTCGACGAAGAAATTATCTTCTAGCACCAGCGCCTCGCCCTCGGGGCCCCGTGCCGCCTTGAGCCGCTCGCCGTGTCCATCGTGATAGTCGCTGTAGTTTTCGTGGTTCGCGGCCACGATCTCGCAATGAGCGAAGGCCCTTACCGCGTCCGGGTGGCGCATCGCCCAGGACAGGCCCAGCGTGCCGCCCCAGTCATGCATCACGAGGGTAACGTTTTCGCTGACGCCGAGCACCTCCAGCGCGGCATCAAAGTACTCCTGATGTTCTGGGATCATGTAGCTGCCGGGCCCGCTGTCCGGGAGCTTGTCGGAATCGCCCTGGCCGATGTTGTCCAGCGCCACCAGCCGGCCGAGGCCTTCCATATACGGCAGGATGTTGCGCCACATGTAGGACGAGGTGGCGTTGCCGTGGACGAAAACGATGGGATCGCCCTCGCCTTCATCGACGCAAGCCATGCGCAGGCCGTTCACCTCGACGAATTTTTTCTCGTAACGCATATTCGGGTCGATTGCGGTCATGACGGCTCCCCGGTAAGTCCTGTTTGCGCACCCGTGATAATACGCTCCGATAACCTGCCACGAATCACATGTCTGAACACGTCCACCACGTTCACCTGTTTTGCTCCGATATCGACGGAACTATCGCCTGGTGGTGCGAAATGATGGGTGCCGAGGTCGCGTTTGACGGCGATTTCGGCGGGGCCCGAAATGTCTTCATGCGGGTCGGTTCGGGACGCCTGCACCTTTATGACCAGCCCCCGCGCGGCGATACCGGCGGCGCGGTGCACCACTTGGGCATCCGGACGGACGATCTGGAATCGCTGGAGGCTCGGCTGCGTGAAAAGGGGGTTGCCTTCCGCAGCGGCATCCGCGATTTCGGCGCATGGAAGTACATCATGTGCCCGGCGCCCGACGGCGTGTTACTGGAACTTTTCCAAGCCGACCCCGACAAGCTGCGAGGCGATGCCGCGCGATACTTCTCGGACTGGCTCGAAGACTGATCAGTACATGACCGTTTTCGAATCCGGTACGCCGCCGCGCATACCCCCCATTGCTTTCCTCGGTCTGCTCGCGGCCATCAGCCCGCTGTCGCTCGGCATTCCGGTACAATCGGTTCCGGATATCGCCGCGACGTTCGACGCACCTTATGGCGCAGCCCAGCTTGTCGTATCAGCGTTCCTGATGAGCTTTGCTGTCTCGCAACTCATTGTGGGTCCTTTATCGGACCGCTTCGGGCGAAAGCCGGTCCTTTATGGCGGGCTCCTAGTCTATGCGCTTGCCAGCATTGGTGCGGCGCTCGCGCCTTCGATTGAGATTTTGATCACCGCGCGCGTGATCCAGGGCGCGGGCGGCTGCGCCGCTCTCATCACGCCGCGGGCGGTGGTGCAGGACACCCATAGGGGGATCGAGGCCGCGCGCATGATGGCCTTTGTCGCCATGCTGCAATCCGTTGCACCCTCAGTCGGCCCGATCGTCGGGGGAGGTATCGACGCCCTGCTCGGCTGGCGATGGATTTTTGGTTTCCTGACACTTCTCGCCGGATGCATGGCGCTGGGTGCAGCCATATGGCTGGACGAAACACGACCGGTCACAGGCGGGCAAGTCACCGGCTGGACGACAATCCTCACGCGCTACGCCCGCCTATTCCGGTCGCGATTGTATGTCGGCTACACGCTGACCTTCACCTTCGGAACAACCGGCTACTTCGGCTACCTGGCGGTCGGCCCCGCACTTGTCATTGAGAATCTCGGACATCCGCCGCTCGAATTCAGTCTCTCACTCATGGTGATCGCCACGCAATTCGTTGCCGGTGCCTGGGTCGCGAGCCGGCTGGTCCGGCGCTTGGGTACAGACCGAATTCTCTGGATCGCCATTGCCGGAATTACAGCTCCTTCGCTCACTCTTTTGTTTGTTGCCCGGGACCCCGGCCTTGTGGCGCTGGTCCTGCCGTTCATGGTCTTCGGGTTCTTCAACGGTTTCATATTCCCCAACGCCCTTGCGGGCGCGACCAGCATCGATCCGCGGATTGCCGGGTCCGCGTCATCGTTCCTCGGCTTCGCACAGCTGGGGACCGGGGCCATCGTCTCGTTTGCCCTGAGCAACCTGCCAACGGCCGACGCGGTGCCGTTGGGATGGTGCATGGTACTGCTCGGCGCACTGGCCGGCGTCGGCATGGTGCTGGTGCACACGGCGCGGCGCGACAGCGAATAGAAAAAGGCCCGCGACATACCTGCTCAGGCCTTCCCTTCCGGGTCACAGCTCCTCCCTTAGAACTGGGCTCCCTCGGTGGATTCGGCCATTGCCGAGGTCGAGGACTGGCCCGAGGAGTTAGCGTCCGCCGACACCTGTCAGCCCGACAGGTCGATTGCCGTGAGGCCCGCGCGAAGGTGCCGAACCGCCTGGTTACCGGTGTAAGCACCCAGCGTCGGCACGTACTCCTCATCCTGCAGGAGCTGCCAGAGCTTGCGTGCGCAGTTCTCGGCCAGCGTGTGGCTAGTCGGCAGCGAACCGCTCAAGCGCTCAACATCGACGCGGGTGCTGTCGGGCTGGATGTTCTTCCAGCGGTCCGGGGCCCATTCCGAGACCTACCAGGTCTCGTTGTCGCCCGAGTTGTTTCCGTCACCGCGCATAATCGAAGACATGTCGTGGGGCATTGGTCACTCCATCGGTAAAGTTCTATTTCACGCCACCCCACCGATCATCCGTAATGTAAAATATTGACAACTTGACCGTGTGATGAAACAAGCTCCTGAGTTTATTGGAGAAAGTTTGTAAATTTTTGTAAATTTTTTCTCCGCACCTGAAAACGCGAATGAGGCGTAAAACCGGAGATTCGACATGGCCAGCCTCGACGCCATCGCCGCAAATTCAACGAATAACGACGGTCTCAAAAGGAGAGGGGCCAAGCTGGGCGGACGCATCCGGCGCCTGCGCCGACAGGAGGGCGTGAGCCAGGCCGCACTGGCAGGCGAGCTCGGAATTTCTGCCAGCTACCTGAACCTGATCGAGCACAACCGGCGGAACCTGACCGTCCCCCTGCTCAAAAAGCTGGCCGAGCGGTTCGACCTGGAATTGAGCGAGATCGCCGAAAGCGACGAAGGCCGTCTCAGCGCCGACCTGATGGAAGCCTTCGCGGACGACCTATTCGGGGATATCGACCTGACGAACACCGATGTGCGGGATCTCGTGACCTCAAACGCGACCTTAGCGCGCGCTATGCTGGCGCTCTACGACCGCTACCGCAGTATGCGCGAGGACGCCGCCGTCACCAGTGCCCGTCCGGCGAGTGCTGGCGACGAGGCAATCCTGAGCGATCGCCTTTCGAGTGAACAGGTATCAGACTTCCTGCAGGCCCGTGCCAACCACTTCGCGGAACTGGAAGAGGCCGCCGAGCGTGTGAACCATGACTCCTCGCTGTCCGGCGAGGACCCGTTCCGCGCCATGGCAACTTTCCTGTCTAACACCTTCGACGTGCGTGTCAGCGACCTGCCTGAGGACGACAACCAGGCAGTGCGTCGGTTCGACCCCGACAAGGGCGTACTAAACCTGTCGAAGATGTTGCGCGCCGACAGCCGCAACTTCCAGGCAGCTCACCAGATCGGCCTGCTGGCAGCCGAGCGCGAGATCAACCTGCTGGTCGACGAAGGTGACTTCACCGACGACGACGCCCGCCGGCTAGCGCGTATCGCGCTAGCGAACTACTTCGCCGGTGCGTTGCTGATGCCCTATGATGCCTTCCACAAGGCGGCCAGGTACTACCGCTATGACGTGGAACTGCTACAGCGCCGCTTTGGGGTTAGCTTCGAACAGGCGTGCCACCGCCTGACGACCCTGCAGCGCCCCCAAAGGCGCGGCGTGCCCTTCCATCTGTTGCGCAGCGATATCGCAGGCAACATCTCCAAGCGGTTCTCGCTCTCTGGCATCCACATTCCGCGCCATGGCGGCACTTGCCCGCGCTGGAACGTCTATTCGGCCTTCCTGCAGCCGGGCGCGATTAAAGTCCAGATATCCCAGATGCCCGATGGCCAGACCTTCTTCTGCATCGCGCGCACGGTGCTGAAGAACAGCAGTGGCTTCGGAGAGCCACGCAGCTTCCTGTCGGTCGGGCTGGGCTGCGAGATGAGCCATGCGGGCGAACTAGTCTATGCGGACAGCATCAACCTCGAGCGGCCCGAGCGGATCGTTCCTATCGGCGTATCGTGCCGGACCTGCCCGCGCATGGACTGCGCCCAGCGCGCCTTCCCGCCCGTGGCGCATGCACTGGAGACCGACGAGAACACCCGCGGAGTCTCGGCCTATGTCTCTGCGAGGCAATGAGCGAACTCCGCTTCGGACACCTGATCGGCGCGGAGATTGCCCGGCGGCGCGATGACTTCGCGTGACTGCGAAGCACGATTTTCCGAGACTAGCTCTATCCTTATGACGGAGACATGGAGTCCGAGCGAGACTATCTCGATGTCTGTACGGCCTCACCGCGTGCGTCACTCTTCGTCGTGCTCGACGGTGATTAGGTGGTAGGCGTAACCACGGCGGTGCCGCTCGATGACGAGTATAAGGCTCAGCGTGCGCCTACCCTTAAAGCCGAGTTCGACACGCCGGGCACCTTCTATTTCGGCGAGGCGGTGCTGCTGCCCGAATACTGGGGCCGCGGGCTCTAGCGCCGCTTCTTCGAGGTGCGCGAGAAGAAGGAACTCGACAAGCCGATTCGGTTCTGGCTGAAGACGCTGGACTAAAGAAAAAGGGCGGACCGAGTTCCGCCCTTTCCCATTCGCTTTACAGCAACGCCGGGACTATTGCCCGTACTTGGCCTTCGCCTCGATCCGTCGAGCATGCAGGATCGGCTCGGTGTAGCCGCTGGGCTGCTCGAGGCCCTTCAGGACCAGATCGCAGGCCGCCTGAAAGGCGACCGAGTCGTCGAAGTGCCCCGCCATAGGACGGTAGGCCGCATCGCCCTCGTTCTGCTTGTCCACCACGCCGGCCATGCGCTGCATGGTCTCCATCACCTGATCCTCAGTGACGATGCCGTGGTGCAGCCAGTTGGCCATGTGCTGACTGGAAATACGCAGGGTCGCGCGGTCTTCCATCAGGCCAATATCGTTGATGTCCGGCACCTTGGAGCAGCCGACGCCCTGGTCGACCCAGCGCACGACGTAACCCAGGATACCCTGTGCGTTATTGTCGAGCTCGTTCTGGATGTCAGCTTCGGGCCAGTTCGGACGCTCGGTCACCGGGATCGATAGGATATCGTCGATATTCGCCCGGCCGCGTGATTTCAGATCGGCCTGGCGCGCGGCCACATCGACCTTGTGATAGTGCAGAGCATGCAGCGTGGCTGCCGTCGGCGACGGCACCCAGGCAGTATTTGCACCGGCATTCGGGTGGCCAATCTTCTGCTCCATCATGTCGGCCATGCGGTCCGGCATGGCCCACATGCCCTTGCCGATCTGGGCATGGCCCGGCAGGCCACATTCCAGCCCGATATCCACGTTCCAGTTCTCATAGGCTTGGATCCACGGGGCGGCCTTCATGTCACCCTTACGGATCATCGCGCCCGCTTCCATCGAGGTGTGCATCTCGTCGCCGGTGCGGTCGAGGAAGCCGGTGTTGATGAAGAACACCCGGCTTTTGGTAGCGCGGATGCATTCCTTGAGGTTCACCGTGGTGCGGCGTTCCTCGTCCATGATGCCGATCTTGATCGTGTTGGTGTCGAGGCCGAGCGCCTTCTCGACCGAGCCGAACAGCTCGTCGGAGAACGCGACCTCCTCGGGCCCGTGCATCTTCGGCTTCACGATATAGACCGAGCCGGTGCGGCTGTTGCGGTACTTTCCATTACCCTTAAGATCGTGGATCGCGATCGCCGCGGAGGCCAGCGCGTCGATGATCCCCTCGAAGGCCGGCTCGCCGTTCTGGTCGAGGACCATGCCGATAGTCATCAAGTGGCCGACATTGCGCACCAGCATCAGCGAACGGCCGTGCAGAGTGATCTCCCCGCCGCCTGCCGCCGTGAAGGTGCGGTCGGGCTCCAGCGAGCGCGCGACAGTCTTGCCTCCCTTGTCGAAGGAAGCAGTCAGGTCGCCCTTCATCAGGCCGAGCCAGTTGCGGTAGGCGACAACCTTGTCCTCGGCATCGACGGTTGCGACCGAGTCCTCGAAGTCCATGATCGTGGTCAGAGCCGATTCTAGCACCACATCCGCGACGCCGGCGGGGTCGTCCTTGCCGATAGGGTGATCGCGGTTGACCACAATCTCGGCATGGATGCCGTTGTTGACCAACAGGATCGACGACGGCGATGCGGCATCGCCCTTGAAACCGACGAAGTGCGACGGGTCTTTCAGACCGGTCGGCGCGAGGCCATCGACGGAGACGACCAGCTTACCGTCCTCAATAGTGTAGCCCGTGGAATTGGCGTGGGAGCCCTCGGCCAGCGGCGCAGCCTCATCCAGCACATCGCGCGCATAGGCGATCACCCTGGCGCCGCGCGCCGGGTCGTAGCCGGAGACGGGCGCGTCATGCTGCGGGATGACATCAGTGCCGTAGAGCGCGTCGTAGAGGCTGCCCCAGCGCGCATTGGCGGCGTTCAGCGCATAGCGCGCGTTGGTGATCGGCACCACGAGCTGCGGACCAGCGATGGACGCGATCTCAGAATCGACATTGGCCGTATCGACTTGTACGTCGCCGCCCTCGGGGACGAGGTATCCGATCTCCTCAAGGAAGGCCTTGTAGGCCGTGAGGTCGAACCCCTTGTCACGGTTTTCCGTATGCCACGCGTCCAGCTTCACCTGCAGGTCGTCACGCTTGGCGAGCAGCGCCCTGTTACGTGGGCCCAGCGTGTTCACCAGCTCGTCCAGCGCGGACCAGAAACGGTCCGGCTCGATCCCGGTGCCCGGAAGCGCCTCGTTGTTGATGAAGTTGTAGAGCGGTGCGGCGACCTGAATGTTTCCCGCGTTAATCATTTCGGTCATGAGCCATCGCCTCCGTCGGATCCTGGCAATTGAATGTGTAAGGGTGTCCCGCCGGTCGGCGCGGACAAAATCAGCGCCTAGTTATCACAAATCACGACGCTGAATCCGAGTCGCCGGTAAATTCTTTGATTATAATTGCCCTCAAACAACGCCCAGACATCAAAAAGCCGGTCCTACCGACCAGAGGAGAGTAGAGTCATGATCACCAAGGGTATCAAGAAGCTTTGCGCAGACGCGGAACAGGTCATCGAGACCATGACCGTGGAAGAGGTCATGGCCGTACGCGGCAATGACGATGTGGAGCTGGTCGATATCCGCGATATCCGCGAACTCTGGCGCGACGGCACAATTCCCGGCGCGATCCATGCCCCGCGCGGCATGCTGGAATTCTGGGTCGATCCCGACAGCCCTTACTATCGCGACGTCTTCGGCTCCGGGAAGAAGTTCATCTTCTATTGCGCAGGCGGCATGCGCTCCGCGCTGGCTGCACTGGCCGTGCATGAGATGGGCCTCGGACCCGTGGCGCATATGCGCGGCGGCTACGGCGCCTGGAAAAAGGCCGAGTATCCGACCGAGCCGAAAGAAGCAAAGCTTCCTGAACCCAATGCATCCTGAATCAACCCTTCCGGTCAGGATACAGCGTAGAATCTCTCGAGCCAGGACAGCAGGAGCCGGTTGAACGCCTCCGAGGCCTCGTACTGTACCCAGTGACCCGCCCCCGGCACCACATGGAAATTCGCATCGGGATGGGTTTCCGCGACATGCGCCCGGACCCCGGCGAGGTCCGGGGCCAGCGTGGGGTCGCACTCCCCGAAGATGAAATTCAGCGCACAGGCGCTCCCCACAAGGTCGGGAGCCACCGGGTGGCGGCGCGCGATCCCGCGCGAGCGCAGGCGGACCTTCGCCATGTTTTCCAAGTGCAGGCACATGGCTAGGTCATCGATGGCCGCCGGGTCGTGAACCATGAGCTTTTCAAGGTTCCCCCGGTACAGCGGGGCCGCTTCCTCCGGTGGAAGATGCGCGGGGATCGCGACAAGGTCGTTCGCCTTACCCGTCGTGATCAGACCGAGGATTGGCGTGCCGACGATGGTCAGGCTGCGCAACCGTGCGCCCTGGCGCCGAGCCACGAGGCCGGAAAGCACCCCGCCGAAGGAAAACGACACAAGGTCATACTGCCCGTCGCCTGGCACGACGGCATCGAGACCGTCCGACACGATGCCAGCGAGGCTGTCCGCGTCATAGGGCTCCGATGGGTCGGCGGAATCCCCGCAGCCCGGAAGGTCGGCCGCGACCACGCGATACCGGTCCTCCAGTACGGGTATGTTGCGGACCCAGTGGTTCCACGCGCCCGAGCCGCCATGAAGCAGAACTAGAGGCACGGTGCCGGGCGCCGCAGCTCCCCACTCGCGCCAGACCATCTCTCCGTCACCGCAGGGGGTGCGAATCTCTCTCGCGCGCGCGGTGAAGAAATCGAGTACGGCGCGTGGGTCTTCGGAAGCCATGAGGCCCTCGTGATATCTTGAACTCAGGCTTTTGCTTTTTCGCGCAGATGCGGGAAGACATCGGTCATCCGCGCACCCGGATAGAACGCTGCGTCATAGGCCGGGCGCGCCTTCATGCGCGCAAACCAGTCAGCAACCTGCGGCGCGTCATCCCACATGTTGCTCATGCCCAAGTCTTCCATGCGCTGGAAGAGCGGCGCCATGCAGATATCCGCAATGGTGTACTGCTCACCGACCAGCCACGGGCCGTTCTTTGACAATTCCGCCTCCATGCGCTCCACCGTCGCGCGGAGCTGCATCAGGGAGTTCTCGTACTCTTCCTTGCTGAAGCCGGTGCGGTTGAGGCGCATAAAGAAGTCGCGGCGCAGCGTGTTGGAATCGCGGAAGGCTGCGTAGTCCTCCTCGCTCATCGCCTTGAAGCGCTCGATTAGCAGGTCCTGGAAGGTCGGCACCCGCACCGCCATGGATGGCACCTCGTCGATGTATCGCAGCCAGGCACGCATTTCCGCGCGTTTTTTAGGGTCTTCCGGCGTCAGACGCGGCCCGTCGGACCAGACCTCGTCCACGTACTCGCACATCACCGTGGATTCTATGATCGGCGTGCCGTCATGTACGAAGGCCGGCACCACCCCGTTAGGGTTGATGGCGAGATATTCGGGCGTCAGGTTTTCCTGGCTACCGAGATCCACCTGCCGGTTCACCCATTCCACGCTCTTCTCGGCCAGGCAGATCCGCACCTTCTGCGAGCAAGTGGACGCGTCGTGGTGATAGAGCTCGAGGGCCATGGGATCGTCCTGTCCGGCGAATGACGGCCGAAAGGCTTATCGCGCCGGCCTGCCGGCCGCAAGCGCGCGCACCACAACCCTATTCCGCCGCGCGTAAAAACACCGAGTCATCCTCCGCGTCTGCGAAGTGGGGCATGATCTCCTTCGAGAAGGTGCGCAGTCCCTCGATGCCCGAGCCACCGTCGGAGAACAGCATATAGCGCACGCCAGCATCATGCATCCGCTGGATCTTCTCCACGATCTCATCGACAGTTCCGAACATCGCCGCCGCGGATGTCGCCTCCAACGTGTCGTCATAGGCCATTAACGAGGACTTGTTACCGCCGTCCGGCCGCTGAGCCAGGTTATCGACCCGACGTCGCGCCGAGATCCGCTTTTCCAGCGCCTGGTCGCGGTCGGCGGCATCCTTCGCCACGTAAAGCCCGCGCGCCACGCCGACCTCGTAGGGATTGAACGCCCGGCCGAAATTAGCCACCTCGTCGCGGAAGGTCCCGATGCGCGCGTAGATCGCATCGACTGGCGCGAACTGGTCTAGCAGGAGGTTGTAGCCCCGCTCGGCTACCGCCGCGATGGATTGCGGGCTGCCCGCTCCCATCCAGAGGGGCGGATGCGGCTTCTGGGCCGTCGGTGGCTCGACGATCACGTCCTCGAAGGACCAGTACTTGCCCTCATAGGTCCAGGGTTTGTCCTCGGTCCAAGCCTTGGTCATGATCTCGAGCGATTCCTCAAAGCGCCCCCCGGCTTCCTCCATGGGGATGCGGAAACCCTTGAACTCGTTGAAGCGGTAGCCCTTGCCGACGCCGAAATCGAAGCGCCCACCCGACAGCAGGTCGAGGGTCGCGGTTTGCTCGGCCAGTAGCACTGGATTATGCCAGGGCAGAACCAATACAGCGGTACCGAGGCGGATGGTGGAGGTCTGCGCCGCCAGATAGGTCAGCAGGTTTATTGTCGCGGAAACCTGCCCGAACCCCGTGAAGTGGTGTTCGACAGCGAATGTGGAGTGGAACCCCAAAGCCTCCGCTTCGGTGTTGTATTCTAGCCAGTCTCGGTAACCCTTGGCGCTGTCTACATCGGGACCGCCACGTTTAGCTTGCGCGCTGCCGAACAATCCGAATTTCATGGTCTGCCTCCGTAAGTTCTCATGTTAATTATCACGCACGAGAACCGGTGGCGGATCACAAGAACGCTTGTCTCGCCGAATGAGCAACCCGTCCGCCGGAAACGCGGAAACACGCCACTAAAGGTGAAACCCGCGAATTTAGGGGGAAACGATGCTGAGAACCGCAGTTATCGGGCTGGGCTGGTGGGGGCAGATGCACATCCGCTCGACCCTCGGGCACAGCGACAAGGTCACAATCACCACAGTTGTGGATCTGGACCGTAGCCTCGCGGAGAAGACCGCCGCGGAAACCGGACTGAAGGTCGCGGACTCCTTTAATGACGTCCTCGCCGACCCGGAGATCGACGCGGTCATCCTAGTCACGCCCCATTCGCTGCACACCGACCAGATCGTGGCGGGCGCCGCCGCGGGCAAGCACGTCTTCACCGAGAAGCCCTTCGCGCTGAGCAAGTCCGAGGCCGAACGCGCCGTCGCTGCGGCGGAAGCGGCGGGCATCCAGCTCGGCCTCGGCCATAACCAGCGTTATGGCGCGGCGCAGACGCAGATTAAGGAAATGATCGAATCCGGAGAACTCGGCGAGATCATGCACATGGAAGGCCATCTCAGCCACGACACGCTGGCGGACGTGACCGGCTGGCGCCAGAGTGTCGAGGAGGCGCCAGGCGGCGGCCTGTGGCACATGGGCAGCCACTTCCTCGACCTGTTCCAGCACTTCGTCGGCCCGGTACGCGAAGTCTACGCGCAGGCCGTCGACCGTGTGATCGAGCGGGATTCCGCTCAGGCCCTGCTGACCTTCGAGAGCGGGCCGACCGCCTATATCGGGAACGTCATGGTGACCGCGCCGAACCGGATCCTCACTGTGCTCGGCTCGAAAGGCTGGGCGCGGCTGACTGGCATCGACCAGTTCGTGATCGGCATGCGCGGAACGGACCCCAAGACTGTCCCCGTCGCCGACATCAACCCGGTGCGCGCGAACATGGAAGGCTTCGCCGACGCCATCGCGGGCCGCGCGCCGTACCGTTTTACCAACCGGCAGATGATCCACGATGTGGCCGCACTGGATGCCATTGCGCGCTCGCTGAAATCGGGCAAGCGTGAGCCCGTCGAATAAGAATACCTTGGGGAAAAACATCATGATCAACGCAGCCATCGTCGGACTGGGCTGGTGGGGCCAGAACCACGTCACGGCCACCAAGAATTCCAGCAAGATCCGCTTCACCCGCGCCGTCGATCTCGCGCCCGACAATGTGCGCGGCTTCTGTGAGGAGCACGGGCTGATGCTGACGGACAACATGGACGACGCGCTGTCCGACCCCGACATCGACGCGATCGTGCTGGTCACACCGCACACTCAGCACGCCGATCAGGTCGTCGCGGGTGCGAAAGCTGGCAAGCACGTGCTGACCGAAAAGCCCTTCGCGCTGAAGAAGGCCGACGGCGAGCGCGCCGCCAACGCCATGGTGGATGCGGGCCTTACGCTGGGCATCGGCCACAACTATCGTTACGGCGCGGCGATCTGGAAGATCAAGGAACTGATCGACAGCGGCGAACTGGGCGAGATCCACCACATAGAGGGCAATTTGAGCCATCAGGGCCAGCTTGGTGTGCAGGGCTGGCGGCGCTCCGACGAGGAAGCGCCGACCGGCGGTATCATCCATTTCGGCGCCCATGTCATCGATATCCTGCAGTGGTATGGCGGGCCAATGCGCGAGGTCTATGCGCAGCTCGAATCCCGGATCATCACCAACGATGTCGGCTCCGTGCTGGTGAGGTTCGAAAACGGCTGCACCGGCTATCTGGCCGACTTGATGACCACGCCGGCCACCTTCCACCTACATGTGATGGGCTCGAAGGGCTGGGCGCGCGCCAACCAGTGGATGGACACCAACAAGGTCGTGACCTGCTTCGGCGCGGGTAAGCCGGAGGAATCGGGCGGGCATACGGAAGAGCTGGAGCTGCCCTACCGTGATATCTACGAGCAGGTGCGGATCAACGACGAGAACTTCGCCGCCGCCTGCATGGGCCAGGAAAACTATCTGTTCACCCCGCAGGAGATGGCGCACACGGCGGCGATCCACGAGGCCATCGCAAAATCCGCCGCGAGCGGTCAGCCGACGAAGGTTTAATCGCCTTCAGGACGTCAGGAACGGCAACGCCTTGGCGAGCGTCTCTTTCGGGTTTTCCTCAACGTAGAAGTGGCCGCCATCGACATATTCGAAGCAGATGCCCGGTAGCTCGCTTTCGAGACCTTCGTACATTTCCACTGGCATGGGCGGCTCGTCGGTGCCCTGGAGCACCATGATCTCGGCCTTCCAGGCTGGAAGCACGCGAGTCCGGCGGTCGATCCAGTCCTTCCGGAAGGTCGAGGACTGGAAGTAGCGCTCCACCGCCGAGCCCGTACCGGGGCGCGAGAATTCCTGCACCGCACGCACCACCACTGGCTTGGGGATGGGGTGTTTGCACAGGCGGCGGAACCCCCAGTTGATCATCTGCATGGGGTCCTGGAGGATCCCGCGAGTCGCCACATCGGTGAACAGGACTTCCTGCGGCGACAGGTCCGGGTGGAAGCGCAGTAGGTGCTGGGAGCCACGGATATAGCGCTTCACCCTCTCGCCCTGGCTGGCGGCGATATAGTCCGCCTGCATGGTGCCGCGGTCATGGCTGAACAGGTGGAAGTCGCCCACGCCGATAGTGTCGAGTAGTGCGACCACCTGCGCGGCTACGCCTTCGTGGCGGTAATCGCCGCGCCGCTTGTCCGACTGACCGTAGCCCTTGAGGTCGATGGCGATGCAGCGAAAGTGCTTCGCCAGTTCCGGCAAGATCGGCCGCCACATGCACCAGGATTGCGGTATACCGTGCATAAGCACCAGCACCGACGCGTCCGGGTTTCCCGCCTCGACATAGTGCCACGTCAAAGTCTCGCTCTCGCCCGGCGCCTCGACAAAGCGGTGCGTGACCGACAGCCCGCCGCCGATGTCCTCGACCTCGCCGTCCGTGTTCTCCGGCGCGGGCGGTACGCCCTCCGCCGCCACATCGTCTAGGATCGCGCACATCTCAGGGTTATTGTGCCCCTCGCGCATCAGCGTCAGCGCAGCCTCGGAGACGGCAGTATATTCGAAGGTCATAGTCGGTCTCTCGGAAGAAACCCTCTCCCCTAGGGAGAGGACGGTGAGCGAGGCGACCCGGGTGAAGGGTTAAAGTCTATCGAGCAATCCCATGAAGGATCTTTCCCCTTCATCCTAACCTCTTTCCCTCATGGGAAAGGGGCATACTCAAAGCGTGAACACCGTCGAGCCGGTGGTCTTGCCGGCGGCCACGTCGGCGTGGGCCTGAGCGGCGTCTTCCAGCTTGTAGCGCTGTCCGATGACCGGTTTCACGTCGCCCGCGGCGATGGCCGCGAACAGGGTGGCCGCGCTGTCGTCCAGTTCCTGACGGGACAGCTGATAGAAGCGCATGGAGGCCTTGGTGAAGAACAGTGAGCCCTTCACGTTCAGTTCAACGGAGTCGATCTGCGGCAGTGGCCCCGACGAGTTGCCGAAGTTCACCATATAGCCTCGCGGGCGTAGCGCATCGATGGAGCCCTGGTAATGATCCTTGCCGACAGAGTCATAGACCACATCGACGCCGGTGCCGCCCGTCACCTCTCGGGCGATCTCGGTGAAGTTTTCGGTCTTGTAGTTGACCGCGTACTTCGCACCGAGGCCGAGGATCGTCTCTTTCTTGGCGTCGGAGCCGACGGTGCCGATAACATTCACACCTTTGGCCGCAAGCCACTGACACATAAACAGGCCAACGCCGCCCGCCGCGGCATGCACAAGCGCAGTCTGGCCGGACTGCACCGGGTAGCAGCGGTGGATCAGGTATTCGACCGTCATGCCCTTGAGCATGCTGGCCGCCGCGTCCTCATCGGACACGCTGTCCGGCAAGGCGACGACCTGGGACGCGTCGATCAGGCGCTGCTCAGCGTAGGCGCCCGGCAGCGTCGCGGCATACGCGACCCGCTGGCCGATGGAGAAGCTGGAAACGCCCTCACCCACGGCCTCGACAACACCGGCACCCTCGGTACCCAGCACAGATGGCAATTCCGGTAGCACAGGGTAGATGCCCCGGCGAACCGCGATATCTAGGAAGTTGAAGCCGATCACCGTGTGGCGCAGGCGAAGCTGGCCCGGTCCCGGCTCCCCGACCTCGATATCTTCCCACTTCAGAACATCGAGATCGCCGAACTCGTGAATGCGGATGGCCTTGACCATGAAATGTCTCTCCAATTGATACGCGCCACGCTTGCGGCTTGTTCGCCATGCGGCGGCTGACTAGTCTGCCAAGCAATGTGGCAACAAGGCCCGATAAGTCAAAGGGGGAAGTAAGAACAAATGTCCGGACCCATCATCATCAGTTGTGCGCTCACCGGCGCCGCCGATTCTGCAGGCGCTAACCCGGCCGTGCCTGTCACACCCGAACAGATCGCCAAAGAGGCCATCGCCGCCAACAAGGCAGGCGCAGCCATCGTGCACATCCATGTGCGCAACCCGGAGACGGGCAAGGCTAGCATGGACCCCAAGCTCTACAAGGAAGTGGTGGACCGCATCCGCGACGCGGGCGCGCCGGTCATCATCAACTTGACGACAGGCCCGGGCGCGCGCTTCGTACCGGAGCTGGACAACCCCAGCCAGGCCGCCGCGACCACGGTGATGAAGACCGCCGAGGAGCGCGTCGAGCATGTGGTCGAGAACAAGCCCGACATCTGCTCGCTGGATGTGGCGACCATGAACTTCGGCGATCGGCCCATGGTCAACGCGCCGGACATGCTGAACAAGATGGCAACCCTCATCCAGGACGCGGGCGTGAAGCCGGAACTGGAAGTCTTCGACACCGGCCATGTCCGCCTGGCCAATCACATGGTCGAGACGGGCGTCATCAAGGATGACAAGCCGCTTTACCAGCTCTGCCTGGGCATTCCGTGGGGCGCGCCGGCGACGGCGGAGATGATGATGGCTATGCGTGACATGCTGCCGGGGAACGCCAACTGGGCCTCCTTCGGCATCTCGCGCTTCGAGTTTCCGATGGTTGCCAGCGCCGTCCTTCTCGGTGGCCACTGCCGCGTGGGTCTGGAGGACAACCTCTATATCTCGCGCGGCGAGCTCGCCAGTGGCAACGCCCAACTCGTCTCACGTGCGAAGGAGATCATCGAGTCCATGGGCTCCGAGGTCGCCAACGAAAAGCAGGCTCGGGAGATTCTGGGGCTTTAGTCCCACCTCACCCAGTTGGCTTCGCTCTCCATCCTATCCCTCTAGGAGGAGAGGGCATGGGTGTGGTGGACCGGACGCTTTAGTCCTGGAAGAACCGGCTCTTCGGGCGGTCGAGGCCGAGGTTCTCGCGCAGGGTCTCGCCTTCGTACTCCGTGCGGAACATGCCGCGCTTCTGGAGGATTGGCATCACCTCGTCGATGAACGGATCCATCAGGGCCGGAATGACCGGCGGCATGTAGTTGAAGCCATCCGCAGCTCCGTCGTCACACCAATCGTGGATCAGGTCGGCGATCTGCTCCGGCGTACCCGCCGTGGTATAGTGGCCACGCCCGCCGGCGAAGCGCGCCAGCAGCTCGCGCAGCGTGAGGCCTTCATTGGCGACGATGCGCACGATCAGCGCCGCGCGGGACTTCATAGTCTCAAGCGAATTCGGGTCCGGGAAGTCCGAAACCTTGAGCGGCTGGTCGAGGTCGATATGGTCGAAGTCATGCCCCGCGAACCGCTGTGACAGTGTGCGGCGGCCCACCTCAGGGTCCATCCGAGCGTTGAGGTCCATCAGGTTTTTGTGGGCTTCCTCCTCCGTGCCGCCAATGACCGGGTTAAGTCCTGGCAGCACAACCACCTGGTCGGCATTGCGGCCGAAGCCCGCGGCGCGCTTCTTGATGTCGGCGTAGAACTCCTGCGCCGTTTCCTTCTCCAGATGCGCGGTGAAGATCGCCTCGGCGTGCTTGGCGGCGAAGTCCCGGCCGCGGTCCGACGCGCCGGCCTGCACCAGCACCGGGCGGCCCTGGGGACTGCGCGGAACATTCAACGGACCTTTAACTTGATAATATTCGCCCCGGAAATCGATGGGGGTGATGCGGTCGGTGTTGCCGCACAGCCCGCCTCCGGCGCGGTCATCCACCAGCGCATCGTCGGCCCAGCTATCCCAAAGATCCTTCACGGCGGAGACAAACTCCTCGCCCATCTCGTAACGGTCGCCATGGGCCGTGTGCTCGCGCCCGTAATTGGCCGCGACCGCCTGCACCCAGGTGGTGACGATGTTCCACGCCGCACGGCCGTTGGAAATGTGGTCGATGGAGGCGAACTGACGCGCCAGGTTGTAAGGCTCGGAATAGGTGGACGAGCCGGTGGCGACCAGCCCGATCCGCTCGGTCGCCATGGCCAGGGCGGACAGCAGGATGACGGGATCGGGCCAGAAGCGCCCGGTCTGCATCGCGTCCTCGGTGAGCATCAGCACATCGGCGAAGAAGATCGAATCGAACTTCGCGGCCTCGGCCCGCTTTGCCAGGTCAGCGTAATAGGTGATGTCCATCAGCGAGCGCGGATCGGCGCCTGGATGGTCCCAAGCGGTCTCGTGATGGCCGCGCGACTGGATGAAAAGGTTGAGGTGGATCTGGCGGGACATAATGCGTTCCATAAAATGAATTTTTGTGTCGTTCTTGGAACGCAGAATAGAGCCGCAAAGCCGGGTTTCAAGCCCCGTCACTCGCCAGATAAGACCATTGCCGGGCGGTCATACCCAGGGCGCGGCCGGATCGAGCGTTACACGTCCGAGATCTTCCGCCACCACAGGGTGCGCTGCTCGGCCGGCTTGCCGCCATAGGGTTGTAGAGGCGGGCGAAGGACCATCAGGTCATCCTCGAAAGTGACGTCGCGCACCTGCTGCGTGCCCATGCGAGCCGGGTCAGAGCACTGGTCCACCTTGGTGATGAGCGTCTTCCCGTCGAAGGTGTAGAGGCCGGTGTAGCAGGAGTACTCACGCTCCTCGCCCTCGGGCAGGACGGGCCGGGCATCGGTGATGGTGGACGACAGCCGGTCCGCCGTTAGCACCACGCGGCCGATGAAATTGCCATCGCCGAACGGCTTCGGGCTGACGGGGTTCCCGTCCGCATCCACGGCCTCGACCCGGACGAGTTCCCATGTGCCGATTTGACTGTCCATTGCTGACCCCTCCCAGATACAGTCTTGCTTTCGCGAAACGTACCGCGCCGTGGCTCAGCTCACAATCACACCGGGGTTCAGGAAACCCTTCGGGTCCAGGCGCTTCTTGGCGTCGGTCAGCACGTCGCCGAACAGCGCCGGGCGCTGCTGCTCATACCATTTCTGGTGGTCACGCCCGACGGCATGGTGATGGGTGATAGTGCCGCCATTGGCGATTAGCGCGTCGGACGCGGCGTTCTTGATCGCCTGCCACTGTTCCAGCATCCCGCCATTCGGGTCGCCCGGACAATGAAACGCGAAATACGGCGCCGGGCCGTCCGGATAGGCGTGGGAGAAGCGGCAGGATACCGCGCCTGCATGCCCCGTCACGTCCTTCATGGCCTGCTGGGTCGCTTCCTTGATGGCTTGGTAGAATTCCTCGAAACGGTCCCAGGTGATCGACGTCTCGAAGGTGTCGGAGATGATGCCGCGCGGGGTGAGCTGCTCGCGGTTGTACGGCATGCGAATGAAGGCGGTGCGCCACGCGCCCACCGCGCCCTGCAGATGGGCGTCTGGGTTGCCGCGCCAGTCCACGTCCACCACACCGCCATTGTCGAGGCAGCATTCCTCGGCCCGCGCCATCCACGGATCCACCGGGTGGTCAGCGCTCTCGAAGGAGACGACCATGAGGGTGAAGGAGCCGTCGCCAGCACCGTTCACCTGTAGCTCTACCCCATCGACGATGCGAACATTAGCCGGGAACAGCCCGGCCTGGGAGACGGCGCGCACAGCGCGGGCAGCATCGAAGAAGTCGGCGAAGCGGAATCCTGCCGTCGCCTTGAAGGTCGGACGGCCCTGGAGCCGCGCCCAGCCCTCGGTCACGATGCCCAGCGCACCCTCGCTGCCCATAGCGATGAAGCGGTCGGGGCTGGGGCCCGCACCGGAGCCTGGAAGGCGGCGCGAGACGATATTGCCCGCCGGCGTGACGGTCGTCGTCGATTCCACCAGGTCGTCGATATGGGTGTAGAGCGTTGCGAAATGCCCACCAGAGCGGGTCGCAATCCAGCCACCGAATGTGGAATGCTCGAAGGACTGCGGAAAATGGCGCAGCGTCAGGCCGTGGGGCTTGAGCTGAGCTTCCAGCGCCGGGCCGCGCGCGCCGCCCTGGATGCGGGCCGCGCGGGAGATTTCGTCCACCTCCACGACCTTACCCATCCGGCCCATATCAATCGAGATGGTGGCGTTGTAGCGCGCACCGACATCGCTGGTAACGCCGCCGACCACCGATGAGCCCGCACCCCAGGGGATGACGGCCGCGCCGGCCTTGTCGGCCCACTCATAGATCTCGGTAATGTCCTGCTCGTTCTCCGGATAGGCGATCACGTCCGGGGCATGGGCGAAATCCCCGTCGTAAATGCGAATCGAATCCGGCTGGGACTGACCGAAGGCATGAACCACCCGGTCATGCTTGTCGGTGCTGCAGATCCCGCTGAGGTTCGAGGGTGCCACGATCTTCGGCGCGGGCAACTCGATCTCGTCCATGGTCGGGAACGCGCCGTCGCGCGACGGCTCGATACCGAACCCGTCCCTGAAGGTAGCGATCAGGGCTTTCGTCTGGTCTGCATCAAGGCCAGCATCGGCGTAGCCCCAGCCATAGTATTTGAGGGTTTTGTCGTTCATATCTCTCTCCTGCGGCGGTTCATCGCCGCATCCGTCTAACTGATATTCCTACAAAGAACAGGACGGCTCAGCCTTCCACTTCCTCGAGGGTCGCGCGGGTGAACCCCGCCAGATACCCAATCAATGCCTCTTTGGCCCGCTCGGCCGCGGCGGGATCTTCGGCGCCGAACGCATAGGCCTCCTCACGGGTGCATCGGCGCGCGGCCAGGCGCTGTAGCGCCTCGCGGAGTGGCGTCCGGCCGAAGCCCCGTGCGTTCGCACAGCTCACCCTCGGAGATTGACGCACCCGGCGCCAGTTGTAGGGTAACGATCAGTTCCTCGAGTTTCTCATAGGCCTGTTCGGCCTAGCTTTCCAGCACGGCAGTATCCCCAGGGAATTTAGTGAAACATTACACATATCCGTCTAATGTATCTTTGGCAAAACCACGTGTTTTCGGTGATTTTTACGTCGTGGCTACCCATCTGTGGGACCACCGGGACGCTTGTGGCTAAACTCCGCGCCACGTCCCGTTCCGCCCGAATTTCCGAAAGAATCCCTGCTCGTGACCACCCCCGAGACCCCGAAAAAAGCGCTGATCGCCGGCGCGCTGGGCGTGACCGGCCGCGCCCTGTTGGAACACCTGGACGGAGACCCGTTCTGGTCCGTCACGGCCCTGTCGCGCCGGGCCCCGGATTTCATCTCGGGGGCGCACTTCATTTCCGTCGATCTGTCCGACCCGGCCGATTGCCGGGAGAAACTCTCCGGCCAGAAGGACATCACCCATGTGTTCTTCACGGCCTATTCGCCGCGCGCGGAGGTGGCAGATGAGATCGCGCCCAATGTGGCGATGGTTGCGAACCTGCTGGATGCGCTGGAGCCGGTGGCAAAGGACCTTCAACATGTGCAGCTTATGCACGGGGCCAAGTGGTATGGCACCTTCCTGGGCGAATATCGGACCCCTGCCCGCGAGGACAACCCGCGCCCGCCCGTGACGCATTTCTATCACGCCCAGCAGGACTGGCTGCAAGAACGCCAGACCGGAAAGCACTGGACATGGTCGGCCATGCGGCCCCACGGGGTGTGGGGCTTTTCAACCGGCAGCGCCATGAACCTGCTGACGGGTATCTCCTGCTATGCCGCGATCATGAAGGCCGAGGGCCGCCCGCTGGCCTGGCCAGGCAACACGGGCTTCTACGACCGGCTTTACCAGATGATCGACGCCGACCTACTGGCCAGGGCCATGGCCTGGGTGGCGACCACGCCCGGCGCGGCCAACAACGCCTTCAACATCACCAACGGCGATCTATTCCGCTGGCACCATGTCTGGCCGAAGATCGCGGAGTTCTTCGAGATGGAAGTGGCGGAGCCCGATCCCATCCACATCTCCGTCGTGATGGGTGAAAAAGGCCCCGTCTGGGAGCGAATGGTCGCAGAGCATGGGCTTGCCCCCTACCGGCTGGACCAGTTGGTCAACTGGGCCTATCTCGACATAGCGCTGGGCAATGACCGCGATCAGGTCTCCAGTACCACTAAGATTGTGCGCACGGGCTGGACGGATCTTTGGGACACCGAGACCACAATCATCCGGCAACTTCGCAGGCTGCGCGAACGCCGGATCATTCCTTAGGACCATTCCATGACGCTTCACGTCTCCGACACCTTCGACAGCGGAAACATCACCTGCCTGTCCGCCGACGACCCGGCGGATATCCACCTTGAAATTCGCAAGGACAACAACTCGGACTTCTACCAGTGGTTCCACTTCCGTCTGACCGGCGCTAAGGGCACTGCCTGCGTGCTGAAAATCATGAACGCGGGCGGGGCCGCCTACACAAAGGGCTGGGAGGGTTACCGCGCCGTCGCGTCCACCGACCGGGAAAACTGGGTGCGGGTGCCGACCACCTATGAAAACGGCGTGCTGACCATCTCCCACACGCCCGCGGCTGACTCCGTATGGTTCGCCTATTTTGCGCCGTTTTCTATGGAGCGCCACGCCGACCTTGTCGCACGCTGCCAGCAGGCGGATGGTGTCTCGCTGGAGGTGCTGGGGCAGACGCTGGATGGACAGGCGATGGATTTGCTGCGCGTCGGCGAGGGCCCGAAGAACTTCTGGGCGGTTGCCCGTCAGCACCCCGGCGAGAGCATGGCCGAATGGTGGATGGAGGGCTTCCTCGCCCGGCTGCTCGACACCGGAGACCGCGCGGCCCGGGCCCTGCGCGAGGAGATCACCTTCTACATCGTGCCTAACATGAACCCGGACGGCTCACGCCGCGGCCATCTGCGCACCAACGCCTGCGGAGCCAACCTGAACCGGGAATGGTCCGAACCTGCCATGGACCGTAGCCCCGAGGTCTATCTGGTGCGCGAGCGCATGAGGGCAACGGGCGTCGATTTCTGCCTCGATGTCCATGGCGACGAAGCCCTGCCCTACAACTTCATCGCAGGCATGATGGGCATTCCGTCGCTGACGGAGACCCAGAAGGCGCTGCAGCAAACCTTCTCGGACGCGCTGCTGGCCGCCTCACCCGATTTTCAGACGAAATACGGCTATCCCGACGCACAACCGGGCAAGGGCAACATGACGCTCTGCTCTAATTGGGTAGCCGAGGAATTCGGCTGCATGGCCGCGACGCTGGAAATGCCCTTCAAGGACAATGCCGACCGCCCCGACGAGACCTTCGGCTGGTCGCCCGCTCGCTGCCGCGCATTCGGCGCCGCGCATCTCGACGCGATGGCGGCGGTCCTGAAGGCGATGGGGTGATTTAGTGACCTTCTCCCCCCGGGGGGGATAGAGAGATTTTCCTTACCCCACCGCGCCTTCGTCGAGAGACCAGAACGAGAAGCCGGGGCTCTCCTCCCAGATGCGGGGCTCCCAGTTGTCGTCCATCTGGTCCATGTCGGCGAAATACTCGGTTTTGCCGCCACAGGGGTTACGGAAATACCAGTAGTAGTTCGACCCCAGGATATGGCGGCCCGGCGTGGTGTCTGCCTCCCAGCCTGCCTGCTTCATGTACTTGCCGCCCATCATGATCGTGTCGAAGTTTTCAAGCTCGAAGGATGCATGATCGAATGCGTTCCGATCGGCGCGGCTGATTAGGAACAGGTTGTGATGGTCGTTCCCGCCTGCGCAGCGCATGAAATCGCCACCCGTCTTTGTACTGTCCGAGAGGCGGAACTGTAGCCGGTCGAGGTAAAATGACACCGCCTTCTCACGGTCTTCCAGACGGATCGCATAGACCACATGGCCGATACGGATGGGGTTCGCCTGTTTGGCCGGCTCGAACTGGATGTTCATGCGCGGCTTGTCGTCGTTGCGGTTGACCGGGAAGGCGCCGACATCGGCCTTCACCGGGCTGGACACCGCAAGGCCGACAGCATTGCCGGATTCATCCGTGGTCCAGACCGTACCGTCCGCATCCTCACGCACATCGCGATCGCGCGACAGGTCGTCGGCCAGCGCCTTTAGCCCGGCGGCGTCGCGCACGCCCCAGATCGCGCCGCGCAGGGTCGAGGGTGCCGGATCCGGCGACGGCGGCAGCGACGGGTCGTCGGCCGAGCGCAGCTCGATCTCCTGATTGGTGCGGGTCCGGAACAACGGGTGCCCGCCTTCGGGGTTTTCCCGCTTCAGGCCCCAGTCCGTGAAGTAGCGCGTGCCGGCATCCATGTCGGCAACGCCATAAACCAGCTTCTCAACCCGTGTGATGGTCATGTCTGCTCTCCTTAGGCCTCATCGACGATATCGACGGCCAGTGTCCCGATCCGGCTGATATTCACCTCCAGCCGGTCGCCATGCTTCATCCAAAGGGGCGGTGTGCGCCCAGCGCCGGAGCCTTCCGGCGAGCCGGTCGCGATGATATCGCCCGGATACAACGGCGTGATACGCGACAGGTACGAGATGATGTAGGGAATATCGAAGATCAGCAGGTCCGCGTCCGCATCCTGCACCACATTGCCGTTCAGCGTGGTGGTGATGTGCAGTTCCGACGGGTCGGGCACCTCGTCCGCCGTAGTCATCACGGGGCCGAGTGGGCCGGTACCGATGAAGTTCTTGCCCGCGGTCACCGAGTGCTTCTGGATATCGCGGACTGAACCATCGACCATGATCGTGTAGCCGGCGACATGGTCCAGCGCCTCGGCCTCGGAGACGTGACGCGTTTCCTTGCCGATCACGGCGCAAAGCTCGCCCTCGAAATCGAGGCATTCGGAGACTTTTGGCCGGATCATCTGGCCGCCATGGGCCACCAGCGTCGAATTCGCCTTAAGGAACAGAGAGAGGTTCTCCGGCATCTCCATGCCCATCTCGGCGATATGGTCCTTGTAGTTGCGGCCCGCACAAAACATGTGCGTCGGGTCGGGGATCAGCGGCAGGTAGATGATATCCGCCAGCGCCGCGTCCGAGCTCTCCCCCGCTGCGGCCTGGCCGATCGCCATCAGTTCGCCCGAGGCGATTGCCGCCTTCAGGCTGGCATGTAAACCTCTCTTGCCGAGATCGATCACGCCATTCCCCGAGACGAGGCCCCAAGTCGGCGTGTTTCCGTTCAGATAACTGACGAACTGCATGAATTCCCCCCGATATCGCTGCCGGGAAGCATATCGCGCGCCAACCGCACCACCAAGAGCCCGCGGGAGCCTCCGATCAGGCCTTACGCGTCATGCCGGGCCAGAGGTTGTCGGCGCCGCGCACCACCACGAGGCGGCCGAGCTCAGCCGCCCACACGCTTTCCGTGCCGAACTCCGCGCGCCACGACCACAGTCGCCGCGTCAGGTGATGCAGGCGGTGCTCCTCCGTGAATCCGATAGCGCCATAGACCTGGTGCGCGATGGCTGCGGCCTTGCCGGCAGCCTCGCCGGTGCGGATCTTGGCCGCCGCGATTTCCATGAACCCGTCAGTACCCTCGTCCAATGCCTGGCAGGCGACCTGGGCCGCCATGTCCGCCGCGGCCGCCTCGCCCGCCAGGCGCGCCAACTGCTGCTGGATCGCCTGAAAGCGCGCGATGGGCCGCCCGAACTGCACTCGTTCGCCCGCATAGGTGACGCAGAGGTCCAGCACCTGCGCTATGGCGCCCGCCATCTGACAGGACCGCGCCAGCGCCCCTACCGCCATGACCGAACCGCCCGTTCCGCACTGGGCATCCAGACCATCGATCAGGAGTTTGTCGCGGCGCTCCCGCCCGATATTCCGGTCCTCTGCGCCCTTGCTGCCGACGGGTGAAAATGCGGCGATCATCGCCGGGTCGTCATCCACAGCCTGCGCTACGATGCATTTCGCCGACCTGCCCCACGCGACCCGCAGCAGGGTCCCCATAACCTTACCGCGGGACACACCGACCGCATCGCCATCGGCCAGCGACAGCAAGCCTTCCGGGGCATCGAGGCCGGCACGCTGCAGCAGCCATGTCGCCGCGATGGTGTCGGCCAGCGGCACCGGCACGGCATGCCGCCCGGCCGCGGACAGGATGACAAAAGCGTCCTGCCAGCCGCCGCCAAAGCCGCCGCTGTCCTCCGGCACCAGTACCCGGTCGAGCCCGTTCGCGGTGATCTCTTTCCATAGCGCGGCGGACCATTCGCCCGCCTCCGTGGCCGCTAGCGCCGCTTCGGCATGGTCCGCAAACAGGCGCTCGGCCGTCTCGGCGATCATGGCGCGTGTGTCGGTCATCTCCGCACTCATCGCAAACCCAGCCCGCGGGCGATGACGCCGCGCATGATCTCGGTGGTCCCACCGCGCAGCGAAAACGACACGCATGCCTGCTGGACATAGGCGAGCGCCTTTTCCAGGTCGCTTCCCCCATCGAGGCGCGGCGCGAAGCCTAGGATCTGCTGTGCGATCTCGGGGATTTCCTGCTCGAAGGTCACGCCCAGATCCTTCACCACGGAGGCTTCCAGCGCAGGCTCCTCACCCGCATCGAGCCGCGCGGCGACGGAGACCGACATGGCGCGCAACACGGACAGGTGGGCGTAGAGCCGCCCGATCGCGGCATTAGCGCCGGACCCCGGGCCCAACCCTTCGGCGAAGCGCACCAGTTCCACCAGCAGCGCGAAGGCGCTCAGGAAACGGTCTGGACCGCTCCGCTCGAATGCGAGCTCCGCTGTCACCTGCCGCCAGCCCTCGCCCTCTGCACCCACCAGCATGCCATCAGGCACGAACACATCGTCGAAGGTGACCTCGTTGAACTCCTCATCGCCAATCATATTGCGGATCGGCCGCACGGTGACGCCGGGTGCGGACAGGTCGATGAGGAACTGGGTGGTGCCGCCGTGGCGGTTCTCCCCTGCCTCGCCGGTCCGCAGCAGCGCGATCATCCAGTGGGACTTGTGGGCATAGGTCGTCCAAACCTTGCGGCCGTTCACCTTCCAGCCGCCCTCCACCTTGTCGGCGCGCGAGCGGATCGAGGCAAGATCGGAACCGGAATCCGGCTCGCTCATGCCGATGCAAAAATAGGTCTCCCCCGCCGCGATGCCTGGCAGGATGTACTGACGCTGTTCCTCGGTGCCGAAGCGCAGCAGCAGCGGGCCGGACTGGCGCTCGGCGATCCAGTGGGCCGCCACCGGCGCACCGGCGGCTAGTAGCTCCTCAATGACGACGTAGCGTTCTAGCGCGCTGGCCTTGCGCCCCCAGGGCGCTGGCCAGGTCATGCCCAGCCAGCCGCGCGCACCCAGCTTACGTGAGAATTCCGGATCGAACCCCACCCACGACCGCGCTCTTTCAGCCGGCGGATAGGACGCGATCTCGGCGGCGAGGAAGTTACGAACCTCTGCGCGGAGCGCCTCGGCCTCCGCCGGCAGTTCGCGCGGCTGGAACACAAGCTGTGACAATATCCTCTCCCGATACTGTTGGGAGTTTAGCGATTTGCACGCCGGACGGCGATGCCATCTCTAATCGTCATTCCTGATAAGGCAGGCATCCATTATCGACGATGGCCGCCCAAGCAAATGCCCGCGTCAATGGACCCCCGCCTTCAAAGGGGTTACCACCAAGGACATGCAGAGGCCTTCTCCCCTGGGATCCCGGAAGCTACTCTGTATCCCAATAAACAACAGCATGTGCCTTGGGGGGCCTCCATGAGCGATTTTCTGAGCTACGAGCAGGACGGCGCCGTCGTCACACTGACGATGAACCAGCCCGATGCGCGTAACCCGCTGTCTGGCGAACAGCAGTACGAATCCTTCCTCGGAGCGACCGACCGGATCAGTCGCGACGATAGCGTGAAATGCGTGATACTGACCGGCGCGGGTAGCGCGTTTTCCGCCGGCGGCAACGTAAAGGACATGCGCGATCGCAAGGGCCTATCAGAGGGCGGGCCATACCAGATCCGCAACAACTATAAGCGCGACATTCACAACATCCCGCTGTCCCTCTACAACCTGGAGGTCCCGACCATCGCAGCAGTAAACGGTGCAGCCGTCGGCGCGGGCTGCGACCTCGCCTGCATGTGCGACATCCGGATAGCGTCCGAGAAGGCGCGCTTTGCCGAGAGCTTCGTTAAGCTGGGCATTATCTCCGGCGACGGTGGGGCGTTCCTGCTGCCCAAGTTGGTTGGCATGTCCAAGGCGGCGGAACTGACGTTTACCGGCGAGATGATCGGCGCAGACGAGGCGCTAGCGATCGGGCTGGTCTCGAAGGTGGTGCCCCACGAGGCGCTGATGGACGAGGCCCACATCATGGCCGGCAAGATCGCTGCCAATCCGGGCCATTCGCTGCGCATGTCCAAGAAGTTGCTGCGCGAGGGCATGCACGCACGCTTAGAGACGATCCTCGACATGGCGGCCGCCTTCCAGGCGCTCGCCCATCACACGGACGAGCATGACGACGCGGTCAATGCGCTGCTGAAGGCGCTGGAGAAGAAATAACAGGAGGCATGACATGTCCCATATCACCACAGATGACAGCGTGAAACTCTGGGTCGAGGAGCATGGCAGCGGCACGCCCGTCGTCTTTGCTCACGAGTTCGGCGGCGACATCCGCAGCTGGGACCCGCAGCTGCGCTATTTCGCGCGCAACTACCGCGCCATCGCGTTCAACGCGCGCGGCTACCCACCCTCTGACGTGCCCGAGGATGTGGGGATGTACGGCCAGTTCCGCGCCGTGGACGATATCCTCTCGGTGCTCGATGCGCTGGAGCTAGACAAGGCCCACATTGTCGGCCTGTCTATGGGCGGTTTTGCGGCGCTGCATTTTGGTTTCCGCTACCCGGACCGTGCCCTATCCCTCACCGTCGCGGGCGCGGGCTACGGCGCCCATCCAGACGTGCACGCGCAGTTTGCTCAGGAGACGAAGGAGGTAGCCTCCCGCATCGAGGCCGACACCATGGCCGAGTTCTCAAAGATCTATGCTATCGGCCCCACGCGCGTGCAATACGCCAACAAGGACCCGCGCGGCTGGGCAGCATTCGCGGCAGAGCTGGCTGATCATTCGACGATCGGCTCTGCAAACACCATGCGCGCAGTCCAGGGCGGACGGCCCTCGCTTTATGACTTTGCAGAAGACATGCAGGCGTTAAAGGTACCAACCCTGATTATGAACGGCGACGAGGACGACCCGTGCCTGGATGTCGGCTTGTTCATGAAACGCAACATCCACTCATCGGCGCTGGTACTACTGCCCCGTTCGGGTCACCTGATCAATTTGGAGGAACCAGCGCTGTTCAACCAGGCGCTCGGGGATTTTCTCACCCGCGTCGATGCCGGCCGCTGGGAGATGCGCGATCCGCGTTCGATCACCACGGATATCCTCTGGACACCCGACAAATAAAGCGGCGGCTATCCAATTCCGCCCTAACCGATACCATAGGCCCTCGCCCAGCCAAGCCCTTCCAATGTGCCCGCGCGCGGTTTGTATTCTGCGCCAAGCCAGCCGTCATAGCCATGCTCTTCCAGCATCTGGAAGATGAACGGGTAGTGCATCTCGCCGAAGTCGGGCTCGTGGCGGCCGGGCACACCGGCGAACTGGATATAGCCGGATTTCGCGAGAAACCGTTCGATCCTGTCGGCAATAAACCCCTCGGCCATCTGCGTGTGATAGAGATCGAACTGCACCTTCACGTTGTGACGCCCGATCTCGTCGGCGATGTCGTGGCCCATAGCCTGCCCCACGAGGAAATAACCTGGATTATCGGTGTGGTTCAGCGGCTCCAGGTGTAGCGTGATCCCCTTCTCCGCCGCGAGTTCTGACGCCTCGCGCATGTTGGCCACCAGCGTCGCGCGGTGCGCCGCCGGGTCTCCGCCCGCCGGCACCGTGCCGGACATCACATGGATACGCTTACAGGCCAGCGCCTCGGCATGGACCATCGCCGTATTGAGGTCGGCGAGAAAATTCGCCTCCTCGCCGGGGATGGCGGCGCGGCCGAACTTGGTTGCCTCCGTCTCGCCATAGGGGGTGTTCAGGAGCGTGCATTCAATGTCGGCTGCGTCGAGGCGCTTGCGGATATCGTTCAAATCCTCGCCATAGGGGCGCTGAATCTCTACGCCCTGAAAGCCCGCATCCGCCGCCGCAGTAACTCGCTCCGGCAGGGCATGCTCGGTGAACATCATCATGATGCAGGACGAAAATTTCGGCATGGCTACGGATTCCCTACGATAATTAGCTTCCCGTTATCGCCATTCACGAACGCACGAACAAGCCCGCTGATCTGAAAACTGTCATCATGCCAACACATGTTGCGGGCATCCACGTCTAGGGGTCACGTGACGTCACCACGTGGATGGCTGGATCAAGTCCGGCTATGCCGGCGGTGGGACTGGAACTCAGCAATCTACCCAGCCATCCTCGATCTTTAGGCGGTGGCTAATCTGGTTCTGGGGGGTGAGCATCGCCTCGATAAAGCAGCCCTTCTTGGCCGCGTCGATCAGGCGTAGGCGGTCCTCTAATGGGCTGGCCGTATCGAAGGAGATGTCCATAGCGATGCTCTTGGGGGCGCTTTCATAGGGATTCCGGCCCCTCTGGGTCGCAACCCACTCACAGCGGCAGGAAATCTTCGGGTTCTTGATATCGATCCGAAGGCGCTTGGAGAACGCCCGCATCTGGGTCATCAGGCAGCTCGTCAGCCCGGCGATGAAATAGGCGATCGGCAGCGGGGCGGTACCGTCGCCCCCGTGGAAACCGTATTCGTCGGAAGCCATCTCCCACTCAATGACCTGCGGCACCGCGAGGCGCACATCCATTTCACAGCGCATCTTGCCGACGCCCGTGGCATCACACTCGAAGGCCACGTCGAATGTCTTAATATCGTCCTCGGCCATGTCTCTCTTCCAAAATTTTGTCTGGTTGTTGGTTCCAGTGTGCTGGACCGGAAACGGCACTGAAAGCGTGCGATTGAACACACAATGACGAACAGGTATGCATCTATGAAACAAGAAAACGCCTCTTCCTCAGGAGAATTTCTATGTCACGTGTCCTGATCGTCACCGGCGGCAGCCGGGGTCTCGGCGCCGCCACCTGCATCGGTGCCGCCAAACGCGGCTACGAAAACATCGTCGTCAACTATGTGAGTAATAAGCAACGCGCCGACGAGGTAGTGGCTGCCTGCGAGAATGCTGGCGCGAAAGCCATTGCCGTTCAGGCCGACGTAACAAGGGAAGCCGATATCGTAAAGCTGTTCGAGACGGCGGATAGGGAGCTGGGCACCGTGACCCATCTGGTGAACAGCGCCGGCATCGTTGGCCCCTATGCGCGCGTTGATGAGCTGGACGACTGGAACTCTTTGGAAGAACTGTGGACGCTTAACATCACCTCGACGCTTGTTTGCTCGCGCGAGGCGATCAAGCGCATGTCCACCAAGCATGGCGGCAAGGGTGGTGCGATCGTGCACCTATCCTCTGCCGCCTCCCATCTGGGCGGCGCAGGCGTGAATGTACCCTACGCAGCCTCCAAGGGTGCGATCGACTCGCTCAACTGGGGCATGGCGCAGGAAGTGGCCGCCGAGGGCATCCGCGTGAACGCGGTCAGCCCCGGCGTGATCGACACGGAGATCCAGCCGGAAGGCCGGGTCGAGGCCGTCGGGCCGAACCTGCCGATGAAGCGCGTCGGACAGGCCGAGGAAGTCGCCAACGCAATCCTATTCCTGTTGTCGGAAGAGGCGTCCTATATCGCCGGTACCAAGGTGAACGTTTCCGGCGCGCGTTAGAGCTCACGAGGCGTTCCGACTCGTGACCGGATCGTCACGAATAGGATAGTCTCAATCCAAAGATCAGCTCATGCGTTCTCCCTCCTCAAGACTGACCAATCGAGAGGATATTCGGAGACAGCGGCCCTAAATCTCGATCACAACCTTGCCAAAGTGACGGCCGGCGCGCAGGTATTCCATAGCCCCGCGAAGGTCATCGAGCGCGAACCGCGTGTCATCGAGGGCGGGTTTCAGCCCGCTCTTCTCGATGGCGCGCAGCATCGCGTTGAACTGCTGGTAGTTGCCGCAGGTCACACCTTCCAGCCTGACCTTACGGGTGACCACTAGGGGCAGGCGGAATTCGTGGTTGGCGCCGGACAGAACGCCAATCAGCGCGACAGCCCCGCCGAGACGCACCGCCTTTATCGACTGTTCTAGCGTGCCCGCGCCACCAACCTCGACTACTAGATCGAGCCCGCGCCCACCCGATATATCGCGAGCGGGCCGTGCCCATTCCGGCGTCTCGACATAGTTGATGAGGTGATCCGCGCCTAGCGATTTCAGCCGGGCCAGCTTCTCGTCGGAGGATGAGGTAGCGATCACCTCCGCCCCCGCCAGCTTAGCGAATTGCAGCGCGAAAGCCGAAACACCTCCGGAACCCTGGGTCAGCACTAGATCGCCAGGCTTCACACCGCCCTGGTCGATGACCGCGCTCCACGCCGTCAGACCCGCACATGGTAGCGCCGCAGCTTCCGCGTCAGACAGGTGCGCGGGCGTATGGGCTAGGCCATACTCCGGCAGGACGCGCAGTTCCGCGGCCATGCCGTCGATCAAGCCGCCGAGCCCGGAATGCATAGAATGCTCATCAGGCTCGCCGCCCAGCCAGTCCTGAAAGAAATTGGCGACGACCCGATCACCCGGCGCGAAGCGGGTCACACCGTCGCCGACCGCGACCACCTTTCCCGCGCCGTCAGAGACCGGGATTAAGTCTGCCTGTTTCTGGCGCGACCCGTAGCCGCCCTCGACCGTCAGCAGGTCTCGGTAGTTGAGCGTGACCGCCCCGACCCGGACTAGAACCTCACCCGGGCCGGGTTCTGGATCAGGCAGATCGACAATCGCGAGATTCTCTATCCCCGGAGATGAGACTAGGGCGGCACGCATACCGAACGCCTACTCGGCTGCGGCCTGTGCTGTGTGCACGGTTCGCTGCGGGAACGGGATCGAGCAGCCATCGGCCTCGAGCTGTTCCTTAAGCTTCTTAGTCAGGTCCCAGCGCATACCCCAGTAGTCGGCGGCATTGCACCAGACGCGGACGATGATGTTCACCGAGCTCTCGGCCAGCTCGCCAACCACGACCACGGGCTCTGGATCGGACATGGCCCGCGCTTCCTCGCTGATTACACGATTGATCGTCGTCATTGCGGTATCGATGTTGTCGGCATAGTCGATGCCAATGACCAGATCGACACGGCGTGTCGGGTTGGCACTGTAGTTCATAATAGCCTGGCCCCAGATCTGGCCGTTCGGGATAATGACCTTTACGTTGTCACCAGTCGCCATTTCCGTGGTGAACAGACCCACCTCTTTAACGGTTCCGGCCTTGTTGCCCACATCTACAAAGTCGCCAATCTTGAACGGGCGGAACATCAGCAGCATCACACCCGCAGCGACATTGCTCAGCGTGCCCTGCAGTGCCAGACCAATCGCCAGGCCGGCGGCACCGAAGACAGCTACGAGACTGGTGGCCTCAACACCAAACTGCTGAAGCGCCGCAATAATGACGAACGCGACGATCGCGTAGCGCACGAGGCTGCCGAAGAAGCGCGTCAGTGTCGGGTCTGCGCGCCTCGAGCGCGAGAATGCCCGTTCAACAGCCTTGTGCGCCCAGCTGGCGGCCATAAAGCCGACGATGATGATTACCAGCGCGCCGACCACGTTTAGCCCGTAGGTCACCAGCACAGTGTAGACCTGCTCGATCACATCCTGCATCCGTTGATCCATCGGGATACTCCGTTTCCCTCTCCGCCCGGCACAATGACGGACATCACTCGATTATAGCGCCTCGAATAGAGCGGACTATTGCCAGTACGCATAGCGTAGCACGGCCAATAACAGCCAGACCGTAACGACAACTACGGCCCCGATCAGCACAATCGGCACGGCCCACTCCAGCGCATCGACGGGGGCATTGAAAATGCCCTCTGCCACGTTACCAATCGAGCCGAGCAGGCTTCCCGGCTTAGCGTTCAGCGTCGAAAGAGCGGCGGCAAAGATCAGCATCAGGAAAATAACCTGAGAGGGGTCACACCAATGTTTTGTGGCATGACGAAACCGACCGAAATTCATTCACCTAAGGATTCGTATTAGGCGACGTCATAGACCGCGTCCATAGGAATTGAGCCGGATAAATCCTAACTGCGGTAGCTGGGGTCCATTGCATCTAGCCGGCGCAGATGCCCCGGCCAGTCCCGCATCGGCAGAGATTCGGTCACGTTCTCGAACTGCTTCGCAGTGTGCTCGCACACCTCCTCGGACGGCACGACCAGCGCGTCGGGTCCACCGGCGGAAAGAGCCATAATCTGCGACCGGCAGCACTTCTCGAGATAGAACAAGATTGAGAACGCCTCCGCGACCGTCGCGCCTGCGCTCAACAGGCCGTGGTTGCGCAGGATCATTGCCTTGGTAGTACCGAGGTCTGCAACAAGTCGTTCACGCTCCTCAAGGTCTAGTGCGATGCCTTCATAGTCGTGATAGCTGAGGCGGTTGTGGAAGCGCATGGCGTGCTGGGAAATCGACAGCAGTCCGCATTTCATGGCGGACACGGCCATCCCGGCTTCGGAATGGGTATGCATCACGCAGTGAAGCTCGTCGCGTGCACCGTGCACAGCTGAGTGGATCGTGAAACCGGCCGCATTCGCGTGATAGGGACCGCGGTTATCCAGCTCGTTGCCATCGAGGTCGATCTTGATGAGGCTGGAGGCTGTCACCTCGTCGAACATCAGGCCGTAAGGATTGAGCAGAAAAGTCTCCTCGCCCGGAATTTTTGCCGAGATATGGGTACGCGTCATGTCGGACATACCGTAGTACTCGACCAGCCGGTAGGCGGCGGCGAGGTTGACGCGAGTCTCCCACTCCTCAGGGCTGACCTGGTTCTCGATGCTCGGAAAAAGCTCGACAATTTCGGCATTGGCCATGAATTTTCCCCCGATGTTTAATCCGCCGCTTCGGCGACGACGTTGTTACGCTGGGCGCCCAGACCCTCGATTTCCGTGTCCACCACATCGCCCGGCGTCAGGTAGGTGCCTTGGCCATGTCCGACGCCCGCGGGCGTGCCGGTCGAAAGGATATCTCCCGGTTCCAGCGTGATCATCGCAGACGCGAACTCGATCTGTTCCTCGGGTGAAAATACCATATCTCCGGTATTTCCGTCCTGCTTGGTCTCACCGTTCACCTTTAGCGTCAGACGCAGGTTCATGTGATCAGGCACGAAGGCGCGCGGCACGAACCATGGGCCCATCGGTGCGAAGGTGTCGTGGCTCTTGCCTCCGAACCAGTCGGTGCGCAGCGTCGGCCAGTCGTCGCGCATGTTCCAGCTTCGCGCGGAGACGTCGTTTGTGGTCATGAAACCGGCGACGCAATCCATCGCCTTTTCTGCCGAGATGCGCTTAGTGACCGGGCCGATCGCCATGGCGAGTTCGACCTCCCAGTCGATCTTGTCCGAATCCGACGGGATGACGATGTCGTCGAAGGCGCCCGACAGCGCAGTGGGCGCTTTGAGGAAGGAATAGGGGTGGACCCGCGCCTTGTCGCGATCGAGCATGTCCTCGCGTTCCTCGTCATTCTTCGCAGTGCCGGCGGCAACCATCTCGCGGATGTGATCGCCGTAATTGGCAGCCGCATAGATCATCTTTCCCGGCGCGAGGATCGGCGGAAGGAAATGTAGGCGGGCCATATCGACCGGCGTGTCATCGGTTGCCAAACCAGCTGCGGCAAACGCCGCGATCTCACACAACAGGTCGAAATTTCGGTCCCAGTCCCCGAGAAGCTGCTGGAGATTGCTAACCCCTACTAGCGCGTCGCCGCGCCTGCCCTGCCGCCAGGCCTTGTATAGGGGGTCGAGGGCATAGCTGCCCCCGCCCGTTTCCATGAGGACGAACGGCGCGCGGCCGTCCCGTGAGACGGTCGCGAGCCGAAACGTCGTATCACCCATGTCGATCAGCCTGTGACCGCCAGCGGCGCGAGTGCGTTGAGATCGCTCGTCACATCGAGAATGACGGGCTTGGTCTTCGCCGCCTCGAAGGCCTGCTGGATCGCACCGGACAGTTCACCCGGTTTCTCCACGCGGATACCGACCGCGCCCATTTCCTCGGCGATTCGCGCGAAATTCACTTCCGTGAACTGCCATAGGCGCAGCGCCTCTTCAGTCTGCTCACCACCATAGACCCGGTCGAACCCACGCTTGGACTGGTTGCCAGAGCGGTTGTTGTTGACCAGCGTGACCGTGTTGATGCCCCAGCGCGCAGCCGTCTCCACATCGCCGATGTGGTACCAAAAGCCCGCATCGCCGGTGAAACAGAAGACTGGACGATCCGGCACGCCGCACTTGGCGCCTAGCGCCGCTGAGAACGCCCAGCCGAGATGGCCGGCAGAGCGCATATAGCTCTGGTTCGGCGAGGTCAGGTCGAACATCCCGCCCATCCACATACCGGTGTGGCCTGTATCGGCAACGACAATCGCGTCGTCGGGCAGGTGCTGACTGAGTTCGTGGCACATACGCTCCGGCCGCATGGGCTCGGCGTCCGAGGTCAGCAGATCGTTGTACTTGTCACGCCACTGCTGGTCGGCCTCGGCAGCGCGAGCGGCCCAGGCGGCCCGGCGGCCCGCCGATTCGGCGTTGGTCATGGCGAGTAGGCGCGTGACGGCCGTCTTGGCGTCTGCCTGCACACCGGCCACGACCGGGTAATTACGGCCGATTTCCGCCGGCTCGATATCGATGTGCACGACTGGCGTGCCGATCTTTGGCACCGCCCAGAAATGCGTGACCATGCCCCCCGTGGAGGAGCCGATATAGATCACCAGGTCGGCTTCGTTGACGATGATGTTGGCACTTTCGCGTGAATAGGTGCCCACCACGCCGACGGAAAGAGGATGATTGGCAGGAATGGTGTCCTTGCCGTTCAGCGAGGTGGCGACCGGAATATTCAGCCGTTCCGCCAGCGCAACCACATCGGCCTGCGCACCCGAGGCTTTCACACCGCCGCCGGCAACGATCACGGGCCGCTCGGCTGACTCGATCGCAGCCATCGCGGCACGGAGTGCATCCTCCGACGGTTCAGGGCGATAGGCCGGGGTCTGTGCAAAGGCTTCCTCGACCAGGGCCTCCATGTCGGCCTCCTCGGCGTCGATCTGACCTTCATTGCCGCGGAATTGGAGATGGACTGGGCCCGGCGTGCCGGTAGTGGCCTCGCGGAAGGCCTGACGGACCATGTCAGGGAAACGTGAGACATCATCGACCGTCGCGTTGAACTTTGTCACCGGCTCGAAGGTCGGCATGTCATCGACTTCCTGATAGACGCCGCGGAACTTGGTTTTGGGATCACGCCCACCGGTCATGGCGATCACCGGCGACTTGGCCAGCCAAGCATCGCGCAGGCCAGCCGCCAGGTTTAGAGCGCCGATTACCTGTGCCATGCAGACACCGGGCTTGCCCGTGGCGCGGGCATAGCCATCCGCCATATATGCGGCGGTCGCTTCGGAATGCACGTGCAAGCGCTTGATGTCTGTGCGCTTTTCCAGTTCGACCATGGTGGTGCGCAGCACCGCCGGCACATGGAAAATATGGGTAACCCCATATCCCTTCAGCAGATCCGCCATGACCTGCGCGCCCGTCATCTTCGCCATTCTCGCATTCCCTCTCTCTTGGGTTGGACCGGCCGTCTGTGGCGACCGTTGAACAAATGTGACCGGATTTTTTAAACCGTCTGGTTCCGGCGAACAACGCATACGCCCGCGATAGCGGCGCAGCGCGACACGCATACCAGCGGGCTACTCAAGACCGAGTTCCGCACGCACAATCCGCGCGCCCTCCACCATCGCGGTGAGCTTGGCCAGCGCGGATTCACGCGTCAGGTATTTCATGCCACAATCTGGGGCGACAACCATCCGCTCTGGGGGCAAATGCCTTAAAGCGGCGCGGATACGCTCTGCAACGAGCTTTGGGCTTTCAGCCTCGATGTTGTCCATTCCTATCACGCCAACGAGAATCGCCTTAGACGGAAGTGATTCAAGGACTTCCATATCCAAACCAGGTTGGGCCGCCTCAATAGAAATCTGGTCCGCATCGACCGCATCTAATTCAGGAAGGAAGGAATAGCCACTGGGTTTATCCTTCACCGCGCTTGCATAGCCAAAGCATACATGAACCGTTGTGGTTCCTGTTACGCCATCAAGCGCCTTATTGATCGCCTCGACTGCGAATTCGCGCGCCTGTTCATGCCGAGCCTGCACCCAGGGTTCATCAAGTTGCACAATATCGGCACCCGCCGCGAACAAATCATGGATCTCAGAGTTGACCGCGTCAGCGTAGGCCATCGCAGCATCCCGAGGGCTAGCATAGAACTCGTTATGAGCCTGCATACTCATCGTGAATGGCCCGGGTAAGGTAATCTTGGCAATCCGGTCTGTATGAGCACGCAAAAACTGCATATCGCGCAGCTGAATTGGCCGATGGCGTTCGATAGGCCCGACAATTCGCGGCACCCATGTTGTCCCATTAGTTCGATTGGGAACCTGCGCGGGATTATCAATATCCAGCCCTGAAAGCGCGTTTGCGAAGCGGTTGGAATAACTCTCCCGCCGAATTTCGCCATCAGTAACAATATCCAGGCCGGCCGATTCCATATCCGAGATGGCAGAAATGGTCGCTAAGTCTTGTGCGGCTTCCAGCCCGTCCTCGTTAGGACGCCAAATAGCTCGCGCAGGTATTCGAGGGACCCCTGCGGCCAAAAGAGTTGGACGTTCTATCAGTGATTCTGGCTGAGGGTAGCTTCCAACTACCGCTGTTCTAAGCGGCAAAAGGTTGAGCCTCATTACTGCTCCAAAAAGCCCAGCCTAAGCGGCTAAGCTCTTACTCGCCTTCCTCTCCCGCCACAGCAACACAACCATAACCGCCATAACGATCAATCCAACAATATACAGTTCATGCAGAACCAAATCCGGGTCAAACCCTAGAATGGTGCCTATGATTGCCCCAGAGGGCAGAAGCAAGCAGGCGGATGCTACGAAGGCCAATGGTCTGATAAGAGCCCCGCGTCCGAAACGTTCCAAGAAAATGGCCCATGCGCCAACGCCAAGCACACAAGCAACTGTGGTGAAAGCGATATCGAAGTTGGACCCCTCTAGAAGCAGAGGTGTGTAGACGAAAAGGAATGGCATTATCAAAATCGTTGAAGCCATCTTTAGCGCCTGATTGCCAGTGGCCACTGGATCCGATTGCGCGATGGAACTCGCGGCGAACGCGGCCAATGCCACAGGCGGCGTAACAGCACTTACAACAGCCACCCAGTAACTAATCATATGAGCAGCCAGAGCTGGAACACCTAAGTCAACCAAGGCGCCTACAGCAAAAATCGCGAGAAGCACATAGCTGGCGACAATCGGAAGACCCATGCCAACGATGTAGCCGGCGATAATTATGAAAATAAGCGTGATAGGTAGAATGCCACCGCTTGCTTCCACCAACAGGGAGGCAACCCGGCCAGGTAGGTCGGATTTTGTCGCTGCAGCCAGCAAAATCCCGAGCACACCCGCGATACAACTAACGACAAGCGTGTTCCTGGATCCCGCCTCAAGAGATGTCCAAATTACGCGGACCATCTCGGCACCGATGTCCCGTAAATTGCTGATCGGACGGACAATTTCTGATCCAAACAGATTAGCGTTCAGAGCTTTTTGAGATTCGAGACGGGCTTGAGTTGCCACTTCATCGGGGCCGTAGATCAACGTCTCACCAAGACGCATCACGATGAATGAAAAAACAACCCAATAGAAAGCGTCTCCGAACCCTATTCCGACGTAGTCCTCAACAAACCAAAGAAAGGGCGCTCCAATTTTGGCGCCAAAAAAGTAAACAAAAATTCCAACTGCCACAGATATCGGCAGATAGTATTTCCACGTCTTGTGCGAAACTCTCGTTGGAATAGCATCCAGCAAATCAATAAATTTCAGCATTAAAATTAAAACAATAGTCTTAGCTGCCGCCAAAAATGGCGAATCGCCAGCGACAAGGAAAAAAACCATCATTGGGATGGGAAGAAGCAAATGCAACTTTGGAATGATATCTGCCCAACGAGGCAATTCTTCTTCGGGGACTCCATGTAATTCGTCCTTGAGAGCCCGAAAATACACGATCAATCCAACTGATAAATAGTAGAGGATGGCGGGAATGATCGCTATCAGAACGATATCAAAGTACGGGGTCTCCGTAAGCTCAGCCAGGAGAAAGGCCCCAGCCCCCATGATTGGCGGCATGTAAGCTCCGCCTGTCGACGCCGCAGCCTCAACCCCCCCCGCAAAAGCAGGTCGATAACCTACTCGCTTCATGAGTGGGATGGTGAGGGTGCCCGTCGTCATGACGTTGGCGACACCAGACCCGGAAATCATTCCAAACAACCCTGAACTCACAACAGCAGCAAGGCCAGGACCACCTGTTTTGGCACCAGTAAGCCGATACGCAGTGTTAATAATAACCGCTCCTAAACCGGTTTTTTCAAGAAATGCTCCCAGAATTACAAATATAACGATGAAAGTCGCAAACACATTGGTTATTAATCCGAACATACCCTCGGTTGACGCAACCAAGAAATCCATTACCTCTTCAGCTTGATAACCCGGGTGGTTTAAGAGCCCGGGCATTGCCTGAGCAATATCTTCAAACGAATAGATAAAGAAAAGGAAACCCAATAGCGGGATTAATGGTCCAACAATACGGCGCGCAATTTCAAAGCTAACAGCAACCAACATCACCGCGTAAATAAAGAGAAGCGCAGGAATTGGCCTGCCGGTATTCATTCGTAAATCTTGGACGTTATCAACGTACCAGACCACGCCCAAAATTACCGCAGAAATAAATAAGATATCCGAAATCGAAAACCCATCACCTTTATTCTTTTTCCACCCCTCAAATATATAAATACCCACGCCTATGATAGCGCCGCCAATAGCAAACCAAAGAGCAGTGTCGTCAAAATAACGAAACCATTGCTTCGGATAATCCCCAATTTGATAGTGAGCCCAAACGGAAAAAGCTCCGGCAATCATCGCTAAATTTACAACGGCAAAAAGCTCATCAAGCCAAACATATTTTTCTCTGAAAGAATATTGTCGGTTTTTAAACGCCAGAAGAGACATTATCCCAACGCCAAGGACAAAAGTTCCCCGGAAAACCTCTTCAACAGGCGGCCCAAAAAACGAAATATGGATGAAAAAATATGCATAGGCGACAGCAACAGCAGAGAAAAAGATCCTAACCGCCTTAGAAAGACCACGCGGCGGCGTCATCTCGTCAGAAATTATGCCAATTTTCATTAAGACGGAGAGCGTGGTCATTTTTTAAACCTTAATATCGTTAAGTCTTTTTCGGTGCTGCGAATTAAATTGAATTCTCATCAATTACGAAGGGCGCAAGGAAGAACTCTTCCTTGCGCCCCAACGTTGATGAGGATTACCTCATTCTTAGGTTTTAGAAACCTTTGACGATCTTATCTGCGACCTTGAAATCGCGACCACGCCAATACTTGGCAGCTGCCGGATGAACCGGAATACCAAGGGATTCTAGGTTAGTGAAGTCGCCATTTAGCGTCTTCCAATAACCCGCCACTGCACTCAGCTTTTTGAGGTTATCTGGATCAGCAACCACGTTCAGCATAGCCGCGATTGCCTCATCTGACATCGTCTTATAGGCCATCCAGTAAACGTCATAAGCAATGGACTTAGCCGGAGCATCCATGCCCTTAACACTGGGCTGCACAGGGATTGTTACAGCGGCATAGAACGGATTGGTCTTAATAACGTTTGCCTGCTCGGCATCCGTCAAGCTGATGTAACGGACCGGCTTCGTGATGGACAGCTGAGTAAGAGCAGGGATGGTAAACGGAGCACCGGCAGAGCAGTAAACGTCAATCTGACGATCACCTAGTGCACGCGCAGAGTCACTGAAACCTAGGTTGCGCACATCGATCTCATCGATGATCCCCGCACCAATCATAATGTTCCGGCAGTTCACGTTCGAGCCAGAACCTTTGTTCAGCAGGTTTACCTTCTTCCCTTTGAAATCCGAATAAGATTTGATCGGGCTATCGGCAAGAACTGCAACGATCTGCGTCTGTTTGCGAACGTTTGCAATAATCCGGAAGTCTTGGAGCTTTCCGTCTTCCTTAAACAGACCTTCACCGTTCCAGGCCTGCCAAACTTGGCCGACATGACCCCAAGCTGTATCGAACTTTCCGTATCCAACACGACGAACGTTATCGACCGAGCCGTTAGATGGCGAGTAGGTGAACTTATAGTCCTTGCCAATCGTCTCATTCAGAAGCTGCGAACCAGCACTGACCGACGGATGCCAACCGCCGCCTGCGGGGCCGCCGCCAATTCGATATGACTCTCCGGCCTGCGCCGCAGAGGCTAGAGCTGCGACACCAGCCACAGCAACAATTGCACTCATGAACCTCATAGGTTTCCTCCCATTTAAACAAACAATCCCAACGAGCCCCGCCCTTTCCTCAATCAAGAGCTAGATTGGACCCGTTCGTGGGCCAAACGATGGCAGGCTGAGGTCCACATATCAAGGGGCGTATCTGAAGAAATCCGACGGCATTCGGCCCATTTTGAGATCAAACCGTTGTCGTGATATTCCTTCAGCGTGACGAAATGAGATTATTCGCCGGAGACGATCATGCTTGAAATCATCAAGGATGAAATAGACAGCCCGGATTTCTGGGTCGGGCCGGATATTCAGCATGATGCTCGTTGGCTGTATGAGCTAGACAAACTCGAGATAGCAGAACTGGATGCGGCGCTGCAGGCCGTCAAGGCCGCCGGCCTTTCGATCCCGTTCACGGCAGATGAGTTTCCGATCCCGACATTCAAGGCGCACCTGGACGAACTGACGTCGCGGGTTACCGACGGGCTGGGCGTAATCCTGATTCGCGGCGTGCCGCGCGCGCGCTACACGAACGAGGAATGCGCCCTGATCTACTGGGGTATCGGGGTCCATATGGGACGTCCGGTGTCCCAGAACTCCCGCGGCCACCTGCTGGGGCACGTCACCGACGAGGGCAAGACGCTCGACGACCCTAATGCCCGCGGCTACCAGACCCGTAACAAGCTGGATTTCCATTGTGACCAGCTCCCCGTCGATCTGCTGGGTCTCTTCTGTCTTCGCAAGTCAAAATTAGGCGGAGCCAGCTTCTTAGTTAGCGCGCCAGCTGTTCACAACGTGATGCGCGCCGAGAGGCCCGATCTTCTGGAAGTTATGTACAAACCCTTTCATGTGGACTGGCGCGGTGATCACCCTGAAGGCGAGCAGCCCTGGTACGACGTGCCTATGCTGAGCGCCCATAACGGCCGGATGGCGGCGCGCATCACCAACCGCTCTTTCATGGAGTCGGTGTCTAGATACGGTGATGAGCTGGCGCTCAGCGCTACCCAGCGTGAGGCGCTGGATGTCTTCCAGGAAATCTCGAACCGCGAGGAACTGCGCCTGCAGATGCATTTTCAGGAAGGCGACATGCAGTTTATCAACAACCACTCGATCCTGCATGCCCGTGAGGCCTATGAGGATTATGACGATCCGGACCTCAAGCGCCACCTGCTGCGCATGTGGATCGGTATCACCGACCACCGCCGCCGCCAACTCGCGCCGATCCTCGAAGACCGTTACCGCTGGGTGGAGATGGGCGGCATCCCCAAGTCACGCGAAGCGGCCTGACGGCACACCCCCAATATGCAAGGAAAAGGCCCGCCTCGATCACGGGGCAGAGCAAAGCCGTGTTTAAAGCTGGAAGAAATGGTGCCCGGGGGCGGATTTGAACCACCGACACCGCGATTTTCAGTCGCGTGCTCTACCAACTGAGCTACCCGGGCACACGGGTCAGTTGGAAGGCGCGATATACGGAAATTCCCCCGGCCTGTCTAGCGTCCAGCCCTATCAAATCGGGATTTAGCCGCGCCCGTCCGTATCATCGTCCATACCGACGTTCAGCCCACCCTCGTAAACGGTCGGCGCTTCATCGGTCGGGATACGGTATTCGCCGCCCAGCCAGCGCGACAGATCGACATTCGCGCACCGTTCCGAACAGAACGGGCGATGCTTCTCGGCCACGGGCTTGCTGCAGATCGGGCAATTCTTGCTCATGTCGCATTCGCACTTGAACTCGAGCGTTGGGTGGACCCTAACATGACCTCGAATCGGGCCATATCCCGCCCCGGCTCTCGCACGATGTCCAGCCGCCCTGTGCGCCGCACGGCCTCATCCAGCGCGCCCGACATCGGGCCTTCTAGACAATCGGCCACCGGGCCCGAGACCAGCAGGCGGTAACCGCCCGCAGGTGTCCTCGCCGCCGTCCGGATCGCCGCACGCAGGGCGTCGCAGGCCACGGTCTCGGGCGACAGCGTGGGCTCGGCTGGCGCGGCCAGCAGCCGCTCGGCCAGCGTCGGGCCGGTGCGGGTGCGCGTCATCTCGATCAGGCCCAGATTGGTCACGCCCAGCACATGCACACCGCCCGGATCGTCACGCACGGCGCCGCGTATCCGATCCAGCACTTTGCTGCGGTCGTCGCGCGCACCCATCTTCAGCGCGTCGATCACGATCGCGCCCGCGATGTTGCGCAGGCGGATCTGCCGCGCGATCTCTCCCATCGCCTTCATATTCACGTCGCGTGCCGCGCGGCCGGCCTTACCGGAATCCGCGCCGGAATTCACATCGATCACACACAGGGCCTCTGCCTGGTCGAAGACCAGCTCCGCGCCGCCGGGGATGACGATCCGGCGGGCCAGCGCCGCTTCGATGGCGTCCTCGATACCGCGTTCGGTAAACAGCGAACCGCGCCCGCGCTCGATGGACAGTTCGGCAGCGGACATGTTCGCGTCGAGCCAGGTATAAACCGCCTTCTCGACGCCCGCGTCGTTGCTAATGATGCGGACTAGCCGGTCGCTGGCGAAGCGTTCTAGAAGCTGGCCGACAGGGCCTTCGGGCGGCTTGCGCTCGCCAGGGCCGTCACTTGTGCCACCCTCAGATTCGATCCGCACCACGCGCGGGCCCTTGTCGGCAAAGGCATCAGCGACAACGCGCACATCGATCCCCTCGCCCTCATGGACAATCTCGGCGATTCGCGCCCGGCGCTTTCCCTTGCCGTCAGCGGGAGCCGCGTCACGCGCGCGCAGGAACGCATCCGCACCGATGTCGATATCGACGAAGGCGCCATTGATGCCCGGTTCGATCCGCCGAACCCGTCCGCGATATTCCGCGCCGACCCGGCTGGGGGTCGAGGTACGGTGGTGCACCACATCCCAGACCGCACCGTCGCGCATCAGCGCGCCGCGCACCTCGCCGGGGCTGGCCTCGATCAGAACCGTCTCCGCCCTCATGCGTTTGCTCCATAGCCGAGGCCGGTCAGCATCGCGTGCGTCATCGCGATATCCAGGCCGACCACGTTTGTATAGGACCCGTTAATCGCGGGGATGAACGCCGCCGCCGCGCCCTGAATGGCGTAGCCGCCCGCCTTACCCTCCCACTCGCCGGTCGCGAGATAGGCGTCGATTTCGCGCTCGTTCAGCCGTTTGAACCGGACCACCGTATCCGCCAGCTTCACGACCAACCGGCCGTCGGGCGCGGCCAGCGCAATGCCACCGAGCACCCGGTGTCGGCGCCCGGAAAGAAACTGCAGGAACCCCCTCGCCTCATAAGCGTCACCGGGCTTGCCCAGCAAGCGGCGGCCGACAGCCACCACCGTATCTGCCGCCAGCACGAAGGCGTCGGTATGCGTGGCTGCAACCGCGCGCGCCTTCTCAGCCGCAAGCCGCTTGGCAAGCTGCGCTGGAAGTTCCCCGCGCCGGGGTTCCTCATCGATATCAGCCGGCACAACCGCATCGGGCACGATGCCGATCTGCTCAAGCAGATCGCGCCGGCGCGGCGAGGCTGACGCCAGAACGAGATGCACGGTCAAGCCGCGTCTCCGCATTGGGGGTGGGTGATCGATGCGCCGGTCGGGCGCACGCACGGTATATCTCCGCGCTGCGTCACACCGCTACTTGTGGCGGAACGTGATGCGTCCCTTTGTGAGATCGTAGGGCGTCATCTCCACGTTCACCTTGTCACCGGCGAGAACGCGGATGCGGTGCTTGCGCATTTTACCGGCGGTGTGCGCAAGAACTTCGTGGCCGTTGTCGAGCTCGACGCGGAACATCGCGTTCGGCAGGATTTCGGTCACGGTGCCAGAAAATTCAAGCAGGTCTTCTTTTGCCATGCACTTCTTCGAGTTGTTTTCATCATTCCGCCCCCGTGGCGGGATGGCGCAAGCAACCGGAAAACCGCCGAGAATTTCAAGCGTTTTTTCCGGCTGTCCGTTCAGCGTGCGCCGCTCAAACCGGTGCGGTCGGCGGCCGAAACCTCACGAATATCGAAAACAGCGCGTCGCGGACGTCGCGGTAGGCCTGCAGACGGGCCTCGCGGCTGCCGGAAACCTTGGCCGGATGGGCCACCGGCCAGTACTCTACATCGCAGGCCAGCGTGCGCGAGAACTCGGCCGCACGGTCCTTCGCCTGGGGCGTGAAGGCGATAATCAGGTCCATCGATCCGTCGCCAACCTCGTCAAAGCCCTTCGGGAGATGCGCCGCTATATCGAGGCCGACCTTCCTGCATCGCCGCGACCGCAAACGGGTCGGCCGCATCGTCAGCGGCTGCGCCCCGCGCCATCAACAAGACGCGCTGACCTGCGATGTGGCGCATGATCGACGCCGCCATGGGAGAGCGGATGGTGTTGCGGTCGCATGCGAATAGGGTACTGCTGGGAAATTTCGTCATCGCCGCCTAAGCCCGGAACTGCAACGCACAGAGCAGCGTGAACAGGCGGCGAGCGGTCTGGTGATCGAGCTCGATCTTGCCCGTGCCAGAAGTCTCGCGCAGCGTCCGACCCTTCGTTGTGGAGAACCCGCGCCGGCCCATATCGATCGCCTCGATCTGCGACGGCGTAGCCGTGCGGATGGCCTCGTAGTAGCTCTCGCAGACCGTAAATAGTCCTTGATGGTCTTGCGGAAGGCGCCAGCGGCAATGACACCGCGCCGACCGGCGCACCGTCAGCGGCCGCGACATCGAAGACCAGCTGGCGCCCCTGGGCGCGCAGGACGAGATCAAACGGGCCCACCGCCGCGCTGCCGAAATGTTCGGGCACCGGCGCGAACAGATTCGTCTCGACGAGGTCGTAGATCGCGACCTGTATCTCGCGCTCCACGTCGGGGTGGTAGCGCACGACGCCAGGGTTCTCGATCTCGACGCGTGCGATCCGGTTTCCGGTTTCGCCCATGCGGGCCGCGCCTCAGTCCGACCCGGCTTCGCCCGTGTCCGGGCCGCCCAGGCGCACGGTGACCGCCCGCGCATGGGCGTCCAGTCCCTCGGCGCGCGCCAGCGTCACCGCCGGGCCCGCAAGCGCGCGGAAGCTTTCCGCATCGGCCGCGAACATCGAGGTGCGCTTCATGAAGTCGATGACGCCCAGCCCGGACGAGAAACGGGCCGTCCGCGCGGTCGGCAGCACGTGGTTCGGCCCGGCCAGGTAGTCGCCCAGCGCTTCGGGCGCATAGTCGCCGAGGAAGATGGCGCCCGGCATTGCGGACCGGTCGGCGAGCGCGGCGGCGCGCGGCCCGCCAGTTCCAGATGTTCGGGCGCGATCCGGTCGATCAGCGGCAGCGCATCCTCGATGGCGGCGACCACCACCGTCGCGCCGTACCGGCCAGCTCTGGCGCGCGATGTCGCGACGCGGCAGTTCGGCGAGCTGGCGCGACGACCTCGTCCCCGACCGCATCCGCAAGGCCGGCGTCGTCGGTGATCAGGATCGACTGCGCACTCGTGTCGTGCTCGGCCTGGCTCAGCAGGTCGGCCGCGATCCAGGCGGGGTCGTTGGCGTCGCGGTCGGCGACGACGAGGATTTCCGACGGCCCGGCGATCATGTCGATCCCGACGACGCCGAAGACCTGGCGCTTGGCCGCGGCGACATAGGCGTTGCCCGGGCCGACGATCTTGTCCACCGGCGCGATGGTCGCGGTTCCGTAGGCCAGCGCCGCCACGGCCTGCGCGCCGCCGATCCGATACACCTCATCCACGCCCGCGATGTCGGCCGCGGCCAGCACCAGCGGGTTGAGCACGCCGTCGGGCGACGGGCACGACCATGACGATCCGCGGCACGCCGGCGACCCGAGCCGGCACGGCGTTCATCAGCACGGAGGACGGGATAGGCCGCCGTGCCGCCCGGCACGTAGAGCCCGGCCGCAGCGACTGGGCGCCAGCGGCCTGCCGAGCCGCACGCCGGCATCGTCGACGAAGTCGAATCCTTCCGGCCGCTGGCGACGGTGATAGGCCGCGATGCGCGTTCACGCGCCGTCTCCAGCGCGGCCAGCGCATCGGCGTCGCACGCGCGCGCGCGCCGCGACCTCGTCCGCGGGACACGCGCGCAGCCGGTCGGCGGTCAGCGGCAGCCGGTCGAACGCGCTCTCGTGTAGTCGATGAGCGCCGCGTCGCCCTCGTCGCGCACGTCGGCGATGATCGCCGCGACGGCGTCGCGACATCGACGGACGCTTCGCGGCGCTCCGGACAGGAATGCGAAAACGCGGCGTCGAAATCCGGCGTGCGCGGCGTCGATCCTACGCGGCATCGCGTCCGCCCTCGACCGCGTCGCGAAGCCGGTCGATCCAGCCCGTAAGCGTATGCGCACGGGTCTTGAGCGCCGCCCGGTTCACCACGAGGCGCGAGCTGATCTCGGCGATCGTCTCGATCTCCACCAGCCCGTTCGCCTTCAGCGTGTTGCCCGTGGAGACCAGATCGACGATCCGTCGGCACAACCCCAGGGTCGGGCGCCAGTTCCATCGCCCCGTTCAGCTTGATGCATTCCGCCTGGACTCCGCGGCGCGCAAAATGGCGCTGGGTGAGGTTCGGATACTTGGTCGCGACACGCACATGGCTCCAGCGCGCGGGATCGTCCACCGCGACCAGCGCCTGCGGCGCGGCGACGGAAAGCCGGCACTTGCCGATCTCGAGGTCGAGAGGCGCATAGAGCTCGGGATAGTCGAACTCCATGATCACGTCGCTGCCCGCAACGCCGAAATGGGCGGCACCGAAGGCGACGAAGGTCGCCACGTCGAACGACCGCACGCGCACGATCTCGACGCCCGGCTCGGACGTCGCGAAGCGCAGCTGCCGCGATTCCGGATCGTCGAACGCCGCCTCGGGCTCGATGCCCGCATGGGCCCAGCAGCGGCATGACCTCCGGACAGGATGCGGCCTTCGGCAGGGCCAGAATCACCAGCTTTTCGCTCTCGCTCGACATCTCACCTTCCAGACATTCGCAAACCCGGCCAGCGCATGCAATGAAACCGGGAACGTACCGGAACCCGATCGAAAACCGTCAGTCATCCGCGTGTTCGGGTTGCCATTGCGTCGGCCAGGGTTCGCCGAAGTCCTCTAAATGGCACAGGATCCGGCGGTTTCCAGCCGAATTGCGCGCTCCCCGGCGAAGGTCAGCTCGACCACGGGCCGGCCCGGTTCGCCATCCGCCTCGCAGGTGACAGGCGAGCAGGTCGAGAAACCGGTCGCGCGCGGAAATCGATGCCCTGGTGCCGGACGCTTCACGTTGGAAACTCACGCCGGCCGCATTCACCCGCTCGCTCGCGCGGCCTCGGCCTCCCAGCGATACCGGTTCGCGACCACGAAAACGCGCCGCTCCCGGCGGAAACGTCATGTCGCCGATGGGGACCATCGCGTCCTGGAGCACGCGTCGATTTCGACGGCGTCCTCCGCCTCGAGGCTGCAGCGGCGAGCCTCAGCGGCGCGGCGCCGTCGCGAAAACCTCCGTGCCGCTCATTCGTCGGTATCCTCCGCGCGCTCGATGTCCGCACCCACGGCGCGAGCTTCTCCTCGATCCGCTCGTAGCCGCGGTCGAGGTGATAGATGCGGCGGACCTCGGTTTCGCCCTCGGCCGCCAATCCCGGCCAGGACCAGGGACGCCGCTTGCCCGCAGGTCGGTCGCCATCACCGGCGCGCCGCGTCAGCTGCTCGACGCCGCGCACCATCGCGGAGTTGCCCTGCAGCGTGATGTCGGCGCCCATGCGCTGCAGTTCGGGCACGTGCATGAAGCGGTTCTCGAAGATCGTCTCGTTGATCGTCGAGGCGCCGTCCGCCACCGCCATCAGCGCCATGAACTGCGCCTGCATGTCGGTGGGGAAACCGGGATAGGGCTCGGTCGTCACGTCGGTCGGCGACCAGCTGGTTGGCACGGCTGACGCCATGCCGCCGTTGCGCGCCTCCACGGTCGATGCCGACCCGGCGCAGCTGCGCGCGCGGCCGGCCGATATGGTCGATCCGTGCCGGTCAGTTCAGTTCGCCGCCGGTGATCGCGGCCGCCATGGCATGTAAGGTTCCGGCCTCGATGCGGTCGGGCATGATCGCGTGGGCCGCGCCGTGCAGCAGATCGACGCCCTCGATCGTCAGCGTCGCGGTGCCGACGCCCGACGATCTTCGCGCCCATCGCGACAGGCATTCGACCGAGGTCGGTGATCTCGGGCTCGCGCGCCGCGTTCTCCAGCACCGTGGTGCCGCGCGCCAGCGTCGCCGCCATCATCAGGTTCTCGGTCGCGCCGACCGACACCTTGGGGAAAGACGCACCGCGCGCCGCGCAGCCCGTCCGGGGCGCGGGGCGTGGATGTAGCCGGCCTCGAGCTCGATCTCGGCGCCGAGCGCTTCCAGGCCCCCAGGTGCAGGTCCACCGGCCGCGTGCCGATGGCGCAGCCGCCGGGCAGCGACACCGTTGCCTCGCCCCGGCGCGCCAGCAGCGGCCCCAGCACCAGCACCGAGGCGCGCATCTTGCGCACCAGGTCGTAGGGCGCGGTCGTACTGGTGATCGCGCCTGCGGTCAGCGACATCACCCGGCCGGTGTGCCCGCCATTGCCCGCATGCCCCTCCAGCGAGACCCGCACGCCGTGCTGGCCCAGCAGGTTCGCCATGGTGGTGATGTCGGCCAGGTGCGGCACGTTCGAGAGCACGAGCGGCTCGTCGGACAGCAGGCTTGCGGCCATCAGCGGCAGCGCGGCGTTCTTGGCCCGCCGATCCGGATCGTGCCGTCGAGCGGTGCCGCCCCTGATCGTGATCTTGTCCATCGTCGGTCCTTCCTTCAACCCCGAGGCGCCGTTTCGCCGCCCTGCGGATCGCATGCCAATGCGGCGGTTCGGTGGCAGCGTCAGAGCCTCGGCACCGTGATGCCGCGCTGGCCCATGTACTTGCCCTTGCGGTCGGCATACGACACGTCTGGCGCCCCCTCGCCCTTGAGGAAGAGGAACTGGCACGCCCCCTCGTTGGCATAGATGCGCGCGGGCAGCGGCGTGGTGTTCGAGAACTCGAGCGTCACATGGCCCTCCCACTCGGGCTCGAGCGGGGTGACGTTCACGATGATCCCGCAGCGCGCGTAGGTCGATTTGCCGAGGCAGATCACCAGCACGTCGCGCGGGATGCGGAAATACTCGACCGTGCGCGCCAGCGCGAAGGAGTTGGGCGGCACGATGCACACGTCAGTCGTGCGATCGACGAAGCTCTTCTCGTTGAAGTTCTTGGGATCGACCGTCGCGGAATCGACGTTGGTGAAGATCTTGAACTCTTCCGACACTCGCGCGTCGTAGCCGTAGGAGGACAGGCCGTAGGAGATCACGCCCTCGCGGGTCTGCTCGTCCACGAACGGCTCGATCATGCCGGTCTCCTTGGACATCTTGCGGATCCAGTTGTCGGGCATGATGGGCATGAGGGGCCTCCACGCGGCGGGCGCCGCCGCTTCCCGCTTGTAGCGAATGGCCCGGATCCCTCAAGCGGCCCCGGTGGACAACTATTTCCGAATATTTATCAACGGCTTGTGCCGCGCTCAGGCTCCGTCGCCGCCCCCTGATTCGGGACTCGGGCCACGCTGCGCGCGGCGCTGCGCGTTGCGCCGCCTGAGGTTCTCGCGAAGGGCCGCGGCCTGGCGCTCCTCGCGTTCACACCGCTTGCTCCCCGTGTCTGCCGGACCGGCCGGCGGCGCGCCTTCCGGTTTGTCGTCCGGTTTCTGGTCCGGCCCGCCGGTCATCCGGCCGACGCCGCCGCGACCAGTTCGACCTCGACCATCCAGTTCGGCGCGGCCAGGGCAGAGACCATCACCAGGGTCGATGCGCATTCGTGTCCGCCCGACCAGGCGTCGCGGATGTCGCGGTATGCCGCCAGGTCGTCGCTCGACGTCAGGTAGGCGTTGAGGCGCACCGTGTCCGACACCTCCATGCCCACGGCGGCGAGCGCGGCCGTCAGGTTGCGAAAGACCTGTTCGCACTGACCCGCGAAGTCGTCGGGCGTGTTGCCGTCGGCATCCATGCCGACCTGGCCAGAGACGAAGGCGAGGCGCGTACCGTCCGGCACCTCGACGATGTGGCTGTACTTGCTGGCCGGAGCCGGCAGCGTGCCGGGATTGACGAGATTGAGCATGGTTCCTCCCCAGTGAATTCCCCGTGACTGGCGGCTCACCCGTCCTGCGCGTCGAATGCCGCCTCGGCGGCGGACACTTCCAGGCCAAGCGCATCGCAGATCTCGCCGATGGTCACCCGTTCCTCGGGGCTGTCGCGCCCGTCGGCCAGGCTCATCGCGACGTAGATCCGCAGCAACAGGTCCGCCGCGCCGTCAACCTTCGTTCCTGCCGCGACCGCTCCCAGCAGATCCGACCGGCCCGCCGCGCCGCCGTTCGTCAGCCGCTCGACATGGGCATCGAAGGCGTTGACCACCTCGTGGGGGTCGAACAGGCGCAGTTCGGACAGGCTCTCGATCACCGCGTCGAGGCGCGCGCGTTCGGAAAAGCTCACCTCGCCGTCGGCGGTAGCGACAAGCGCGCATGCGGCCGACACCGCCTCCAGGAAGGGGCGGCGGCGGTGGCGTTCCAGTTCATTGCGAAAACGGTCGAACACGATGTCCTGCCCCGGCAAACTCGAATGTCGGGATACTCGCACGCGCGCGAAAACGGGCCAACCGCGATCCTTGCCGCGATCCCATGCGCGTGGCATAACCCGCCGCGCATTTCCCGGTGCCGCCGTAGCTCAGGGGTAGAGCACACCCTTGGTAAGGGTGGGGTCGAGTGTTCAATTCACTCCGGCGGCACCATTTTCACCAGAATCAATCCTTGTACGCCTCCCGGTACGACCCGCCCTCGATGTCGTCGCACATCGCGGGCCGCGACGGTGTCCAGCCCAGCACGGTGCGCGCCTTGTCGGCGCTGACCCGCACGTTCGAGCCCATGGCGTGGGCCATCGGCACGTTCCATTCGCGGATCGCCTCGTCGAGGGTCATCGCCCGGGTCTCCTCGCCCAGCCCGAGCATCCGCCCGACGGCACGGTTCGCATCCACCATGCTGTCCGCGCCGCCTTCCAGGTAATAGAACGCGCCCGCCGGCCCGTGCTCCAGCGCGGCGAGATAGGCATCCGCGCAATCCTCGACATGCACGTTCGACCAGACGTTGAGGCCGCGCCCCACGTGGAGCGGGATGCCCGCGGCCTTTGCCGTCGCGATGAAGGTGGGAATCTGCGGGCTGTGCCGCGCGACGCCCAGCCCCGCGCCATAGACCAGGCCGGGGCACAGCACGACCGTGCGCACGCCCCGGCGTGCCGTCTCGACCACCAGCCGGTCGGTGGCGATGCGCGAGGCCTTCTCGGGCAGCGGGCCGCGCGGCATGTCCTCGTTGAAGACGTTGTCGCTGGGTTCGCCGTTGGCATTGTCGGCGATGATCGTCGTGCCGCTGGTGTGCAGCAGGGTCTTTCCCGATCCCTCCAGCGCCTCGGCCAGCGCCCGCGCGGCGAACGGGTGATCCGCATTGGCGGTGTTGGCGGTGGCGTCGGCGGATTTCGCCGCATCGGCGAGGACGTCGAGGTCGTCCAGGGTGCCGACGACCGGGGTAATGCCCCGCTCCTCGAGCAGGGCCGCGCGCTCGGCGTTGCGCGCGAGGCCCGTAACCCGGTGGCCGACCTCCAGCAGCTTGGCCGCGACGGTGCCGCCGATATAGCCGGTCGCGCCGGTGACGAAGACGTTCATGGGCCCCTCCCCGTTTTCCCTCGGGCGATTATGCCACGCTTTTGTTTCTGCTTGCGCCGGGCGCCTCGGCTAGACTTCACCCAACGTACAAGCCGTACGACACGCATGATGGAGAGAACGACATGCCCGGTTTCGCACCCGGTTACCCGGTCAACGACAAGCTGGAGGCCACGACCGATCTGTGGCGCATCTCGCAGCACTGCTTCGCCGACGAAATCCGCGCCGAGATGACTCTGCCCGACAAGGTCCAGCTCTGCGACATCACGCTTCGCGAAGGGCGGCAACTGCCCGGCGTCTCGCTCACCCGCGACCAGGTGCTGCGAATCGCCGACAAGCTGGCCGAGACGGGCGTGTCGATGGTGCAGATGCACCACGACGACCCAGGAGATGGCCGAGGTGAAGAAGCGCCATCCGCACATGCTGATCGACGCGCTGGTCCACCCCACGGCTGTCCTCAACCCCGAACTCGCCAAGCCCGAGGTCGATCTGAACTACGACCACGGCGCGGACTACGCCTCGCTCTGCTTCTCGTTCTCCGAGCACCAGATGTGCCTGTTCGAATCCATGGCCGGCGCGCGCATCACCATCGAGGAGGCGATCGAGCGGGCCATGGGCTCGGTTGCCTACGCCCGCGCCAAGGCCGGACCCGACCGCAAGGTGGGCTGCCTGATTCAGGACTGCACGCGCATCCCGATAGACAGGCTGGCCGAGGTCTGCGGCAAGCTCGTGGAGGCCGGCGCCGACATGATCCGCCTCGACGACATCAACGGCATGGCGATCTACCGGGTCTACACCTACGTGGTCCGCGAGATGAAGCGACGCCTGCCCGGCACCGAGATTGCGCTGCACACCCACAACGACGTCGGCATGGCCGCCGCCGCGCTCTATGCGGGGCTCGAGGGCGGGGCCGACATCATCGACGCCTGCGTCAACGGGCTGGGCGAGCGCGCCCACATCGCCTGCTTCGCCGAGGTCGCCTCGGTGATCCAGCTCTATTACGGCATCGACTGCGGCATCAAGCTGGAGAAGCTGACCGAGCTGTCGCGGCTGGTGGCCGAGACCATGCCCTGGCCGATGCCCGACACCATGCCCTTCGTCGGCCGGACCGCCTTCTCCCACCTGGTCGAGGTGCACTACTGCGTGCCGCCGACCGAGGAAGGCTTCTGGTCGTACCTCTGCATGAAGCCGGAGATATTCGGGAACACCCAGCACAACCTGCTGGGCCACTACTCCGGCCCGTGGGCCGTGCGCGCCAAGGCCGACGAGCTGGGGCTCGCCATCGCCGAGGGCAACGAACCCGCCGTGATCGCCAGGCTGCGCGAGAAGATCCAGGCCGTGCGCCGCCAGATCACCGACGACGAGTTCCGCGAGATCGTCGCGGCGGCCGGTTAATGGAGCTGGCTGAGCGCGCGGCCCTAGAAAATCTCCAGCTCCAGGGATCGCCGGGCCGG
>JAYPPL010000009.1:0-174622 GCA_038131445.1 Alphaproteobacteria bacterium | reverse complement strand
GGCATGGTTGCGTGAACAGCGGCGTCGGCGCGTTTACGAGGCCGCAAAGTCGCGGACGATGTCCTTGTCCTTGAGCTGGATCGCAAGCTCTGCCGTGGGGTCGGAGTAGTCGCCGGAGATCCATTTCTCGGCGCGTATCTCGAAGATCCTCGAATGGGCGGCACTGTCCTTTACGGCGTCGGCCATCTGGTGCAAATCCAACCCGGCCTTGCGGGCCAGCAGGAAGGCCTCGGCGCAGGCCAGGTTCTCGATCGAGATGATCAGGTTGATGATGTACTTGATCTTCGAGGAAGTGCCGAACGTGCCGACATGGGTGACCGTGCGGCAGAAGCTCTCCAGCGCGGGCTTCACACGGCGGAAGGCATCCTCGTCGCCGCTTATCAGCATCGCCAGTTCGCCCGCATCGGCCTGTGGCCGTGCACCGCTGACGGGACAGTCGAGCAGCGAAATCCCGACCCGGTGCAGTTCCTCATGCGCGGTTGCCTTGTCCTCGATAGGAAAGGTGCACAGATCGGCGACCACCAGCCCGCGCCGACCCGTCGCCGCGATGGCGGCCAGGGTGGAGCGCCAGGCGGGCATGGTGTTGATGGCCAGCACCACCAGGTCGGCGTTCTCCGCCACCTCGGCGGCATCCTCGGCCTCGCGGACGCCGCGTGCGGAGATCAGGTCGGTGGCGATGTCGTAGCCGATGACCGAATGGCCGGCGGCGGCGAGGTTGCGCGCTACGCCGCCGCCGATATTGCCCAGCCCGATGACGCCGGCTTGGAGCGCCATCTACTTCTTCTTGCGCTTAGCCGGCACGCGCTTCTTGCGCGGGATGTTGGCCATCTGCTCGTAGATACGCGTCACTACGCCCGGGTCTTCCGAGCCGTAGCCCTGCGCCTGCGCGGCATAGGCCGAGAACATGGTCGCCTGGAAGACCGGCACTGGTACGTTGTTCGACTTGGCGTATTCCTCGATCAGGTTGTTGTCTTTGATCATCACGGTCAGGTCGGCGGTCTTAACCTTCGGGTCGGCGTATTCGTCGGCCAGCATCAGCGGGCCGCGATACTCGATCACGCGGGAGTTGCCGGCGGATTTCTTCAGCACCTCGCCGAAGACGCCCAGATCGATGCCCGAGGCGCGCGCGAGCGTGATCGCTTCCGCGAACGCCGCGCCGTGCACGCTGATCAGCATGTTGATCAGCATCTTCAACTTCATGCCGTCGCCGAAGGGGCCGACGTGGTACTGCAGCATCGAGAAGCCTTCCAGCACCGGCTTGACCCGGTTGAAGTCTCTCTTCGCGCCGGAGCACATGACGGTGATTTCGCCGGTTAGCGCCTGTTTGCCTGCGCCGCTTACGGGGCTATCCATCAGGATCGTACCCTTCGAGACCAGCGCTTCACGCGCGGCCTCCTTGTCCTCGATGGACAGGGTGGAGGTCTCCAGCACGATCAGGCCTTTACCGGCACCGGCCAGGATGCCGTCTTTGCCGGACACCACGGCGTGCAGGATCTTCGGAGAAGTCAGAGAGGTGATCACCACGTCGGACTTGCGCGCGACCTCGGCGCATGTTTTCGCACCCTTGCCGCCGGCCTTCACCAGCGCGTTGACCTTGACTTGACTGGGTCAAACCCCGTTACCTTGAAACCGGCCTTGAGCAGATTGGCGGCGAATGCCCCACCCATGATTCCCAGACCGCAGACACCGACACGCAGGCTCATGATTTCCCCTGATTGGATGGTTGGCCGCACCTTGACCGACACGGAATTGCGATCAGTATAGCGAGGGCTGTGGAACGCGAATACCTCGGTTAAAGAGCCGTGTGGTGTTCTGTTCGTGACATTCCGGAACGAAATTTCGCCGGTGGGAGCATTCCGCCGGGCCGTCAAACATGGCATCTTGCCGGGACGAATTTAAAACGTATCCCGAAGGGGGGAGAAGCATGATCAACGCAGCAATTGTCGGTCTCGGTTGGTGGGGTCAGGTCCTGGTGAACTCGGTCCAGGCCAAGTCGGACAAGATCAGGTTCACTTATGGCGCGACGCGCACCAAGTCGAAGGTGCAGGATTACGCCAGCGAGAAGGGCTTCGAACTGGTGGACAGTTTCGAGGACCTGCTCGCTATCGACGATCTCGACGCCATCGTGCTGGCGACGCCGCATTCCAAGCATCGTGAGCAGATCGAGGCCGCCGCCGCCGCCGGAAAGCACGTCTTCTGCGAAAAGCCGATCACGCTGACCAAGGCCGATGCCGATGCCGCGATTGCTGCCTGCCATGATGCGGGCGTGGTCTGTTCGGTCGGTTTCAACCGCCGCTTCCACCCGTCCATCGCCGAAGCCAAGAAGCTGGTCGATGACGGCACCATGGGCACGCTGATGCATGTCGAGGGCACCATGTGCGCGCCCAACGGCATGTTCCTCGCCGCCGATGCCTGGCGCGCGGACAGGAGCGAGACCCCGGTCGGCGGCCTGACGCCGATGGGCGTCCACGTCATCGACGCCTATATCAACCTGTTCGGCGAGATCGACGAGGTCTATTGCCAGTCTTTCCGCCGCGCGGTGCCGAACGACACCGACGACACGTCGTCCATGCTGTTCATGTTCAAGAACGGTATGTCGGGCTATATGTCCAACATGCTGGCGACGGCGCCGAGCTTCCGCTTGCAGGCTTTTGGCCTGGGTGGCTCCTTCGAGATCCGTAAGCCGGACCTGTCCTCCTTCGAGTTCACGCCCAACGGCAGCGGCCCGATCACCGGCGCGACCGGCAAGGTCGAGGCGGTGAGCAAGGATTTCTCCGGCTTCAGCATGGAGAACGCCGAACTGGAAGCCTTCGCGACCGCATGCAGCGGTGGTGCGGCTTATCCGGTGCCCGATACGGACGTCGTTCACGGCATTGCCGTGGTCGAGGCGGTCGTGGCGTCAGCCGCGAGCGGCAAGCCGGTGAAGGTGGGCTGACCGCGGGCGCCGCAGGCCCCAGGAAACCTGGACACTGAGAACAACAAGACCGGGAGAGGAAACCCATGAAGGCGATAGTCCTGCAAGAGTTTGGCGGACCGGAGAAACTGTCCTACGAGGATGTCGAGACCCGAAGGTTGGGCCCGACGATGTGCTGGTGAAGGTCGGCGCGGTTTCCGTGAACCGACCGACATGGTCGTGCAGGCGGGCAAGTACGCGCGCAAGCCCAAGCTGCCGCACATTCCTGGTGTCGATCCCTCCGGCGAGATCGTCGAGGTCGGTGAGAACGTGACCGATCGCAAGATTGGCGACCGCGTGTTTTGCTCGATCTTCATTCCCACCGACGACCCGGAGGCCCATGTGGTCATCCCGGGCTGGGGCCGGTGGATTTCCTGGGCGTGACCACCTGGGGCGGCTATGCTGAATATGTGAAGACGCCCGCGCGCTGCACTATGCCGATCCCCGATAACCTTTCCTTCCACGAAGCGACGGTGATTGGCCGCCACCTGGGTACGGCCTCGAGCCAGGTCGAAGCGGTCCTCGGCGAAAGAGGGCGACTGGCTCCTGGTGATGGGCGCCTGGGCGGCCTTGGCGCTGTGTGTATCCAGGTCGCCAAGTGGAACGGCGCCAATGTGATCGCGGCGGCGGGCACGGATGAAGGCGTAGCCGCGGCGATGGGCGTGGGCGCCGATCACGGCATCAACTACCGCACCCAGGACCTGACTGAGGAGGTGCGCCGCATCACTGATGGCAAGGGCGTGAACGGCGTGTGTGAGACCGTAGCCGACCCGGAACTCTTCCCCAAAGTCATCTATTCAATGGCGCAGGGTGCGAAGCTAGTTACGGCGGGCTATGCCTCGGGCAACTTTGAAGTGCCGCTCGATATCCGCTACCTCTACCTGAACCAGCTCCACATCATTGGTGAACCGCGCGAGCAGCCCGGCGGGCTGGCCAAGGCCTTCGAGCGTGCGGCGACCGGCGATGTGAAGACCATAATCGACAAGGTCTTCCCGCTCAGCCAGGCCGCCGACGCCCAGCGTCGCGTGCTAACCCGTGAGGGCATCGGCAAGGTGGTGATCGACCCTACGCTGGTTTGATAATGGCGAGGGGCGGCTCCGTCTATTCGGGGGCAATTCTTTTTCTGAAGTCTTTGCGGATCGCCTTGCCGTGTTCGTCGAGAGCGGGTACGGGCCCGGGCGAGGGCCCCGTGCCCACGATCCGGGCGGGCGGAGCTACCATGTCGAGGGGACCTTCCGACGTCTCCACCGTGATCTTGCGAAGCTGTGGGTGCGCGGCGAAATCCGCGACACTGCTGACATTGCCGTAGGCGATCTGCGCCGCGTTGAGGCGGGCCACGATCCCCTCCCGCGACAGGGTGGAGAACACAGCGTCGATGGCCGCGTCCAGCGCGTCCCGGTTCTCGACGCGCGCCACGTTGTCGTGAAAGCGCGGGTCGTCCGCCATATCGGGATCGCCCAAAACATCCGCGCAGAGCCGCCGCCATTCGCGCTGGTTCTGGATCGCGAAAACGACCTGCCGCCCGTCCTCCGCCGCATAGGCCCCGTAGGGCGCGATGGAAGGATGGTGCAGGCCTTCGCGCTCGGGCGCCCTGCCACCATAGACCTCGTGCAGGTAGGGCACGGTCATCCAGTCGGCCATGCCGTCGAACAGGGAGGATTTCAGCGCGCGGGCCTCGCCCGTGCGTTCCCGGTGGATCAGCGCCTCCAGGATCGCGGCGTGGGCGGCCATGCCGCAGGCGATGTCGCAGACCGACACGCCGACACGTCCCGGCCCGTCGGGCGTTCCGGTTACCGAGGCGAGCCCGCTTTCGGCCTGCACCAGCAGGTCATAGGCGAGCATATCGCGGTATGGGCCGTCCTCGCCATAGCCGGAGATATCACAGGTGATTAGCTTCGGGTTGGCCGTGCGCATCTCGTCGGAGCCGATGCCCGCGCGCGCCGCCGCGCCGGGCGACAGGTTCTGGATATAGACATCGGCCTTGCTGATCAGGCGGCGAAGCAGGGCGGAATCGGCTTCGTCCTTGATGTCTAGCGCGATGGATTCCTTGCCCCGGTTGAGCCAGACGAAATAGGCGCTCTGGCCCTTCGCCACCCGGTCGTAGCCGCGCGCGAAGTCGCCATCGGGCCGCTCCACCTTGATGACCCGCGCGCCGGCATCCGCCAGGCGCGAGGAACAATAGGGCGCGGCGACGGCCTGTTCGAGGGCCACCACGAGGATTCCGTCGAGGGGAAGAGACATGACGCGTTTCCAGCCTTATTTCTCGTTACCCGGATAAGCCGGGGTCCGTTAGACCCGATGCGAAACTAGTCATGCGGCTGAGTCAATGGACCACTGAACTTGCAAGGCAGGGTCCGCTAGGCCCACCGACCGCCAAGGTGCTACATTCCACCCAACAAATTCGGAACAAGGAAACGCCCGATGACCGACGCGAGCTATGCACGCGCCGAGACCGGATCGCCGGTACTGGAAGCCCTGCAGGAACTGCTGGGAGATCGCATCACCACCTCCATGGCGGTCCGTGAGCAGCACGGGCGCGGAGAGGACTATTTCAAGCCCGTCCCGTCCGATGCCGTGTGCTTCCCGGAAACCACCGAGGAGGTGGCCGAGATTGTGAAGATCTGCGCCGCTCACCACACGCCGATCATCCCCTTCGGCACCGGTACCTCGCTGGAGGGTCATGTCACCGCCCCCCATGGTGGCGTCACCATCGATATGAGCAAGATGAACGCGGTGCTTGAGGTGAACGCTGAGGACTTGGATTGCCGGGTGCAGGCGGGCGTGACCCGCAAGCAGCTCAACGAGTATCTGCGCGACACCGGCCTGTTCTTCCCCATCGACCCGGGTGCGGACGCCTCGCTGGGCGGCATGACGGCGACGCGCGCCAGCGGTACTAACGCCGTGCGGTACGGCACCATGAAGGAAAACGTTCTCGGTCTGACCGTGGTGATGGCGGACGGCCGCATCGTGAAGACCGGCGGGCGGGCCAAGAAGTCGGCGGCAGGCTACGACCTGACGCGGCTGTTTGTCGGCTCTGAGGGCACGCTGGGCGTCATCACCGAGGTGCAGCTTCGCCTTTACGGCATTCCGGAGAAGATCGCCTCGGCGGTCTGCCAGTACCCGTCGCTGGAAGACGCGGTGAACAGCGTCATCCTGACCATCCAGTCCGGCGTTCCGGTGGCCCGGATCGAACTCCTGGACGCGTTGATGATGGAGTGGACCATCGATTACGCGGACCTTGAAGGCTATGAGGCCAAGCCGACGCTATTCTACGAGTTCCACGGCACGGAAGCGGGGGTGGAGGAGCAGACGGAACTGGTGCGCGGCATCGCCGACGAGTTCGACGGCTCGGCATTCCAGTGGACGACCAGCCTGGAAGAGCGCAACCATCTCTGGCAGGCGCGCCATGACGCCTATTACGCCTGCATTGCCCGCGCACCGGGCAAGCAGGGGCTGTCGACCGATGTGTGCGTGCCGATTTCGCGGCTGGCTGAATGCCTGCTGGCGACGGCTCAGGACACGCGCGCCTCTGGCTTCGAGGTACCGATTGCCAGCCATGCTGGCGACGGTAATTTCCACTGCATCTTCCTGCTTGACCCGGACGATCCCGAGGAGCTGAAGCGGGTGAAGGAGTGCAACGAACGCCTGATCCAGCGCGCGATCGCGTTGGGCGGCACCTGCACCGGTGAGCACGGGGTGGGCGCGGGCAAGATGGATTTCCTGGTCGCCGAACACGGTGAGGCGGTCAGCCTGATGCGGACGCTGAAGAATGCGTTCGATCCTGATAACATAATGAACCCGGGCAAGATCGTACGTATGTAACAATTGCCCTATCCCTTGGGGAGAGGGCGAAAAGGCAAGGATCACAAGACCATGAGCAGCAATGTTGTCCAATTACGTGACGTCCCGACGCTCCGCGACGAGGTGAGCCCGGAGGAATGGCAGGCGCGTGTCGATTTGGCTGCCGCTTATCGTCTGGCCGACCTCTACAACTGGGCCGACAGCATCTACAACCACATCTCGATCCGCGTGCCGAGTGAGCCGGACTTTTTCCTCATCAAGGCGCATGAGCTGCTCTATGAGGAGGTCACGGCCTCGAACCTCGTTAAAGTGGACAGCCGCAACGACGATGTGGACGAGTCCCTGCACGTGAACCGCCCGGGCTTCACGCTGCATGGGGGGCTGATGCGCGCGCGTCCGGACATCAATGCGGCCTATCACACGCATATCCCCGAGACGATCATCGTGGCGAACCAGCCCGACGGGGTGCTGCCGCTTTCCCAGTCAGGCATGCAGTTCTGGAACAATGTCGGCTATCACGACTATCAGGGCATCACGGAGAACCTCGACGAGCGTAGGCCATCGCTGCGGCGTTCGGCAACAACCACACCCTGCTGATGCGCAACCACGGCGCGGTCACGGTCGGCAAGTCCATGCGCGACGCCTTCATGCGCATGCGCGAGCTGGAAGTCGCCTGCAAGATGCAGCTCAGGCAGCAGGCTGCGGGCGACACCTTCACCATGCCGTCAAAGGAAGTGCTCGATCACTATGCCGAGCAGCGCAAGGCCCACGACACGGGGCGCGGCACCGCCGACTGGCCGGCCTTCCTGCGCCGGCTGGAGCGGATCGACCCCAGTTTCGCCCAGTAGGCGGGCTGATTGGGCCGAATGTTCGGGTTCTTCCGCCTGCTGCGGCTGATCCTGTTCGCAGTGGTCGCACTGGCGGTCGCGGGGTGGATCGTCAACCGTGCGGAGGCCGCTGACCGTCCGCATGAGTTTGTCGCCGCGCCCGGCGCGTTAATTTCCGACTGGAGTTATCCAAAATGATCATCGACCATCGCACCTACTACACGAAGCCCGTGAAGACCGGCGATTTCCTGGAACTGTGGGAGCGCATGGCGCTGCCCTACCAGATGAAATACCTTGAAGGCTTCGTGGGCATGTTCACCTGCGATGTCGGCGATCTCAGCCAGGTGGTGCACATGTGGAGCTATGCAGACCAGGGCGACCGCGAACGCCGCCGCACGGCGATGTACGAGGATCCGGGCTGGCTAGAATATGTGAAGGCGCTGAAGGAGTCCGAGCTCATCGTGAAGATGGAGACGAAGATCCTGAAGCCGGTGCCGTTCTCGCCGCTGCGGTAGATCTCAGGCGGGAACTGACCGTCCGCGGGTCATCAGGAAGACCCCGCCGATGACCGCCACAAGTCCGAACATGTGATAGCCCTCGAAGCTCTCCCCGAGGAGCAGGATCGCCAGCACGGCCGTGAACAGCACGCGCATGTAGTTGGAGATGCTGGCCTTGTTGGGGCCGAGGCGACGGATCGCCGTGTTGGTCAGCGCCACGGCCAGCGCCGTGACCGCGATTCCGACCCAGAGCAGGGAAGCGACGGCCTCGCCGGTGAACGGCACCGGGCGGATGTAGATCGTCTCAAGGATATAGAGCGGCGTCGCAACCATGAGGCCGAATAGCTGGATGGCGATCATGAGCTGCGGAACCGAGATTTCACGCGGCACCCGGCGCAGCAGCACGTTGTGGAGCGCGACGGCGGCGGTCGCGCCCAACATCAGCAGGTCGCCGATATTAAATTCAAGCGAGAGGATGGTCTGCGGGTCGCCGCGCGCGATGATCGCCAGTACGCCGACAATCGCGATCACGATGCCGATGCCCTGCTTGCCGTTGATGAGGTCGCGCCACAGCAGTGCCGACAGCAGCACGGTCAGCACAGGCTGGACGGCGGAGACCACGCCGCCGTTGATGGCGGTGGTGAAGGTGTAGGCGGCGTAGATGCCGCCATTGCCGATGGGCACGAACAGCAGACCCATAAGCGCGAACAGCTTCCAGTGGCGCAGGATCAGGCGGCGCTGGGCAATCAGGCCCCAGCCCGCGAAGGGCAGGATCACTGCTGCGCCGATCAGCATGCGCCAGAACACGAAACCCATGGGCGGGATCACGCCGCCTAGATAGCGGGCGATGACATGGTTCGAAGCGAAGATCAGCGACGCGCCGATGATGATCGCATAGGCCAGGATTTCCCGGTCGAATAAGCTCGGGTCGTCTGTCGGGGTTTTGTTCACGCGGCGCCCTGGAGCCGCTTACGCAGCAGGTCGAGGACCGTGATCACGGCATAGCTGCGCATCCGCGACAGGACGCCGGGAAGGGCGACCGTGCGTGCCTCGGTCCGGTCCGGAAGCATCACGGCGACGAATACGGTACCCGGCGGGTATTCCTCTCCGGTTAGCGGGGCCAGCGCGGCGACGCCGATATCCGCGCCGACGGATGCGCGGGCATGCATGGCTGCAACCACGGCGCGCTCCTCGCCGGTTATGCTTTGTGCGTCGGCACTAGTGCCGTGGGTGCCAATGGTGGCCCCCTTGAAGATCTTCATCCCCGGGTCCAGCGCGGTCACGCGGGTAGATAGGATGCCGCCGGTCAAGTTTTCTGCTGCCGCGAACGTCAGGCCGCGCTCACGCAGTAGGTCGAGCACAACCGACTCCATTGTCTGCTCATCGACGCCGAAGATGTGATCGCCCAACTTCTCGCGGATCAGGGCTTCCTCGGCGGCGATGATCTTCTCTGCCGCATCGTGGCTTTCGGCCTTGGCAGTGACGCGCACTTTGATGCCCTCGATGCCGCTGGCCTGGAAGGCGATGGTGGCACGGCCGCTCTTGTCGAGCGCATCTAAATGATCGGCCAGCGTCTCGGCGATAGCGGACTCGCCATAACCCCAAGTACGGATGACTCGCGAGTGGATGATAGCGGCTTCGCCTGCCCGCCGGCTGAGGTCGCCCAGCACCGTGCCTTCCATCATCTCGCGCATCTCATGTGGCACGCCCGGCACGGCGTAGATGACTTTGTCTCCGACGGGACACACCAGCCCCGGCGCGGTGCCGGGCATCTGCGCGATAGTGGATGCACCTACAGGCACATCGGCTTGGCGCAGGTTGTTCTCGGGCATCACGCGCCCGCGGCCCTCGAAGATGTTGCGGATGTGGGCGGCGATGACGTCGTCGCGCACCATTTCCACGCCCATGATCTTGGCGATGACGTCGCGGGTGATGTCGTCTTGGGTGGGCCCCAGCCCGCCGCAGCAAATCACTGCGTCGGAGCGGTCAAGCGCCTGACGGATCGTGGATTCCATCCGCCCGAAATTGTCGCCGACCTTCACCTGAAATAGGCAGTCGATCCCGATGAGGGCGAGCTGCTCGCCGATCCAAGACGAGTTGGTGTCCACGATTTGGCCGAGCAGCAGTTCGGTGCCGACGGCGACGACTTCACAACGCATGATGTATTCCCGGTGGTGGAGTCAGACCGGCAGCAGCGGCCCGCCCGCTTCGCGGCGCGCGCGCTCGAAGACTGGGATATCTGTCGTCGGCTGGAGAGCGTCGGCTTGGCCGAACATATCGGAAATCCAGCCGCGATGGTAAGAGCTGTGGTTGACGATGTGCATGAAGCACATGGTGCGGGTCAGATTGCCTTTGTTCCCGCCGATCAGCTCGTACTCGACGACCTCCTCCAGGTCCGCCTCGGACAGGGAATCGAAGTAGTTGAAGATATCCTGATCCTTCGCCTTGCGCGCGATGCGCAGTTCGTCGAAATCAGTCATCCGCACTTCGCGCAAGTTGCCGTAATTGTGCCGCTTGCCCTGCATGTGGGACAGCCAGATGGTGTCGGTGTTGTGCAGGTGGTGCAGGCTCACGAAGATCGATTCCAGCAGCGTCTTGCGTTTCTTGGTGACCTCTTCAGGCGGCAGTTCCGCGACCTTGCGATAGGTCTCGTCATTCGCCCACTCATTGTATTCCAGCAAGGTACGTAGAAATGTCTTGTCGTGCATAAAAGTTTTCCCTTTGGCGGGAGATTACGACTTTGGCGTGTTCTTGGGAAAGGGGACGGGTCGCTATAGCGCCGCCTTGAATTTCCGATCTTTCTTGATCGTCAACTCGCGCCGCAGGGCGTCGCCGTGGTCCAGCGGGCCCTCCATATGGATGACGGACCACGGCCCGCGCCCTCGGGTGAACTTTGCGCCGGTTCCGGCGTTGTGGGCGTTGAGGCGCGCGGCGACGTCCAGTGCGATCCCGGTATAGGTGGTACCCGCACCGTTGCGTAGCACATAGACGTACCAGTCAGCGGCAGTCGGCATCAGTAGTGCGGAGGTGGCGGCTCGTCCGGGGACTGGCCAGGCAGGGCATTCTCCACATTCTCGACGCGATCGGTCATCCGGCGCAACTGTTCACGGAACAGGTCCAGAAGCCGCGCGTGTTCCGCCACCACGAGCGACAGTTCGTCGATAGTGTGCTCCTGGTGGGCGAGGCGCGTTTCCAGCTCGTAGATGCGTTCAGCGTCTGACATGGCTGGAGGTTAGCCGTAGTTGAAGAGTCTCTACTAACCTATCTTACCTCAACTCTCGCCTCCCAGGGTCAGGCGGAGAACGAAACCCTCTCTGCCCTTTAGGGGGGGGATGGTGAGTGAAGGCAACCGGGTGACGTGGGTGTTGGCAGGTTTGACTACCGCCCTAGCACGGTCACCACGGTGGCCGCTTCCTCGATGCCGTAGAAGCCGCCGCCGTTCTCTGCCGCGGCGATGCGTGCGCCCTCGACCTGGCGTTTACCGGCCTCGCCGCGCAACTGGGTGACCAGCTCGTGGATCTGAATCGCGCCGGTGGCGCCGATGGGGTGGCCCTTGGACAGCAACCCTCCTGAGGTATTGACCGGGATACGCCCGCCGAGCCGTGTCTCGCCGCTCTCGGCCAGCGCGCCGCCGTCGCCGCGCGCGCAGAAGCCCATGTTCTCGACCTGCACGATCTCGGCATAGGCCGAGGCGTCATGGACTTCAGCAACATGCACATCCTCCGGCCCGACACCCGCCATCTCGTAGGCACGGTCAGCTGCCATCTTCCCGAGGTGGTGGTCGAAGTCGTTCGGGTCGCGGTTGGAGCTGCTGACCAGCGACGAGGCCAGTACCTTCACCGCGCGCACCTTGTCGAAGCGGCCCAGCGCCTCGTCATTGCACAGCACCAGTGCGCCCGCGCCGTCGGACAGGGGCGCGCACATGGCGCGGGTCAGCGGCCAGGAAATCAGCCGGTCGTTGAGCACGTCATCGACGCTGAAGTCTTTTTGATACTGAGCTAGCGGGTTCATCGTAGAGTGGAAGTGGCTCTTCGACGCCGCCGCCGCGATTTGGCGCTGGGTGGTGCCGAAGTTTTTCATGTGCTGGCGTGCTAGCGATGCATAGATGTCCATGAAAATCGAATGTTCGCCAGTGTCCTCCAACGCCTCGGGCGGCAGCTCGAGGCCTTCGCCCAGCGCGAGCAGGTTGCGCTCAGTCTCTTCTTGCGTATGGACGTCCCAGCCACCCCGGAAGGCCTGGAACATGAGCTCACGCTTTTCCGGGTAAAACATCTTTTCCGTGCCCGCGACCAGCGCCACATCGGCCAGCCCGGCCTTAAGGTAGGCGAAGGCCTGGTTTAGCCCAGTGGAAGAGGAACAGCAGGCGTTCTCCACATTGACGATGGGAATGCTCTCAAAGCCCATGGACCGCAGCGCGCACTGGCCGCGGACCGTGTTCTGGCCCTCCATCATGCCCTGGCGGGTGTTGGAGAACCACGCGGCCTCGATGTCGTCCATCCCTGCGCCTGCGTCGGCAAGAGCCGTATCCACAGCTGATTTGGTGAGTTCCTTGACGGACCTGTCCGGGAACTTACCCAGCGGGGTCATTCCTATGCCGATGATATGGATGTCCGTCATGTTCGTTGTTCCTTGGCGTTTGTTATCCGGATATTGCCGCCTCGCGGGGCAGGGGGCCAGTCCCCGGTGCGTGTATGGCTCGGTCCGTAAGACGACATGGTCAGGTGATTTCGCGCAATGGCAACGCCCGTTAGGATGAGGGCGGGAGGAGTAGCCATGACAGCACGCATATTCGTCGTCTCGCCGATGGAGGTTGCCTCGGAAATGATCGCCAACGCCTTCAGTTCAGGTTGGCCGGAGGCGCGGATCATCAACCTTATCGATGAATCTCTCTACGCCGATTTCGCGGGTGGCAAGCCGCAGACCGAGGAGACTGGTGAGCGGGTCTCGAAGCTGTTGCACTACGCGGCGGATGCGGGCGCGGACGGGATGATTTTTACCGGCTCCGTCTTTGGGCGCTGGGTGGAGATGGCGCGCTCTGACATAGAGGTACCTTGCTTGACGTCCTTCGAGGCGATGATCGAGGAGGCCTTCGCGGGCGGAAACCGTTTTGGCATTCTAGTCACCGCACCGGGCTCGCTAAAATGCCTCGTCGAGGATATCGACCGATATTCCAGGGTACACAACCTAACCTACTCAACAATCGACCATATCGAGGATGCAGCCCGGCCGATCATTCTGGCGGGTGATATCGAGACCCATGACCGAATGATTGCTGAGGCGGCAGCAAACATCACGGACTGCGACTGCCTGATGCTTGGCCAGTTCTCTATGAGCCGGGCGGCGCAGGCGATCGGGGATGTGCCGGGCCGCCCGGTTCTCACCGCGCCGGAAGCGGGCGTACGCAAGCTTAAGCGGTTGCTGGGTTAGATCATTCGAATGCCTCTATCGGAGGCGAAAGACGCTGCGTATGTGCTTCGACAAACGGGTGGTCACTAACTAAATTTCAAAACGTTTTTTTTAGGAGTTTCCATGGCATCCCCCCGCATCGGTGTTATCTCGCCCACCGAGGTCGCCTTTCCGACTGTTCGTGCCGCGTTCGCGGAGCTTTGGCCTAAGGCCCAGCCTATCTGTCTGCTTGATCAGTCGCTCTACGCAGACTTCATCAACGAGGACATGACCGTTCCGGACGTGATGCCGGACGAGGCCTACGCCCGGATCGCTCGCCTGCTTTGCTATTCCAACGAATGTGGGGCCGACGCGGTGCTGTTCTGCGGCTCGGTGTTCGGCCGTCTGGTGGAGGCGGGACGCGTTGGCATAGCGGTGCCGGTGCTGACGTCATATGAGGCGATGATCGCTGCGGCATTTGCCGAGGGGAACCGCCTTGGAATCCTCGCTACTACGCCAGGCACCATCAAATGCCTGTCCGACGACATCGAACGTTTCGCACAGGCCAACGGCCTGACATATGAGCTGGTCTCAGGCGTCGCGGATAGGGCCTTCGAGGCGTTGCTGCAAGGAGACCGTGATCGGCACGATGATCTAGTCGTGAAGGCGGCAGAGCAGATCACCGATTGCGATAGCCTGATGCTCGGCCAGTTCTCCATGGGCCTTGTGCCCCAAAAGATCTTGCCAGTGGAAGGCCGGCCCGTATTCACAGCGCCGGGAACAGCAGTCGCTAGGCTTCGTCAACTGTTGGAAGGCTGACCGGGTGTCGGCGCCTGTTTTCAGCCTGCGTATGACCCCGGTAGAGTGGCTTCTGCTTGTAATCCTTGGCGCCGTGTGGGGCGGAACCTTCTTCTTCAACGCGATTGCTCTCCCGGAGGTGCCGCCGCTGACGGTGATTGCCTTCCGGGTCAGTCTCGCGGGGGTCCTGTTGTGGATATATATCCTGATATCCGGGGTCGCTATTCCGCGTGAGCTGAGAGTTTGGGGGGCTGTCGGTGTGATGGCCATTGCCAACACGGTTGTTCCGTTCTTTTTCATCGCTTGGGGTCAGCTTCATATCACCAGCGGTCTAGCAGCGATCCTGATCGCGAGCAGTCCGCTTTATGCGGTTGTTGCGGCGCATTTCTTCACCAGTGACGAACGGATGACGTCAGGTAAACTGGCTGGTGTTGCCAGTGGAATTACGGGGGTCGTTTTCCTGATTGGCCCGGGCGTGCTGAAGGGGCTAGGTGCGGATTTACTGGGCCAGATCGCGATTGTCGGCGCGGCACTTTGCTATGCGGGTTCTGCGATCTATGGTCGCCGCTTCGCGCGCTGGAAGGTATCACCGCGGTTCATGGCGACAGGTCAGATGACGCTGGCCGCCCTCATAATGCTCCCGTGCGCTCTGATCTTGGAGCAGCCCTGGTCCCTGCCATTGCCAAGTTTCCAGGCATGGGGCGCGATGCTCGGGCTGGCTGTTCTGGCCACCGCGCTAGGGTACCTCATCTATTTCCGTATCCTCGGTTCTGCCGGTGCGATCAATATCCTGTTGGTCAACTTTCTCGTGCCGGTCAGTGCATTACTGCTCGGTATCTTTATCCTCGGTGAAGAACTGACCGCAGAGCAGGGGGTGGGTATGGCCTTCATTGCGTTCGGGCTCGCACTGATCGACGGGCGGATTTTTGCCCGGTTGCGGTCAATGGGTAAGGCGCGTTGAGCGGTAAAAGAGGGCTCCCGATGACCTCTTGCGAATGGGGATGCCGGCTATCATGTCGGTGCTTCGGGGTGGTGCGTTTTTTCTGATCGAGATTGTGCTGCGCGAACTGCGGCCCGTCCTTCAGGAGATTTCCCGCTGGGGTAACCAGTTAATTCCGAGGACACAGGTGCCCCAGCGGGTTCCATAAATAGGAACCCCGTGGAACTCAGCCTTCTGCGATTGAGTTGACCAGCACGCCTACCTTCTCGATGTGGATCTCGCATGTGTCGCCCGGTTGCATGAAGACCTGCGGCTCGCGAGACTGTCCTACGCCCGAGGGCGTGCCGGACGCGATCACGTCGCCCGGCTGCAACTCGGAGATGTGTGAGACGTAGGAGATGATAGTCCTCACGTCGAAGATCATGTCCTTCGTGTTTGCGCTCTGCAGCGTCTCACCGTTTAGCACGGTCGAGATATCGAGGACCTGCGGGTCGGGAATCTCGTCGGTTGTCACCATCCACGGCCCGAATCCGCCGGTGCCCTGGAAGTTTTTGCCCGGTACGACCTGGGCGGTGTGGTACTGCCAGTCGCGCGCGCTGCCCTCGTTGAAGCAGGAATAGCCGATGACGTGATCCAGCGCTTCCTCGGGTTTGATGTACCGCCCGCCTTTGCCGATGATGACCGCTAGCTCGCACTCGTAGTCGAGTTTGTGGACCACCGGCGATTTCAGCAAGTTCTGCTTGTGGCCGACCAGCGTGTCCGCGTAGCGGCCGAAGATCATCGGGTGCTCGGACTTGGAGCGGGGCAGACCGGCATCGATGGCCTCCTGCAGGTGGTCCATGTAGTTCACACCCACGCACCAGATGTGCACCGGGTCGGGCACGACCGGTAAGAATCTCACGTCGTCCAGCGCGTGGTCGGCGTCGGCACCGGCGTAACGTGCCATGTCCGCGATCTTGCCTTCTGCAATAAGCTGGCGCAGCGAGGTCACGCCGGCTTGAGCGTTCAGATCAACCACGCCGGTGTCAGTGGCCAGGCCCACTCGGGTGCCGTTTCCGGCATCGAACGTCATCAGCTTCATGAGGTGCTCCTCCAAATGAGCGCGTGTTCTTGTCTGTTTCGGGTTCGTGTATGACCGCCTAGGCGATCCGGTCGCCCTTTTTTATGGGGGCGGTGCGGTTATCCACGCCGGGCAGCATTTTGCCTGCGTCGCGCGTGACGACCACGTCGATCAGGGTGGGCCTTCGCGGTTGGCGAGCGCCGTTCGGTAGGCGTCGGCGAGCTGGTCCGGGTGTTCCACGCGGATGCCCTTGCAACCCAGCGCCTCGGCGATGACGGCGTAGTTCAGGTCGGACAGGTCAGCCGATTGGTAGCGCCCGCCGAACATCGCGTGCTGCAGGGCCTTGATGTAGCCGGATGCTGCATTGTTCACCACCATGACCGTAACTGGCACCTTCAGCCGCACGGCGGTTTCCAGGTCGCCCAGCGTCATGTTGAGGCCGCCGTCGCCGGTCAGCGTGAAGACGGGCCGGTCGGGCGCGGCCAGTTGCGCGCCGATACCACCCGAAACGCCGTAGCCGATGGAGGCCATGCCCCGGTCGGGGATATAGCCGCGCCCGGCGCGCTTGGTGTCGTAGATTAGACCAGTCCAGTGAGCCGCGAAGCCGCCATCGGCGACGAGGATCGCGTCCTCGGGTAGCACGTTGTTCAGCTCGTGGATCATCCGCGCCATGTTGACGGGTGTCTCCTCAGAGTTGAGCCGTTCCTCTACCTCCGCGCGCCATTTAACCTTTCCGGCCTGCACCTCGGCCAGGTAGTCCGCGCGGGAGGCGCGGCGCGTGCCGGCGCCGTCGGCCAAAGCTTGGCGCAGGTCGGCAATACCTTCGCGCGCATCGCCCGCCAGCGCCACCTGCGTACGCGCCCAGCGGCCGATCTCCTCCGGCATGATGTCGAGGTGAATGATTGGTATACCCGCGCGCGGCACGGTGTAACGCTTTGTCGCGATCTCGCCCAGCTTGCAGCCGACCACGAGGATAGCGTCCGCCGTCTCTAGCACGTCGTTGGCGGTGCGCGAATAGCGTCCGAACAGACCAAGCGAGAGATCGTGGACGCAGGCGATCGCGCCCTTGCCGGACAGCGTATGACCGACCGGGATAGCCTGTTCTTCTGCAAATGCTGTCAATTCATCGCACGCACCTGAAATATGCACGCCGCCGCCCGCCAGGATTACCGGGCGCCTAGCTTCGCCGAGCATCGAAGCTGCGCGCGCTAGGTCGTCCCGTGCCGGACGCGTTCGGCGCGACGGCGCGCGGATGTTGGTCGGGTCGGCATAGAGGTCGTCCGCGGGGAACTCGATCATGCCGTGGCAGATGTCTTCCGGCACGTCGAGCAGCACTGGGCCGGGGCGTCCGGACGTGGCGATGGTGTAGGCGTAGCGGATGTGTTCGGGGATACGCTCGCCGACTTCGATCCGGATAACCTCCTTCACCGCCGGGCGGAGCATTTCGATCTGTTTGGTTTCCTGGGTCATGTTCTTCCAGGCATGCGCGCGGTTAGTGTCGCCGATCAAGGCAATCAGCGGAATACCGGCGTTGAGGGATTCGGTCAGAGAGGTGAGTAGGTTAGTCGCGCCAGGGCCGAGCGTCGCGTCACACACGCCTGGGCGGCCCGTCACGCGGGCCCAAGCATCCGCCATGAACGCACCCGAGCGCTCGTCGTTGATCAACGTGTGGGCGAGGCCTAGTTCGCGCACGGCATCGTAGAAGGGTAGAAGTTGGAACCCTGCCATGCCGAACATCGGGCCGACCTCGTGGAGTTGCAGCATGCGCGCGATTGCCTCGCCGCCGCTGAGTTCCACGGTGGCATTGCCGCCACTGTCATTCATTAAATTGTCCCCCGAATGGATTCCCCATATTTGCCCGAAAGGGCATTTCTGCGGAGGCGACATGTTTGACATGCCCCAGCCTTCCGTCAACCTGAGGTGTCATGGTTAGAGGGTGAAAAGCCCTACGCGTCTCATAACCTGTTCTTTCGGAAATTTATCCACCTCAAATTACTCCCGTTCAAAATCATTATTTATAGGGTGATCATTAAATACGGGAGCCGCCATAATAGAATTTATTTTTTCATGATGTCGTTGGGTCCGGCACACGCTAAGCGCTGCAGGGAACTGATAGCTACTCATGTCGTACCCCGGGTTAACAAGCCCCGGGTGTCGTCTCGGCGGGCCACAGGCTAAAGGGCTGGTGTGCAAGTCTGCTCTCCGACAGTGTGAGCTTTACCGCAGGTGCGCGGGCACGCGATACTCGGCCCGTGCCTGCGGCAAATGGTTGCTGGGGAGGACAATGTGAGTGACAGTCTGACGAACGAACCGGCACGTGTGGCGGCGATGTACCGCACAATGCTGGTGATCCGCGCCTTTGAAGAGGCGGCAGGTGAGAATTTCTTCGCTGGCAATGTGCGCGGTTCGGTTCACCAGTATATTGGCGAAGAGGCCATAGCCGTCGGCATCTGCGAGAACTTGCGCGACGAAGACTACCTGACCAGCAACCATCGCGGCCACGGCCACTCCATCGCCAAGGGTGCCCATCCGCGCGCTATGATGCTGGAACTATTTGGCAAGGCCGGCGGGACCAGTAACGGCAAGGGCGGCTCCATGCACATCGCCGACTTTTCTGTTGGCATGCTCGGTGCGAACGGGGTCATCGCGGACGGCTGCACGATCTCTGTCGGTGCGGCTCAGGCGCTGCGCCTGCGCGGGAGGGACAGCATCGTCGTCAATTTCATCGGTGACGGCGGTATTAACCGAGGACCGTTCATGGAGGCCCTGAACTGGGCCAAGATCTACAACCTGCCGGTCCTGTTCGTGTGCGAGAACAACCAGATCGCCGCCTCAACAACCACAAGGCTGGTGACGGCGGGCGAGGGCATCGCGGCGCGGGCGCTCAGCTTCGACATTCCGGCGGTGACCATTGACGGCAATGACCTTTTCGAGGTGGACCGGACAGCGGCGCGGGTCGTCTCGGAAATTCGTGGAGGGTCTGGCCCCCAGCTCATCCAGGCGATGACCTACCGGCTGCGCGGCCACTTCGCCCATGACCCGGCAGGATATCGCAATCCCGCCGAAGTCGATGCCGCAATGCAGCTCGAGCCGATGGGCCGTGTCGAGGCGTGGCTTCGGGACAACGGTATGAGCGATGACGACATCTCCGAGCTTCAGAAAGAGGTGAAAGCCGCGATCGATAGCTATGTCGAGGATGCGATAAATGCGCCCTGGCCGGACGCCTCACTGGCGTTTACGGATGTCCAGGATGTCGGTGCGCCTCATGCTGGGGGGCTGCGCAATGAGTGAGATGACCTATGCCGAAGCCGCGAGGCTGGCCCTGCGCGAGGAGATGCAGCGTGATCCGCTGGTCTGGGCGCTGGGCGAGGACCTCGGCTACGAGGGCGGTATGGCTGGTCAGTACAAGGGGCTCCAGGCTGAGTTCGGCGAGGACCGGATCGTCGATACTCCGATCTCGGAATCGACGATCATGGGCGCGGCCGTCGGCGCCGCGCTTGCCGGGACACGGCCCATCGCCGAGATGCGCTTTTCCGACTTTGCCATGTGCGCGGTAGATGAACTGGTGAACCAGGCGGCCAAGGCCCGTTACATGTTTGGCGGGCAGGGCCGGGTGCCCATGGTCGCCCGCATGCCCATCGGCATCCGAGGTGGCATTGCGGCTCAGCATTCCCAGTCGCCGGAGGCCTGGTACACCCATGTGCCGGGACTTGTGGTGGTCACGCCGTCCACGCCAGCGAACAACCGGGGCCTGCTAAAAGCTTCGATCCGCTGCGACGATCCCGTGGTCTATATGGAACACAAGGGACTGTGGGGCCTGAAAGGCGAGGTAGACGAAAGCGACGATGCGGAAACAGCGCTGGGCGTGGCTGAAACAGTCCGGCCCGGTGATAACCTGACCATCGTTAGCTGGTCGGCCCAGGTGGGTGTTGCATTGGAGGCAGCGGCGCAGCTTGCCGGTGACGGCATCTCGGTCGAGGTGATTGACCTGCGCACGCTCTGGCCCTGGGACCGCGACATGGTGATGGCGTCGGCGGCGCGGACCGGTAAACTGCTGGTCGTCCATGAGGCGGTGCGGGTCGGCGGGTTCGGCGGCGAAATCGCTGCGGAAGTTGCCGAAGAACTGGGTATTCCCGTTGCGCGGCTGGGCGGGGAGCGCATCCCGATCCCGTTCTCAGTGCCGCTAGAGGAAGCCTACAAGATCAAGGCCGACCGCATCGCATCGCGGGCCCGAAGAATGCTGGCCTAGCGCTCACGGACGCTGTCGACCATACGTTCGACGAAGTCCTTGCACGTCATGCTCACGCTCGCACCGCGCGCCCGTGCGCTTTCGTTGATATGAGAGATGATCCCATCTTCATAGGTCGAATGGGCATCGCCAATCCGCGCGCTGTCCGCGGAGACCGTGGCACCTGCGATCCCGCGTTTGTCGAGGTCCGGAAGCCGGGTCGGGTTTTCTGATCCAGCATCGTTGAAGATAGCTGCCAGCACGTCAGGGCGGTTGCCCCAGCTTGGCGAGGTCTCCAGCAGGTCACCATGGGACGCGGTTACCACGACCTGGTCTTCGTCTTCGGCACGCACTAGAGACGTGGAATCGCAGCCGATGACCCTCGGCTCTCCGGGTTCCTCGCGCAGGACGAAACGGGCCTCGTCATATCCCGCGATCTCGCCCCCGCACACCCGGTTCGTTTCCATGGCCAGAGCGCAGTCCATGGCTGTCTGCCCCGGCGCACATCCTGCAGAACGTGCGCTGTTGTTGATGTGACTGATGATGCCCCGCGCGGCCATATCAGCGCCGCTGCCGATCCGTGCGGTGGTGAAGTCCACCGTCGCGCAGGCAATCCCGAGGCCCTCAAGGTAGGGCAGTGATGAAATACCCGCCCTGTCCTTGCCAACCCCTGCATCATGCAGGATTACACCGCGAACTCCGCACCGAGCGGCTAGGTAACCGGCATAGATCCCACCATGAGACGCGGCGATGGCCACCTTGCCAAAGGCGGCGCGGTCGAGCTTCGTGACAGTGTCGAGGATCAGGATATCGTTGGACTGCATTTTTTGAGTGTTTCTAATAATTTTTTTGGCCCGTTCTTGTTGGTAATTTCTCTTTTTGTAACAGGTTAATTTACATATCCCTGGATCGGAGCCATTTTTCGTACTGAGTTTTATGAAAGCTACTTTTAGCAGCTCATCAGCTGAATGAGGCAGCAAAACGCAAGTCCATTAGGAGCCGAGCATGAAAGTTTTGTCCGTCTTAGAAGATGCGGAACTCGTTATTGCTGATCTTGAGGTGAACCTTGGCGACGAAACTCATTCTTCACCGACGTTATGTGTTCGCTATCAAGGCAGTTTTATCCCACTGAGTACACCTGACGCGCGGCCGATATTGATGAAGATGGAAAACGCGATCCCGCGCGTCGAATAACCTATTCGAGCAGTCTGAAAAGCGTATCTTGGTTTCGAGTGCCGCAATTTATCGAATAAATTCGGCACCTTCCGCTTCAACCGTAGCTGGAAGACTAATTCAGCAAAAACAGGGGTCGTAATATGGGTGTCATGGACGGAAAACACTGCATCATCACCGGCGGCGCTGGCAGCGTAGGTCTCGCAAGCGCCAAAGCGTTAGCAGGAGCGGGTGCGACACTCATGCTCGTTGATCGCGATGCCGCCGCGTTGGAGCAATCCGCTGACAGTATTGGTGCTAAGGACACCCTTGTCGCAGTGGCAGATATTTCAAACACATCGGAAGTGCAGGCTTTCGTGAAACAGGCGGTTGATGCCTGGGGAAAGATCGACGTGGTCTTTGCCAATGCCGGCATCAGTGGCACCAACGCAGCCGTCACCGATTTCCCAGAAGACATTTTTGACGCTGTGCTGGACGTTAATGTGCGCGGTACCTTTCTCACCCTGAAACATTCGATCCCGCATATCCGGGATGGTGGCTCAATCGTGGTGACATCGAGCATCATGGGAGTTCGCACACGTCCTGGCACAGTGGGCTATATTACTTCTAAGCACGCGCTAATCGGCATGGTTCGCTGTGTGGCGCGCGAATTAGCGGGCCGGAACATCCGCGCCAATATCATCGCGCCCGGACCACTTGAAAACGAGTTTCAGCAAACCATCGAAGACAGGGTTAGCGCGGCCATGGGCGTCAATGCGACAGAGATGCTCAACAACATGATTCCGCTGGGCAGGCATGGAACAGCAGAGGAAATCTCCCGCGCTGTCTTGTTCCTTGCGTCAGATCAAAGCAGCTTCACTACGGGTGCCGTTCTGATGGCTGACGGCGGCTGGCACAGTTAAAAAACTGGCGCAGGCGTGTGTGCTGGATGTTGAGAAGGCCAATGTTAAGGTGCTAGTTAGGCCGGGCGGTTCGGGCGGCCGAGCAGGCCGCGGGCGATGATACCAGCCTGGATTTCGGCTGCGCCTTCGAAAATATTTAAAATACGCGCATCCAGAAGCACACGCGAAATTACGTACTCCTCGGCGTAGCCATTACCGCCGTGGATCTGCAGCGCATTGTCCGCGTTTGACCACGCGGCCCGAGCGCCGAGCAGCTTGGCCATACCCGCCTCGATGTCGCAGCGCTGGCCGGAATCCTTTTGCCGGGCCGCGTAGAGGGTTAGCTGGCGGGCAATCATCGTCTCAGTTGCCATCCAGCCCAGCTTGCCGCCGACCCGGGCAAACTCGAGAATTGGGCGGCGGAACTGTTCACGGTCGTTCGCATAGCCGAAGCCGAGTTCCAGAGCGTTCTGAGCGACGCCCACGGCGCGAGCGGCTGTCTGTATACGCGCTGTCTCGAAGGTCGCCATGAGCTGCTTGAAGCCTTCGCCCTCGAGGCCACCCAGCAGCGCCTCGGCCGGTACCTCGAAGCCGTCAAAGCCCAGCTCGTATTCCTTCATCCCGCGATAGCCCAGAACCCGGATCTCGGTGCCCTCCAGCCCGGCGACAGGGAAGGGGTCGTCGTCGGTTCCCCGTGGCTTCTCGGCGAGAAACATGGACAGGCCTCGATAGCCATTCTCGTCGGCTACGGTTCGCACCATCAGGGTCATCAGATCGGCACGCGCGGCGTGGGTGGTCCAGGTCTTGGCACCCTTTACCCGATAGACATCGCCGTCGCGGGTGGCGCGGGTGCGGATATGCGCTAGGTCGGAACCGTAATTGGGCTCAGTGAACACGGCCGTCGGCAGGATTTCGCCAGAGGCGATCCGGGCGAGGTACTTCTCCTTCTGCGCCGACGTGCCGTGGACGCGGATTAGCTCTGCCGCGATCTCCGAGCGGGTGCCCAGCGAGCCGACGCCGATATAGCCGCGCGACAGCTCCTCCGTGACGATGCACATGGCGCCCTTGTCCATGCCCAACCCGCCGTCCTCTTCCGGCAGGGTCAGGCCGAACACGCCCAGTTCCCCTAGTTCGGCGATCACCTCCAGCGGGATCAGCTCATCCTTGAGGTGCCATTCGTGAGCGAAGGGCGCGACCTTCTCGTCGGCGAAGCGGCGGAACTGTTCCGCAATCATGGCGTGGGTGTCGTCGAGGCCCCGGTCGCCATAGTCACCGGACCGTTTGCGTAGTTCCTCGGCAATAGCCTGCCGTGCGGCGATGCTATCACCCTCGGACATCAGGGTCTTGGTCGCGGGGCCGTTGAAGAAATCCGCCTCGTCCAGACCCAGATCGCCGGGCCGGGCAACCTCGTCCTGGCTCATTGCGATGCCGAATTTGAGCTGCTTTAGGTAGCTACCAAAGCCGCAGCCGAGCATCCGCTGCTCGAGTTCCGACAGCCGCCCTTCGCCGTCCAGCCGCTCCGCCCAGCCATGAAGCTGCTCCAGCGCCGTCACATAAGTTGCCATCCATGCAAAGCCGTGCAGCGCGAACTGGTGCTCGTCCAGTTTTGTCGGCTCGACGCCGCCTCCCGGCGCGGCCAACTCCACGGCGGCGTGCAAGGCGGCATCGCGGAAGGTGCGGGCCTCGGCAAGGGCCTGGTGGGCGAGGGAGATCGTGTCGGTCATGGCGTTTGGGACTTGTTAGCGTTTCGTTGGACAAGAGACGTATGCATTAACACCACTCGTCGTCCCTGCGAAGGCAGGGAATGATTAACTCAGGTAGTTGCCCGGGCCTGCATCGGCGGTAATGGACCCCTGCCTTCGCAGGGGTGACGGATTTTCGCGGCGGAAGGCGAAGTGGCTCCCTAAACCCCGGCCACGATCTTCGCGTCGTAAAGTCTGGCGATCTCGCCATCACTCATGCCTAGCTCGCCCGATAGGATTTCGTCCGTGTGCTCCCCTAGCTCCGGCGCGCGGACGTGGCCGCGGTCGAAATCCTGGAATTTGTGGGGCGTGCCGGGCACCGTATAGGTGCCGATTCCGGGCTGCTCGACCTCTGCGAACAGCGGGTTCTGCACCGACGCGCGCGGGTCGTTGCGCACCATCTGCTCGAAGGTCTGGTACGGCCCCCAGCAGACATTGTGTTGGTCGAAGGTGCGGCGGATATCCGCCAGGTTGTGGTCGGAGCACCAGCGCGCGATATGCCCCGAGATGGCTTCGCGCGCCTCGTAGCGGTCCTCCTCGCGGGTGAAGTCGAGCCCGGTCTCGGCCTCCAGCGCTTCCATGGCCGCGCCGGTCTCCGTCGCCTCGACCAGCTTCTTCCACTGGGCGACTGACACGGCGATCACCATCACGCGCCGACCGTCGCGGGTCACGAAGTCGCGCCCGTAGCTGCCATAGACGTCGTTGCCGATAGAGGGGCGGGATTCCCCGTTTACCTGCACTTCGCCGATATAGCCCAAATTTCCGACCGTCGCGAAGGCCATGTCGGCCAGCGACAGCGAGACATACTGGCCTTTGCCCGTCAGGCGCCGGTGTCGCTCGGCGCCCAGTATGCCTGTTGCCGCGGCATAGCCGGTCGAGACGTCCCAGCCGGGGAAGACGTGGTTCACGGGATGCTCCGCCGAGCCATCGCCGGTGACGGTCGGAAAGCCCACCGCCGCGTTGACTGTGTAGTCCACCGCGACCGAACCGTCCGGGTTGCCGATGATGTTGAGCGCGATCAGGTCGGCGCGCCTCTCTGCAAGTTTCTCGTAGGCGAGCCAGCCGCGCATGGGGAAGTTGGTGAGCAGGATGCCCTTATCGTCACCAGGCCGGGTGATTAGCGCGGTCAGGATCTCCTGACCCTCGGGCTTTCGGAAATCCACGGCGAGCGAACGCTTTCCCTTGTTTAACCCTGCCCAGTAGATCGATTTGCCGGCCTCGGTCACCGGCCAGCGTCGGTAGTCGATCCCGCCGCCGGGTAAGTCAAAGCGGATCACGTCCGCGCCCATCTGGGCGAGCGTCATCCCGCAGGTCGGCGCCGCCACGAAGGCCGAGCCCTCCACGATGGACAGGCCGGTGAGCACGCCGTTCATAAGATAACCTCGTTGCTAAGCCCCTCTCTCATGGGGATAGGGGTATGGGGTGAGGTGGTAAGATGCATGTGAGCGAACCACGATGGATCGTAAACCCTAACCCTGCTCGCATTGCTCGTCTCCCCCTCCCTCAGGGAGATGGTTTGCTGTGCCGCTTGAGACATATCGCCCCCAAAGACAAACGCCAAACCGGTGTCTAGAATTGCCCCGTAACGTACCATTTGCTCGGGGGGAATACGCAACATGGCCGATAACATCGAACTCACGCCCGAGCTGATCGCAGCGGCGTCGAAAATCGCTTCATCCACCCTGCACGAGGCCGCCGGGCGCATTGGCGCGCTGCCGGGCGCCATAAAGCCGGTGGCGCCGGGCATGACCATCTGTGGCCCGGCCTTCCCGGTGAAGGGCCCGCCGCTGGACAACCTGGCGATCCACTTCGCTATCGACGAGGCGAAGCCCGGCGACGTGATCGTCGCCGATGTGGGCGGCCATTACGAGGGCGGCTATTTCGGCGAGGTGATGTGCACGTCCGCGCGCGGGCGCAAGCTGGGCGGGCTGGTGATCGACGGCTGCGTACGCGACGGTAACGAGCTGGCGCAGATGGGCTGGCCCGTTTTTGCGCGCGGGCTGGCCATGCGCGGCACGCTGAAGGACCTGAACGGCGATCTCTACATCAACGAACGCATCGCCATCGGCGAGGCGATCATTGAGCCGGGCGACCTGGTCCTCGGCGACACAGATGGGGTGGTGGTGATCCCTAAGGCAATAGTGCCCACCGCCATCGAAGCCTCGATCGCCCGAGAAGCTAACGAGGCCGCGGCGATGAAAAAGCTGAGTGACGGGAGCACGACACTAGTGCAGATGCGCGGGTGGAAGAGGGGTTAGTCGTTACCCCACCAGAGCTACCGCCCGCGTCCAGCCCGCCGTGCCCCCGCGGATCTTCGTCGGGAAGCACGCCACCAAGAAGCCCGTGTCTGGCAGGGCCTCCAGGTTCTGCAGTTTCTCGATCTGGCAATAAGGCGTGTCTATGCCTGCGTAGTGGCCCTCCCAGATGATCGACGAGTCCTTACTCTCCTTCCACCGTTCGGAGGTGTATTTGAACGGCGCGTCCCAGGTCCAGGCGTCGGTGCCGCATACCCGGACGCCCTTTGAGGTTAAGTGGAGCGTCGCCTCGCGGCCCATGCCGCAGCCGTGGTCGATGTAGTCATCGCGGCCATAGGCGGCTGCGGCCGAGGTGTTCATAAGTACGATGTCCAGCGGCTGCAGCTCGTGGCCGATGCGAGCCAGCTCCGCGTCGATATCAGCGGGTGTGACGAGGTAGCCGTCGTCGAAATGGCGGAAGTCGAACTTCACGCCCGGGCGGAAGAACCAGTCGAGCGGCATCTCGTCGATGCCCGGCATCGGGTCGCCGTTTTTGTCCACTGGGTGATAGTGCTTCGGCGCATCCACATGGGTGCCGTTGTGGGTGGACAGCGTAATAGTCTCCCAAGCGGAGGACAGTCCGCCTGGCAGTTCCGCCGGATCGAGGCCCGGATACAGCTTCTGCAACCGCTCCAGCTTGTCGCCATGGCCCATCATGGAAATGCTGGGGCGCATCGTCTCGGGATCCACGATGATTTGGTCATCCAGCGGCATGGAGATGTCGATGATCTGGGTGGGGAGTTGCATGGCGGGTTCCTCTTATACCTTTGCCGTTGCGGCCGGATTTGTTCCAGCTACCCACTTGGTCGCGGGAACTTAAGGAGGTGAGTGTGCCGATGGATGTGGATACCTGCAACAAGAGCGGCCATAACGGCGAGGTTCGGCTAAGCCCCTCTCCCATAAGGAGAGAGGTTGGGCTGTAGGAGTAAGAAGTTTCCGGGATACACTCGATAGAATGTAAATTCTCACCTGGTTCACATTCCTCGCTACCCTCTCCTTCAGGAGAGGGTTTATTTGGTTTTATCCTTCACTACACTTAGTGCCAACAACACACCGAGCAGGGGAGAACGCACATGGTCAAGCTCGCGCGCGAGGACATTCGCACGGAAGAGGTGCTGGATTGGAAGGGGGTCCACCTTATCCACTTCAGGGGCTCGTCTTGTTCCCAGAAGACGCGGATTTGCCTGACTGAGATGGGTGTGGACTGGGAGGGCCATCACTGCGACATCGGCGCTAACGAGAACTTCACGCCATGGTTCATGGGCATCAACCCACGCGGGCTTGTGCCTATCCTGGTTCATGATGGCGACGTGCACATCGAGAGCAACGACATCATCGAGTATGTTGACGCGACGCTAGGCGATGGCACGCTGTTCCCGTCCGATCCCGCCGAGCGGGCTGCAATGCTGGACCTCATGCAGTACGAGGACGATCTGCATCTGTGCGTGCGTGCGCTGACCTTCCGCTACTTCATGCCGGTGGAGAAGATGCGCAAACCCGACGCGGCGGTGGACGTCTATGAGGCCGAGGGCGCGGAGACCGTCGGCGGCCAAACCGACGGGCGCAAGGCCATCGAGGTGAAGTTCTGGCGAGACATGAACACCAATGGCGGCATTACCGATGATCAGGTTGTGGAAGCAGTAGACGAATTCATTTCAGCCTTCGGCAAGCTGGAGGATCGGCTGGAGCAGCACGAATGGCTGATGGCCTCGGGCTTCTCGGCGGCGGACATTGCCTGGTGGATCACGGTCTATCGCATCGCCAAAATGGGCTTCCCGCTTGACCGCTTTCCAAAGTTGCTGGCCTGGCATGATAAACTGCTGGCGCGTGAGCATTTCGCCAAGGAAGTGGCCCTGCCGCCGCCCGTGGTTGAGATCTCGGCCGCCCATCAGGCCGCCTGTGCGGCTGCTGGCCAGTCTATGACCGACGTCATGGCCGCCCATGGAAGGTAGGGACTAGGCAGCCAACACGTAGATCGAGGACAGCGTCAGCGCCGTCAGGGCGATACGACGGAAGGTCGTCTCGCTGGCGAGGTTGAACATGCGCGTGCCGATGGCTGTTCCTGCCATGAAGGGGATGACCAGCGCTGCGGTGATCCACAAAACATCGACGGTGATCAGTCCCTTGATAGCGAAGGTCGCTGCCAGGCCGAAAAGGATGATCGTGAAATAGCTGATCAGGTTGGCACGGATCAGGGCGGGCCGCGCATCGCTCGACATAAGGTAGAGGATGACGGGTGGGCCGGCGACGCCGGTTGCCCCGGCCAGTGTTCCACCAATCAGGCCCACGCAGATCGCCGGGCCAGTACCGCGCGGGCCTCGGTAGCGCCAGCCCGACCACAGAATTATTGCAAGGATAAGTACGATCGCGCCGATCGCCCGTCGCATTTCGTCAGCTGGTACGGAGGTCAGCACGAAGGTGCTGGCCGGCAGCAGGATGACCGCCGGGATCGAGAAGGCCCAGACCTGCTTCCATTCGGCGATGCGCACGGCTGGTAGGGTGAGCTGGATCGCGGGCGCGATCTCGACAATTGCGGCGACTGGCACGCCCACAGTCGGCCCGTAGATAAGCGAGAGCACTGGCGCGTTGATCAGTGCCGAGCCGAAGCCCGAGAACCCCCGGATCAGTCCCGAGGCGAACACTGTCAGCGCGGCCGCCAGCAGGCGCGCATCGACGAGTTCGGGGGGAATGAAGGGAATTTCGGGCATCAATAAATTCTTGATATGGCCGGGCTTGCCCCGGCCATCCAAGCGTAGGAAACAAGCGCGATATTTTAAGGGAACTAATCACGCACATGCCCGCAATAAGTGCGGGCATGACGTCGTTGGGTTGGTTAGAAGAGCCTACTCCCCGAAGCGGATACCGATGCCGGCCATCGCCTCGCGGGTGTCCTTACCCCAGCGGCGCTCGATCTCATCTCCGGCAGCGGCCGCGTGGATCACCGTGTCGTGAGCTTCGCCCTCAGGGGACTGGATCGCCACGAAGAGGCGGCCCAGGTCCTCACCGACATTACGGAACTCGCGGTAGATGCCCGAGGGCACGGAGATGAAGTCCATCGGTTCCAGCGTAACCGAGTTCTCGCCGTTGTCGCCCCAAGTGATCTCGAATGTCCCCTGGATGCAGAAGAAGTTCTCCACTGTGGAGGTGTGCTTGTGCAGGCCAGAGGAATCGCCCGGCGGGCATTCGGCGATGGTCACGGTCAGGCCCGGCGCGCCCTTGATCGGCGCGATCTTGCTGCGGCCCTGCCATTCCTTCGGGCTCATCACCGGGAATACCTTGTCGGATGACATCATCTGCATTGCCTCGGGCGGAATGCCGTGGGCGCTATTCATGGTGTCCTTGTAGGGCACGAGGTCCGAAAAGCGGACGATCTGCGGCTCAGCGGTCATGTCTCAAATCCTCTCAGTAATTCCAGCCAATCCAGTCGCATAAACCGCGGCCCATGACCAGTTCTAGATCGTCGCCCTTCAGCCATTCGAGTTCCTCAGTGAACTGGGTCACGCATTCGCGGTAGGTGCAGGGCAGGCGTGTAAGGTCCGAGCCCCAAAAGACGCGCGACGGCCCGAAGGCGTCGACGACGCGTTTCAGATGCTCATGGGTGTTCGGCCAGGGGTAGTTCTGTGACGAATAGGCGCCGATGGTGCACGCCTTAACAGAGAGATTTGGATACTGCGCCAGATCCAGCAGTCGGGGCAGGGTAGCGAAGGCCTCATCATCGACGGTGCGGCCCGGCAGGTCGAGATGGTCCACCGTGATCCGTAGATCCGGATGGGCGGCCGCAATCTTGCCGGCTTCGGTTGCGGCGCCCGCCAGCATGAACATCACCGGCAGGTCCGCTTTCTCCGCCGCCGACCAAAGCCATTCCAGCCCTCCGGTTTTCAGCAGCTCCTGCTCCTCCGGCTTGCCCATGGTGAAGCGTAGGCCGAGCATGCCCGGCTGGTCGTTCCAGCTCGCCAGCTTCTCCGCGCCGGATGGGTCGAATAGGTCGAGGCGGCCCAGCACGCGCAGCCGGCCGGGGTATTTCGCGGCTGCAGCGCAGGCCTGCGAGTTGTCATTGCCCATCCACATTGGCGGTACGACCACAGCGCGGTCCACGCCGGCCGCGTCCATCTCGGCGATCAGCTCATCATCGGTGAAGGTCGGGACCATGCGGTGCCACGGGTTTCCGTCGCCGCGGAAGCTCCACAGATGGACCTGCGAATCGGCAATCATCATCGTTCGTTCTCCCCCTCGGAGTTACGGGTGCGGCGGCGGCCCTAGCGATCGCTCGGGTGCTGGTAGCTGTCCGGCCGTTTCAGCGCCACGATATTCTCGGGCTCGATCTTCGCATAGTCGAGATATCCGAGACGCGCGATCAGTTCCATCTTGCGAACATCGACGATGCCGTCGGTGATGACCTCATCGTCGATGTGGATACCGACCACCTGGCCGATCACCATGTGGCTCTGGGAATTGCGTCCTGGCGGCAGGTCGATGGTCTGCAGGTGCTTGCACTCCAGCGCCACGGGAGAGGCTTTCACGCGCGGCGGCTTCACGTTGACGCATTCGGCGGGCTCTAGGCCGGCCTCGTGCATCTCGTCATAGCTGGATGGCGCGTGGACAGCCGTCGCGATCATCTGGTCGCGCAGGCCCCATGTGCACATGTTGAAGACGAACTCGCCCGTCTCTTGCACGTTGGCGTAGCTGTCCTTTTTCTCGCCCGTGTCCGGCTTCACCGCGTTCGGGCAATACATCACGCAGGGCGGGTCGCCCGAGAGCGCGTTGAAGAAGCTGAATGGGGCAAGGTTTACCACGCCGTCATTGTTGACGGTGGATATCCAGCCGATAGGGCGCGGCACGACCAGCGCATTATAGACCGTGTGGGTGAAGGGCGGCGGCTTCATGCCGACTTCGAGTGGATTGAAGAACATCAGAAGGTTCCATCTGGTATCCCGCTGTTCACGGGGAGGTGTTTGTTAGGCGGCGAAGGCTTTAACGGCGTCGTTGTACTCTCTTTTTAGCCTAGCGATCAGTTCGGCGGCGGGCGGAGCATCGTCGATCTGTCCGACACCCTGACCCGCAGACCATACGTCGCGCCAGGCGCGTACCTCGGCTTCCAGCCCCTCGCCCAGCGGCTTGCCGGGTTCGGGCAGGTCGTCTGGGTTCATCCCGGCGGCCTCGATGCTAGGGCGGAGGAAGCTGCCCGGGATGCCTGAGATCGACGGTGTATAAATGATGTCCTTTGCGGCGCTATCACGGATCATAGCCTTGAAGGCGTCGGGCGCATGGCTCTCCGCCGTTGCGATGAAGCGCGTGCCTAGATAGGCGAGGTCGGCGCCCAGCATCCGCGCGGCTGCGATGGAGCGGCCGTCGCTGATGCAACCGGCCAGCAGGATTGTTCCGTCGAAGAACTTGCGCACCTCTGGAAGCAGCGCAAAAGGGCTCATCGCGCCCGCATGTCCGCCAGCGCCCGCGCATACCAGAATGAGCCCATCGACGCCTGCCTCCGCGGCCTTCTGGGCGTGGCGGATGTTCACGATGTCATGGAAGACTACGCCGCCATAGGCATGCACGGTATCCACCAGGTCCGGTACTGCGCCCAGAGAAGTGATAATCAGTGGTACTTCATGCTTCTCGCAGATGGTGAGGTCGGCCTCCACGCGCGGATTGCTCTTGTGAACTATCAGGTTCACGCCATAGGGCGCGTCGTTATCATCGAGACCTTCTTTCGTCTCGACGACCCAGTCCTCGAATTCTTCGGTCGAGCGCTGGTTCAGCGCCGGAAACGTGCCGGGCACGCCGGCCTTGCAGGTGGCTTTCACCAGCTCCGGTCCGGAGACCAGAAACATCGGCGCGCTGACCGCGGGCAGCGACAGACGGCCTTCGAAACTCTTGGGCAGAGGCATGGTGGCTTATTATCCCTGTTCCATAGGTAGGTTTTCGTCCTTGCCCCATTCTTGCATCGAGGCGTCGTAGAGTGCGACATCGGGATAGCCCAGCGCCTTCTGAGCGAAGAACCCGAGAGTTGCGGAGATCCCGCCACCGCAATAATTCACGACCTTCTTGTCCGGCGTGGCGCCGACGGTCTTGAACATTCCGAGCAGTGTCTCAGCATCCGAAAACACGCCGGTCTCCATGTTGCAGACCTGCGCGTAGGGCACGTTCACGGTTTGCGCGATCCGTCCCGCGCGCCCGAAAGCCATGCCGCCCGCGCCGGTGAACTGCTCGTTGGACAGTGCATTGACCACGGCCACCTCCGGGTCGCCTAGCACAGCCAGCACGTCGCCCTTGTCGAAGATCACCTCGTTACGCGGTTTCGCGGCGAATGTCGCCGGTTCTAGCGTACAGGGCTCGGTCGAGACGGGGCGGCCTTCGGCCTCCCACGCCTTGAAGCCGCCGTCTAGTACCATTCCGCCGTCGAACCCCATCGCATAGAAGGACCACCAGGCCCGCGTGGACCAGAAGGGCTGGGTGCGGCTGTAGAAGACCACTCGGTCATCACTCCCGATACCCAGTGCGCCGGCGCGTTTGCCGAATTCCTCGGGGTCGAGAAGCATGAAGCGCAGCTCATGGGGTGTGACCGACAGGTCGTCCTGGCAGTTGACATAGCAGGCGCCGGGGATGTGGCCTGCTTCCCAGCCGGTGCGGTCACCCTCGACCCGATAATCTAGTTCGGGATCGGGAACCAGCACGGTCGTTGCGTCGAAGACCTTCAGGTCCGGTTCGTCCAGATGCGCGGCGAGCCAGGCGGTCGAGACGAGGAGGTCGGGGTTCAGAGCTTCAGACATGGTGGCAGTTCCCGGCTGTTCTCATGTTGGTTTCGGTGGGGAACTTTAAGGCCTGGGGTGCGACGTGTCGAAGGCCCGAGGTTCGTATCCGGCATGCGCTTCGCGCGCTCGCGCAGGTTCACACGATGCAGTAAAGTTTCCATGGCTTCATCTGTGTGTTTCGAGGGGAGGCGCGCCATGACAGGCCGGCTTGCAGGCAAGGTATTCGCGATCACCGGCGCAGAATCCGGTCTCGGCAGGGCCATGGCCCTGCGCGCGGCTAGCGACGGTGCCCATGTGGCTGCCGCGGGGCTCGATGCGACAGGACTGGAGGAAACTGTCGCCTCGATGTCGAACTTCGAGGGCGGCGGCATCTCTGTGCCCACCGATGTCACTAAGCCCGAGCAAATCCAGGCACTCATGGACCGTGCGGTGTCGGAGTTTGGGCGGCTCGACGGCGCGATTGCTAATGCTGGCGCGTTCAGCCAGTGGACCGATTTCATAGACTGGGATTTGGAGAACTGGAACCGCGTGATCGGCGTCAACCTTACGGGCACCTTCATGACGCTTCAGGCCGCCGCGCGTATTCTGATCGGGCAGGGCGAGGGCGGCTCGCTGCTGGCGACCGGTTCATCGACCGCCGTGCGTCCCGCGCCGAACCTACTGCCCTATGTTTCGAGCAAGGGCGGCGTGCATCAGATGATGCGCGCGCTGGCTGTTGAGCTGGCGCCCCATAAAATCCGTGTGAACACCATTGTGCCGGGTATGGCGCGGACGCCGCCCGTGGAGAACGTGGACGGCTACATCGATGCCGGTCTTAAAATGGTTCCCATGGGGGAAATCGTTGAACCGGAGGAAATCGCTGCGCTGGTCTCGTTCGCTCTGTCCGACGAGGCCCCTCATATGACGGGGACATTGCTGAAAATTGACGCGGGACGCACATCGGCCTAGCGCAAGTACTTGGAGGAAGAAAATATGGAAGTCAAAGCGATCCAGATCGCCAAGGCGGGCGGTCCGTCCGTTATGAAGTGGACGACGGTGGATGTTCCGAAGCCGAAGAAGGGCGAGGTTACCGTCCGTCACACCTCTGTCGGCTTCAATTTCATCGACTGTAACCATCGTTCCGGGCGCTATCCGCTGGAAATGCCTACGGGCATCGGCTCGGAGGCCGCGGGCGTCGTCGAAGCCGTCGGTGCGGGCGTGAAAGACCTGAAGGTCGGCCAGCGTGTGGTCTATATCGGCAAGGTCGGTACCTATTCCGAGGCGCAGAACGTCCCGGCGGAGATCTGTGTGCCGATCCCGCGCGATGTCTCCGATGAACTAGCCGCGGCGACCCATCTGAAGGGTATGACAGTGGAAATGCTGGTCGAGCGCGTCGGCAAGCTCAAGAAGGGCGACGTGGCCCTGATGCACTCCGCATCCGGCGGTGTCGGCCTGTTGCTGTGCCAGTGGGCGAAAGCGCGCGGCGCCGCTGTGATCGGGACCGCGTCGTCGGCCGCCAAGTGCAAGGAAATCCTAAAAGCGGGCGGCAAGCACGCCATCGACACGTCCAAACAGGACGTCGTCAAGCAAGTGCAGAAGATCACGAAGGGCCAAGGCGTCGATGTGGTCTTTGATCCGGTGGGCAAGGACACCTATGAGATTTCGCTGGCCTGCCTGAAGGATCGCGGCCTGCTGGCGAGTTTTGGTGGTGCATCGGGCCCGGTGCCGATGGTCGATCTCAACGAATTCCGTTACATGGCGCGCGCCTGGTATCTGACCCGCGCCTCGCTATTCAACTACACGGCAAGCCGAGAAGACCTGCTGCACAGCTCGCGGCGCGTCTTCTCGATGATCCGCACTGGCAAGGTGAAGGTGAAAATCAACCAGCGCTATGCCCTGAAGGACGCGGCAAAGCTGCATAGGGACATCGAATCCCGGAAGCTCACCGGGATCAGCATGCTGGTTCCGTAAACCGGTCGGGAGACCAGACGATGCGTGTAATCGACTTTTTCGACCGCGGGGCGCTACTGCACCCGGACCGGCCGTTCATGATCGCGGAAGACGGGGCAATCACGACCCACTCCGAGGCGCGTGACCTGTCCCACCGCACGGCGCTGGCAATGATCGACGCTGGGTTCGGATACCGCAAACATGCCGCGATCTACAGCCCCAACCACACCGGGGCCTTCGATGCGCTGCTCGGCATCTACCGGGCGGGCGGGGCCTGGGTACCGATCAACGCGCGAAACGCGGTGCGGAAAATGCCTATATCCTAGATCACAATGAAGCCGAATTTCTATTTTATCACAGTGATTTCGAAGAAAATATTAAACACATTCGTAAGGAATGTCCGGGCATTAAGAGCTATGTCTGTCTTGACCGTGAGGGTGAGAGTGCGCCCAGCTTCTCGAGCTTCGTGGCCGGACATAAAGGAACGGCGCCGGACTTTCCCGACAATCCCGACGACATCTGCGGGATATTCTCCTCCGGCGGCACGACCGGCCGCCCGAAGGGTATTCTCTGGACCAATCAGGTCTTCGAGACGATGGTCGCGGCCATGCTGGCGCACATGCCTCCGAAGAAACCGCCCGTGCACCTGTGTGCCGCGCCGATGACCCATGCGGCGGGCGTGGTGGCCCTTTCGCTCATGGCAGAAGGCGCGACCAATATCGTGATGAATGGTGTGCAGTTGCCGAAACTAATGGAAAACATCGAGAAATACGGCGTCACCAACCTGTTCCTGCCGCCGACGGCCATCTACGTCATGCTGGCGCACCCGGATGTGCGGAAATACGACTATTCCTCACTGGATTACTTCGTCTATGCGGCTGCGCCCATGTCGGTGGACAAGCTGCGTGAGGCAATCGACGTGTTCGGCCCGGTCATGGCCCAGTGCTACGGCCAGGCGGAAGCGCCAATGATTTGTACCTATCTCACGCCGGAGCAGCATACTGAGGCGATCGAGACCAACAAGACCCATCGGCTGGCCAGTTGCGGGCAACCCTGCCTTTTGACGCCAGTCGAGATCATGGACGACGACGAAAACATCGTGCCGCCCGGAGAACGCGGGGAGATTGTGGTGCGTGGCCGTCTCGTGATGGCTGGATATTTCAAGAACAAGGAAGCCACGGACGAGGTTTCCACCTCCAACGGCTGGCACCGCACGGGCGATGTGGGCCTGAAGGACGAGGACGGCTTTATCTATATCGTGGACCGTAAGAAGGACATGATCATCTCTGGAGGTTTCAACATCTATCCGTCCGAGATCGAGCAAGTGGTCTGGGGCCACGAGGCCGTGCAGGATTGTGCGGTCATCGGGGTGCCCGACGATAAGTGGGGAGAGGCGGTGAAGGCCATCGTCGAACTTAAGCCTGGCATGACGGCTAGCGAAGACGAGATCATCGCGCTGTGCAAGCAGGAGCTCGGCAGCGTGAAGGCGCCGAAATCGGTGGAGTTCTGGGGCGAATTACCCCGCTCCGCCGTCGGCAAGGTCCGCAAGAAGGATATGCGCGAGAAATTCTGGGTCGGTCGCGACCGCGCAGTCTGACGGTCCGGCGATGTTTGAAACCATCGGGATTCTCGGGCTTGGGCAGATCGGCGGGACCGCTGCGCGACTGCTCGTGGCCGCGGGTTACCCGGTAGCCGCAGTTAACCGGCCGAGCGCGGCCTGGCTTCCAGATGCCGGAGGATTGCTGGTGCCCGATGCGGCGTCGCTTGCCGGAACCTGTCCTATCGTGATCGGCGCGATGTCGCGCGAAGAAGATGTCGAGGAGGCTGTATTTGGCGCGGCAGGACTTGTCGCTGGAGCGCCGCTGGGCCTGATCTATGCCGACATGGGCACATTTGCCGTTGCCCTGAAGGAGCGTATTCGCGACGTGCTGGCGGTGAAGGGGGCGGTCGTGCTGGATACTCCCATCAGCGGCACGCCCCAGGCCATGGAAAGCGGGGCCGCGGTCATCATGCGCAGCGGCGATGAGGCGGCTAGTGAGCAGGTACGGCCGGTGATGGAGGTGCTTGCGGGGAAATCTCCTCACGTGGGGCCATTTGGCCACGGGATGAAATTAAAATTCGTACTCAATGCGCTCGTGACCAACCATGTCCTCGTGGCCGCGGAGGCCATCAACATGGGAGTGGCCTCCGGCCTTGACGCCCGGCAGGTTCTGGATGTGGTCTCTGCCAGTGTCGCGACGTCGAAACAGTTCGAACTGCGGGGCCCGCGCATGGCCGAACAGAACTACCAGCCAGCACCTGCACCGGCACGCCTGGTCAACAAGGATATGCGGTATATCGTCGAACATGCGGCCGCGCTCGGCGTTGCGGCGCCGGTCTCCAACCTGACCCGGAAGTTATATGAGAAGGTTGCCGAGATGGGGCGGCTCGACGACGAACTCTCGGTCATCTTCGAAGCCCTGAAGTCGGGGAACAATCAAGACTGATCTGCGGCCCTCACGTGCTTTCGGGTACGCAAGAACGAGAACACGCTCGTCAGCAGGAGCACACCGACCCCTGCATAGGCCGCCTGATAGGAAATCGTTGCGATAACCGCGCCGAAGAAGGCCGGGCCGATTACCACCGCACCGAAAATCACGAAGCCAACGGCGCCCGTGGTTCGGCTGACCTCTCCGCCAGGCGCACGGCGTGCAGCCTCGGAAAGATAGACACCGTTCCACCCGATGGCGGTGCCGCCGAACAGCACGCCGACAGCATAGATTAGCGCCAGCGGCCAGGATTGTGTGAAGGTCGTCGTGAGAAACGCTGCGCTGGCAGCCATGACCGCCAGCAGCATCAGAGTGGACAGGGGCGTCATCAACCTGGAGGCGACCGCACCGAAAATTATGCGTCCGGCGCCTCCGCTTGCCTGTGCGACAGCCAACAATGCACCGGCGGTCACAACAGACAGTCCGATGTCTTCCTGCAGATAAAGCACAATAAAGGTTGTCAGGACGTACTGCGCGATTACCAGAGGGACGCAGCCTGCCAGCATCCAGCGCAGGATAGGGCTGCGTAGTAGCAGGCGGAGTGGGCCTATCAGTTCGACCCGGACCTGGATCGATGGGTCGGCATGGCGCGCATAGCCGCGCACCCAGATTTCCGTGAGCAGGGCTGTGGCTAGACAGGCGGCGGAGACAACGAAGATTGCGCTCTGCCAGTTCCACAGGAGCATAAGTGGGGGACCTACAAAACCTGCGAGTGCACCGCCGATAGGCACGCCCGTCTGCTTGATCGAAAATACCAGCGGTTGAAGGTGGCGCGGCGTAACGCGTGACAGGATATGGGAGCTCGCCGGTGTGCCGGGGCCCAGGCCTGCCCCGATGAAGGCGCTACCCAGCGCCACCAGGGCCAGGTGCCCGGTCGCAATCAGGGCGCTGCCGACGGCGCAAAGGAGGACAAGTACCTGGGAGGCGCGCATCGGGTTGAAGCGCGCGACGAGGCCTGCAGACATCATTGTGCTGAACGCGGCTGCGGTGAACAGGATTGTCGGCTGCATCCCGATCCATTCCGGATTTAGACCCATCTCGGGCAGCGCCTGTTTGGCGAGAACGGGCGGCGCAAAAACCGCCCAGGAGATCATCACCTGGATCAGGGTCAAAAGGATGGTCGGGCCGATGTAGCCCGCGCGCTCGCTCATTGTCGTGGCGTGCAGCCTAGTAGTTGGGCATCGAATAGAGGAGGACGCCGGCCTTCGCGCCGATGCGTTCAGCCTCCTCGGCGGCGGGCTTCGATGGATCCCAAGGCTTGGCGTCGTAACGCATGCAGGTGATGCCATTGGTGGCGTCGGACATCAGCCACACCGCTGGGGCTTTCATTAGATCAGCCTCGATCAGAACGGGGTTGTCGAGTGTCTTGTCCCGTTCTTTCATCTCCTCCGACATACCGGGCGTCGCTGCACCCGCGCCGGGATTGAGAATATTGACGGTCACGCCCGTGCCCTCGAGGTCTTTGGCCCAGATTTCTGTCGCGCATTCGAGCGCAGCTTTGGAGGGGCCATAAGGCGAGGCGCCCTGTTTGGTCATGGTGCGGTACATCGTGGTGACGTTGATGATCCGGCCCCAGCCCTGTTTGACCATCAGCGGCGCAACGCGGCGCGCGAGTTGGTCGGAGCCGACGACATTGGTGTTCATCACGTTTTGAATGATCTCGTCGCTGGCCTCATAGAATTTGGGCAGTTCGCCAGTCGCGCGCCACTCCGGTGTCTTGTGGCCGTCGGGCATGATGTAGGTGAAGGTCAGGCCCGCATTATTGATAAGGCCGTGCACTGCCCCAAAGGCATTGAGGGTCTCAGATATGATACGGTCGCAGTCTTCCGGCTTGCGGATATCGGCTGTTACGCAATGAAGCTTTCCGGTGTGACCAGCACAGGCAGCTTCCAGATCAGTAAAGTCGTCGGGGATATGGGCGGCAGCAAGGACGTTGGCGCCGGCTTCGGTAAGGGCTTCCGCCATTGCGCGCCCAAGCCCGCGCCCGGCACCGGTAACGATCACGTTTCTTCCTGTTAGATCGTATTCACCCATCATTCGCTTCCCAAAAATGGCTAACTTCGAGATTGCGCAAGCTATGGTGACAACTTTGTTCGTGCAATAGACCAGTTATCTGTCTGAAAATTTCAGTGTCACAATCCACTTGTGGCTTCTATTTGTCCGCTGATAGGATCAGGTTTCGCCGTTAGAGCGAAATTTGGGGGGACTACATTTTATGAGATTTTTTTCCAGTCAGGCCTCTGTTGTTCTCAGTCGGCTGAACGGTGGATCTCACTCCCAAATCGGTTCTGGATCTTCTGACGTCTTTTGATCCAGGGTTCAAATGTAAAGGGAGGGATCTCTATGACCCGGTTCTTCAATAAAAAGCTTCGCGGCTTGGCCCTTTCCGGCCTTGTTGCTGCAGCATTTGTGTTGGCGGCTCCTTTCGCACCGACAGCGGACGCTGGTTCGCACGCGAAGAAGCCAATCAAAGTTGGTTTTTCAATGGCTTTGACTGGTGCCCTTGCGGGTGGTGGTCAGCAAGCACTCCTTGGCATCGAGCTGTGGGCCGAGGATGTTAACAAAAACGGTGGGCTGCTCGGTCGTCCGGTGGAACTGGTCTATTACGATGATCAGACCAACCCGAAAAACGTCCCGGGCATTTATTCCAAGCTACTAGACGTGGACAAGGTTGACCTGATCGTCAGCGGTTATGGCACCAACCTCGCCGCGCCGGCCATGCCGATCGCGATCGAGCGTGAGATGGCGTTCATGGGTCTGTTCGCCATGGACATCAACTCGAAGTGGAAATACGAGAAGTACTTCTCGATCCTGCCCGCGGGCCCGAAGCCGGCTGAGGGCTTCTCTCAGAACTGGTTTGACGCGGTGAAGGCCTTCAATCCGAAGACCATCGCGGTGATCGCGGCTGACGCGGAATTTGCTCAGAACCTCAAGAAGGGTGCTGTGGCGAATGCGAAGGCGGCCGGTTACGAAATCGTCTACGAAGAGAACTATAACCCGAAAACCCCGGACTTCACGCCGATCGTTCGTGCGGCGAATGCGAAGAAGCCCGACCTGATTTATATCGCGTCTTACCCGAACGGTTCGACTGGTCTGGTTCGTGCGCTCGCTGAGGTCGGCACTGATGCCAAGGCTGTCGGTGGCGGAATGGTCGGAATTCAGTTCGCTGGCATCATGGCGGGCCTCGGCCCGATGCTGAACGGCATCCTGAACTACGACTTCTTCGTTCCGGAGCCGACCATGAACTTGTACCCGGGTGCGTCCGATCTGATCGCGCGTTACCAGGCGAAGGTGAAGGCAGGCGATCTGAAGGTCGATGCGCTTGGCTACTACCTTGTGCCTTGGTCCTACGCCAATGTGGATATTCTCGGACAGGCCGTGAATGCGGTTGGCTCGCTGGATCAAGACGCGATTGCCGAATACATCCACAAGACGGCCTTCAAGACGGTTGTCGGCGATGTGAAGTTTGGAGCGAACGGCGAATGGGAGCAGTCTCGTACGCTTGTCGTCCAGTATCAGGGTATCACCAACAACGATCTTGATCAGTTCGCCAAGGCGGGCACGCGCAAGATCATGTTGCCTGCTGATATCAAGACTGGGGACGTCGTTCCTTTCAACAGCCTGCGTAAGTAATCGCATAAGGGCGGGGCAGCAGCGCTAATTACCAGCGCTGCTGCCCCGCTATCCTTTGACGAAAACCGGCGCCCGTTGGGGGTGCGGAGTCCGGCATATGGCCATCTTTATAGATCTTCTGCTGAACGCGCTTGTCGTCGGCATCCTTTTGGGAGGGTTCTACGCGGCGCTTTCCATCGGGCTGGCGATCACGTTTGGCCTGCTCGATGTTGTAAACATCGCGCACCCGACAATCCTGATACTGGGTGCATTTGTTGCATTCGTGCTCAATTCGCAGGTTGGCATTGATCCAATCCTCGCCGGGTTGATAGCGACCCCATTCTTCTACGGATTTGGCTGGATCATTTACCAGCTCTACTACAACTCCTTCGAGAAATCGGGGGAAACGGATTCTCTGCGGGGCCTGGCCTTCTTCTTTGGCCTGCTGTTCATCATTGAGGTTGGCCTGATCATCCAGTTCGGTGTGGACCATCGTCTGGTCGAGGCACCCTATATCGGTGAATCAGCGAACATCGTGCTCGGCGAAGAGATTGATGTAGCGATCCCCTACCGCCTGCTGGTCGCGTTTGTTGTCGCGACGATCGCGACGCTCGCGATACGCGCTTATCTGACTAAGACCTTCTTCGGCCGGGCGGTCCGCGCGGTTGCGCAGGACATGATGGCGCTGCGGCTGATGGGCGTGGATCCGATCAAGGTGAAGCGCATCGCGTTCGCGCTGGGTACCGCAACGGCGGGTATCGGTGGCGCGCTAATGATTATCGTGCTCCCAATCGAACCGTCGGTCGGGCGCCTCTACATCGGCAACGTGTTCGCCATCGTTGTGCTCGGCGGCCTGGGCTCCATCAGTGGAACGCTGTTGGCCGCTATCATCATCGGTGTTGCGGAAAGTATTGTGGCCACCTTCTTTGGTCCATCCTGGGCGCCGGCCGTGTCCTTCGGTATCCTGCTGCTGGTGCTTGCGGTCCGTCCTGAAGGCTTGTTTGGCAAGACGGCGGGAGGCCACTGATGAAGTATTTGTTTGAAATCATTTGCCTGCTTCTTATCGTCCTGGCATTCGCCGCGACGCAGGTCATTGGCAACCAATTCGTGTTCTTTGTCGGCTTTGTTATCCTTCAGTATGTCGTCATGGCTACGGCCTGGAACATCCTGGGAGGCTATGCTGGCTATGTGAACTTCGGAAGTGCGGGTTTCCTAGCTGTGGGTGCATACACCTCGGTGGCCCTTATCAACTTCCTTGGTGTCGGGTTAGTCGAACAGTTTGTTTTTGGTGGCATTATCGCCGGTCTACTCGGGCTTGGGACGGGTTACCTGACGCTTCGCCTGCGCGGTGTGTACTTTGCTATCGCGACGCTTGCTTTGGCGATTATCCTTGAGACGATCGTGGCCCACTGGGGTTATGTCGGCGGTGCGGCGGGAACGTCTATCCTTCCGGCGCGCAAGCCGGAACTTCTTGGTGTCCTTTTCGTGGATCGAAAGGCTGGCGTATTCGCTAACTATAAGGAGTTCTTGTTCTTCCTCATGGCAGCTGTAGCAATCGGCAGTGTCTGGGTGGCCCGTTGGATTGAGCGAAGCAAGCTCGGCCGGGGCTTGAATGCCATCAAAGACAGTGAAGAGGCGGCAGAGTGCATGGGGGTTCCAACCTTGCGACTAAAGCTCATCGCTACCACAATCAGTGGCGCAATGATGGGCGTCGCAGGTGCACCGTTGGCCAGTTACCTGACTTTCATTGATCCGCTATCAGCATTTAACCTCGAGTATGCGGTAAACGCGATCGCTATGCCGATGATTGGGGGTACGGTCTCCTGGGTGGGTCCGGTGATCGGTGCCATCCTACTTGGCGGAGCGCAGCAATGGGCTTCTCTGTTTATCTCGTCGGAATTGAACCTTCTGATCGTGGGCGTTCTGCTGGTGATTTTCGTAATCATCGCGCCGGGCGGCATTGTCGGCTGGTTCAAGAAATCGCGTTAGGAGAGGGCCGATGAGCGAACCACTTCTGAAAATCGAAGGTGTCTCAAAGCACTTCGGCGGCTTCACGGCCCTCAACAACGTCACGACTTTCGTCAAGCCCGGCGAGCGGTTCGGCCTGATTGGGCCCAACGGATCGGGTAAGACGACGATGATCAACTGCGTCTCGGGGCTGTTGCGTAACGAGGAAGGCAACATCATCTTCAATGGTCATGATGTGACCTCGCAAAAGCCACATCAGCGAACGGCAGCAGGTATCGCTCGGAGTTTCCAGATTCCGCGTCCGTTCCACACCATGTCTGTGATCGAGAACTTGATGATTCCGTCCGAGTTCGTCGGTCATCACCGTGGCGAAAAGTTCGATGACCGTGCCGATGCCATGGAAATCCTCGAAACAATGGGAATGGCAGAAAAGGCGGATGATCCGACCACGGACCTAACCCAAATCGAGCTGCGTAAGCTGGAGCTGGCGCGTGCCATGGCCGCCAAGCCCAAGCTTCTTATTTCCGACGAAGCAATGGCTGGTCTGACGGGGCAGGAGGTCGATGAGGTCATCGACATCCTGTTCAAGATGAACGAGCGTGGCATCACGATCATCATGATCGAACACATCATGCGTGCAGTGATGCGTTTCTCCCAGCGGATCATCTGTCTCGATGCGGGACAACTGATTGCCGAGGGAACGCCGGAAGAAATCGTGAAAAACAAAGACGTTGAACGCGCCTATCTGGGAAGCGACGATGGTTGAACTGGTCATCAAGGATTTGAACGCCGGGTACGGTGCTGTCACCGTGCTCAATAATGTGTCTATCGACGTGCCCGACGGGCAGACGGTAGCGCTGCTGGGCACCAACGGCAACGGCAAGTCAACGTTGATGCGTTGTGTTTCGGGGCTGATTAAGCCTACTGCAGGCAAGATCGAACTGCGTGACAACGATGGATCGGTCGTCGACCTCACCGAGGCCTCGCCCCAGGAAATCGTGGACGCTGGCGTTGCTCTGGTGCCCGAAGGGCGACGGCTGTTCCCCGACCTGACGGTGCAGGAGAACCTGACGTTGGGCGCTTACCGAAAGGTCGCGCGTGCGAGCCTGAACGAGAACCTCGATTATGCGTTCACCCTATTTCCGCGCCTTGCGGAACGGCGAACTCAGCTTGCGGGCAGCATGTCCGGCGGTGAACAGCAGATGCTCGCCGTTGGACGTGCACTGATGAGCGGACCGCGTCTGCTTCTGATTGACGAGCCGTCGGTCGGGTTGGCTCCGATCCTTGTTGCCCAGATGATCGAGAAGATCGGTGAGCTCAATAAGAGTCGGGGTCTGACGATCCTGATGGCGGAGCAGAACTTCAACCAGGCTATCAAGATCGCCGACAAGGGCTACATCATCGTGCATGGCGAAATCGCGTTTGCAAGCAAGGACGCGGCGGACCTGCGCGAAAACGACATGGTGAAGAGTTACTATCTCGGCGGCTGACCGCGACATTATTTCGGAAACGAAGCGGGGGCCGTGAGGCCCCCGTTTTACGTTTCGGTTTTGCAGGGCCTAGTGTTCGAAGTTGGAGCTGCGTACCGGAACGCCGAACTCGCGGTGACAAATCTGGGCCAGCTTGGCGACACCGTTGCGCAGTTCATCCAGCGTGGGATTGCCGAAGCACAGCCGCAAGCTGTGGCGACCGGTCTCCGGATCTGCTGTCCATTCTGCGCCGGGGTTGAGTGCGACGCCTTCTGACGCCGCTACAACGGCCAGTTTTGAGGTATCGATGATGTCGGGCAGGGTGACCCAGATGAAAATGCCTCCCTTCGGCACGCGATATTCCGCCGTTGTGCCGAACTCCGCGTTCAATGCCTCCATGATGGTGTCGCATTTTTCCTTCAGGACGCCCTGGAGTTTCGCGACATGCGTATCGAAATGCGTGGTGCAATATTCAGCCAGAACCATCTGCTCCAGAGCACCTGAGCCGGCGTCGTGCTTGACCGCCAGAAGGCGGGACATGACCTCCCAGCCGGCGGAGATGAAGCCAACCCGAAGCGCAGGTGCGATGGTCTTGGAGAAGGACCCGCAATAGATCACCCGGCCGTCGTTATCCAGCGCGTGGATTGCGCGCGGGCGCGTGCCGTCGAAGGTCAAATCGGCGTAACAGTCGTCCTCGAAAATCGGCACATCGTGTTTTTGCGCCAGCTCGAGCATCTGCAGGCGGCGTTCCTCTGGCATGACAGAGCCGGTGGGATTCTGGACGGTTGGGATTGTGTAGATATATTTGGGCCTGATATTGCCTTCAGCCAGCTTGTCAAGGATGTCGGACAGGGCATCCATCCGGATACCGTCGTCGTCTAGCGGAGCGCCAATACAATTTACACCCGCACGGATGAAGCGCTGCAGGGTGCCCTGATAGCTTCCTCCCTCTGCGATCACGGTGTCTCCTGGTTCCAGAAACACGGCGTTAACGAGATCCAGAGCCTGTAATGAGCCGGATACGACGAGGATATCGTCGGTACCCGTTTGCATGCCGGCGCGCTTGTTCAGCGCACCCGAAATGAACTCCCGTAGCGGTCGGTAGCCCTGCGGCCCGCTGTTCAGGCCATAGGTCGCGAGCGATGCGCCTTCGCGCCGAAGAACGCTTTCCGACGCGGCGATGAATGCATCGACCGGCACACAGGCCGCGTCGTTGTGTCCGCCGACGAAGTTGAACTCGGGAAAACCGCTCCAGCGCATGGCAGGCGCGGGCAGGTCATGACGGTAAAAAGAAGTGTAATCAAACGTCATGGGCTCAGGCAGCCTTTTGCTCATTGAGAATGCGCCAGATACGTTCGGGCGTTACCGGCATATCGATGTGTGCGACACCGTAGTCACGCAGCGCATCCGTGATAGCCGCTATGACAACCGGGGGCGCGACCAGCGCACCGGCTTCGCCTGCACCCTTGACGCCGATTGGGTTGGTTACGCACGGCACTTCGTTTGTGTCGAGTTCGATCATAGGGACATTGTCAGCGCGGGGCATCGTGTAGTCCATGAAAGACGACGTTACCATCTGCCCCGATGCGGGATCGTAGATCGTGTTTTCAAGCATGGCTTGTCCGATCCCCTGGACAACCCCGCCATGGACCTGGCCCGCGACCAGCAGGGGATTGATAACCTTGCCGACATCATCGACCGCGCAGTAGCGCATCACTTGCACAACGCCCGTATCCTGTTCGATCTCGACCTCACAGACATGGCAACCGTTGGGGTAACTCCAGTGCTCGATGGTGTGAGTGTCGGTGCCGCTGAGCGGCCCGCGCAGGTCCTCGGGGAGATCCGTGGAGGTGCGGGCGTACCGGGCCACATCGAAGAGTGTCACGGACTTGTCCGTGCCTTTTACCCGGAAGGCCCCGTCGGCATATTCGACATCCTGAGATGCGGTTTCCAGTATCTCCGATGCGATCAGCGTGCCTTTCACGATCACTTCGTCAGATGAGTTCAGGGCGGCGACACTGCCGATATGGCTCGTGCGGGAGCCGTGACTACCGCCGCCGTTGGGGAGGTTGTCGCTGTCCGACGTATCGATGACAACGCTCTCGAAATCGATGCCCAGTTTGTCGGATATGATCTGCATGAACGACGTGTCGTGCCCCTGACCCATAGGCTGGGTGCCGACGCGCACGATGACCCTGTCGTCGTCAGTGACCTCGACTTCCGCGGTTTCCGTCGGGTTTCCGGCAGTGGTTTCCAGATACTGGCTGATGGCAATACCGGACAGACGGCCGCGTTTCAGCGCGTCTGCGCGCCGCGCTTCGTGACTGTCCCAATCCGCCATCTTCGCAACGAGGGCCATGTTCTCCTCGAATGCCCCGCTGTCATAGGTTGTCCCCATGGCGTTGGTGTAGGGGAAGGCATTGGGCCCGATCAGGTTTCGGCGCCGGATCTCTAGCGGATCCATCTTCAGATCATTCGCCGCCACGTCCACGAGGCGCTCCATCACATAGATGGCCTCGGGCCGGCCGGCTCCGCGATAGGGACCGACGGGCGCTGTGTTGGTCACGACACATTTCACTTCCACATCAGCTACGGGAATGTCGTACACGCTCGTCAAAATCTTGGGGCCGATCTGGGTGGGGATGGAGACCCCCGCGGAGCATGAGTAGGCCCCTATATTGGCAACCGTGCTGACGCGCACCGCCAGGAACTTGCCGTCGTCATCCAGTGCGAGTTCGCAGTCGGAGACATGATCTCGCCCGTGTAGGTCGCTTAGGAACGCCTCCGAGCGATCGCTGATCCAGCGCACGGTACGCCCAGTACGTTTCGCGGCTACCATGACCAGAACCTGCTCCGGGTAGGGATGGGTCTTCATCCCGAACCCGCCGCCCACGTCATCCACCAGCACCCGGATCATCTCCGGTTCGCATTTGAAAAACGCACCAGCCAACCACTGGCGCAGCAGGTGACGGTTCTGGTTGGAGGTATAGATGGTATAGCGACCCGATGCGGTATCGTAGCTTCCGATCGCACCGCGCACTTCCATGGAGTTCTGGACAATCCGCTGGTTCACGAGACGCACCCGGGCGATATGGGCGGCCCCGGCGAAAGCGGCATCGGTCAGGTCCCGTTCGCCGATCTGCGACCGGAACAGGAAGTTTCGGGGCACCTCGTCCCATAGCTGGACGGCACCATCGTCCATGGCGTGTGCGGTCTCGGTCACGACGGGCAGGGGAGCGTAGTCGACGACGATCGCCTCTGAGGCATCGCGAGCCTGGTCGAGCGATTCAGCGACAACAAAAGCGACGGGATCACCGACATAGCGCGCCCTGTCCGATGTCAGTGCATATTGTGGCGGATAGATAAGCGGCGAGCCGTCCGGCTTAGTGAGGGCGGCGAAGAAGGGCGGCGGTCCGGGAAATGCCCCGATGCCTTCGTCTGCGAGGTCCTGTCCCGTCAGGATAGCGATCACGCCCGGCATGCTGCGCGCTGAGGATGTATCGATCGAGTGGATATCCGCATGGGCATGAGGAGAGCGAAGGACATAACCGACAGCCTCGCCGTCACGTGGCAGATCGTCGTTGAACTTTCCTTTGCCTGTCAGAAGACGCGGGTCTTCCGTCCGTCGCACAGGCTGGCCGACACCGTACTTCGTCATGACATCCCCCCTTATTCGTTGTGTTATGTTCTGTATCTTGAAACGACAGAACGCCCGACGCAACGCGAACGGACGGTATCAAAGGAGGCGTCAGGCCCGTGTCTATTCCCAACCAGCGGATTGTGTATCTGAACGGCGAATACATTCCCGAGAACGAGGCGAAACTGCCGTTTCGGGACCGGGGGGTAAAATACGGCGACGCGGTATTCGACACGACGCGCACCTTCGGCCACGAAATCTTCAAGCTGGATGAGCATCTAGAGCGGCTATACCGGTCTCTTCGTTATATCGGCATCGATCCGGGAACCACGCTGGCGGAGATGGCCGAGATCACGCGCGAGGTTGTAAAGCAAAACCTGCCGACAATTGCCGCGGACGAGGATTTGTGGGTGTCGCAGCGAATTACACGAGGCATTGTCGATCCGAACGAACGCTCGGCGTGGCCGGACTATGTGGGGCCGACAGTGATCGTCGAATGCCTGCCGCTGCCGCTCTCGACGCGTGCGAAGCTCTACCGCGACGGGATCGACATGATCGTGTCCTCGGTACGCCGTACCGCGCCGGATATGCTCAGCCCGCGAGCCAAGACCCACAACTATCTGAACCTCATCATGGCAGACGAGGAGGTCTCGGCACAGAACCCGGAAGCCTATGCCGTCATGCTGGACCACAACGGCAACATCGCCGAGGGTAGGGGAAGCAACATCTTCTTTGTGTCAGAAGGACGGCTCGTGACACCTCAGGAACGCTATGTCCTGCCGGGTATCAGCCGCCAGACCGTGATGGAGCTGGCGGAGAAGATCGGAGTGCCCTGCGCGGAGAAGGACTATGACCTGTTCGATGCTTACAACGCCGATGAGGCATTCATATCCTCGACCAGCTTCTGTATCTGCCCGGCGCGCAGCATTAACGGGCGTGTCTTCGCTGCCGGTGCTATCCCCGGGCCAGTCACGAGGCGTTTGATGGACGCCTATGTGGACCTTGTGGGCTTCGACTGGGTCGAGCAGTACATGCGTTATCCAGCCGTGGATGCCAAACGGGTTTAGCGAATTAGGGCGTTTGCTTCGCAAACCAGTCGTCGAGTGTCTGCATCGATTTTTCCGCCTCTTCCATCAAGAAAAAGTGGCTCGACTTCTCGAACACAACCGTTTCGCTGTCCGGAATGCCGTTGGAAAGCTCATCCGTTCCCTGCATGGAACAGATCGGGTCAACACGACCTGCCATGATCAGGGTAGGGCACGCGATTTCACCAAGTCGTCCTGAGGTGTCGTGGCTGAGGGCTGTGTGATTTAGATTTACATACGAGGCCTTGCTGCGTGCCTCATTGCCCACCAAGGCCTCGATGCGGGCCATTACCTCCGGATTGTCATTGTAGAAAGCAGGCGCGACAAACACATGCGCTGAATGGCGTGCCCAGTCAGCCCAGTTGTCTCGCCACTCCAGGACTTCTCGCATGTTCTCGAGGACGCGCTTGCCGATCGGGTCCACTTTAGCTGTGGAGGCCGCCAAGACTAGTGATTGGATCCGGTCAGGCGCTCGCAGGGCCATGTGCTGACCGATCAGCCCGCCAAGCGAACGGCCGACAACGTGCGCTTTCTCGATTTCGAGGCCCTCCATGAGGGCCAGCATCGTGTCGGCCAGGTCCTCGGTTGTGCAAGGGGCATCGACCGGGGAACTCTCGCCCGATCCCGGATTGTCCATGGCGATTACCCGGTAGCGATCCTTGAAAGTCTCGATTTGGGGGAGCCACGCGGTGTGATCGCCTGCAAGGCCGTGGATCAGCACGATCGGGAAACCGTCACCTGCCTCGATATAGTTAACGTTAAAGCGGCCGCAATTCACTTTCGGCATAGGTGTCTCCCGTCGTGTGGGTCAGGCTGCGTGTTTTTCAAACCAGTTTTCGAGTGTGGACATTGCTTTTGCGGCTTCCTCCATTAGGAAGAAGTGGCTCGACTGTTCGAACACTGCGAGTTCGGCGTTCGGGAGCCGGTCCATCATCCAGCTTTGCGCGGTCATGGAGCAGATCGGGTCGAAACGCCCGCCCATTACCAGCGTCGGGATTTGGATATCCGACAGCCGGTCGAGTACGTCATGTTCAAGGCACGCGGTCGCAAGATGGTCATAGGACGCCATATCACGCCCGTCGTCGCTGACGAGCGCCGTGATCCGCGACATAAGCTCCGGATTCTCGTTGTAGAAGGCGGGAGCCACGAACAGGTAGACCGCATGAGGAGCCCATTCCGCCCAGTTTCCCCGCCATTTCAGCAGCTGCTGGAGGTTGGCGATCACCTGAGCGCCGACACTATCCAGTCGTGCAAAGGATGCTGCCATTGCGAGGGACTGAAGTCGTTTCGGAGACTTCAGCGCCATGTGTTGTGCTACGGCACCGCCCATGGAACGACCGACTACATGTGCTTTCTCGATACCCAGCTTGTCCATTAGGCCAAGCGTGGCATCGGCGAGATCGGCAGTCCCGGTGGGCTCGCCGACAAGTGAACTGTCACCGGAACCCGGGTTATCGAACGCGATGACCCGATAGCGATCTTTCCAGGCGGCAATTTGAGGGAGCCACGCGGTGTGATCACCCGCGAGGCCGTGGACCAGGAGAATGGGAAAACCCTCTCCTTCTTCGATGTAGTTGATGTCAAAACGTCCGGTGCTCAACACAGGCATCTTGGCCTCCCTTGAAGAAAAACGCCGCGCCCCGATCGATCGGCGCGCGGCGCTATGACTTGCTTGTTTTTGTGAAAACAACTAGCGGATGCGGTCTCCGTTCGCGTCGAACAGGAATATGCCGTCTTCCGGGAAGCGGATGGTCACCGTCTGATGACGCTCGAAGCGCTCGGTGCCCTCAACGACAGCTACGAACGGACGGTCTTCCTCGGTCTCAAAGTAGAGCAGTGTGTCCTTGCCCAGCGGCTCGACAAGGCCGACCTGGCGTTCAATGGTGGCGCCGCCGGCTTCGCTATCGTCGATACCTACATTTTCCGGCCTGATGCCGAGGGTCCCCTTGCCGGGCTTCGTCGCGGCATATTTAGCAGGTAGCGGAATATCAAAATGGGCGCTGCGGAATTCCAGCGCATTTCCGTTCGTGACGAACTCGCCGTCGATCAGGTTCATCGCCGGGTTTCCGAAGAAGTCCGCCACAAAGTACGATACCGGATCGCCATAGATGTCGAGCGGAGAGCCCTGCTGGACGATCTCACCCTGGTTCATCACGATGATGCGATCAGCCAGGGTCATTGCCTCTTCCTGGTCATGCGTGACGTAGATAAATGTCTTCTGTAACTCGTCGTGCAGGCGGTCGCATTCCGCACGCAATTCTCGGCGTAGTTTTGCGTCCAGCGAAGATAGTGGCTCGTCTAAAAGGAAGTTAGAGGGTTCCGTGACGAGTGTGCGAGCGAGCGCAATGCGCTGAGATTCGCCTCCTGAGCATTGGCCTGGCATTTTTCCAAGAAGGTGAGTGATGCGAACCAGTTCAGATACTTCATTCACCTTCTTGGCTTGTTCGTCCTGCGGCACTTTCTTCATACGAAGGCCAAAGGCGATATTGTCGGCTACCGTTTTGTGGGGAAATAGCGCGTGGCTTTGGAACACCATGCCCAAATCTCGGTCGCCAGGCTCTTTTTCATTTACTACTTCGCCATCGATTTTTATTTCTCCAGCTGTTGGGTCTTCGAAACCTGCAATCATGCGAAGAGTCGTGGTTTTTCCGCACCCGGAGGGCCCAACGAAGACTATGAACTCCCCATCTTCAATTGTGAGGTTCATTTGCTTTACAGCAATTGTCTTGCCGTACTCTTTTCGGAGATTATTGAGCTCTATTCTCGACATTTTTCGCTACCTTCTAACCATTCCGAAGCTAAATCCGCGTGCTAAGTGCTTGCGAATTATTAGACCAACCAAAATCAACGGAAGCGTAATCCCTACCGACAGAGCCGCTTGACGTCCATATACTCGACCTTCAGTGGAGCCTTGATATTTCGATAGCTCTACAGGGAGAGTTACAATTTGAGCCTTGGATAGGAGTAGGGCCAGTAAGTACTCACTCCAGGTTAGGATCAAAATAAATAGGAAAGTTGCCACCAATCCGGAGCGAACGAGCGGCAACACCACTTCCCAGATGGTGCGCCATTTACTGGCTCCGAGGATCTCCGCAGCCTGCTCCATTTCTCTCGGAACTTCATCAATGAAACTCTTCGACATCCAAACGGCGTACGGAAGTGTCGTCAGGAAATAAAGGATCACAAGCCCGGGAATACTATCCAGCAGTCCTAAGGCGCTGTACCAAATCGATATTGGAGCCACTAAAACAATAGGAGGCACCATTCTGAGCATTAGTAATTGAAACATTCTTGCTTCGGACAAGATTTGATACCGAGATACTCCGTAGGCGATAACGGATCCGAACAAGACTGCTAAAGTCGTTGCGATAAAAGAAATTAACGCGCTATTTCCTAGGGCCGTCCACGGCCTTTGAAGAGATTGAGCGTAAGTTTTTATTTCGCCGGTTTTTTCATCAATCGAATGCCCTTCAACATCAGCCCAAACGGCTAAATAGTTTTGAAGAGTAGCATTTTCCGAAATATAGACTGGTGGCCAAGCAAACCATTCAACGTCGGGTTTGAAGGACGTTGAAACCATCCAAAAAATTGGAAAAGCAACAACTAGCAGCCAAATTGAAAGAACGAAGTATCGGAAGGACGCAAAAGTTGTTTGCCTCTGGGATTTAGTCATAGCCACCGGATCAACCCTCCTCTGGTTTGGATTGATACATTTCATCGAGGCTACGTTTTTCTCGGCGTAGTAACCAAATGGCGCTTAGAACGATAGCAATCATCATAAATAAGACGAGGTAAGAGAGCACGGCACCGTAAGAGAGATCAAAAAACTGCCATGCATTTATGAAAATGTAGACAGGTATTGTTTCGGTCGCCGATCCGGGACCACCCTGAAGTAGGCCCCAGGTTTTTGGGAATTCAGCCATCGATTCAAGGAATCGCAGAATTAACGCGAGTAAAATTACTGGCCGCAATAAGGGAAGCTGAACCTCCCAAAAAATTCGAAATCTACTCGCTCCCAAGATCTTTGCTGCCTCTTGGGGCTCTTTAGGAAGAGCCGCCAATCCCGCCATCATGATAATGAAACTGAAGGGGGTCCAATTCCAGATCTCCATCAAACCGATGGTGGTCAATGCTGCGCCTTGATTGTATAAAAATTGGATCTCAGACTTTTCCCCCGTGACCATACTGATTATGTCGTTCAAGGGTCCATTTTGGTAAAGGATCATTTCGCCGGTATATGCGATAACAATAGGCACCGTGAGCATCGGTAATATAAAGAAAATATAATAAAGGCCTTGCCCCCGAAAGGGTCTATACATCAGCAAAGCCAGCCCAAATCCAATTAAAAAACAACCAATGGTTACAGCGGCGGAAAACAATAAAGATCTAATTATCGCATAACCAAATTTCGCATCGCCTAACGCGTCTTTCCATAAATCAAGCCCCACCCAACTTGAGGCGCGAAAATAGGAGAGGAAAGATTGGTCGTCACCAGCATCAAAAATTGAAAACGCAAAGAACGAAAAATATCCTTGTAGAAAAAAAGCAGGCAGCAATATGAATGCCATAAGCCCAATGAGTGGCGTTAAAACAGTCCATTTGAACCTTTTAATACCCTGAGCCCGGGTTCGCTCTCGTGAGCTTAATCCGTTAACTGCTGCTGTGTCGGAAGTCATGATAGAAATAACCCACTGGAAATCGGGGTGCCATAAGGCACCCCGAAATCAATTAAAGTGGCGAACTGGCTTAAGCCGGTACGTCGACTGACGGGAAAAGCGACTTGTAAGTTGCCAGCTCTTCTTTCAAGCGACGCTTGCCAATACGACGGATCGACTTGGCCCAAGCCTCAGAAGTATCGGACGCCGCCTTCTTGGCGGTCTTATCTCCCGCATACATCTCCGAGAAGTTACGCTTAAGTTCTGTTTCGAACTCTAGCAGGCCGGTCAAGAAGATCGGCGGCGTAACGATTTGCAGATTCTGCTTGATCGCCTTCATACCGCCTGGCGTGTAAACCTTGGAAGGCAATGAGCCGTCCTTAAAGTGGTCGACATGCCACGGATCGTGGAAAGTATTGACCGGATCTCCAACGATTTTGGCGCTATTGACGGCGGTACCGAGATACATCGCCATGTGCGCCATAGCAGCTTTTCGAGGGCTGTGTCGGTTAACGAGGATACCAACGTTCGGAGTTGAAATTGAGCGTTTAATTAGTTTGCCACTCTTCTTCGAACCCGGAACCGGACCATAAGCCCATTTGCCAGTAGTTTTGGATTTCTTGGGATTTTCCGCGAGCGCGATAATACCATCCCAATACTGACAAGAGAACGCTTGGCCATTGACGATCCGAGGGATCATCTGAGGCGTTCCCCAACCGGCAGCTTCCGGGTGGGAAACCTGTTTCAGATCGAGATAGGTTTGGAATGCATATTCACCAATCTCGTTATCGATATTTGGATCCATGTCGTCGGTAAACGGGAACCCGCCAGCGCTATATAGATACATATACCACCAGGCGGCAGAGGAACCTCGGTCGCGAAGGCTGGCTGTGCCATACAGATCCTTATCTGGACGGTGGAAGAACTTCATAATTTCTAGATCTTCTTCCCACGTATCGGGCCAAGTCAGCTCGCGACCATGTTTGTCGGCGAACGCTTTTCTTTCGTCTGGATCATTCCACAGGTCGCTTCGGATAAACTGAACATGCACGTTGCCGTCAGTTGTGATGCCGTAGGTTTTTCCTTTGTAAGTAAGGAACTTTCCGAAGTCTCCAACTGCATTAATGCTGAAGCCTGCTGACTTCATATACTCATCAAGTGGCTCCAGGAGGCCTGCGGACGCCAACGAGGGAATCATATTGGTGTCGACATGGAAGAAGTCGAATTCTGGTGATTTTGAGAGCGCCTCAGCCATCGCACGTTGGGGAATCTCGAACGCACTGATGTCTTGGAGCTTGCTGATCTTGATTCCGGTCAAGTCACCGAATTCATCCATTACGGGCTTTGCGCCCGATGAGTATAGTCCCCACATAAGTCCTGTAAGGTCTTGCCCGCCTGGGACAGCCTTCTTAGCTGACGCAACGATTTTGTCGTTTTCGCTTCCGTGTCCGCCCGCTAAAGCTTGGCCTGCTGCCAAGGGCGTTCCGGCTACCGCAGCCGCGGCTGTGCCCGCCTTCAGAATTTCGCGTCGCGAAACGTCTGACCACTTAACTTTCTCGAACATTTGTTTCCTCCCAGATGTTCTTTCCAAGCCTGACGAGCGGACGTCGGTACTTGCTGTCAAGCACCATAAACGTATAACCCATCACTCACAGTTGTAGTTTTGCTGATGTGTGGGCAGGAGTCAAAACCGCAGATGTCTGTTGGAGTTTGAACGTCCCCAGGGGAGAAAAGAGCTTTGGATATTAAAGAACTGAAAATTGATGGAGCCGATGTGATCCAGGTTGGGAAGGGACCTGACCTGATGCTTATTCATACGCTTTTGGCAGAGAGGTCTGTTTTTGATCGCGTTTTGAGTGAATTGTCCCAGCAGTATCGGCTTACAATTCCCAATTTGCCAGGCTATGGCAGAACACCGCCCCTTCAGATTGATGCCCCTTCGGTCAAGGACTATGCGGATCATCTGGTTCGAATCATGGATCAGGCTGACTTAGCAAGTGATGCGTCTGTACTCGGTAATGGCGCCGGCGGGTTCATGGCTGTATCGCTTGCGATTCACCATGGTGCTCGGATCGGGAAATTAATCCTCGCCGACACTGGCCCGGGTTTTCCTGAGGAAGCAAAGAAACCTCTACGAATTCTGGCTGATAAAGTTGAAACCGAGGGCATGGAAGCTGTGCTTGACGCCGCGATGCTTCGAATGTTCCCGGAAGATTTTATTCAGAATAATCCAGATGTGATCGATGAGCGAAAACAAGCGCTTGCAACCTGTAATCCAAATGCCTTCGCTGCAACTGCGCGAGCGCTCGCGAACGTAGAGATGGCCGATCAAATCAGCACAATTACCAATGACACGATGGTTTTGGTTGGTTTAGACGACGCTACTACTCCGCCGGCGCTCTCTCATGCTTTGCACCATGGGATAGAGGGTTCGGTGCTCGTTGAAATTCCAGACTGCGGGCATTGCCCTCAGATTCAGGCTAAGGAAGTGTTTGTAAAAGAAGTGCTGAACTTTCTGAATAAATAGAAACTTGGCTACTCTCAATTAAGAATTTATCGTTTAGAGGCCAGATGCTTTTTCGTTGATAATAATTTGAATCTAAAGGAAAATTCTTGTTTAAAGGTTGTTGGACGGTATGCGGTTTGCTGTAGATACAGGTGGAACTTTCACTGATCTTATTGTCGAGGACGATAACGACGGCCTTCACATGTTCAAGGCCTCGACGACACCGGACGACCCAATCCGCGGTGTGCTCGACAGCCTAAAGGTCGCCGCTGACGGGCTCGGCATGGAACTCGGCGAGTTGCTGGGCAGGGGCGAGCTTTTCATCCACGGCACCACCCACGCCATCAACGCCATCGTGACCGGTAACACGGCGAAGACGGCCTTCCTGACGACCGAGGGTCATCGCGACATCCTGGTCTGGCGCGAAGGCGGGCGCATGGAGCCGTTCAATTTCACGGTGCCTTATCCCGAGCCATATATCCCGCGCGCGCTGTCTTTCGAGGTGCCTGGCCGTATCCTGGCCGATGCCTCGGAACTGCATCCGCTCGACGAGGGCCGGGTCATTGAAATACTTCAGGAGCTGGAGGCGAAGGATGTAGAAGCCATCGCGGTCTGCCTGCTGTGGTCGATTATCAACCCATCCCACGAAGACCGGGTGGGGCAACTGATCGAGCAGCATCTGCCGGGAGTGCCCTTCACGTTGTCTCATGTGCTTAACCCGTCGCTGCGCGAATACCGGCGCGCGTCCTCAGCGGCGATCGATGCGTCGCTCAAGCCGCAGATGAGTGCGTATATGCGCAACCTGACGGGCCGTCTTTCGGATGCTGGGTTCGACGGACGCGTTCTTATTGTCACGTCCCAAGGCGGCATGATGGACGCATCTGATATCGCCGAGCAGCCGATCCACCTGATCAATTCGGGTCCGTCTATGGCGCCGGTCTCAGGTCGTTATTTTGCACGTGAGGACGAGGGGGCCGATAACGCGGTGATCGCGGACACCGGCGGCACGACCTATGACGTCAGCTTGGTCCGGCGTGGACGTATCCCGTGGACGCGCGAGACCTGGATCGGCCAGCCTTATCGCGGCCATATGACGGGTTTTCCGTCCGTCGATGTGAAGTCCATTGGCGCAGGCGGTGGGTCCATCGCTTGGGTGGATGACGGTGGCATGCTGCATGTCGGCCCGCAGAGCGCGGGCGCTGTACCGGGACCTGCCTGCTACGGGCAGAGTGGCGACAAGCCGACGGTGACGGATGCCTCGCTGGTTCTCGGCTATCTCGATCCCGAGTTCTTCCTGGGCGGCAGCATGTCGCTGGACGTTGATGCGGCGCGCTGGGCCATTGAGCGCGACGTGGCAGGTCCGATGAACCTTAGTCTTGAGGATGCGGCAGCTGCGGTGATCTCCATTGCGACCGAGAATATGGTGCAGGCGATCATCGATATCACGGTGAACCAGGGCATCGACCCCCGCGAGGCGGTGCTGATCGGTGGCGGCGGCGCGGCGGGTCTAAACTCGGCTGCCATCGGGCGGCGGCTCGGCAGCGAGCGCGTGCTGATTCCGGAGGTTGGCGCGGCACTGAGTGCGGCGGGCGCGATGATGTCGGACCTACATTCCCAGTACACGCGGACCTTCTTTGCTACGTCCGAAAACTTCGACACTGACGGCGTAAACGCGATCCTCGACGCGTTGGAAGCGAACTGTAACGCCTTCATAGATGGGCCGGGGCAGGGCTCTATAGCCCAGACCATCGAGTTCTTCGCCGAGGCGCGCTACCCCGAACAGGTGTGGGAGATCGAGGTGCCGCTGGCTTCGCGCCGCTTCAACAGTGACGCCGATGTGCGCGCGCTGGTCTCCGAGTTCCACAAGACCCATGAAGACATCTTCGCCATTGCCGATTCAGACTCCGAGATCGAGGTGGTTGGCTGGACTGCATCTGTGAAATGCCGGCTGCGCGAAAGCGAGGCGGGCTCTTTGACCGAGCGCGAGTTACAGACCTCAGTCGATGGCGCCCGGAAGGTTTATTTCTCGGGTCACGGCTTTGTGGACGCGACGGTGCGCCGCTTCGAGGCAATGAAGGCGGGCGAGGTTCTTGAAGGGCCAGCGATCATCGAATCCCCATTCACGACGGTGGTGGTGGACCCGGGCGCGACGGCTGAACGGCGCCCGTCGGGTAGCGTGTCCATCGTGCCATGTGCGGTGAAGGCATAGCGGCAGGGAAAGCGAGGATGGCCAGGCAGAACATCGATGGCGTGCAGCTTGCCCTCCTTTCCAACCGGCTGGAGGGGATCTCGTCCAAGATGGGCAATACCCTAATGCGCACGGGGCGCTCGGGTGTGCTCAATATCGCGCGAGACTTTTCATGCTGCATCCTGACGGCGGACAACCAGCTCGCGGCGGTGGCAGAAAGCCTGCCGATCCATGTGCTGTCCGGTCCGGACATCATGGCCGCGACGATGAAGGAATTTCACCCGGAGCTGAAACGCGGCGACGCGTTCCTTCACAACTCGCCCTATCACGGGTGCTCACACGCGGCGGACCACACGATGCTTGTCCCCGTCATCGACGATGACGGTATCCACCGCTACACCGTTGCGGCGAAAGCGCACCAGGCGGATATCGGTAACTCGATCCCGACGACCTATCATGGCACCGCACGCGACGTTTACGAGGAAGGCGCACTGATCTTCCCGGCCGTGAAGGTGCAGGAAGACTACGAATACAACATGGACATCGTGCGGATGTGCCGCCTGCGCATCCGTGTGCCTGACCAGTGGTGGGGCGATTTTCTGGCTATGATGGGGGCTGCGCGCATCGGCGAGCGCGAGCTGCTGGCGCTGGGCAAGGAGGTCGGCTGGGCCACGCTGGAAGCCTTCAACGAGGATTGGTTCGCCTATTCCGAAGAGAGGATGGTCGGCGCGATCAGGCAGCTCCCAGCCGGGACAGCGACGCGCACCTCCACCCATGACGCGATCCCTGGCACACCGGAGGACGGCATCCCTATCACCAGCTCCGTCACCATTGATCCCAAAGGTGCGAAGGTAACTGTGGACCTGCGAGACAACATGGATGCGCAGCCCTGCGGCCTCAACCTGTCGGAGGCCTGCGCACGCACGGCGGCGATGGTGGGCGTGTTTAATTCCATTGATCACACGGTGCCGAAGAATGCGGGCTCATTCCGCCGCATCGATGTGCTGCTGCGCGAGAACTCGGTCTGCGGTATTCCCAAACATCCTACGAGTTGTTCGGTGGCAACAACCAATATCGCCGACCGGGTGTCCAACCCAACCCAGGCAGCTATGGCGGAGATTGCCGACGGTTACGGCCTTGCAGAATGCGGCGCGATCATTCCGCCTGCCGTGGGAGTGGTCTCGGGCACTAATCCGGATAGCGGCACACCCTTTGTGAACCAGGTTTTCCTCGGCCTGACCGGCGGCGCGGGTGCGCCCGATGCGGATTGCTGGCAGTCGATCTGTCATGTTGGAAATGGCGGGCTCTGCTATCAGGATTCCATCGAGCTCGATGAACTGCGCCAGCCGCTCTATGTGAAGACGCGCGCCTTCGTGCCCGACACCGAGGGCGCGGGCAAGTTCTGCGGCGCGCGCTCTGCCTACACGGAGTTCGGGCCGCGTGTGGGCAACCTCGACATCGCCTATGTGAGCGACGGCGGTATCAATGGACCCAAAGGCGTGCGTGGCGGCCTCGGCGGGGCCAACGCCGGACAGTTCAAGATCACACGGAACGGCGAGCATGAGGAACTCCCGAACTGCGCGGTGGTCAGCCTCATGGCCGGTGAGAGGATTGGCTCCAGATCCTGCGGCGGTGGCGGCTACGGTAGCCCGCTCGATCGTGATCCGGAGATGGTCGCCCACGACGTGCGCGAGGAATATGTCAGCTCCGCGCGCGCGGCGTCCGTCTATGGTGTTGTGGTCGATGGCGAGGGGAGGCTCGACCGGGCCGCGACCGACAAGCTGCGCGCGGAAATGACAGCCTGATGGTGGCGAACGCTAAAGCGCCGGGCGATGCGGGCACCGATGGTGTCCAGCTTGCCTTGCTGGCCAACCGGCTGGACGGCATCGTCCGCAAGATGGCCAACACGCTTCTACGCACCGGACGCTCCGGCGTGCTTAATACGGCGCGGGATTTTTCTTGCTGTATTGTCACTGCCGATCACCAGCTGCTGACAGCGACCGAAAGCCTGCCAATCCATGTGCTCTCCGGTCCGGACATCATGGCTCGCTCGATGGAGGCGTTTCATCCTGAGCTGAAGCAGGGCGACGCGTTCCTGCACAATTCGCCGTATCATGGCTGTTCGCATCCGGCGGATCACACAATCCTTGTGCCGGTGATGGACCGCGATGGGCGGCATCGCTTCACGGTCGAGGCCAAGGCGCATCAGGCGGATATCGGCAACTCAATCCCGACCACCTATCACGCCCGCGCGCGTGACGTTTACGAGGAGGGTGCGCTGATCTTCCCGGCGGTGCGGGTGCAGCGCAACTACGCAAATATCGAGGATATTGTGCGGATGTGCCGTCTGCGCATCCGGGTGCCGGATCAGTGGTGGGGCGACTACCTAGCCATGGTCGGCGCGGCGCGCATCGGCGAACGTGAGCTGACCTCACTGGGCGAGGATGTGGGTTGGGACTCGCTGGACGCTTTCGCGGACCGCTTCTTCGACTATTCCGAAGCCCGAATGGAAGCGGCTATCCGTTTGTTGCCGGCGGGAACGGCGAGGCATTCCAGCACCCATGACCCGATCCCAGGCACGCCCGAGGAAGGTGTGAAGATCAACGTCAGCGTGAAGGTCGATCCCGATGCCGGTCTAGTCTCGGTAGATCTGCGCGACAACCCCGACGCACTACCCTGCGGGCTCAACCTGTCGGAGGCCTGTTCGCGCACCGCGGCGATGGTGGGCGTGTTCAATTCCATCGATCACACGGTGCCAAAGAATGCGGGCTCGTTCCGTCGGATCGACGTGAAGCTGCGTGAGAATTGCGTCGTCGGCATCCCGAAGCACCCGACGAGTTGTTCAGCTGCAACCACCAATGTCGCCGACCGGGTGTCCAACTCTGTGCAGGCTTCGATGGCTAAGATTTCTGAAAAAGTCGGGCTCGCCGAATGCGGGGCGTCGAGCCCGCCGGCGGCGGCCGTGATCTCCGGCACCAATCCCGAGACCGGCAAACCCTATGTAAACCAGATCTTCCTCGGCCGGACCAACGGCGCGGCCAGCGCGCATGCGGACGCCTGGTGGACGGTGGGGCATGTTGGTAATGCCGGGATGTGTTTCCTTGATTCCGTTGAACTCGATGAGTTGCGCCTGCCAATTTATATCCATGCGCGCGGTTTTGTCCCCGACAGCGAGGGCGCTGGCCGCAACTGCGGCGCGCCACAGGGTTTCGCTGTGTTCGGGCCGCGCGCGGGCACTATGTCGCTGATTTATAATTCCGACGGTTCGATCAACGGCCCTAAGGGCGTGGGCGGCGGCTTAGCTGCTGCGAATGCCGGTCAGCACAAACTCACAGTGAACGGAACGCAGGAAGAAGTGCCCCGCGTCGGCCAGGTCTTCCTTGAGCCGGGCGAACTGATGGTCTCGCGCTCGTGTGGCGGCGGCGGGTTCGGACCGCCAGTCGAGCGAAATCCCGCGCAGGTGGCTTGGCAGGTGGCTGAGGGCTTCCTGTCTGTTGATCGTGCGCGCAAGGTGTACGCGGTTGCGGTCGATATCGACGGGCATGTACTTGCGGATGAGACCGCCCGGCTAAGGAAGGTAGCGGAGTAGGATGATCGCGGGTAGGGCCCGTTCGCCGAGCCTTCAATCGAAGCCATGTACGTATAAGTCTAGGGGAAAGATATGCGGTTCAAGGATAAGGTGGCACTGGTCACCGGAGGTTCATCGGGGATTGGTGCGGAAGTCTGCGCACGCTTCGCAGAAGAGGGCGCGCAGGTGGCGGTGGTGTCCGGTTCGTCGGTGGACCGCGCGGCTGCTGTCGTGGAACGCTGCGGGAGCGGTGCGCGGGGTTTTGCCTGCGATGTCGCGGACATTTTGCAGATCGAGAAGCTGGTAAGCGACGTGGTGGCCGCCTTCGGGCGGATCGACGTTCTGGTGAATGCGGCGGGCGTGTTCTACCCAACGCGTATCGGTGAGACCGACGAGGAAATGTACGACCGCATGGCCGACATCAACCTCAAGGGCTGTTTCTTTATGTGCAACGCCGTTGCTCCGCACATGATAGCGGCGGGGAGCGGCAAGATCGTCAACCTGGGCTCGGGTGCGGGAGTGGCGGGGCGCAGCAACTACATCGTCTATTCAGCGGTGAAGGCGGGCGTCATCAACATGACCCGCTCCTTCGCGGCGGCACTGGCGCCTCACAACATCAATGTGAACTGCCTGGCGCCCGGCAACACGGCGACGCCCATGAATGAGAACGTCCGCACAGAAGCCGAGTACGCGGAGATCTACGAGACCATCAAGCAGAAGACCCTCAGTCCAAGGCCGTTCGCCGATGCATATGAGATGGCGGGCGGGGTGTTGTTCCTGTGTTCACAGGACGCCAGCGCCGCCCACGGTGCGCTGCTGCTCATGGATGAAGGTCTGTCGGCCGGATACTGACGCAACACCCAAACGGCATATCACGGAGAGACACCATGCAACTCAGAAACAAGGTGGCGCTCATCACGGGCGGCTCGCAGGGCATCGGCGAGGAAATCGCCCGGCTGTTCGCATCCGAGGGCGCGACCTGCGCCGTCGTGGCGAGCTCGAACGTCCGCAAGGCCAACAAAGTCGCCAAGGACATCAAGCGCAAGTCGAAGGGTTACGCTGCCGACGTCACCAAGAGCGCCGAGGTGAACAAGCTCGTCCAGAAGGTGTTGAAGGACTTCAAGAAGATCGACATCCTGGTGAACGCGGCGGGCGTGTTCTATCCGACCCCAGCCGGCGAAACGAAGACCACGGACATGAACCGCATGGTCGATATCAACCTGAAGGGCAACTGGAACGTCACCAACGCTGTGGTGCCTCTCATGAAGGCGCGTAAGCGGGGTAACATCATCAACCTTGCGTCCGTGGCGGGCGTGACCGCCATTCCGGCCTATCCGGTCTACTGTGCGACCAAGGCGGGTATCATCATGATGACCCGGGCACTGGCCGTCGAACTCTCGCGCAGTGGAATCCATGTTAACTCCATCTCGCCGGGCAACACCGCCACTCCGATGAACGAGGACATACGTACCGATCCGGAATTGAAGCCGGTGCTGGATTTCATGGAAATGCTAACCCCGTCGGGTCGCACTTATTCTGAGGCCGCCGACATTGCTAACGCGGCGCTCTTCCTGGCCTCGCCGAAGACCGGTAAGGCAATCTACGGTGCAAATTTCATTATCGATGAAGGCTTCGCGGCAGGACTGTTCGTCGCTAGCTAGCCGAAAAATAAGCCTGATGTAGCTAATGTGTCGAAGCCGCTAGCCATGTGGCAGTGACGCCAGTGGCAATTGAAGCTCACTATTGTTTCCTCTTCGGATGTTCAGCCCACGGCACCGCTCTGGCAACCGTCTTCGATTTTTCCTGACATGGCTTTTGTTGAAAGCGGGGGGCGATCTAATCGAAAGACAATTTGGGAACAGTAGCTGCGATTAGGCGAGTTTGGAGATCACGATATAGAGACCGAGCACGAGGAGTGCGATTAGCATGAGATGGCGGAACTGTTCCTCTGGTATGCGGTGGCGGATTTTCTCGCCCAGCCAATAGCCCGCTAGCGTCGGGACGGTAGCGGCGGTCGAGGCAATCGCGAGGTCACGCGTAAAAATCCCCTGAACGGTGAAAGCGACAGCGATTACGCCGGAACCGAGCAGGAACAGAAGGCCCATGGCCTGCACCAACTGATCGCGGTTCAGCTGGAGGCATTGCATGTAGGGCACGCCCGGCACAGCGTCGGAGCCCGTCATGCCCGCTAATATGCCGTTAATGCTGCCTATGGTGGGCGACAGCCAGACCTCGTGACGGCCGGGATGAGGAAGACGCGGAGCCGCCAGTGCATAGAGCGCATAGGTCACTAGCAAAGCGCCAAGAATGGCCGCGATCAAGCGCGGGTTGCCGGCCACCAGAATTTCCGTACCGAACCAGATTCCGATACAGAACAGTGCGAAGAACGACCACAGCCTACGGAGCGTCTCTCGCTGGGGCGGGCCGCTGAAGGTCTGCCAAGCGTTGGAGGCGAGGCCGGGCACGATGATGACCGTGATGGCGGCGGGCAAGGGCATCACGGTCGCAAGCAGCCCAAGTGCGACCATCTTCATGCCCAACCCGATTGTTCCCTTTACGAGGCCGCCAAGAAACATGGTGGCGAACGCAAAGACGAGCTGGAAGGTACTCAGGTCGAGCATCAAAAGCGGCGCCGGTCCCGCACTAGATTTCCCACTCGACGTTGCCGTCCATGCCGATGTTCTGGCCGGTGATGTGACGTCCGGCGTGTGACGCGAGGAATACGGCCAGATCGCCGACTTCCGTAGGGTCGATCCAACATTTCAGCGAAATGAACTCCATGAACGCCGCTTCGCGTTCCTCGACCGAAATTCTCATCTCTTTCGCCTGGTTGGCTACGATATTGCGTCCACGTTCGTTGTCTATTAGCCCCGGCAGGATGGCGTTGCAGCGGATGCCGAAAGGGCCGTACTCACGCGCCACCGTGTGGGTGAGTCCCAGTACGCCGACCTTGGAGGCGACATAGGGCGAGCGCATGGGCAGTGCGACCCTGGCCGAGGCGGTGGAGATGTTGATGATGCAGCCCGATTTCTGAGCCTTCATGTGTGGGGCCACATTCTTGATGCAGTAGAACATGCCGTTGAGGTTGACGCCGATTGTTCGGTCCCAGTCCTCGTAGGATATATTCTCCAGCGCCTCGCGCGGCCCGCCAATACCGGCATTATTCACCAGCACATCGACACCGCCCATAAGTTCAACAGCGTCCGAGACCATCTTCTCGACATCCGCAGGCTTGGCCACATCGGCCAGCGTGCCTGATATGCGGTCATTGTTTTTAATCGCCTCGTCGAGCATGTCCTGCTGTACATCGCAGGTGTGCACGAATGCGCCGGCTGCCGCGAAGCGTTCCGCAATAGCAAGCCCGATCCCAGAGCCGCCCGCAGTCACGATTACCCGGGTACCATTATCAATATTTGACATTAAGAAAACTCCCGAATATCAACAAATATATTATATTTATGTCTTTACGGGGCCGTGCGACAGCGTTTTCCAACGCTTCATGATCGCCGCCAGTTCCTCGCGCAAAAGTTGGATGAACCGATCCGCCGCACCGGTCAATGGAGTGCGAACTTGGCGAACAAGATAGTATTCCAGTTCGGCGCGCGGGTTTACGATCGGGTTGATGACCAGTTCGCCCGAGGCAGCCTCGTCTATCACCGAGGCGACCGCGGTCAAGGTGGACCAACCTGAGTGGCGAATATACTCGAGCGTGGTGTTAAGGCCGTCGGATTCGATGCTGGCGGCGATTTCGACCCCCGCGCGTGCGAGATCCGCGTCGATGATAGAGCGAATGGCGTGGCGCCGCGTCGGTAGGACAAGACGCAGAGGCGGCAGATCCCTCAGGCGTATCCGTTCTAGCGGTGTCAGGCCTGATCGGGGACCGGACACGAGTGCCATTTCGTGCTGTGCGAGCAGGGTGGCCTCGATGCCCTCATGGCTTACGGCGCTGGTTACGACGGCGAAGTCCAGCTCACCTGCCGCGACGCGCTCCGTCAGGGTGCCGCCATAGGCCTCGTCGAGAGTTAGCTCGACATTTGGATGGGCTTCCACGAAGCGGGACAGTGCCGCGGGCAGGGCGCTTCTTGCGACCGACGGTACCGTGCCTACGGTAAGTGCACCGGTTACGTCGCTGGACAGGCCGCGCAAGGCGTGCCCGGTCTCGGCCACAGCATTCAGGATGGTCAGACTGCGCGCATAGAGACGTTTGCCCGCCACGGTGGGTTCCACTCCGCGGCGGCTGCGGGTGAACAGGGGAACCCCGAACTCGTTCTCCAAGTTGCGTATCTGAACGGAAAGGCCGGGCTGCGTGCAGTTTTCCCTTCTTGCGGCGCGCGAAAAGCTGCCTTCCTCATAAACTGCGACAAATTGTTCGAGCTGGCGAAGGTCCATGCCGGGACTATAAGGTTAATTTATCGCCTTTGGCAGTATCGATAATTAAGCTGCCACGTCGGGTGCGCCGGCAACCACAGCTGACCATGCGGCCGCGGTATGTCGCAGAGCCTCTTCTAGTCGGGTTACGAGGTCGCCGGCGGCGCGGGACAGCGGTCGCTGGGTCTGGTGAACTAGGTAATAGTCGAACTGGGTCTGACCGCCGAGTATCGGGTTGACTAGCAGGTCACCCCGGTTCAGATCTCGCACGATGGTGGTGACCGGGAAAATTCCGGAAAAGTCTGAATTCTTGATGAACTCCAGCGTGCCGAATAGGCCGTCTATTTCGACTACCCGCTGAACCTGGATATTGCCAGCTGTAATGTAGCGTTCGACTAACGTGCGCAGGCTGTGCTGGGCGGAGGGAACGACAAGCTTGACGGCAGATAGGTCCTTCAGGCGGACAGGCTCTAGATGGACCAGGCCGGCCTTGCGGCCGGAAATCAGCACTAGCGGCTCCGAGGAGAGAACGCGCATCTCCAGGCCGTCATAATGTGGCGGCTCGGTCACCACCGCGAAATCCAGTTCACCCGAGACGACCCAGTTGGTCAGCGTGCCGCTGAATGCTTCCACCACCCGAACATCCACATTCGGCAGGCTTTCCATGAAAGGCGGGAGCACCTCGGCAAGCACGCCTTTGGTGATTGTGGGAATTAGGCCGATATCGAGGGAGCCGGAAACACCCTCCACAAATTCGCGCATGTTCTGAGCCGCGCTTTCGAAATTTCCGAGAATACGGCGGCAGTCCTTGTAAAACCGTTTACCGGCTGCGGTCGCTCGGACACCTCGGGCGTGGCGCTCGAACAGCTCCACATCCAGCGACTCCTCGAGGTGCTTGATCTGCAGGCTCAGGCTTGGCTGCGCCATGTTCAGATGTTCGGCCGCCTTGTTTATGCTGCCGTTCTCATAGACTGCCACGAAGGTGCGTATTTGCCGAAGATCCATTTAACCGGTCCCAACTATCAGATTTATCAATAGGTGGCATTATAACCTTATGTTTTTCGTTATGGCGATCACGCACTGCGACTAGTTTCATGAAACCATCAGGCTGAAAGAAACTCGTGCAATGGCCAATTCTACGGAAATGTTCTAACCCTATCCCATCGGCCTTTACGACGGGGAGAAAGGCCGTGGGTCGCGGCCCCCGTTTGACTTCGACCGACACATGTCCAGCACGAACTTTCACGAGTAGGTCGACGTTATGAAGGACGCCACCGCATCGGCCGATTAGGGTGCCGGCACGATCGACCAAAATTTGCATTCTGACGGCCAAGAGATCGGCCCCAATCTAAGCGCGCTGATCGCGCGCGCTATTCGGCGTTTAAATTCAACATGCATATCGGTGAACTTGGCCATGTGCCTGAGGTTCAGGACCGACCAACGGTCTCCAGTAAGCGGCAAACCCATTGCTAAAAGCTATAAATGCTATCGAGACCTATTATTGGTGTTTAGGGCTTGGACTGAATAGGTTCAGATTGTTATTGATTCAAAATTCCTCTCGGTAAGAAAAGTCAGTGGGAGAAACACGCATGGCTAAACCGAAAGTCCTAGTCCAGCTTTACCCGATGTTCCCTGCGGACGGCGAAGAGGACCGAATTGCTAAGCGTCCGCTCGGCAACGACAACGACATGTATCACCGCATCGTCCATGAGTGGACGGAAGTGGTGAAGGAAGCGGACGCGATGGGCGTTTGGGGCTTGGGCACCATCGAACATCACTTTCATTCGGAAGGCTATGAAGTTGGTCCGAACCCGGGCGTACTAAACGCTTACTGGGCCAGCCATGTGAAGAATGCCCGTGTTGGAGCTCTCGGCTACGTAGCCGCGACGCACGATCCACTGCGTGTTGCTGAAGAGACCGCGATCATCGATCACCTGACCAAAGGCAAGTTCTTCGTGGGCTTTGCGCGCGGCTACCAGTCGCGCTGGGCCAACGTCATGGGCCAGTTCACGGAATCGCCGGCGACTGTTTCGGACGGTAGCGCGGCGGACGACCGTAACCGTCAGATTTTCGAAGAGCGCGTACAGATGGTCATCGACGCGTGGACGCAGGAAACTGTGCGTGTGAAGGGTGAGTTCTACGAGGCACCTTATCCCTACGAGACTGGTGTCGAGGGTTATCCGGCCTGGAAGATAGCCAAGAAAGCGGGCGCTGAGGGTGAGATCGGAGACGACGGCAGCGTGCAGCGTGTTTGCGTCGTGCCGAAGCCCTACCAGAAGCCGTATCCGCCGGTGTTTGTGGCTGCGTCGAAAAGCCAGGCATCCATCGACTTTTGCGCCCGCAACGCCTTCATCCCGACCTACTTCATGCCGACCAAGGGTGTTGTAGAGTTGTCGCACTACTACACTAAGGTCGCCAACGAATCCGGGTTCCCCGTGCAGCTCGGCCAGAACCAGAATATCGTGCGCTGGCCGCACATTACTCAGACGTCTCAGGACTTTGACCGCAAGCTGCGTGACTATGACTTGGACATCTACAAGAACTTCTATGGCCCCTTCTTCCCGCAGTTCCCGCAAGGAAACGAGGACGAACTCATCCAGGGCATGAAGGACTCAGATATTTTCATTGGCGGCACAGTCGATGAATCTATCAAGGCTTGGAAGCGTATCTACGACCAGGTGCCGTGCGAGTACATCACGCTGATCTGGCACTGGGCCCAGCAGCCGAAGGACGACATGCTGGAAGAGCTCCAGCTCTTTATGGAAAAGGTCCTCCCCGAGCTTGAGACGCCGGACTTCGAGCCAGTCCAGAAGGGCTTGGCACAGGCCGCCGAATAAACCGTCTGGCAATTGCCGATGGCTGGAACCGCCCTGGTTTGCCCGGGGCGGTTCTTTTTTTGCGGATATGTCATGCTCTGAGGTGATTGCGGGCCTCTCGACGGTGAACCGGTCGTGTATCGTGACCGTGTAGTTGAAAGTCCGGCGTCTCGGAGGATTGATCGATGAGCGGACGGGTTATGACGGTGGCCCAGCAAAAGGGTGGATCGGGAAAGACGACCCTTGCGGCTAACTTGGCCGTGGCGTGGTCGCTCGACGGCAGGCATTCGGTAGCGGTTCTCGATGTGGATCCGCAGGGAAGCCTCGGCGATTGGTTCGAGCGCCGTGAGAGACGCATGGGTGAGGATCGTACAGGCCTTACATTTCGCACAGCCAGTGGCTGGGGCGCCAAGCGCGAGGCCCGCTCGCTTGCACGTGACCACGATATCGTGGTGATCGATACACCGCCCCATGCCGATCTAGAACTGCGCAGCGCCATCGAGAACGCAGCACTAGTCGTCGTGCCCGTGCAGCCCAGCCCGGCTGACCTATGGGCCACCGAAGCCACGCTTGAGGCTGCTATTAAGGAACGGGTCGGCGCGCTTATGGTTCTCAACCGGGTGCCGCCGCGTGCACGCCTGACCGAGGAAATGGCGGCTGCGTTGCAGGAGTTCGGAGCACCGTTAGCGGTGACACGCCTGGGCAACCGCGTGAGTTTTTCGGAAGGCTTCAAGGTTGGTGGCTCGCCGGTCGAGACGCGAAAGTTGAGCCCGGCAGCGGACGAGGTGCGGATACTGGCCGCCGAAGTCCTGAAATCATTGCGGTAGACCGGCCATGCGGCAGATCGGTATTGGCGTCATCGGTGCGGGCTGGGTCGGCGGCATCCGGGCCAACGCGTGCGCCCAGCATGCGCTTGTCGGCGAGTTGCAGATCGCCGAGATCAATCCGGACCGGGCCGCGGAGATCGTCGCCGAGACGGGTGCGCAGTACGTCACTGCCGACTGGCGCGAGGTTATCGCAAGCCCGGGCGTAGATGCCGTCATCATTGCCTCGACGCCGGAATCAGAGCGATACCCCATCGTGCGCGCGGTGCTGGAGGCGGGGAAGCACGTGCTGGTCGAAAAACCCATCGCGCCGGGTCCGGAGGACACCGACGAGGCGATTGCCCTGTCGGAGGCTGCTGGGTTGAAGATCGCTGTCGGCTACACGCGACGATTTGATCCGAAATATGCCTATGTGAATGAAGCTATCAAGGCGGGTCGCATCGGCGAGCCGGTCACATGTCTCGTCAGTCGTAATATTACCCGCGAGATCGGTGCGAAGATCCGTGGCCGTTCCAAGCTGTCGCCCGCGGCGATGGGGGGAACCCATTCCATCGACTTCCTGCTCTGGTGCCTACAGCCGCGCCGGCCGGTGACTGTCTATTCGCAGCAGGCCGGCAAGCTATTCTCGCAAGTCAGCGAGACCCCGGACCATCAGTGGATCATGGTCACGATGGATGACGGAACCACGATTGTCGCTGGTTCGGGCTGGCTGTTGCCGCTGGGCTATCCGCAATACGCGCAAAGCTGGATCGAGGTGATCGGAACAGAGGGTGCGCTGAGCGTGGACGATACCCACCGTGATATCTCCACCAACACAACCAAACATGGGATCCGATATCCGCTGTCCTCCATGCCAGGAGAACAGGTGGACCACGTCTTTGCGGGGGCAATGGTGGATGAGACTATTCACTTCATCGAGGCGGTCGCGCTGGACCGGCCGGTGCTGGCAAATGCCCGTGAAGCCAGGCTGGTTATGGATGTCACCATGGCTGCCGACTTGTCGGCGGAAACCGGCGAAGTGGTGACATTGCCTTCTCGCTAAGTTTTCGCTTAGTTTGCGACACGTCTCACATATAGAGACCAAGCAGGCCGACACGGATGACCGCATACAAAAACCAGTCTCTCGAACGCGGCTTCGCGATCCTTGAGTTTCTTGGCAAGAGCACAACCGGGCGCTCGGTCTCGGAGGTCGCGCGTGCGACAAAGCTGCACCGCGCGACAGCGCACCGGCTTCTGGAGGTGCTTTGCCAGCTGGGGTATGCCTATAAGGCTGCCGACCGGCGCTACTGGATTGGCTACTCGATGCATGTCTTCGGGCACCGCACGAATATGGTGGCGCGAATTACGCACCACGCCCATCCGTTTCTGGTGAAGCTGGCCCACGAAGTGGACGAGACGGTCAATCTCGGCTTTCTGGAAGGTATTCAGGCCTTCGTGGCGGACCGGGTCGTCACGGCGCAGGCCCATCGCAGCGATGTGCAGATCGGTGGCTACTTCGATGCCCATGCCACTAGCCTGGGCAAGGCGCTTCTGTCGTCGCGCACGCCGGAGGAAGTCAATGCCAGCTACAAGGCAACGCGACTCGCGTCCTACACAGGATCGACCATCACCGATCAGAAGACACTCTCGCGTGAACTGGCCGATGTCCGCAAACGTGGCTACGCGGTGAATTACGAGGAGCGCTCGCCCGGCATCCGCTCAGTCGCGGCACCTCTTATTAATCCGCACGGGCGCGCGGCCTGCGCCATCTCGATAACCGGTCCGCGTGCGCGTCTCGATGAAGCACGCATACCGCGCCTTGGTGCGCGCCTTCAGGAAATTGCGAGGGAGATCGTCGAGCACCTGACCGCGCAGGGCAGTGTCGTGCCATCAGCCAATCGCACCGGCGCTGCGTAGCTCCGCTATCTTCGTGTTGTCGTAGCCCAGCACCTCGCGCAGCACTTCGTCGGTGTGCTGCCCCAGCAGCGGCGGGTGGTAGCGGTACTCCACCGGAGTTCCTGACAGCTTCAGCGGGCTCGCGATTAGAGCCGCGCCGTCCGGTCCGGCGAGGGGATGGGGGACGTTCACCACCATATCGCGTGCTTTCACATGCGGATCCTCGAACACCTGGTCTAGCGTGTTTATCGGCCCACAGCCGATCTTGTTGGCTTCCAGTTCGGCCAGCCATTCCGCAGAAGGCTTTGTTTTCATAATCGCCTGTATGTGGGCGACCACCTCTATACGGTTGCCGACGCGCGCGGCGTTGGTGGCGAAGGTCGGATTGTCGGGCAGGTCCGGCTCTCCCAGGATCTTCGCGAAGACCTTGAACTGGTTGTCGTTGCCCACGGCCACGACGATATGGCCGTCCGCCGTTTCGAACACCTGATAAGGAACGATGTTGGGGTGGGCGTTGCCCAGCCGCTCGGCCTGGCCGGAATGCAGGAAGTTCATGCCCTGATTCACCAGCCACGCAACCTGGGTGTCCAGCATACCAATGTCTATGTACTGGCCCTGGCCGGTGACCGCCGCGTAACGTAATGCGCCATTGACGGCGACCGCGGCGAACATACCCGACATGATGTCGGCGATCGGCACACCAACCTTCTGCGGTTCACCGTCGGGTTCACCTGTCAGCGACATGATGCCGCCCATGCCCTGTATCAGGAAATCGTAGCCGGGACGTGAGGCGTAGGGGCCTGTCTGGCCGAAACCGGTGACCGAGCAATAGACCAGCTTTGGATTGATATCCTTCAGGTCGTCATACCCGAGGCCATACTTGGCGAGGTTGCCGGTCTTAAAATTCTCCACCAGTACATCGGCCTTCTGCGCGATTTCGCGCACGATGCCCTGGCCTATCTCGCTGCTTAGGTCGATCTCGACCGAGCGCTTGTTGCGGTTGGCACTCATGAAGTACGCGCTCTCGCTGGTGTCTTTGCCGTCCGGGCCGGACATGAAGGGTGGGGCAAAGCGGCGGGTGTCATCACCCGCGCCCGGCCGCTCGATCTTGATGACGTCGGCGCCCAGGTCGCCGAGCATCTGCGTGCAATATGGGCCAGCTAGAACGCGGGTCAGATCGAGGACGGTGACGCCGGACAGCGCGCCGTTGGATTCGGCCATAACGTTTCTCCATGGGCCGGTGTTAATAGTCCGGCCAGACGTGGTGTGAAGGGTCTGAATAGTGCATTCGTCGCGCCCGCTCAACGCCGCGTGCTCGGTTCGTGCTGCGAACCGGCGTGTCGGTGCGAATTGACTTTTTCCAGACAGGTGCACATCTAAAACGCATTCAATCTTTAGCGCCCCGTCCCGGTCTGGGCACGATGGGCCTGAACCCCCGGAGGTAACATGTCAGAAGAAGCAGCACTCGCCGCGGCACGTCAGCGGATCGAGGATTATCGCAAACGAATTTCCAGTCTCGACGACAATTCCCGCGACCTATTGTTCCGCGAAGCACGCAACCATAACTGGTGGCAGGACAAGGACGTTACTGACGAGCAGCTTCGGGAAATCTACGAGCTGGTGAAGTTCGGTCCGACCAGTGCGAACACACAGCCGCAGCGTATTGTGTTCCTGCGTTCGACGGAGGCCAAGGAACGGCTAATGCCGACCCTGAACGAGCCAAACCGAGAGAAGACGATGAAAGCGCCGGTGGTGGCGGTTCTCGGTTACGACAACACCTTCTGGCAGGACTTCCCGATTAACTACCCGATCCGCCCGGAGATGGCAGAGCGCTTCAAGGAAAATGAAGCCCTGGCGGAGCGTTTCGGATTCCAGCAGGCGACGCTGCAGGGGGCGTACTTCATTCTCGCCGTTCGCGCTGTTGGTCTTGATGCAGGCGCTATGGGTGGGTTTGATGCAGCCGCAGCCACCGAAGAGTTCTTCAAGGGCACGCCGGTTAAGGCCAACTTTGTCTGTAACATCGGTTACGGCCATATGGACGGCATCAAGGGGCCGCGCCTGCACCGTTATGACTTCGACGAGGTCTGCTCGATCCTATAGTTCCCGCTTGAGCGGTGCATGAATTCGGCGGCGCCTTGTGTGCCGCCGTATTTCATTGGCGCGGAAGTTGCGCGGTGATCTTCCGTGAGGCCTCCAGGATCAAAGGGAGAAAGCGCGAGGTCATCTCGTCTAGGCGAGTGCGCGCGGCATGGGAGCCGACATTGAGCGCCGCCAGAATGCGTCCGGTCCGGTCATAAATGGGTACCGCGATCGAGCGAAGGCCTGTTTCCAGTTCCTGGTCCACCAGGGCATAGCCCTTAAGACGTGCCGTCTCGATGGCCTCGCGCACTTCCTTCGGGTCTAGCTTGGTATGGTTTGTATAGGCCTTCGGCGTGATTTCGGAGAGGAAACGGTCAAGAACTTCTGGCGACTTGTGGGACAGAAGTACTCGTCCGAGGGACGTTGCTTCGGCAGGCAGGCGAGTGCCGATACTAAGATTGATCGACATGATCCTTGTCGCGGTGGTGACGCGCTGGACATAGATGACTTCCTTACCGCTCAAGACCGCGGCGGAGCAGGATTCCTGTAACTCGCGCACCACGTCTTCCATCGGCGGCTGAGCGATCTGCCACCACTCGAGTGAGGACAGATAGGCGTATCCCAGGCTGAGTACATCCGGCGTGAGCGAGAATTTTCGCCCGGCGCTGCGCACATGACCCAGTTTTTCCAGTGTCAGTAAGAACCGCCGCGCTGTGGCGCGTGTTGTGCCGGTTGCCTTGGCCACTTCGCTGATGGTCATCTCGGGAGCGTTCGGGCCGAAGGCGCTGATCACAGCGAGGCCGCGCTCCAGAGATTGAACAAATTCAGGTGTTCCGTCGCGCCGGGCCATCGGTCAGATCCTCACTATCCATCTAATTTAAAAGTGTGCGTTATACGAACACTTGTTCGATAAGCGGGCATAAATATTCTGACGCGGTCTGTCGAGATGTATTCGAATGTGCGCAGAGCGTTCGGCGTGTGGTTGCGAAATGCTCGTGTTTCAGCGCATTCTCGCCCCAACGAGTTCGGTCGCGAGACGGCCATGAGGAGAGACCTTATGAGAGATTTGAACGAGGCTAATGTCACCGGTGCGGTACTCGATAAGATCGCAGACGACACCGATCCGCGCCTTCGCGAGATCATGGAGGCGCTTATCCGCCATGCCCATGATTTCATCCGTGAGGTGAGCCTGACGCCTGACGAACTGCTGTACGGCGCGCGCTTCATCCAGAAGGTCGGCCAAATTTCGGACGACAAGCGCGAAGAGGGCGTGCTTCTGGGCGACGTGCTGGGAATGACGGCGCTGGTCGAGATTCTCGGTGATCGGGTGCGCGTCGGCGCGACGGAATCGAGCCTGCTGGGCCCGTTCTATCGTGAAGGGGCACCAGCGCGCGACATGGGTTTCGACATCTCGCTGGACGACGAAGAAGGCGAGCCCGCCTTCATCCACGGTTCGGTCGTGGACGCCAATGGCAACCCGATTGAGGGTGTGGTGCTCGATCTTTGGCAGACGGCGCCGAACATGTTCTACGAAGCGCAGGTCGGTCAACCGAAAGAGTATGACGAATATGCCTATCGCGGGAAGTTCCGGACTGGCGCGGACGGCAAGTACTGGTTCCGCTCGCGCAAGCCGGTCGATTACCCCGTGCCGACGGACGGCCCGGTCGGCCTGATCCTTAACGGCACCGGCCGTCATTCGTGGCGGCCAGCGCATCTGCACTACCTGATTTATAAGGACGGTTATCAGACGATCCAGACGGAACTGTTCAACAACGACAGCCAGTATCTAGATTCCGATGCGGTTTTCGGTGTGAAGGAAACCCTCGTAATTCCGTATAACAAAGTCGATGACGCGACGCGCGCCGAGGAGTTTGGCTTCCAAGGCTCGACCTTCTATGAAGGTACCTATGATTTCGTTATGAAGGACGACGCGAGCGTGAAGGATGCCGAGGCGGCCTACAGCCAGCGCGCGAGTATGAGCGCGGACTGACGTTCAACACCACACACGAATAAAGCCGGCGTCATCCTCGGGTGACGCCGGAATGCTTTTAAGGGGAAAAAGCGCAATGAGCCTCGCGAACATGAAGGTTGGCTGGATCGGTGCGGGAAAGATGGGCGGACCGATGAGCCGGAATGTGCTGGAGACGGGTGTTCAGATGTCCGTGTTCGACCCGTTGGGAGAAAACATGGCCTCGGTTGTTGCCGCCGGTGCAAAGGCCGCCGCCTCGAACACCGATCTGGCGGCAGACGCCGACGTCGTATTTTCGATGATCCCCAATGACGCGGTGCTGCACGCCGTCACCTTCGGGGCTGACGGGGTCTTTCCGGCCATGCGGGCGGGCAGCATCTTCGTCGATATGAGCACTGTCTCGCCCGAAATGTCGGTGTCGGTGGCAGAGGCGGCGGAGAAGGCGGGGATCGCCTATCTGCGCGCACCTGTCTCGGGCAGCACTGCACTGGCCAAGGCGGGCACGCTGACGGTGATGGTCTCCGGCCCGCCAGACGCCGCGAAGACCTGTGGACCAATGTTCGACGCCATCGGCACGACGAACTTCTATCTGGGTGACGCAGAGCAGGCCCGCTACCTGAAGCTGGTCGTGAACCTGCTTGTCGGCACGACCGGCGCAGTCCTAGCCGAAGCGCTAACACTGGGCCGGAAAGGCGGGCTCGACTGGCAGCAGATGTTGGACGTGATCGGATCCAGTGCCGCCGCTTCGCCCTATATCAAATACAATCTTGAGCCACTTAAGGCACGAGATTTCATGCCACTGTTCACGACCGAGCAGATGGTTAAAGATTCACGCCTGATCTGCGATGCCGGGGCGGGCGTCGGTGTGCCGATGCCCATTGGTAACGCGATGCTTCAGACCTTTGAGGACGCGGTTGCGGCCGGATACGGCCAGAACAACCTGACTGCGGCCATCAAAATGATCGAAGGCAAGTCGGGTCTCGACGACCTCTAGCGGGTCAGCCCTTGCTCGTCGAGGTGTCGCCGCTCGTGGGCCCGGCGTCCTGGTTTATCCCTGTTTTGCAGCTTGCGTGCCAAGATGGCGCGCAGCTAGAGCGCGGCGGCTCCGGTCTCGCCGGTGCGCACACGCACTGCGGCCTGGAGGTCGAGGACGAAGATTTTGCCGTCACCGATCTTGTCGGTGTTAGCCGATACTCGGATGGCTTCGACGGCGGCATCGAGCGCGGCGTCGTCAACGGCCACCTCGACCTTCACCTTGGGGATGAAGTTCACCTGGTACTCCGCACCGCGATAAATCTCGGTCTGGCCTTTCTGGCGGCCGTATCCTTTGACCTCGCTGGCCGTCATGCCTTCGATGCCCACGCCCGCGAGTGCCTCGCGCACGTCGTCCAGTTTATGCGGTTTGATGATGGCGATAATGAATTTCATGGTCTTATCCATTCGGGTAGGGGGTGACCTCGGCCGCGCCGACGCCACCCCGCAAGTTTTTGGTTAAGCGTTCCAATTTACATATTGTGATAGCCGCGTTCGCCATGCATGGCGAGATCTAGGCCCTGGGCTTCCGTTTCCTCATCGACCCGGAACTTGAAGAACATCTTCAGGACCGTGGCGATGACGAAGGTCAGGACAGCCGACCAGACGGCGACGATTGCAATTCCGGTTAACTGGACACCCAGCTGGCTCACCGTGTCCATCCCGTCGGCGAACCCGTTGCCGCCCAGAGAGGTGGATACGAAGAAGGCGACTAGGATGGTGCCCAGCGCGCCGCCGACACCATGGACAGCGAACACGTCCAGGGAGTCGTCGATCTTCAGCCGTTGCTTCACATATTGCGTGATTGTGTAGCAAATCGCACCACCCGCGAGACCCAGCACCAGCCCACCGATCGGGCCGACCGAGCCGGATGCTGGGGTGATGGTCGCCAGGCCCGCGACCATGCCGGTCACGGCGCCGACGAGGCTGGCCTTGCGGTAGCGGATCAGCTCCATCACCGACCATGCGACGGCGCCGGCGGCGGCGGAGATGTGGGTTACAGTCATAGCCATCCCGGCAGCGCCATCGGCGGCTAGCGCCGAGCCGGCATTGAAGCCGAACCAACCAACCCACAGCATCGACGCGCCGATCATGGTCATGCCGGGTGAATGGGGCGGCTGGATTTCATTTGGGAAACCGCGACGCCGGCCGAGCATGATCGCCAGCACCAGTGCCGAGACGCCCGCCGTCACATGGACGACAACACCGCCCGCGAAGTCGAGTAGGCCCATCTCGGCAAGGAAGCCGCCGCCCCAGACCCAGTGCACAACCGGGGAATAGACGATCAGCACCCAGATCAGCGAGAATGCGACCACGAAACCGAAGTGGATACGCTCAACAAACGCCCCGACGATCAGTGCCGGGGTAATGATCGCAAAGGTCATCTGGAACATGAAAAACAGGCTTTCCGGGATCGTACCAGCTTCGGAATCGAAGCCAACGCCCGAAAGAAAGAGCTTTCCAAATCCGCCCCACCATGCGTTGCCGTCGCCGAAGGCGATGGAATAGGCGGCAACAAACCAGAGCAGTGAAACCGTCGCGGCGATTGCGAAACAGTTCATCAGGACCGACAGCACGTTCTGCGCCCGTACCAGGCCCGCATAGAACAATGCGAGGCCGGGCAGGGTCATAAAAAGAACCAGCGCCGTCGAGGTTAGAATCCAGGCCGTATCGGCTCCGTTCATGATTAACCTCCTTATACAAGTTGTGTTGTGTCTTATTGTTGTTGTCAGGGAAGTCGGCGCGAACGGGATAAGCCCGGCCTACGAATGCACGCAGGTCTCGTGCGTTTCCCCTTGTACCGGCCTCCCTTGTACGGCGTTGGTCGTTCAAATTTCTTGTTTGGCCGTGGGTAGGCTACGAGGGCAGATAATATCTGCCCAAAAAGTGTGCGCAAGAGGATGGTTTGGTTCAGATCGGTTTGAGTAATGTTGCGGCGGGCTCGCCGCGCGCGGTTCTGCGAGATTTGTTTGCGTCCGCCCTTGGCGCTGCCGATCCGATGGCATTCGTGCCGGAGCATTTACCTCGGATTTCCGGGGGCGGGCGCGTTGTCGTGGTTGGTGCTGGTAAGGCGTCTGCAGCGATGGCGAAGTCCGTCGAGGCCGCGGCGCGTGAGGCTGGATGGCTGGAACGCATTGAGGGGCTGGTAGTGACGCGGCACGGCCATGGGGCCGATTGCGCGCGAATAGAGATTATCGAGGCAGCCCATCCCGTGTCCGACGAATCGGGCGCGCGTGCCGCACGGCGCGTGATGGATTTGATCGGTGATTTGGTGTCTGACGACACACTGATCTGCCTGATCTCCGGCGGCGGCTCGGCGCTGCTGTCGCTGCCTGCCGAGGGCGTGGACGTGGCCGAGAAAACCGCCATCAACCATGCGCTGTTGCGCAGCGGCGCGCCCATCGACCAGATGAATTGCGTGCGCAAACATATCTCCGCGATCAAGGGCGGGCGGCTGGCCGCTCACGCCCAGCCGGCGCGGGTTATCACGCTGATGATCTCGGACGTGCCTCGTGACGATCCCTCGGTTATCGCCTCGGGCCCGACGGTACCCGATCCCACCACCTGCGCCCAGGCGCTTGGGATTCTCGATCGCTACGGGATCGACATACCCGATAGCATCCGTGAACTCCTGAACAGCGAGCGCGGCGAGACACCTAAGCCAGGTGATCCGGTCTTCCAGCGGGTGCGCAATATGATTATCTCCCGACCTGCGGACATGATCGGCGCTGTCGAGGCTGCCGCAGGCGATATGGGGCTGTCGGCACTGTCGCTGGGGGCAGACCTGGAGGGCGAGGCGCGCGATCTTGGCGCGGAACATGCGCGGCTCGCAAAGCGGATCAAGGCGGATCGCGTCGATGACCTGCCGCTGGTGATCCTCTCTGGCGGTGAGACGACGGTGACGGTGCACGGTGACGGCAGGGGCGGGCGCAACGCCGAGTATGCGCTGGGACTTGCGGCCGAACTGGACGGGGCACCAGGTATTTACGCCATCGCCTGCGATACCGACGGGATCGACGGTTTAGAAGATAATGCTGGTGTCGTGGTCATGCCGGATACGCTGGCACGCGCGGCGCAGCAGGGGCTGTCCGCGCCAGATCATCTGGCCCGCAACGATGCGTATGGATTTTTCGCCAGCATTGGTGATCTTGTCGTGACGGGCCCGACGCTCACCAATCTCAATGATTTCCGAGCGATTTTGATCACTGCAGCCTAATAATAATTTATCGATAGAAAAATTATCTTGCCGGGTAGGCACTCAATTGTTATTTATCATTCGATAATTCCGGCGCGAAATGGCAGTTCGCATTACGAATCCTAGGAGTGAGTTCATGACCCGGGCGGCGTTAGTTCAGAAGGTTGCGGATCTCACGCGCGATGAGATGCTCGAACGCGCGGAGGCGCTGTTGCCGACCATCGCCGAGCGGGCGGAGCTGGCCGATCAGCAACGCCGCCTTCCGGAAGAAAACGTCCGCCTATTCCAAGACGCCGGTCTGTTCCGCATCCTGCAACCCAAACGCGTGGGCGGGTATGAGTTCGACCTCGGCATGCTTGTGGATACGGGTGCCGTTATTTCGCGTGTGTGCGCATCTAGCGGGTGGAACGTATCCAACCTGGCCAGCCATCACTGGATGCTCGGTATGTGGCCTAAAGAGGCGCAGGACGAGGTCTGGGGCAAGAACGGTGAGACCGCGGACACGCTGATTTGCGCGTCGGTGATCTTCCCCGCGGGCCGAGCCAAACGCGTCGATGGAGGCTACCTGGTGAGCGGACGCTGGCCGTTCTGCTCGGGCATCGATCCTAGTGACTGGAACATGCTGGGCGGCATGGTTGAGGAAGATGCCGACCACTCGGAAAAGGAAGCTCGGCTGTTCCTAGTTCGTAAGTCGGACCATGAAGTGATCGACACCTGGTTTACCTCGGGCCTGAAGGGGTCTGGCTCGAAGGATGCGGCTGTTGAAGACCTGTTTGTGCCAGAGCATATGACTGTTGCGGCAAACGATGTGAAAGGCGGACCGACGCCTGGCAGCGTGGTCAACCCCGGAGTGCTCTATAAGGTGCCGGTGATTGCTCCGTTTGCCTATGTGCTGTCGGGCATACCGCTGGGCATTGCTGAAGGCGTCTATTACAACTTCGTCGAGGGCATGAAGGCGCGGACCACCCACTATACCGGCGCGAAGATCTCCGGTCTCCAGAACGTCCAGATCAAGGTAGCTGAGGCGGGTGCAGCGATCCAGGCGGCCCGGCTGATGATGCTCGCGGACTGCGACGAATCTATGGAGATCGCGGCGCGTGGCGAAGCACCGGACCTGGAGACCAAGGCGAAGTATCGACGCAACGGTGCCTACAGCGCGAACCTCTGCGTTGAAGCCGTGAACACGCTGTATCAGGCCAGCGGCGGCGGAGGTATCTACACCAAGAACTCTATCACTCGGTCCTTTCGCGACGTGCACGCCGCACGTGCCCATATCGCCTTCAACATGGACGTGGCGGGCACGACGTTCGGTCGGATCGCGTTGGGCCTCGGTTCTGATAATCCTGTACTTTGATGATGATGCAGACCGACACAGCTATTCAGAACAGGAGCAGGGCGCGTCAGCGTCTTTCGCCCCAAGAGCGCGAGCGCCAGATTGTAGATGGTGCCATCGCTTTTTTCGCAGAGGTTGGTCTGTCGGGCCAGACGCGTGAACTGGCACAGCGGCTCGGAGTGACCCAACCGCTGATATACCGCTACTTTCCGACTAAGCAGGATCTGATCGACCGCGTTTACGAGGAAGTCTTCGTGGGGCGCTGGCGCGCCTCATGGACGGACCTAATCGCAGACCGAAGCCGCCCGCTGCGCGAGCGACTGATCGAGTTCTACGGCATATACGCCCGTGACGTTCTCAGCTACGAGTGGATTCGCATCTACATGTTCGCCGGCCTGGCGGGTGAGGACATCAACCGGCGGTACATTGCACTGCTGGAAGATCGTCTGTTACGTCCCATCGTTACGGAGGTGCGTGATGCCGCCGATGCGCTGGGCACGGACGCAGCACCGATCACTGGACTGGAGATCGAGGCGGCTTGGCATATCCATGCAGCAGTCTTCTATTACTTTGTACGAAAACACATCTACCGCGCGAAGACCGAGCCCGATCTGGATGAGTTCATCGCGGACGCAGTGGACCGCACGCTGTATGGCGCGATCGAGGTCACGCAGCGCGCGTTGGGTTAGGCGGCCACCGAAGTGCATCAAAGATAAGGCCGGGCTTGTGCCCGGCCTTATTCGTTCTGCCTGATGGCGGGTTATTCCGCGGCTGTCGCAGCACCCTTGCGGGCCTTGCGTTTGGCCAACCAGGTTTTAATATCAAGCTTGAAGTGCTCGTAATAAACCTTTGGGAAGATGATCAGAATGTCATAGAGCGCAATCCAGCCGCCCTTGAGCGTCACCGGGATGGTTACGAAGGGTGATGCCCCAAGGATGACGATGTGCTCGTCCGGATTGATCTTGTCGCGGTTCTCCAGAGCTTTCTCGACATTGTGAGCGAAAGACCAGTCGGCGCGATAGATCACCTGCCCTGCCGGGTTGATAACATAGGCCGTGTTCGGGAGCAGGCCCCAGTCGTGGTGCCATTTGCCGTCCACGCTATCGACCACGATCTTGCGTTGCTCGCCGTAATCGTCGCGATTGCGCGTGGCGTAGGCGATCTTCTCGTCGATAGTCGTTGCCTGCTTGGCTCTCTCGCCCGGATGCGCCTCGCGCACATAGATGACCAGCCATTCAACGTCGGGATATTTTTCCTGAAGCTCCGCATAGGGTTTCACGTTCTTGACATACATCGGGCAGGTCAGGCTTCCAGATTCAATCACGAGCCACTTGCCCGTGTAGTCGGAGAGCTTGACCTCGTTCCCGTCCAGATCGGTGAAGGTATAGTCGTAGTTGACGGTTTCGCCCGCCTTAGGGCCGGGAAAATACCCCAGCTCGTAATTGCTCATCTTGAAACGGGGGTAGTTGTAGGTCTCCCCGCGTGCCGGTGCGCCCATCTGTCCCTCCTCGATTGAACCGTGATGATAGGTTAGTGTTTTTTTCAAGCCTATCAGATCATAAATACTGCACAAATTCCGGGTGCTATTCTGTGATACGACTCACAAATCCCGTGCCGGCGGTCAGACTGCCGTCCAGCCGCCGTCGATGGTTAGGCTGGCGCCCGTAATGAGACCGGAGGCCGGTGAGGCCAGGAAGACGATGGCGCCCGTCACGTCGGAGATTTTGCCCAGACGTCCCATCAGGATGCGGTCCATCACGAACCCCCGAAACTCCGGGTTTTCGAACATCGGCGCTGTCATTGGGGTCTCGATGAAGGTTGGGCCGATACAGTTGGAACGAATGTTCTGTGGGGCCAGTTCGGCCGCAATGGCCTTGCTCATGCCTTCGATAGCATGCTTCGTCATGCAATAGACGGTGCGGTTGGGGGAGCCGACATGGCCCATCTGAGAGGACATATGGATCATTGATCCACCGCGCCCTCCGGCGAGCATTCGCCGGCCTGCGGCCTGGGCGACAGTGAACATCGACTTCACGTTCAGCTCGAGGAGGAAATCGAGATTTTCCTCTGACACATTGATGAATGGTTCCGGCCGGTTCGAGCCGGCATTGTTCATCAGGATGTCGATGCGCTCCAGACCCTCGATCTTCTCGCTCACCTGAGCGGTGTCGGTCACATCGCAGACGAGAGGTGAGGCCTTGCCGCCTGCCTTGACGATCTCCTCAGCGACTGAGTCCAGCTCGGCCTCGGTCCGGCTGATGAGAACGACTTCTGCGCCGGCGTCTGCCAATGACAGCGCGGCACCGCGTCCGAGCCCGCGTCCGGCGCCGCTGACGACTGCCGTCAGCCCGTCGAGGCGAAGTGAAGGGGTTACGATATCTTGTGCTTCGGCGACGCTCATCTGATTTCCACTCCCATCAACGCATTCTTCTCATTCGTAAGGTATTGCAATCTTGCAATCCGGAATGCGTGCGACCATAACCGAGGACAACGCGGGTTTTAAGACCGGCGAGTTCAACCTTCACGACATGTCAAAGGCGAGGAATACAAACATGGCGAAAAAGGCGACTGCAAAGAAGAAAACTGCGAGCAAGAAGAAACTTCTGACCAAGGCGGATATCTTGCGCAAGTGTAAGCAGGTCAACAACTGGGGTAAGTGGGGTAAGGACGACCAGCTTGGCGTGCTGAACTACATCACGCCGGAAGATATTGTTGAGGCCTCTAAGCTGATCAAGAAGGGCAAAGTGTTCCGCCTCGGCCTGAACCTCGACGAGAATGGTCCACAGAATGGTCTGTTCGGCGGCCGCTGGAACCCAATGCACCAGATGTTGGCGACCGGCACAGATGCCGTGCAGGGTATCCAGGAACCGATCGCCGGCATGCGCTATGCCGATGACGCAATCAACCTGCCGACCCAGTGCGCGACCCAGTGGGATGCGCTGGCCCACGTCTTCGAGGGTGACAAGATGTGGAACGGCTATGATGCGACGCTCGTCGATGTTCGTGGTGCCCATAAGAACGGTATTGAGCACTTCGCGGACAAGATGGTCGGACGAGGCGTCCTCCTCGACGTTGCGCGCTACAAACGCAAGAAGCGTCTCGCCGACGGTGAGGAGATTACGATCGAGGATCTCGAGAACACAGCGAAGAAGCAGGGTGTGGAAGTGCGCCGTGGTGACTTCGTTATTTTCAACACCGGCCAGATGGCGGACTGTCTCGACAAGGGTGATTGGGGCGGCTACGCCGGCGGCGATGCTCCTGGCCTAGCCTTCGAAACCGTTGACTGGATCCACAAGAAAGAAATTGCGGGTATCTGCTCCGACACCTGGGGCATCGAGGTGCGTCCGAACCGTGCCGTCGAGGGCATCAACCAGCCATGGCACTGGGTCACGATCCCGCATATCGGCATTGTGCACGGAGAGATCTGGTACCTGCGCGAGCTGGTTGAGGACTGCAAGGAAGACGGCGTTTATGAGTTCTTCCTGTCCGCACCGCCGCTGGTCATTACCCGCGGCACGGGTTCGCCGATCAACCCGCAGGCGATCAAGTAGCGCGCCGGCTACATAGGACGTGTTAGTGTTGGCGGCGCCGTCCCATTTGGGCGGCGCCGTTTCGTTTGAGGCGTGCCGCAAAGGCACCGTTCGGGGGAGCAAGCAAGACATGCCGCGCAGATACGATGAAGTATCCCTGACCATGGCCGATCTCGATGTCATGGCTGAGAAGTGCTCTAACTGGGGCCGCTGGGGCCCCGATGATGAGATCGGAACACTCAATTTCATCGGGCCCGAGGAGCTGAAACATGCCGCGAGCATGGTGAAGCAGGGCAAGTCAATCTCTCTGGGCCTCGACTTCAACCAGGAAGGCCCTCAGACGGGTCGGTTCCGCAGGTTCAATCCGGTTCACTCAATGTTGGCGACGGGCACCGATGCGTGCGCGGGCAAGCACACCAACCCGAATATCCAGTACGCCGACGACATGGTTACGATGCCACTGCAGTGCGGTACCCAGTGGGATGCGCTGAGCCACATCTTCAACGATGGCAAGATGTGGAATGGCTATGACGCCTCACTGGTTGATGCGAACGGTGCGAAGAAGAACGGCATTGAGAAGGTGAAGTCGAAGACGGTCGGCCGCGGTGTGCTTCTGGATATCGCGCGCTGGACCGGTGCTGATTCCCTCGATGACGGGACGGCAATCACTTGCGACGATCTGGAAAAATGCGCTTCTGACCAGGGCGTGGAAGTGCGCCGCGGCGATATCGTTGTGGTCCGCACCGGCCATATGGAGCGCTGCCTGGCGAAGGGTGACTGGACCGGATATTCCGGCGGGGATTCGCCTGGCATGGCATTCGAAACGGCCGAGTGGGCCTTCGATAAGGAAATCGCCGCTGTCTGCACTGATACCTGGGGTGTCGAGGTGCGACCGAACGAAATCGCTGAAGCGTTCCAGCCGTGGCACTGGGTGGTAATCCCAAAGATGGGCCTGACCTTGGGCGAGATTTTCTACCTTCAGGATATTGGCACTGACTGCGCCGATGACGGTGTTTACGAATTCCTGTTCTGTGCGCCGCCGCTGCCCATCACCGGCGCAGTCGGCTCACCAATCAATCCCATTGCGCTGAAGTAGTGCGTCGGCATTAAAAGCTGCACATAAAGCCAGAAACAAATCACATCAGAGAGAGGAAGAGCAGAGATATGCACAGATATGACGACCCAACTTACCGTTTCGATTTCAGCCTGATCGAGGAGAAAACAGAAACCTGCAAGAACTGGGGCAAGTGGGGCCCGGACGATGAGTGGGGCACCATCAATTATGCTGGCAATGCAGAACGAAAGGCTGCGGCGACACTGGTCAAGCGCGGAGAAGTATTCTCGCTGGGTTTGAACTTTGACAGTGAAGGGCCTCAAAAGGGAGAGGGACTAACTGCAAGCCGTTGGAATCCTATTCACACGATGCTCGCAACCGGCACAGATGCAGTGCAGGGAAAGCAGACAGCGCCAGGCAAGAAAATTCCAAGCCAGTATGCTGATGATGCAGTCTCTTTGCCGCTACAGTGCGGCACCCAGTGGGACTCTCTCGCCCATGTCTTCAACAACGGCAAAATGTGGAATGGCTATGACGCGACGCTTGTCGGATCTCGCGGCGCTGAAAAAAATGCGATCCACAAGATGCGAAACAAGATGGTCGGGCGTGGCGTTCTGCTCGACATTGCGCGCTGGGCCGGTGTCGACTGTCTAGAAGGGGGAACGGCTATTGACGCTGATGACCTGAACCAGTGCGCTAAAGATCAGGGCGTCGAGATCAAGCGTGGCGATTTTGTGATCTATCGTACGGGCCACATGGAGGCCTGCCTATCGCAGGGTGACTGGGGTACCTATGCCGGTGGTGACGCTCCAGGCGTGTCCTTCCACACCGTTGACTGGATGAAGGACATGGAAATCGCCGCGATCTGCGCCGACACCTGGGGCTGCGAGGTCATCCCAAACGAGACGGATGACGTGTTTCAGCCCTGGCATTGGATCGTCATCCCGCAAATCGGCATCACCATGGGCGAGATCTTCTATTTGAAGGACCTCGCCAACGACTGTGCGGAGGACAAGGTGTACGAGTTCATGTTCGTCGCCCCGCCGCTGCCGATTACCAGGGCCGTAGGCTCGCCGATTAATCCGCAGGCGATTAAATAAATATCTGCGGCAATTTGGCTGTTTGTGAGGCGGTACCGGCCTTGCTGGTGCCGCCTCACGCGTTTAAGACATTAGTAAATTCAGTCAGACAAGGATGAGTGAAGGATGACAATCGAGTTCCTGAAGCGTGGGATGGATTCTGAAGCGACTGACGAGGCCGATACTAAGGTCCGTGGCATTGTTGAGGGCATCCTGGGCGATGTGAAAGCGCGCGGTGACGCTGCCGTTCGCGAACTGTCGGAGAAATTTGATAAGTGGACGCCCGATAGCTTCCGTCTCTCAGACGCGCAGATCAAGGAACTGATGGATTCGCTGCCTGAGCAAACCATCGAGGACATTAAGTTCGCGCAAGCGCAGGTCCGCAACTTCGCGCAGATTCAGAAAGATGCCCTGAAGGACGTTGAGGTTGAGACGCTGCCCGGTGTACGGCTGGGCCACAAGAACATCCCGGTAAACAGTGTGGGCTGTTATGTCCCGGGCGGGCGCTACCCAATGGTTGCCTCAGCGCATATGTCGGTGGTGACGGCGAAGGTTGCCGGTGTGCCGCGGGTGATTGCGTGCACCCCGCCAAACGAGGGTGGCCCGCACGCGGCGACCATCGCGGCGATGCACCTTGCCGGCGCAGACGAGATCTACTGCCTCGGTGGTGTGCAGGCTGTCGCGGCCATGGGCATCGGCACCGAGAGTATTCAGGGCTGCGACATGCTGGTGGGTCCGGGCAATGCCTATGTAGCCGAAGCCAAGCGCCAGCTTTATGGCCGTGTGGGCATTGACCTGTTCGCCGGGCCGACCGAGGTTTTGGTGGTGGCTGACCATACAGCAGATGTCGAAATGGTCGTGGTCGATCTGCTGGGCCAGGCCGAACACGGACCCAACTCGCCGGCGGCGGTGATAACCACCTCGCGTGAGCTGGCCGAGGCGATCCCCGGTGAGATCGAGCGTCAGCTGAAGCTGCTGCCGACTGCCGATGTGGCTTCTATTGCCTGGAAGGACTATGGACAGATCATTCTGTGCGATACCCGCGAGGAGATGCGCGCCGAAGCAGACCGTCTGGCCTACGAACATGTGGAGATCCTGACCGAGGATCCGCGCTGGTTCTTGGACAATATGACCAACTTTGGTGCGCTGTTCATTGGCCCGGAGACGAACGTGTCCTACGGCGACAAGGTGATAGGTACCAACCACACGCTGCCGACCAAGGGCGCGGCCCGCTATACGGGTGGCCTGTGGGTGGGCAAATTTATGAAGACCTGCACCTACCAACAGATCACTGAAGAGGCGAGCGCGTTGGTTGGCGACTACTGCTCACGTCTGTGCGAGGTCGAGCGGTTCTGGGGCCACAAGGAACAGGCGGACCTGCGCCTGCGACGTTATGCGGGGCGCAACATCGGCATCGGGGCGACAGACGCGGCCGAGTAACCTTTCGGGCGAATGAATATAAAAAAAGGGCGGCCTAGGGCCGCCCTTTTTCGTATCTGCTCTAAGGAGCTACTTGATTGTGTAGACGTGGACCGGCTTGGCACCCTTTTCCTGCGCCAGTTCAATCAAGCGCTTGAAGGTTGCCTTACCTGGGAAGCCCTGGGATTCGTATTCCTGGGCTTTCTCATTGACCCACGGCTCAATGGCCTTTGCCATCTCGAGCTGGGTACCCGGATCGATGTTGCGCACGGTGACGCCCTGCTTGCGTAGGTTCTCAAGGGCCGTCACGAACTTCGTCGTGCCCTCATCCTCTACCGCCTTCTCATAAACCTCGACCTCTTCCATGATAATCTTCTTCACATTATCCGGAATTTTAGCCCAAGTTTTGTTGTTGACCGTCAGCGGGTAGGCGAGAACCGAACCCCAGCCCATGGTTGTGTAGTACTTAGCGACTTCGCCAAACTTAAAGCCGTAGTACGGGGCGGGGAAGATCACGACGCCATCGAACACGCCTGACTGAAGAGCATTGTAGACCTCGTTCAGATTGGTCTGGACCTTAGCCGCCCCGGCATAATCAAGCCAGGGCAGGTTCGGTCCGGCCGCGCCAATCTTCACACCTTTGAGCTCGCTCATTTTGGTCCAGGGGAAGTCTGTACCGAGACCGTAGTCGTCGAACGCACCACCACCAAGGTATGTCTGGCCGTAGTTCTTCGAGAAAACGGTAGAGAAGTAGTCGAACTCCTCATGAACCTGACGCGTCGTCGGGCCCATGATGTAAGGATCTCCCGAGAGGAACGGGGTGAAGTAGTTGAGGTTGTGCACGAACAGCTTGGTTGGCTCAAAGCACGAACACATGGCGCCGAAGTCAACCAGACCCTTCTGGGTTGATTCTAGAACCTCGAACAGGTTGGCGATGGTGCCGCCATAGCCCTCAATGAAGCGAACCGTATGATCCGTCTCTGCGGCCACGCGCTTCGTTACGTTCGGAACGAACGTCTTCTGAAGTTGGTTCACAGTCGCCAGCGGTGCCGCCGGATGGCCGGCCGCGATGCGGAACGTAAAGCTGTCGGCGAAGGCCGAAGTTGCTGTTGCGGCGGCGGCAAAGGCTATAACGCCAGCTGCTGCTACTCCCGCAAGGTGATTACGTGCTTTCACAGATCGTCTCCCAATAATTTTTAATTCCGTCACTACGAAATGACACAGAGCTGAATCGAGCGCTGGCTCAAAACATCAGTGCATGTCTGCTTAAGCTAAGCAGGAAACTACAGAAATTGCCATAGCTGATAATGATATGGTTAGATCGTTTAGCTCTCATTTTGTACCCGCAGTCGGATTAACTGCGCATTGTTCTTGGAGTTGGCCCCTGTGGTTCGAAGGCTCGAGTTCGGCAGTTGGGAGGATCGAACGCGATTATCGCGCGATAATTGAGGTCGAATGATCGGCTCTGAAATCTAAAACGCCCAAAACGCTCAACTTTCTAGAATCGTGCATTTTACTGCAGCGTGTAGTCTGCTAACTTCGACATACTGCGTCGGTGGTGCGGATTGGTGCCGGGTTTTTTGGGTATCGCAGTTTTTTCGGGAGGAGTTCAATGATCGACCGCGTTGTGTATTCGGTGACGCGTGTGTGCAGCACCATTGCCGCATTTTGGGCAATGGCTCTTGCCTTTTTGATCCTCTACGACATCACGGGGCGAACCTTCTTCAACGCGCCGTTCGACGGGACCATAGAAATCGTTGCCAATTCGATGGTGTCGATCCTGTTCCTGCAGATGCCGTACACGATCTACCGTGGCGCTCATCTTCGTACGACCGTGATTTATCAGAACGTGGCGCCTATTTTCCGGCGCCTGATCGACATTTTCGCGGCGGGACTAGGCGTCTGGTTTTTTGTTTCGATTGCGATGGGCGGTTTCGAGGACATGCTCATTGGCTGGGATGTCGATGAACGTGAAGGCGAGGGTTCGATCCGCGTGCCGGTGTATCCGGTCAGGACGGTAATCTTTGCGTTCGCCATTGTGTCGGCAGCGACCTACGCCGTGTTGTTGATTCACTTCCTGTTCGGCGGCCAGGCCATCACCGAAGAGGAAGAGGGACGGCATGAGACTGTCGAAGGCTCACAAATTTAAATAAAAGACATCACCCGACTAGAGCGCCCGATTGGGCGATCGGGAAAACAGGGAAACTGAGGGGGCGTAAATAATGGATCCAACTACAGCAGTATTGCTGATGCTGGTCGCGCTAATTATCGGCGTGATCGGCGGCATCCATATCGGACTTTCGCTGGGTGTTACGGCTCTCGTTGGAACTTGGTTGATGTTCGGCTCCTACGAGCTGGCGGCTGGGCAGGTGGGCTCCACATCGTTTTTCGCGCTGCGTGACTTTGTGTTCGCGGTTATTCCGCTGTTTGTCCTGATGGGAGAATTCGTTAGCCGATCTGGTTCAGCGGGCGACCTCTACAGAGTTATGAATTTTGGCTTGAAACGCATTCCGGGGCGCCTAGCCGTCGCAACTGTCGCGGGCAACGCGGTTTTTGCGGCCGTAACAGGAACTAGTCTGGCCTCGGCGGCAGCGTTCTCGCGTCTTGCCTATCCTGAAATGATTGCGGCTGGTTACAACCGGAAATATGCACTTGGCTCCGTTGCCGGCAGCGCTTGCCTCGGCATGCTGATCCCGCCGAGTGTATTGCTCATCATCTGGGGCATCGTGACAGAAATCTCGATCGGGTTTTTGTTCCTTGCGGGTATTTTCCCCGGAATATTGCTTGCACTTATTATGGCCCTCTATTGCTCCGGTGTAGCCATTTTTAATCCGAAAACCGCGCCTGCAGTGGACCTGAGCAACGAAAAATTGACAAGTCAGGAACTCATCAGCGGCGGTGGCGTGATCTTCCTTATCTTTGCCGTCCTGGGGAGTATTTGGCTTGGACTTGCGACGCCATCGGAAGCGGCGGCACTCGGTGCGTTGTTCGGCCTTGTTCTCGCTTTGATTAAGGGGGTCCGATGGGAGGGTATCCGCGACGCGATCGTAGATTCAGGTAAAGTTATCGCACCTATCCTGTTCCTACTTCTAACAGCGCAGATGTACTCGCGGCTGTTGACCACGGGTGGTGTTGTTAACCTAATTACCAACACCGTTGGCGGTGCGGGTATTGACCCCAATATTGCCATCCTAATCATGATCGTAATTTGGTTGGTACTTGGCACGTTGTTGGACTCGGGCTCGATCATCCTGCTGACCGTTCCGATCTTCTGGCCAATTGCGGAAGGCTTTGGGTACAACCCCTATGCATTTGCGATCATGGGTATCTTGGCAATCGAGGCAGGGTTATTGACGCCGCCGGTTGGTTTGCTCGTTTATGCGGTGAAAGGCTCTGTGCCAGACCGTTCGGTCCAGCTCGGTGAGATTTTTGCCGGTTCGGTGCCTTATTGGATATTGATCCTTCTGGTCATGGCACTGGTTTGGGTCGTTCCGCAGTTAGCGACGATCCCAATTGACTGGAGCATCGGAAATACAACATTCCATAGGATCGGTTTGTTCCCATCCCAATGAAAATAAATGATTAAATAAAAGAAACGGCGCAGGAGACTGCGCCGTTTTTTTACGTTCTGGTTGTGTTGAAATGTGGAAAAAACGCCCAAAAGCGCCCGTTTAAAAATTTAAATGAACATATTTAAGTAGTTAAGAGCTGCGGCGCTCCTCGGCCACCTGCTCGATGGCATCGACGATCGCCTGATAGCCCGTGCAGCGGCAATAGTTTCCGGAAATGAACTCCCGGATTTCCTCACGAGAAGGGGAAGGGTACTTATCAAGGAGTTCCTGAGCAGTCAGCAGCATGCCAGGGGTGCAGAAGCCACACTGAACGGCGTTGCGTTCATGAAAGGCCTTCTGCAGGTCCGCGATCTCTCCAGAGTCCGATAGCCCCTCGATGGTTTCCACCACGGCGCCGTCAGCCTGCGCGGCCAGCATTAGGCAGCCGCGCACAATGTTTCCGTCAACACGGATGGTGCACGCGCCGCACACACCGTGCTCACACCCTACATGGCTGCCGGTCAGCTCCATCTCGTAGCGAACGAAGTCAACAAGATTGGTGCGTGCAGGCACTCGCCGAGTGACCTTTTGGCCATTTATACTCAGGGTGATATCGGCATTATTGTCCATCTTTCCCTCCGCGCTGTTCAGGCTGCAAGCTCGGCGAGCGCCCGCTTGGTCAGCACGCGAGCCAGATGCATTTTCATTTCTGCCGGGCCGTTCAGGTCGGCCATCGGATCGAGGTCGGCATCCAGCGCATTCTGCGCCTTTTTCACGCTGTCCTCATTGTTGGGTTGTCCGTTCAACTCCGACATGGCGCTCCTGGCGAGGATCGGCTGGTCGCCGGCGCCCAGGAAGCCAATCCGCATATCGGAGAACGTGCCGCCATTGACACAGCCCTGAACGGCGATGCCGACGATGGCGTAGTCGCCGTGGCGGCGGGAGAGCTCCATAAAGGAGGTGCGTTCATCGTTCTGGATAGCCGGAATTTCGGCTGCCACCAGAATCTCGTTCTCCCGGCGTTCGGTCTCGAACAAGCCTTTGAAGAAGTCGTCGGCCGCGACCTTACGCTGTCCGTTTCGGCCTTGCAGGATGAATGTTGCGCCCAGTGCGCGTGTCACTGCTGGCATTTCCGCCGCAGGATCCGCGAAGGCGATCGAACCGCCGAAGGTGCCGCGGTTGCGGATGGCGTGGTGAGCCACATGGGGCATCGCCTTCGCGATCAGAGGGGCATGCTTCAAAACATCAGGAGAGTCATGGACTTCCGAGTGTCGGGTAAGAGCCCCGATGGTCAGCGTGTCACCTGATACCGATATACCGGACAGACCGTCCAATTGGTTGATGTCTATAAGTACCTCGGGCGTGGATAGGCGCATGTTGAGCGTCGCCATAAGGCTCTGGCCGCCGGCGAGAATGCGCGCATCGTCGCCATGTTCTTCGAGCAGGTCGAAAACCTGCTCAAGGTTCTCGGCGCGAACATAGGCAAAAGGTGCCGGTTTCAACCTTTTTTCTCCCCTTCTAAACACTAGTGGTGTTTTCCCGGACTTCTTTACGTTCCGGAGACTATGTTTCTACCCATTCGATAGATCCAAGTCTATGCGAAGCCTCACGGCAAGGTTATCGAGAAATCAAACGTGGTCGGATAGACTTTCCTTCTTTAACGGGAGGCCTGTCATGGCATTAACGATCTGGGGACGGCTTACTTCGTCCAACGTGCAGAAGCTGCTCTGGGGGTGCGCCGAAATGGGCATTCCCTTCAAACGTCCGGACATGGCCGGAAAATTTGGTTTCACCGACGATTATCTCGCGATGAACCCGAACCGTGTCGTGCCCACCATCGACGATGACGGTTTCATCCTGTGGGAATCGAACGCCTGCCTTCGCTATCTGGCGGAGAAACATGGACGCGGCACACTATGGCCCGAAGCCCCGCTTGTGCGGGCAGATGCGGACCGCTGGATGGACTGGGCCACCACCACCTTCTGGAACGCATTGCGTCCGGTGTTCCACCAGTTGATACGTACCGCGCCGGAAAATCGTAATATAGAAATGGTCACGCAGGGCGTGGAGGGGGCCGCGGCAGCGAGCGTCATTCTTGAGCGCTATCTTGAAGACCGGGACTTTGTCGCCGGTAATGAATTCACCATGGGGGACATTCCCATTGGCCAGGCGGTCTATCGTTGGTACGCGATGGATATCGAAAGGCCGGATCGCCCGAATATTCGTGCCTGGTACGAACGTCTCGGCGAGCGGCCCGGCTATGCCGAATACGTAATGATCCCGCTCGAGTAGCGGCTCGGTTCGAGATTTTCGTTTGCCGCTGGCGAACATGCACCGACTGCAAGAGTTGACTCCATGCCGTGACTGTCGGTTCAATCCTAATCGCTAAAACACGTCGCCAAAAAACCAAAATCATCAATGAGCCGGGGCATCCTGGGGGAGAAAACGATGAGCCAGAAGAAATCCTTTGCACGTAAACTCGCCGCCGTCGGAGCCGGTGCCGTCTTGGCATCGGCCATGTTCGCGGCTCCGTCCTCTGCTGCCGAGAAAATCAAGCTCGCGGCCATTGACGGTTATTCGCCGAAGTCTCTGTGGGTGAAGGAATTCATAGACTTCTATATCCCCGAGATTGACAAGCGCCTGGCCAAGACCAGCAACTACGAGATCGAGTGGAACCAGGCTTGGGGCCAGATTGTGAAGGTTCGGGGTGTGCTCGGCGGCCTGCAGAAAGGCCTCGGAGACATCGGTGTCGTAACCTCGGTCTTCCATGCGGACAAGGTACCGCTGCAGCTCGTGGCGTATGCCACGCCGTTCGTCACCAACGATCCGAAGCTCGTGGCCCAGACCGTAGATGGTCTGGCCGACAAGCATGCAGAGTTCAAGCAGGCCTTCACCAAGTTCAATCAGGTATATCTGACGAATATGGCCGTGCTCGACACCTACCAGATCTTCTCGAAGCAGCCGGTGGCGCGTCTGGCGGACATGAACGGCCTGAAGATCGGCAGTGCAGGCCTGAACCTCCGCTGGCTTGAAGGCTTCGGCGCCGCTGGCGTTGCTGGCAGCCTGGTCCACTATTACAACCAGCTCAGCACGGGTGTCCTCGACGCGATCATGTTGTGGCCGGAAGCCGTGGTGGGGCGTAAGATGTACGAGGTTTCGCCCTACATGCTGAAAGCGGATCTTGGCACTGCAAACTCCAAGGTTGTGTCGGCAAATCTCGACACCTGGAAGGACCTTCCTGATGAGGTGAAGACGGCCATTCAGGAAGCATCCATCCTTTATCGTGACCATATGGCCGATGAGGCCCTCAAGCTCGCCGACTCCAGCCTGAAGGCCTTTGTCGCTGGTGGTGGCAAGGTCACCGAGCTGAGTCAGGCCGAGCGTCAGGAATGGGCGGACAAGATGCCGAACGTGGCGGCTGACTGGGTTGCGGCGCGTGAGAAGGAAGGTCTGCCGGGGGCAACGGTCATGAAGTCCTATATGAACGTGATGCGAGCCAACAACCAGCCAATTCTGCGTCAGTGGGACCGCGAGATCGGTTCCTGATCCCGGTCAACTCGAGGTTCCGGCATGACAGAGACAACTGAAGGGGCGCCGCAGGCAAGCGGCGCCCCTCAGGATATTCTCGACCGTATCCTGACGGTGATGAACACTATCGGGTCGGCCTGGATCTTTGTCCTCATGATCATGATCGACACCGATGCGTTCAGCCGTACACTTTTCACCCATCCGATCCATGGTGTGAACGAGCTGGTAGAGATGTCGATTGTCGCCATCGTCTTTATGCAGATCGGCGATGCGACGCGGCGCGGACGTCTGACCCGGTCCGACGGTTTCTACGGCATGATCCAGCGGCGTCAGCCGCGCATGGGCCACGCCATGGGCGCGATCTTCGACCTGCTCGGCGTGGTGTTCCTGCTGATCGTGCTCTACGGGGCGGTGCCGGAACTCTATGACGCCTGGAGGCTGAACTATTTCGTGGGCGAAGAGGGGCTCTTCACGGTGCCCGAATGGCCGATCAAGGCCGTTATCGTACTGGGCTGCACGGTGACGATGCTCCAGTTCCTGAAATTCGCTATCCGGCACGTTATGCCGCTGGTGCGTGGATCGCGCTAGGCGCGGTCCGGAGAGGTTGGCCGATATGGGTGGCATTGAGGTCGGTATTGCCTCGGTCGTGGTGATCGTCTTCCTGATCTATACCGGCCTATATATCCCGGTGGCCCTGGGGCTTGTGTCGTTCCTTGGCGTATGGCTGATCCGTGGAAATGTCGATATCGCGGTTGCCCTGCTGTCGGAATCTATTGCTGATACAGTTTCCGAGCTGGTCTTTGCGTCCGTGCCGTTGTTCGCGCTGATGGGCCTGATTGTCAGCAAGGCGGGGCTCGGAAAGGACGTGTACGAGTTCGCGAACTTCATTTTCTACAGGATAAGGGGCGGCCTCGGCATCGCCACCGTGGCGGCAAACGCAATCTTTGCGTCGATCACGGGTTCGTCTATCGCCTCGGCTTCCGTGTTTACCCGGGTCGCGATCCCCGAGATGCGCCGGTTCGGCTATCAACCGCGCTTTACCGTTGGCGTGGTTGCGGGTTCGTCCGTGCTGGGCATGCTGATCCCGCCGAGCGCCATGCTCATCATTTACGCCATCGTCACCGAACAGTCGGTCGGACGCATGTTCATCGCCGGTATCATCCCGGGCATTTTGCTGGCGGTCTGTTTCGGGATTCTGATCTTGTTACTGGCTTACACCTTTCCGCGCTATGTGGGCGGCCAGCAGGCGGGCGAAATTGCGGCCGAGGACTGGGCGAGGCTGACCTGGCTGGACCTCATCAAGAAGATCGTCCCGGTGGTGATCCTCGTACTGGTCGTTCTGGGTGGTATCTATGGCGGTGTCGTCACACCAGTGGAGGCGGGCGCGGCGGGTGCGCTGGCCGCACTGGCGATTGCCGTCATCAAGCGCAGTTTCGGCTGGCGTGATTTGTGGGAAGTCCTTGTCGAGACGGGCTACATCACCGCAACGATCCTTTTCCTAATTATCTCGGCTTCCATGTACAGCCGCATGCTGGGCGTTGCAGCGCTGCCGACTGTGTTCGGTGAATGGCTCGGGACCTTCGATCTATCGCTCAACGAGTTGATGCTGATCTACGTCGTCTTGATGGTGCTGCTCGGCACGATCATCGAGACAGCGTCGATCATCCTGATCGTCGTTCCGCTATTCCTGGTGGTTCTCGAAAGCTTCAACGTCGATCTGGTGTGGTTCGGCATCGTGACGGTGGTCGGGGCCGAAATCGGACTGCTGACCCCGCCGCTCGGAATCTCCTGTTTCGTTATCAAGAGCGCGATCAACGACCCGACGGTATCGCTGGCTGATATCTTTGCCGGAGCCTTCCCGTTCGCCGTTATGATGTTCCTGGTCTTGCTGATCCTGATCGCCTATCCGGACCTCAGTCTGATCCTCATCGAGCTGGGTTACCTGTAGGCCGTCCGGCTGGCGTCGCCTGAGACGATTCCGCATAATCGCGGCCTTCTGTTGCCCGGAGAATGAGATGAAGATTTTTAAGGAACGTGTACCCTATTCAGCCATTGTCGATCGTCCAGCGTGGAAGCTGCCCGACGGCAAACGCATGGCGGTGTGGATCATCGCCAACGTTGAGGATTGGGACATTGCGCGCCCAATGCCGCGCACGGTCCTGCCGCCGCCCATGGGCGTTCCCCTGCTTCCGGATCTGCCGAACTGGTCGTGGCATGAATACGGCATGCGGGTCGGGTTCTGGCGCATTCGTGACGCGCTGCGCGAGCGCGGGATCAAGCCGACAATGGCGATTAACGGGCGTGTCTGCGAGAACTATCCGCGCATTGCCGAAGCGGCATTGGAGCTCGACTGGGAGTTCATGGGGCACGGATATCTGCAGGGTCCAATGCACAAGCATGACGACCAGCAGGAGCAGATCGACCGCGCGGTCGCGGCCATCGAGAAATTCTCGGGCAAGAAGGTGAGGGGTTGGGAAAGCCCGGGCCTGACTGAAACCTTCCAGACCATCGACTGCCTGGCCCGGGCTGGGGTCGAGTACGTCGCCGACTGGGTGCTGGACGACCAACCCGTCGAGATTGAGACGAGCGAAGGGCCGATGTTGTCAGTCCCTTACACAGTGGAAACCAACGACATCACCATGATGGCGCTGCAACAGCACTCGTCGGATGAAATGTTCAAGCGTTCAAAGGATCAGTTCGACCGGCTCTATCAGGAAAGCACGGATTCCGCGCGGATTATGTCGATCAGCCTGCACATGTATCTCACCGGTGCGCCGCACCGGATCAAGTATTTCGAGGATATCTTGGACTACATTCAGGGACATTCGGATGTAGCGGTGGTGCCGGGCGAGCAGATCATGGACTGGTACCGTGCCGCCCATGGCAGTAATGCGTAACTCTGTGCGTCGTCATGGCATTGCTCATCACGCCGCCCGTGACGGGCTCCACCGAGTACTGGCGCGACATGGTTTTGGTCGAGGCGCCCGATCTCGACATTCGTCTTTGGCCGGACGTCGGTGACCCAGCCGATATTCTGTACCTGCTGACGGGGTTCATGGATCTGGCGGAACTGCCAAAACTGCCGAACCTGCGGCTAGTCATGCCGATGTTCGCAGGGTTCGACCATCTGATGGCGAGCCCACATATGCCCGATGTGCCGATCGTGCGTACAGGCCCGCCGGCGGGCGATCCGGCGATGACCGAATACGTTGTGCTACATGTGCTGCGCCATCACCGGCACATGCCAGATTATCTGGAACAGCAGTCCCGCAGTGAATGGAAGGTCATTCCGCAGAAGCAGCCTCACGAACAGCGGGTTGGCTTCATGGGCTTTGGTGTTCTTGCGCAGCCGCCGGCGCGCGCGCTGCGCAATCTTGGTTTCGATGTAGCTGCCTGGACTCGCTCGGCACGTCAGGACGACGAAATTGAGATGTTTCACGGCCCAGGAGGTCTCGCAGCCTTCCTGGCGCGCACCGATATTGCAGTATGCCTGCTGCCGCTGACGGAGGAGACCGAGGGCATCCTGAATGCGAAAACCTTCGCGCAGATGCCGGAAGCGGCCTGCATTGTTAATCTGGGCAGGGGCGGACATCTGGTGGACGCGGACCTGATCGCGGCGCTGGACTCAGGACAATTGTCCGGTGCAACGCTGGACGCGACCAAACCGGAGCCGTTGCCCGCAGACAGCCCGCTCTGGTCGCATCCGCGGGTTACGATCATGCCGCATACGGCCCGACGCGTGCGCGCGGATACGGTAGCGCCGCAGGTGGCGGAAATCGTCCGCCGCGATCAGGCTGGGGAGCCGCAGATTTGGGCCGTGGACCGTACAGTTGGATACTAAAACGTCGACCGGAACACAGGGCGAAGATATGGGGCGTGCAACGTTGATATTGAGCGCCTAACAGCCTGGTGCCAGCAAAGTTTAGGGATTGCGATCCCGATTGATTTTGTTTGCAACAGCCTGCGTTGATTCACGGACTTGTCATTCTGCGTTATGCGGCATACCTCTCGGTATGTGAAAAACAAAAAAAGACGGTGAAATGGCCGAAATCAACAATCCGATGGCCGGACAGTCAGTTCTGGATGCGCTGATCCAGCGCTCCTCGACACCGCCACGCCTGATGGGGGATGAGGCGCCCTCGCACGCAGAGATCGAACGGATGCTAAAAGCCGCCGTGACGGCACCGGACCATGGCGCAGTTCGTCCGTGGCGTTTTCATATCATCAAGGGCAATGCGCGAGAGAAACTGGGCGATTTGTTTTCGGCATCTCTTCTAGACCGAGAGCCTTTCGCGCCGCCTTCGGCCATTGAGAAAGAAAAAAACCGGCCGTTGCGAGCACCGCTCATTATTGCCGTTTGCGCGAAAGTCGATCCGTCGCGTGCACCCAAAGTTCCAGTGATCGAACAGATCGTCGCCGCGGCGGGCGCCATGGAGCATCTCGTCCTTGCAGCCCAGGCGATGGGGTATGGGGCGATTGTGCTGACGGGGCGAAATGCCTATGCGGGGCGCGTGCGTGCCGCATTCGGCCTTGAACGTGAGGACGAACTTCTTGGCTTCGTCTATATCGGCAAGTCGGCTGATCCAGCACCTGTAAAGCCGCGTCAGGATGCGGCGGATTTCACGAGCGAGTGGAACGGGTAGGAGGCCAGCCCCCGCTGAGAACAAAATTGGCCGGGACATGCCCGGCCAATTCTCTGCCTGCGGATCCCTAGGGGATCAGAATGTTTCATTCCAGTGGACCATGGGAAGTCCGGCAACGGGAGACGTGAAGTAGGGAATGTTGGTCGCGCGCAGAGAGCCGACATATACCGTCTTCAGGTCCGGACCGCCGAAGGTGACTGAGGCACACCAGGTTGCGATCTCGCCACCCATCGACAGAAGTAGATCGGCATCGACCTGATCTGCCTGGAATGCGTCGTCTAGCTTCTTAACTTCTTCCGGGCTGGAATCGTCGAAGATGATATGAAGATCGCCGTCGGGCTTGATGGCGAAGATGCCGTCGTTCATGACATGCGTACCCCAGAGGTTGCCGTACGCATCGAAGGCAATGCCGTCGATCAGGCGGCCGTGGTCGCTCGGGCCATAGATTTCCTTGTTGGAAAGGCTGCCGTCTGAGCCGATCTTATAACGCGCAATGTTTCGGCCGCAGGTCTGGACGACGTAGAGGTATTCCTCGTTCGCATCCAGCTTGCACTCATTGGAGAAGTGCACGTCGTCGGCAACGATGCGCACTCCCTTGTCCTCTTCGTAGAGCAAGATCCGGCCATCAATAATGTTCGGGCTGATCGCCTTTGGCCAGTCATGGAGCATGGTCGAGACCGTAATCCAGATGCGGTTCTTGCTGTCGCGGGCGACGAAGTTGACCTTACCGATGGGCTCGCCATCCACGGTGTCGAACATCACCTCGGTCTCACCCGTGCGACTCATGCGTTCCAAGCAGTCGGTACCAAAATTGGAAATCAGGATGTCGCCGTTGTTCGCGAAGGCGAGACCGTTGGGCAGGGTACCGTCCACGAATTTCTCGGCGTCATTACTGGAATCGCCAAAGGCATCCGCGTCATGGGACTGGGTGATGATTTCCTGGCTGCCGTCTGGCTTGATTCTAACGACACCGCCGCGCGCGTCCGCGGCCCACAAGTCACCGTTCTTCTCTGCCAGAATGCATTCCGGTCGTTGGAGACCTTCACCGATGAACTGAAAATCGTCCTTGGTTACCGTAAACCCGTTAATGGGATTGTCGGACATCCGTTCCTCCCGATGTTTCCGTTTCTATTGAGCCGAAAAACGCCGCGCGATGGAAACCGCGCGGCGCTATCGTAATCTGATCTGGTTCATCCCGTTTGATAACTAGAACTTCACCATGTCGCCGCCCTTGAGGTCGAGGATCTCACGGGCTTCGTCCGGCGTCGCGACTTCCAGCGAGAGGTCTTCGACGATCCGGCGTATCTTGGCGACCTGCTGCGCGTTGGATTCGGCCAGCTTACCTTTGCCTATGTACAGCGAGTCCTCGAGGCCAACGCGCACGCTGCCACCAAGAAGGGCAGATTGGGTGACGAAGTTCATCTGGTGGCGGCCCGCACCGAGGACTGAAAAGACGTAATCGTCGCCGAACAGCTTGTCGGCGGTCTCCTTCATGTGGATCAAGTGTGCGAGGTCGGCGCCGATGCCGCCCATGATGCCGAAGATGAACTGCAGGAAGATCGGACCCTTCAGGCGGCCCTGATTGTACCAGTAAGCCGTATTGTAGAGATGGCTCACGTCGTAACACTCATGCTCGAACTTCACACCGCGCTTATCGTGTAACTCGGTGATGATGTATTCCATCTGCTTAAAGGTGTTGGTGAAGATGAAGTCGTCGGTCATCTCCAGGTACGACTTCTCCCATTCGTGTTTCCACTTATCGTAGCGGCCAGCAAGCCCGAAGATACCGAAATTCATCGAACCCATGTTGAACGAGGTGACTTCCGGTTCCGCGCGCACGGCTGCGGCAATGCGCTCATCGACGGTCATACCCAGGCCACCGCCAGTGGTGATGTTAACAACCGCGTCGGTGTTCTGCTTGATGCGCGGTAGGAACTCCATGAACACGTCGGGATCCGGGGTCGGCTTGCCGTTCTGCGGGTCGCGCGCATGAAGATGGATGATCGACGCTCCAGCTTCGGCGGCCTCGATTGAGGACTGTGCTATTTCGTCCGGCGTGATCGGAAGGTGGTCCGACATGGTCGGTGTGTGGATAGCACCTGTTACGGCGCACGAAATGATGACTTTGGTTTGTTTGGCCATTGATTCCCCCTGGGCACGAAGGCTGTTCTGGATTTCGTTAACCCGATTTTGGGTCGCGGGGGAGCTCGTTGTCCAGACGCTGAAAAGTCTTTCACATGCGCGAAGACGTTTCGAGAAAGGCTCGGCTGATCCCCAGTCGAACGTAGCGCGAAGTTAGCGGCGTGTGCCGGGCAAGTCCATATGAACACGGATGCGATTTGGAATTCCGGCCGAATTATGCAAGTTCAAAGGGAATTATTTCCAAGACGCGGTTGAGCGTCTTAGCAGGGGCGGCGCATCGTTATATGCGCGCGGTCTCGGTTTCAGGCAGGGATATAATATGAAACTGGTGACGTTTCACACGGGTGATGGACTTCCGCGAACCGGCGCCTTGAACGCTGCTGAGGACGCCGTGTTTGATCTGGCGGCGGAGGATGCGCAGCCCTTCTTCGCGACGATGCTCGCGCTGATCGAGGCGGGACATTCTGCCGTAGCGCGTGCAGGAGAGATCGTCGCCGCTGGCGCGGGTGAAATTCCTCTTGCGGATGTGTGCCTTATGACGCCGGTACCGGAACCGCCCCAGTTGCGCGATTTTCTGTGCTTCGAAGAACATCTGATCAATGGTTACAATATGCTCCGCAAGAAGAAGGCGGAGGCGGAACCGGATCCAGAAGAAGCTCTGGTTCGTTTCGAGCGGGAAGGGGTCTTTGCAATACCGCCGATTTGGTACGAGCAACCTGTCTATTATAAGCCGAGCCGGTTCGGAATCATCGGAACCGATCAAGATGTGGCATGGCCTAAATTTAGCGAAATGCTCGATTATGAAATGGAGTTCGGGGCCTGGGTCGGGACGAAGTGCAAGGATGTCTCACCCGAAGAAGCCAAAGGTGTGATCTTTGGTTTCTCGATCTTCAACGATATATCTGCGCGTGATACTCAGGCGATGGAGATGTCGGCTGGTCTTGGGCCGGGCAAGGGCAAAGATTTCGAGACCGGCAACATAATTGGACCTTGCATCGTGACCGCCGACGGGTTCGATCCTTATAACGCCGATATGGTTGTCAGGATCAACGGCGAGGAACGTTCGCGCGGCAATTCAGGCGATATGCACTGGAAGTTCGAGGACTGCATTGCGCATGCGTCTCGATCCGAAACCATCTATCCGGGCGAGTTCTTCTGCTCCGGTACCGTGCCGTGGGGCTGCGGACTGGAGCACGATCTCTACTTGAGCGATGGGGACGTCGTGGAGCTCGAGGTGACGGGTATCGGGGTCTTGCGCAATAGGGTCGTTCGCAAACACTAGGCAAGCAGGAAGTACAAAATGTCGGAGTGGCAATACAAAAAAGGCCTTCATGAGGTCGGCGACGGACTATGGGCCTACCTCGTTCCAGACGGCGGATGGTGCCTCGCGAATGCCGGCCTAATTGTCGATGGGGATCAGACGCTGCTTGTTGATACGCTGATCGACCTGCCGATGACCAGTGAGATGCTGGAAACGATGCGGGACGCCGTCCCGGCGGCCAGGCGGATCGAGAAGCTGGTGAACACTCATGCCAATGCAGACCACACCTGGGGCAACCAGCTCGTCAAGGAAGCTGAGATAATTGCGTCCAAGGGATGCGCCGAGGAATTCGATCACTTCCTGCCCGAAACCCTGCTAGAGCTAATGGGCCGGACGAATGAAATGGGCGTCTTTGGAGAATTCCTCGAATATTGCTTCAATGCCTTTGATTTCAACGGGATCCAGCTGACGCACCCGACCACGGTTTTCGAAGACCATCACGCCGTGATGATTGGCGACAAAAAGGTCGATCTTTACAATGTTGGCCCGGCGCACACGCGTGGCGATGTCCTGGTGCATGTTCCGGACGACAACCTTATTTATGCGGGCGATATCCTCTTCGTCGGTGGCCACCCGGTTATTTGGGACGGCCCGGTCGATAACTGGCGCAAAGCCTGCGACAAGATCATCGAACTCAATCCGGATATTGTTGTGCCGGGCCATGGACCGATTGCCGGGAAGGCAGAGGTGCTGCGTTTCCGAGCATATCTCGACGAGCTGGAGTATGAAGTAAAGAAGCGCTTCGATGCCGGCATGAACGAGATGGAGGCGACGAAAGACATCGCACTGGCGAATTTCGAGGACTGGGACGACGGCCAGCGCGTGTTTGCCAATGTGGCTGCCATGTATCGAGAGTTTCGGGGTCTCAGTATGGATGAAGGCATGCCTCCCATGGAGGTATTCGCCGGCATGGCCGATTTCTTTGACTGGCGCAGGTCCAGGGGCATTTCCGAGCATCCCCACAAGCATCCGCACAGTCACTGAACGCTGCTGACCCGCGATTTACGATCAGGCAACGGACGGATAAGAAGGGTTCCGTATCTCGGCCTGCCGTAGGCTTGCTCCGTGGCTGGCGTAATTTGGCGCGCAGTATCCGCTCTAACGATATCGTACGAGCGCCGTCCCAGAAGGTCGGCTCTAGGCATCCAGCTCCGGATAGTTGCGAAAGATCCCATGTTCGTTGAACGGTATGCGGCTATCTGAGACCAGATAGGCCGAGATACCTGGCCGTGCGGCAATCTCGTCGTGCAGGCGTACCACGCCCGGATAATCCGGCTCCAATCGCGCCATGGTCTTAGGGAAGGAATAGCGAAGTCCCTCCACAACCTGGAATAGCGAGATATCCGGATGAGTAAGGGTATCGCCGACCAGGTACCCGCCGTCGGTGATCAGGCGTTCGAAATATCCGTAGAACTTTGGAATTCGCATGTCGCGGAAATTCGGAGCGCGGCGCAGCGCCTCGACCTTCTGTTCCTCATAATAGAATTCCTTGGCCAGCGGATGGTGCACGTCATGGGCCTCGACAAGGAAGTCCGCCAGGACCATCGACAGGCGCAGTGCGTCACGGCGTGCAGTTTCGTTGTTCGGAGCCAGGCCGTGACGCCCTCCGAGATAGTCCATGATGAGCGGGGTCTGCGACACATAAACATCACCGTCCTTCAGGATAGGAGGCGCGAACTGGCCCGTCTCCGCCAGCAGTCCAAGCAGCGTATCACGCCCGCCGCCATCTTCATCCGGCTTGCGGATCACGTCCACGTAGTCGGCGCCCACATCTTCCAGCAGCAGCCGGATGAATTCTCCGCGTCCCTGGATGGTTGGCCAGTAATAGAGTTCGTACATTGCGCAATCTTGTTGTGTTTTAAGCGGTGCGCCATTGTAGTCGCGGGAGGCGAGACTATCCATGAATCTCAATCAGTTGCTGATCCGTGCGGCGCGTTCCTTTCCGGACCGTGTGGCGATATCTCACGGCACGCTCGACTACTGCGTCTACGGCACGCTCGCACAGCGCGCGGCCGGTCTGGCAGGAGCCATGCGGGGATCGCTGGGACTGTCGGAAAACGACCGTGTCGGTCTCTTTATGACCAACACGCCGGAATATCTCGAAGCCTTCCACGGCACGCTGCACGCCGGCATGACGGCGCTTCCCATCAACAACAAGCTCCATGAAAAGGAACTCGCCTATATCCTTGATGATGCAGGCGCGGGCGCTCTGTTCGTTACGCCAGACCTTGCCGAGAAGGCCGCGAAAGGTGCCGAGATCGCGGGCCGAAAAATCCCAATCATCGTGGTCGGTGAGGCGGACTATTTGGGTTTACGTGACGGCGAGTGCGTAGAGATGGCCGAGCGCGACGACGACGATCTCGCCTGGCTGTTCTACACCTCAGGCACCACAGGAAACCCCAAGGGGGCGATGCTCTCCCACCGGAACCTGTGGGAGATGATGCTGACCTATTTCGTGGATATCGACAGGGTTCCCGTGAACGGTGCGGCGCTGCATCCTGCACCGATGTCCCACGGATCCGGCTTCTATGGCATTCCGCATCTGGCCGTCGGTGCACGCCAGGTTGTACCCGAGTCCGGCGGGTTCGAACCGGATGAGATCCTCCATCTGTGCCAAGAGCTGGATGAAGTGTCGCTATTTGCCGCGCCGACCATGGTCAAGCGGCTGGTGAACCATTCCGGCGGCGGGGATGCGCCGAACCTGCGCACCGTCACCTATGGCGGCGGTCCAATGTACGTGGCTGACCTCAAGGCGGCGCTGGCGCGGTTCGGGCAGAAGTTCGTCCAGATCTACGGCCAGGGCGAGAGCCCCATGTGCATCACCGTGCTGCCACGCGAGGATCACATGGACACGAACAATCCGCGCTATGAGGACCGCCTGGCGTCGGTCGGCTATGCCCAGTCCGTCGTAGAGGTGAAGGTCGCGGATAGCGAAGACAACGAGCTGCCTACCGGCGAGGTGGGCGAAATTCTCGTGCGCGGTGCGGTCGTGATGAAGGGTTACTGGAACCGGCCCGATGCGAGCGCCGAATCCCTGCGCGGGGGCTGGCTGCATACGGGAGACATGGGAGCATTCGATGCAGACGGCTTCCTGACCCTGAAGGACCGCTCCAAGGACATGATTATCTCCGGCGGCAGCAACATCTATCCACGTGAGATCGAGGAGGTGCTGTTGCGCCATCCAAACGTGCTGGAATGCGCAGTGGTCGGCCGTCCTCACAAGGAATGGGGCGAGGAAGTCATCGCCTTTGTCACGCCACACGAAGGCACAGAGGTCAACGTCGCGGAACTGGACAAGCTTTGTCTAGAGAACATCGCCCGCTTCAAGCGCCCCAAGGACTACCGGATTGCTGCATCACTGCCGAAGAACAACTATGGCAAGATCGTGAAGCGCGAGCTGCGCAACCAGCTCGAGTCCGAAGAGCGCGACTGAGACTTAGGAGAGCTCACCATGCCGTCACCCGTGGATCCCGGCCTCCAGACCGTATTCGACGAATTGAAGGAAACAGGTGTTGCCTTGCCGGACCCGGCGGATGTCGGCGTGGAGGCGGCGCGGGCGGCACGTGAGCGGTATTACGCCTATCTGAATCAGCCTGACGGTGTCCTCGACGTGCATGAGGTCCGGGATGTCACCATTGACGGTCCTCATGGGCCGTTCCTGTTGCGGCTCTATTTTCCGACGGACGAACGCCCTGCGCCGGTCACGGTCTTCATTCACGGCGGGGGATGGTGGACGGGGGACGTGGTGGCCTACGACCAGATCTGCCGCCGCCTCGCGGTGGAGAGCGGCTGCGCCGTGGCGAGCGTCGATTACCGCCTCTGGCCGGAGTTCCGATTCCCGGTACCCGTGGACGAAACAATGGCGGCGGCAAACTGGGTACGTAATGAAGGATCGGCCAATGGCCTAGACCCAGACCGCATGGCGTTCTGTGGCGATTCCGCCGGCGCGACGCTGGCGCTCTATGCCGGTACGCAACTCAAGTATACAGGCGCCGTGCGGGCGCTGGCACTAGTCTATGGCGTCTATCAGATTGACGTTGACACGCCGTCATGGCGGGAGATCGGAGACGGCACCTACGGCCTGACGCGCATGCAGATGCAGTGGATATGGGACGGCTATCTCGAGGGGATGAATGTTGCCGCCGATGATCCACGCGCTGCGCCACTTCATTCGGACCTGTCCGGGCTTCCCTACACCTGGGTGATGGTCGGGGACCTAGACCCGCTGGTCGATGACAGCCGTGCTTTGGGCGTTCGGTTAGCGGCCGCAGGTGTGGCGCACCACCTCAAGATCGAAGAAGGTATGACCCACTTCATCTGGATGTGGCAGCGGCGATATCAGCGCTCCCGCGCCTCGATTGCGGAGGCGGGGGGAGTCCTGAAGCGGGAGTTGCGGGGCTGCTAGGGCTATTCCTTCGCCATCACGGCAGTGAGGTTCTCGACCGCGTCGTTGTAGCCGCGCGGATTTTCCATTGCGACGATCTGCGGCCAGAGCTCTGAGATGCGCTCCGGCGTCATCTGCTCGCGCGGATCGACGCGTACGCCGTCACCCTCCATGACTTGGATGCGTGAATAGTAGCCCGCGGTGGCCGAGATCACGTTGCCGCTGTCAGTGCAGTCCTCGCTGACAAGGTAGGTCACCATGGCGGCGACCGCTTCGGGTGTCACCAGCTCGCGGTCATAGGTCTCGAAGATGCCGGACGGCTCCGCGATGCGCGTGGCGGCGAGCGGCGCGAGCGCGTTGATGGTGATGTTGTTACGCGCGCCCTCCAGTTTCAGTGTGTTCATGAAGCCGACCACGGCCATCTTGGCGGCGGAATAGTTGGTCTGCCCGAAATTCCCGTAGAGACCGGAATTCGACGATACCATCAAGATGCGTCCGTAGTTGTTCTCCCGCATAATCGGGTAGGCGGCATGGGCGACATACACCGAGCCGAGAAAGTGGACCTTCACCACGAACTCATAGTCTTCAAGCGTCATTTTGTGGAAGGTTTTGTCGCGGACGATACCGGCATTGTTGATAACGATATCGACGCCGCCGAAGTTATCGACGGCGGTCTGTACAATATTCGCTGCGGAATCGCACTCGGCGACGCTGTCATAGTTGGCAACAGCTTCACCGCCTGCGGCACGGATTTCCTCCACCACCACATCGGCCGGCGTGGCTGATGAGCCGCTGCCGTCGATAGCTCCGCCCAGATCGTTGACCACCACTTTTGCGCCGCGCGCACCCAGAGCGAGCGCATAGCTCTTGCCAAGTCCGTGTCCAGCACCGGTCACGACCGCAACGCGGCCATCGAATCGAATTGCCATTCTTGTCCCCGAATTTTTCTTTGCGTGCGCGAATGCGTGGCGAGAGTTTGATTGCGAATCACACCCGTAAGTCAAGGCTTGGGAGCCGATTTTCGGCACTGCGATCAATGAATTGCGCGTGGATTTTCGTAGTTTCCCGCGCTAGCTTGCGCGGCCCCGAAAGAAGGGCGAACCGGCACGAAACCGAGAAATACAATAACAGAGGAAAAGGTATGGATTTCGCTAGTCTCGACTGGACCATCTACTGGTTCATGTTCCCGATCTCGATGTGTGTGGCGACGACGGCGATGCTAAGCGGAATTGGCGGTGCGGCGCTATTCGCGCCGATTTTCCTGATCATCTTCCCAATTCTTGGCCCGGAATATCTCCTGGCGGGGACGGCGGCGGCGATCGGCACGGCCCTGATGACGGAAGTCTTCGGATTTTCGTCCGGTTTCGTCGGCTACTACCGCAAGAAGCTGATCCATTTCCGCAGCGCCACGCCGTTCCTGATGGTCTCGGTTCCGGTAGCCATTGTCGGCGCGATCATGCTGGCGTCCCTCAAGGAGCATGAAGCCGTGCTGAAGGGGTCCTATGCGGTCCTGATGTTAGTGCTGGCGCCGATTATCTTTCGGCATCACTTGCCGCAGGAAATGCTCACCGAGAATGCCCACGAGCATTTCGAAGGGGCCAGCCGCGAATCCGTTAGCGTGACGGACACTACCGGGAAAACCTGGAGCTTTAAGAAGCCGAAGCAGGGGGTCAGCGGTGCTGCCACCACAGGCATCGGAGCGTTTTTGACAGGGCTTTTGGGCGTGGGGATCGGCGAAGTCATCATGCCGCAATTGGTCAAGCGTAATCATGTGCCGGTGGCGGTGGCGGCGGCGACGTCGGTCTTTATCGTAATTGTCACCATTGCGGCCGCGTCGTTTACGCAAGTGTCCGCGCTGATCGCTGCAGGCGGTGTCCACGCAATCCCGTGGAACCTCGTGTGTTACACGATCCCGGGTGTCATCATCGGTGGTCAGATTGGACCTCGGCTCCAGGGCAAGGTCGCGCAACGCACCATGGAACGCACAATCGCCATACTGTTCGGTATTATCGGTCTGGCGATGGGATACATAGCCCTTCGTGAACTGGGCGTGTTCGCGTAGCGGGTAAAAAATCAGGTATGTCTCTCGGATTATCAGAAGACCGGAACCGCCGACGCAAAAGGCGGCAGTTCGCCGGGACCCTCTTTCGCTGGGCCGTTGTCCTGGCCGTCGGAGCGGGGGTCGGCGTCTACGCTCATGATGTTGGTACGGACATTGCTCAGCAACAGGTGAGCGAACTCAAGGTGCACCTGACAGAAGAGATCGAAGCAGGCGAGAAACTGCGCGCTGAAATCGCCGGTTTGCAGGCCGCACTGCGCACGGAGCGGGACAAGGTCGCCGACTGGAGTTCCCGCTATGAGGCGGATGTGCCCAGCGAGCGTGAGAAGCCGATCCTGCGGGCGGTTCGCGAGCGTCTGGATACTGGGATATCGGATGACCGTATCCGTGCGATGGTCGCGATTGCCCGCGACGATGTTGCCTGCGAACCGCTCGGCCCGTCGAAACGCTTTATCATCAACAATGAAATCCACCAGGGGGCGAACGGCTGGGTAAGCTTCGCTGATGGCGCCGTAACGGTCACCGGAACGGGCACCGCTGCGAGGAACGAGGCCAATCAGCCCGTAGCGTGGTTCGATCCAGGACAGCCCGTGACGGTGAATTTCACGCATCGCGGTGGTGAGGTCTCTCAGGTAACAGGCTTGCTGCCGGTCCACCATGCGGTGGCTGTCGGTAAGGTCGAATACCGCTTCAGTGTCGTCGCCGGACCGAGGGCATTCGTGCTGGTCAGTGGAGAGAGCTGCCGCATCTCATGAACTTCTATCAAAATCATGTTCTTGGCATGGGTTTTTATCATGGTTTTGAAGTATGGCTCGGGTGCAATCCGACTGGCTGTCACGAAACCATCAGTCTGGCGGGGCATACTGTGATGTGCGTGTCTTGAATCGTTCGGACAAAGCGCCTAAATCGATCGTCGATTTGCCATTCGGTCCGGCCAAACGGCTGAATGGAAACAAGAATTTCCCGGACGGATGCGTCCGGTAGCAATATTGCGAAGCCGCGGTATCGCGCGTTTGCATCGAGCAGAGAGCCCGGTCCACCATTTGTAGCGGTCGGGGGGAGGAAGAAAGAGCCGTGACGAAGCTCCTAGATATCAGGGACCTGACGAAACGTTTCGGGCCCATCACCGCTGTCGATAACGTGTCGTTCTCGGTCGATCGCGGAGAGGTGCTCGGGTTTCTCGGGCCCAATGGCGCCGGCAAATCGACGACAATGAAGATTGTGACCGGCTTTCTCGCGGCCAGCGAAGGCACCGTCGAGGTCTGCGGCCATGACGTTGCCCGCCATGCCCTGGAGGTGAAGCGGAGTATCGGCTACCTGCCTGAAGGCGCGCCGCTTTACGGTGACATGACCCCGATGTCATTGCTAAACTTCGTCTGCAAGGTGCGGCGTATGTCCGTCGAGGATACGAAACGCGGCATCGACTACGCGATTTCTAAGCTCCACATCGACAATGTGCTCTACCAGCCCGTTGAGACCCTCTCCAAGGGCTACAAGCGCCGTGTCGGGCTGGCTCAGGCCATCGTCCACGATCCTGACGTTCTGATTCTCGACGAGCCGACCGACGGCCTCGACCCGAACCAGAAGCACGAGGTGCGAGAACTGCTGAAGGAGATGGCGGGTAAGAAGGCCGTCATCATCTCCACCCACATCCTTGAAGAGGTCGAGGCGGTTTGTTCACGCGCGATCATCATCGCCAAGGGTAAGCTGGTGGCCGATCAGGATCCGCTGAGCCTGCAAGCCCGCTCGCGGCTACACAATGCAGTCGGCATCCGCCTGTCCGCCGCGCTGGTGGACAACTGCACACAGGTGCTCAGCGCCCTGCCGTCGGTCAGCGGCGTACAGCGGACCTCCCAGGTGGGAGATACCGTCGAAATCCTGGCCGTTGCCCGGGGCGGCGGTGAAATCCTCGTCGAGGTGCGTAACGCTATCGGCGAAAATGGTATCGACGTGAGCGAAATTTTCGTCGAGCGCGGCCGGCTGGAAGATGTCTTCCGAGATCTGACCTTCAAGGTGGAAGGTCTAAAGGCACCCGATACCGGGGCCGGGGAGGTGTCTCATGCATAACATCTGGATTGTCTTCAAACGCGAGCTCGCGGCGTATTTCACCTCACCGCTGGCCTACGTATTCATCGTGATCTTTCTGGCACTCGCTGGCGGCTTGACCTTCTTCTTTGGCGGCTGGCTCGACCGGGGACAAGCCGATTTGCAGGTCTTCTTCATCTATCATCCATACCTCTACTTGTTCCTGATACCGGCGGTGGGTATGCGACTTTGGGCCGAGGAACGTAAGTCCGGCACGATCGAGTTCCTGCTGACGCTACCCGTGACTACGGGCGAGATCGTGATTAGCAAGTTTCTCGCGGCCTGGATCTTCGCGGGCATCGCACTGGCGCTGACGTTCCCGATGTGGCTGACCGTCAATTATCTTGGCAATCCCGACAATGGGATCATCCTCGCTGCCTATATCGGAAGCTGGCTGGTCGCGGGCGGGTTCCTGGCGTTGAGTTCCTGCGTGTCGGCGCTCACCAAGAACCAGGTGATTGCCTTTGTGCTGGCATCCGCCGTCTGCTTCATATTCATGATGAGCGGGGTGGAGATTATTCAGTCCTTCTTCCGCGCCTGGACGCCCCCGACCTTTGTCGAGGCCATTGCGGAAATGAGTTTCCTGACCAATTTCACCGAGATCGCTCGCGGGGTGATCGACATCCGCGACATCGTGTTCTTTCTGTCGGTGATCGGCGTTGCGCTTTTCGTGAATACCGCGATCGTCGAAGCGAAGAAGGGGGTCTGAGCTATGTGGGCCAAGATCCGTAACGCCGACCGTGCGGCGCTCGCCTGGGGCTCGATTGCGCTGGCGATTGTCTTCTTCCTGGCGTTCAACGCGCTGGTGAACGCCCTGTTTACCGGCACGCGCCTCGATCTGACCGAGGATCGGCTGTTCACCCTGTCCGACGGGACCCGCGAGGTGCTGGCCTCGCTGGATGAGCCGATCGACCTGCGCCTGTATTACTCCGAGAAGTTCGACGAGATCGGCCCGGATATCGCGCGCCATGCTGACCGGGTACGCGAGCTGCTGGACGAGTATGAACGTCTGTCGGGCGGGAAGGTTCGCATCGAGTATTTCGACCCGCAGCCTTTCTCTCCGGAAGAAGACTTGGCGGTGAGCGACGGGTTGCAGGGGCTACCCTTCGACCAGTCGGGCGCGAGGGTCTATTTCGGCATTGCGGGTACCAATTCCACCGACGACGTGGATGCGATCGGGTATCTCGCGCCCGACCGCAGCCCGTTTCTGGAATACGATCTGACGCGGATGATCTCGAACCTGGCTGATCCGGAAAAGCCCGTGGTCGCGCTGGTCAGTGATCTTCCGTTGCAGGGTACCCAGTTCGACAACTTCACACCCTGGCTTGTCCTCGACGGTTTGCAGCAGTTCTTCGATGTGCGCGTGCTCGACCGGGACGCGACCGAACTGCCGGAAGACACGGCGGTACTGGTCATCGCCGCCGCCCATTCGATCAAGGACGCGCTACTCTACGACATGGACCAGTTCGTTATGAACGGCGGTCGCGTCGTGGCGTTTGCCGACCCTTATGCGGAATCCTATGCACTGGCGGGGCCGGCCGCAGGGCAGTTGCCGCCGCCGGGGGTCGGGCAGGCTGCGATCGAACCTCTGCTGAACGCCTGGGGCGTGGAGGTGCCGCGCGGCGAGTTCGTAGCGAACCTGGACGACGCCATCCGCGTCGGTTTCCCCAATCCGGAAACGGGCCGGCAGGTGGTGGTGGACTACGTGGCCTGGCTCGATATGCAGGGCAGACGCTTTGCCAAGGAAGATACGCTGACGACCCAGCTCCAGCGACTGGTAGTGAGTTCTGCCGGTACGTTCACGGCGAAGAAGGGGGCTAAATCAACTCTGGAGCCTTTGGTATTCACCTCGCCCAATTCGGACCTGATGAGTGCGTTCGGCGTCTCCCAGCAGCCTAACCCGATTGCGCTGCGCGACAAGTTCGAATCCCAGGATACCGTCTATACCTTGGCTGCCCGCCTGACAGGGCCGGTATCCTCGGCTTTCCCCGATGGTCCGCCCGAGAAGGTGCTCGAGGCGCAGGCCGATGATACAGCGCGCGAAGCATTGACTTCGGCGCACCGCAAGGAAGCCGGTACGCCCGCTAACATCATCCTGATCGGTGATGTTGATATGCTCGCCGACCAGAACTGGGCGCAGGTCCGTGACGTGGCCGGGGAGCGTGTCGCCGTTCCGACGGCCAACAACGCGGACTTCTTTATCAACTCCATCGACAATGTACGTGGCAATCAGGGTCTGGTGTCGCTGCGCGGGCGCGGTCTGACGATCCGGCCGTTCACTGTGATCGACGAGATGCGCGCCGAGGCAGACAACAAGTTCCGCGCGAAGGAGCAAGAACTACTCGGCCGTATTGCGGAGATGGAACAGACCATCGAGAAGCTCCAGCGCGAGGAACAGTCCACGGGTGTTCTGCTGACATCCAAGCAGCAGCAGGAAATCGACAATTTCCGTATCGAGATGCTCGACCTGCGCCGCGAGTTACGGGACGTGCAATTGTCCTTGCGCAAGAACGTGGAAACGCTCGAACGCGAGGTGCGCCTCGTCAACATTTGGGCGGTATCCGTGTTGGTTGCGTTTCTTGCGGTCGTGCTGGCGATCGTTCGCCGGGTCCGGCGTGCACGCTACCACCGCACCGTGCTGCACTAGGGGGGATGAAACGATGAGCCCACGCATATTCCTCGGCTGGCTGGTCGTCACGGTCGTGACCGTCGTCCTGGCCGTCGTCATTGGCCTTGGTCGGGAGACCTCCACCTTCGATCTGGTCAAGCGTGATGCGGTGTTTGCCGAGTTGCGCGCGAACCCGGATGCAGCGGCCCGTGTGGTGATCGAGAGCCGCTTCGGAGCGGTCAACCTCGTGCGTGAGGGTGACGACTGGATTTCGCCGGAGCGCTATGGCTATCCGGTGCAGGGCAGCGATGTGCGCCGCCTTGTCTCAGGTCTCGCAGATATGCGCTTCGTCGAGCGGAAGACCGCCAATCCCGCGCGTTTCCATCGACTGGAAGTCCAAGATATCACAGAGGAATTCGCCGATTCCGCCCATGTCACCGTCGCCAGATCGGATGGGGGCGTGCTAGCCGACCTGATCGTTGGCCGCCCCAGCGCACGTTTTTTCGAAGGCCGGTCAAGCGGTACCTACATTCGCTTTCCCGGTACGAACGACGTGTGGCTGGTCACGGGCGTGACCAATGTCCAGACGCGGTTGGTGCCATGGCTGGCGCGTACCATCGTCAGCGTGCCGGCGGATTCAGTCGCGCGCATCGCCATCGGTGAAGGCGAGGGGGCCTATTCCCTGATACGGGAGAAGCCGGAGGACGCATTCGCGGTCGAGGGCGCTTCGGAAGGCCGTAAGGTCGACCCTGACAAGGTTCGGCCGGTCAGCCGGGCGCTTGCCAATTTGGAACTAGAAGATGTGAAGCCGCATAAGGACCTGGAACTGCCCGCCGGTGCGCAGGTGGCCGAGGTCCAGACGTTCGATAGTCTGGTGGTGCGCATGCGCATGGCGGAGATCGACAAGAAGCGCTGGGCAGTGTTCGAGGCCTCCTATGAGGGCGATCCTAAGGACCAGTCTGACGCTGCCAGGGCCGCGCGCGCGGCCGCACAGGCCATCAATAAACGGGTTGCTGACTGGGTGTACTGGATCCCCAGTGCGCTGTTCTCGAACATGACCAAGCCGGTCGAAGACGTCTTGGCCGATACCGAAAACGCTTCCTGAGGGTGGGAATGGATCTCGGTCTGGCAGGCAAGCGCGCACTCGTCACCGGAGCCAGCAAGGGGATCGGTCGAGCGATTGCCGAAGGACTGGCCGCGGAGGGCGTGCGAGTGGTTGTCGCCAGCCGCAATGGTAATGCCTGTGCTCAAGCCGCGCGGGAGATTGCGAATGAGTACGGCGTCGAGGCGTTCGGCACCGCCTGCGACATGGGTGAAATGGCGGCGGTGGATGCGCTCGCGGAGTTTTGCGATGACCATCTGAGAGGGATCGATATCCTCGTGAACAACACCGGTGGCCCGCCCTTTGGCGCGGTCAGCGAGGTCGATTCCGACACGTGGCGGCAATACTTCGAATCCATGTTTATCTCGGTCACGCGGCTCACGGGCCATCTTTTGCCGGGTATGCGTGAGCAGGGCTGGGGGAGGGTGCTGCTTGTAACCTCCATAGGGGTGATCGAGCCGATCGCGCAGCTCGGTATTTCGAACGCCTTGCGGATCGCGCTGACCAACTGGGCCAAGACCTTGTCCCTTGAAGTCGCACCGGATGGGGTCACAATCAATGCACTGATGCCGGGCCGCATCGAGACCGACCGCATTCGCTCTTTGGTTCAGGCGAACGCCGAACAGCGCGGCGCCGAGCCTGAGGTTGTTGCAGCGGAAATGGCGGCTGCGATCCCCATGGGACGTATCGGCCGTCCGGATGAATTTGCGTCTTTGGCCGTGTTCTTGGCGGGAGAGCCGGCGTCCTATATCACGGGCACGGCAACGAGTATTGACGGTGGTCTGGCGCATCGGGGTGTCTGAGACGCGCAGTATAAAGTGCCAAAATATTATGTGATACCGCTTCATTTCAACGTGCGTGCTTATTCGAAGGGAAACGCAGCGGAGATATGATCGGTGGCGCACAGGCCCAAGAACGAAGAGACAGAAACCGCGCCCCCAGATCCCCCGGCTGCGAAGTTTTCCCTGTTTTACAAGTGGCCCGCCCTGTCGAGGCTGGTCTGCACGCCTACTTCGGTTTCAGGTCCGATGAGAATGTGGGCTTTGCCGCCAACACAAACGCGATTCCGCCGACCGTGCGGCTTAAATTTAGTTCGCGGCCTGCACCGCTTTTCCCGCTGCGGCATTTCCCATCTGAGCCTGTAGCGTCTTGGCATCATCGCACACCAAGATCGCCATAGGTTCGCGCTTTCCGCGCAACTCGATCTGCTCGTGGCGAAACGCGCCTGTGTCGATCTGCGCGAGGTCTGCGAGGTGCTGAGATACGATCAGCTGCGCGCCAAAATCCTTGGTCTTAGCCTCTAGGCGGCTTGCCGTGTTGACCGTGTCGCCAATGGCCGTCACGGAGATGGCCGGGCCGTAACCCATCTCGCCGACAATAGCCGGGCCAGTATGAACGCCTATGCCGATCCGCAGCGGCTGCGGAAGGTCAGCCTTCAGTAGCGCGTTGAGGTCGTCAAGATGCTCGGACATCTTGATGGCGGCGGCCAGTCCGGCCCGCGCGCCGTCGCGTGAATTTCCATCGATCCCGAATAGCGCCATGATGCCGTCGCCGATGAACTTGTCCACGCGCCCACCCGTTTGCTCGATGGCCTCACCCATGGAGCGAAAGTACCGGTTGAGCATGAAGACGACGTCATAGGGCAGCTTCTGCTCCGAGAACGTCGTAAATCCACGGATGTCTGCGAACAGGATGGTGATTTCCTGCTCCTGGCCCTGCATTGCCGCCGATTTGGCGAAGCCGTCGCGCGGACTTGCATTTGGCGGCAGGAGCGGCGTGACGGAAATATCCTCGACCGGGCGGACCTGGCAGGCCAACCGCACATCGGGCGCCGCACCGACCCGGCGCAGAACCTTGGTCTCTGACTCGTCAGGCAGCGGCAGGTTGTCCAGCGAACCGTTTATCCGTACACGGCAGGTGGAGCAGCGCCCGCGTCCGCCGCACACGCCGGCGTGGGGTACGTCATGGAACTGGCTCGTCTCAAGGATTGTTGTGCCGGGCGCCACTGTCACCGAGCGTCCTTCAGGATAGGTGATGCGGATCATGCCTGCGCGTTGTTCGAGGTGGAGGCGAATGCTGCGCGCAATCAGGGTAAGGACAATTGCCGTGGCGAGCCCGATAAGTGTCCATTCCTCCAGACGGTTTAGGAAGGCGATTTGTTCGGAGACTGGCGCGCTGGCGTTGATGGCTATATCCACCCGGGATCCCGGATCGGCGTGGACCAGCCGCGAGACCGAACGACCGGCAATCACAAAACCGAGAAGGGAAAGGACGGGTAGAAGCAGGGCGGTGCCATAGAGCCACGGCATGGCCCGGTTGAACCACGGCTTCAGCCGCAGCCAGTAGTAGAGCCCTATACATGCGTGGACCCAGACCACGAGGGTGGCGGCGGACTGACGTACACCGTGCAATGGGGCGTCCACCCAAAGGGCCAGCAGCACATAGGGATAGCCGCCCGTGGTGTCGTAGAGTTCTTCCGCGATGCGTGTGCCCAGAATGTGGCTGACAAGTAGGGCGGGGGCCGCGAAGCCCAGCAAGAGCTGTGCGACCTCACCGATATTCATCTTGAGCCGGCGACGTTCATAGACCGCGAGCAGTGCGAGGCTCATGTGGATGACGATCGAGGTTAGGACCAGCAGGTTTGCAACGGGGTTTTGCCAGACGATTTCGAAGACGCGGTGTCCTGCCTCCAGTGCGTCCAGAGAAATCAAGCCTAGCGCGTGGTTCAGCAGATGCGCGAAGACAAAGGCAAACAGCACAAGGCCGGTGCCCAGCCGAAGCCCCCGTTTGGTGACGCGAATGCGAATATTTCCTGCGGTTCTCAAGGATTTTTGCGAAACCGGCTGCTCGGTGGATGCCATTAGTATTGAACGGCTTGTGTTTGTCCCTACCTCGAAAAGAACGGTAGCATGACCTTCAGGCACTGAAGAGTGATTCTAGGTGCCTTCTGAAAAAGTGAATAGGGGCGTCGAGTGGCCCCTGGCCAATGACCGGAGACGAATTGACATGCGTGGAAGCATTGCGACGGCTATCGTCGCGTCCTTTCTAGCCTTTGGTTCCGGCGGCGCCTTTGCCGCCGGCACCTCGACCACTACAGAACTCACCCCTGCGCAGGTGAAGACCCAGCTCGCGAAAGCGGAAGGTTTGATCCGTGCAGAAAACTATGACGGTGCCATCAATGTGCTGAAAGATATCGTCGATACCAATCCGCGCGAGGCGGATGCCTATAACCTGCTCGGATTCAGCTACCGCAAGTCGAAAGACTATGAGAGCGCGGAACGGAATTACAAGCGCGCCCTGCGGCTCAATCCGGACCACAAGGGTGCGCTGGAGTATTCCGGCGAGCTTTATCTTGAGACCGACCGCAAGGAGCTGGCCAAGCAGCAGCTGGCGAAACTCGAGAAGCTATGCCCTTCGGGCTGCGAGGAGCTTGATGACCTCAAGCGCGCCTTCGCATCGGGTGGGCAAACCAGCAAGGCAACCTGGTAAGCCGTTCCAACAGAAATTCATGGAGAGCCCGCCGCGTGAGTAGCACGGCGGGTTTTTCTTTGTGGAGACGACCGGCCTTTTGAATATGAGGTACCGATAGGGGTCCGGAGAGTTATGAAAAACGTACGAAAAAATGTCGTTCATTGGAGTCGAAATCGCGCTGTGTCGGTCTCACAGTCGAAGCGATGGAGACGGATAATCCAGCCGCTCCAAACAGCAATGTAAGCCTTCCGGGGCAGCGGACAAACGCTGGGAATAGGCGTGGAAAATTTCGCGAGCAGCCTGACGGAAGGGTAAATCCCTGGGACTAAAGCGCAGGCTATGGAACCGGCGCGCGTGCTGCGTGTGGCAGCCGTTCCGGTTTATCGGGGTCAACATGGCGAACAATCCGCGCGCAGGTACCGACGCGCTTGCAAACTGGCCCGGGGTAAAATTGACTGAAGAGTTAGTGGAGACGCGCCGCGCAGTGAACGCCGATAAGGCAAACTTGGCGTTACTGTCCGTCGCGCGGGAAATGAACGGAACTCTTCTCGACAGGAAGAGTTAGTCCTGCTCCTCGACCTGCACGCCGCGTTCGGAGAGTTCACGCAGGGCCTGCGGGGAATCCACATCGATCAGGATGGCGTCGTCGTCGAGATGTACCTCTACCACTAGATCTTCATTGCTGCCGATCAGGTGCTTAGCCCCGACATCGCCGCCTAGCGTTGCCATGTCCGAGAAGAACCGGCGGTCCCAGAGGACCGGATTACCGCGCTTGCCGTTCCATGTCGGAACGCAGATCAGGCGGCCCTCGTCGCGTTCGTGCGCGTTCATCAGGGCTTTCAGATGCGCGGCTGTCACCCTCGGCATGTCTCCCAGCGCCACGATCACGCCGTCACAGGTCTCGGGCAGGCCGGCAATGCCTGTGCGCAGGGACGTACTGAGCCCGTCAGCGTAATCGGAATTGTGGACATAGATGACATCATGGCTCAGCGCTGAGCGCACGTCTTCCGCCGCGTGGCCGGTTACCACCACGATAGGGGTGCATCCGGCGGCGCGGGCGGCGTCGATCGCATGCTGCGCCATCGGTTTCCCTTCGACCGATATCAGCAGCTTGTTGGTCTTACCCATACGCCGGGACTGGCCTGCTGCCAGCACGATGCAGGCAAATTGTCCGCCGGACGTGCCTGTTGTATCGCGGCGGGGCGCTGCGTCGCGTCGCGGCATCGGGCGAGAGGGGATTTCCTTCAGAAGCCCGCCGACACCCATGGCCATTATATCTCTGCCTGAGATAGGGATATCGGCCATCAGGCGCTCCAGCACTATGTCGTTCCCGCCGGGGCGAGGGGAACGTGCGGAACCGGGCAGTGCCAGCACGGGTATATCGCCCAGCCGCGCCAGCACGGTTAGGTTTCCCGGATCGACGGGCATACCGAAATGATCAATCTCCCCTCCCGCCGCAACGATGGCAGCAGGTATCACGTCCTGCCGGTCCACCGTTGCCGATGCGCCGATCAAAAGGATCAGTTCGGCACCCGCGGCGACTGCATCGGTGATTTCTTCTGACAAGGCCTCAACACTGTGTCTGGTGCGGCGTGGCGCGGCGACAACACCTTCCAGCGCCTCGACGCGCTGGCGGATCACCTGTTCGGTCTTGTGGACGACCTTGTCCTTGAGACCGGGAAGTTCCGTCTGTATCACCGTGACCGTGCGCGGACGATAGCTGCGTACAGATACAAGGCCGTGCGCCTTCCTGGCCTGCTCTTCGGCGCGCGATAGTGCGGCCTCGGAGACGGCGAACGGGATGATCTTTACGGTCGCGGCGACCTGATCGTTCTCCACCCGGTCGTAGGGTCGCAATGTGGAGATAGTGATTCCCTCGTCGATGGCGTTGATCCGGTCGATGGCGGCCGCATCCAGCAGCGTGATCCCGGGCCATTCGGCGAATAGGTTGACGCGCCCGGTGCCGGCGATACCGGCGCGAACGCCGGGCCCCGCGGCAGCTTCTGCCAGACGGCGCGCGGCAGTGTTCTCATCAACGTCGCCGTCCTCGAACAGCGCGACAGTGATATCGTCCACACCGGCTGCTTCAAGCCGCGCTATATCCCCGGCGTCGAGGATCTGTCCCTTCCGATAGCGGTGGCCACCAAGCGTCTGCCCGTGCACGAGAGTTGTACCGAGCGCTTCGCGGACGGGAAGGGGCCCAAACTTCATTCGGCACGCAGGACCTGAGTGATCTGCGCCATTATTGAGATCGCGATCTCCGCAGGGCTCTTCGCCTTAATGTTCAAGCCGATGGGCGCGTGGATGCGGGCGATTTCGTCCTCGCTATAGCCTTCTTCTGTCAGGCGTTCCACGCGTGCACCGTGGGTACGGCGGCTGCCGAGCGAGCCGATATAGAACGCGTCCGAGCGCAGCGCGATGTGCAGCGCCGGATCGTCTAATTTGGGATCATGGGTTAGCGTGACGACTGCGGTGCGGTTGTCGACGGCCAGTGCCTTGAGCGCGTCGTCCGGCCAGTCCTCGCTCAGGGTGACGCCAGGGAAGCGATCCTTGGTGGCGAATGCGCCTCGCGGATCGACGATTACGACCTCGTAGCCCGAGGTCTGGGCGAGTGTTACGAGCGGCTGGGCGATATGTACCGCACCGACGATGATGATCCGCTTGGGTGGATTGAAGATCTTAGCGAACAACTCGGCGTCGTCGTACGCGATGCGCCCGCTCTTGTCGTCTCGGATGGCGGCGCGTACAGCTACGAGCTGTTCATCGCTCAGATTTAGATCTCCTTCGGCCCGGTCCGGATAGACCAGTATCTGGTCGCCGCTCTTCAGTTCGGAGACGAGAGCGACCGGCTGCTTGCTCTCCCGGGCCTTCAGGAGTCTTTCGAGTGTGTCGGGACGCATGATTTCCTCAGTCGAGACGTTCGACCCAGACCTCGACCTTGCCGCCGCAAGCAAGGCCGACCTCCCAGGCCATTTCATCGGTGACGCCGAAGTCGAGCAGGCGAGGCTTTCCGTCTTTCATTACCTCGCGCGCCTCGTGTATGACCGCGCCCTCGATGCAGCCGCCGGAGACAGAACCAACCATGTTGCCGTCCTGATCTACGGCAAGTTGGCTTCCCGTTGGGCGCGGGGAGGAGCCCCAGGTGCTGACCACCGTGGCGATAGCAACATCCTTGCCGGACTTGCGCCAGCCAGCGGCCTGCTCGACGACATCGTCGTGATCAAAGGCCTGAATATCGGAAGGTGTCTGGCTCATTATGCTGCCTCCAACGCAGGGCGGGCCCAGCGGCCGGTCTGGGGTGCGGGATCGGTCAACACCTTGGCCAGCTGGTCCAGGCTTTCGAGATTGTGGATCGAGCGGAAATCATCGACATGCGGCAACAGTGCCTGCGCCCCGAGCGACTTGGGCTCGTAACGGTCATAACGTAAGAGCGGGTTCAGCCAGATCAAGCGGCGGCAGCTCATGTGCAGGCGCTCGATTTCTTTCTCTAGGCCGTCGGCCGCGTCGCGGTCCAGTCCGTCGCTGATGAACAGCACGACCGCACCCTGGCCGAGCACGCGGCGCGACCAGTTGGTGTTGAAATCGTGCAAGGAATGGCCGATGCGCGTTCCGCCCGACCAGTCATCGACGGCCTCCGACACCTTATCGAGCGCTTCGTCCACGTCCTTGTAGCGAAGCTGGCGCGTGACGTTGGTTAGCCGCGTGCCGAACAGGAAAGTGTGGACCCGGTCGCGGTCGTTGGTGATCGCGTGCATGAAGTGCAGCACCATGCGCGAATACCGGCTCATGGAACCCGAGATATCGCACAGCACCACAAGCGGCGGGTGGCGCCGCTTGCGTTTTCGGTATTGAAGCGGGATGGAGGCCCCGCCGCCGCGGAGTGCCGCACGCAGGGTGGCGCGCATGTCGATCCGGCGGCCGTTGCGGTCCCGGTGGTAGCGGCGCGTTGGCACTTCCATAATCGGCAGGCGCATATGGGCGATGGCGCGCTTGGCCATCTCCAGTTCCTCCTTCGACATTTTTTCGAAGTCGGTGTGTTGCAAAACCTCGTTGGCGGACCAGGTCATGACCGCGTCGACGGTCACATCGGGGTCTTCGTTATCCTGATCACCTTCGCCGTCGCCGGGTATCTCGGCTTCTTTCTTCAGGGCCTCGGCGAGGCGCCGGTTCATCTCCTCGGCGTGCTGCTGGGCGTCTGGGTCCACGAAGGAGGGAAGGACAAGCTGCTGCATGCGTTCGAGCAGCTTCGGATTGCGCCAGAAGACGTGGAAAGCCTGATCGAAAATCTCGCGTTGATCGCGCCGGTTCACGAGCACGGCGTGCAGCGTCCAGTAGAAGTCGTCGCGGTTTTGGACGCCGACGGTCTCTATCGCGTTGATCGCCTCGATGACCTTGCCGGGGCCGACGGGCAGACCCGCCGAACGCAGGACCCGGCCAAAATGCATGATATTTGTAGCGATCTTGCCGGCGTCGCCGAACTCGGCCTCGCCGATGGCGTCGAGGGCGGCCTTCGCCTTGAGCGCCGGACGGGCTTCGTCGGGTATGGCCTTTTCCGACATGGAGGTTCAGCCCGAGGCGCGCTGCGCCGACGCGATCTCGCTCTTCACCTCGTCGAGAATCTTGGCCGCTTCGCTCCCGCGGATCTTGGCGATATCGTCTTGATACTTCAGGAGTACCCCAAGCGTGTCGTCGATTGCTTCCGGTGTCAGTTCAATAATGTCCAGCTGATGCAGTGCGGAGGCCCAGTCGATCGTCTCCGCGATACCAGGAACCTTGAACAGATCCAGCTTGCGCAGATGCTGGACGAACTCTACCACCTGTTTAGACAAGCGTGCGTCCGCTTGGGGCGCCTTGAGCGACAGAATTTCCAGTTCACGTGCGGCGTTGGGATAGTCCACCCAGTAATAGAAACAGCGGCGCTTTAGGGCGTCATGAATTTCGCGCGTTCGGTTGGACGTGATGATTACAATTGGCGGGTTGTCAGCGCTAATGGTGCCGATTTCGGGGATCGTCACCTGGAAATCCGACAGGACCTCCAGCAGATAGGCCTCGAATGCCTCGTCGGTGCGGTCCAGTTCGTCGATCAGCAGAACCGGCGGGCCTTCGGCGGAAGGTTGAAGAGCCTGGAGTAGGGGGCGGCGGATCAGGAAGCGGTCGGAGAAAATGTCATCGCCCAGCCTGTCGCGGTCACTGATACCTTCCGCTTCGGCCATGCGTATCTCGATCATCTGAGCCGAGTAGTTCCACTCATAGACCGCAGAGGCAACGTCGAGGCCCTCGTAGCACTGCAGACGCACCAGCTTGCGGCCAAGCGTCTCGGACAAGACCTTGGCGATCTCCGTCTTGCCGACGCCGGCCTCCCCCTCCAGGAAGAGCGGACGGCCAAGCTTGAGCGACAGATAGACCGCCGTGGACAGGCTGCGGTCCGATACGTAGTTGCCGGCGGCCAGCAGTTCGAGAGTGGCTTCGACGTTTTCGGGAGTATTGCTCAAGTCAAATCGCCTGTGTGGGAGTCTCGGATTTCGACGCGGTTGGTTTCGTGCACGATAGGACATTACCTAATATCCCAATGCCGTCGTTGATATAGCCCAACCGTGCCGACACGGCCAAGCCGAGGAACGGCAACGGCCGGAGCGAAGCCCCGGCCGTCGGAATTCCGTGGATGAGACCGAGGATCAGCCGGCGGCGGTTACCGCGCGGCTAGCCATAACCGAAATAAGGTGGGCGCGGTATTCCGCCGAAGCGTGAATATCGGTGTTGAGTCCGTCATCAGACATCTTCACGCCCTTGGCCGCATCGGCGCTCCAGTTGCCAGAAAGCGCGCTCTCGATATCGCTGGCGCGAAACACGCCATCCTGGCTGGCGCCGGTCACGGCCACGCGGGTCTCGCCACCGGTCTGTGCGACCATCACGCCCACCAGCGCGTAGCGCGAGGCGGGGTTCGGGAACTTGGCGTAGCCCGCCTTATCGGCAACCGGGAACTTCACCGCGGTGAGCAACTCGTCTTCTTCCAGAGCCGTAGTGAACAGGCCGTCGAAGAAGTCGTCAGCGGCGATCTCGCGCTTGTTGGTGACGATCGTTGCATTCAGGCCGAGGACGGCGGCAGGGTAGTCAGCCGCCGGGTCGTTGTTCGCGATGGAACCGCCGATGGTGCCACGGTTACGAACCTGCGGGTCTCCGATATGGCTGGCCAGTGAGGCCAGTGCAGGAATCTTATTTTTCACCAAATCGGAGTTGGCAACGTCCACATGCCGGGTCATGGCGCCGATGGTGATCGAGTCCCCGTTGTCGGTGATGCCGACCATGCCGTCGATGCCAGCCAGGTCGATTAGGTCAGAAGGTTGGGCCAGGCGCTGCTTCAGCGTCGGGATCAGTGTCATGCCGCCAGCGAGGAATTTAGGGTCCTCGGCTGAGCCAGCTGCGCTAATGGCGTCGTCCTGCGAGCCCGCCTTCGTGTAATTGAACTGGTACATGTTGTTCCTCCCTCGCCAGACGTTATTCCGCCGCCTGGCGGACGCTGGATGCCTGAATTGCCTGCCAGACACGGTTGGGTGTGGCGGGCATGGAAATATCTTCGACGCCGAGCGGGGCCAGTGCGTCAAGAATTGCATTGATGACCGCCGGAGGCGATCCGATAGCGCCGACTTCGCCGACACCCTTGACCTCGAGTGGGTTGGACGCGCCCATCACCCCTTGGGTCGCAACGGAGAATTTCGGCAGATCGTCGGCTCGTGGCATGGTGTAGTCCATATAGGAGCCGGTCAGGAGCTGACCGTCACCATCATAGATGCAGCCTTCGAGAATAGCCTGACCGACACCCTGGGCAAGACCGCCATGGACCTGTCCCTCGACGATCATCGGGTTTACCACCCGGCCCACGTCATCGACGGCGGTGAAGTTCACCACCTCGATATCGCCGGTCTCCGGATCAACCTCGACCTCACAGATGTGCGCGCCGCCCGGAAAGCTGAAATTCAGCGGGTCGTAGAACGCGTTCTCGTCCAGGCCGGGCTCGATCTCCTCGATCGGGTAGTTGTGGGGGACATAGGCAGCTAGCGAAATCTCGCCGAAGGCCATTTCCTTATCCGTACCCACCACGGTGAACTTACCATCCTTAAACTCGATGTCGGAGACATCAGCTTCCATGATATGAGCGGCGATCTTCTTGGCCTTGTCGATGATCTTGTTGCAGGCCTTAAGGATGGCCGGACCGCCGACCGCGAGCGAGCGCGATCCATAGGTGCCCATGCCGAATTGAACCTGGTCGGTGTCGCCGTGGCTGATCTCGACGTTTTCGGCCGGGATACCAAAGCTTTCGGACACGAGCTGCGCGAAGGTCGTTTCGTGGCCCTGGCCGTGGCTGTGGGTGCCGGTATAGACCGTGACCGAGCCGGTCGGGTGCACACGCACTTGCGCGGATTCATAAAGCCCCGCACGTGCGCCGAGCGCGCCGGCAACCGCGGACGGTGCGATGCCGCAGGCCTCCACATAAGTCGAGATGCCGATGCCGCGCAGTTTGCCGTTCTTCTCGGCGGTGGCGCGGCGCGCCTCGAAACCGGCGTAATCAGACGCCTTTAGCGCGCTTCCGAAGGTTGCCGGCGGATTGCCGCAGTCGTACTGCAACGCCACGGGTGTCTGGTAGGGGTACATATCCGGCTGGATCATGTTCTTCTGGCGGAGTTCGACAGGGTCGATGCCCATCTCGCGCGCGGCCTTCGTTACTAGCCGTTCCAGTAGGTAGGTACATTCGGGCCGGCCCGCGCCGCGATAGGCATCGACTGGCACGGTGTTGGTGAACACCGTCTGAACCTCCGCATAGATCGCGGGCGTTGTGTACACGCCGGCCAGCAGGGTGGCGTAGAGGTAGGTCGGCACGCTGGAGCCGAAGGTCGAGAGATAGGCCCCCAGATTAGCCTTGGTCGAGACCCTGAGGCCCAGGAACCTACCGCCCGCATCGAGCGCCAGATCGGCATGGGTCACATGATCGCGGCCATGGGCGTCGGTCATGAAGGATTCGGTGCGCTCCGCTGTCCACTTAATCGGGCGGTTTACCTTAGCGGCCGCCCAGGTGAGGACCGCTTCCTCGGCGTAGTGGAAGATCTTCGAGCCGAAGCCACCGCCCACGTCCTGCGCCACGATGCGCAGCTTGTGTTCTGGGATCTGCAGCACGAACGCACCCATGAGTAGGCGGATGACGTGCGGGTTCTGAGTAGTGGTGTAAAGCGTGTACTGGCCGGTTGTTCGGTCGTATTCCGATACTGCCGCGCGCGGCTCCATAGCGTTGGGGATCAGCCGATTGTTCGACAGGTCGATGGAGACAACACGGTCCGCCTTGGCGAACGCATCGTCCACTGCGGCCTTGTCGCCGATTTCCCAATCGAAGCAGCGGTTGCTGGGGACGTCGTCATGGACGAGGGTCTTGCCCTCCAGAGCCGTATTCATATCTACGGCTGCGTCCAGCACCTCATAATCGACCGCGATAAGCTCGGAAGCGTCACGTGCGGCGTCCCGGGTCTCGGCGATTACGATGGCCACCTGATCGCCCACATGACGCACCTTATCAACGGCGAGCGGCGGGTGCGCAGGCTCCGCCATTGGGGAGCCGTCTTTGTTGTGGATTTGCCAGCCGCAGGGCAGGCCGCCGACACCGTCGGCCGCCATGTCCTCGCCGGTCAGGATGGCGATCACTCCATCCGCAGCGGCGGCTTTCGCGATGTCGATGCCCTTGATCCGGGCGTGGGCATGGGGCGAACGAAGGATCCATGCGTGGCTTTGCCCCGGACGGTTGATATCGTCCGTGTAGTGACCGTTGCCCGTCAGGAACCGGTGGTCCTCGACGCGCTTGAGCGATGCTCCGATGCCTGTGCCAGTCATGTCGCTATCCCCGAAGGGCTTCCGCGCCCGCCAGGATGGACTTGACTATATTGTGGTAGCCGGTGCAGCGGCAGAGGTTACCCTCCAGCCATTCGCGGACGTCTTTCTCGGTAGGGTTAGGGTTCTGCTTTACTAGATCCAGCGCACTCATCACCATGCCCGGGGTACAGAAACCGCACTGGAGTCCATGGTTCTCGCGGAAGGCTTCCTGCATCGGATGCAGAGTGTCGCCGTCGGCCAGCCCTTCGATGGTCGTCACGTCGGCGCCTTCCGCCTGCGCCGCTAGGATGGTGCACGACTTCAGAGATTCGCCGTTCATGTGGACGACGCAGGCGCCGCACTGGCTCGTGTCGCAGCCGACATGCGTGCCGGTGAGACCGAGACTTTCGCGAAGGTATTGAACGAGCAAGGTCCGCGGCTCGACATCGGCCGAGACGGACTTTCCGTTCACCGTCATGGATACGGTGGGCATAACACTCCTCCCTGATATGGGCGCCCCTTAGAGGCTGTCCCCCGCCGCACCGTTTTCGGTGCGGTCAACTAAACGTTCAAAAGACACCGGAGTTTCTTCCGTGCGTCTCTTGCCGTCAAGGTTCGCGATAGCGAAAAAACGTTGATTTTCAGAATTGCTTACTGGCTCGCTAGCGACACAATCACGACAATCGCTACAATCGCACCCACGATCCAGGTGCCGGCACCGACCTGGGCCAACGCTGAAGTGTTGGCTGCAGATACCGCAGGCGCAGACTGCGGTGCGGGGGCAGCAGCCGGCGGTTCGGCTGCAGGGGCGCTGACGGCATCCGCGCTGTCCGCGTCACCGCCGGCCTCGACCGCGGCCGCGAAGTTCTCGAAGAATTGGGAAGCCATCTTCTTCGCGGTGCCGTCGATCAGGCGTGCGCCGAGCTGGGCCAGCTTTCCGCCCACCTGCGCATCGACTTCATACTTCAGCACTGTGCCTGCACCGTCTTCTTCCAGCATAACGTTTGCGCCGCCCTTGGCAAAACCGGCCGCGCCGCCCTTACCCTCGCCGGAAATCCGGTAGCTCTTCGGCGGATCGAGGTCGGTCAGCTGTACGGCACCCGAGAATTTCGCCTTAACCGGGCCCACCTTGGCCGTCACCTGCGCGGTCATCTCGGTTTCTGACTGTTGCTCAATCTGTTCGCAGCCAGGGATAGACTGCTTAAGGATTTCCGGATCGTTCAGTGCCGCCCAAACCTTTTCGCGGGATGCATTGATTTTGTATTCGCCTGACATTTCCATGGCGACTGACCTTCAGTGCTGGGGTTATTCGTAAACGCAACATAGTTCGCGCACCGGGGAGCGGCAAGCTGGCACGTTTTCCTGCGATCGCCAGTCTAAGCTGGCGGCTGCACCATGTAGTCGGCGCGACTTAAATTTCATTTGCAATGAGCGAGGATGCAGAAAAGGACTGCGATTATTGCTGCATAAGGCGATCGTGATAGGCGCAAATCTAGGAACTGCCCGGTCTTGCCAGAATAAACATTCGACAGCTTCCCCATAGGGGTTGACCGCAGGGCAGTGGACGTTAATTTTGCTATTCCTCCGGACCTCCCGGCTTTTTCTTAGACAAGCTTATCAGCATGCAGCTTGCACTTATTGTGATGATTCCGTTTGTGGGAGCGCTACTGCCTCCACTCTTTGTTCGTCATAGCAGGGCAGCAGCAGCATTTGTCGCCGGGCTATCGACGCTTGCTTCTTTAACGCTGCTCCTGAGCAAGGCGCCAGCCGTCCTTGGAGGCGAAATTATCCAGATCAGTTGGGTCTGGCTGCCTCAACTCGGGCTGAACATAGCTTTCTTCATTGACGGTCTCGGCCTGTTGTTTGCTGGTCTGATTCTCGGCATTGGCCTCCTGATCATCATCTACGCGCATTACTACCTTTCTCAGCGCGATCCCGCTGGCCGGTTTTTCTCCTATCTTCTACTTTTCCAGGGTGCGATGGTTGGGATCGTGCTCTCGGAAAACATGTTACTTCTTCTTGTTTTTTGGGAGCTTACGAGCCTTTCCTCATTCCTTCTGATCGGTTTTTGGCGGCATCTGCCCGAGGCGCGTCAGGGCGCGCGCATGGCGTTGATCGTGACGGGGGCAGGAGGGCTTTCGCTGATCGGTGGTGTACTAATACTCGGCGATATCGCCGGCTCTTACGCACTGACCGATATCCTTGCCTCCGGTAAGGAAATCCAGGCACATCCGCTTTATGTGCCGGCGCTCTTGTTAATTCTGCTCGGCTGCTTCACGAAATCCGCGCAGTTCCCGTTCCATTTCTGGCTACCGCACGCAATGTCTGCGCCGACGCCGGTTTCCGCGTACCTGCACTCGGCAACCATGGTAAAGGCGGGCCTTTTCCTGCTGGCACGGCTTTGGCCAGCACTGGCGGGGACTGAAGCCTGGTTTTACCTAGTGGGAACCGCGGGGCTCGTGACCATGGTCATGGCCGCGTGGATCGCGCTGTTCAAGGACGATCTGAAGCAACTGCTGGCGTTTTCGACAGTCAGCCATCTGGGACTGATTGTCATGCTGCTCGGTTTTGGAACGCCGATGGCAGCTGTCGTTGCGGTGTTTCACGTCATAAACCACGCGACTTTTAAGGCTGCGCTGTTCATGACCGCCGGAATTGTTGATCACGAGGTCGGCACGCGAAACGCCAGGCAACTCGGCGGCTTGGCCGCGCTGATGCCGATTACGGCCACGCTTGCGACGGTTGCTGCGGCCTCGATGGCGGGTGTACCGCCACTAAACGGGTTCATCTCGAAGGAGATGATGCTGGAGGAAGCTGCCCACACTATCTGGGCCGGTACGCCCTGGCTGATGGCCATCGGCGCAACGGTCGGGGCGCTTTTTTCCGTGGCGTATTCATTCCGATACATCTTCCATGTTTTCTTTGGTCCGCGCCCTGAGGTCTACCCGAAGCCACCGCACGATCCGCCGTTTGGTATGTGGCTGTCACCGGGTCTACTGGTGGTGCTGGTTGTGTGCATCGGGCTTGCACCGGCTCTTGTCGCTGGACCGCTTGTCGCCGCATCCGCTGGCGCTGTCATTGGCAGTCCGCTTCCCGACTACTATCTCTCGCTCTGGCACGGGTTCACGCCTGCGCTGGCAATGAGCGCGATCGCGATCGTCGGCGGCATTACACTTCTGGTTCAGCATGAAGCCGCAAATCACTGGCGTTTGCGCGTGCCGCGGCCGGAAGCGAAGACCATATTCGAAGATGTCGTTCTGGCCCGCGTCATCGCGTTGGCACGATCCGTCACGGACAACATCCATAACGGCTCGCTGCAACGCATGCTTGTGATCGCGGTGGTTGTTTCCGTCGCCTTTGCTGCCGCTGCATTTTTATCTGCGGGGTACTCGCCGGGTGAGAGGGACATGCTGCCGTTGTCGCCGGTTGCGCTGGCGATGTGGAGTTTACTGGTTGTCGCCGTGCTGGGCGTCGTTTGGCTGCATCGTTTCCGTTTCCTAGCCCTGATTCTTATCGGTGTTGTCGGCCTGATAGTTTCGGTCGGCTTTGTGTACTTTTCCGCCCCGGATCTGGCGCTCACGCAGATATCGGTGGAGGTTGTCACCATCATCCTGATGCTTCTGGCGTTGAACCTGCTGCCCAAGCAAACCCCAGAAACGTCTGGGCTGTCTCGGCGTGTTCGTGATGGACTAGTGGCGACTGTGGCCGGTTTGGGCATTGGCGGTGCGGCTTATGCGGTCATGACCCGGGGTTTTTCCTCGATCTCCGATTTCCACCTAGCAAACTCGTACTCCGGCGGTGGGGGAACCAACGTCGTCAACGTCATTCTAGTGGATTTCCGAGGCTTCGATACTTTCGGCGAGATCATTGTGCTGGGTATTGCCGCACTCGGGATCGTTGCCCTGATCGACAATGTCGGGCAAGGGGTATCGGGACGCCGGCTCCGCGGCTGGAAACCGGACCAGCGGCGCTCGCTTGATCATCATCCCTTAATGATGGTTGTTGCCACGCGGGTCATCCTGCCCCTCGGTCTTATGGTCGCTGCCTACATATTCCTGCGGGGGCACAACGAGCCCGGCGGTGGTTTCATTGCCGGCCTGATTGTCGCGATTGCCTTCCTCATGCAGTACATGGCGTCCGGCTTTGATTGGTCACATGAAAAGGTGAAGGGGGACTATCACTCCTTCGTCGCTGCCGGTGTCCTGATTGCGGCCGTGACAGGGTTCGGGGCGTGGTTCGCAGGACGGCCTTTCCTCACCAGCGATTTCGGTTATGTGCACCTGCCGGTTGTCGGCGAGTTTGAACTGGCGACAGCTATGGCATTCGATGTTGGAGTGCTGCTGACTGTCGTCGGCGCCGTCATGCTCGCACTGGCCCGCATGTCACGGGTTGGAAACATGGCGGAACCACATTTCGAGCAGACGGACCCAATGGATTTCGATCCGTCGCGTGACATCGCCGACAATTCAACAGGTCGCGAGGAGCGCTGATAATGGAGATCTTCGTCGCATCCTCCATCGGTCTGCTAACCGCGGCTGGAGTCTATCTTCTTCTGCGTGCTCATACGTTCCCCGTCGTGTTGGGACTGGCACTCCTGTCCTACGCTGTGAACGTGTTCTTGTTCTCGATGGGACGGCTAATTGTTGATGCGCCACCGATCCTTCAGAAGGGAGTGGAGACCTATACGGACCCGCTTCCACAGGCGCTTGTGCTTACCGCGATCGTAATTTCTTTCGGCATGACCGCACTAATCGTGGTGCTCGCGTTGCGCTCCTATCTCGAGATTGGTTCCGATCATGTTGACGGGACTTCCATCGACGATACGAAGGCAGGTTCGTGATGGGTCACTGGATCATCGTCCCGATCGTGCTGCCGGCGCTTGTTGCGCCGTTGATTATCATGTTCACGCGCAACGACCTTGTGCTCGCACGCACGCTTTCGTTCGTATCGTCAGCGATTGTCCTTGTGGTCGCGATTGCCCTCGGCATCGCGAGCAGCATCAGGCGCGCCGGAGGTCTATGAACTGGGCAACTGGCCGGCGCCTTTCGGGATCGTCCTCGTACTCGACCGGCTGTCAGCGCTCATGGTTATTCTGACTGCGGCGCTGGCTTTGATCGTCCTTCTTTATGCCGCGTCCGGCTGGGATGGGCGCGGGCGCCATTTCCACGCACTTTTTCAGTTCGAGTTGATGGGATTGAACGGGGCATTTCTGACTGGCGACGTTTTCAACCTGTTCGTATTTTTTGAAGTTCTACTCATTGCCTCATACGGGCTGATGTTGCATGGCGGCGGCGCAGAGCGCCTAAAGGCGGGGTTCCAGTACGTTGCGGTAAACCTTCTTGGTTCTACGCTCTTCTTGTTCGCTGTGGGGCTAATCTACGCAGTAACCGGGACGCTCAACATGGCGGATCTTGCGGTGAAGGTGCCGCAGGTCGAGCCCGGCGACTCTGCTTTACTGCACGCCGGAGCGGCGCTCCTGTTGCTAGTTTTCGCCATCAAGGCGGCTCTTGTCCCGGTTCATTTCTGGCTGACTGGCACCTACGCAGCGGCGATGGCGCCCGTTGCGGCGCTGTTTGCGATCATGACCAAGGTGGGTGCGTATTCAATCATCCGCATCTACACGCTGGTGTTCGGCGGTGACGCAGGTGAGGCGGCATGGTTTGCGGAGCCCTGGCTTATGCCGGTTGCCATCGTTACCCTTGCCGTGGGGATGGTGGGCGTTATCTCTGCACGCACGCTGGGTCGGATGGTTTCGTATTCGGTTGTCGGGTCGATGGGCACATTGCTTATTGCCGTGTCCCTGTTCACGTCCGAGGCGATGTCGGCGGCGCTCTATTACCTGCTGCACTCGACGGTGGCCGGTGCTGCGCTGTTCATGATTACGGGCCTGATCGCCGAACGCCGCGGGCCGGATGGTGACGCGATTGTGGTATCGCGCAGGTTCCGCAATTCCGAGCTGCTGTCCGGGCTATTCTTTCTCGCTGCGATCGCAATGGTTGGATTGCCGCCTCTGTCGGGGTTCCTCGCCAAGCTGCTGATTCTTGATAGCGCACGCGACGCTGAGGCCGTCACCTGGATCTGGGCCGTTATCCTGACGACGTCCCTGATCGCCACAATCGGTTTTGCGCGCGCAGGCAGTCGGTTGTTTTGGAAAACGGCGGCGAGCGATGACACGGTGGACGCGCCGATGCCGGCGCATGGTATCTTCGCAATGGCTGCCGCAGGTTTATTGGTGATGGGCACAGTTGCGCTAACGGGGTTTGCGGGTCAGATCGGGATCTATCTCGATGCAACAGCGGCGCAGTTGTTCGATTCCTCAGCCTACATTGCCTCGGTTCTCGGCGAGCGCAGTGGGACGGTGCGATGACGAGGTCACGAACCATGATCAAACGTATATTGCCGCATCCGTTCCTGACCGTCGTGCTGACTGCTGTGTGGATGTTGCTGCTGAACGATTTTTCGATCGGCGGGCTTGTTCTTGGTTTGATTATGGGCATGGCGTTGTCAGCTTTCACCACCGCGTTCTGGCCGGACCGGGTCCGGATTCGTAACTATCGTGCTGCGATCGAGTACGTCTTCATCGTACTGTGGGACATTGTGGTGGCGAACATTGAGGTCGCCTGGATTATTTTGTCACGCCGGAACGCGAGCATGCGCTCGCGTTGGATCAGCATCCCACTGGACATTCGTACGCCCGAGGCGATCACGATCCTAGCCGGAACGATCACGATGACCCCAGGAACCGTGTCCGCAGACCTTTCAGCTGACGCCCGGTCGATCCTTGTGCATTGCCTAGACGTAGAAGACGGCGAAGCTACTGTTGAACAGATCAAGTCGCGTTACGAGACCCGCCTGAAGGAGGTGTTCGAATGATCGAGTATGCTCTGGCATTTACGCTGGCCTGCGTGGTGCTTGGAATTCTGCTCAATCTTGCACGGCTGGCAATCGGACCCTCGGCAACGGACCGGATTCTTGCGCTCGACACCATGGTTATCAATTCGATCTCGCTTCTGATCCTCTACGGTGTTTGGCAGTCTTCGCCGATGTATTTCGAGGCTGTTCTGCTGCTGGCCATGGTGGGCTTTATCTCCACCGTGGCGTACTGCCGATATATCCTGCACGGCAATGTTATCGAGTAGGCGCGACTATGGAACTTTTCTCCGAAATGCTCGTCTCAGCTCTACTCGTGATCGCTGGCCTTTTCACGTTGATCGGGTCATTCGGCCTGCTGAAGCTCGATGATCTGATGAAGCGGCTGCACGCTCCGACCAAGGCAACAACACTTGGGGTCGGAGCTGCTCTTCTTGCATCGATGGCCTATTTTGCGCTGCTCGTGGAGCGTCTGAGCTTTCACGAGCTGCTTGTCACCATCTTCCTGCTTCTGACGGCTCCGATCACCGCGAACATGATCGCCAAAGCGCATCTTCACCGCCGTCCCAGTTCTGAAGATAGCCTTCCAGACACAGGTTCAGACCAGGGTTGGGCGACTTATCACACGGCTCCGACGATCAAGGCGGCTGAGCTGTCGCAAGAAACCTGAGGCCACGCGAGATCCGGGCATTCTGGCTGTGTCCCGCTATTCGGACGACGGAAAACCATCGCGTTCGGTTATCCTTTGCGACATGCGAGGCCTGATGCTGGTTTTTGCTGGCCGTAAAGCCTAAATCCGTACCCATGTCTCCCAGATCTCCCCACGGTCGAGAAACCTCGAAAAAGTTCCGCCGGGCGCCGAAATGCGCGCTATCCGTGCGCTTGCGCCCTACATGTGGCCGCATGGCGAGACGGAACTGCGGGCCCGCGTTGTCATCGCGATTGTTCTGCTGATCGCCGCGAAGCTGGCGACGGTCGCTGTTCCTGCCGTGTTCGGGCAGGCCGTGGATGCGCTGGAGAAGGGCGTGGATAATGGCGGTGCTGTCGCCGTGCCTGTGGCCCTCCTGATCGGTTACGGCCTGTTGCGCGTCGGCCAGCAGGCTTTCGCGGAGCTGCGGGACTTCATTTTCGCCAAGGTGGGCCAGCGGGCGATCCGGCGCATCGCGCTGCGGGTCTTCCAGCATCTGCATGCGCTGGCTTTGCGCTTCCACATGGACCGGCGCACAGGCGGGCTCAGCCGGGCCATCGAGCGCGGCATCAAGGGCATCGATTTTCTGCTGCGCTTCATGCTGTTCAATATCCTGCCGACGCTGGTCGAGATCGGGCTGGTCTGCGCGATCCTGTGGTCGCTGTTCGGCTTCGTATTTTCCGCCATCACCTTCGTGACGGTGGCGATCTATGTCGCGTTTACCTTCATGTTCACCGAGTGGCGCCTGAAGTTCCGGCGCGCCATGAACGACAGCGACACCGAGGCCAATACCAAGGCCATCGACAGCCTGCTGAACTTCGAGACGGTTAAGTATTTCGGCAACGAGGCGCATGAGGCCGCGCGTTACGATACCTCCATGCAGCGCTATGAGAAGGCGGCGGTAAAAAGCCTGACCACGCTGTCGCTGCTGAACGTCGGGCAGGGCTTCATCATGGCGCTGGGCATGACCATCTTGCTGGTCCTGTCAGGCTACCGGGTGAGTGACGGCAGCATGTCCATTGGTGAGTTCACGGCTGTGAATCTTTACATGATGCAGTTGTTTCAACCCCTTAATTTTCTTGGATTTGTTTACCGCGAAATTAAGCAGTCGCTGGTCGATATGGAGCAGATGTTCTCGCTCCTCGAGGAGGAACGCGAGGTCGAGGATAAGCCCGGATCGCGGCCGCTATATGCGGACGAAGGTTTCGTCAAGTTTGAGCATGTTTCGTTCAGTTATGACCCGCGCCGGCCGGTCCTGCGCGATGTCGATTTCGAGGTGCCGGCGGGCCATACCGTGGCGATTGTCGGCGCGTCGGGGGCCGGCAAATCGACGATTTCGCGTCTGCTGTTTCGTTTCTACGACATCGACAGCGGCCGTATCACCATAGATGGGCACGACATTCGTGATGTGACCCAGCAGAGCCTGCGCGCGGCCATCGGAATCGTCCCGCAGGACACCGTCCTATTCAATGACACCATCCTCTACAATATCCAGTACGGGCGACCCGACGCGACCCCGGCGGAGGTCGAGGGAGCGGCGCGGCTGGCGCAGGTTCATGACTTCGTGATGGAGCTGCCGGACGGCTACAACACCCGTGTCGGCGAGCGCGGGTTGAAACTTTCGGGCGGCGAGAAGCAGCGTGTGGCAATTGCCCGTACTATCCTGAAGGATCCGCGAATCCTGTTGTTTGATGAGGCGACGTCGGCGCTCGATACCCACACCGAGCGCGAGATTCAGACCGCCCTGGAGCGGGTCTCCGCCGACCGCACCACGTTGGTGATCGCGCACCGCCTTTCGACGGTTGTAAACGCCGACGAGATAATTGTACTGGATGGCGGCGTCATCATCGAGCGCGGCCGCCATGACGGCCTGCTGGCCCAGGGTGGCGCCTACGCGACGCTCTGGAAGCGCCAGCAGGCCGCTGCGCGCCGTGCCGCGCAGGATGCGGCTGACGTCGCCGACGGCGTGGTTGTGCCGGTTTCGGCGTAGTAGCCCCGGTCAACGCACCTCCACTGCGTAGCTTTCGACAGGCGGAATGCTCTCGATCATGCCGCGGCCTTTCAGGAACTCAGCGAAGGCTTGGTACCGGCCCGAATCGAGCGCGGCGGGGCGCAGCGCGAAACGGGGCAGGGTGTCGCGCCAGGCGCGCCGATTCAACTCGTCGTTCAAATCCTTGCGGCCCTTTATGAACAGTTCCCACGCCGCATCCGGATGATTGATTATATACTGGGTGGCGGCCTCCAGCGCGTCGATAAATGCGGATATGCGCGGGTCCGCGACGTTTTCCCGCTGGGCGACGACGATCAGTTCGTCATAAGCGGGCACGCCTTCCTCCTCCAAGTAGAACGCCCGGCCTGGCCGGCCTTCTAGGTCCATCTGGTTCAGTTCAAAGTTCCGGTAGGCACCGATCACGGCATCGACCTGGCCGCTCATCAGTGACGGAGACAGGGAGAAGTTCACGTTGATCAGTTTCACGTCGTCCAGCGTGAGCCCGTGTTTGTCGAGCATCGCACCCAGCAGCGCGTCCTCGAAACCACCGACGGAAAAGCCGACCTTGCGGCCTTTCAGATCGGCTATGGACTTGATGGGGCTGTCGGCCAGCACCACTAACGAACTGAGCGGGGTCGCGACGAGTGTTCCCACCCGCATGAGCGGCAGGCCTGCCGCGACCTGTAGATGCAGTTGCGGCTGGTAGGAAATGGCGAGATCCGCGCGGCCCGCGGCGACCAGCTTCGGCGGGTCGTTGGGATCGGCCGGAGGGATTAGTTCGACGTCCAGACCGCGCTTTTCGAATTCGTCGCGCTCCAGCGCCACATAGAGTGGTCCGTGGTCGGGGTTGATGAACCAGTCCAGCATAACGGTTAGTTTGTCCGCGGCGGCGGCCGGGCTGGCGATTATCATTAGGGCGAGGGCAAAAAGCGTTTTTTTCATGACGTTACTCGAAGGTTTAGGCTTCAGGAAAAGGTGGCCGGATCGGCCTCGGGTTGCCAAGCCACCAGCCGCCGCAAAGTGGCATCGATGGCGAAGTAAATGGCGACGGCCATGATCGCGAGGACAAACAGCGCGGCGAACATGGCGGCGGTCTGCACGCGTCCGTTCATTAGCAGCATGTAGTAGCCGAGCCCCGCCGAGGAACCGACCCATTCGCCGACCACGGCACCGATGGGTGCGACTGCTGCAGCGACCCTGAGGCCGGACGCGAAGGCGGGTAGGGCGGCCGGAATGCGGATCTGGCGCAGGATTGCGGCCTTTGATGCGCCCATCGTCTGGGCAAGGTCTATCCAGCCGGGTTCCGTTCGGCGCAGGCCATCGTAGAAGGCCGCGGTGACGGGGAAATAGATTATTAACGTGGCCATGGCGACCTTGGGGGCGATCCCGTAGCCGAACCAAAGTACCAGCACCGGCGCCAACGCGAAGACCGGGATCGCCTGTGACACAACGAGGACCGGGAGAAGCCAGGACCGTGCCTGGCGGAAATACGCCATCATCAGCGCGCTTGAGCACCCCAGAAGCGAGCCAAAGGCCAGTCCGAGCAGGATTTCGACGAGTGTTATGCCCGCGTGTTCCGCGAGGGTGTCCGCACGGGCGATAGCAACCTCGATCACCGCGATCGGGCCTGGCAGGATGAATGGCGCGATCTCAAAAACGGAGACCGCGGCCTGCCACAGGTACATCAGACCGAGAAAGACGATCAGAGGCTTAACAATCGCGCTCATGCGGCCGCATTTCCCGCGTTTTCAGGAGTTTTCGGAGTATCGAGCGCTGCCATGATTGCGTGATAGGTGGCCCGCAGCGATGGGTCAGTAGGATCACGCAATGCCGTGCCCGGAGGAGAGAATGGCACCGCACTGGAATTGTCGCCCTTGCGGACCACATGGATTTTCGAACCCAGCCGCAGCGCCTCGAACGGGTCATGGGTGACCATAACAACAGTCCGCGCGCCTAGTAGTTCGAAAGCTAGCTGCTGCAACTGGGCGCGGGTGATGGCGTCAAGGGCCGAGAAGGGCTCATCCATCAGAACGATGGGGCGGTTTTCCATGAGTGTCCGCGCTAGGGCGATCCGCTGGCGCTCCCCGCCGGATAGCTCGCGCGGGCGTGCATCGGCGCGGTCGGTCATGCCGGTTCGTTCCAGGATGTCAGAGATTTTGGCGCTGTCGGGTGTCTCGCCGCGTAGTCTTGCGCCCAAAGCGACGTTGTCCGCCGCCGTTAGCCAGGGTAGCAGCAGGTCCTGCTGGGCCATGTAGGCGACGCTGTTGGAGGTGTTCGTGGCACCCTTTGCCCAGATATCTACGCCGTCGAGCGGTTCGATCAGGCCAGCGAGGGTGCGCAGCAGGGTCGATTTCCCAACCCCGCTTTCCCCCAGTAGGCATGTCCAGGCGCGTGCCGGCGCGTCGAAGGACAGGCCAGACAAGAGTTCCACGCCATTCCAGCCGAGGCGGGCGTTGCGCACAGACAATCCCGGCGCATACGGACTTTCGGATAGCAGGTTGGCGTCGTTCAAGTCCACGTCCCTCCGCCGGTTCTAACCGGATCAGGTTCCAAGGGTCGTTTCGCTGGGCTATGCGAAACCTCTCAGCCGCAATGGCTCCCCATGTGGTTGAAATTTAATATGAAGTGTCCGCTCGCCTTGCGTCAATGGCAGTTATTGCGAGCTTGGTGCGCAACGACTATTTGAGATCGCATGACCGTCATGCCTGGAAACAGTAGGCCCATGCCCACTGAACGCCACCTGTCGCGGCCGCTGTTCATTGGCAACGACATCTACCGACGATCCAATTTCGGCCCCAAACACCCGCTTTCGGTGCCGCGCGTGCCTGCAACCATCGATCTGTGTCGTGCGCTGGCCTGGCTTCCGGACGAGGTCTATCGGGAAAGTGCGCCGGCGAGTCCCGCAGAAATCGTGCGATTTCATGATCCGGCGTACCTTCGTGCGTTGCGTGAGGGCGAAAAACGTCTCGAACTTTCGGAAGCTGACCGGAAGAAGTACAACCTGGGCCGGCTCGAGAACCCGATCCACAGCACTATGTATAGCCGACCGGCGATATCGGCTGGCGCTGTGCTTTCTGCAGCGCAAATTCTGGCTTCGGTAGATGTCGGGATCGTTTATAGCCCGGCCGGCGGAACGCATCATGGCCGGCCGGACCGAGCCAGCGGATTCTGCTACTTCAATGATCTGGTTCTGGGAATACTGCGTCTACAGGATCTGGGGCTTCGCCGCGTGCTGTATCTCGATTTCGATGCTCACCACGGTGACGGCGTGCAGGAGGCGTTCGCGCGCGACCCAAATGTTCTTACAATCTCAGTGCATGAAGAACGCAGATGGCCGTTTACGGGTGCCCTAACCGACACGGAAGAGGGAACGGCATGCAATATTCCGGTGCCGCGCGGTTTGCGTGACAGTGAGTTTCGTCTGATCATTGATGAGATTGTTTTGCCGTTGGCCGTTCGCCACGTCCCCGATGTTATGGTCATACAGTGCGGTGCTGATGCCCTGGCGGATGATCCATTGAGCCGTATGGAGTTGTCGAACGGGGCGATCTGGGAGGCTCTGGGTAAGTCCATTGTACATGCACCGCGCGTTCTGGTGACCGGCGGCGGTGGCTATAATCCATGGAGTGTCGCGCGGTGCTGGTCGGGTGTTTGGGCCACCCTCAACGAGTTCAATATTCCAACGCAACTCGAGCCGCACGCGGTCGAAATATTACGGGCTTTGACCTGGAATCGCGCTCAGGGAAAAAACCCGCCCGAGCACTGGTTCACGACAATCGCGGATACTCCGCCTCAAACTGCAGTGAGGGGGAGTGTGCGTAAACTAGTTGCCGACGCACATAGAATTTATGTTGATAATAAGGAAAAATTTATAAAGTGCTGAAAAAAATACAAGTTGTTTTTCTGGCAATGGCAACTTTCACAGCAGTGGCCATGTATTTCGTGCCACTATCTGCGGTCGCGCAGCAAGATGCGGTGTTTCCAAAGGCGACACTAGAAATTGAAACCCGGTCCGGAGCGCGTCACAAGTTCCAGGTCGAAATGGCTGAAACGGATCCGCTGCGTCAGCGCGGGCTAATGTTTAGAAATGAAATGGCGCCCGATGCCGGCATGCTCTTCACCTACAAGCGTGATCGGGTAATTTCCATGTGGATGGCTAATACCTATTTGCCCCTGGACATGCTGTTCATCGAATCCAACGGCCGGATTTCCCGAATTGTCGAGAATACAATTCCACTGTCGCGGGAAACCATTTCATCTAGGAAACGCGCCCGAGGGATCCTTGAGCTAAATGCGGGAACGGCGCGCCGATTAGGTCTCTCGGTCGGTGACATAGTGCTTCACGAACGGTTCGAATAGTCGAGCTTATAGTCTTGTCCGGGTGCGGGACGGATACGCGTTTGATGCTTGAGGGTTGGTGGGTTCCCAACGCTCTCCGTTCGCTTCCATGCAGGACACGCCGTTCGGCGTTATAACGATGATCGACCAGGTTGTGTCCGCTTCAATGGTCAGGATCTCGAGTACCCTGCAGTTGCTGGCGAGGGCTGAGAGCCACCGAGCGTTCACGGTACGCGTTGTAACGGTGCGCGTATCGTCGCGTTCAGCCAGCGCGTGACGCAGACCTCACAGAGCATTGTGACATGGGTGTCCACAGACCGGATCACCAACGAGCAGATGGGCGAATCCTTGTACACGGCCCAGATATCGCTAGACGATATATCGGACCGCGCCTCGGAGGCCTGAACCTTATGCCAAGCATGCTAGCGGAGGTGCTGATCTGAACCAGTTAGCATACCTTGCTGCATTATTTGATAAGCCCGGTGCGACAGTCCTTCACGCGGTCGCTGAGGGAGCAGTGGATCCGCGGCGCCCGTTACGTTTGGTGTAGACGATCACACAGAGCACTAGCGCGGCACCGATCACGTTCAGCAGCAGATCCAGCGGCACGAAACACAGCGCGCCGCCGCCCAGCAGCCCCGGATACAGCCAGATCGGGATCGGGCCTTCCGAATAGCGCTGGATTGTCGCGGTTATAGCGTAGATGCCGAACATCGCGAACCCGCCGATCTGAATGGTTTCCCAGGGACCCGCCCCGATCAGCGGCGTGAAAGCGAACATCAGCACAACGATGTAGAGTCCCTTGGCGATCTTCCAGGCCTCGAACCCCGTCGCCATGGGCTTTGAACCAGCAATACCGGCCGCCGTGAACGCCGCAAGGCAGACTGGTGGGGTCACATTAGAATCCTGGCTTAGCCAGAACACGATCAGGTGGGCCGTCAATAGGAAAACGGTGAGGGTTTCCGTGTCGATCAGGGCTGGGCGGATGACTAGCGCCAGCTCGAAGGGCAGACTGCCCACCAGTTCGCGGGCGGCATCAGGGCTCAATCCCGCGCCGGACATGATACTTGCGGTGTGTGGGGAATCCACCAGCGCGAACATGGCGGCCTGGGCCGGCTCCAGCCCCTGGATAAGCATGTCGATCATCACACCATCGGCCAGCAGACCTGCTAGCGCCGGAGCCGAGAGGATCGACAGAACTATATAGGCCGCCGTGACCGGCAATCCCATGCCGAGGACAAGCGACACCAGCGCAATCAGGGTTACAGCGATCAGCACCGAGCCCTGCGACCACAGAGCGATCATCAACGACATGCCGTTGGCCAGCCCCGAGGTCACGACGGCGTTGTTGATAAGCCCCACGGTGACCAGCAGTACTGCCGTCATGATCGAGGTCTTGATGCCGATTACGAGCGCGTTGGCGATCTTTCGGAGGCCGACCTTGTTGGGAGTCACCCAACTAACTGCGATGAGAGTCACAATGGACACGCAGGCCGCGAAACTCGGCGTTTTGCCGGTCACCAGTAACCAGGTCATGACGGCAAGCGGCAGAAAGAAGTTCAGCGCGCCGCCGAGCAGTTTGGCGCGGTCCACAGCCTCCAAATGTTCGGTGCCGATGTTGTGCTTTATGGCCTCGACGCGAACCATGAAGGCGACCGACAGAAAATACAGGATGGCGGGAACAATAGAGACGAGGACGATGGTGCCGTAGTCGATTCCAGTGAAGGATACCATGATGAAGGCGCCTGCGCCCATGATGGGCGGCATCATCTGCCCGCCCGTAGAGGCGGAGGCCTCGATCCCCGCCGCGAAGCGCGCGCGGAACCCGTTCGCCTTCATCATCGGGATGGTGATAATCCCGGTGGAGGCGGTGTTGGCGATGGCCGAGCCGTTGATGGTGCCGGTGAGCGCGGAGGACATCACCGCGACAAAGGCCGCGCCGCCGCGAAAGCGCCCCGCGATTACCTTGGAAAACTCGATCACGAAGTCTGACGCGCCGGAGACCAGCAGGAAACCGCCGAAAATCATGAATAGGGTGATGTAGGACGAGGAGATATTTGCGATGATCCCGAACATACCCTCGTCGTTGTAGAGCGAGCGGAACATCACGTCGTTGAGCGGGAGGCTCGCGGCGCGGAACACTCCCGGCAGGTGCTCGCCGAGGAAAAGGATGTAGGCCAGCGCGAGAATAACGAGGACCGGGATGATCCAGCCGGTCAGCCGCCTGGTCAGATCAATGGCGCCGATAATAACAATTGCGCCCGCTGCCCAGTCGAGCGGGGTGAACTGCCAGTCCTGTCCGGTTTTCGCCAGCGTTCGGTCGTACAGGCCAGATTCTGCGCCCGCGATCCACAGGGCGGACCCCGCCACCAACAGGCCGAGAATGACATCTAGTGCGATGGACCATTGCGCCTCGGCATGTCGTCGGAAGGTTGCCGTGGTGACGTATCCAAGGAAGGCGAAACCGCCGAAATGGACAGTGTTTTGCCAGCGCTCGGGCTCGTTCAGGTAGAGGTTTGTGACGACATGCCAAATGCCGAAGCCGCAAACGCCCACCAGCAGCGGCCAGTAGCGCACAATATGCGCGAGCATATAGTCGAGATCGACCGCGCCGTCGCGGAACCCGGCTGCCGCGTGGACATGCGCGGGATCTGGGTCATCGCGGTGGATGGCGGTCTCTTCGTCCTGCCGGACGTCTTCGTTCTGGCTCATGGGGTGACCCGGGTCCGCAAACGAGAAGGTGGCCACCGGTCGGTGGCCACCTTCATACATTGCTCTGCGGTATCTGAGGTTATCCGATGACTATTTCGCCATCAGGCGGTCCGGAATATCGAGCCCGACTTCTTTATAGTACTTGGCCGCACCGGGGTGCAGCGGCACCGGCAGGCCCGCCATCGCCTTTTCCACGGCCATGGCCTTGGTGGCCGGGTGGATCGCCTGCAGGAAAGGCAGGTTCTCGAACATGGTCTTTGTCAGCAGATAAACGTGTTCTTCCGGCACATCGGCGTTCACCGCCAGGAAGTTCGGCTGCGCGATGGTCACGACGTCTTTGTCCTGGCCCGGATACGTGCCGGCCGCGATGGTGTAGGGGACCCACAGGTTGCGTCCGCCGTCCATCTTGGCCGCCTCGTCCGGGGTGATGCTCAGCAGGGTAAACTTGCCTTTATTGGCGGCCATCAGCTTGGTGATGGCGCCGGTCGGCGGCCCGGCCGGCGCGCCGAGCGCGGCTACCTGGCCGTTGGCCATGGCGTCGGCCGACGGGCCGTATCCCGCATACATCAGCTCGAAATCCTTCTCGATATCGAGGCCGAGGCCGCCGAGCAGTACCTTGTTGGAGCCGATGGTGCCGGAGTTCTTGTTGCCCAGCGCGGCGGCCTTGCCCTTGAGCGCCACGAAATCGGCCATGGTGCCACTCGTCGCGTCCGCCGTGGGAACCACGAACTGCTCAACGTTCTGCCACAGCATGGACACTGAGCGCATGTTCTTCTGCGGTTCGGAGACCGGGCCCGTACCCGTTGCCGCGTAGGAGCCGAACAAGCCCTGGACGATAGCGAACTGGGCCGTGCCCGCGCCGAGTGCCTGGACGTTTGCGCCGGAACCGGCCGAGTTGACGGCGGTCAGGCTAAACTTGTTCTTCGGCAGCAGCTTGACCTTGGTCAGGGTCGCGATTGCCGTGCCGACCGGGTGGTAGGTGCCGCCTGTCGAGGCAGTGTTGAGGACGTAGTCCTGAGCCAGCGCCGGGGTGGCTGCCAATAGGCCGACGGCGGTTGCGCCGGCGGCGAGTGTATTAATGAGATTACGGTGTTTCATAGGATCCTCCTGTAAATGCGTTAGTTAATTAAAAAGATAGTCCAAAGCGCATCCTTCGAAAAGGTAACGGCATACGACTTTATTGGGATACCGGTGCATATTTGCCCCGCCGCAACGTGTTTGAGGCGTTGCGCCGAAGCGGGCACACGCCTATCTTCGCTCCGAACATCAATCAGGGTCAGCCGGGGCGTAGCTCAGCCTGGTAGAGCACCTGCTTTGGGAGCAGGGGGTCGCGTGTTCGAATCTCGTCGCCCCGACCATTTTTTAAGGAACCGCGCGCATGAAAGCCCGCATTTTCCAGCCCGCGAAGACCGCAATGCAGTCCGGCCGCGCCAAGACGCGCAAATGGGTGCTGGAGTTCGAGCCGACGCGCCGACAGCAGCTCGATCCCATGATGGGTTGGACCGGCGCCGGCGACACGATGCAGCAGGTGCGCCTAACCTTCGACAGCAAGGACGAGGCGGTGGTTCACGCCGACCGGCTAGAATTGGATTATGTGGTCCAGGAGCCAAAGGAAAGAATTGTTAAACCAAAGGCTTACGCGGATAACTTCGCATTCGGCCGCAGGGTTCCCTGGAGCCATTAGAGGCCACTAGGCGGGAAGGGGCGGAAATTACTGCTCCTTCACACGACTCGTCGAAGGGTGCAGCGTAAGCGCAACTGGCGTTGGTTTTTGTGTGGTTTGGGCGCCCGTAGCTCAGCTGGATAGAGCACCGGCCTTCTAAGCCGACGGTCGCAGGTTCGAATCCTGCCGGGCGCACCAAATTTCTCTCGAATTACCCCATCCACGTGCCGCCGTTGACGTCGAGCACCGCGCCGGTCGCGCCCGATATTCCAGATGGCTGGTGCCAGTTCGCCCGGGGTGCACAGAAGTACCCCACGCCGCATGGCGTTCGTCCGCTGCAGTTTCCAGTCCGGCGTGACCATGCGCCCCACGGGCATGGCCAAAGGGCGCGAGTTCTGTCGCCAACCTGCCGCGCTCGCCGGCCCGTCCAGCATCCTCCTGATGGGTGACGCTGGACGCGCGGGGTGAGAACGAGACCCGGCGCGATGGCGTTAATGAGTGATCCCAAAGGGCGCAGTTCGCGGGTGATCAGGCGCCGCGTTCCAGGCCGATGACGCCGGCATCCGTCGGCGGCGTACTCGACCTCGCCAACGGCGGAGCGGTGCGACCCGCCCGGAAGAGATGTTGACGATCCGACCATAATTGTTTGCCCTTCATCACGGCACCAGTTCGCGGGTGATCAGGAACTTTCGCGATCACGTTCCAGTCCCAACTGTGCATGCATTCGGCGGCGGACGTCCTCGCAACGGCGGGTGATCGATTGAAACCGCCCGCCGTATTCACCAGGATGTCCGCACGGCCCCAATCGAGGATCGTCCTTGCAAGCTGCCTTCACCCCGGTTTCATCGGCGCATTCGGCGCGCACGAACATGGCTTCCGTGCCGGCATCGGTGATCCGTTTGACGACCGCGTTGCCTTTGATCCGGGTCATGCCGATCACGGCGACCTTCGCTCCTTCCGCAAATTTCGAAACGCACGCAGGCGGCTTCTCCCATGCCAGCCGGCCGCCGGTGACGATCGCGATCTGGCCTTTGTGACCACGTCATGCCACCTGGCGCCGATGACCATCGAGGAAAGGTCAGTCCATTTCGATGACCGCTCCCGGCTCGTCCTGTCAGTGATGCCATGCCGTCACGCCGCGATATCGATTTGCCCACGGCTGTCCATGATCAGGGGGGCGTCGGTCACGGCCTGCACATCATCCTTGTTCAGGCCGGGCGCAATCTCATCGAGGACCATACCATCTGCGGTGATCGAGATCACCGCCATGTCAGTAAAGATTCTGGTGACGACGCCGATGGCCGTCAGCGGAAAGGTGCGTTCGGTGACGATCTTGGCGCCCCATCACGGTCCGTGTGCGTCATCATAGCGAAAACGCGCTTCGAGCCGGCGGCGATGTCCATCGCGCCTCCGACGCTGCCGGATTTCTGGTTCGGCAGGCGCCAGTTGCACAGATCGCCGTTGGCCACGACCTGGAACGCGCCAAGGCAGGCGCAATCGAGGCGTCCGCCGCGCGCCACGGCGAATGAATCCGCGTGATGGACGATGGCGCCGCCGGCAAATCCATGGTAACGAGTTCCTTTCCGGCACTGATGAGGTCCTGGTCGGCCTCACCCTCGGCGGGCTGCGGGCCCATGCCGATCAGCCCGTTCTCCGAGTGGAACATCACGTCCCGGTCCTTGGGGATGAAAGCGGGGATCATCGTCGGCATTCCGATGCCAAGATTGACCAGCCAGCCGTCCTCCATGTCCTGAGCGGCGCGGGCCGCGATCTGCAGCCGGGTGAGGAGGTTGGTGTTCTGCTCGCTCATGATGCCTTGCGCTCCTTGCCGATCTCGTACCAGCCGGTCACGAAATAAGTATCGACGAAAACACCCGGCGTGACGATCACTTCCGGGTCCAGTTCGTCGATGGCGACGTCTTCCTGCACTTCCGCGATGGTGAAGTCGGCGGCCATCGCCATGACGGGGTTAAAGTTCCGCGCCGTCAGATGATAGATGAGGTTGCCGCGCGGGTCGGTCTTGTAGGCCTTGATCAAGGCGAAATCGCCGCGCAGTGCTTTTTCTAAAACCCATTCGCGCCCGTCGGATTCGATGATCGGCTTGCCCTCAGCGAGGTCCGTGCCCAGCGCGGTCGGGGTAAGGAACCCGCCCAGCCCCGCGCCACCGGCGCGGATACGCTCTGACAGGGTGCCCTGAGGCACGATCTCGAGGTCGATCTTGCCCGCATCGTACAACTCCTTAAAAACGAAAGATTCTTTCGCCCAGGGGAAGCTACAGATCAGCTTGCCGACACAGCCTTCCTCGATCAGCCGCGCTATGCCGCTATGGCCGGTCCCTGCATTGTTGGTGACGATGGTCAGGTCGCGGCGGCCGAGATCGCACACTCCGTCGATTAGGACTTCGGGCACGCCGGGCTGGCCGAAGCCGCCGACAAGGATCGTCGCGCCGTCCTGAATACGACCGACGGCATCCTCAAGTGTTGCTGATTTCTTGTTCTTCATAAGCGTAAGGCTCTATGCGGGGGTGAAATAGGGGGCGGGGCGGCCGTTCGGACCGTCCCGGAATACGGCCTTCACGCGATTGCCGATGGCGACCGAGTCCGGCTCGGCGTCGACGAGGCGGCTCATCATCCGAAAGCCCTCGTCGAGATCGACAAGCAGCACGGTGTAGGGTGCCTGATCGGCGAAGGCTGGCGGAGCGCGATGCACCGTGGAACAGGCATAGACGGTGCCGTTGCCCGCCGAAACCGCCCAAGCCGGGTCCGGCGCGCCGCATTCGGGACACAACGCGCGCGGATAAAATACGGCGGCATCGCACGCACCGCAGCGCTGGTAGCGCAATTCGCCTTCGGCAGCGCCCTGCCAGAACGGCTCGGAATCGGGATCGGGGAGGGTCTGGTCGTCGTTCATTGATTATTCCACGCCGAAAATGCAGGTGGAGTTGGAGGACAGAACGCCGCCCGTCCCGCTGATCAGCGCCAGCGCGGCATCGGCCACCTGCCGGTCGCCGCACTCGCCGCGGAGCTGCCGACCGCCTCGATGATTAGGAAAATTCCATACTGGCCGGGATGGCAGTAAGACAGCCCGCCGCCATTGGTGTTCAGCGGAAATTCGCCGCCGGGGCCGTCCGCCCGCCGGAGATGAACGCGCCGCCCTCGCCGGGCTTGCAGAAGCCCAGGGATTCCAGTGTCAGCAGCACCGTGATCGTGAAGGAATCGTAGATCTCCACCACGTCGAGGTCGGTATGGGTGACGCCTGCCATCTCGAAGGCGCGTGCGCCGGAACGGGCGGCCGGGGTGATGGTGAGGTCGCGCATCTCGGAAATCTGGGCGTGCGAGACGCTTTCACCCTGTCCGAGCAGCCAGACGGGCGGCTTGTCGAGGGTTTTTGCGATATCCGGGCTCACGACCACCGCCGCGCCGCCACCATCGGTGAACAGGCAGCAGTCGAGGCGGTTGAGCGGCGTCGCGATGGGGCCGGAGGTCAGGACTTCTTCCCGCGTCAGCGGCTCGCGGCGGTAGGCCTTCGACGGTTCATCCGCGCCCATTCGCGCGTGGAGACGGCGAGATCGGCGAGTTGTTCGTTCGTGGTGCCGTATTCGGCGAAGTGGCGTGAGGCGGCCAGAGCGTAGGAGCCGACTGGGGTCGGGAGACCGAAGGGGGCTTCGTACTGGTAGCCGAGGTCATCACGGATCTGGAAGATGTATTTGTCAGCGCGCGACCGCTGGGTGCTGCCGTAGAGGATCACCGCGACCTTGCACAGGCCGGCCTGAATGGCCGCTGCCGCGTGGCCTAGATGAAATTCGAAGGAGGCGCCGCCGACCATCGTGCTGTCGGCATAGCTGGGCTGGATGCCCAGATACTCCGCGATCTGCAGGCCGGGCAGGCGGCCCCACGGCCCGGAAACGAACAGTCCATCGACGTCGGATTTCTGGAGCCCTTCATCGGCAAGCGCGGCCACCATGGCCTCGGCCTGCAGCGTCAGGACGGTCGAATCCGGCACGACGCCGAGACGGGATTCGGCGACGCCGGCAATGGCGCATGCGCGTTTGAGGCTCAATGGCTTCCCCAAATAAATACTGCTTACGGAACGTTCCGGTATTGCCATTTCCGGATTATCGCGAAGTCCCGGAAAAGTCCATGTGCACGGGGCGCATGGCGGACGCGGCTCCGGCGCGGGGGTGCGTCACTTACGGGGTAGGAGGCGCGCGAATGCGTCGCGTAGAGTTGCGCGCAGATGAACGGACTGTTCGACAACCTGCCTAGGCCATCGTCCTGATCGGACTGACGGTGGTCGCCGCGATGGTGGTGCGCGGCGTCTGCCGGCGCGCGGGTGTGCCCAGCGCTGGTCGGCTACATGCTGCTGGGCGTGGCGATGCGAATCGTCGATCCAGCGGGAGCCTTCTGACCCCGGAGGTGATGACGATCTTCGAGTTCCTGGCAGGGATCGGGATTGTCGCGCTGCTGTTCCGGGTCGGGTTGGAGGCCGAGGCCCAGAGCATGCTGAGCCAGCTTCGCCGGGCCGCCTGGGTCTGGATCGGCAATCTGGGTCTCAGTGGCGCGCTCGGCTTCGCGACCGCGCACTATCTGCTCGGTCTGGCGGTGATCCCCAGCCTGTTCGCGGGTGTGGCGCTGACGGCAACGAGCCCCGGTGTGTGTCTCGGCGTATGGCGGAGGCGGACAAGCTGAACACGCCTACCGGCGCGCTGACCGATGCGGCGGAGCCGACGACGTCTGGCATCATCCTGAATCCTGCCATCTCCGCCGCGCCGATCCTGATGGCCGGGAATGGCGGTATCGCCGCCGAGACGATGGGCGGCGCGTGTTCGAGATCGGGGCCAAGATCGTGTTGTTCGCGGCGGTCTGTTTCGCCTTCTGCCCGGTATCTCGAACACCCGATCACGCGCCTGTTTGAAAACTGGAACCGTCACCCAACCCCATGGCCGATCGCCGGAATGGCGCTGGTGTTTCACCGCGGGCTGGCTGGGCTTCCCGCTGGCGGTGGGCGCGCTGTTCGCGGGGCTGATCTTCAGCCGGAGGCGGCGGCGGAACGCGTCGATGAAGCCTTTTCGCCGCTCTACGACTTCTTCGTGCCGTTCTTCTTCGTCAATGTTGGCCTGATCCTGAGACCGATTTCGCGCTCGCGGACTGTCTTCGTGGTGGCGGGTGCATCGTCGGAAAGGTGGCGGGGACGTTCCTGCCGGCGATGCCGATGACCTCGCTGATCGGCGGGGTCGTGCTGGGGTCAGTATGGTGTGCGCGCCGAGATCGCACTGATCGTTGCCTCGGAAGGGCGAAAGCTGGGTGACTGGGCGGTTCCGCCGGAACTTTTCAGCGCTTGGTGTTCGTCTGCCTGGCGACCTCGGTCCTGTCGCCAGTCGTGGTCGCACGTATCCTGGCGCGATGGACGCCTTCGCTCAGGACCCTCGAAAGCTAGGAACCGTTCCCGGAATTGCGGGACAGGGGCGTATCGAGATCGATACCGGTTCTCCGGTAGATCCATGTGACCGCCGCGCCGATAAGCGAGGTCACGATCAGCAGGCCGAGCAGCACGCTCTGGCCCAGATCGACCAGCAGAACCGGAAACATGAAGGCGGTCATCACCGCGCCGATCTTAGCGAAGGAGGCCGCGAACCCGGCACCCTTGCCCCGCAGGTGGGTGGGGAAGACCTCGCCCGCGATCAGGTAGGTCTGCGCATTGGGTCCCATGTTGGTCATGAAGTTGAACAGCATGAAGCCTGCGAAGATCAGCACGATCTGTACCGTGCCGTCGAACGCGGCGGACAGCGCGGCCAGCAGCAGCCCCGCCGCGCAGCCGATGAACCCGATAACCTGAAGACGAATGCGGCCCATACGGTCGGCCAGCCAGATGGCGGCAACGATGCCGACGATCAACAGGATCATGGCCGCGCCCTTTGCGGCATCCATGTCGCCATGGACGACCTGGGCGATGGATCCGGTTTTCACGACGGCATGGCCGAGCGTCGTGGCGAGGATCGTCGGTGTGAAGATACCGATGCCGTAGGTGCCGAGGTCCTGCAGGAACCAGGGCAGGGAGGCGAAGATCGTGGCGCGCCGGTTGGTCTTGTCGAACAGCGCGGCGTAACCCGTGCCGCCTTCGTCGATTTCTTCACGGTGCCGCGGCCAGTTGCGGATCGACAGGGTGGGGCGGCTGGCGGCTTAGCAGGGTCAGTAGATTGTGGCGCGCCTTGTCCGCTTCACCGCGCGCGCCATCAGCCAGTTGGCGCTTTCCGAACGAAGAACCGGCCGCGGCCACAATGGCTGCCGGGATCACCACCGTCGCGTACATCCAACGCCAGGCGGACAGGCCGGGATTCGCCCAGAAGGATCAGATAGCCGACTGACCCACCCGTGAGCGCCCCCAGCGATTGGAAGCCGAATGCCCCCCTCACGAGGCGGCCGCGGGTTCGCGACGGGATACTTTCCGAAATCACCATACGCGCGGTGGGGTAGTCGGCCCCCAGGGCGAGGCCCATGCCGAACAGGCAGAACACCAGCAGCGGCAGGCTGTGCACGAAGGTGATCGCCACAAGGAAGGCGACGAACAGGAACATTTCTTCGATAAACACCGGTTTGCGCCCCAGGCGGTCGGCGAGGCCACCGAGCAGGGTGGCTCCGAACAGGATCCCCGCAAGCGGTGCGGCCCCGACCAGGGTGTCCGGCGCCGTCGAGCTGAAATTCCCGTGCGATCAGCGGCAGAGCGACACCGGTCAGGAAGACGACAAGGCCTTCGAAGAACTTTCCGGCTGCGGCCAGCAGCCAGATACGCCACTGCATGCCCGTCAGCGGCGCGCCGGGCACCTCCGTGCCGTCCCGCCAGACCGGCGTCTCGTCGATATATTGCTGGACCGTCTGGCCCGGTCCGCTCATCCGGTCAGCCGCGCGAAGCCGGCCTCCAGATCCGCGATCAGATCGTCGGGATGCTCGAGGCCCACATGAAGGCGCAGGAGCGAGCCTTCGGCGTCCCAGGTGGTCGCCGTACGAAGCGGTGCCGCGGGCAAAATCAGGGATTCATAGCCGCCCCAGCTTGCGCCCATGGCGAAGAGTTCGAGCCCGTCGAGCATTCGTGCGAGCTGTTCGTCTTCGTAGTGATTCTTTAAGACAACCCCGAACAGGCCACACGCGCCTTCGAAGTCGCGCTTCCACAACTCATGCCCCGGATCGTCCGGTAGCGCCGGGTAGAGCACCCGAGAGACCTCCGCACGCGACTTCAGCCAGTTGGCGACAGTCGTTGCGTTTTCCTGATGCTGTTTCAGGCGCACGCCCATGGTGCGCAGCCCACGCAGGCCCAGATAACAGTCGTCCGGCGCGGCGTGCTGGCCCCAGAATCGGAAGTTATCGAGGATCGTTTTGTAATGCGCCTTGGTGGTGACGATCACGCCGAGCATCGCGTCTGAATGGCCGACGATATACTTGGTCGCTGCGTGAACCGATACGTCGATACCGCGTGCAAACGACTTGAAGTGAAGGGGCGTGCCCCAAGTGTTGTCGTTGATGACCACTGCGCCGCGCGTGTGGGCGGCCTCGGCAATCGCCGGGATGTCCTGCACTTCGAAGGTCTGGGACCCCGGCGCCTCAGTGAACACGACCTTCGTGTTGTCCAGAATCAGATCGGCGATCCCGGCGCCTATCAGCGGGTCGTAATAGGTGGTCTCGACCCCGTATTTAGCCAGCACGTTGTTGCAGAAGTTGCGGGTCGGGGCATAGGCGCTGTCGGTGACCAGCACATGATCGCCCTGCTGGACGAAGGCCGACAGTGCGATGGTGATCGACGCCAAGCCCGAGGACACCGCAATTGCGTGGTCGCCACCTTCGATTAGCGCGACGGCCTCTTCCAGCGCCTTCTGGGTGGGCGTGCCCATGCGCCCATAGACAATGTCCTTAGTGTAGTCGCGGTTCCGATACTCGGCGAGTGTCGGCCGGGTCACCGTGGACGCATGATAGACAGGCGGATTGACGATGCCGAAATTGGCTTCCGGATCGCGCCCGCCGCTTGCCAGCAGCGTTTCATCGTAAACGCCTGTTTTCTTCGTCATTCTAAGCCCTTTGCCTTTGGGGTATCAGGGATTGCCGCCCCATTCGGTCCATGATCCGTCATAGAGCACCCAGTTGTCGCGCCCGATCAGATGCATGCCCAGACCGAGGATACAGGCGGTGACACCGGACCCACAGGTCGTTGCCACCGTGCGCGAGCCATCGGCACCGACGCTGTCAAAGGCGGCGCGCAGTGTGTCCGCGTCCTTAAAGGTGCCGCTGTCGGCGTTGACGATCTCGGCATAGGGCAGATTGGCGGAACCGGGGATATGGCCCGGCTCGACGCCGGGACGCGCCTCGGGCTCGCTGCCCGCGAAGCGGTTGGCCGCGCGCGCATCAAGCACCAGTTCGCCGCCGCCATCGATATTGGCGAGGATCTGGTCGATGGAACGCAGCGCAGACTCGTTCTTCGTGGCCGCGAAAGTCGCGGGTGCAGGCGAGGGGACATCCGTCGACACCAGGCGACCCTCGGCCTGCCAGGTGCGGAACCCGCCGGACATCACGGCGACGTTTTCGTGGCCGAACACGCGGAACATCCACCAGACACGCGGGGCGGAGAAAAGGCCGTCCGCGTCATAGACGATCACGCGTGTGTCGTTAGATATCCCCATGGTACCAACGGCGGCGGCAAAATTTTCCGCGCTCGGAAACATATGTGGAGAGGGCGTCGGGTTCGGGTCGCACACCGCGTCGATGTCAAAGTGGATCGCGTCGGGAATATGCCCCGCCGCGTATTCCGCCTTCGCGTCGCGGCCCGTTGCGGAAAGGTGATAGGAGCCGTCGAGGATGCGTACATGCGGGTCGTCGAGGTGTTCGGCGACCCAGGCGGTATCAACCAGGGAGTCGGGATTTGCATATGCCATGAAAGTTTCCTCCCCTACCTATTGATCACTATGCGTTCAGTTCGATTGCGACGCGCCGATTCTGGCGGCCCTTGCTTTCGATCTTGGTAACCGTCACAGGCCCTATCTCGCCGGTGCGCGCGACATGGGTGCCGCCGCAGGGTTGCAGGTCGAGGCCTTCAATCCGGATTAGCCGGACACGGCCAGAGCCGGTGGGCGGCTTGACGGACATGGTTTTCACGAGATCCGGGTTTTTGGCGAGCTGGTCGTCGGTGATCCAGTCGTCATTAACCGTGCTGTTGGTCTCGATCAGCCGGTTCAGTTCGCGGGTGATCTCTTCCTTGTCGAGGCCCCCGTCGGGGATCGAGAAATCGAGCCGGCCCTTACCGTCGCTCACCTGACCGCCGGTGACCGGATATGGCAACACGGCGGACAAAAGGTGCAGGCATGTATGGACCCGCATCATGCGATGGCGTCGGTCCCAGTCAATTTCGGCGGTGACGACCGCGCCGGGCTGGAGTGCGGGCTGATCTTCGAGCGGGACATGGACGATCACGTCCGGGCCGCCGTCGTCTTCGCGTCCCTTTACGGTGGTTGAGATCTGGACGGTGGTCCCGTCCGCAGAGCGCAATGTGCCGGTGTCACCAGGCTGTCCTCCGCCCGTGGGGTAGAAGATCGTGCGGTTGAGGACAATACCGCCCAGATCATTGACGGCAATTACCCGGGCTTCGCACGTCCGGTCGTAGGGGGCGTCGCGAAAAACGGTTTCCGTGGCGGGCGCGCTCACGCGTCCAGCCATTCGGGATAGGGCAGGCCCTTTTCCTTCAGAAATACCACGTTGAAGATTTTGGAGGCATAGCGGTGAGCGCTGTCGCACAGCACCGTGACGATGGTGTGGCCGGGGCCCCATTTCCTTTGCCATGCGGATCGCACCCGCGACATTCACTCCGCTGGAGGTTCCAAGGCTCAGGCCTTCCTCCTGGATCAGGTTGAACATTATCGGCAGCGCTTCCTCGTCGGGGATCTGGAACGGCATATCGACTGGAGCGTCTTCGAGGTTGGCCGTGATACGGCCCTGGCCGATGCCCTCCGTGATCGAGGTGCCCTCGGCCTTCAATTCACCGTTCTTGTAAAATTCATACAGGGCCGCACCCAAGGGGTCGGCGAGGCCGATCTTCACATCCGCACTCTGTTTCTTGAGAAACATGCCGGTGCCCGCCAGCGTGCCCCCCGTGCCCACAGCGCAGATGAACCCGTCTACCTTTCCGTCGGTCTGTTCCCAGATTTCCGGCCCGGTGGTGTCGAAATGGCCCTGTCGGTTGGCGACATTGTCGAACTGGTTGGCCCAGATCGCACCGTTGTCCTCGGTTCCAGCCAATTCGTCGGCGAGGCGACCGGAATACTTCACATAGTTATTCGGGTCTGCGTAGGGAACCGCCGGAACCTCGATGAGCTTCGCTCCCGCCTGACGCAGTGCGTCTTTCTTTTCCTGAGTCTGGGTTTCGGGAATAACGATCACGGTCTTGTAGCCCAGCGCATTCGCGACATGGGCGAGGCCAATACCAGTGTTGCCTGCCGTTCCCTCGACGATCACGCCGCCGGGCTTGAGCAGTCCTTTGGCCTCTGCGTCGCGGACAATCGCCAGCGCCGCACGGTCTTTTACCGAGCCCGCGGGGTTCAGGAACTCAGCCTTGCCCAGAATGGTGCAGCCGGTTTCCTCGGATGCACGCCGGAGCTTGATCATCGGCGTGTTGCCGACCGTTTCGATGAAACCGTCGCGAACATTCATGGCAGGGCCTTCTTGTCGGAATCCGGAAATCAGGATGCCGCGAATGTAACGGTGAGGTTTTAGGCCTGCAAGCCATCGGCTGGCAGGTTCACAGTCCCCACTTTGCGCGGATTTAGGCGTAGTTGAGGACAAACCATTGAAGCGCGATACCGCGAACGCGTTCTCGACACGTCCGCTTTCCAGCAACGACGTTTTTACTCCGCACGTATGGCGGAAGCCCGCGTCATGCTGGACGACCCGCTCAGCCTTGAGGCGGATGTGTCGGTGGGTGCCTTATAAATTCTTAGAAGCACGGCATAAGTCTTTATTACATGGTTAAAAATTCCGCGACTTGATCACGATGTGGTTGTTGCGGGGGTGGCGCTTGGTCGGGAGCCGCGCCGGCTTGTGCCCGCGTACGTTCGACAGGCGGGGATCAGGGTAGTTGCCGTACTTCACCTCGTCTGCGCGCACCCAGGTTGGCTGGACCTCGCCGCCGTCACCCAGCGCGTCGAGCCGGTACGACAGGTCGGCGATCTTCTCCGCGATCAGATGGGTGACGAACCCCTCGCGTTGCAGCTTGCCTGTGATACGTATCAGCCGTGAGGATAGAATTACCTTGCGGAAGCGCTTGAAGACGTCCGGCCAGACGATAACGTTGGCGACCCCGGTTTCGTCCTCGAGGGTCAGGAAGACCACGCCGTTAGCGCTGCCGGGGCGTTGGCGGACGAGGATCAGGCCGGCGGTAGTCAGGCGGCTGTTGTGGGGCTGTTCGCGCAGGTCGCGCGCCACCACTACGTCCATCCCGTCCAGTTGGTCGCGCAACAATGCCAGCGGATGGTGCTTCAGGGACATGCGGATTGCTGCGTAGTCGTTGGCGACGACCTCGCCGGGGGCTTCGGCGGGCAGCGAAATGCGGCTTTTCGGGACGTTATCACGCAGTTCCACCCCGGCGAACAGCGGCAGAGAAGCCAACGTTTCCCGGCCATTATGGCCCAACGCGCGGATCGCCCACAGGGCCTCGCGCCGCTCCAGCCCCAGCGATGTAAATCCATCGGCCTCGGCCAACGCAACTAGGGCGGCGGAATTGACACCTGCACGGCGCCAAACGTCCTCAACCGACGCGTAGCCGCCCTCGGGACGCGCAGCGGCGATGGCTCGGGCCGCATCCTCGTTCATAGACTTGATTTGTCGATAGCCGAGGCGGAGAGCGTAACTCATTTGTTTCCCCATCCCTTTATGTGAGGGAGTAGGGGGAGGGTAAACACCCCCACCCAAACCCTCTCCCATTAAGGGAGAAGGCTGTGCTTCCGAAATTTCCTCCAACACATTGTCCCAGTTGGAAAAGTTTACATCCGGCCCGCGCACCTCGACCCCGTGCTCGCGGGCATCGCTGACGATCTGGGCTGGGGCGTAGAAGCCCATGGGCTGGCTGTTGAGCAGCGCGGTGGCGAACACGTCCGGGTAATGGCGCTTCAGCCAGGACGAGACATAGACCAGCAGCGCGAAGGAGGCGGCGTGGCTTTCCGGGAAGCCGTATTCGCCGAACCCCTCGATCTGGCTGAAGCAGCGTTCCGCGAAGTCGCGCTCATAGCCGCGTTCGACCATGCCCTCGACCATCTTGGTGTGGAAGGTGTGGATGGTGCCGGTCTTGCGGAAAGTGGCCATGGCGCGCCGCAACTGGTCGGATTCACCCGGCGTGAACCCCGCCGCCACAATGGCGATCTGCATGGCCTGTTCCTGGAACAGCGGCACGCCGAGAGTCTTGCCGAGCACGTTTTCCAGGTCTTTTGAGGGGAAGACGACCGGCTCCTCGCCATTCCGCCGCCGGATATAGGGATGCACCATGTCGCCCTGGATCGGGCCGGGGCGCACTATCGCCACCTCGATCACCAGATCGTAGAAATTGCGCGGTTTCATGCGGGGCAGGAAGGCCATTTGAGCCCGGCTCTCGACCTGGAAGACGCCGAGTGAATCCGCCGCGCACAACATGTCATAAACGGCCGTGTCCTCTGGCGGCACGGTCGCCAACTCCAGCGGGCGGTCGTAGTGATTTTCCAGCAATTCGAAGGCTTTGCGTACACAGGTCAGCATGCCCAGCGCTAGCACGTCGACCTTTAGAATACCCAGCGCGTCAAGGTCGTCCTTATCCCATTCGATGACGGTGCGGTCCTCCATAGCCGCGTTCTCAATAGGGACAAGCTCGTCCAGCCGGTCGCGGGTGATCACGAAGCCGCCCACATGCTGGGAGAGATGGCGCGGAAAGCCGATCAGTTCGCGGGTCAGGCGCAGCGCTAGGCCGAGACGGTGGTCCCGCGGATCGAGGCCCAGCGAACGCACCACATCGTCGGGCACGCCGTTGTTCGACCAGCCCCAGACCTGGCCGGACAGGGCGGCCACCGTGTCCTCGTTCAGGCCCAGTGCCTTACCGACCTCCCGCAGCGACGATCGGGAGCGGTAGCTGATGACCGTGGCGGCCAGCCCGGCGCGCTCGCGCCCGTATTTGGTGTAGATGTACTGCATCACCTCTTCACGGCGCTCATGCTCAAAATCGACGTCGATATCGGGTGGCTCGTTGCGCTCGGCGGAGATGAAGCGCTCGAACAGCAGATCGAGGCGGGCGGGATCCACGGCGGTGATGCCGATACAGTAGCAGACAGCGGAATTGGCCGCCGAACCGCGGCCCTGACACAGGATTCCACGCGAACGGGCGAAACGAACGATGTCGTGGACGGTCAGGAAGTAGGAGGCGTAGCGCAGCTCGGCGATCAGGGCGAGTTCGTGCTCAATCTGGGCGCGGACCTTCTCGGGTATCCCGTCAGGATAGCGCCCCGCAGCGCCGGTCCAGGCCAGGTGCGCCAGTTCCGCGTCCGGCGTGCGCCCGGCCGGCACCGGCTCGGCGGGGTACTCGTAACGCAGTTCTTCCAGAGAAAACCGGCACTTTTGGGCGATCTCGACCGTCCGGGCGATGGCGTCGGGATAATCGCGGAACAGCCGGGCCATTTCGTGTGCCGGCTTCAGATGGCGCTCTGCATTGGCGTCCAGTCGCCGTCCGGCGGTGTCGATGGTGCAATGCTCGCGGATGCAGGTGAGTACATCGGCCAGCTCGCGCCGTTCGGGGGCGTGCTGGCGCACGTCGTTAGTGGCGACCATGGGGACGCCGGTCTGCCGGGCGATTTCGGCGAGGTGGGCGATCCGCCGCGCGTCGTCACCCCGGTAGAGATGGCTTGCGGCGAGGTAATTCTTTGATTCAAGATCATCACGCATCCGATTCAAAAATCTGAAAAATTCTGATTTGGGCGTTCCGGATGGAATGGCGATCAGCACCTGTCCTTCGCCGCACGCGAATATACCGTCTGGCGCGAACAGATCGTCGGCAGTCAGGCGGCATTCGGCCTTGGCGGCCCGCCGTTTGCCAATAGTGAGCAGCCGCGAGAGGCGGGCATAGGCCGTGCGGTCGGTCGGCAGGCAGAGCAGGGACGGCGTATCGTCGGCGAAATCCAACCGGACACCGATGATGATCCGGATTCCCGCACCTTTGGCGCCTAGATAACCGCGCACTACGCCTGCCAGTGTGTTGCGGTCAGTGACGGCGATAGCGTGGTGGCCCAGTTCGGCGGCGCGCACGGCTAGTTCCTCGGGGTGGGAAGCACCACGCAGAAAGGAAAAGTTGGTCGTGACCTGTAGTTCGGCGTAAGCGGGCGCGGCGATCATGTGGGCGTCATCGTGTTCACCCGAAAAAGCCGTGTAGGAACCAGCGCGGCGGCACGTCCGTGTCACTGTCGTAGAGGCCGGCGCGGTAGAGCCAGAATCGTTGCCCGTCCGCAGCCTCCACCCGGTAGTAGTCGCGGGTTTCGTTGTCTAGCACCACCACGCCGCTGCCGTCGGGTGGCGGCTTACGCCACCACTCCGGCGCAATGCGCTCGGGCCCTTCGGCGCGCAGGATACGATGCGGACGCCCGCGCCAGCGGAACATCACCGGCGGATCGTCAGGCACCGGTGCGACAGCCTCTATTTGCTCGGGTCGGGACAGGAGCCGGGGTGGACGGGGGCGTGTGGCCCGCCAGTCCTCGTGATTGCCAGAATTCCGGTCCGAAAGCGCGGGTAGGCTGGCCTGTACGCGTTCAGGCAGGTGCGTGTCGCGCGGGGTAAACCGTCGTACGTTATCCGCACCCAGGCGTCCGGACAGCCGGTCCACCAGTTGATCCAGGGCATCCGGATCGCGCTCAAGCCCACCCGTGATAGCGGTTTGCGCCATCTGCAGGGGCTCGCTGACGGTTGCGGCGAGGGTGATGGTCTCCACCATGACCTCGGCGGCGGCGCTCAGCGCATCCGGCGCGCTCGAAAGCGGTTGGGGCAGCCGGTCGAGCTGTTCCTTCAGAAGTCGCATCAGGTGACCGGGATCGCGGCTGGCGCGGCTGGTCCCGGCTTCCAGCGTATCGACCCGCCCGCCGACCCGGTACAGGCACAGTTCCAGCCGCCTTGCGCCCCGTTCGGCGCGGGCGAGACGGTTGCACAGTGCCTCGGCGAGGTTGCGCACGGCCACCGCGATGTCCTCCTCACGGCCCAGCGCCTCGGCAAAGGTGGTGCGTAGCCGCCAGACTGGCGCAGGAGCGCGGGGCGAGATCGGCTCATCAATCTGCCCGAAAGCCTGATCCAGCCGCCGGACGGGCAGTTCCCCGAACCGGCGCGCCAGCCCGGCGCGTGGCAGGGCCGCCAGGTCGGAAATCCGCCGCAGCCCCAGCCGTTTGAGGGATTCCACAGTTTCCGGTGGCAGACGCAGGGCCACAATGGGGAGCGCGGCGAGAGGTTCGGCGTGACCGCCTTCGGGCAGAATCACCACGTTTGGAGAGGGGCCCGGACGGCCGAAGCGCGCGGCAGCCCACGCTGCGCCCGCAGTGTCCGCCAGGCCTGCGCGCGCGGTGTAGCCGACCCGCTCAAGTCGGCCTGACATGTCCGATAGCATGGCGTCCTCTCCGCCGAACAGGTGCGCGCAGCCCGATATGTCGAGCCAGATGCCCGCCGCACCACCGGATTCCAGCCCAGAGGCGGCTGTCCACGGGGTGTAGCGCCCGCACCAGTCCGCCAGCGCGTCCAGCGCGGCGGCATCGCCCTCGGGATCGTGGTCGTGGACGATCACATCCGGCTCCAGCGCGCGGGCATCGGCCAGTGTCTGGCCTGGGAACAGACCCGCGGCGGCGGCGGCTAGGGTGACGGCAGCCAGGCGCACGGTCCCGCCTTCCGGGGCGGCAAGGGCCAGCGGATGCGTGTCGAACGGGGCCTCAGGCGTTACGGATACGCCGGGTTTCGCGGATCGTCGTGAAGCTCGGCGCAACTGTCTGCGGCACCGGTCGGTCGCGAAGCGGGGAAACCAGAGCGAAACCACCCGTTTTTGCGCCGCTTTGGGCATCGTCTGTACGGTCATCTCTCCATTCCAAATTCCAGGCGTGTGGCCGCCCGCCGCGCGCACGCAAGAGTTCAGCCCGCCAGCGCGGGTGGCCCGGTAGGCGTTCCGGGGTCCAGACGTCCTCCGCGGGGCTGCCGGGTAGGGAGGAAACTCTCCACCGGGTGACACTCGCAGTTGGAGGCAGGGCGTTCTGCACGGATATGCGGGGGGACGTGCGCAGCAGCAGACCCAGCCCGCCACCGGCCTCGGCGGCAAGCTGTAGGCGGCGGCTAGCGGTGAGGTCCATGTCCTCGATCTCGGCGCAAACCAGTCCCACGGAGGGCGCGCGCAGGGCCTCTTCCAGCGCCCACAGGGCCGTGGTGGTGAACTCGGCACCTGTGGGGATGCGCACCACGATCAGTTCCGCGGGATCGAGGCCGTATTCCAGCAGGCCCGGCCCGTAGAGGCTTTCGCGCTCGGTGAGGCGCGGCGCTATCCAGATGACGGGTGCAGCGCGGGCCTTCTGGGCCTTTCCGGCAAGTGCGGCGGCGAAGGCCGTGACGGCACCAGAAACCCCGACTTCATATTTTATATGAGTTTTATCTCTTAATTGTTTTTCAATGGATTGTTCTGTTTTTCTAATGTTTTCACCGAGAAATTCATGGACGGCGCCCGTCACCAGCCCGCCCCAGGGCAGGTGACTGTCGATTTCCGGAATTCCCAGCGGAAGTGACCCGGCACAGTCCTGTGCACGTATGCCGCTTCCGTCGCGCTCGATGGCGGCAATGCGGCCACGCAGCCGCGCCAGAATTTCGGCGTCCGCAGGCACCTGTCCCGTTCCCTAGAGATCAAATGTTCTTATTTTGTTCTAATTGGGAAGTGGTAGGGAGTCAATCGGGAGTGCAGGTGGCGTTATTGCGTCAGGCGCAGGTTGATCAGCTTTTTGTCGATCTCGTGGAAGACGTCCTGCGATCCACGTTCGACGGCGAATTAAAGTAATGGCCCGACGACATCCGCTTCGCATAGTCCGGAAAACAACCGAAATTCGATCTGATCGGGTCCACCTGTCTTGAACGGGGCGGGCGCCAATGGTCCAATCCCGAAAACCAAGGGAGCAAGGGCATATGGTGCAGGGCGCCTTCACGCTAGATGGTAAACGCGCGCTCGTGACGGGCGGTGCGAGCGGCATCGGTTCGACGACGGCCGGAATCCTGGCCGATCTCGGGGCGAACGTGGCGCTGGCCGATCTCGATATCGCCGGGCTTGAGGAGCGCGCAGGCGAACTGGGCGGCTGTCCGGTCTTCAGGTGCGACGTGTCCAACGAGGATTCCGCCGAAACCACGGTCCGCGAGGCGGCGGACGTACTGGGCGGTCTGGATGTCGTGGTCAACTCCGCGGGCCTCGTGGATGAGGTCAAATACGCGCTTGAGCGCGAGATGGGGCCGTGGCAGCGCATCCTCGACGTAAATTTCAAGGGCACTTTCCAGATCTGCCGCGCCGCCGCGCGTATCATGGTGCCCAACGGCTCAGGCTCCATTGTCAACATCGCTTCCGTGAACGGACCAGGCGGCTGGCCGCGGCGCACGGCCTACGGCCCGTCTAAGGCCGCGATCATCGCGCTCACCAAGGAGCTGGCTTGCGAATGGGGGCCGCACGGCGTGCGGGTCAACGCGGTAGGGCCGGGGTATGTGGCTACCCCCATGATCGCGGGGCTAATAGAAGACGGGAAGATTGACACCAACCGGATCAACAGCCGCACGCCGCTCGGCCGACTGGCGACGCCAGAGGATATCGGAAAGGCCATCGCATTCCTAGCATCGGACTGGGCGTCATACATCACCGGTGAGACGCTTTTCGTCGATGGCGGCTGGATGGCCTATGGCGGAGCAGGGGACGTGAAGACGTTCTAGGGGTGGAGTTTTAATTACCCATGAGCCTGATGCAAAAAGAGCGGTTCCGTAAAAGGATCAAATTGATGTTGGAGGGGATGGCTTAATATTTATGACCCTAACTTAGCTTTATGCGCATAATATATATTATGTTAAATATAATATACTTATTTTAACTAGATCCTTAGGACACCTGCCGGCACTACTGCTGGGATTGCGCTTCTTCTGCCTGCCGAGCCGCCTCGACCTGTTTTTTGACGCTCAGGTCGCCGCAAACCCACGCATCCAGCACCGGCTTGATCGCCTCGAACGGCTGGTAACCGACCGTCAGCGCCGCCATACTGTCGTCCTCCCGCAGCACAACTGTCGGGAAACCGGTCACGCCCACCTGCTGGCACCAGCCGAAATCATCGACGGTCTGCTGTTTGACCAGTTCGGACTCGAACGCAACACGGAACGCTTCGCGGTCGATCCCCTCGGCCTCGGCGTAATCGAGGAACGTGTCGAGTGAAGTCGTGTCGCTATCCTCGACGTAGTAGCCTTTGTGGATGCGCTCATAGAACGACAGGAACGCCTCGGGTTTCAGGTTGCGCACGACCACACAAGCCCGGCACGCAGGCTCGGTGTCCAGCACGAAGCCTTCACGGTCGAAAAACGCATAGTTGAACGGCTGCCCGGTCGCATCGGCGACCTGTTCCCAGTGATGCTTGATGGTCGCCTTGTACTGGTCGCTCATCGGTTCAGTGTCGAAGGCGTGCAGGCCGCCCAGCACCACCCGCAGTTTAGCGTCGGCCCGGTATTCCTCGACCATCTGGTTCAGCACCGGCGAGAAACCCCAGCACCAGGAGCACATGGGGTCGCCGATATAGATAATTTCGCGTTCGATTCCGTCCTGGGGCATATTTGGCCTTTCGGTTCGGGTGAGCGGAGGTCCACCCTAACCCGTTCACGCCCGCTAACGCGAATGAAGCTCGTGAATAGCACCCCGGCGAGCGTTTCACGCAACACCAGTCAGGCGATTTCGATCACCATGCCGTCATAGGCCGGCTCGACCCCGTCCGGCAATTTCGCGCTGAAGCGTGAATAGTCCACGCGGTGGCCCATGTGGGTCAGGATCGTGCGGCGCGGTTTCAGCCGTTCTATCCATTCCAGTGTTTGGTCGAGGTGGCTGTGGGTCGGATGTACGAATTCGCCCAAGGTATCTACAATCCACGTGTCGATGCCGTCGAGAAGCGCGAAGGCCTCGTCCGAAAGCGTTTTCACGTCCGTCGAATAGGCAAACTTGCCAAACCGGAAGCCCAGCGACGGCATCCGCCCGTGTTCCTGTGCGTAGGACAGGATTTCGAGATCACCCAGTTGCAGCGGTCCATCGATCACGTGCGGCGTTAGGCACGGACGCCAGAATTGCGGGTTCACCGTGCGGTACGGCTCAAACACATAAGCGAAGCGTTCTTGCAGGGTCTCCAACGTGTCCCGACTGGCATATGCATCAATCGGCCCGCCAGCACGGTGGTTTAATGAACGGATATCGTCGATCCCGTTCACATGGTCAGCATGGGCGTGAGTGTAGAGGATCGCATCGATATCCCAGATTTCCGCGTCGATCAGTTGGGCGCGCAGATCCGGCGAGGTATCGACCAGAATTCTGATTTTGTCGGTCTCGACAAAGATCGACGGTCGGCGGCGCCAGTTTTTCGGATCGTTCCGGTCGATATCGGCCCAGCCGTCCGGCCCCACCAATGGTGTTCCGCCCGAACTGCCGCACCCGAGAACCGTGACCTTCACCTTACGCAAGCCTCGACACCGCTTTAGCCGGGCCGTTCGGCTCTTGAGAACAGACGGAAGAAGTTATCCGTCGTGACGTCCTCGATATGCGCACGTGTTGTGCCGCGCACCTCGGCCAGGACATCGACAGTGTGGGTGACGAAAGCCGGCTCGTTGCGCTTGCCCCGGTTGGGGATCGGCGCCAGGAACGGCGCGTCGGTTTCCACCAGAATGCGGTCTTCCGGCATATCGCGAGCGATCTCGCGCAATTCTTCGGCGTTCTTGAAGGTCAGGATCCCGGAAAAGCTGATGTACATGCCCAGGTCGAGTGCAGCTTCGGCCAGTCCGCGCCCGCTGGAGAAGCAGTGCATGACACCTGTAAAGGCCCCCTGCTCCATCTCCTCGCGCAGCATGGCCGCGCAATCCTCGTCGGCGTCGCGTGAATGGACAACCAGCGGTAGCCCAGTTTCGCGGGATGCGGCCATGTGGGCGCGGAAACTCGTGGCCTGCTTTTCGCGCGGGCTATGATCATAGAAATAGTCGAGGCCGGATTCCCCGATCCCCACAACGCGGTCGTGGGCAGCCATTTCTACCAGCGTGTTAGGCATGTCCTGCCCCTCCTCGCCTGCATGGTGCGGATGGACGCCGACGGTGCACCAGACATTGCCGAAGCGCTCGGCCACTGCCTTCACGCTCTCGAATTTGCTGAGATGTGTCGAAATCGAGACCATCGTACCGACACCGGCCTCGCCAGCCCGCGCAACCACATCATCAAGTTCTGCGGCGAATTCTTTGAAATCCAGATGACAATGGCTATCGACCAGCATGACTACTCTTCAGCCTCTTCGTCGACGAAGCGCGGGAAGACGGGGCTGGGTTTCGGCAGTTCCTTGCCCGCCGTCAGCGCGTGGTTCGGGTCCAGATTAGCGAAGCTGCGCGCATCCGCATCGACGGCAAGCTGATCGAGCATTTTTTCAGCCGCATCCGGCATAACCGGTTGGATGAGAATGGCGAGGTGGCGGATCGTCTCGGCCAGCACATACAGCACCGTCTGCATGCGTGCCGTGTCGGTCTTACGCAGTTCCCAGGGAGCCTGTGCATCGACATAGCGGTTGGCGTCGCCCACGACGCGCCAGATGGCCTCCAGCCCTCGATGGAAGGACTGCTCACCGAACTCGTCGCGCACCGTATTAAGGACATTGCGGGCTTCGTCCAGCATCTTCTCGTCATCCGCGGTGAACGTGCCCGGTTCAGGGACCTTGCCGTCGCAGTTCTTCGCAATCATGGAAAGCGAGCGTTGCGCCAGGTTACCGATGTCGTTGGCCAGATCACCGTTGATGCGCCCGACCATGGTCTCGTGGCTGATATAGCCGTCATTGCCAAACGGCACTTCGCGCAGCAGGTAGTAGCGCACGGGATCAAGGCCGTAGCGCGAAACCAGGTCTTCCGGTAGCACGACATTGCCGAGCGACTTGGACATTTTCTCGCCGCGGTTCAACAGCCAGCCATGAGCGAAGATACGCTTAGGTGGTTGCAGGCCAGCCGCCAACAGGAAGGCGGGCCAATAGACCGCATGGAAGCGCACAATATCCTTACCGACCATATGAAGATCGGCTGGCCAGTATTTTGAAAAATCGGGACTTTCTACGTCAGGGTAGCCGACGGCCGTGATGTAGTTCGTCAACGCGTCCAGCCACACATACATGATATGATCTTCATCATCCGGAACCGGGATTCCCCATTTGAAGCTGGTACGGCTGATCGATAGATCCTTGAGCCCGCCGGAGACGAAGCTCACCACCTCATTGCGCCGCGTTTCCGGGCCGATGAAGTCTGGGTTGGCGGCGTAGAAATCGAGCAGCGGTTGTTGCCACTTGGACAGATCGAAAAAATAGCTTGGCTCTTCCACCCACTCGACCTCGGCCCCGCTGGGCGCAACCTTTTTGCCGTCTTCCGTGTCGGTCAGCTCGGATTCCGCGTAGAAAGCCTCGTCGCGCACGGAGTACCAGCCGGAATAACTGTCCAGATAGATATGGCCGTTGGCGTCGATGGCCTTCCAGATCGCCTGCGCGGACCGAACATGACGCTCCTCGGTCGTTCGAATGAAGTCGTCATGGGAGTAGTTCATGTCGTCCGCGAGCTTGCGGAAGTTCTGACTGACCTCATCCGTGAAGGTCTGCGGGTCCTTGCCAGCGGTTTGGGCGGATTTCTCCACCTTCTGGCCGTGCTCGTCGGTGCCGGTCAGGAAATGCACATCGCGCCCATCCAGCCGCATGAAACGCGCTAGCACGTCACAGGCAAGCGTCGTGTAAGCGTGCCCGATATGGGGCCGGTCGTTCACATAGTAGATCGGTGTCGTTAGGTAATAGGGCTCGGATGCCACGTCGATTAATCCTGAAAATCAGTTGGTTTCGTCGTCCGCGTCATAAGCCCGCGCGGCCAGAGCTTCCTGCTTCTTTTTTTCCTTCCATCCGAACCAGACTGCAAGCAAAAGCGGCCACATTAGGTAGATCATCCAGTTGAGAGTATCCGCCGGCAGCACGGCGATGCCGCGCGGCTCCAGGAAGAAGCTGTTGATCATGCCCACCCCGAGGATCCCCCAGAGAACCCAAGTCATGGGTGTGAGATATTTCAGCAGCAATGCGCGCACGTTGCGTTTACTCGTGTTCCGGCGGATCTAGGCCCGTGCGGCGGCGGAAAGTTCGAACAGGGAGTTGAGGACAACCTGCTTGCGGTCGAGATTTACGCTGTCGGCGCGGGATTCAAGTTCATCGATCTTCTCCCATGCCTTCAGCCAAGGCTCAAGTCTTGCCTGTTCGCGTGATGAGACACCATCGCGGATACGACGTATCAGCCACCATTTCATGATTTCGAGAAACGTGCGGTAGCTCGCCTCGCCCGCAGATCCCGCGAACCGGTCAGAAACGGCATGGGCCCGCTCACTGTCGAAGCGTGGCAACGGTTCCACCAGTGCCAGTAACTCGCGATAGAGTTCCAGCCCGCCGGCTTTCGCCAGGCCGAGGGCCCGGCCGGGCGAGCCTTCCGCGATCTCAGAAATGGCCTGCATTTCGTCGGGCGCGAGGTCTGCAGCCTTCCGCGCGACGATTTCGGCGACATCGGCGCTTGCTAGAGGGCGCAATGCCAGTGAACGGCAGCGCGATCGGATGGTTGGCAGCAGCCTTGACGGCGCATGGGTAACCAGCAGGATCAGCGTGCGCGGCGGCGGTTCCTCGAGGGCCTTCAGTAGAGCATTCTGAGCGTTGGTGTTCATTTCGTCGGCGGCATCGACGATCAGGCAGCGCCATTCGCCGAATGCAGCCGTCTGGTGCAGAAAACTGCCAGCCTCGCGAACATCCTCGACCGAAATCTCGGTGCGGAAGCGGTAGGGCGAGGTCTTCGCATTGCTGCGGCGGACGAGACGGCAGTCCGGGTGTCCGCCCGCCATGAGTTGACGTACCACCGGGTGCGCGGGATCGGTCTCGATCCCCTCCCCTGTTGCGGCCGACGGTACCAGCAGACGCCGCGCCAGACGCCAGGCGAGTGTCGCCTTCCCGATCCCAGTTGGACCCGAAATCAGCCACGCATGGGCCATCCGCCTGCTCTGCATAGCGGACAGGAAGTCCTCTGCGGCGCAATCATGACCGAGGATGCGGCCAGTCTCGAGACGCGGCGCCTCGATCCGTTCGATCATTTCCTCGCTCACGACACCTGTGCCTCGAGCGCGAGACGCCCCAAAACGATGTCCCACACCGCAGCACCGACCTCCTCAGGTGCGCGGTCGGCATTAACGATCATACAGCGTTCAGGCGCCTTTAGGGCGATGTCGTGAAAGCCCTGTCGCAACCGCTCATGGAAGGAGATATCCATGCGTTCGAACCGGTCTTCCCGGCTTGAGGTGCCGGAATTACGTGCATTTGCTCTGCCGAGCCCTACGGGCACATCGAGATCGAGGATCAGCGTCAGGTCTGGCGCGAAATCGCCGACGACATCACGGTAAAGGCCCTCGATGAAAGCCACCGGAACATTGTGGCCGTAGCCCTGATAGGCGAGCGTCGAATCCGCAAACCGATCACACAGCACGATCGCGCCCTGCCTCATTGCGGGCCAGATTGTCTTGACGAGATGTTCCCGGCGCGCGGCGAACAGCAGCAGGCACTCGCTCAGCGGTTCCCACTTGTCGGTTGTGCCGGAGACGAGGAGCGCGCGGATGGAATCCGCTCCAGCTGCGCCGCCCGGCTCACGCGTGGTCACGACGTCGCGGCCGGCGTCGCGCAGCCGCTCTGCCAGCATGCGGACCTGAGTGGTTTTCCCGGTCCCTTCGCCGCCTTCGAATGTTATTAACCGGCCAGGCCGGTCTGCTACGCTCATGAAGCAGGTGTCACACGCACGCTTCCAGGCGTCAACCGCCCGCCGAGGCTCCAAAGATGATGAAGTTGATGGCGCTAGTGATGCGGCCGAAAAAGTCGAGCTGATCCACAGATTGGGCTGTCTTCAGGGGCTTGACGATCGGCTCGATATCCGGGGCGCTCACTTCCAAACGCCCGACCACCATCCCTTCCGCAATGGGCGCGGGAACGGGACTCTTATAGACGGCTTTTACCGTCATGTTGCGCCGCGACGCCTTCGGAATGGTGATGGTCAGGGCTTCATCGATGACCAGCGGCACATTGGGCGCGTCGCCGAGCCAGACCTTGGCGTTCTCCACGGTCTCCCCGGCCTTGAACAGCTCGTAGTTCTCGAAGGTCCGGAAACCCCAGTTGACGAGGCGTTCGGATTCATTGCTGCGCTTACGTACGCTCTCCATGCCGTTCAGAACCATCACCAGCCGGCGGTCGCCACGGATGGCGGAAGCAGTCAGGCCGTAGCCGGAAGCCTCGGTGTGGCCAGTTTTCAGTCCGTCCGCACCGACCGACTTGTAGAGAAGCGGATTGCGGTTGCCCTGGGTGATGGGCTTGCCGTCGAGGCTTTTGCCGTAAGTAAACTCTTTCTCGGAATAGACGCCGTAGAAATCCGGATGCTCACGGATAAGAAACATGGCGAGCGTTGCGAGGTCGCGCGCCGTTGTCATGTGTTCCGGATCTGGCCAGCCCGTGGCGTTCCGGAAATTTGTACGGATCATCCCGATTTCATGAGCACGCTCGGTCATACGCTGTGCGAAGGCCTCTTCCGTGCCTGAAATGCCTTCCGCGATGACGATGGAGGCATCGTTGCCGGACTGCACGACGACGCCGCGCAGGAGGTCGCCCAGCTTCACGTCCGTGTTGACCCGCACGAACATCTTCGAGCCGCCCTTGCGCCATGCCTTCTCCGAGACATGGAAGGTGGAATCCATCGTTAGGCGGCCGGCGCGTAGCTCATCGAAAGCCAGCACTGAGGTCATGATCTTGGTCATCGAGGCCGGGAACATCGGCTCATCTGCATTCTTCTCGTAGAGGACCGAGCCCGTATCGAAGTCGATCAAGATCGCCTGTTTCGCGGTTGTCTGGAATGTTGGCGGAGCTGCGAACGCTCCGGTCGCAATCGCAAAGGCGTTGGCCAGAATTGTCACGCTAACAAACGTTGCGCGCACCAGGGTGTTCATAGTCGGCCCCTCTTTAGCCTGTTGCGGTCTGCCGGTCCGAGTAAATGGACGAATGCTAAAAAAACATGTCGGCGTTCCGACATCCAAGCTATTCGACAATAAGTTGCGCTTGATTGACGCCTGAACTGACGACACGCGCTAAGGTCGCGTCGGCAAGCTCGACATTGGCCAGCGGCCCAATGCGGACGCGGTATACTTCAGTACCGGAGACGGCGAACCGACTGATCTGGGTTGGACCCATCTCAAACAACTGGTCACGCATGCGAAGCGCGTTTTCCAGTCTAGAGAATGCTCCAGCTTGTACGTAAATTCCGGTTGGTGAAACAGGCAGAACATCGACCTTTTCCGATAGGACAGGCTCGACTGGCTGAGGGACGGTCTCCATGCGAACCGGATGGGGCGCTCGTTCAGAAGAGGCACGGGCAAGGGGCTGTTCTGAGGATGGAAGCGGTTTGGCAACCACGGCCTCGCGCGGCGACGCCGTTACCTGGACCTGTTGCTCGCTGCCGTTGATGGCCGCCAGTTTCAATTGCCGGCTTTCGTTAGGAAGTATATCCACCCTCACCTTGGCCACGCCGTTTTTTTCAAAGCCGAGCAGCTGGGCGCCCCGGCGCGATACATCGATAATGCGCCCGCGTGCGAACGGGCCACGATCGTTGATCCGAAGTACCAGAGAGCGGCCGTTCTCCAGATTGGTGACACGTACGGCGCTAGGCATCGGCAAGGTCCGATGCGCGGCGGTCAGGTCATTCTGATTGTAGTCCTCACCGTTCGCAGTTTTCTTGCCGTGGAAATTCGGTCCATACCAGGACGCGATACCGGTCTCGGAGTATTCGAAATCTTCCGCCGGATAGTACCAGGCCCCATTGATCTGGTAGGGCGCGCCAACTTTGTAACGTCCTTCGGACTGCTTTACATCTCCGCCGCGCAACTGCTTAGCCGTGTGCACAAGGAACTCGGTTTCCGCACAGGCACTTAAAGCGAGCACGGCGCCGACCGCGAGAACGGTGCTGCGCAAACGCGCGCTAACGGTAGCGGAAAGAGCAAGCATACTCGATTTCTAACCTAGCGATAGGCGATTCGGTCGGACAGTAGCCCCACGGCCGCCGCGAAATAGTTGGAGCGGTTCCAGCGCAGTATCGCCCGATAATTCCGATATACCATATAGGCAGGCTGTCCGGGCCCACCGGGCAGGATGATCGATGCGTCGATGGTGCGCGACGGAAGCTCGGTGCCATCCGTTCGGCGAACACCCAGCGCCTGCCAGTCAGGGATCCTCTTGACGATATCAAGTGAGGCCTGCGCAGTATCAAAGCTATCAGGCAGCCTAACTTCGCGGCCCCATGTTAGGTCGTCATTCCAGCCGACGCCTTTCAGGTAGTTGGCGGCGGATGCAAACACGTCCGCCTGGTTAGTCCAGATATCCTTGTGGCCGTCACCGTCATGGTCGTAAGCAAAACGCAGGAAGCTCGATGGCATAAACTGGCTCTGGCCCATGGCGCCGGCCCAACTTCCCTTCATGTCTTCCGGCGCAATGTGGCCCTCTTCGAGGATCTGCAGGGCGTTCATTAATTCACCTCGGAAGTAGTCGCTGCGCCGTCCGTCGTAAGCGAGCGTTGCCAGCGCATCGACGACCGAGAATCCGCCTGTGAACTGGCCGAAGTTGGTCTCGATGCCCCACAGCGCCACGATGAAGCGAGGTTGCACACCGAACTCGCTGCCTATCCTAACCAGAAGTTCGCGGTGCTTATCATACTGCGCGCGTCCGACCTTAATACGTGCAGGGCTGACGATGCGTTCGATGTACTGGGTAAAGGTAATTGTTGATTCCGGCTGATTACGGTCTAGCTCAATCACCCGCGCGATAGGTTCAATCCCGTCCAGTGCGCGCGACAATATCAGTTCGCTAATTCCTTTGTCGCGCGCTTCTACACGCACTCCATCGAGCCATTCGCGAAATTTGGTATCGGGCTCCGCCTGCGCATGCAGTGGGGCGATCACGGTCGCGGCAAGCAGGGCGGCGGTCAAAATATGTCGGCGCATAAGTACCTATAATCGTTGTAAATCTACACGTATTTCGTGCCATATGCCCGCCGCGTCGGGCAATGACGTTTTTATGAACCGGGGCTCTTAGATGGTCGCGGGCAGAAATTGTTACCGCGATCATGGCGAAATGCGGGCCGGCGACATCATCACGACGAAAACGCACCGAACTCCAGCAATATAACCAGTTCGTGCCAGGAGATTTCCTCGACGAGGTAATCGAGCAGCGCGCTAACCTTT
>JAYPPL010000008.1:0-13299 GCA_038131445.1 Alphaproteobacteria bacterium | reverse complement strand
TACGTATTGCTAGTCACAATACCCATGTGCACCTCCCAAAGCATACAAAGACGCGAAGGGCCGCGTCGCAGCTTTTTCAGGTGACCGCTGCCACGCGAATGAGGGCCATGCTGCTTTAGCACTTCGGATTGCTTAGCTGTTGGGTGTATAACCTTCCCGCGAAACGCTCTTCGGGCCATCCGCCCGATCACCGCTTTGACGCAATTAAGGATAAATGGGGGAAACAATGGCGTCTTCTGATCACGTCAATCTCGAACAGTTCATGGAAGGCGTGCAACGCCGTAATCCGGGAGAGACCGAATTCCATCAGGCGGTCTATGAGGTCGCGGTCGATATCTTCGACTACATCGCCGACAAGGAGATTTATCACGAGGCTCAGATCCTGCGCCGTATCGCCGAACCGGACCGTGTTGTGTCATTTCGCGTGTGCTGGGAAGACGACAACGGCAACATCCGCGTCCAGCGCGGCTACCGTGTCCAGAACAATAATGCGATCGGCCCCTACAAGGGCGGGATCCGGTTTCACAAGTCAGTGAACCAGTCGATCCTGAAGTTCTTGGCCTTCGAGCAGACCTTCAAGAACAGTCTGACTAGCCTCCCCATGGGCGGCGGCAAGGGGGGGTCCGACTTCAACCCGAAGGGCAAGTCGGACAACGAGGTCATGCGTTTCTGCCAGTCCTTCATGACCGAGCTTTACCGCCATGTCGGTGAGGACACGGACGTCCCGGCCGGCGATATCGGCGTGGGCGCGCGCGAGATCGGCTACATGTTCGGGCAGTATAAGCGCATCACGAACAAATATGTCGGCGTGCTAACGGGTAAGGGCTTGGAATACGGCGGCAGCCTGGTCCGCACGGAGGCCACCGGCTACGGTGCGGTGTACTTCCTGCAGGACATGCTGACCGAAGCCAAGGACGGCATGGACGGCAAGACCGTCTGCATTTCGGGCTCCGGAAATGTCGCGACCCATGCGGCGGAAAAGGCGACCGAACTTGGCGCGAAGGTGGTCACGCTGTCGGATTCCGGCGGCTTCATCTACGATCCCGAAGGCTTCACCCAGGAGAAGATCGACTGGGTAAAGGAGCACAAGACCCACCGGCGCGGTCGCATCTCCGACTACGTCAACGAGTTCAAGGGTTCGGAGTTCCACGAAGGCAAGCGCCCATGGTCGGTCCCGTGTGAACTGGCCCTGCCCTGCGCTACGCAGAACGAGATCAACAAGGACGAAGCTGAAATGCTCGTCGGAAACGGGCTCAAGGCGCTCGCCGAAGGCGCCAACATGCCGACGGTCAACGAAGGCGTCGAAGTCTTCCGCGAGGCGAAGGTCCTGTTCGGCCCCGCCAAGGCGGCCAATGCCGGCGGCGTGGCCGTCTCCGGCCTCGAGATGAGCCAGAACAGCGCGCGCATCTCATGGACGTCCGATGAGTTACAGAAGATGCTGCGTGACATCATGCATAACATCCACTCCAACTGCCTAGAGTACGCGCGCCGGCCCGACGGGTATGTCGATTACGCCAAGGGCGCAAACATCGCGGGCTTCAAGAAGGTCGCAGACGCGATGCTGGCTTTCGGCGTCGTCTGATCAACACACGCATACAAGTGAAAGCCGCCGCGTCCGGGTATCGGGCGCGGCGGTTTTCTTTTCGCTTGTATCAGTTCGGCCCGTTCGTCTCGAACACGACCTCAGCATCGTGCGAGGGATGTCCGCCACGCAGCACGCCCGCAGCAGTATCACGGTAGAAGGGCTCAAAGGCCGGCGAGAGCTCCCGGCTGTTCGACGGCGACAGCCATAACCGCATCAGGTGGCGGCGCTTTTCGGGCTCTGGGTAGTCCTCGAAGGCGGTGCGCATGTGTAGCGTCGTGTGATTGTTCAGGAACTGGATGTCGCCCGGTTGGAACATCATCGTGAGCTGAAATTCCGGGCGCGCGCAGATTTCGTCGATGAGGTTCAGCGCGTCTGTTTGCTCCGGTGTCTGACCGGGCAGATGACCCATCATCTCTGCCGAGCGGATATGGGTGCGCGTATAGCGCGCCGCGAAACGCCCTTTGTGCATGGTGAAGATCGGCTGCTGGTAGTGCGGCGGCATCCCCGGCAACTCGTTACCCTGAAAACTCCAGTGATAGGGCTTGTAGAGCACCTCCAGAAGATCCGGACGGGTGCTGAGGATTTCATTGTGAACCGCACCGGTACTGACGATCCGGCTGAGGCCACCTTCCTTGGCCGGCTGGATGCAGAACAGGCCGGTCACATCCGCTGCATCCGCGTGGTAGGTCAGTTCGCCGGCGCTCGTGTAGCCCCGAAATTTAGGGCCATCAAGACCTGTACCGAGGTCCCGCACATCACCTAGCACGTCGCCGCGCTTGCTTTGGGAAACGGCCTGGCCGAGGTGCAGGCCGATGCCCCAGTAGATGAACCGCAGGTCATCCTTTGCGTAGCGCTCCACCGGCACGCCGCGCAGCAGAAACAGGCCAGTGCCGTCTTCCAGTTCATGCAACAGGCGGTCCAACACCGGCCTCAGGCCGGGCAACGGGAACTGATCTTTCGTGAGTGATGCAAGCGTCACTTCCGCATTCACCGCCTGTCGGTAGGCCGCATCGATTTCAGCGATGTCATCCTGGGTGAAGCGGTACATCCATTCATCGGAGTTCTGGACATCCGCACCCATCCACACGGCCGCTCCCGTAAGGGGTAAGTGTTCCCTTTTCTCGACAGCGGGCATCCCAAGTATCTCCCGAACTTTTAGTGATCAGCGAGCACAGCAAAAGCACCTCGACCGCGCGCCCATAACAGAAGGGTGACAATACAGGCGAGCAACACAACAGCGCTGATCGCCAGCGACGACTGAATACCTATCAGTCCCCCGCCGAAGCCGACCGTAAACCCGCTGAAGGTTCGCCCGCCGAGACTGCCCACATTGAAAAGACCGATGGCGCGGCCGCGAATTTCCGCCGGTGCGTTCAGTTGCGCCAGTGCACGGCTCATAGAATTGAAGGACAGATCGAAGAATCCAGCACACACCAGCAGGCCAAGCGACAGGATATAGTTCGACGACATCGCGAACCCGAAGATCGCCGTGGCCCAGAGCATTGCGAGAATAAAAGCCGAACGGGTCCGCGCAGGAAGCAGGTTGCGCGCCTCAAGAACCAGCCCCGCCGTCAGCGCGCCGGCCGCATTCGCGCCGAACAGTAGGCTATAGTAGAGCCCCTGGCCGCCATAGCCGAGGTCCTGCGCAAATTCTGGCATCTGCGCCTGATGGGCGTTCCCCACGATTGCTGCGCCCAACCCCGCCAGCAGGGACATGGAGAACACAACCGGCAGACCGGAGACCTGCCGAAAGGTCTGGACCATGTCGCCGAAGCCCGAGATTGCCCGCTTCGCGCCATTGCGCACCCGGTTGAGTTCCTTGGGATTTTTGATGAGCCATAGCGTGAGCGGCAGATAGATCAGGACATTGATGAAGATGCCGTTAGTCGCGCCAAAGATGATCAGCAGCGCACCGCCCACCGCCGGGCCGAGCAGTACACCCAACGTGATCGAGGTAGCCATTAGGCGTATCGCACTCTGGAGCTGGCGCGAGCCCACCACCTCATGCAGCAAAACCTGACCCGCCGGGGCCCAGAGCGCACCCGCGATCCCGTGCACAATCAGCAGTATCACGGCATGCCATTTCGCCAGCGTGTCTGTAGCGAACAGGATGCCCCAGAACAGTGAGACCAGCATAAACAGTCCCATGGATACCTGGATGATGCGGCGCGGGTCATAGCGGTCTGCCAGCGCTCCGGCCCAGACTGAGCCCAGCAAGAACGGCAGCCAGTGCGCGACCACAGCAAACCCCGCCAGCGACGGCGAATGGAACTTCTCGAAGATGATCCAGTAGCTGATGACGTGCTCGATGCTATCGGCCATCATCGCCAGCGCCGCGCCGATCAGGTAATTGCGCGCGGCCGGAACCCGCAACGCGGCATAGGCCCGCGTATCTGTCGCAGCGGTATCAGGACTGGTCATGTTATGTCCGCAAATACAGGGCGCGGTTCAGGATTCAGGCCGCGTGCCGGGTCATGAAATCGGCGAAGGTCTCTGCAATTTCCGGCTCGTACGCCCCCCATTCAACAAACGGGATCACCGGTTCGTCGGAATCCTCGATTGGCAACGCATGCAGTTCACTGTCCGGGATCATCTCATGCACCGTCCGTCCGACCCTGGAATCGTGAACCCGGTCATTGCCGGGAATGATGATTGCCGGCTTATTGATGGAATTCAGCTCGGCCTCAGTCACACCGAACACCGGCAGACCGGACCCGGCCACGAAAAGGTCGCGGAGCTGGGTCTGGATATCGATAAACTTCTCCGCCGACATTGACCTGAGCCGTTTCTCGTTTTCCGGGTTGGCCGCGATCCGTTCCGCATATTCCGGCGTAGCACAAACGCCGTCCATCCCTCCGGCCTCCGCTGCGCGGATAAACTGATCGTAATAGTTCTCAGGCAGCCGTTGCGCCGCGAACGCACCGCCCGTCACGCGCAGGAGCAGAAGGCCGCGAACGGCATCGGGGTGACGCAGCGCGAAGAACAGGGCTGTCCGCGCACCGGCGGAGGACCCACCGATGAATGCCGGCACCTCGCCCAGCTCGCTCAGAAGGACGAACATGTCGTCCGCCCACACAGCTTCCTCCACCTCGTCAGCAGCCATCAGGATGTCCGACGCACCCGTGTTCCGCCGGTCATGCAGTAGGACGCGGAACCCGCGTTCCGCCAGCTTTTCGGCGAGCGGCAGGAATTCGTCGTAGCCGCGCCGTCCGCCAGTCACCAGCGTGGTCAGCGGACCTTTGTTTCCGACGATCTCGTAGCGGAGCTTGACGCCCCGGATATTCGTGAATGGCATGAAAGCTAGTCCCCTCGGACGTCTCGACCCCGTTATCCGGTCAGGTTATACGCTAGAATACATGTTCCCAACTGTTCAGTTATCTAACGAATTTATGCCTGAAAATGCCACTACGACAGCCCCGGACCTGACCGACCGCGCCATCTACGAGGTCTGGGTCACCGACACCGTGCGCTATAGTGACCTCGACCCGAACAACCACGTCAACAACGGCGCCATCAACCAGTTCTTCGAGGACGGCCGCGTCGGTTTCCGGCTGCAACGCCTCGTCGAGGCTGCCGGCAACACCCTGACGGGGTTCGCCGTGGTCAAGTATGCCGCGACCTACATCTCTCCCGCATACTATCCCGGCACTGTCGAGATCGGCACCATCGTCACCCGCGTGGGTAACTCATCCTACGGGCTGGGTCAGGCAATTTTCCAGGACGGAAAATGCGTCGCCACTGCAGAAATCGTGACGGTCCATTTCGATCCGGCCACCTCTCGGCCCATCCCCCTTCCCGACCCGATCCGCTCTGCGCTCGAAGGCGCGATGATCGCCGCACCGGAGACGAACGCGTGACCGACCTTTCCAAAAAAGCGCTGAACATCGAGGATATCCGCAAGCTGGCGAAGCGGCGGTTGACCAGGGCGCTATTCGACTTCTGCGACAAGGGCAGCGAAGATCAGATCGCCATGCGCGACAACCGCGCGGCGCTCGACGCAATCAAGCTCATGCCCCGCGTACTCAACAATACGTCCAGTCGCCACGCCGAAACGGAACTGTTCGGCAAGAAGATCGGGCTACCCCTACTTATCGGCCCGACCGGCCCGGCCGGCTTCGTCTGGTACCGGGGTGAGACCGAACTGGCGAAGGCTGCGGCGAAGAAGAACATCCCGTTCACACTGGCCAGCACGTCCAACACGGCGATGGAACAGGTGATCCGGAACGGCGGCGGCACCCAGTGGTTCCAGCTCTATGTCTGGCGAAACCCGGAGGCGGCCTTCGTGACAGTCCAGCGCGCACTCGAGGCAGGGTTCGAGGCGCTGGTCGTGACTGTGGATTCCCCGGTCTATAACAACCGTGAAAGCGACGTGCGCAACGGCCTCGTCTTTCCGCCGAAGATGAACTTGAAGACTGTGATCGACGGCGCACTGCACCCGCGCTGGACCATCGGCACGGCCGGGAAGTATTTCCGAGCTGAAGGCCGCCTCCCCGCCTTCACCAATATCTACATCCCCGAGGAAGACAAGGCCGAGGCCACCGGCTACGTCTCCGCCAAGTCCAAGAGCTTCCTCAACCGCGACGACACGATGGACTGGGACTACGTGAAGCGCCTGCGCGAGGTGTGGCCCAAGAAACTCCTTCTGAAGGGCATTCTCCACCCCGAGGATGCACGCATGGCGTTCGAGGCAGGCATCGACGGCATTTTCGTGTCCAACCATGCGGGCAACGTCAACGACACGGCGATGACGCCGTGGGATGCCCTCCCCGCCATCGTGGACGAGGTCGGCGGCAAGCTCACGATTATCGCCGATTCCGGTATCAGGCGTGGCAGCGACGTGCTGAAAGGCCTCGCCCTGGGCGCGGATGTGATCGCCATCGGCCGCCCCACCCTGTGGGGTGTCGGCGCGGCAGGTGAACCGGGCGCCAGCCGGGCGCTCGACATCCTGGAAGCGGAAATCCTGCGCACCATGGCGGTGCTGGGAGTCGCCAACATTCCATCGATCACCCGCGAGCATATCCGCCTGCCAGGCGAACTGCCGGTGATGGGGCACGCCGCGCCGCGATAAGCCATCCCTGCAACAGGCCGGGACATGGACAAACACCGTGTTCCGACCCATGTTGTGGAATAAATGACATCGCAAGCTGAAACTTTCGACACGGACGAACCCTGTTTGCCCGACTTCGGGTTCGACAACTCCTTCGCGCGCGAGCTGGAGGAATTCTACGTCCCGTGGCAGGCTGCGCGGGCGCCGGAGCCCCGCCTTCTGAAGTTCAACCGCGCGCTGGCCGACGAACTCGGACTTAACGCTGATGCGCTCGACACGACCGCAGGTGCGGATATTTTTTCCGGAAACCGCGTGCCGGACGGCGCGGCGCCCCTGGCCCAGGCCTATGCCGGGCACCAGTTCGGCGGCTTCACGCCGCAGCTCGGAGACGGGCGTGCGCTTCTTTTGGGCGAGGTGCTCGACACCCACGGCAAACGTCGGGACATCCAGCTCAAAGGCTCGGGCCGCACACCCTTCTCGCGCGGTGGCGACGGCAAGGCCGCGCTCGGCCCGGTCCTTCGTGAATACCTGATCGGCGAGGCCATGCACGCGCTCGGCGTACCCACGACACGTGCGCTCGCTGCTGTCGCGACCGGCGAGCAAGTCTTTCGCGAGACCGCGCTTCCGGGTGCCGTCCTGACCCGTGTTTCGGCTAGCCATCTGCGGGTCGGTACGTTCCAGTTCTTTGCAGCGCGCGGCGAGACAGAGATGGTCCGCCAGCTTGCGGACTATGCCATTGCCCGCCATCACCCGGCGGCAAGGAATTCTGACAATCCTTACCTCGCCTTCTTCCAGTCCGTCGCGCAGGCTCAGGCAAAACTGGTCGCCCAGTGGATGAGCATAGGCTTCATCCACGGCGTAATGAACACGGATAACACCACGATCTCCGGTGAGACCATCGACTATGGCCCTTGCGCCTTCATGGACGCCTACAACCCAGCCACAGTCTTCAGCTCCATCGACCTACAGGGACGCTACGCCTACGCCAACCAGCCGCCGATCCTGACCTGGAACTTGGCGCGGCTGGCGGAAACCCTAATCGCGCTGGTCGATCCGAATAAGGAGCGGGCAATCGAACTTCTCACCGATGCGGCCAACGCGGCACCCGGCCTGTTCGCGGACGCCTGGATCGCGCGGATGCGCGCCAAGATCGGCCTCTGCTCGGCCGAAGACGGCGACGTCGATCTCGTGAACAATCTCCTCGGTGCAATGCATCAGGGCAAGGCGGACTTCACGCTGACGTTCCGCCGCCTATCCGATGCTGTGCGCGGCGACACCGCGCCTGTGCGTGCCCTGTTCGACGATCCTGCCATCTTCGATACGTGGGAGACAGAATGGCGCACCCGCCTCGACCGGGACGCCGAGGCTGCATCGAATCGCGCGAACGCCATGGACCGGGTGAACCCGATCTATATTCCGCGAAATCACAAGGTCGAGGAAGCGCTGGCCGCCGCCGTGGAGCACGACGACATAACCGCATTCGACGCACTGCTGTCGGTTCTGTCCGCCCCGTTCGACGAGGCGGCCGGGAACGAGGCCTACGCCGAGCCGGGACTCGATACATCCGTTCCCTATCAGACCTTCTGTGGCACCTGACCCCCGACCTGATTAGCGAACCGGGCGCGCAACAGCGCCAACTTGGGATCGATATAGGTCCGGCAGAACGGACGTTGGGGACCGCTGCCGTAGTAATCGTGGAACCGCTCATCCGACGGCTTGAAGCCCGCGAACGGCAGAACCCGGGTCACTAGCGGTTTGCCGAATCCCGACTGTAGCCGCGACAGCACGTCATGCACGGCATCGGACTGCGCCGCGTCGAAGGTATAGACCGCACTTCGGTACTTACCGCGCATCTTGTGCGCTGAGGTGCTAGCGTGAGTATGCAAATGGATATCGGTCAGGACATCCAGGCCGATCTCATCCTGATCAAATGTGACGAGCACGGCCTCCGACCATCCGTCATTCGGCGGCTCGGACCGGATGAACCCCTGCGCCACATCCCCGACACCGCGCAGCGACTGGAACACCGCTTCGGTGCACCAGTGGCAACCGCCGCCGAACCCGATACGGGCAGTCTCGAGGATCAGGCCGCATCCTCACGCTTCGGCAGTTTCCAGTTGGGGCGGGGAAAGTGGCAGGTATAGCCATTCGGGAACCGCTCCAGGTAATCTTGGTGCTCCGGCTCGGCCTCCCAGAAATCACCCACAGGCTCGACTTCGGTCACCACCTTACCCGGCCAAAGGCCTGACTCATTCACATCAGTGATGGTCTCTTCCGCCACGCGCTTCTGCTCGTCGTCCAAATAGTAGATGGCGGAACGGTAGGACGGGCCGAGGTCATTGCCCTGGCGGTCCGGGGTGGTCGGATCGTGGATCTGGAAAAAGAACTCCAGAAGCTCGCGATAGCTGATCTTCACCGGATCGAAGAAGATCTCGATGCCCTCAGCGTGCATGCCGTGGTTGCGGTAGGTCGCATTCGGTACCTCGCCGCCGGTGTAGCCGACCCGGGTCTTACCCACTCCCGGGAGTTTCCGGATCAGGGCCTGCATGCCCCAGAAACAACCGCCAGCAAGAACAGCACGTTCGTTCGCATTAGTCATCGGGATGATCCTTCCATTCGTGAACTCTCTACACCACCGTTACTTGTTAATGCAGCCTCGAATGTTCAAGCAGGCCCAAAAGCAAGGCCGAGGTCATTACAGTGCGCAGAGACCAGCATATCAGTCGTGACGGCGTGACACGCGCAGGCTGGACTGCGCCGTCTCCAGCTCCTCATGGTAAGGCCGCTCACCCTTTATGGTGACGCGATAGCCAAGACGTTCGGCTGGCCAGTAATCCCAGATCGCGAAATGCTGCGTGCAGCGGTTATCCCAAAAGGCGATCGCGTTTTCAGACCATTTGAAGCGTACCTGGAATTCCGGGCGCTGTTGATGCGCATAGAGCATCTGCAGAACGGCCTTGCTCTCGGCGGTGGTCAGTCCGTTGATTCTAGTCGTGAAGCTTGGGTTCACATAGAGCGCCTGGCGACCCGAATGCGGATGGGTGCGCACGATGGGGTGTTCGGCTTTGGGATAGTCCTTGCCCGTGTCATCTACACCACGCTCGGCGTAGCGGCCTCGATAGACATGTTCGGACTCATGCATTGCCGTCTTGTCTGACAGGAACTCCTGCATCATCGGCGACAGCGTTTCATAGGCCGCATACATGCTAGCGAACAGCGTATCGCCGCCGACTGGCGGTAGCACGCGGAGCTGCAGGCAGGACCCTAACGGCGGCTCGGTGTCGCAAGATACATCCGTATGCCAGTTGTTCCCGTCGGCATATTTCGAATTGGCATCGGCATGGATCGTCATGATCTCGGGATGGCCTTCTGGACCGGGCGCAACCGGGTGAACGTGCAGGTCCCCGAAACGCTTCGCGAAGCCCAGATGCGCGTCCGCCGACAGCTGTGGCTGGTCGCGGAAGAACAGAACCAGGTGATCGGTAAACGCCTGCTCGATTTCTGCGAACTGAGCATCAGTCAGATTTTGAAGGTCGGCGCCAGACACCTCGGCACCGATAACCGCCGTGACCGGCCGAATTTCCATGCGATATCTCCTCCCAAAAAAGACTAGTGCGTCCGCCAAATGCGAGGAAACCCTTCGCGACAAAGGTGGCACTCCCGCGGGGCACCGCGACTTATCTCACCAAACGACCAATGCTGCGGAATTTTTCATTTTAGTCACAAAGCCTCAAGCCACCCACGGCACGTATAGATAAAAATTTGAAAACAGGGCTTGCGATCTCGCAGCTTGAAAAAGATGCCTATTTTTTATCCAAATTATTTTTATGCCCATTCCTTATTCTATTTTTTATTAAAATTTAGGCACCTCATCTCCGTGACGCATAAAAACCTAAAGGTATCCGGATTAGAGGGGGTGGCATGTTTTTTGCCTACTTAAAGATATCGGCCTCCTCTGGGGGGACTAAATCAAGGAGCGAAAACGTGAAGTCGAAAATCTTGAAGTTAGGAACGGCCATGGCGTTCGCATTCGCAGCTTTGCCAGCAAATGCTGCTGAAGACTCGGATAATCTTGTTGAGGCCTCCGCAAATGTAGGGTTTGTCTCGGAATATCTCTTCCGGGGGGTTTCGCAAACTGATGACACACCGGCCATCCAGGGCGGGATGGACCTCTCCTTCGGATTGTCTGAAGACGTGTCGGTCTATGCTGGAGCATGGGGCTCAAACGTAAAATTTACCGATGCCTCTGTAGAAATAGATTACTACGCTGGTATTGCCGGCTCTATTGGTAACGCGGGCACGAGCTTCGATATCGGTGGCATCTATTACACCTATCCAGGGTCAGCAAATTCTCTGAATTATGACTTTATCGAGGCTCAAGTCGGCTTAAGCCAGGACCTCGGGTTCGCGTCTATTGGGGTAAGCCTCAATTACTCGCCAGAAAACTTCGGAGACAGCGGAGAGGCCTACTATCCGAAGCTCTCACTCGACATTCCTGTTGGGGATTACTTCTCGATAGGCGGCTATCTGGCGCGTCAATATGTCGAAGACAATACGGCGTTCGCACTGCCCGACTATAACGAGTGGAACGCATCAGTGAGCGGCAGCGTTTATGGTTTCGACTTGGCCTTAGCCTACTCTGATACTGACGTTGGAGGCGACCCCGATGGATCAGGCCCCGCGGTAATAGCATCAATTGCCCGCTCATTCTGAATAACTATGTCTTTCGCCCTGACTTCCGATTTTAGTCAGGGCGAAAGATATTTAGATAAATAATTAACCTTTTTATTAATAACTTATTTTATTTGTACGATGTTTAACGTATGGCTGTTTCGATTGAGGGGAACTTCGGGTCTACGGAGAGGGTAACTTCTGCCTCGGTCCGACGGTTGCGGATATCCTCAACGCCGTCAGCAGTCTCGAATGCTGGAGCGGTTTCGCCAAGCCCCTCAATGCTGAAGGTGTATTCACCCGGCCAAGTCGCCTTGATGGCCTCAACAACGGCGAGCGCTCGGTCCACAGAGAGCTTTTGGTTGTGCGCCTCCGATCCAGAGCGGTCTGTGTGGCCCGCCACATGAACATGTAACTGCAGGTCCTCCCAGCCCTTAGAGGCAAAGGATTGGATAAGAACGAGGTCATCAGCACGGGGATTTGATTGGTCCAAATCGTGATGAACGACCAGGCGAACCTTCGCTTCACCGGCATCGGTGATCTCAATCCCCAACTTAGCCTCGAGGCCTTTCAGCGCATCATTAAACGCGGTCTGACAGGCGGCGATGTGGTCGGTCTGCCACCCCTCCTCTGCCTGCTCAATCCAGCAATCGAAGCTAGTGATGGCCCTTGCAAGATCCTGAGCACCCTCCTCGGGCTTGATTAGGCGCATGGCGACCCGAAGTCGCTTGTCTCCCACCTCAAGGTCATTATGGAACTGCTCATCGATATTCCACCTGGAATAGTCTTCCGGCTGCGCAGCTGCAGGATCACTCAACACACGAAGCGCTTTGGCTGCGAAGTAACCTGCATCTGGCCAGTCCATCATTTCATCAGCTTCAAAGTTGACGAACTTCCGATATTCCTCCGCAACGGCTCCGCTGAAGGTGGAGGAATCGATATCTCTCCCCTTAAGTTCGGCAACGTCATAGGCACTACAGGCAGACAGCGATGCCGCCAAGCTAAACCCAAGGGATATTTTTTTAATATTCTGAGAGATCATCGTTGGCTCCGTATAATGTTCGGAACCTGTTTAGCTCTAGGTTATGACCTCAATTTGCGGAGACCGAGGCAATGGTGTGTTCAATCGCTCAATTGATCTTGTTATCAGCACATTCTGGCCTCTGCAGTGCCCAGCTGCTCGGCAACAAGTGGCCCTTTCCCACCACTGGACTGGATAATGGTCAATGAGCCTCAAGGACGCCCTCAACAAACGCAACGCAGCTGATAACGAACAGGATCAGGAGCGGTTAGCTGAACAAGAAAGAGACCGTATGCCGTCCCTCAATGATCCTATTCGTCCCTATTCTGTTTCCCCGGATCAGGCTTTGAAGCCAAAGCCGGCCAAGGCGTCCGACCGTATCGTTACCATTGGAGATAGCGTGGTCCTGAAGGGCGATATCTCGGACTGCGACCGGGTTGAGGTTAGCGGACAGTTTGAGGGAACCATCAAGGCGGGTTCGATCCAGATATCTGAGGGGGGCAGCGTAAAAGGCACGCTGGAATGTGAGAAGCTCTCGATTGCGGGGAACGTCGAGGGCAAGGTTACGTCGACCAAGACGCTGGAGATCAAGGCAACCGGCAAGCTCACAGGCGAGATCCTTTACGATGAACTCATCGTGACATCCGGCGGCGCTATCTCAGGATCCATGGACAAACACTCAAACGGAACAACTAAGCTCGCTGAGATTTAGCCCCCATGGCTATCAGTGGAATAGCTCGGTCGGATGCTGGATGATGCGCAAAATCTGCCACTCAAAGGTGTTTAGACCGTGTTGAAAGCGAAATGGGGCTAGGGTTGGAACTCGGGCTTTGTCCGATTCAACGTTGGCTTGTTACGTTTAATTCAAAAGCGCTATTTCGCCGAGTTTAAGGAGCCCGGTCCCTTAGCCTGTCGTCAAACGACACAAAGCTGTTTCATGCTTGGAACTCAGTCAATCCATGGTCAATCCGATTG
>JAYPPL010000007.1:0-730235 GCA_038131445.1 Alphaproteobacteria bacterium | reverse complement strand
GCGTTGATCGACGCCCTTGCAGTCATGCCCGATGCCGGGTAATCGGGATCGATATCGATCCCGGTGCGCGCAGAACGCCCGGCCACCGTGAGCGCATCATCGTCAGAATGTGCTCGAGACGGAGTTCGACCAAAGGTTCGACATCATCACGATGGAGATGGTGATGAGCACCTGCCAGACCGGCGACCTTCCTGCGCCGGTGCGCGGATTCGGTTCCCGGTGGCGTGCTAATAGTGGCCACGCCCGACATCGATTAAAAGCCCGCCGTCCACGGCGGCGCCGACTGGTGGCTCATCAACCGGACCGGCATGCCCGTCGGGCACATCTTCTGGTTCAACCCGCGCTCCATGGCGCGACTCGCAACCTTGCGGAGTACGAGCCCGCACGCATCGATGCGGGCGATGGTTCTATCGCGCTGGCCAATCCACACGATCCGTGTCCTGCCAGAACGGACCCGCACAGCAACCGTTTGATCGCTGGTATCCCATCCGGATTCTCTGGGCCATCGATCAATGCACACTCGGAAAAGCAGAAGGCGAGTACATGTATGCATTTCTCGTCAGACGCCGAAGTCCTGAACAATGAAGGTGTGATGAAAAATCGTTGACGTAGACAGCGGTCGACGCAACCGTGACGGCTTTTTCGTGATGGAGGACGTCATCCCAAGCGACGCGTGCGCTGACTCCGTATCGATCATCGAGGAGGCCCATGCCGCCAGCGCGCGCCGCCGTGTGAGCGCGACCGCAAGTTCAGCTGAATTTCATGAAGACGAAAAAATCGTCTACAACCTCCACAACAAGCACCAGGCCTTTCTTGAGCTTCATCGATGCGGATCCGGTGTTCGCAATCGTAGAACGTTTCCTCCAGCAGGGCTCTTACAATAATAGCGATCCCATCTCATCTTGCGTCAGAAGTACAGCACGCACACCGATGCCTGGCGGGCCGGCGCAACAGCTGCATATCGACTCCCGTATACCGGGTGGCGCCTTCCCGCTCATGGCGGTTGTGACTTGGCTGCTGGAAGACTTCACCGAGGTTAACGGTGCGACGCGGATCGTTCCTGGCTCACAGCGGCGTCCCGAGTTTCCGCCCGACGACACCGAGGCCCCCGGCGAGGTAACCATCTCTGGGCCGCGCGGCAGCGTCCTCATCATGGACGGTGCGGTCTGGCGCTGGCGAGGGCGCAGGCGGTCGCGGACGCGCTGGTGCATCCTATCGACCTATGTCCGATGGTTTTTCAAGGCGGCGTTCGACTTTTCACGGAACATGCCCGCCGATTTCTATGCCGAGTTGACGCCGCGTCAGAAGCAGCTCATGGGATACACAACAAGCCCCCCGGTCGACGAGTTCACGCGCATCAGTGCCCGCAGCCAGAAGCCGGAACCGCCAATACCCTATACACTGCCTGAGTCCGGCAAAAAATGAACGCCGAGACTTGGCTTGTCTCTGTCGCTGCAGGCCGGTGGCAACTGGCCGGCATTTCAGCCGCCCAACGCGCCGGTCTAAGGGTGCTTGCGCTTGACGGCGACTCACAGGCACCAGGTCTGAAGATCGCCGACCGGGCCATAGTCGTTGACATACGAAACGTCGATGCTGTCCTGGCCGCCGTCCGCGAGACGCGACTGGCCATCGCCGGCGCGGTGTCGTTTGCCGCCGAGGCCGGAATCCGTGCCGTCGGCAGCCTGCGCGATCATTTCGGCCTGACGGGCCCGGGCCTCGAGACCTTGGAACGATTGACCGACAAGACAATGCAGCGCCAGGCATGGCAAGACGCAGGCCTCCCAACCCCAGATTTTGGCAAACTGTCACAACTGGCTGAAGAAGCTTTAACAGCTATCAAACCGCAAATGTCAGTGATCTCGTCAAAGCCGGTCGACTCCGCCGGCGATCGCGGGGTCACGCTCGTCGCAGGATGCGGCGAGCGAACGTCACCGTGAAATCCGCAATCGAGACGGCGCTAGCTGGGTCGTCAAGCGATCGCCTTGATCATCGAGTCGGTGCTGCCCGGAATGGAATATACAGTGGAGACTGGGGACGCCACATTGCTGGCTCTTCACCGCCAGAAGTAGGTGCAAATACTGACAATACAGTTGCGAACGAGCTTGCGGCCGCTGAAACAAAGCAACCGAATTCGCGCCTATCGCGCAACTTGCTTACGAGGCCCTCGAAGGTCGTCGGTTACCACCAGGGGACCGGGCCATGTAGGAGTCATGTACGATACCGAACACGGACCTGCGCTGATCGAGGCGGCGGGCAGGGCCGGCTTCATGGTTTTACGAGCGCCTCGTCCCGCAGCTTTCGTGAGCGGGTACGACCTGAGTTACGGCGACGGCGCGCTGCAGGCCGTAGTGGCGAGGCAACCCCTGGGTGCCTCCACCCGCTGGCAGCGGTCTAATCCGCTTCTTCGCGAGCCGCCCCGGCCGGATTGATGCCATATTCGGACTCGAAGAGGCTTGTGCGGAGGAAGGGGTAGAGGCCGGCGCGTTCGTGCAGGTCGGCGACGACAGGCAACGCAAGCGACGGCGATCGCCTCGGATACATCCTTTAACAGCTCAGACACCCGGCATAGCTCATCAACGTGCCAACACTGCGGAATCTTACATACGCTTCGAAATCGCTCAAGATGCCTGACCGCGCGGACAGCGCCAGACAATGAGCTGCTGGTTGCACTTACCTTCGACATGGACCCCACGATCACTTTGACCCCAGCATGGCGGACGACTACAGATCGGATGATCTCACCTGGCGTGGGTGTTGAGGAAGGTGTGCCCGCGATCCACGGAAATTCTGTTGCCCCGGGGTGCGCGACGACAAGCAATGCCACCGATCCATGCGCGACCTGGCTCCCGAGCGGACAGTCGTAATCGGCGAAATCTACGGCGACTGCGGGAGCGATTCTCAGATCGCTTCGACGACCCCCTGCGCACCGAGCTCAAGGTCAGAGGACATGGTACCTTGCGGCACCCTCATTTCCTACCGGCGAGGAATCCGGGAACATCGGGTGCAGGAGACTTTCCCGATGCGGAGCGTCTCGAGACCGATCTGGTGACAGCGCGATGCCCCTATACAAGCGCGCGGCCGGACACCGCGTGAAGGCGACATGGGACCGTAATTACGGGTCTGGGCCGCTGATGAGCGGTCCTCGAGGTCTAGGAATCGAAGTCGGATTCATCCGCTACGCCGGACGACTAACGCCGCGATGACCATGTCGATTTCGACTGGTCAAAAGCACCACTGTCAAGCCTATCGACCAGCCCGAAGCGATTACCGCATACGGGCACGCCAGCCCACACTCTGGTGGAAGTTCCTCTAAACATGGCCATTCGTACGCGCCTCATATGACGACCAGCCCTACACGCGCTATGTCGATCTGTCTGTTCCACACCGGCGCCCTGCAACCCGGACTCGACGACCTGATCGACGATGCGCGTCATACGCCTTGTGACAGACACCCACCCGAGCACCGTGCTTGCCGAAGTCGGGTCGTCGAACCACGGCCTTCTCTCGTTTTCGCTGGACGCGTTCCGGTCCAATTTGGTCGCTATCATGGAAGGTTGCCGGCGTCGAAGTGGGAGCCGGTCAAATTCGTGACGCTGTCCGATCCGCGTCTCCCGCCCGAGGCGATACCACGCCATGACGCAGCCGTTCTCACAACCGCTCTCTACGGCCAACCAGCAAGATGGCCGCGATCTGCGAAGTTGCCGAACGGGCTGGCGTTACCTTGATCGAAGACGGCGCCCAGGCGCTCGGAGCCACAATGCCCGATGGCAGCCCAATGGGGCGGTACGGAATCTGTTCGGTCCTGAGCTTCGGACACACGAAGATCGTCGATGTCGGATATGGCGGCGCGCTTGTATCCGATGATCAGGGCCTGGTCGAAACAATACGGCGCACCGACGCCAAACTGGCCACACCGGGCAAGGACAGGGCACGTTTATCAGCTGAATTTCGATCCGAATACTATAAAATTCGCGCGGCAGCCGAGATCGACCCGGCTGCAAACGAAGAGTTCCTCGGGTTCCCCGGGAGATACCGTTCCTTGTATCTGGATAGCTTTGACGAACCGCGGATCGCCGGCCTGGGCAAAGCCCTCGACGGTCTGGCGGCCAACTTGGACGCGCGGCGACGCAAGGCCGCAATCTATGATGAGATTTTGGCAACAGCGGCTCTGGACCCATTGCGCAGAGATCCAGGTGCCGCACCATGGCGATATGGCGTGCGCGTCCGCGGAAACGAACAGAAGAGCGTGACGAAGGCACTGCGCGACGCCGGTTTCGATTCGAGCAACTGGTACCCGTCTCTCCATCGTTGGTTCGAGGAAAGCCGCCGGCAGGACGAATCCCTCCTGAAAAACGCCTGCACCCACGAAGAGGCGATTCTGAACCTCTGGCTGGACAACGAGACAGACGAGGCTCGCGTTAAGGCCTGTGCCGAAGCCCTCGCCGATCTTGTCTCCGGTGGGATTATCGCGAGAGCCATGTCATGACCCGCAGAATTGCCATTATCCCCGCACGCGGCGGCAGCACCCGCATCACCGACAAGAATATCGTCAAGTTCTGCGGCCGGCCACTGCTGGCATACGGCCTCGAAGCCGCCCGGGAGTCGAACCTTTTCGATACTATCCACATATCGACCGACAGCGAACGCTACGCCGATATCGCAGCAGCTGAGGGCCATCCGGTCGATTTCCTGCGCGCGCCAGAAATGGCGGGGAACAACGTCTCGATCCCGGCTGTCCTACGTTGGGTCCTCGAACAATACGCCGAACGCGGCCATACCTTCGACGAAGTCTGCCTGATCGTCGCAACCGCACCGCTTCTCGAAGCCTCGGATCTGGTTGAGGGCCAAGCGGCACTCGCCCGCTCGGGGGGGCAATTACCCGTGCTTTCTGTCGCCAGCTTCCCCGCGCCGGTCGAGCGGGCGATGTTGATCGATGAGGCTGGAATGATGCGGTTTGTCCACCCGGAACTGCGCTTCAAACATTCCCAAGAATGCCCGCCACAATATTTCGACGCCGGCGCGTTCGCCTTCTTTACCGCGTCACAAATCACCGACAGTTCGGAACGAGTTTACACCGACTACATCCCCTACATTCTCGACCGTCACAAGGCGACCGATATTAATGAGCCTGAAGACCTCGCCATGGCCGAGGTGCTCTATCTCGGCTTACAGGCGCTTTCACGCGACGGACAGGACACGTGACGGAACGGCGCCTCAAAACCCTCATCGTCGGCTGCGGTCACATTGCCGGCGGCGTCGGCCTACCGGCATGCGACAACGAAGCCCTGAGCCATGTTGCAGCATATGCCGCCGACGGCCGCTTCGAGATCACGGCCTGTGTTGACCCGGACATGGAACGCCGCGACCGGTTCACCAGAGACTGGGATGTAGGTACGGCCTATCCCGATCTCAACGCAGCTCTCGCGGACGACAGATCCTACGATGTCGCGAGCATATGCACACCATCTGACACCCACGCCGACGCCCTCGCCCAACTCCTTGATTCGAACGTCGGTCTCGTTCTGTGCGAAAAGCCTCTCACGACAAGTCTGCAGGATACGGAGCGTATGGTCGGGGCCTATGCACAGGCAGGCAAGCCGCTTGCCGTCGCCCTTACACGACGCTGGCACCGTGCGGTCCACCAAGTTACCTCCGAACTAAGCGATGGGACATGGGGCCGCGTGCAATCGGTTCACGCACGCTATTCCAGGGGCATTCGAAACACAGGCACTCATATCATCGATCTTCTACTCTTGCTGGTCGGTCCCATGACGGTGCGCTATGCGGGCAACCCACGCCATGACTACGCGCCCGACGATCCCACGATCGACGCAATACTTATGACCAATGACGGCGCAGCCGTACATCTGATGGGCAGTGACGGCCGCGAATTCAGCTTGCTCGAAATGGAACTCGTGACGGAAAAAGGTGCGATCACCTTCGAGGACTGGGGCACAAAAGTGCGGCGGCGGCCGACTGTCACCTACCGCTATGCGCCAGATACAGTGACCCTCGACCATGGAAGCTGGGCCGAATACGGCGCGGGCGGATCCTTCGAGGCGATGGTGGACAATGTCTATCGTACCGCCTTGCGTGGCGAAGCGCTGGCCTGCGACGGCTCTCACGCTGTCGCGGCAGAACGCCTGATCGAAGCACTTATCGAAACCGCGACCCGAAGCGAGACCGCAGCATGAGCAGTTTGGCCCTATTCGGTGGGAAACCTGAAATCGAAACACCGCTCGCAACCTATAACAGGATCGGAGATGCTGAGCGTGCAGCGGTGCTCGACACCCTCGAGAGTGGTGTCTTGTCCGGCTATATCGGGGCGCCGGGCCCGGAATTCGACGGCGGGCCCAAGGTTCAGGAACTTGAAGACCGTTGGGCAGAGATGTTCGACACCGCTCACGCGGTTGCCGTGAATTCCGCATCATCGGGCCTGTTCGCAGCTCTCGGCGCCTGTGGCGTCGGACCCGGCGACGAGGTCATCGTCCCGCCCTACACCATGTCTGCGACCGCCGTCGCACCTTACGTGTACGGCGGTATCCCAGTGTTTGTTGATATTGAACCCGAAACCTTCTGCATCGACATCGAACGCGTCCGCGCAGCCATCACCGATCGCACGAAGGCCATTATCGCGGTTAACCTGTTCGGGCATCCGGCCCGTCTCGCGGAACTTCGAGCCCTGGCAGACCTTCATGGAATCTGTCTCGTTGAGGACAATGCGCAAGCACCACTCGCGACCGAGAATGGCGTTCTGTCCGGAACTATCGGCCATATCGGCGTGTTCAGCCTGAACCGCCACAAACACATCCAGACCGGGGAAGGCGGGGTCTGCACGACCGACGATGCCGATCTGGCGTTTCGCCTCAAGCTGATTCGCAACCACGGCGAAAATCTGATCGAACACCATGCCGCCCATGCCGAACGTGACCTGGTCGGCTTCAACTATCGACTGACGGAGCTTTCGGCAGCCGTCGGACTTGCGCAACTCAACCGAGCCCCGGAAATCGTCGCGGAACGCGAGGCATTCGCACTCCGGCTGTCCTCTGGCGTGTCGGGGCTTCCAGGTCTGACTCCCCCACATGTGCGCGCAGGCTGCCGCCACACCTTCTACGCCTGGCCAATGCGCTATGACGAAAATGTGGTCGGCATACCGCGGAGCGCGTTCCTGCAGGCCATGGCAGCCGAAGGTGTGCCGTTGGACGGCGGGTATGTGGCACCACTTTACAGGCTGCCCGTTTTTGCGGCGCGCGAATCCCGGGGCGGCGCGCCTGAATGCCCAGTGACCGAACAGATGCACAACCAAGAAGAGGTCGGGTTTGGCATCTGCGCGTTCGAACTGTCCGACATGCTGATCGACCGCATCGCTGCTGCATTCCACAAAGTCTATGAGAACCGGACGGAACTGGAAGACCTCTCGACGGTCTCAGCTGCCCGATCGAAATGACCGGCAACCTCGTCTTCTTCGCCCGCGACCCGGGCAATGCCAATCAACTCGTGGCACTTCACGAGTTAGTCCACGCGCAGATGGCGGGCCACGATTCCGGCACCCTCTCAGCTGGTGCCGACAGACTGGTTGCCGAACTGGCCGGCGGCCGCACGCCAGACCAGATTATGGTTTTCGGAAGCGGCGTCGGCGCGCAGGTGCTGTCGGCTGCCGGCATCGAGGTCATGACCGATCCGGCGGATGCGCTACTTCAGGAGCCCGTGGGATTGTTCCGCGAGCGACGCGTGGGCACCGTCGTGACCGGCTTGTCGGACCGCGATGACCGTACACCCCAAGCGCTGTGGCGCGCCGCGGCCGTCTGTGGTGCCAAGTGCGTCGCACTCGCAGATGACACCACCATTGCGACAAAGCACGCAAAGAAGGATTTGATGGAACGGTTTCGCGATCGTGATGGCCGCGAGATATTCCCTGACTTGCTTTGCGTTGTGGACGAGAAATCCCGGGACGCCATCGTCGCAGCCGGCATTCCCGAGCAAACAGTCCGGGTCATCGGCAACCTCCATTTGCGACGCTTTTGTCAGCTGGCGCAGTCGATCGACCGGCACAGGATCGAAGCGGTCCGCCGGGAATGGAACGCGACCGACGAGAGCACCATCGTGCTCTATGCCTCCGAGCCGATCACTCAAATGCAGAAACACGGCAAGCAGCGTGACCATGACGAACTGCGCCTGCTTTCAGAACTCATTGACCGGGTCCGAACAAACAGGCTTGAAGACGCGGTACCTTGCGACGGTAACACCATCGTTGTCGTCCGCCCTCACCCGCGTGATGAAGTCGCAAAGTTCGAGCCATATCTATCCGATGACGCACCACGCACCATCATCAGTCGCGTCGGTTCGAGCGCTGAAGCGATCCTCGCCGCCGATGCCGTCGTCGGCATCACATCCATGCTGCTCGTCGAAGCCGCGGCACTAGAACGGCCGAGCGTCAGCCTGATCGATTTCGACCCGCAAGCTGCGGCCCGCAGCACCTGAGGTTCTCCATGTCCCGATACCGAATCGTTATCCGTGCCTTCACGCTCCGCCGCGATGCCGCCGCCGCAATGCTTTTCGCCGAGCTGCTCAAGCAGAAGGGTGCTGACGTCGTGATCGCGTCGGGCCGAGACTTCCAGCGTACGGTACGCCGCTGGAACCCCGACGCCATCATCGTGAATACAGTCGGCCAGATACCGCGCCTGATGAAACAGGCACCGGAAGCCGCGATCGTGTTGTGGCCCGGCGAGGGTGCCCAAGCCATCGAAAGCAGCGATGCAATGCAATTGGGAGAGTGGCCGGATGCCTATGAAAGGCTCGATCTGGCACTGCTCTGGGGCCGAAAGACGAAAGAGTTCTTTCACCAAACCTTGCCTGATGCCGACCACTCGAAACTGGTTGTTTGCGGCAACCCGCGTCTCGACGTCACCAAGTTCAACCCCGGCCTCGTAACGCGCGAGCGCAAGACCGTTGGATTTGTCGGCCGCTATCACTCTTTGAATCGGTACAACGCCGTACCCGCCGTGTTTTCCCTGCAATATCCAAACAAGCGCGACGGCGTCGTCTGGCAGGTGGAAAATTTCATATCGATGATCACGATCATCCATCGCATCATCGAAGAGACGGACCTCAACATCTCCATTCGACCCCATCCCCTCGAAGCCCCCGAAGGATATGACTTTGTGAACGAGGGGCCGTTCAAGGGACGTATCGAAATCGACGATAGTGTGGATCTCGCAGCCTGGACCGCGCGGCAGCGCGTGATCGTCGCGCCGTCCTCACAGAGCTTTTACGAATCCTACGTTCTGCGAATTCCAACCATCAACCTCGACCCCCTGACGGGCAACGCCGAGTTGATCCGAAGGCTGACCCCACACGCCGCGATGTCACAGCTGGTGAGTTTCAATCCAGAAACCTATGACGAAGTGATGGCCTTGATCGCAGATCCGCCCGAAGCCCCGCATACGAACGACGAGCTTGATCGGCATCTCAACGAGTTCCACGACTGGTTTACACCGCACTCAGCGTTGTCCCGCGGCGCTGATGCGACAATGAACATGCTGCAGAACCGCACCCGGCCACGCGGCAGACATTTGCCGACACCCCTTCTCAACCTTTGGGACCGGCTGTCCTTCCTGCGGGTGCATCGGCGTGACCCGCTGCATCAGAACTTCAATTTTCACAAAAACTTCCATCATCCTCCCGCCTACTTTGACGAGATTCTGGATAATATCGAGGCGGGACAAACCCTCCTTCAGGCCAATATGTCGCGATCGGAAGGAATAGAAACCGATGCCGCTTGACGGCCTCCACTTCAGTAACGAAAACGTTCCACGATAGCGACGAAATTGCGACACACAGAAAACGAAATGCACCAAGACGCAAACGGGACGGCCGGCTCATCCGTCGTTGTCTATCTCGGCTATCACAAGACCGCGAGCAAATGGATCTGGCAGCACCTTTTCCGGGACCACTATCCGTGCCGGCAGGTCAATATGTACCGGCAGTCCATGGACGACATCCGTGCGGCGGTCGATTCCAGCACGGGCCCCTTCATGCTGCGCCAGCGGATTGAAAACGGCAGTCTCGGCGCCCAGCCCCCCGCGCTCGCCGAAACCATCGACCGCAACTTTCCCGGCGCACGGGTCGTTCTCGGAATCCGGTCCCAGCGTTCCATGCTGGCTTCCCATTACGGCCAGTACGTCACCAATGGCGGACGGATGGGGTTCAACAAGTATCTTCGCGAAACCGTGAAGACCAAGTGGCACTATCACGACGTCCTGGCACCCTTGATGGAGCATTTCGGCGCGCGCATGCTCGTGTACCTGTTCGAGGATCTGCGCGAAGACTCCTTTGCGCTTCTGTGCCGGTTACGTGATTTTATCGGCGAGCCCGCGCAGGGACTCTCCGACGACGAGGTCCGACAGATCGCACAAATCCCGCCGCTCAACCCCCAGAGGAACGACTTGGTGATTGACACGATGCTACTGCTCAACCGGCTACGCATGCGCCACGAGAAGAATGCTATCATTCCGGAGATTCGCAGGCCCGGACACGATCACATACTTGTCGAAGGCGCGGACTATCTGGGACGCAAGCACCGGGAGCGGTCAGGTCGTCCGCTGCGTTACAGGCGCTATGACGATCAGGGCATACTCGACGAGACATATGCCGAAGGAAATCGTGCGCTTTCGGCCTTATTGGGCTGGGACTTGTCTCAGTACGGCTACCCGAGCTGAGCCAAGGCCGCGGACCCGGAAAGAAGAGAAGACAGCGCGATGCAAGCCCTGGAAAATCCAGACGGAGTACTGGCGTGAAAGCGATCCTCCGTGACCTGACGCCCCTGCTGCTGCTGATCAGCTGGCCGTTTGTCGCCTTTCTGGCGAACAACAGAGATCAGGTCCTCCAGCTTGAAGACGTTCTCGTCCCTTGGCTGATCGTAGCCGTGCTCGCGATCGCACTTGCGCTCCTCATCGCGCGGGGCATCGGCAGACACCCCACCGGGCGCGTCGCCATCACGCTCGGCTTTCTCGGCGTTGTCTTCTTCAGCTTCGGCGCACTTGCCGACCTCATGATTCTTCTCGGCGTCCGCCTCGGCACAGTCTGGCTGGCCACCTGGTTGGTGGTTTTTCTGCTTGTCGGGGCCATCGCCTGGTTCCTGTCGCGACGGCCGGCGGCGTACTCCTTTGCAACTGTGGTCGCGCTCGCCCTGATCGCCTGGCCGGCACTGCAACTCGTGACGGACGGAGTCGCGACCGTGGAGTCGCATGACGCAGGATCGCAGACCGATACGGCCGCCCAGCAACGCCCGGCGGCGGAGAGCCGCCCGAATGTTTACTGGTTTCTGCTGGACGGCTATATCCGCGACGACGCTCTGGCGCGTTACTTCGACTACGACAATGAGCCGTTTCTGTCTTCGCTGTCCGGGCAGGGCTTCCGCATCGGCACGTCCAGCTTCGCGAATTATGACAACACGATGCTGTCGCTCACTTCGACGCTGACCAGCGAGTACCGGCAGTTGCCAGATGGTGACGCGCCGGATGCGGACGAGCAGGTCAGTATTCTCTCCGGTTTCAATCCCGTGGTCAGCAGATTCATTTCACTGGGCTATCGTTACATTCACGCACCCTACGCCGGGGCGGCAAAAACCCAGTGCGGCGGTCAGGAGGACCGGTGTATCCGCGCGCGCCCAAGTGGCAGCATTCCGCTGAACTCGGTGCAGGTGAGCCTTCTGCAACTTACGCCCCTGTTCCGGGTCTTGCGCCAACTGGTGGACGGAGCATTCCGTTACGACCATATCTTTGTCGAAGATGTCATGTCCGGTCTGGGCACCGCGCAGTCAGAGCCCTTCTTCCTATTTGCACACATTCTGTCGCCGCACGCACCGCCCCGATATTCTGCGGATTGCAAGCGGCTTAACGGCATTGGCGAACGCATTGATGTGGGCGAGGACACCTATGATCCGGCGCAATTCCGCATCGACACGAAATGCACGAGCCAGTCGGTCGGCCGCGCCATTCGCGACATCATTGCGTCTGACCCGACGGACCCGATAATCATTCTGCAGGGCGATCACGGTTTCAAGTTCCGCCTCCCGGGTGAACCGTCAGCCGGACCGGAAGCAGCCGCAACGGGTGAGGGACTGTTTCGCCGGCTGGCGATCCTGAACGCCATGCGGCTGCCGAACAAATGCCGGGACACATTCACTTCCTCGCTGACGCCCATAAATACGTTTCCTCTGTTATTTGCCTGCATAGAAGGCCGCCCGCCGAATCTCAAACCGGACCGTCATTTCATCCGGCCAACTGGCTCGGAGGGCGGTATTCTCGAAGTTCGTCCTGGCCTGTCCGAATGATCGCGATGTGAGAGAAGAGCGATGAGGGGCCTTTAAGGGGTCTCGAGAACCTGTCATGGAGTACTGGTCATGCAAATCAAACAAATGATCCCCAGCCCGCTGCGGCCGACTGTCCAACGCGCATACCGATTCGCACGCGCCGAATATGACCGTCAGGTCCACGAACGGCCGAGCGCATCCTACCGGAGCAAGATTGCCGCCCGTTCCGGGCTGGAAAATTTCCTCGAACATGCCGATCGCCTGTGCACCGATGGAGCCGTTGTTGTTCCCAATTTCTTTGATCCCGAGCACCTCGAAGCGATGCGTGCCGAATTCCAGCGCCTGGTCGATACAAATCCGGACAATCCCCGGGCTGACGAGAAGAAGAGCGTTCACATCGCGACGTCGAGGCTTCAGGAGTCCGAGCTGTTCAGCAAGATGGCGCTCGAGCCGGATATACTTGCGCTGGTACAGTATTACTGGGGCAAGCCCGTCGTCCTGAACGGAACCGGCGGAACGCGCTACGAACCGGCCGAGCTTCCCGATAGCGGCTCCAATCAGTGGCATCATGACGGCAAACGCAAGCAGGTGCGGGTGTTCCTGTTTTTGACCGACGTGCCACCAGACGGACAGTGCACGCTCTTCGTTCCCGGAAGCCACAAGATCTTCCACTACGACGTGTCGCACTCAAGACTCCGCGAAGAAGATGTCATGCGCGCCAAGACGATCGGACGGTGCTATGGGCCAGCCGGCTCGGTCGCCATCATCGACACCAACCTCGCACACCGTGCAAACCGCAACCCGGGTCCGCGGCGCGACACCTGGAACTACGCCTTCCGCGCGCCCAACCCGGTTTCGACAGAATTGAATACCGTGCCGGAGCTGCATCCGGATGTGGTTGCGAGGCTGACACCGGAAGAACGCCAGATCGTCAGGCTCGGATAGGCAGCACACCAGCTCCGATTGCTGACACCTTAGTTATTTATGTTCTCAACACCTCAAGAACCAGCACGGTCCCAAGGGGCGCACAGCGACATGGCATCACAGACTGGTGCCACCCTGTTCAGCCGGCAGCAAATCGCGCTCCTGTTCCTTTTGGCACTTGCGATCCGGCTCTCCTATATCGCAGCGGTCGTGTTGTTCGACGGCCTGATCAACAATGGGAGCGATTCCGGAAAGTATCTGCTGCGGGCCTCAAATCTACTCGAACACGGGTCCCTCGTGTATCTCCACTACGGCGAGTTGATCCCCGACACCGGCCGTATGCCTGTCTATTCGTACTTCGTCGCCGGGGTCATGAAGGTCTTCGGCCAGGATTCTCTATGGCCAATTTCCGTCGCACAGGCCTTCATAGATGCCTCCACGGTGTTAGTGATTGGAATCATGACCGGGGCCATGCGGCCGGGCTGGGCAGTTCCCGCAGCAGCAATCACCTGCGTTTGGGCATCACTGGTCGTGTACACGTCTTTCGTTCTCGCGGACACGCTGTTCATTGCGCTTTTCTGCTGGGGCCTGTGCGCCTGTATCTGGTCCGTGCGCAGCCGACACCAGGTTCTGATGCTGCTCGCGGCCGGCCTGTTCCTGTCGCTCGCGATGCTCACGCGCCCGACCCTGATGTTTTTTCCCTACCTGTTGTGGCCGGCCCTCGCCTATCTGCTCTGGTCGGGCGGTCGCGTCAAAGGCCTTCGCGCCATTTCACTGGCAGCGATCCCGGCGGTCATGATCATTCTCTCTGTCGTACCGCGCATTGCCGAGAACCACGCGAACTACGGCGTACCGATTCTGACGTCCCAGTCCGGAAACCATGCGCTCGACGTGGTAGATCAGTTCATGCGGATCTGCCCGCAATGCATCCTCGAAGGACGAGAAGACCTGATGCATGCCGACGTCAGGACGCGTCTGGCCCAACTCGATCCGGATGAGCGGCGAAATCCGATCTCCGTTGACGACGTCCGCCGTGAAATTGCGCTTGAATATCTGAAAGACCTCCCTTTGTCGGCGCTGGTGCGCGGCACGACCCTGGCTGTAATCCGCTCAGTCGTTCAAACGGCGCTTTACGAAACCGGACATCAGTTCCAGCTCAATCCGAAGTTCCTTTCCGCCGTTTCAGGCGACAGCCTAGGGGCCAAGCTCTCCGCGCTCGCGAGAAACATAGCGTCGGACGGATTCCTGCTCACATGGGCCGTTGCACAAACATTCGCGCTGATAGCCGTCATCCTGCAAATCACGGGGGCCATAGCAGGACTAAGCCGCCGCGATTTGCGGCCCTACACCGTGTTCCTGCTCACGGTTGGAGCCTATTTTCTCGCCATCAACGGCCCCTTCGGCAACCCGCGCTATGCGATGCCTCTGACCCCGGTGATGATCGTTCTGACAACTCTTGGCCTGATGGTCGTTCTGGAAGGTCTGGCCAACCTTCGGCGGGGTAGAGAGCGGCGCCACGGAGAGGCCGCCCAATGACAGATGGAAACACCGCCAACGACACCCATGCAAGCAAGCCCGACCCCGTGACCCCCGGCGAGCGGGCCGCCTTCGAACGCGATGGCTATCATCTGCTCCGGCCCCTCTTCACGGCAGCAGAAGCCGCCGAATGGCGCAACCGTATCAATCACGTCTTCGGGTTTCCGGCCGAGCCTAACGCGACGCCGCAGATTGCCGGCGCCACCCACACGCTGGCCGACGGGGTGACCACGAATGACGACTTCTGGCCGGTGATCTTCAATGAGCGACTGCTGGCCTCTGTGAGGGCACTTATCGGTGACGATATCCGATACACCCAGCACTCGGACCTGCACATCAACCTTCCCGGCGGCCGATGGCATCGCGATAGTGCCTGCCGCGACTTCGGCGTTGGCGCGGACTGGGACGAGAGCGAAGCCCCCTATCGGGTCGTACGCGTGGCGATCTACCTGTCCGACCACACACAAAGCAATTCCTCGCTCGTCGTCCTCCCGGGCAGTCACCGTCACGAGTCCCGTTTACGCCGCGCGGAGTATGTTTTCTGGAACAAGATTCGCAGCTTCCTGCGCCGGCGCGGGAAAAACGACTGGCTGCCCCACTGGTTCCTGAGCGGCCCCCGGCGTGTGGTGCGCACCCAGCCCGGCGATTGCGTTATTTTCGACCAGCGCCTGCTGCACGCAGGCGGCGTCATCGGCGGGGCCGAACCGAAATATGCGATTTATCTTTCCTTCGGGATCGACAACCAACATTCCCGCAACCATCGGGAATTTTTCCTCAATCGGCCGACCTACAACCCACACTTGCCCGACGCACTCCGGGCGCGCCTGAAGGACCACGGGTTGTTGCTCGAGGATTCAGCCGTTACCACCCATTCCTAGTTTTCTTTGAAAGGAGCCGTCATGGCACCGCACAAGCAACCTTTCCTGATCACCGAGATCGGGATCAATCACAATGGCGATATGGCGATTGCCAAGGAAATCATGGACGCCGCGGCAGATGCCGGATTCGACGCTGTGAAGTTCCAGAAGCGCACGGTCGATGCGGTTTATACGAAGGACTATCTCGACGGTCCGCGCGAGAGTCCCTGGGGCACCACACAGCGTGAACAGAAGGAAGGCCTCGAGTTTGGCGCCGCAGAGTATGACGAGATCGACGCCTATTGCCGGGAGAAGGGTCTGCAGTGGACCGCATCATGCTGGGACCTGGGCAGCCTCGACTTCCTGCGCAAATATGACCCGCCGTTCCACAAGATCGCGTCGCCGATGCTTGGGCATATCCCCTTGCTGCGCGAAACGGCCAAGGATGGAAAGAAGACCTTCATTTCCACGGGTATGTCGAAACTCGAGGAAATCGACGAGGTCATGGAAATATTCTCCCAGGCCAACTGTCCGGTCGAGCTCATGCACTGCAACTCGACATATCCGATGCAGGCTGAGGACGCGAACCTACTTTGCATTCCCATGTTGCGCGAACGATATGGTGTCGATGTTGGCTATTCCGGGCATGAGACCAGCCTGGTGACGGTCTGCGTCGCCGCCACTGCCCTCGGTGCCACGTCGATCGAGCGTCATGTGACCATCGACCGAACCATGTACGGCTCCGATCAGGCCGCCTCCATCGAGACCAAGGCCCTGCGCAGCCTGGTCTCGGCGGTCCGCACCATTCCGGCTGCGCTTGGAACCGGTGAAAAGATTCTCGGATCCTCGGAACTCGAGGCGCGCGAGAAGCTGCGCCAGGACGTCCGGTCCTGAGGCGCAGGGAGAGCGTGACATGAGCAATGTCGCGGTAATCCTCGCACGCGGCGGCTCGCAGGGTATTCCGGGGAAGAATCTCAAGAATTTCTGTGGCAAACCGCTCGTCGCCTGGACGATCGAACATGCCCTTGATGCCGCGTGCATCGAGTCCGTATGGGTCAGTTCCGACGATCCGGAGATTCTTGCCGTCGGAGAGCGCTATGGTGCGCGGCCGATCGCACGACCGCCCGAGATCGCCGACAGTGCCGCCTCATCGGAATCCGGCTGGCTCCACGCCCTGGATGTGCTCGCGGACAAGGGGGTCGCCGTCACACGGATGGTAGCACCACAATGCACGTCACCGGTCCGCACCGCCTCAGATTTCGATGGCGCCTTGAAACTGTTCGAGGCTGAAAAACTGGACTCGATGTTCTCGGCCACATCGATCCCGGACTTCAACATCTGGCGACCGCAGCCCAATGGCGACCTGGACAGCTACACCTACGACTATCGAAGGCGTGAACGACGCCAGGAAAAAGGCGAGCAGTTTCTCGAGAACGGCTCGTTCTGGATTTTCAATCCCGAGGTCTTGCGTGAATCCGGCAATCGCATGGATGGGAAAATCGGCATCTGGCGCATGGAATTCTGGAAAAGCTTTCAGATCGACGAACCCGAAGACTTCGAATTCTGTGAAGTGCTCATGCGTGCCTATCTGTCCGAACAGATCGAATCCACAAGTTGACAACGCGCGCGTCGCACTCAGGTCCCTGGCTGATCGGCGGCGCAGGGCGCTCCGGCAAAACGACTCTGGCGAACATCCTCGCATCGAATTCGCGAAGTGTGGCTGGTTTTCCGCTGGAGGGGGTATTCCACGTCTATCTGCAGCGGCACTTTCCCTTTTTCCGCCATCAGCGGCCCCGCCTGTTGCGCGAATACCTTACCCGACCTCGATACATCGATGCCGCGCGTACACAGGTCGAGTATCCGCTCGACTATTTCGACGCCGATACCGAGAAACTTGCCGGTGATCTCCCTGACTCAATCGACAATCCGATCGCCCTGTTCAGCTGGCTGTTGGACAAATTCGCGGTTTCACAAGGCAAGCAAAGCTGGGCCGTTTTCGACCTGTTACCGGAACTGCGTTACCCGGCCTATCGGCAATTGATTCCCGGCATCAGAATCGCGGTCATGTGCCGCAATCCGCAAGAGGCGATCGCCGAGGGGCTGTTCTGGCGCACCTACCCCGATCCGCCAGCCGACAGGGACCGACGTTTTAAAAGCATGCTGTTTCAGTGGTGTCTTTCCGCGGTGGTCACCCGGTCGCTGTCGAGCCGTTTCGGTGAAGATGTGAAAAGCTTCTCGTTCAACCGGCTTTTAGCTGCGGATGTCAGCGAACAACAGCGACTGGCCGAAACATTCGACTTGGACAGCGCTGCCGTGAACAAGGCGTTCGACTTCGAACCACAATTTGCCTACCAGCCGGACCGGGGCTTCAAGGGGCCGGATGACATCTGGCGCGACTTGCTGACCGATCACGAGCATGAACATATCGCCGCCGCCGTAAGCGGAAAGGTTGCGTACCGGGACCTTCGTATCTTGCTGGCCCTCGCCCCGCGCATGCCGGTCCAGGCCCGGAGTATCGCTGACTTCACGATGTACCCCGGCGTGAACACCACACGCCGGATCAATGCTCTGCGCCAGCGCGCCCGGGACACCGTTGCCGGCATCCGCGCATATAGGGGGGAGGAAACCTATCACTAGCCGTCATCCAGCACCCCGTTTCTATGTTGTCAGTGGATCCCATGGCGTCGGCAAAACGACGGTGACGGCCCTCGTGCATCAGGTCCTGGCTGATCACGGTGTTGCGACATCGACGTTCCACCATCGTGCCGACAAGGCTTCAGCTGCGAGCACGCCTCAAGTTGACCGAACCGGCCCGCCTGGCTGGAAACGACGGCTGTGGCGGGTGTTGCCCATCTCTCTGCGCGCATGGCTGGTCGCAGCAAACGATGAGCTGCGTTATTCCCGCAGTGTCGCGCGCCGCATCACAAGCGCGGCCAGCGAGGGGCAGGCCGCAATCATCGACCGCTACGTCTATGACCGCCTGGTCGATTTGCGCCTCCACAATCGACCGCGCCAGCAAGTATGGGCCGTCGAAATCGCGTGCCGGCTTATGCGCAAACCGGATATGACATTTTTCCTCATCGACTCGCCGGAGCGTATTCATGCGCGCAAGGATGAGCTGTCCGTCGAACAGATCACCGAGTATCAGAGCGCACTCAAATCTCTCTTCATGCGCCTTCGCATTCCCCATCTCGAGATCGAGATCGACGGTCGCGAGGCTGCAGCAGTCGCGGAGTCCATCGCATCCTTTATCGAGAAGGCGAACCCTGAGGATTCGACACTCCCGGATGCCGCGCGGTGATCCACGTGAACTTCCCGATGCCGTCTTCGACTCTGAAACCATGAAGGCCCTTCGATGCGACAGTTGAAGGAGCTTGTTCTCTACACGCGGGTTTTCTACCGGTTCGCCGGTTGGCGTGTGCCAATGTTGGTGCTCCTGGCGCTCGTGAGCGGCCTGCTTGATGTGGTCGGCATCGTCGCGCTCCTGCCGCTGCTGCAGGTGGCGATGGGCGAAACCACCGACAATACGACGTCACAAGCTGCGCTTCATGTGATGACGACGCTCGGCATTCCAACCGAGTTCAAGTCGATGGCGTTGATCATCGTTGCCATATTCCTGGCCAAGGGCACGTTTGTATTCGCGCAATCTTTCTGGACCATTCACACGATCACGACGGTCAGAAAGAACATTCAGACCCGCCTTGCTAAAAGCATCGGTGACGCAAGCTTCACTTTTTATGCCGACCAGAACACCGGTCACATGATCAACGTTCTGACGAACGAAACCCGGCGCTTCTCCAGCGGGCTCAAGGTTTTCAGCCAGGTGCTTTTGGGGCTTATCTACATCGTCATCTACGTGCCAACCATACTCACGCTGCAGTTCAATCTTGCCCTGACGCTGGTCGTGGCAACATTGGTTGTGTTTGTCGTGGCCAGACCGTTGATCGAGAAAACACGGCTCCTGTCCATCCGCGCGTCCGAAGAGAATTCCGCACTCGCCGCCGAGCTTATCCAGTTTGTCCATGCCATCCCGTATCTAAAAGCCACCGCGACACTGCCAAACCTGCGGCGCCGTGTCCGGGAGCGCGTGAAGAAGATGGCCAGTCTCGACCTGCGGATGGGACTGCGCACAGCCATTCTGGGCGGATTCAAGGAGCCCGTCGCCGTTGCGGTTCTGATTCTCTATATCCTGGTCGAAGTCGAGATCGGCGGCGGTTCTCTGGCGAATGTTGCGGTGGTCGCACTTCTGCTCTACCGGCTGCTGAATCAGACTCTCGGACTGCCGGCGTCCTTCCAGCGGATAAACCAGCTGACCGGTTCGATCGATTTCGTGGTGGATTTCACACGCGACGTGACCAAGGCCGTCGAACAGGACGGTCCGAATGTCATTGATTCCGTGGACGCGGACATCGTGTTCTCCAACCTTCGCTTCGATCGTGGCGAACAGAATATCTTGCGGAACATCAACCTCAAAATTGAGCACCAGAAAACAATCGGTATCGTGGGCGAATCAGGGGCCGGCAAAACCACCTTCTTCAACCTTCTGACGGGCCTGCTGGATCCAAGCGAGGGTGAGATTACAGTTGATGGACAGGATTATCGAACCTTGACGCGCGCATCCCTGCGCCGGATGATCGGCTATGTGCCGCAAGATCCCGTGATCATAAACGACACGATCGCCAACAATATCTGCCTGTATGCCGGTGATCCCGAAACGCCGGAGTGCCGCGAAAAGATCATCGCTGCCGCCCGGGCCGCGAACTGCGAATCTTTCCTGCAGAACACCCCCGACGGCCTCGACACAATGGTTGGCGATCGTGGGATGCGGCTGTCAGGCGGGCAGCGCCAGCGCATCGCCATCGCCCGCGAGCTGTTCAAGGATCCGCATTTGCTGATCTTCGACGAAGCGACAAGCGCTCTCGATGGCCAGTCGGAAGCCTATGTTCAGGACAGCATCGATCGGCTTCATGGTGAGCGCACAATTGTCATTATCGCTCACCGATTGTCCACGATGCGGCGCTGCGACTGGCTGTATGTATTCGACGGCGGCACGGTGATCGAGCAGGGCAGCTTCAATGAACTCTATGACAAGCCCGATTCGACCTTCCGCCGCATGTGCGAGCAGCAGGGAGTGCGTCCCCTGGACGCAGCCCAAAACGGATAGATGAAGCGATCCCCACAGCGCCCGCTATGTTAGGCTTGTCGTGGATGGCTGCAATGTGCTCCGCCATCAACCAACGAAATGGAGAGTTTTTCTCGATGCCAGAATGCCTCAGGATTTTCAGTGCTGTCTTTGTTTCCGGCCTGTTTTGGGTATCCGTGGGAACGCATGCGCATGCACAGGATGCGGCTTCGAGCTGGAAGGATGACTGGTCCCTCGCCGTAGGTTTCTCGATTGAGGCGGATACGACCGGGTTTTCGTTCCCGTCCGACATCAAATTCGTTCCCAATCCCGGCTCCGCGCCCTCGGACCCCTTGTATTTCGTCCTGGAACTGAAAGGGAAACTGAAGGTTGTTACCAACGACAGGACAATTCATACCTTCGCAGAAGACTTCATCCCCATTCCGCTGAAGGAAAGCTTTCAGGAGATCGGCGCGGCCGGCATGTGTCTGGATCCCGAGCGGGGCTACGTCTTTGTGACCTTCGGATATCTGGACAACACACAGATATTTCGTAATGGCATGGTGCGTTTTTCAACGACACCGGACACGTTCGGCCTTGAATCGCGCGACCCGCTGTTCCTGCTGGACTTGTTCGCCGATGAACGGGCCGACACCAGTCACCAGATAGGGCCCTGCTCGATATCCGAAGGGGAGCTCTTCGTTCCTGTCGGATACGGCAAAGAGGCCGCCCAGAGCCAGAACCTCCAGACGACGCTCGGGTCGATTCTCCGGATGGATCTCAACCTCGAGCCGTTCGAGAGCAATCCATTCTTCACCGACGATGGCGAAACAACAGCCGTCGATTACATCTGGACCTACGGGCATCGGAACATTTTCGGCCTGAAACATGTCGATGATCGCCTTTACATCACCGAGAACGGCGGTTCGATCGACCGCTTCATGAAGATCGAGGGCGGCGAAAACTATCTCTGGCGCGGCGACGACTGGTCCTTCGCATCGCGCGCCGGCTTCATCTTCGGTCCTTCTGTTGGCCTGGTTCACCTCGACTATCTGCCGCCGGACAATGACCTCTTTCCCGAGCAGTACCGGGACCGATTCTATATCGCCCTCGCAGGTACACCCGGTGCTCCCGGCCCCGGCAAAAAGGGAGAACGCAGCGTCGCAATGCTCGAATACGATTTCGACGAGAACCGCGCAGCCACGCCGCCTGACCAGTTGCTGGCATATCGCGGCAGTTCCTTCCAGCTGCCCGTCTCCGTGGCGTTCGGACCGGACGGCCTCTATTTCGTTGCGCTCCTTCCTCAGAGCGACGGGTCCACACCTATCATGAAGATCACATACGATCCGGCGCGCGGACATGCCCACGTATTGGGGCAGGACGTTCAACCCGAAGTTCTCATCAACGAATATGGCTGCCGTCAATGCCACCGTATCGGGCCAAGCGGGGGACGGTTCGGACCGGCCATAGATGCGGATCAAATCCAGCAGATTCAGCAACGGATCAACAGCGCAGACTATCCGCAACAGGTTGCGGAAATCGACGCACTCGAGAATTCACCCTTCGTAGAATTCAGAGAGGCACGAGCCGATATCCTTGGCGCCGAGGGACAGGAGCGCCTCCAGCTCTGGTTGGAGACATATCTGCAGGAACCGGTTTTCGACAATCCTGAAAGCAAGATGCCCAATCCCGAAATGTCAGCCGAGCATGCCGCCATCGTGGCCAGCTACCTGATTGAGATCACCTCCGAGAGCGCCGATGAAGAAGAGGTTCACGGCATGCTCGACGAGATTCGATTCATGATTGCCCGGCAGATTCCAGAATTGCGATACCGTCATCTGATCGCAGCCTTCGGTGTCGGCGGCGCAATCGGCCTGGTGGTGGCTCTCGGTCTGGTGCTGATTTTTCGCCGGCGAAATACCTCTTAAGCCCTGAGTTGACGCAGTTTCTTTGAGCTCCATAGTCCGCCTCCGCAATGAGGGCACGCAGAAGGTCGCGCGCCCTCCAGTTCCTGTGCCTATGGATCTTTCCACCATAGACAGTTCCGGGCTTGATCGCTGTCTTGGAGACCTTGTCTGGCCCAGCCCCTACGATGCGTATCACACGCTCTCGCGCAGCCTGATCGGGGCCCTGATGACGACGATCCGGGCGCTCGATCCGGGTCCGGACCCGGCCGCCGTCATCCGGGCCAAGACCTATGACATGGTCACCGATCTCGCCTTCGTGGCGCGGCTGGCCTTCGATATCGCAAACGCGCGGCGCGACGACCGGGCCCTGCACTACGACCCCAAGGCCAGCCCGATGCTGGCCTTCCTGGAAGCGGGCGGGGATCCGGCACGGTCGCCGGTGCCGCGGATCTGGCATCATCCGGTGGACCTGCGTGCACGGACCCGGCTGCGAAAATCGGCCCGGCGCACGCTTGCGCATATCCGCGCCATGCGCGCCGGTTCCCCCCGGATTGATGTGCACAATCGAAACAATCTGGTGAACACCCTGCTCGGAACCGACGTGCGCCCATCGGTCGATTGGCCGGTGACCAATCTCGACTGGACCCACGGCGGCGGCGTTCCGCCCGCCCTCACCGAAAGCGCAGCAGAAATCGGGCGCGCCTATTCGCGGGCGGTGGCACATTTCATCGACGACCCCGAACTCTATCGCACGCTCAGTCGTCTCGGTGAGTATCTGGTCTCCTACCATGGCGCCAAATGCTGGTCGGACTTTCAGGTCTTCGAACGGCACATCCGGTCCCGGCCCATGGGCGACATGCTCGTCAGCGGCACCCCCAAACATCTCGGGCGCCTTGCCGGCTGGTTCTATCGCCGGGACGGCAAGGAGGTGATCCGCTGCGCCCATGGCGGGGAGAGGGTGTTCTTTTCCGATCAGGAATGGGGCTTGGCCGAATTTCCGGATTGCGACACCTACTACGCCCACAGCGCGGGGGAACGCGACGCCCTCGCCCGGCGGCTGGCTGCGGGCGGCACCGAACTGGTCGAGCCGGATCGCGACATCACCTTCAAGACTCTCGGAAGCCCGCATCACCAGAACCTCCTGCAACGCTCCCGCACATTGCGGCGTAAGGGGCAAACCGGGACCATCGTCTATGTGGCCGGTGGCTATCTCGGCGAGCAGCTCGGCGATTTCCCAAACCGCAAACCGCCCGACCCGCTCTATCTCGACTGGCAGATCGACCTGATCCGTGCCCTCAAGGCCCTCGGCTATCGGGTGGCCGTGAAACTCCACCCGGCCGGAATTGCCCAGGACGCGCGCTATCTGGCGCACTACGCCGACGCCATCCTACAAGGCATCTTCGATCCGGCCACGGTGTCGGCGGATGCCTTCATTTTCGATTTTGCCGGAACCGCATTCTTCGATGCGTTGGCCACCGATGTGCCGATGGTGTTCGCCGATCTCGGCGTCCGCCCCTTCGACCCGACGGTCTATTACGATCTGATCCGGCGCTGCCCGGTCGCCCCGGCAGAACGGGATGAACGCGGGCGATTCCGGGTCCTCCGTGACCGGCTTGGCGAGGCCGTCAGCCAGTCCATCGCGATGGACACTTGTCCGACCGGCTTTCACGACCGATATTTCGGGCCATGACCCTGACCAGTACTGGCACTCCCCATGCGTAACGTTCGCCTTGTCAACGAGAACCGGAAAGCCCGCCTGCGTTCGAAGGTGGCGGATTCCGTCGCGCGCGTCCTGCCGCACTGGGTGTTCCGGAAACTGATGGAGAGCACCTTCATCAATTTCGGGGTGGAGACCACCAATCTCTGCAACGCGAATTGCTCGTTCTGCGGCTATCGCTTCATGCAGCGGCCCAAGGTCGATATGCCGATGGAGGTCTATGAGAAGGCCGTGCGCGAATATGCCGCCAATGGCGGCGGCAATCTGAACTTCACGCCCACGGTCGGCGATCCGCTGGTGGACAAGCAACTGGTCGAACGCATCAAGATGGCGCGCGCCCATCCCGAGATTCAGGAAATCTTCCTCTACACCAACGCCATTCTGCTCGAACGTTTCGGCTACGAGACCTTCCTGCAATCGGGCCTCTCGCGCCTGGCAATCTCCACCTTCATAGGCAGCCGCGAAGGCTATGAGCGCTATTACGGCAACGACAAATACGGGAAGGTTGTTGAGAATATCATCGAGATCGCCCGCACCAACCGCAAGCTGGGCCAGCCGGTGCGGATCACCTTACATCTGCGCGTGGAGGGTGAGCGTGCATCCTGGGAGGAAACCGAGACCTACCAGACCATCGCCGAACTGATCGGCGTGAACAACATTGACTATCTCGATGTCTATGACGCCTGGGGCGGACGCATCAAGAAGGAGGACGTTCCGGAAGGGACCGAACTCGACGCGCCAATTCCGCTCGAGGAAAAGATCAAGTCACCCTGTTTCGAGATGTATCGCCGCCTGCACGTTCTGGCAGACGGCAATGTGGGCGCCTGCGTTTGCGTGGATCTGGAAAGCGAGATCAAGGTCGGCAACGTCAAGGAGCAGACCCTCGATGAAATCTGGCGCGGCGAGAAACTACGCGAGTACCGATCCAACTGGGTCGAAGGAAATTTGCCGGAGGTGTGTAAAAGCTGTACCCGGTATCAGGCGGTGGACCAGTTCATCGATGAAAACTGCAAACGTGTGGTTGTCGATTTCACCCGCCGCCGGTTCCCCAAACTGCTGAAAGCCCTGACCCGCTAGGTCGCGCGCCATGGCCCGCAACATTCCCGATTTTAACCTGGCCGAGGCGATGACGTCGCTTTATCGGTCCGGCGACTATTTTGTGTCGGTTCCCGCCGGGGAGACCGCGCCCGAAGACGACACCTACTGGACCAAATCCATCGACCCGGACGGCAAGGAGCGTGACCGGTTTGGCGAACGGGATCAGTATATCGCCAACATCAAGCCAGAGCTGGACTTCATCGCCGGGCTGACACCTGGCCGTGTGCTGGACATTGGCTGCGGACCCGGCTGGCTGCTTTCCGCACTCGATCCGGCCTGGGAGCGGCACGGCGTCGAGCTGTCCACGGCGGCGGCCGAACACGCCGCCCGGTATGGCGAGATTTTCGTCGGGTCCTTCGAGCAGGCCGTCTATGAACCGGCGAGCTTCAATCTGATCGTGATGTATCATGTGATCGAACACCTGCCGGACCCGGTGGATGCCGTGCAGCGCGCCTTCTCCCTGTTGCGCGAGGGCGGGCGGCTGGTGCTCGGTACACCGGATTTCGATTCCGGCTGTGCACGCCGATACGGTAACCAGTACCGCATGCTGGACGACCCGACCCATATCAGCCTGTTCTCGAACGATTCGATGCATCGTTGTCTGCGTGACAACGGGTTTCACATCGACCAGGTCGAGTACCCCTATTTCGAGACCCAGTGGTTCAACAAGGAGAACCTCTTGCGGATGCTCGATACGGACGGCATTTCGCCGCCCTTCTACGGCAACTTCATGACCTTCTACGGAACCCGCCGTAAAGGCTGATCTGACCCTTTCGACATGTGCGGCTTTGTAGCGCTGAACGAGCCGGGGCGACTCTTCGACGAGTCGCTCCTCTCGGCCATGGAGTCCGACCTGCATCACCGCGGGCCGGATTCCGGCGGCATGACGATTGAGGCCGGCTTCGCGCTGGCCTTCCGCCGGCTTGCGATCCTCGACCCCGATGCCGGTTCCGACCAGCCGATGACCGACCCGAGCGGGCGGATCACTATCACCTTCAACGGTGAGATCTACAACTATCGCCGCCTACGCGCCGAACTGGAGGCAGCAGGCACCACCTTCCGCACGACCGGCGATACCGAGGTCATCCTCGCCGCCTACCTCGCCTGGGGGACCGAGTGCTTTGTACGGCTGGAAGGCATGTTTGCGATTGTCATCATCGATCGACAGACCAACGAGCTGATCGCGGCCCGCGACCCGTTCGGTATCAAGCCGCTCTATATCGCGCGCCACGGTCCCCTGATCGGACTGGCGTCCGAGATGCGGCCGCTCGCCCGGCTGTTTCCGGTATCAGTGGACCGGGATGCCCTGGCCGATCTTCTGGTCTTCCGCTTTGCCGCCGGACGGCTGAGCAATCTCTCGGGTATCGAATCCCTGCCCGGGGGAAGCTGTATGATGCAGTCACTCACCACCGGCGCCCACCGGACCCATCGCTTCAGCGATCCGCTGGACACAATTGCGCCCGACCCGTCCATCGACCGGGACACGGCCATCGCCCAGGCCCGCAGCGCCATCGTGGAGTCCGTGCGCGATCACCTCGCCAGCGATGTCGGCTACACGGTGCAACTGTCGGGCGGGGTCGATTCCAGCCTGGTCAGCGCCATCGCCCAGAACGAAACCGGCGGGCAGTTGGCCTCCTTCGGCGTCCATATACCCGGCTTTGCACAGGATGAAGCGCCCTACCGCAAACAGGCGGTGGACCGGATCGGCCTCGACCATCAGGAAATCGCACTCGACGGCCATGCCTTTGCCGATGCGTTGCCCCGTGCGGCCCGGCATATGGAAGGCCCGGTGCCCCACTATGGCTGCGTCATGCTGATGTTGCTCTGTGACCGCATCCGCGAACGCTCCAAGGTGGTGCTGACCGGCGAGGGTGCCGACGAAATGTTCGGTGGATACAAGCGCTATGGCATCTGGCGTGACCTGGCTGAGAAAGGCCGGCTGGCCAAACTGGTGCCGTCCTGGATGTGGCCGATGCTCCAGCGGTGGCGCGAAATCCAGCGCTACAGCGGACGCGACCCGGCGATTTTCGGTGCGGTCTATCACGACTTCCTGGCGCTGCACGAACTATTCCCCGAACTGGTGCCGGTACCCGGCGCGCGGGAAGCCGCCGCCGCGCGCTTCAGCGACTTTCGCGAGCGGATGTTTGCCGTCGATCAGACCTCCTATCTGCCCTCTCTGCTGATGCGTCAGGACAAGATGGCCATGGCGGCTTCCGTCGAGGCCCGGGTTCCCTTCACCCATATGCCGCTGGCAGAGGTGGTGAACCGCTTCCCGGCGAAACTGCGTGCGCCGGGCGGCGACACCAAACCGATCCTCAAATCCGTGGCCGAAGAATTCCTCCCCCACGACCTGATCCATCGCCGCAAGGTCGGCCTAGCGCTGCCGCTCGACGAATGGCTGGCGGATTCCGAAGGGCTCGGCCGGTATCTCGACCTGCTGACACAAGCCGACAGCCGGCTGGCGGCCTATACCGATCCGGTGAAACTGCGCCATGTGGTGGACCGGTTCCGCCGCGGCGATCACAACCGATTGCCACCACTCGCGCATCTGGTGAACCTTGAGGTCTGGTTGCGCAACCTGCCCGGCAGCCCGGCTGAGCGGCCCTAGCGGCCATGCTTCGAGTCCATCTTCTGACCCGTGGTTTTGCCACACCGAACGGGCGCGCCTTTCTGTTTCCGCTGGTGGTGCACCGCAGGGCGCTGGCGCAGGCCGGTCTCGACATTCGCGTCCTCAACGACCCGAAGGACGTCCGGGCCACGGACTGCGATCTTTTGTTTGTCGAGAGCCGGGTCTTCAGCCCGCGCTGGGCGGCAGAGGGCGACGAGCGGGTGCTCGCCGATATCGCGGAACTGGCAGATCATGCGCCGCTGGTGTGGTTCGATATTTCCGACAGCACGGGCTGGCTGCAATCCCAGGTGCTGCCGCTGGTGCGTCTTTACTGCAAATCCCAGCTGCTCGCCGACCGGTCGGAGTACACCCGCCCCCATTACGGCAACCGCATCTGGGCCGACCACTATCACCGCACGGATGGCGTCACCGATGACGAACCCGCCGAGCCCCGAATCGTCAACGATCCGGCGCTGCTGGACCGTTTGCGCGTGTCGTGGAACTCGGGCCTGGCCGATTACAGCCTGCATGGCCCCCTCCGCATGGCCATGCACCAACGCATACCGCTGAATGCGCTCTTGCGGTTCCCGACCGATTTCACGCCACCCGGCAGAGACCGATCGATCGGCTTCACCTGCCGGATGGGAACCGGCTATGCTCGCGATACGGTTGCCCATCAGCGCCGCCGGATTGCCGGTCTGCTCGCGGGGCGAATGGCGACAGACAAGCTTGACCGCCGTGCCTTCCTCGAAGAGATGCGCAACGCACGCCTCGTCGTCTCGCCGTTCGGCTTTGGCGAAATCACACTGAAGGATTTTGAGGCGCTGCTCTGTGGCGCGGCCTTGCTGAAACCGGATATGTCCCACCTGGAAACCTGGCCCGATCTGTTTCGCAACTGTGAGACCATGCTGGCCCACAAATGGGATCTTTCGGATTTTCTCGACTGCCTCGACGCCGCCGAGGACGGGGCATTCGACCTGCCCGCGATCGCGCAAGCCGGTCAGGAGACCTACCGGGCCGCGCTGTCCGGCCCTTCGGCGGGGGAGAATTTCGCCAACCGGGTCCGGCAGATTGCCGAGCAGGCACTGGCCATGCCCGAACGGACGGCACCGGCAGCATGACCGATACGCAACTGACCATCGGCATGCCGACCTCGACCTTCTTGCCTGCGCTGGGCGGCGTAGAGATCGGGCTGCACAATATCGCGACCCGGCTGCTGGCCCGTGGCCACACACCGGTGATCGCCGCCCCCGCCGGAAGCGTCCGTGCACTGCGCCAGACCGGGATCAAGTTGCCCTACAAGGTGGAAAGTTTTCCGCCGAAGACCCTGACCCTGATTCAGCACTGGCCTGACCTTGGAACGCGGTTTCTGGCAGGCTGGCTCGCCCGCTTCGAACGGCAAAACCGGATTAACGCCTGGCATGCCACAGTGGGGTTTCCGACCGGCGTGGCCACTATCCGCCACGCTGCCGGCCGGCGGCCGCATTTGGTGCGTTGCGCGGGCGAAGACATCCAGATCGCGCCCGAGCTGGGTTACGGCATGCGTCTCAATCCAAAGATCGACCGGCTGGTGCGCGACTGGCTGCCGCGTGCGGATGTTCTGGTCGCGATCACGGATTCGGTGGCCGAGGAATACAGAAAGCTCGGGGTCACGGCTGCGCATATCCGGGCTATCCCCAACGGGGTCGATCTGGACCGGTTCCGCCAGCCGGTCGATCGTGGCGCCATCCGCGCGCGCCATGGCATTAAAGAAGACACCTTTCTGTTTACCGCTGTCGGTCGCAATCACCCCAAGAAGGGCTACGGCGACCTCCTGACCGCCATGCGCGGCCTGATCGATCAGGGCCAATCCGGTTTCGTGGTGGCGCTGGCCGGAAAAGATACCGAGGCCCTGGCGTCCAAAGCCGCAGCGCTCGGCCTAGGCGACCGGGTTCGTCTGCTCGGGCCCATGGGGCAGCCCATGCTGGGTGACGGCCTGAAACTTCCCGGCGAGGATCTTGTGGACCTGTACCGAGCGGCCGATGGCTTTGTGTTTCCCTCCCATGTCGAAACCTTCGGCATCGCGCTGGTCGAAGCCATGGCCGCCGGCCTTCCCATCATCACCACGGACGGCCCGGGATGCCGGAACATCATCGAAGACGGGCGCTGGGGTGAAATGGTGCCGGCCGGCAACCCCGAAGCCCTGTGCACCGCGATGCAGAAATTGATGACCGAACCCGATCTGCGCCAGAAACGCACCGCGCAAGCGCACGAACGGGCAGAGGCCTTTTCCTGGGACGCCATCGTGGACCAGTATGTGAAGGTCTATCGTGACACCATGGCGATGGCGGGCCGACAGGAACAGGAAAACTCATGATCGTAACATCCGACGAACTCGACGCGCTCATCTTCGACTTTGACGGTGTCCTGACGGACAACCGCGTTCTTGTGTTCTCGGACGGCACCGAAGCCGTCATCTGCAACCGGGCCGACGGGCTGGCCTTCGATCACTTCCGGGCACAGGCCTTTCCGGTTCATATCGTGTCCACCGAGACCAATCCGGTTGTACGTGCGCGTGGTGCAAAGCTGCAGGTCCCGGTGATGGACAGCGTGTCCGACAAGGCGGCCGCCATCGCGCAACTGTGCCAGACCCATGGCTATGACCCATCCCGCCTGATGTTCGTTGGGAACGACCTCAACGATCTTCCCGCCATGGCCGCCATTGGTCATGCGGTGGCCGTCGCCGACGCGCATCCCGATGTGCTGGAAGCCGCCAACCATGTTTTGGTCACCCGGGGCGGCGATGGCGTGGCGCGGGAGATCATGGAAAACGTCATTGGCTTCGAGACACGATGATGAGGGCTCTGGCGTGACCCGGGACCGCATCGCCATTGTCATCGGGTCGCTGCAGATCGGCGGCGCCGAGCGTCAGATCGCCCAGATCGTTCCGCGGCTTGACCGGGAACGCTGGGACATCGATCTCATCACCCTGTCCCGGCCGGGGCCCCTTGCCGAAGAACTGGAGCATGCCGGATTCCGGATCTGGTCGCCGCCGCTGACCAGTGCGATCACCCGGACCGGCCTCGCGATTCGCCTTTTCAAGGCCCTGATCACCGGACCTTGGCTACTGCTCTGGTTTCTTCGCCAACGCCCTGCGATTGCCCATTTCATCCTGCCGGAAGCCTATCTCATCGGCGGACTATGTGCGCTCATGGCCGGTCAGAAGCGGATGATCATGAGCCGGCGCTCTCTGGCGCATTATCAGAGCCGTCATCCGCTGCTTTTCCGGATCGAGCGGTTTCTGCACCCGCGCATGTCGCTGATCATCGCCAACAGCGAAGCCATCCGGCGCGATCTGATACGCGAAGGGGCGCCCGCCAGCCGGCTCTGGGTGATCCGCAACGGTGTGGATTCGGACACCCTTAGGCCCGATACCGAACGCGGCGCGGCGGTGCGTCAGTCCCTGAACATCGCGCCCGATGCGCTGGTCCTGATGATCGTGGCCAATCTCATTCCCTATAAGGGCCATAACGATCTACTCGACGCGCTGGCCGGAATTCGCGACCAGCTTCCCGCTGGGTGGCAATTGCTGTGCATCGGTCGCGATGACGGTATCGGCGAATCGTTGCGCGCGCAGGCGGCGGCACAGGGCCTGGCCAATCACGTCCAGTTTCTCGGATCACGGTCCGATATTCCCGAACTTCTCAATGCCGCAGATATCGGCCTTCTGTGCTCTCATGAAGAAGGGCTGCCGAACGCCGTTCTGGAAACCATGGCGTCCGGAACACCCGTGATAGCCACCGAAGTGGGGGGCACCGGTGAAATTCTCGAGGACGGCGTCACCGGCATGCTGGTGCCGGCCCGCGATCCGGACGCCCTCTCCCGCGCCATTCTGGATCTTGCCTGTGACGACGCACATCGCCGAGACATGGGGGCGCAGAGCCGCACCGAAATCGAACGCTCTTTCGGGCTCGATATCTGTGCGCGCGCCTATGACGATCTCTATCGGCAGATCATGAGCCGCCCGCCACAAGGCAAAGCCTGATGTGCGGAATTGCCGGTTTCTGGTCGCCCGCCAATACGCGGGACGCGGCCGGGCTGGAACAGATCGCCACCGCCATGGGTCTGGCGGTGGCCCATCGCGGACCCGATGGCGATGGGACATGGGTGGATGCCGAACGCGGGATCGGATTCGCCCATCGGCGGCTCGCGATTATCGATCTTCGCGAAACCGGACACCAGCCGATGACCTCCGCGTCGGGGCGCTTCGTGGTGTCCTACAATGGTGAAATCTACAACTTTCCCGAACTGCGCGCCGATCTCGAAGCCCGGGGCATAACCTTCCGCGGGACGTCGGACACCGAGGCTCTGCTCGCACTCATCGAACAGGTCGGGCTGGCCGACGCGCTTCGGCGCACCAATGGCATGTTCGCCTTCGCCCTGTGGGACCGGGAGGAGCAGAAACTCTTTCTCGCACGCGACCGCTACGGCCAGAAGCCGCTCTATTACGCAATTCTTCGCGGCGGGATCGTGTTCGGCTCCGAACTGTCGGCGCTCCGCGCACACCCGGATTTCGTTCCGGCGGTCAGCCGCGATGCACTCGCCATGTTTCTGCGCTTCGGCAATGTGCCCGCACCCGCCGCCATCTTCGAGAACACCCACAAGCTTCTGCCGGGAACGATCCTCTGCCTGGATGCCAGCGCCGTGGCGAACGGGACCCAGCTGGCACCCCAATCCTACTGGTCCGCCGAACAGGTCGCGCGCGAAGGCCTGGCGGCACCATTTGAGGGCGATCCCGAAGACGCCGTTGACGAACTCGAGCGCCGACTCGGCGCGGCGGTCGAGCGATGCATGGTCTCCGACGTGTCCCTGGGCGCTTTCCTTTCCGGCGGACTCGATTCCTCAACCGTCGTTGCCCTGATGCAGGCCCGCAGCACCACGCCGGTCCGGACCTTCTCCATCGGGTTTCATGAGGCGCAGTACAACGAGGCCAATTATGCGGCGGCCGTTGCCGAACATCTCGGGACCGCACACACGGAACTCTACGTCACCCCCGGGGACGCTCAGGATGTGATTCCGGATCTGCCACGGCTCTATGACGAACCGTTTTCCGATTCCTCGCAGATTCCGACCTTCCTTGTCTCCAAACTCGCGCGGGACTCGGTCACCGTCTCCCTGTCGGGAGACGGCGGCGACGAGCAGTTCGTCGGCTACAACCGATACGCCTGGGGAGACCGGATCGGGGGTGTGATCGAGGCAATACCCCGCCTGGCCCGGCACATCGCCACCGGCGCCATGCGAACCCCGCCGCCCGAAATCTGGGATACACTGTACAGGACAGCCATGGCGTGGCGGCGCGGCGGCGGCAGACAGGTTCAGGTTGGCCACAAGGTTCACAAACTGGCCGGGCTCCTGCGCGCCGCCGACCGCCCGGCGCTCTATCTCGAACTCCTCTCGCAATGGAACGACCCGATTTCGGTCGTACCCGGCGCAGCGGAGGCGACCTGCTATGGCGGCGCCCCGACCGCATGGCCACAGCTCGGGAATTTCACGCTCGAGATGCTGCTGCTCGACACAACCGGATATCTGCCAAACGATATCCTGGTCAAACTCGATCGTGCCTCCATGGCGGTCGGGCTGGAAGGGCGCGTGCCTTTCCTCGATCATGAGGTCGGGGCCTTTGCCTGGCAACTTCCGCTGGAAATGAAACTGCGGAACGGCGACACAAAATGGCCGATCCGCAAAGTCCTGGAACGCTACGTGCCGCGCGACTTGATCGAGCGGCCCAAGATGGGTTTCGGTGTCCCGATCGGCCAGTGGTTGCGCACCGACCTGCGAGACTGGGCCGAAGACCTGCTATCGCCCATGTCCCTGCAGGGACATGGCCTGCTCGATCCGGCCCCAGTCCGCAAAACCTGGGACGAACATCTTTCTGGTCGGCGCAACTGGGAACACCGGCTCTGGGCCGTCCTGATGTTCCAGTCCTGGTATCGCGAGACAGGACTCTAGCGCAACGCGGTGATCATCGGCAGACTCCGGACACTGCGGGCCGATCATCCCGTATTTCCCGGCGAACCCAGCCTGATCAACAACGAGACGCGCCAACACCTCCATGACCGGCTCCGATCTTCTCAGACCGAATATCGTCCTTGTGGGCGTTGCCGCGCTGCTACCGTCTCTGGGCGTGTTCGCCCCGTCTTTCAGCTGGGTCCTGGCAGCACTGGCCGCCCTTCTGGTTGCCGGCCTGGCCCTCGCCACGCGCGCGCGCATGCCGCTGCCATCGCCCACGGTCCTGTTGTCGCTGGTCCTGCTGCTGATCTGGGCTGCGGCCAGCTTGCTGTGGAGCCCCGTGCCCGAACGGGCTCAGGGCGTGATCGGAAACGCGATCCTGTTTCTGGCCGGCGGGCTGCTGCTGATCTCCGTCGCCCGGACATTCGATGCAGAGAACCAGCGCCGGTTCGATATCGCCCTGAGCGCCGGATTCCTTCTTGCGCTCGGCCTGATCCTTTCGGAAATCATTCTCGGTGCCCCGATCAGCCGGTCGATTCACGGCGACGAACGCGCCGGGGCCTATGGCCTGGCCTTTTTCAACCGATCCTCGAGCGTATTGGTGCTGCTCACCTGGCCCTTCGTGCTTGTGACCTATCGCCGACTCGGCCTGGCCTTCGCGGTGGGCGCGCTGGTTGCCAGTCTTGTGGTTCTGGCGATTCTCAACACCGCAGCGCCGCTTCTGGCGATCCTGGTATCCGGCGCCGCCGTGGGCCTGATCCTGATCGCACCCCGCCTGGCCGCCTGGGCCATCCTGGCTGTCACGCTCGTCATCATTGCGCTTTCACCGGTCTGGAGCGGACTGGCCCCGAAAATTTTCGACCTTCTGCTGGCCAACAACGTGATCGAGCAGGGCCTGAACCACCGTTTCGTGATCTGGGGATTTGCCTCCGAGAAGCTGCTCGAACAACCGCTCTTCGGTTGGGGGCTGGATGCCTCGCGTGCCATCCCCGGCGGAACACAAACCATCGATATCCTGGTGAACACCAACGGTGACATGTCGGCCAGCGAGTTTCTGCCGCTCCATCCCCATAACGGATTTCTGCAGATCTGGCTGGAGCTGGGTCTGGTCGGAACGATCCTTGCCACGGTTCTGGTCGTTGCCCTGCTCAAATCAATCCTGTTCGACAATCCGCGGCCGGCCGATCGCGCCTTTGTCGGCGGCACGTATGTTGCCACCTTCGTTCTGTTCCAGCTGAGCTTCGGTGTCTGGCAAAGCTGGTGGATCGGCCTCCTCTGGCTGATCGCTGCGATCACCGTGGCGGCGGCCAACCGGAACCCGGAAAGCCCATGATTCACAACGCCATTCCGAATGTCGGCACAGACGACGCCAAAGCCGTGTAGGACGCTGTCGAACAGGGCATGCTCGCCATCGGGCCGGCCATCGGCGAGCTTGAAGCGCGGTTTTCGCAGCGAATGGGCGGGATCGAGACCGTTGCAGTTCAGAGCGGGACCGCCGCCCTCCATCTTGCCCTGCTGGCATCCGGCGTGACGGCCGACGACCACGTTATTGTGCCGGAATCCGCCTTCGTCGCGACCGTAACCGCTGTCTGTTATTGCGGCGCCACGCCACTGCTGGCCGATGTTGATTCGCAAACCGGTCTGATCGATCTCGCCGGACTGGCGCGGTATCTCGACGATCACTGCGAGACGGATCAGGGGCGTACCGTGGTGCGCGACACCGGCCGGGTGATCCGGGCCATTGTGCCGGTCCACCTCTACGGGCACCCGGTGGATATGGACAGGCTCACCGATCTGCTCGCTTCGCGCCACATCACCGTGGTTGAAGATGCCGCCAAAGCCCTGGGCGCCCTCTACCGCGATCGTCCTGTCGGCGGTCTGGGCCACACGGCGATTCTGAGTTTCAACGGCAACAAGGTGATCACCGGCGGGGCCGGAGGTATGATCCTGACGCCTGATGCGGAACTGGCCCATGCTGCCGCTACCTCTCCAGCCAGGCCCGCGATGATGCGCTCTACTTTCAGCATGGCGAGATCGGTTTCAACTACCGCATGCCGAACCTCAACGCCGCGCTGGTGCTCTCGCAACTTTCCCGGCTGGACGAGTTCGTCGCCCGCAAACGTGATATCGCCGCGCGTTATGCCGAACGCCTGGCGGATCTTCCCGGCGTGGCCATGACCCCCGAAGCCGATTGGGCCACGAGCAGCTGCTGGATGTCGGTTCTCACGCTCGACCCGCAGATCTATCCGGACGGTGCGGAACCGGTCATCCGCGCGCTCTGCGCCCGAGAGATCGGTGCGCGTCCGACATGGATTCCGCTCGGCGATCTGCCGCCTCATGCAAACGCGCCGCGGATCGACGGTACCGGCCCCGATGACGGCGCCGGGTCCGACCCGGGCACCGGCGCCCACCACAACATCCCCACACACCGTCACGCCTGGAGCGATATGCGCGCCGGGGCCAATCTCGCTGTCATCATCGACCGAGGCCCGGGTGTTGACAATCACATGGGCTCCGATCTGCGCACCGGCGTTGATCACGGCGCCCGCATTGACGAACACCCCATCGGCCAGCGTGGCCGCCGAGGAGATGATTGCGCCGGGATGGCAGATGGTTTCGAAGCGGGCCGAAACCGAATTCAGCCGATTCACGAGCGACGTCTTTGCCACCGGATCGCTGATCGAAACATGAAAGCCGTGGGCCCGCACGAAATCAGAATCGTCGAGATGCTCATCGCCGCCAAGTATCGGCGCGCCGGCAAGGGTGTCCCCGGCTTCGCGCGCAGTGTCCAGCAGGCCATCGACCGTCAGGCCGCACGCCTGAGCGGCGTCCAGCATAACTCGCGCATCCCCGCCGGCACCGATCAACACAAGCCCCATGCATCACCTTCCCCAAAAGCGCATACTGCGCCAACGCGGACAGATTAGATCAAAGCAGCCCATGAGTGCATCCTTCACCCGGTCGCTTCGAAGCGCATACATTGGGCGCCAACACACGACGAGGCTCACCGCCACATGCCCTTGAAGATCTGCCAGCTCTGCACGGTCGATTTCACGCTTTATCATTTCCTGCGCCCGCTGATGAACGCGTTGCGGGACGAAGGGCATGAGGTTGTCGGCGTCTGTGCCGACGGCGAACTGGTGGACGCGGTCCGCCAGGATGGCTTTCGCGTCGAGACGGCCCCGCTCGTCCGCTCGATCAATCCGCTGCGCAACCTGCAGGCGGCCGGCGAACTGCACCGGCTGTTCCGCCGCGAAAGCTTCGATATGGTTCACACCCACACGCCGGTCGGGGCGTTTGTCGGACGGCTGGCCGCACGGTGCGCACGGGTGCCGCGCATCATCTACACAGCCCACGGCTTTTACTTTCACGACAACATGCCTGCGCCGCGCCGGGCGGCGCATATCGGGCTGGAGTGGCTCGCCGGCCGGGTGACCCACACGCTGTTTACCCAGTCACAGGAAGATGCAGAGACCGCGCGGCGGCTGGGGCTTTGCCGAACCGGCGACATCCGGGCAATCGGCAATGGTAGCGAGCCAGAGATTTTCAGACCTGACGTGAACCAACAGGACCGTCAACGAATCCGCGCCGCCATCGGAACGCCCGACGAGCGGGTTGTCATTCTGATGACCGGGCGCCTTGTCGCCGAAAAAGGCTATCGGGAACTCATCGAGGCCATGCACAGGGTCGATGCGGAACTCTGGGCCGTCGGTGCGCGACTACGCAGCGATCATGCCAACGGCATCGAGGATGTCGTTTCCGCAGCGGAAGACGACCCCCTGCTGCGCGACCGCGTCCGGTTTCTGGGCTATCGCCAGGACATGCCCGACCTCCTGCGCGCAGCGGATATTTTCACGCTCCCATCGCATCGCGAGGGTATGCCCCGCTCCATCATTGAAGCGATGCTGACCGGTCTTCCGGTCGTCGCAACCGACATCCGCGGCAGCCGCGAGGAAGTGGTCCAGAACGAGACCGGGCTCCTGGTTCCCGTCGAAGACAGCGACGCCCTCGCCACGGCATTGCAATCGCTTGTCGATGCGCCCGAACAGCGCGCGCGGATGGGCGCCGCCGGGCTGACGCGGGCGCAGGAACTTTTCGACGAACGTCTCGTGACCGCACGCCAGCTGGACCATTTGGGACTGCGCACGAGCTGAGATCCGCAACACGGATGCGTTCCCCGACGGCCCGGCACCTTGCCGGGCCTTTGTCTTTGCCGGTACAAGCGCACGGACACGCAGGACAAAGCATCGCATCTTGATCTGGAACCTTGTCATACTGGCCCTCGCAACGGCCGTGGCCACGACCATTCTGGTCGGGCTGGTCCGCGGACAGTTGCTCCGCCGCGGCATTCTCGATCGCCCGAATGCGCGCAGTTCCCACGACACCCCGACCCCGCGGGGCGGCGGCATCGGGGTCATTGCCGTCGTTTTGCCCTTGTGGGTCATCCTTGCCTTTGTCTGGCCGGACGCCGCCCGCCGGAGCGCCACCTCTGCCGGCTGGGCCATTCCACTGGCCGCCCTGGCGCTGGCCGCGATTTCCTGGATCGACGACCTACGTTCGCTCGGCGCGCTTCCACGACTTTCAATGCAGCTTGTGACCGCCGCAGCAGGGGTGATGCTGCTCCCCGGACCGGTATTTCAGGGATTGTTTCCCGCCTGGCTGGATGCTGGACTGGCCGCCATCGGCTGGATCTGGTTCGTCAATCTGTTCAATTTCATGGACGGTATCGACGGCATCACCGGCATCGAAGCCGCCAGTATCGGCGCGGGGATACTCGTCATCGGGCTGGTTTCCGCCGCCGGGGTGGAACCGCTGCACCTGCACGCGCTTGTGGTCGCCGCCGCCGCGGCCGGGTTCCTGGTCTGGAACTGGCCCCCGGCGAGAATATTTCTCGGGGATATCGGCAGCGTCCCGATGGGTTACCTGCTGGGCTGGCTTCTGCTGGGTCTGGCCGCTACGGGAAACTGGGCTGCAGCCCTGATTCTTCCCCTCTATTACCTCACCGACGCCACCCTGACTCTGCTGCGAAGGCTCGCACGGGGAGAAAAGGTCTGGCAGGCGCATCGGGAACATTTCTATCAGCAGGCCGTGCAGAACGGACGTGGGCACGGCCAGGTCAGCGCGGCCGTCGGTCTAGTCAGCCTCGCCCTGATTGCACTGGCTGTCTTAACGACCTTTCCGTTTGCCGGGATGATCTGGTCGCTGGCCGCCCTCGCCGCGGCCTTTGCGCTCGTCACGGGGCTTCTGGTGTGGATGAAACGCCCATTGAGGCCCCACGCCAGGCCCATGTAGGCCGTTCCGGGGCTTTGTCCACGACGTCTTAGTGGTATAAGCGGGCAACCCAACGGGATGTCCGCGAATGCGCGCAAATCTGAGGCTCGGCCGGGCGAATATCGCCTACGGACACGACATTTTCATGGCGGCGGCGTCGTTACCGCTTTCGCTGTGGCTGCGCATGGGTGCGTCCATCGAGACGGTGCCCCAGGAATTCATCATCCAGAGCACGCTGCTTTTCGCTGTCGTGGCGGCTTGTGTGTTCTGGCCGATGGGTCTGTATCGCGGCATCTGGCGCTATGCATCGATGAACGACCTGATGGCGATCACCAAGGCGGTCAGCCTTGTTGTGCTGATCTTTGTTCCGATCCTGTTCATCACCTCCCGCGCCGAGTTCCTGCCGCGCTCCTTGCCGCTGATCAACTGGTTCGTCCTGATGGCACTGCTGGGCGGGCCCCGGTTTCTCTACCGCCTGCTCAAGGACCGGCATTTCGAACTGGTTGCCGAATCGAGCGGCAAACCCGGGGTGCCGGTACTTCTGGTCGGCGCGGGAAACGAAGCCGAAACCTTCATCCGCGACCTCACACGCCAGCCCGGTTCGACCTACCGCGTCGTTGGCGTGCTGGACGAGAAGGGGAGTCGCGTCGGCCGCCACATTCGGAACGTCCCCGTTCTGGGCACACCCGATGAATTGCCCGCATTGATGCGCCGTCTGGCGCTGCGCACCGAGCGGCCGCAACGCATGATCGTCACCAAGCGCGGCCTCGATCCGGCCTATATGCGGCATCTACTCGATCTGGCCGAAACCCACGGCATGGCCATGGCGCGCCTACCGCGGATGACCGAATTCGAGTCCGGGATCGGAGAAGCAATCGGGGTGAAACCGGTTGCTGTCGAGGATCTGCTCGGCCGCCCACAGGCCGTGCTGGACCGGCCCGCGATGGAGAGCCTGATCAAGGGGGCCCGCGTTCTGGTCACCGGGGCCGGCGGGACGATCGGCAGCGAGCTGGTCCGCCAGATCGCGGCACTGGGACCCGGCCGGCTCGACCTCGTGGACAATTCTGAGTTCAACCTCTACTCGATCGATCTGGAGATGGGTGAAGCTGCCGACGGCTTCAAACATCACGCGCACCTGGCCGATGTGCGTGACCGGACCGCCATGGCCGCCGTCTTCGCCGAAGCACGGCCCAACCTGGTCTTTCACGCCGCCGCCCTCAAACATGTGCCCATCGTCGAATCCCATGTGGCCGAAGGGGTTCTGACCAATATCGGCGGGTCGCGGATTGTTGCCGATCTGTGCCGCGATGTCGGCGCACGGAAAATGGTCCTGGTCTCGACCGACAAGGCGGTAAACCCAACCAACGCCATGGGCGCGACCAAGCGCGTCGCGGAAAGCTATTGCCAGGCGCTGGACCGCGCACCCGGCGAGGCGGGTTGCCAGTTCATCACGGTGCGCTTCGGCAATGTGCTCGGCTCCACAGGATCGGTGGTGCCCCTGTTCGAGCGCCAGCTCGCGGCGGGCGGCCCCCTGACGGTCACCCACCCCGACATCACCCGATATTTCATGACCACGCGCGAAGCCGTGGAGCTGGTCCTGCAGGCCACCGCACTCGGCACCGAGAAGGCCGGCGGCATTTTCGTGCTGGATATGGGCGAGCCCGTCCGCATTGTCGATCTGGCCGAACAGATGATCCGCCTGACGGGGAAACGACCCTATGAAGACGTCGACATTCACTTTGTCGGCCTGCGCGATGGCGAGAAGCTATTCGAGGAACTCTTCCACGACGCCGAAAGCCTGGCACCCACCGGCAACGATGCCATCCGCCTGGCCATGCCGCGAGTGGCGGACCGGGCGGTCCTTGAGCGCGCCATCGACGAATTGATCAGCGCCGCACGAAACGGCGACAACACGACCTGCCGCGCCCAGCTGGCGCATCTCGTACCCGAATTCCAATCCGAAACCCCGCATCCCGATACGGCTGCGGCCAAATAAAGCGTTCCGTCCCTGGCCCGGAAAGAACCTCACCCCAGCACATACGAAGGACGATTACCGGTGCCCAACAATTCAGACGCGCAGATCACGCGCGCAATCGTATCCGTATCCGACAAGGCCGGCCTGACGGAGCTCGGCGCAGCCCTTGCCCGTCACAACATCGAAATCCTTTCGACCGGTGGCTCGGCAAAAGCGTTGGCCGAGGCGGGCGTCCCCGTGGTCGAGGTCGCCAACCACACCGGCTTTCCCGAAATCATGGACGGTCGGGTCAAAACTCTGCACCCCAAAATTCACGGTGGCATTCTCGCCCGGCGCGACCATCCCGAAGACCAGGCGGCCATGGAGAACCATGACATCGGGGCCATCGACCTGATCGTCATCAATCTCTATCCGTTCGAGGCGACCGTCGCGTCCGGTGCGGGCTATGACGACTGTGTCGAGAATATCGACATCGGCGGACCAGCCATGATCCGCGCGGCCGCCAAGAACCACGCACATGTGGCTGTCGTCACGGACCCGTCCGACTATGACGCGATCGTCGCCGCGCTGGACGCCAACAACGGCAAGCTGCCCGCAGAGCTGCGCCGCCGGCTGGCCGCCAAGGCCTATGCCCGCACCGCCGCCTATGACGGTGCGATCACCGCCTGGCTGTCGGGCGAACTGGGCGAAGATTTTCCCGAAACCCATGTCACCTCCGGCAAGCGTGCGGCCGTCCTGCGCTACGGTGAAAACCCGCACCAGAACGCGGCCTTGTATATCGGCGGACCGGCCCGGCCCGGTGTCGCCCAGGCCGAACAGGTCCAGGGCAAGGAGCTGAGCTACAACAATCTGGGCGACGCGGACGCCGCCTTCGAACTGGCTGCCGAGTTCGAATCACCCGCGATTGCCATTATCAAACATGCCAATCCCTGTGGTGTGGCCACCGGTGACGACCTGGTCGGGGCCTATCGCGCGGCACGCAAATGCGATCCGGTCAGCGCCTTTGGCGGAATTGTGGCCGCCAACAAGACCCTGACGGGCCCGCTCGCCGAGGCCATCACCGAAATCTTCACCGAGGTGGTGATTGCGCCGGACGCCGATGACGACGCGCGCCAGGTCTTTGCCGGCAAGGAAAACCTGCGCCTGCTGCTCACCGGAGAGATGCCCGACCCCCGTGCGACCGGCCGGATGCTCAAGCCGCTCGCCGGTGGCTTCCTGCTGCAGGATCGCGATGCCGGACACATCACGGCGAACGATCTCAAGGTGGTGACCAAGCGGCAACCGAGCGAACAGGAAATCGCCGACATGCTGCTGGCCTTCACCATCGGCAAGCACGTCAAGTCCAACACCATCGTCTATGCCAAGAACGGTGCCACCGTGGGCATCGGCGCCGGACAGATGAGCCGGGTGGATGCGGCGCGGATCGCGGCGCACAAATCGAAAGAAGCTGCCAAGGCCGCCGGCGAATCCGAAGCGCTGACCCAGGGGTCGGTCGCGGCCTCGGATGCGTTCTTCCCCTTCCCGGACGGGCTCCTGACCACCATCGAGGCCGGGGCCACCGCCGTGATCCAGCCGGGCGGATCGGTCCGCGACGACGAGGTGATCGCGGCGGCCGACGAAGCCGGAATCGCCATGGTGCTGACCGGCATGCGCCACTTCCGTCACTAGGAGCGAAATATGATCATTACGACGACCAGCAGTGTCGAGGGCCGGAACATCGCCGCGTATCTGGGCGTGTGCGCCGGGGAAGCCGTGGTGGGCGCGAACATCGTCCGTGACATGTTCGCCTCGGTCCGCGACGTGGTGGGCGGGCGCTCGGGAAGCTACGAGAAGGTGCTCGCTTCGGCACGCGAAGCCGCTCTCGAAGCCATCGAAGCCGACGCCGTCGCGCGCGGTGCCCAGGCCATCATCGGGCTGGGCGTCGACTATGAGGTGGTCGGGGACAAGGGTTCGATGCTGATGGTGGTGGCCACCGGCACGGCCGTCAAACTGTCGGGCTGAGGCCTAGACGTCTGTGACCGGCGCCTCGGGCGGAACGTCCCGCACGGTCAGCCAGAGCAGCAACCCGCCCAGAATCAGGAAGGGCAGGACCGTGGCCATGCCCCAGCGCTGGCTGCCGCTCGCCGCCGTGACCACCGCCACCATCCACGGCCCCACGAATGCCGTCGCCTTCCCGGACAGGGCATAGAGCCCGAACATCTCGCTCTCGGTTCCCTGAGGAATGATCCGGGCCATCAGGGACCGGCTGGCGGCCTGCACCGGTCCGAAGAAAATCCCCAGGGTTGATCCGAGCACGAAGAAGGCGAGCTTCGATTCAACCAGCAGCAACGGAATGCCAACGATCACGATGCCTACAATCCCGATCAGGATCGTCCGCTTGGCGCCGATCTTGTCATCGACCCAGCCGAAGGCAAAAGCGCCAAGGCCCGCTGTAACGTTCAGAATCAGCCCGAAGATAATCACTTCGGCCACGGGCATTCCGAAGGTGCCCGCCGCGAAGACGCCGCCAAAGGCGAACAGCGTGTTCAGACCATCGGTGAACAGCATCCGTGCCAGCAGGTAGCGCCAGAGCTGCGGGTAATGGCGCAAATTGCGAAGCGTGGAGCAGATTTCGACGAGTCCCGTCCGTACGGCCTTGCCCATGGGCAGTCCGCGCCCGCGGGGATCCGGGGTCCAGAGGAACAGCGGCAGACAGAACAACAACAGCCAGGCGGCCACCACCGGCCCGGACATGCGTACATTCTCAAGCTTGTCGGCAGCGGCACTCAGCCCGAAGGGCGGTGTTTCCACCTGCACGAAAACGAACAGCACCAGCAGCAATCCGCCGACCCCGCCCAGATAGCCCAAGCCCCAGGCCCAGCCGGATATCCGGCCGAGCCAGTGGGACGGGACAAGATTGGGCAGCAGGGCATTGCAGAACACCATCGACAGCTCAAAGGCCACAACCGTCACCCCGACCAGCACCAGCAGGAGCGTGGCGTCGGACTCATCGGGCGCGACAAACCAGAGAAGCAGCGAACCGGCCGCCATGACGAAGGTGAAGAAGGCCAGCCAGGGTTTTCGGGCCCGGCCCTGATCGGCAATCGCGCCCAGCACGGGGCTGAGCAGCGCAATCGCCAGGGCGGCGATCCCGGTCATCATCGCCCAGAGAGAGGTCGCGCGGGCCGGGTCGTCCATCACCGCCTGGGTGAAATAGGCCGGGATCACGAAGGTGAGAATCACCGCCGGAAAGGGTGAATTCGCCCAGTCGAACACACACCAGGACCCAATCGCACGGCGATCAAGCGGCGGTGGAGCACCTCGCGGGTCATCAATTGCCATAGCTTGCCTCGCGTTGCGGCTGGTCCTGCAATTGCCAGTTGGTCAACAGGATCCCCCTGGCGATACAGGCCAGTCCGACCCAGACGCCGCTGGTAATGGTTTCATCGAGGATGATAGCAGCCGCCATAAGCGCGCCGACCGGGTTCATGGTCAGCCCGATGGCCACCCGAGTCGGGCTTGTGTGCCGCAGCGCCCAGAGCCAGAGGAAATAGGTCAGCGCACTGCCCATTATGCCGATATACAGCACCGCCCAGAATCCGCTGCCGGAAAGCGGTATCGCCGAAAACGAAACGCCGCTCGCAACACCGATCACCGAAAGCATCGCGGCGCCGGGCAACAGGTTGCAGACCACGAAGATCAAGGGCGGATATCGCCGGATCACCTTTAGGGTTGCCACGTTGTACACCGACAGAACCGCGGAGGCCGCGAGCATCAGAAGATCGCCACGCCAGCCGCCGGGAATGGCGCTCGCATCCTGCCAGAGCGCAAGGGCAACGCCGCCGGTGGCAACCCCGACCCCGACAGCCTTCAGCCAGGTGAGCTGCTCCGCGCGCAATGAAGCGGCGATCGCCAGAGTCATGAACGGCACGGTCGAGGCGAGTATTCCGCCGCGCGCCGCAGAGGTATAGGTCAGCGAGGCCGAGACCAGCCATTGGCTCACGCCGAACATCAAGACCCCGAACCCGATGATGACCCAGAAATCCCGGCCGCGTGGCCAGCCGCGCGCAAAAACAAGCGCCAGCGGCAAGAGGACCATCGCACCGATCCCCATACGCAGAATGGTGATCAACAGCGGGTCCAGCGCGTCCGAAACGAAACGGATAGCCCCGAGTGTCGTGCCGGCTGCAAACGGCGCAACGACAGCGGCAATGGCGGCCCAGAAAGCCAGACGGCCCGAAGATCCGGACGGCATGTTCAGGCCGCCACTCTGCGGCGTAGCCAGTTGGCGGCCGCAATACCGGTGATCACCAGGACGAAGCCCGCGATCATCTCGGGCGTCACATTTTCACCGAGAAGACCAGCGCCCCAGACCAACGCCATCAGCGGGTTCATAGGCAGTGCCACAGCCACGAGTGTCGGTGTCGTGTTCTGCAGTGCCCAGGGCCAGCGCGAATAGGAAATAACCGCGGCCCCGATGCCGAGAAACGCCATCGCGGCCCATCCGGTGGGAGACAGGTCCGGGGTGAATGCCGGTGCACCGCTGGCCATCACGAAGAGATAGAGCAGAAACGAGCCGGGCACGACACCGGTGACCACCGCCACCCGCGGCGAATGGCCTTTCAGGGCGCGGCTCGACCAGACCCCGTACACGGCCGTGATCAGGGCCCCCACCAGAATCAACCCGTCGCCGATCCAGGCCCCCCCGGCGGCGCGCTGGCGCTCTGCCCCCGCGCCACGACCACACCGAGGGTGGCGATGACGATCCCGACAATCTTCTGCCGCGTCGGCGCTTCGATTCCGAAGGCGGCCGCGATCAGCAGGGTCATGAACGGCGCGGTGGTATAGGCCAGCGCCCCACGGGAAGAGTTTGTGTAGATCAGCGCATTGGAAAAGATGAACTGCAGCCCGCCAAAGAACAGCGCGCCCATGGCCCCCATCACCAACAGCTCGCGCGGGGTCGGCCAGCGCCGCACCACCAGCAGCGCGATCGCCGTCAGCACCACCGCAGCCACAAAGTTTCGCAAGAAGGCAATGGTGACCGGCTCGGTCTCCGTGACCAGAAAGCGGATCGCCACGAAAGCCGATCCCCCCAGCGCTGTCGAAAGACAGGCGGCAAGCGCTGCGAGAACCGCCAGGTTCCCGGCCGGAGAGGCAGGGTTTTGGCTCACGGACAGATCCGATTACGATCGCCGGCGGGATATGCCGACAACACGTCTTAACCCAGTCCCGCGATGCGCGCCATGCGCACCGCGCCGCGCTATTTGGCCAGCAGGCTCCGCAACTGCCCGTTTGCCACGGACAACATCGCCAGATCGACGGTCTCGTTTTCACGCAACGTGTCGAGCAACTGGACCGTGCGTTCGACCGCCCCGTTCCGCGAATCGATCCAGGTCGCGATGACCCCTTCAGCCGCCCGGGCACCAAGCTTGCCACCGCCGGCAACATCCAGAACATGGTTGGTCAGGCCCGATTGGTGCCGGTAGCTGTCATCGACAATCGACTCGACAGCCAACCGCTCCCAGTCCGAGGCCGGCTCCACCGCACGCGCGGCATGACGCAACCAGTCGATTCCGAGCCGCGCACCGAGATCGAAATAGACCCGGCCCGTATCGAGCACCGGCACCTGCGAGTACCGCGAGATCTGCACAACATCGCCGCCCGCGGCCAGCACTTCCAGGCTGGACACCTTTCGGGCCAGCGCCTTGGGTACACCCAGCGCGATCATGCGATCGGTTTCGGTCTCAATATCCCGGCGATCCTCATCGGCCACAATCTCGGGCAGATTCTCCACCAGTTCACGAATACCCGGCGCATAGTGTTCGATGGTTGCTTCGATATTCAGCGGACGGCGCGCATGGTTCAGGAACCAGACCGTCATGCGCTCCACCAGCATCTCGAGCTCATGTGCCGTATCGAGCTGGACCGCCGCATCGACCTGCAGATCGAGGGATTCGATGTCACGCCAGACTGGGCGCAGCTCGAAGACATCGCGGGCAATGACATAAGCCCGCGCGATATCGTCCGGTGCGGCGCCCGAGCGTTCCTGCAAATCCTGCACGAATGTGGCACCCACCCGGTTGACCAGGGAGTTGGTCAGATAGGTCGCCACGATCTCGCGGCGCAGGCGGTGCCGCACCACCTGAGCGCTGAATTTCTCGCGCAGCGGCTTGGGAAAATAGCGCGCAAGGTCCTTGGTGAGATAGGGGTCGTCAGGCACTTTCGTCGGCAGCAGATCGCCGTAGAGCGCAATTTTCGCATGGGAGAAGAGCACCGCGTATTCCGGGCGCGTCAGCCCCAGATCGTCGGCCTGCAGATCGGCCATGTCTTCATCGTCGGGCAGATGCTCAATCGCCCGGTCGAGCAATCCCCGGCGTTCCAGCGCCCGGATCACACGCCATTGCGCTTCCAGGGAGTCCGAAGCCCGGCGCTCAGCCTGAGAGATGGTCTGGGTCTGGAGATAGTTGTCGTTGAGCACAAGGCCGGAGACTTCATCGGTCATCCGCACCAGAAGAGCGTCGCGCTGCTTCAGGGTCATATCCGTGTTCGAGACCACATCGTCGAGAGCGATCTTGATATTCACCTCATGGTCCGAGCAATCCACGCCGGCCGAGTTGTCGATGAAGTCCGTGTTAATTCGCCCACCATGGCGGGCGTATTCGATCCGCCCCCGCTGGGTCACACCCAGATTGGCACCCTCGCCGATAACCTTGCAATTGAGCGTTTCGGCATCGACGCGCAGGGCATCATTCGAACGGTCATCGGCATCACCATGGGATTCATCCGACGACTTGATGTAGGTACCGATCCCGCCGAACCAGAGCAGATCGACGGGCGCAACGAGGATCGCCTGGATCAGCTCATTGGGGGTCATCGAATCCCGTGACACGCCGATGGCTGCCTTCATCTCCGGCGTCAGTTTGATCGACTTCGCCTTGCGATCGAAAATCCCACCGCCCTTCGAGATCAGTTTGGTGTCGTAATCCGCCCAGCTCGAGCGTGGCAGTTCAAAGAGCCGCTCCCGCTCGGCGAAGCTCTTCGCCGGATCCGGGTCCGGATCGAAGAAAATATGCAGGTGGTTGAAAGCGGCAATCAGCCGGATGTGTTTTGACAGCAGCATGCCGTTGCCGAACACGTCACCGGACATGTCGCCCACACCGACCACCGTGAAGTCCTGGGTCTGGGTGTCGTGACCCATCTCGCGAAAATGACGCTTGACGGATTCCCATGCGCCCTTGGCCGTGATGCCCATCTTCTTGTGGTCGTAACCGGCCGACCCCCCCGAAGCGAAGGCATCGCCCAGCCAGAAGCCGTAATCCTGGCTGATGCCGTTGGCGATATCGGAGAAGGTGGCCGTGCCCTTGTCGGCGGCGACAACCAGATAGGGGTCATCGTCATCCAGCCGTACAACATCGGATGGCGGGACGATCTTGCCATCGACGAAGTTGTCGGTGATGTCGAGCAGGCCGCGGATCAATGTCGAGTAGGAGGCCACGACTTCTTCCTGGGTTGCCTGACGGTCGGCCTGGGGATCGCCGGTTGGCGCCGGAAGCGCCTTGCAGACGAAGCCGCCCTTGGCGCCCACGGGCACGATCACCGCATTCTTGACGGTCTGGGCTTTCTGCAGCCCCAGGATTTCGGTCCGGAAATCCTCGCGCCGGTCCGACCAGCGTAACCCGCCACGCGCAACATCTCCGCCACGCAGATGGCAGCCTTCCATGCGCGGGCTATAGACAAAGACCTCTTTCATCGGGCGCGGTTCGGGCAGGTCCTCGACGTTTCGGCTGTCGATCTTGAAGGAAGCGTAGGATTTCGGCTCGCCATCTTCCTCGGTCATGAAGAAGTTCGTCCGCAGGGTCGATTCGACCGCATTGAGAAAACGGCGAATGATCCGGTCTTCATCCAGATTGACGACGGCATCCAGGCCCTCGGCGATCTGTGCACGCAGCTTCTTGATACGCCGCGTCATGGCGGGCGTACCGGCCCGCTCCGGATCAAACTGCGCGAAAAACAGAGCCACGATATATCCGGCGAGCGCGGGGTTCTTCGCCAGCGTTTCTTCCATATAGGTCTGCGAGAACTGAATCCGGCTTTGCAGCAAGAATTTGCAATAGGCCCGCAGCACCAGAATTTCGCGCCAGGTCAGCCCGGCCCCCATCACCAGATTGTTGAATCCGTCATCGGCGATCTGTCCTTCGAGGACGCGGGCAAAGCACTCGTGGAACGGCTCGCGCACGGTTTTCAGATCGATCGCCGCGCCGCTGCTCGACTCCATCGCGAAGTCATGCACCCAGATCTCGCCGGTGTGTTCACCGTAGAGATAGTTCACTTCGAACGGCTCTTCGCCGATCACCTTGAGACCCATGTTTTCGAGCATGGGGATCACATCCGAAAGCGGCATCGGTGTGCCCGCACGATACAGCTTGAGGTGCACCGAGGTGTCCGGCTCGTCCTCGGGGCGATAGAGGTTGAGCTCCAGCCCGTCGGATATCCGGGCCGCATCGATCAGTTCGATATCAGCAACCCCGTCGCTCGGGCTGTAGCGATCCCGATAGGCAGCAGTGAAGGCCTGGCCGTATCGCTGGAACATCACCAGTCCGGATTCTTCGCCGCGCGCCGCGGTCAGGGCATCCCGCAGCCGGTCTTCCCAGGACCGGGTGGCCTCCCGGAGACGGGCCTCAATCTTTTCAATGTTGTAGGCGGGGATTCCATCGGGTCCTGTCTTGATCACGAACAGGATCTGGGCGAGCACCGATTCGGTTCCGAATTCCGGATAGAACGCCGACAGGGTACCCTCGAACTCCTCTTCCAGGATGGAGGCGAGCTTCACGCGCAGATCGGTGTCGTAGCGGTCACGCGGGACGAACACCAGAGCTGTCAGGTAGCGCTTGAACGGGTCTTCGCGCATGAACAGTGCGGTCCGCTGACGCTCCTGGAGATGCAGGATGCCGAGCGCGTTTTCCAGCAGGTTGTCCGGCTCGATCTGCAGCAACTCGTCACGCGGATAGTTTTCCAGAATATGCGCAAGCGCCTTGGCGTCATGGCTGGATGGCGGAAATTCCGCCTGGGTCAGAGCGGCCTCGATCTTGCCACGCAGCATGGGGATCGACATGGGTGAGCAGCTGTAGGCGGCCGATGTGAACAGGCCGACGATCATCCGCTCGCCGGTGACCTTGCCGCTGCTGTCATAGGTTTTCACACCAACCACATCCATATGCACCCGGCGATGCACCGTGGCGCGCTGGTTGGCCTTGGTCAGCATCACCAGCCGGGGCTGACGGATGAAGGAGCGCACGTCTTCGGGCGGCGGCGCATCATCGGCCCAGTTCTCGAAGATGTGACGGGACGCATCGCGCAGGACCCCCAGGCCACCGGGCCGGGTCTTGAGACGTTGTTTGGCACCCGAGCCCGTGAGGCTGTACTCGCGGTACCCCAGGAAGGTGAAATGATCGTCGTTCAGCCATTCCAGGAACTCGCGGGTCTGGGCAACCTCGGTCTTGGCAATCTTTTTCGGGGGCTGGGATTCGAGCTCCTCGATCAACTCGCCCACGCGCGCCTTCATCTCGGGCCAGTCTTCAACGGCGGCGCGGACATCCTCGAGCACCTGTTCGATCCGCGCGGTCATGCGTGCCAGAACGGCGGGGTCAGTTTGTTCGCTGACCTCGATATGCATGAAGCTTTCGGGCTTGCCCCCGCCCCCGGTGCCCGGCACGAAATCGGTCAACCGGCCCTTTGAGTCGCGCGTGATGCAGAAAATCGGATGGATGACCAGGTGAACGATCGACCCCTGATAGTTCAGTTCCGCGGTCAGGGAATCGACCAGAAACGGCATATCATCGGTCACAACCTCGATTACCGTATGGGAGGATTCCCAGCCATGGGTCTCCTGACGCGGGTTGAAGACCCGGATCAAAGGTTCGCAGGGCTGACGTTTCTGGGCAAATGCCCAGAAGGACGCCGCGGTGCCATAAAGGCTTTCCGCATCAGAGGACTCGATATCGACCGGCGGCACATTGGCGTAGAAGGCCTTGAGAAAATCCGCACAGGCCCGGCCTTCTTTCGCACCAAGGTTTTTCTTCGCCAGCTGAGCCGATTTGTTGACCAGCTTGTTTGTTCGGGTCTGGGTACGCGGTGCCATGAAAGCATCCCTCCGAATTGATCTGCGGCCCGTGTCGGCATGACGTAGGCACCGACCGATTTCGCTGTTTCGGCAAAACTAGGTTCTGCTTCGATAAAACATGGTTAACATCGGCAAGTATTCCTTAACCATGTTTTTCCATACTGCCACGTGAACACAACGCTGGCTGGACCATTCCGGCCCGGGGGCTGACCGACAGGGTGCGTCACGAGGGCGTGGCCGAAGCCCGGATCGCGCGCGACGCGATCGACCTGCAGGCACCCCTGCCCAACCCGCGCCGCCTGCGGGACTGCGCCTGTTTCCTGCAGCACCTCCGCAATGCCCGCCAGGTCCGATACACGCGCCTATCCGAACGCGAGGATGATCCCGCCGCGGCGATGGATGTGCCGCCGGATGGATTACGAACTGGAATGGGCCATGGTGAGCGGGCGCGCCGGCGTGAACATTCGCGCCGAGGACGCCGGGCAGCACATCTTCGGCTACACCATCTTCAACGATGTCAGCGCCCGCGACATTCAGGCCGTCGAGATTCGCTCGGGCGCCGGCATGGGCGGTCCGGGCAAGGATTTCGATGCGGGCAACGCCATGGGACCCTGCATCGTGACGGCGGATGAACTTCCGGACCCCTACAACCTGACCATGACCGCGCGGATCAACGGCGAGGAATGGAGCCGGGGCAACACCGGCATGATGGATCACAAATTCGAAGGCGTGCTGGCCCATCTCAGCCGCAACCAGACGATCCAGCCCGGCGAGATTTTCGGATCCGGCACCGTGCCGAGCGGCTGCGGCCTGGAGCACAACAAGTATCTGTCGGACGGCGATACCATCGAGCTGGATGTCGAGGGGATCGGCGTTCTGCGCAACCGTATTGTCAAACCGGCCGACTGGCGCGACCGCCAGACACCGGACAAGAACTGAGGGGAAGAATTCATGCCACGCAATATCCGCCGGGTGATCACCGGCCACGACGATGACGGCAAGGCCGTTGTCATCATCGACGAAACCATGACGCCGGATATGGGCCATGTGCTCACGCCCCAGGGCCAGGAGAATGTGCGCCTATCCGATGTCTGGCTGAGCCGCTCCATTCCCGCCGGCAACACCGGCAACGCCGACACGGTCGAGGACAAGGTCACACTGGAACCGCCGGCGGGCGGCGCGGTGTTTCGGGTGCTGGAGCTGCCGCCGGATTCCCAGCGCAACTACGATCAGATGAAAGAGTATTTCGAGAAAATGGGCGCAGGCGAGCGGCTCGACGGGCGTGAACACCAGGGCATGCAAAAGACCAGGACGGTCGACTATCTCATCGTCATTTCAGGCGAAATCTGGCTGATCCTCGACGATTCGGAAGTCTGCCTGAAGGCCGGGGATATCTGCGTTCAGCGCGGCACCATCCATGCCTGGTCGAACCGGACCGAGGAACCGTGCCTGCTCGCGGGCATCCTGCTGGACGCCCAACCGCTGGAGTAGCGGCGCGATTAGCCGCATAACCGGACAGAATTTGTGCCCATTCGCCGGTTGAGACCGCAGACCGGCTGCGCCACAATCGCGCCAACGCAACACTTCCAGACACGGAGCCGAACCATGGGCCTGAACTTCATGGAACACATTCTGATCCTCACCCACGATCCCGACGGAACGCGCGACTGGTGGGTGGACAATCTCGGCTTCCGTTCGGGCGACCACCCGGAATTCGGGTTCCCCGTCCACTGGCTCTATATCGGCGACCAGGACGTGGTGCATATCGGCAAGGCCAATCACTCCGACCATCAGAACGAGTATCTGCGCCCGGGTGACGACAGCGCGGCAGCCGAAGCAGAAGCCAATACCGGTTCCGGCCGCATCGACCATGTGTGTTTTAACTGCTCGGGTCTCGTCGAATTCACCGAACGCCTCGACAAGAACGGCATCAAGTACAACGAGCGTCAGGCCCACGATCAGTCGCTCTATCAACTGTTCTTCATGGAGCCGATCAACGGCATCAAGGTGGAGTTGAACTTCTCCGCCGAGGAGGCCGCCAAGGCCGGACGCGAACCCACCCGCACAGCCGCGGATGCCGCCGAATAAGGCGGTGCTCGCGTATGGGTTGATTTCCTAAAATAAAATTTTTTCGTTTAGGCGTTTTCCCCCCGGCCATGACCCGCTAGAGTTTCGCGGTCATAAAAAACCAGAAACTCAAAATGGGATGGTTCGTCACATGTTCAAACTTAAGAAAGTACCGCTTCTGGCGGGAGCTGCACTCGCCGTATTCGGCCTGACCGCAGTGGGTCCGGCGTCCGTATCGGCCGCGGATTTCCCCAGCAAACCGGTCCAGCTTCAGGTGCCGTTCGCACCGGGCGGCGGCGCAGACCGCACCTTCCGGTTGTTCGCGCCGTACCTGGCCGAAGAACTCGGTCAGCCGGTCAAGGTCACCAATGTCGCCGGCGGTGGCGGCTGGGTGTCGTGGAGCCAGGTCGTCAACGACTGGAACCCGCGCCGGGACGACCACAAACTCGCCGTGGTCAATATTCCGCACATCTTCTCGTTCCTGAACCCGGACATGAAGCGTTCGGAAAAGCTGGAATCCTTCAACTTCCTGGCCTGGCACTCCTACGATCCGGGTCTGTGGCTCGTCCGTGCCGATGATGACCGCTTCAAGGACCTCAACGACGTCCTCGAATATGCCCAAAAGCAGCCGATCATCGTTGCGCCGGGCAGCTTCGGCAGCGATGACCACATCGGTGTGGCCTTCGCACAGCAGGCGGTACCCGGCTTCAAGGCGAAGTTCGTAACCAGCCGTGGCGATAATTCCAAAATCCAGCTTGCGCTGGGCGGTCATGTGGATTTGATCGCGGCCAATGTCGGCTTCTTCATCAACCCGATCGAAGAGGGCCTGTTGCGTCCGATCGCCGTGCTGCATCCGGAACGCTGGTCGTTGCTACCGGACGTGCCGACCTTCGAGGAAATCACCGGCAAGCGTAACATCACCTATGCTGGCCGCACGCTGGCCACGGCCAATGGCCTGGAAGAGGAAAAGCGTCAGATCTATCTCGACGCGATCAAGCGCGCCATGGCGAACCCCGAGTACATCGCCAAGGAAAAAGCCAACAAGAACCACCTCCAGTTCGCCGAAGGCGAGGAGATGTGGAAGCTTCTACGCGCGGGCCAGGAGGTCGCCGAGCAGGCCGCCTACTGGAAGCAGGAAGGCGTCCAGTAAGACGCACGCTTCGGCTTTGGGGGATGGGACAAATGCACGTCCCGGGCCGCACGCCCTGCCGGATGAACCGGCAGGGCGTGTGATCCCCTCTCAAGAAGTTCACGAGACATCCGGGGGGGAGATCTCATGACGAGACTGATGGCCGAGCGGATCGTTGCAGTAGCACTGATCCTTGCCGGCGGGTTCATGTACACCCAGTCAACAGGCTGGCCCCAGCGCTCCGGGGCCTTTCCGCAATTCGCCCAGATCGGGATCATGGTACTGGCCTTCGGGATGCTGCTGCGCAGCTTCACCGCGAAGGACCGGGAACGCCTGAAGGGCATGGTGAATTTCGATTTCTCGTATTTCGCCTGGAAGCCGTTCTACGTCATGATCGTCGGCGTGGCCTATGCCTTCGCCGTCTTCGAGATCGGCTTCTACGTCAGCTCCTTCATCTTCTATTTCATCGCGACCTACATGACCGGCCTGCGCGATCACAAGATGATCGTGCTCACCGCCGTGATCCTGTTTCCGTTGCTCTATGTGTTTTTCACGGTGGCTCTCGGGGCGTTTCTCCCCGAAGGCCTCCTGTTCTAGCGTCGGCGGAGAAAGATCATGGAAAGTCTTGAGTTTCTTGCCAACGTTTTGACCCTCGCCAATATCGGCGCGATGCTGGTCGGCATCATTGTGGGACTGATCATCGGAGCCATCCCCGGCCTCGGGCCGCCCATGGCGATCGCCCTGATGATCCCGATTTCCTTCAACTGGCCGGCCGATACCGCCCTCATCCTGATGGTCTCGACCTACGCCGCAGGCATCTATGGCGGCTCGTTTACCGCCATATTGCTACGTGCGCCCGGGACATCGGCCTCGGCGGCCTCGGCCATCGAAGGCTACGAGATGACCAAGCGCGGCCGGGCCACCGAAGCCATCCGCATGTCTACCTTTGCTTCGGTGATGGGCGGGCTGATCAGCGGGTTCGCGCTGATGTATCTGGCCCCGCCGCTGGCGAAGATTTCGCTGCTGTTCGGGCCGTCGGAGTTTTTCGTGGTCGCCCTTCTGGGCCTGACTGCGATCGCGGCGGTCTCCTTCGGCTCCGTCCTGAAAGGTTTGATTGCCGGGCTTTTCGGTCTGCTCGTCAGCACGATCGGCGTGGACGCTGCTTCAGCCTTTCCCAGATTCACCTACGGCATGACTGGTCTGCTTTCGGGCGTCGGCATTCTGCCGGCCGTGATCGGCCTGTTCGCATTTGCCCAGGCCCTGACCCTGTGTGAGGGCAGCCCGAAATCCAATATTTCCGGCACGACCAAACTGAGCTGGAACATCATGCCGCGCTGGAAGGAGATCATGCATTGCCGCTGGTCTCTGGTTCGTGGCTGGGTGACCGGGCTGGTGATGGGCATCGTGCCCGCTGCCGGTGCCAGTGTGGCCCAGTGGATCGCCTATGCCTGGGAAATCCAGCGCGGTAAAGCCGGGGACAAATTCGGCGAGGGCGAGGTCAAGGGCCTTGCCGCCACAGAGGGTTCCAACAACGGGGTCACGGGCACCTCCCTGATCCCGATGTTCGTGCTCGGGATTCCCGGCGGCATTTCCGCTGCGGTGATTCTGGGCGCCCTGATGATCCACGGCCTGCAGCCGGGCGAACGCCTGTTCCGGGATTCACCCGAAGTCATCTTCACGGTGATCTGGGGCTTCATCCTCGCCAACTTCTTCATGGGCGGGATCGCCGCCGTGATGGCGCGGACCATGGCCTATGTCACCCTGTTTCCCCGCGGTCTGCTGGCCCCGATCATCATGGTCTTCTGTGTGGTCGGCACCTTCGCCGCCAGCGGCAACCCGTGGGATGTCTGGATCATGGTGGCCTTCGGGATCATCGGATACCTGGCGCACAAGTACAATTTCTCGCCGGCGGGTATCCTGCTAGGCATCATCCTCGGCCCGATTGCCGAGGAAGGCCTGCGCAACGTTCTGATCGTGTCCGACGACAGCCCCTTCACCTTCATCTTCAGCCGCTGGATATCGGTGGTGATCATCGCCATGATCGTCATCGCGCTCTACTACGCCTTCAAGCCGAAGGCGTGGGACAAGGCCGTGGAAGAGGGCGAAGCCAAGCTGGCAGAGGGCGCCGTCAACAAGGATGATTAAGGTCTGATGCTGGTTGTTGTTGGGCAGGAGTCACAAACCCCGGCGCGTCCCGGGGACAGCTGATGCGTGAATATGGCATCGGCCAGTCGGTGCCCCGTGTCGAAGACCAGCGGCTGCTGACCGGTCAGGGCAACTATACCGACGATCGAAAGGTGCCCGGTGCCGCCACCATGGCGGTGCTGCGCTCGCCCCATGCTGCCGCCCGGATCACCGCCATGGACACCAGCGCGGCACAATCCATGCCGGGTGTGATCGCGGTGCTGACAGCCGAGGATCTGAAGGCTGACGGCATCGGCGGGCTTTCGGTGACCGTCAAGCGTCAGCAGCGCGACGGTTCGCCCATGGTCGAGCCACCCTATCCGCTGCTGGCCGATGGCGAGGTCCATCTGGTGGGACAGGCCGTTGCCGCCGTTATCGCCGAGACCTCTGCCCAGGCCGTCGATGCCACGGAGGCGATCTCGGTCGATTACGACATCCAGGACGTCATCACCGAGACCGGCCGGGCGCGCGAACCGGGCAGGGCACAGGTCTGGGACAATGTCGCGGACAATGAGAGTTTCGTGTTTTCCCTTGGCGACAAGGACGCCACCAGCGCGGCGATCGCGTCCGCTGCCCATGTCACCGAGCTCGACTTCACCATCAGCCGGGTCGCAACCAACACCATGGAAGTGCGTGCGGCCATCGGCTTCTACGATCCGCTTGAAGAACGCTACACGCTTTATGCCGGGGTCCAGTCACCCCACCGGATGCGTTCGGACCTCGCCAAGAACGTGTTCGGGATTCCCGAAGGCAAGCTGCGGGTGATCTCCCCCGATATGGGCGGTGGCTTCGGAATGCGGGGCAGCACCTTTGCCGAACACGGGCTTGTCCTCTGGGCCGCGAAGCGCACCGGACGCCCGGTTCGCTTCACCGCCACCCGCAGCGAAGCACTCGCCAGCGACTACCATGCCCGCGACAACGTATCGAAAACGACCCTCGCGCTGGACGAGAACGGTAAGTTTCTCGCCTTCCGGATATCGACCGACGCGGCGATGGGCGGCTTTCTGAGCAATGCCGGCCCCCATTCACCCACCAACAATCTGGGCGGTCTGTCGGGGGTCTATACAACGCCTCATGTGCATGCCGAAGCGCGCGGGGTCTATACCCATACGAGCCCCACGGCGACCTATCGGGGCGCAGGACGGCCGGAAGCCTCCTATGCCATCGAACGGACCATCGACCTGGCCGCCCACGAACTTGGCATCGACCCGGTCGAACTCCGCCGGCGCAATATGATCCCGCCCTCGGCCTTGCCCTACGACACCGGCTTCGTCTTCACCTATGACAGTGGCGAGTTCGAGGCCTGTCTCGACCGCGCGATCGCCGCTGCCGACCGGGATGGCTTCGAGGCCCGTCGGGCCGAGGCCGCCGAACGCGGCAAGCTGCGCGGCATGGGCGTGGCGAGCGTTATCGAGATCGCCGGTGGCCCGCTGCCCATCCCCAACGAGGAAAGCGCATCGGTCCGGTTCGACACCGATGGCGGCGTTTCCGTCCTGATGGGCACCCATTCCCACGGCCAGGGCCACGAGACCGCCTTCGCGCAGATCGCCTCTGAGAAACTGGGTGTGCCGTTCGATTCGATCCGGGTGCAGTACGGCGACACCGACCTGGTGCATCACGGCAAGGGCACTTTCGGGTCCCGCTCGATCAGCGTCGGCGGTGCGGCCCTGCTGCGGGCCTCGGAGAAGATCATCGACCGTGCCCGCAAGATCGCCGCGCATCTGCTGGAAGCTGCGGATGAAGACATCACCTTCGAGGACGGCGTGTTCACCGTGCAGGGTACCGACCGGGAGATCACGTTGATCGATGTGGCCCGGGCCTCCTATCAGGCCGCCAAGATGCCGCGCGAGCTGGAGATCGGGCTGTCGGAAAGCGCCATCATTCTGCCGCCGGGGCCCACCTATCCGAATGGCTGTCATGTCGCCGAGGTCGAGATCGACCCCGAGACCGGCACCACCGAACTGATCCGCTACACGGTGGTGGACGATGTCGGTGTCGCCCTGAACCCGATGATGGTGAAGGGCCAGGTCCATGGCGGCGTGGTCCAGGGTGCCGGACAGGCGTTGCTCGAAGAGATTGTCTATGATCCCGACAGCGGACAGCTTCTCACCGGCTCGTTCATGGACTATGCCATGCCCCGGGCCGACAACTTTCCGTCCTTCGATGTGATCGAGCACAACGTCCCGTCGAAGAACAATCCCATGGGCCTGAAGGGCGCCGGCGAGGCCGGTACCGTCGGCGCATTGCCATCGGTGATGAACGCCGTTTGCGATGCGCTGCGGCCCCTGGGGATCACGCATATCGACATGCCCGCCACGCCCGAACGGGTCTGGCAGGCGATTCAGAACGCAACCCAAACCACGATGTAAACGGCCACGCGGCCGGACAGGTATCCACCCGAGGAGATAAAAATGGCGAACGCGGAAATTCACAACATGACCCTGTTGTCACAGGACACACTGGTCGGCTTTGGCGGCATGGGCGAAGGCATGGCCATGCAGGTCGCGCCGGACGGTCGCCGGATCATGTGGCTGGCCCATGAATCGGCACCCAAAAACTTCACCGGCGTCGATGTCACCGACCCGCGCAAGCCGAAGGTCATCGTACAAACCGATCTGCCGGTGATGGAAATGCGCTCCAACTCCCTGGAGGTCACCGGCGACATCATGGCCGTCGCCTATCAGACCCCCGGTGTGAACATGGAAAAGGTGGGTGTCGAGCTCTTCGATCTTTCGACCCCGGAAGATCCGAAATCGATCTCCTTCTTCGACTGCTCGGGGCCCCATTCGCGCGGCGTTCATCAGCTCTGGTTTGCCGATGGCGAGTATGTGCACTTCGCGGGCGGCTCGGACGATTTTGTGCCGACCAATCCCAAGGACGATCAGTTCTATCGCTGCATCGATGTGCGCAACCCGTCCAAGCCGAGCGAGGTCGGTCGCTGGTGGTATCCCGGCACCCGTGAAGGCGACAACGTGCCGCCGCCCCCGCGCCACCCGGATATCGATTCCGGCTTCCGTGCCCACAACACGAACGTGTACCCGCAACGGCCCGACCGCATGTATCTCGGCTATCTGGACGGCGGCACCTTCATCATGGACATCTCCGACAAGTCCAACCCGCAGGTTGTCGGCGAGTGGAACCCGCATCCGCCCTATCCGGGCTTTGCCCATACGGTGCTGCCCCTGTTCAGCAAGGACATCCTGATTGTCACCGATGAAAGCATCAAGGACGACGCCATGGACTGGCCGAAGCTGGCCTGGGTCGTGGATGCCCGCAAGGAAGACAACATGGTGCCCATCGCCACCCTGCCGATGCCGCCGCTCGACGACTTCCGCAATCGCGGCGGCCGGTTTGGCGCACACAATCTGCACGAAAACCGTCCGGGCCCGTCCTTCCAGTCGGATGACCTGATCTTCGGCACCTTCTTCAATGGCGGTGTCCGTGTTTTCGACCTGAAGGACCCGCTGCAGCCCAAGGAAGTCGCCTACTTCGTGCCGCCCAAGCCGGACAATTCCCCGGTTGCGACGGCGCAGATCAACGACGTCTATGTGGATGAAAACCGGATCGTCTATTGCGTCGACCGGCACGCAGGCGGGCTCTACTGCCTCGAGCTCAACATCTAGGGCTCAGCCGCGTAGCCCCGACAGGGCGCTGCGCACAAACGGATGCCGGGGTGCGGCGACGTCCTGCCAGTAATGCGCGACGTCGCCGCCCAACCCGGCCAGAAAGTCTTCGGGCGGCGCACCGAGCAACGCGTCATCACAAACAACACTGTCCAGGGCATCAATTTCCGGTGCGCCTTCGAAGCAGATGGCGAGCGGTCCGCTGTCGCGCCACAGCAGAACCGGAATCTCCTGCATCGCACCGTTCCATTCGAAGCGGGCGTTGGAAAGCGGCCGATACGCGGTGTAGCACCAGGCGCGGTGTGCGGTTGCCGGGTCAAGGCCCGCAACCGGAAGCAGCGATTCGGCATGCCGGTCAGCCTGAACCGGAAGCGCGTCGAAGTAACGGCCCATCCAGCGCCGCAGGCGTGTGTCGAATACCGGGCACAGGCTGAGATGCAGGGATTTGAGAAAATCCAGACACACATCCGGATCGGACACGCTGGCCGGTTCGGGCGCGCGAAACAACGGATAGGGTGCGCTGTTCAAACGCAGCGCACGCCCGGGCTCCACCGCAATGGTGTTGCTGCCGTCATAGGTAATTGTTACGGGCTGATTCATTTCGGGCTCAACAAAACGCTTTTCGATCCGGATCGCAAACCCGATGATACCCGAATGAAAGGATCGTCATGCACAAGTTGATCATCAATACCTTTCCCGGAGCCATCAATCTGCCGCTCTGGGTCGGCGAACAACAGGGCCTGTTCGCCGCACGGGGCATCGAAACCGAACTGGTGATGACCCCCAATTCCATCGAACAGCTGACCGGACTGGCCGCCGGCCGCTTCGATATCATCATGACGGCGATCGACAACATTATCGCCTATCGCGAAAAGCAGGGCGAGGTCACCGCCGAGGGCGACACGGAGCTGTTTGCCTTCATGGGATCGGACGACGCCTTCCTGCGGCTCGTCGTCCAGCCGGACATCCAGAGCTTCGAGGATCTGCGCGGCGAAATCCTGACCGTCGATGCCATGACAACCGGCTTTGCCTTCGTGCTTCGCCGGATGCTGGCTCTCAACGGCATCAGCGAGGACGAGATCGAGTGGATGTCCACCGGCGGCGTGCTACAGCGCTGGCAGGCCATGATGGAACACCCGGAACAGAAGGGCACATTGCAGGTCACGCCGTTCGAGGTGATGGGAGCTTCGAAGGGGCACCATATTCTCGCCCGCGCGCGCGACGTTCTCGACAGTTACCAGGGCCTGGTCGGAGGTGCGCGGATCGCCTGGGCACAGGAAAACGCCGAAACCCTGGCCGGATTCATTGCGGCCTATCTCGAGGCTGTAGCGTGGTGCTTCCAGGCAGAGAACCGCGAGAGATCCCTCGACCTGATCACGGCCGAGATGCCCCAGATGTCGCGGGAGGTCGCCAACGCTGCCTGCGAGGTCTTCCTCGATCCTGAAACCGGGTTTCAGCGGGATGGGAGCTTCGATATGCCGGGCATTCAAACCGTGCTCGATCTGCGGCGGACATTCGGCCCGGCCCCCGACGACCTGCACGACCCCGCGCACTACATCGACACGACCTATCTGGAGATGGCGAAGGGGCGTTAATGCGCGATCTCGTTCGGCGGAAGCGGAGCTGAAACTATTCCATCCATTCCCTGCTTCGTTGTTCCCGTGAAGTCAGGAACCCATAAACACAGGCGGATGCCTTATTGAAGCACGGTGATAATGGACGCCCGCCTTCGCGGGCATGACGGGATGGGGTGATCGTCGCGTTAGCGCGCGATCAGCAGAACCAGCGCGCCCACGATTGCCACATTCGACAATAGAAACGACAGGTGCAGATGACGGCGCAGAGGGTCGTCCATGGTCCAGAACCGATGAAAGATCGCGGTTGCCAGGGCCGTAAAGACGATCAGGATCAGCGCGCCAACCTGCGTGTACCAGTCGAGCGCCAGCATCACGCTGCCCACGGCCTGTAGGGCAAACCCCGCCCACAGGGTCACATAGGGCATCGGTACATTCATGGCCGCCATGCGGTCGGCATGCTGTTTGACCTTGGTGGTCGCATTGACCGCCAGGGTGACGACAAACAGGCTCGCGACCAGAAGCTGGCCGACCGTCTCGAGAAGAGTGTGATCCTGATAGAACATGATGGTCAGATCAGCCGCGCTTCGGGTTCGAGCCCCAGAGCAATCCGGCCAAAGGTGGTCCCGGCAATATCCCAGTTGAGCGCCAGGTGACCGCTCATGGCGTGGATATCGCAGAATTTCCGCTGCGCGACGTGGTCGAGAAACACCCCCTGTCCCCCGACCGCCGTGAACAGCCGGTCCACCGCCTGACGGCACAGCCGGACCACATAGGCGTGGTCGCGGCGATTGCGGGCGCGTTCATTCATGTCGAGCTCAAGGCCCGCCTCCATGGCGGCCATGACTTCGCCCGTATCGCGCATCAGCAAAAGACGCGCACTGTCGATCTCGGCGGCGGATTCGGCGATGTGCAATTGCAGGCTCTGAAATTCGGCAATCGGCACACCGCGTGTGGCACGCCCCTGCATTTTATCCGTGACCAGCGCCAGCAGGCTCTCCGCAATCCCCAAAGACGGCGTCACCAGCAGAAACGGCACGCAGGGCGGGTGCGGCAGCCGATACAGGGCCGGTCCTTCCATCTGATTGCGCCCGCGCCCGCCTGCAGCCGCGAGGCGTCCGGGCAGGGTCCGGTATGCAGGCACAAACGCGTTCTCCACAGATACGTTCTTGCTGCCCGTGCCGGCCAGTCCCATCACGCGCCAGTTGTCCTCAATCGTCACCTCGGACCGGGGAACCAGGCAGTAGTTCGGTTCCGGTCGGCCGTTTTCTCCGCTGGGCAACAAGGTGACCAGAATCAGCCAGGCGGCATGATCGCAGCCACTGGCCCAGCCCCACTGACCGGTCAGTTCCCAGCCACCCTCGACGGGTCGTGCCTGACCCGACGGCGTGAACCCGGCCGAAACCATCGCATCGAGATCGTCGCCCCAGACATCCTCCGCCGCGGCGGACCCGAACATGCCCACGAGAATCTGGTGATCGGTATAGACACCGGTGACCCAGCCGGTGGACGCGCAGGCGCCCGAGAGCGTGGCCACGATGTCACAGGCTTCATCGAGCGGGGTTTCAAAACCGCCAAACCGGGTCGGCTGACAAATACGATGCAGACCTGCTGCCTTCAGATCGGCAATGGTCGCATCGGGCAACCGGCGCAGCGCCTCTGTTTCTTCCGCGCGGGCCGCAAGCCGGGGGCCCAGATCCTGCGCGCGCGCGAGCAGGTCCGGTTTCGGTGCAATTGTATCCGGGACGAGCTCAGACATCACAGCAGTGAACGGCGGGAGCCCGGCGCGGTCAAGTCCATTGGAGGGCGTCTCCGCATGGACTAGACTTGCAGCCCAGGGGAGAATCGCGGATGGACGGATCGACACCGCAATCGAAGGGCACCGATGTGTTCGCCGCACGGGCGCGCTACTACAGCCCGGCCAATATCTTTAAGGTGGAGCGCCCGCCGATCCCGCAGCACGCCTTCGTCGCCGAGCGCGACCAGGCCCTGGACCCCGAGACACCGACCGGCTGGATTGCCCTCGATATCGGCCGGCAGATCGGCCTCGATGAAGCGGCCACCACGCCATTGATGCTCGCACGCTACGCCCGGATCGCCGCCGGCGAGACCCTGTCCGGTGCGTTCCGCGCGAGCGGCGAATTCTATTATGTGATCGCGGGCGAGGGCCGTGCCGCCAAGGCCGGTGAAACCTTCGCCTGGCAAACCGGCGACGTGTTTTCGCTGCCCGGCGGCGGCGAAACCCGGCTGACCGCCGGATCGGCAGATGCCGTGCTGCTACAGGTTACCAACGAACCGGAACTGGCCTTTCACGGCCTCGATGCTCCGACACCCGGCAAAGCGCCGACCCAGGCCGTCCGCTATCCCATGGCCGAAATCCGGGCGCAGATGGATGCGGTGCGGGATGAACAATCCTCCGATCCCGACCGGTCGGGCCGGGCCCTGCACCTGACCAGCGAGCGCAACGGCAACGCCGATGCCGCCCACCCGTCAATCAAGCTGGCGATGAACACCCTCGATCCCCACAGCGTGCAGCGTCCCCATCGCCACAATTCGGTCGCGCTGACCCTGCCGATTCAGGCCGAGCGGGTGCATTCCGTGATCGAGGGCGAGCGTCTGGACTGGCACCAGTACGCGCTGATGATCACCCCGCCCGCCGAACTGCACGAACATCGCAACGAGGGCGACACGCCCATGCTGTCCCTGGTGATCCAGGATGGCGGCTTGTACTTCCGCTGCCGCACCATCGGCTTCAGCTTCGACTAACCCCGGACAAGGCCCCAACCATGTCGTTCTCCATGTATCAGATCTCAGTGCCTGTTTTTCAGCAGATGCTGACCAATCTCGACTATGTCCTGCAACAGGGCGCTACTTTTGCCAAAGAGAAAGGCCTCGACTAGGCAGACCTGATGGAGCGCCGTCTCGCGCCCGATATGTTTACGTTCGGGCAGCAGATCGTGCGGGCCTGCGAGCACTCCGCGGGCGCCACCGCGCGGCTGGCAGGAATCGCACCCCCGGATCTGCCGCCAGAACCCGATGACGGGATCATGCGCGCGCGGACTCGGATCGCAACATCGCTTGAATTCCTTTCTGGTATCACACCCGCACAGCTCGAAGGTAACCCGGAACGTCCGATCACGGTGACGGTACGGCTGGGCGAAGTGTCCTGGCCCGCCAGCGACTACCTGCTGCACTTCGCCAAGGGGCATTTCTACTTTCACGTGACGACGGCCTACGACATCTTGCGCGCCGAAGGCGTCGATGTCGGAAAGATCGACTATCTGGGCGCCATCCTGAAGGACAAGTTCCAGGGCCAGCGCTGAGCACCGTTCAGGAGCGCGGGCGCAGCACCCGGTCGTACATGGCGAAAATCAGCTCCCAGTCCCGCAGTGCCGCCTGCTTGTCATAGACATCCCGGTCCGGGATCGCATAGCCGTGGGCCGCGCCGGGATGCACCTCGTCGAAATAGGTCGCCGGCTGACCGTTGAAGGCTGCCCGCACTCCCGCAATCACCTCGGGCGGGGTGTAGTGATCGGTCTCGCCGAAACCGCTGTAATACTCACCCCGGACATTTCCGGCGTCGCGGTGGGGCGAATCCCTGCCTTCGACCACCAGCCGGGTCGGGTGCAGGCTGGCGCTCGCCTGAAACGTCTCCGGATAGGCGGCTGCCACCCGCAGGACGTGACGCCCGCCCATGCAGTAGCCGATGGAGCCGGCCGGACCCGGGCGAATGGAATCCTCCGCGCGCAGACGCGCCATCAGCGCGCCGGTGTCCGCCACCGCCATGGCATCGCTGAGCTGCAACCGGAAGGCCTGCAGCTTGTCCTGTTCGTCCTGGGGCAGGTCCTTGAGCGATGTTGTCGTGCCGTCGGGCCGGCGGTAGTCAAAGCTGGTATCGCCCCAGCGATAGTAGAGATTGGGCACGGCCACGGCATAGCCAACCGAGGCGATGTGGCGGGCGAGGTCAAAGAGCTGCTCGCGGACCCCCCAGATATCCATAAACAGAACCACGGGCGGGCACGGACCGCCGGAGTCCGGATGGGTCAGAAAGGTGTTCATCACCCCATCCGGTGTGTCGATATCGATTGTACGCTCCAGCATCTCCATCCCCTCCCAAGGCCGCTTGGCAAATCACCCCAGCTTAAATCGCCGTGTGGACAGCACAAAGCCGGTGCCATCAAAAATAATCTGGAATTTTTCCAGATCGCCCTTGAACTCTATTACATCATCCTAATATTAGAACCATTCCAAACAACAAACGGCGGCCCTCCCGCGGCCCCACGGAGAGAATTCGATGATCGGCAAGAAAGTTCCCAATGTTACCCTGAAGACCCGCGTGCGCGATGAATCCATCGGCGGCGACAATCCTTTCCGCTGGGAGCATGTCCAGACCGAGGACCTGTTCAAGGGCAAGAAAGTCGTCCTGTTCTCACTGCCCGGCGCCTTCACCCCGACCTGCTCGACCTATCAGCTTCCCGACTTCGAGAAGATGTATGGCGATTTTCAGGAGAACGGCATCGACGACATCTACTGCCTGTCGGTGAACGACGCCTTCGTCATGAACGCCTGGGCGAAGTCCCAGGGCCTGAAGAACGTCAAGGTGATCCCGGACGGTTCGGGTGAGTTCACCAACGGCATGGGCATGCTGGTGGCCAAGGACAATCTGGGCTTCGGCAAGCGCTCCTGGCGCTACGGCGCCGTTGTGAATGACGGTGTGGTCGAGCAGTGGTTCGAGGAGCCCGGCTTTGAAGACAATTGCGAGGACGATCCCTACGGCGAAAGCGCGCCGCAGAACATCCTCGAAAACCTGAAGGCCGCCTGAGCCTGCGCCTTCACCCGATGTGCACCGGAGCCTGGCCTCAAGCTTCGGTGCTCGTCTTTTTCCGAACCAGTGCCTGCAGAACCGGCCGCACCTTCAGGAACACCGGATAGGCCGTTACAAGCACCCAGACCAGCGGCGGGCGGCTGAACACGACGCCCAGCCAGCGCGTCCGGGGCATACGCGTCCACAGATAGGCAAAGGCCCGGCCACCCTCCAGAAGATCACCGGCTTCGGTGCGCACGTGAAATCGTGCCAGCGCCGTGGTTCGATCAAGATCCTGGCCCAGGTCCGTGTCCGACGAAACCGCGTGCACATCAACCCAGTCCACCGCCTGCGCGCGGTCGAGCTTCCGGTAGGTGTCGATCTCCCAGCGGCAGAGCGGACACGCCCCGTCAAAATAGACTTCGGCTTTCGAAGATCCTGGTTTCGAGCTCATTGCCCTCATCATTTAAACTTTTATTGACACGAATGACTACGCATTTTGCGCGCTCTCGGATTGTTTCGGAAATCGGCCAGAAGACGGCACGAAAAAGGCCCGGCTGAATACCAGCCGGGCCTTCGTCTATCTGGAGCGGGAAACGAGATTCGAACTCGCGACCCTCACGTTGGCAACGTGATGCTCTACCACTGAGCTATTCCCGCGTCGTGAAGCCGGACATAACCGCAACCGGGCCATGATTTCAAGTGGTCATGTGACAATTCCGTCATCAGCATGAAAACGCTATATCCACCCCATGAACACCCATAACCCGATCGAAGAACCATTGCTGGACCGTTTTGCCGCGCTGGGCATCGAATATGCCATGCACCGGCACCCCGCCCTGCACACGGTGGAGGAGTCCCGGTCCCTGCGCGGCACCATGCCCGGCAGCCACATCAAGAATCTCTTTTTGCGCGACAAGAAGCGCAATCAGTGGCTGGTGACGGTGCCCGAGGATGCGGACGTGGACCTCAAGGCCCTGCGACATCTTCTCGACGCGCGCGGCAATCTGAGCTTCGGCAGTGCAGAGCTTCTGCAATCCTCGCTCGGGGTTCTGCCCGGCTCGGTGACGCCCTTTGCAGTGATGAACGATGACGAAGGCCTCGTGACGATGGTGCTGGCAAACAGCGTTCTGGAACGCGATCCGGTGAATGCCCATCCGCTGCACAACGAGGCAACCGTGGCCGTCTCCCGGGTCGACCTGTTGAGGTTTCTCGACGCCTGCGCCCACCCGCCGCTGCGGATCGATCTGCCCTGACCTCCGGCGCCGCAGCCACGAACCCTGCCTGGGGGCTTGATACCCCGCCCGCAACGCTCCATCTTCTGGACACAATCAAGAAAACCCGACACACAAGAGTGCCCGCTATGGACCCCATCGTCACCGACGCCAATGCCCCCATGACCGCCCCCGGCGGCGCGGACGTCATCAAGGACTCCAACCAGAACAACTTCATGGCCGACGTCATCGACGCCTCCCGCGAGATTCCGGTCATCGTCGATTTCTGGGCGACCTGGTGCGGCCCCTGCAAGACCCTGGGCCCGATCATCGAGAAGGTGGTGACCAATGCCGGCGGCGCGGTCAAACTGGTCAAGATCGATGTGGACAAGGCGCCGGATATTTCCGCCCAGTTGCAGATTCAATCGATCCCGACCGTCTATGCCTTCAAGGACGGCCAGCCGGTCGATGGCTTCCAGGGCGCACTGCCCGAGAGTCAGGTTCAGGCCTGGGTCGATGCGCTGATTGCCAAGCATGGTGGCGGCGCGAGCGCAGGACCTGATCCGATCGCAGAAGCCCTCGATGCCGCAGACGCCGCGATGGCCGAAGGCGATATCGGCAATGCCGGTGCCATCTATGCCCAGGTACTCAATCAGGACGCCGAGAATACGCGCGCCATGACCGGCATGATCCGGGCCTATCTGAAGGCCGGGCAGGCCGACAAGGCCCGCGCCATTGCCGACCAGGCGAGCCCCGAAGCCCTCAAATCCGATGAGCTGGCGGGCGCCATTTCCGCGCTTGAGCTTGCCGAAGCCGGCAGCGCGGTTGCCGGCGAGATCGACACGCTGCGCGCGCAGATGGAGGCTGACCCGGACGATCATCAGGCACGCTTCGATTTCGCCGTGGCTGCCTTTGCCTCCAGCGATACGGAAAGCGCCATTGACGCGCTGGTGGAAATCATTCGCCGCAAACGCGACTGGAACGAGGACGCGGCGCGGACAGAACTCCTGAAGATTTTCGACGCTCTGGGTCCGACAGACCCGATAACCATTGCCGGGCGGCGCAAGCTTTCGTCCGTTCTTTTTTCATGACCGGCGAAGCCGTCCTCAATGCGCTACCCGATGCGCTGCCGCTGTTCCCTCTGAACGGTGTCCTGTTGCTGCCCCGCGGCGGACTGCCCCTGAACGTTTTCGAGCCGCGCTATCTGGCGATGGTCGATGCCGCGCTGGCGACAGACCGCATGATCGGGATCGTTCAGCCCGCCGCCGACGGCGTGGCCGGGTTGAGCGCACCGGACGGCACCAACCTCTATCGGGTCGGCTGCGCCGGACGCATCCGCGCCTTCGAGGAAACCGATGATGGCCGCTACATGATCGAACTGCGCGGCGTCTGCCGGTTCGACATCACCGAAGAGCTGGAAATGCGCGACGGGTTCCGGAACATTCGCCCGGACTATTCACGCTTCGCATCCGACCCCTATCCCGATGGCGAATTGTCCATCGAGCGGAATCGGTTGCTCTCGGGCCTGAAGGGCTATTTCGAACTTCAGAATATTGCCGCCGACTGGGACGCCCTCCAGCAGACGCCCGACGAGCGTTTGATCACGACGCTCGCCATGGTCTGCCCCTTCGACCCGGCCGAAAAGCAGGTCCTGCTCGAAAGCCCGGACATTGCCCAGCAATGCAAGTTGCTGATCGGATTCATCGAAACCACGCTGCGGGCCGACAATGACAACGGCCCGTCATCCGTCAATTAGCGATCTGAAACCGAGGACACTCATCATGGCCCCGCCCGATGCCAAGACCGTTGACCCCAAACTGCTCGAGATACTTGTCTGTCCGGTGACAAAGGGTCCGCTCGAATACGACGCCGCTGCTCAAGAGCTGATCAGCAAACAGGCGGGGCTGGCCTATCCGATCCGCGATGGTATTCCGATCATGCTGGCCGAAGAGGCCCGCGAGCTGGATACCGGCGGGGCGTGACCGGCACGTGAACGACACCCCCCTTCACGTCACCGAACTGCGTTACAGCAAGGACGACAAGGCCCTCACCGTGACCTTCGGTGACGGCGTCAGCTTTGCCCTGCCGGCCGAATACATGCGGGTCTATTCTCCCTCGGCCGAGGTCCGCGGCCATGGTGCCGACACGCGCAAGATCATTCCCGGGCGGCGCCATGTGGGCATTATGAAGATCGTGCCCGTCGGCAACTATGCCGTACAAATCCATTTCGACGACCTGCACGACACCGGCCTGTTCAGCTGGGCCTATCTGCGCGAGCTGGCTGAGAAACAGGAAACCTGGTGGGCGCAGTATCTGAAGGACCTGGAAGACCAGGGCCTGTCGCGGGAGCCCTAAAGCGCCTCGCCGCGCACCAGCCGCGGCAGGTCGCCAACCACGCCCATGGCGTGACGCATGAAGAACCGGCGTGCTGGCGGGGTTGCGTTGACGGCCGCCAGCCCCAGATCGCGCGCCACCCGGAGCGGCGCGATATCATTGGAGAACAGCCGCGTGAGACCATCGGTGGTGACGGTCAGCATCATGTTGTCCACCCTGCGCCAGCCTTCATAGGCTGACAGGATGTCCGGATCGCCGATATCGAGGCCCAGACGCCGGGCATCGACCACCACCTCAGCGAGCGCCGCCACGTCGCGGATGCCCATGTTCAGACCCTGACCCGCAATCGGGTGGATCGCATGGGCAGCATCACCCACCAGCGCCAGACGCTGATCGGTGTAGCGGAACGCGTGCTGAAGACCCAGCGGATAGACCCAGCGCGGGCTGGCCAGAGCGATCTTTCCCAGAAAACCGCCGACGCAGTTCCCGAGTGCGGCTGTAAAGGCCACATCGTCTATGGCCCGGATGGCCGGCACCAGGTCGTTGGATTCGCTCCAGACCACCGAGGACTGGTGGGTCAGTCCGTCCACCGGTTCGGATAGATCGAGCATCGGCAGCAGCGCGAAGGGCCCGCCGGGCAAAAAGCGCTCATGGGCGATGTTCTGATGAGACACCTCATGGGCAATTGCACAGACGAAGCTCGACTGGTCGTATTTCCATTCGGTGATCCGAATGCCCGCCGCCTGCCGCACTGCCGAACCGCGGCCGTCGCAGGCGAACACCACCCGCGCGCGCAGGGTGTCCCCGCCCGCCAGTTCGACGCGCACACCGGTTTCGCTGCGGGTCATCGCGGATATGGCGGCCGGGGCGATCAGATGTAGGTTCGCGATCTTGTCGGCCTGCGCGAACAGCGCATGACGAATACGCTGGTTCTCGACAATGTGGCCGAGCGGGACGTCACTGGTTTCGCGATGATCGAAATGCAGGAACATCAGCGAATCCCCGTCGCTGACCCGGATTGTCTCGATCGGACAGGCATGCACGCCGATGCCGTCCCAGACTCCGATCCCTTCCAGCACGCGGGCGCTGCCTGCCGCAATTGCGGTGGTGCGACCGTCATGGCCGGCAGCCTGAAGCGCGCCGGGATCGGCCCGGTCGATCACCGCCACCTCGATCCCGGCCGAGGCCAGCGCATGACCCAGGGTCATCCCGGCCATTCCGGCGCCGACCACGACGGCTTCGACGGATTGCGATGTTGCAGCGGTCTCGGACATGACGAAACCATCGCGTTCCGGCCGATGTTTGTCCATGCGGCAGATGGCCCACTATTTGTGCATAAAATATAGGCAGTTTGGTATTTCTGCACATTTCGTGTGCGTAATATTTGAGCAGCTTGAGCCCGTAATCGCAACATTTTGTAGTAATGACAGAGATTTAGACAAAATCCTGTAGTGGCACGGCACTTGAAATGCTTCCCGCGTAAAACCGCATCCGAATGGTCGGTTGCGGCCACTGGCTCGCGCAGAAGGGGGCTTTCATGAAGCTAGTCATGGCGGTGATCAAACCGTTCAAACTGGATGAGGTACGCGAGGCACTGACCGAACTTGGAGTTCAGGGCCTGACTGCGACCGAAGTTAAAGGATACGGACGCCAGAAAGGGCAAACGGAAATCTATCGCGGTGCGGAATACGCCGTGAGTTTTCTGCCCAAGGTGAAGGTGGAGGTTGTCGTGGACGACAACCAGACCGATTCCGTCGTCGAAATCATCGCCAAGGCCGCCAATACCGGCCGGATCGGCGATGGCAAGATTTTCGTCATAGACGTTTCAAGCGCAATGCGGATTCGCACCGGCGAAACCGGCGCCGAAGCGCTCTAGGCTAAGGAGTACTCGAATATGTTTCGTCACACCAAGAAAGCGGTCGTCGGCCTGATGGCCGCTGCGGCCGTTCTGTTTGCCGCTGTGCCTGCCATGGCTGCGGTCGACCCGGAAACGGCTTACGTCTTCAACACCTTCTCGTTCCTCTTCAACGGCGCGCTGGTGATGTGGATGGCAGCCGGTTTCGCCATGCTGGAATCCGGTCTTGTACGTTCCAAGAACACGGCCACGATCTGCCTGAAGAACATCGCCCTCTATTCGATCGCGGGCATCATGTTCTATCTGATCGGCTACAATCTGATGTACGCCGATGTCAGCGGCTGGATTGGCTCCTTCATTCCGCTCTACAACCCGAGCGATGCCGAACTGGCGCTGCTGGGTGCAGACGAGGCGACCGAAGAGATGGTCGGCTCGGTGATCGAAGGCGGCTACTCGGTGGCATCCGACTGGTTCTTCCAGATGGTCTTCGTGGCCACGGCGGCCTCGATCGTTTCGGGCACCCTGGCCGAGCGCATCAAGCTCTGGCCGTTCCTGATCTTTGTGATCATCCTGACCGCCTTCATCTACCCGATCCAGGGCTCCTGGACCTGGGGCGGTGGCTGGCTCGCCGAGATGGGCTTCTCCGACTTCGCCGGTTCGACGATCGTTCACTCGGTCGGTGGCTGGGCCGCGGTGTCCGGGGCTTTGATCCTCGGTGCGCGTAAGGGCAAATATGGCCCGGACGGCCGCGTCAACCCGATGCCGGGCGCCAATCTGCCGCTCGCCACGCTGGGCACGTTCATCCTGTGGCTGGGCTGGTTCGGCTTCAACGGCGGTTCGCAGCTGGCGCTGGGTTCGGCGCTTGATGCCACGGCCATGGCAATCGTCTTCACCAACACCAACCTCGCAGCCGCGGGCGGTGTGGTGGCTGCCATGCTGATGACCCAGATCCTCTACAAGAAGGTCGATCTGACCATGGCGCTCAACGGTGCTCTGGCCGGCCTGGTCTCGATCACGGCGGGTCCGGATCTGACCAACCACCTGATGTCGATCATTGTCGGCGCCATCGGTGGTATCCTTGTGGTGATCGCCATCCCGTTGCTGGACAAGGTGAAAATCGACGACGTGGTCGGTGCCATCTCGGTCCATCTCGTGGCGGGTATCTGGGGCACGCTGGCCGTCGGCATCTTCGGGGCCGGCAGCATCGGCACCCAGATTGTCGGCATCGTCGCCATCGCGATCTTCGTGATCATCACCAGCTCGATTGTCTGGCTGGCGCTGAAGTACACGATCGGGATCCGGGTGAACGACGAAGACGAGGACTCAGGTCTCGACATGGTCGAGCTTGGCCTCGAAGCCTACCCCGAATTCGGGCGCGGCTCTCAACGCGGCTAACCAGCCAACTCCAATCCTCCCAACTGTCAGGGGCCCGGCGTCAATCGCCGGGCCCCTTTTCTTTGCCCGCGTCCTGCGCCACGTCGGGTTTTTTCTGCAAAAGCGACATAAACCTTTGTTAAACATAATTATTCTCTGATTTACGGTCCTCAGTTCAAACTTTGAGGTCGGCGATTCCGCGCCGATTCGCAGTATCAGCAAGCATTTTTCTTCAGTGATTTATTAGCTGCTGGATACAACTGTCTGACTCTGATAGTCTTTTTCCGATTTCGTGCCGATTTGGCGCGAGAACGGCGAACCTTGGCATGCACAACGACATACTCGATTCCCTGTCCGACTATCCGTTCGACCGCCTGCGCGCGCTGCTCGGCACAACCGAGCCGCCTGCCGGTGTGGCACCGATCCATATGCAGATCGGCGAGCCGAAACACGACGCACCGGCGTTCATCGGACCGATCCTGACCGAAGACATGTCGGAATGGGGCCGCTATCCGCCCCCCAACGGACCGGACGACCTGCGCAGCGCCATCGCCGACTGGCTGACCACGCGCTACGACCTGCCCCGCGGCGCGGTCGATCCGAACCGGCACATCGCCATTGTTTCGGGCACCCGCGAGGCGCTGTTCATGGCCGCACTGCTGGCCGTGCCGACCCAAAAGGCCGGCACCACGCCTGCCGTGCTGATGCCGAACCCGTTCTATCAGGTCTATGTCGGCGCCGGCGCACTCGCCCGGGCCGATGTGGTCTATATGCCCGCCGGACCCGAAACAGGCTTTCAGCCTGACTTTACCCGGGTCGATGCAAAAGACCTCGCCCGGGCCGCTCTCGCCTATATCAATACGCCCGCCAACCCCCAGGGGTCGGTTGCGACGCTCGATCAGCTCGCATCCGCCATCGGTCAGGCACGCCAGCACGATTTTGTGCTCGCCGTCGATGAGTGTTATTCCGAGATTTACACCGGCGAGAAACCGCCGGGGCTGTTCGATGCCTGCCGCGAACTGGGCGGTGAGGATCCTTTTGCCAATACGCTGGTCTTCCACAGCCTGAGCAAGCGCTCCAACGTGCCCGGCCTGCGATCAGGCTTCGTGGCGGGCGATCCCGCATTGATCCGCCTGCTGCTGCGATTGCGCCAGTATGGCGGTGCGCAGGTGCCGCTGCCGGTGATGCACGCCTCGGCCGCGCTGTGGCGCGACGAAGACCATGTGCGAGCCAGCCGCGATCTCTATCGGGCGAAGTTCGATCTCGCGATCGAGATGCTCAACGGCAAGTTCGGGGCTTTCCGGCCCGGTGGCGGGTTCTATCTCTGGCTCGACGTCAAAGACAGCGAGGCCGCGGCCTACAAGCTGTGGACGGAAGCCGGCCTGCGGGTTCTGCCCGGGGCATATCTGGCCCGCGACAATGCCGACGGCACCAATCCCGGCGCGGCGTATATCCGCATGGCGCTGGTCCACGACATCGATACGACGCGTGAGGCAATCACGCGGCTTTTGAACACGCTCGCCTGACACCCGGGCGCAGACGAAGGACGAAGAATATGGCTGCTCGCACACATACAGGTCCCGCACAGGGCTTTGCACGCGGACTGGCACAACGGCTGACATTCCTGCCTGACCCGGTGCGCGACTTTCTGCGCCGGCGCACCTTCGAACTGGCCGGGCTCGGCCTCATCGCCATGGCCGTGATCGGCGCCCTGGCACTGGCCAGCTATGACAGTCTGGATGCCTCCCTGAACAACGCCACCGGCCAGAGCGCGAGCAACCTGATGGGGACTGCGGGCGCAACCCTGGCCGATCTGTCGCTTCAGGCCTTCGGTCTCGTGGCCGCACTTCCCGTGCTGGTGTTCATCGCCTGGGGCACACGGCTGGTCCGGCATCTCAACGTCCGGCGGTTCGGGTGGCGCCTGCTCTGCCTGCTGCTCGCCATGTGCACCGCAGCCTTCGCCCTGCAATACGCACCGGTTCCCGATGGCTGGCCCCTGCGTTCGGGCCTGGGCGGCACCTTCGGTGCCCTTACATTCGCACCGGTCGCCGCCGGGCTCGGCGGATGGGGCGTCCCGAATTTTGCCGTGGCGCTCGCCGCCGCCCCCCTCGCCGCCATGTTCCTGTTTATCGCCTTCGGCCTGTCACGCGAGGACTGGCGGGGCATGGGACGCGGTGCGGCCAGTGGTGTGCGTATCGGCGCCCAGGGCGCGGGCTGGTCCGCCCGGCATGGCGCCGAAGCCACCCGCCGCGGCGCCAGCGGCATGCGGCGGCTGATGCGCGAACGCGGCGCGGTCCGCGAGGAACCGAGCTTCAAACCCAGCCCCGCGCCGACGCGCCGTCCCGTCACCGATGACGCCGATGATGCCGAAGACACGAAAACCAAACCCGCCCCCCGCCGGGTTGCACCACGGGCCCAGAAGCCGAAGCCCGGCAAGCGGGCCGAAGAAGCACGGCAGCGCAAGCTCGATCTGCCGACCCCGGGCGGCGAGTACGAGTTCCCGCCCCTCGACCTGCTGGAGGAAGCCGACGAATCCGCCCGCGCGGCCGGGCGCGCTCAGGAAGATGTGCTGGAAGCCAATGCACGGATGCTCGAATCCGTGCTCCAGGACTTCGGGGTCAATGGCGAGATCGTGCAGGTCCGCCCCGGCCCGGTCGTCACCCTCTATGAACTCGAACCGGCGCCCGGCACCAAGACCTCCCGCGTGATCGGCCTGGCCGACGACATCGCCCGCTCAATGAGCGCCGTCTCGGTCCGCATCGCCGTGGTGCCCGGCCAGAACGTTATCGGGATCGAGCTTCCTAACGCCTCGCGCGAGATCGTTTATATCCGCGAACTGCTCGCCTCGCGGTCCTTCGAGAAGGCCGGCGGGGATCTGACGCTCGCACTGGGCAAGGATATCGGCGGCGAGCCGGTCACGGTCGATCTGGCGCGCATGCCTCACCTGCTGATTGCCGGCACCACCGGCTCGGGCAAGTCGGTGGGCGTCAACTCGATGATCGCCTCACTGCTCTACCGCCTGAAGCCCGAAGAATGCCGTTTCATAATGATCGACCCGAAGATGCTCGAGCTGTCGGTCTATGACGGCATCCCGCATCTGCTCTCGCCGGTCGTCACCGACCCCAAGAAGGCGGTCGTGGCCCTGAAATGGGTGACCCGCGAGATGGAAGAGCGTTACCGCTCCATGTCCAAGCTCGGCGTCCGCAACGTCGCCGGCTACAACCAGCGGGTCGAGGAGGCCCGCAAGAAGGGTGAGATTCTGTCCCGCAAGGTGCAGACCGGCTTCGACGAGGAGACCGGCAAGCCGGTCTTCGAGGAACAGCCCCTCGACATGAATCCGCTGCCCTATATCGTGGTAGTCGTCGACGAGATGGCCGACCTGATGCTGGTGGCGGGCAAGGATGTCGAGGCCGCGATCCAGCGCCTGGCTCAGATGGCGCGTGCGGCGGGCATCCATCTGATCCTCGCGACTCAGCGCCCCTCGGTCGATGTCATCACCGGTACGATCAAGGCCAACCTGCCGACCCGGATCAGCTTCCAGGTCACCACCAAGATCGACAGCCGGACCATTCTGGGCGAGCAGGGCGCTGAACAGCTGCTCGGCCAGGGCGACATGCTCTATATGGCCGGCGGCGGTCGGATTACCCGCGTGCACGGACCGTTCCTGGCCGACACGGAGGTCGAAGACCTCGTCGCCTTCCTGAAGGCGCAGGGCGAACCGGACTATCTCGAAGAGGTGACCGAAGACGAAGGGGCTGCCGACGGCATCCCCGGTTTCGAGCCGAGCGGCGAATCCAGCGGTGATGATCTCTACGATCAGGCCGTCGCCCTGGTGGCCCGTGAACAGAAGGCCTCGACCAGCTTCGTCCAGCGCCATCTGTCCATCGGCTACAACCGTGCGGCCAAGATCATCGAGCAGATGGAAAAGGAAGGCGTGGTCGGCCAGGCCAACCATGTCGGCAAGCGCGAGGTGCTGGTCAGCGATCACGGCGGCGGTTGAAGATTCCTCAACAACCTGCAATCAAACCGGCCGCCATAACGCCAGCCCAAAGCTGTCATTGCGAGCGCAGCGAAGCAATCCAGTCCCTGTGCCGCGTGAAGGGATGATCTGGATTGCCGCGGTGCCTGCGGCACCTCGCAATGACAAGGCAGTTGAAAATCCTCATACCGCCACAAAATCGCCACTCGCACTCGCGCGCGCGAGGCCTTATCTATAAGCCATGATCAAAATGAAGACATGGGCGCTAATCGGCGCATTTCTGCTGCTTTCCGCCTTTGCGGTGCCTGCGAGCCACGCCCAGGCCGTGCCGGCGGCCCTGTCGGAGGCGGACCGTGCCGACCTGGCGCGGATCGAGGCCTATCTCAATCAACTCACCACCATGGAAAGCCGGTTCATACAGTTTTCCGAGCAGGGTGTGGTCGAGGGCCGGATCTTTCTCGACCGCCCCGAACATCTGCGGATCGAATACGCCCCGCCCACACCGGTGCTGATGGTTGCCAGTGATATCATTCTGATGTTCCACGACACCGAGCTCAAGCAGACCTCCTTCCTGCCGGTCAGCGAAACCCCGGCCGGTTTCCTGCTCGACGACGAGATTGAGCTCGGCGGAGATCTGACCGTGACCGACTTCGAACGCGGCGCCCAGGCCTTCCGGGTGACGGTGGTCGAAACCGATCAGCCCGCGACCGGGTCGGTCTCGCTGATGTTCGAGGACAACCCGCTTCGCCTGGCCAAGTGGCGGGTCATCGACGCCCAGGGCACCGAGGTCGAAGTCGCCCTGAGGGAGCCGCGCTTCGGCGTGACCTTCGACAATCCCCGTGATTTGTTCTCGACCGTCGATCCCAACACCTCTATTTCTGTAGACTGATATTTGCCCGCGGCACGCTGGGCGCCTCCCGGAACCGCAAGAGTTTTGCATGGCCCGCTCCGAAAAAATCCGTCCGCTGATTGGCGTCAATGCCGAGCTCAAGGACTATAACGGCTTCGACATGCTGGCGACCGGCTACAAGTATGTCGCCTCCGTGATTGAGGCCTGCGGCGCCGTGGCCGTGCTGGTCCCGACCATGGGCGATGCCGAGCATGGCGGCGACTACCCCGTCGATGACGTGATCGATCGGCTCGACGGCATGGTGCTGACCGGCGGACGCAGCAATGTTGAGCCGCATCATTACGACGGTGAACCGTTCCGGCCGGAAACCCTGCGCGATCCGCTGCGGGATTCGACCACCCTGCCATTGGCACGCAAATCCATCGAGCGCGGCCTGCCGATCTTCGGGATTTGCCGCGGCATCCAGGAAATCAACGTCGCATTGGGGGGTTCGCTGCACCCCTATCTGTGGGAGGTTGAGGGCTTCAACGATCACCGCATGCCCCAGACAGACACCATGGCGAACCGCTTTGCGCCCCGGCACAAGGTGAAATTGTCGGAGGACGGTCTGTTCGCCGAGATCGCGCGCCGTGCCGGGATCGAGGGCCACGAGGTCACCGTGAACTCACTCCACGGCCAGGGCCTGAACCAGGTGGCCGACGGCCTGGTCGTCGAAGCCGTCAGCGAGGACGGGGTCGTCGAGGGCATTTCCATGCCCGACGCTCCGGGGTTTGTCATCGGCGTCCAGTGGCATGCCGAATTCCGCACCGAAGCCCACAGCTTCAACCGGGCGCTGTTCGAAACGTTCGGTGCGGCCGCGCGCCGCCGGGCCGCCGCCCGCCTGGGTGCCGACGTCGCCTGACAGAGCTGTTTCGCCCACAACTCTTTTTCCCGTTTGTCCTCCTTCTGGCGGGTGACAAGCAACCAGTCGGCGCACTACAAAGACGGCTACAGCAACCCTTCAGGAAAGAGGTCAGGGATGGATTTCGTCATTCCGGCACCCGAACAGGTGTCCGTCGCCGTTGTCGGCGAAAGCAAGCGTTTCCCGGTCCGCCGCATCTTCTGCGTCGGCCGCAACTATGTTGCCCATATTCGCGAGATGGGCGGCGACGAGCGCGATCCGCCCTTCTATTTCTGCAAGCCCGCCGACGCCATCGTGCCGACCGGCGCCACCATCGATTATCCGCCCCAGACCAACAATTTCCATTTCGAGATGGAACTGGTTGCAGCCATCGGCAAGGGCGGTGCGAACATTTCCGAGGACGACGCCCTCGACCACGTCTATGGCTATGCCACCGGGCTCGACATGACCCGGCGCGATGTCCAGATCGCCCATCGCGAGAAGGGCCGCCCCTGGGATATGGGCAAGGGCTTTGACCAGTCCGCCCCCTGCGGCGACATCCATCCGGTGTCCGAGGTCGGGCATTTCCCGGAAGGCAATATCTGGCTGAAGGTGAACGGTGAGACGAAACAGGATTCCGATCTCAAGCTGATGATCTGGAACCTGCAGGAAACCATCGCCAATCTCTCAGGCCTGGTCACGCTGGCCCCCGGCGACCTGATCTACACCGGCACGCCCGACGGCGTCGGCCCGGTGGTCTCCGGCGACAAGATGCACGGTCACATCGACGGTTTGAGCGACATCGAAATCTCGGTGCGCTGATCCGCCATGCGGATTGCGACCTGGAACATCAATTCGGTGCGGCTTCGGGCGCCGCTGTTTGCGCAGCTCGAAAAACAGGCCGCACCGGATATCGTCTGCCTGCAAGAAACCAAGGTGGTCGATGAGCTGTTCCCCCATAACGCCCTGAGCGATCTCTATCCCCACCGCCATGTGCGCGGGATGAAGGGCTATAACGGCGTTGCCATCCTCGCGAAGGTGCCCTTCACGGCCACCGGCGGGAACGACTGGTGCGGGCGCGAGGACACGCGGCACATCTCGGTCAGGATCAAAGGCGGTGTGGAAATCCACAATTTCTACGTCCCCGCCGGGGGCGATGAACCCGACCCGGACAAGAACGAGAAGTTCGCCCACAAGCTCTCCTTCCTCGACGAGGTGACGAACTGGTGGCAGGAGACGGCCACGCCCCGGGCCAAACGGATCATGGTCGGCGACCTGAACATCGCCCCGCTGGAATCCGATGTCTGGTCCCACAAGCAGTTGCTCAAGGTGGTCAGCCACACGCCCGTCGAAGTCGAGCGGCTCGACCGGATGATGGCAGCCCATGACTGGATCGACGCCGTGCGTCACTTCGCGCCCGAACCGGAAAAGCTCTACAGCTGGTGGAGCTACCGCTCGAAGGACTGGCGGGCCGGGGACCGGGGCCGCCGTCTCGATCATGTCTGGGTGACGCCACCCCTCAGGAACAAGCTGCGCGGCTTTGAGATCATCAAGGACGCCCGCGACTGGACCAAGGCCTCCGACCACGTCCCCGTGATCGTCGATATCGACCTCTAGTCTCACACACCGTCATACAAGGGCTTTTCCGAAAACCCTCATGCTGAGCTCGTCGAAGTATGAGGGTGCGCCTTCACCCTTCGTCAGGCTTCAGGGTGAGGGCTTCGTGTGACGGGGCCTAGGCGGGCACCCGGTACATAAAATAGCGCTCGGCGGGCACACCCTCGGGCAGGGGCAGGGGTTCCCATCCCGTGTCGGGGAACGGATTGTTTGCCACCAGCACCGCGCCCGGCACCAGCAGCGGCCGCAACAGCGGGATGAGCGCGGCGGTGAGCGGTGCGTCCTCGGCGGTGCCCGTGCCCAGATCGGAATGGACCAGCGCGACGCCGCCGGCGAAACGGTCGGCAACCCGGGCCAGGCTCTCCGTCGCATCCCCGAGGATCATGTGATCGGAATCGGGGGTCGATTTCGGATTGGCATTCACGGCCCGGTCGAACACGAAAATCTCGCGCGACGGCAATATTTCACGCAGATGGTCAAAGGTGCGGCCGTTTCCCAGCCCCAGATCGAACACCACGCCGGGGACATCCGAAATCATCCGGGCGGCCGTGTTCAGGCAGTCGCGCTGGGCCTGCATGCGGCGAATAAAGCTGTCGAGACGGCTCATGACGGGGGAACGGCGCCGGTCAGGCGTTCTGGGCCAGGGCTTCGCGCAACTGCTGGGTGGTGTGCTCCAGTCGCGAGGCCAGTTCGCGCATGATCTCCACCGACATCTCCGGGAACTCGGCCACCAGACGGAAGAACAGGTCCTTGGTGATCCGCAGGGTCACCGTCTGGGCTGTGGCCTGGACGGTTGCGGTGCGTGGCACGTCGCAGAGGATCGCGATCTCGCCGACGAAATCATTTCGGGCCAGGGTCGCCACCTCGATCTCGCCCTGGTCAGTATCGACCAGAATCTTCGCCTATCCATCGACGATGATATAGGCCGCATCGCCGACATCGCCCTGCCGAAACAGCACCTGATCGGCCTCATAGGTGATCCGCTCGGCCGTGAAGGCCAGAAGCTTCAGCTTCGATGGCTCGAGCTTGGCAAAGAGCGGAATGTTCCGCAGCAGTTCGACTTCTTCGTTCAGGCTCACGTCTTTGTCTCCCGATGGCCGCTGACCGGCCCCCTGTCACATTCCGGCATCAGGCGCTTTCCAGCAAACCGCGCAATGCCGTCCCATCCTTGTCGAGTTCGCCGAAGGCCCCGTCCTCGGCCACGCGGCCGTCATCGAGAACAATCACCCGGTCGAACCTCGAGGCCATCCCGGCCCGGTTCACGATCCACACAATGCCCCGGCGCTCACGCGCCTCGAGGACTTTCTCCGCCAGCCGGTCCTGGGCCAACGGATCGAGGGCCGAGGTGGATTCGCTGAGGATCATCAGGTCCGCGCGTTTGAGCAGGGCCCGGGCGATTCCCAGCTTCTGCCGCTGACCCGTCGAAAGACGCGAGCCGCCGACCCCCACCTCAAACTCCAGTCCCGCCTCGAGAACGGCGCCACGCAGGCCGCCACGCCCAGCCCGGCGCGGAGCAGATCCGCGTTCAGATCGCGGCGATGGTAGCGGAGTACACTCATGGGGCGGGAAACATCTCTTCTGCAGCCAGCCACCGTACCGCGCCATGGGCACGTGTCCGTGCGACAAACTCACTCAGGAAGTCGGTGGATTCTCCGTCGAGCACAGCGTGGTGCGTCATCAGGCCGGTGGCCTCTTCCCGATCGGCCGCGCCGGTGCGACGGGCAGACAGATGGGCGACGGTGTTACACAAAATGGTTTCGACCCCGAGAAATCCGCCGGCGCTTCCCGTGCGCTTGCCGCGCCAGTCCACCAGATCGACATGCACATTGTTGGCGCGCAGCCCGGCAATCGGATCGGGCCGCGTCCGCGCACCGATGGTGCTCAGGCCGCGAAAGCCCAGTTCGGGCAGGAACGGGATCAGATGCGCGGCGATCCGGTTCCAGGGGGGTACCAGAACGGGCAGGTGGCCGGGGAAGGATTCCAGCGCCTGGGCGCCGGTTGCCAGGTCGCCGATCACATAGGCAGCCGGACGGCTGTCATCCAGCTCGATCTTGCGGGCCTGCGGGTCGGCAAAATTCTTGTGGGAATATCCGTGCTGCAGGACGCAGCAGTCATTGGTATCTCCCAGGCGCGTGTGAAGGGCGGCGGTGGCCCGGGCCGGGATCACGGCCAGCGCCAGCGGCACATCAAGTGTGTCCCGCAGGTTCAGCAAGGTGTCGAGCGCGTCGGTGTGGTCGGCCGCGTCGTCGTCGCGCCACCAGAATGTGGCAGTGCGCCCGGCCTCCTGCCAGAGGTCGAGCTCGCGCGTGAGGGCTTCCCAAGCCATTTCCGGCTTCTGCGCGCCTTTGGTCAGCGCCAAGGCCATGGATCTGTACAACTCTCCCTGCATATCCGGGCCCCTCAACCCGGATAGACTTGCTGTATGTACAGTAGCCGGATCAGGCCTCGGGGGTCACCTCGTTTTCGTCAGTTTCACGTCCGATTTCGGCATTTCGATGAATTTTCAGGGCCTCTCGCAGGGCGGCGCCGGCGAAATCAACTATTTCGACAAGGGACAGCCGGTCGATGTGCTGGGCCTCAAGAGACGCGAGCTGAAGGATTTCCGGCGCCGCATCCAGTTCATGTTCCAGGACCCCTTCGGCTCCCTGAACCCGCGCATGACCGTCTATGACATCATTTCCGAACCGCTGGTGATCCACGAGATCGGCACGGCCCAGACGCGCGCCGACACCGTGCGCGAACTGATGCGGCTAGTCGGGCAACCCGACACCCCTGACCGTCGAAACAAATCGTGACAACATCCCCCGGACCGTCCTTTCATGACCGCCGCACCGGCGCGCGCATGTCTTCCAGAGCACCATATGGGCATGGCGCAGAACACGCACCTATCAAAGCAGCGTGATCGAGCGTCAATGCGCGATCACCGGTTTGCAGGAGAATCGGTGCCCCGGTTGCGCCGGCTAAACCGTCAGCGTCAGGCCTTCACGCGCGACGACCGTGTTTTCAAAACCGTCGCGGGCCTCACGCTCCACCTGCGCCATGAAGTCGTCGTCATGGGAGGGGTCGTGATGGAAGGGGACAAAGGTCTTCACGCCCGCCATCTCGGCCAGCGCCGCGCCTTCCTGCCATGTCGAATGACCCCAGCCGCGATAGGTGGGGTACTCTTCGGCGGTGTAGGTGGCATCGTAGATGAACACATCTGCACCCTCGATCAAGCCGAGAATGTTTTCATCATGGGTGCCCTCGACGTGCTCGGTGTCGGTGACATAGCAGATCGCCCCGCCGCCATATTCGATCCGGTAACCGGTCGCGCCATTGGGATGATTGAGCGGACAGGTCCGCACCTCCGCACCGCAGGACAGGGTGAAACTTTCCCCGGCGCGGAAATTAATGAAGGTCTTGTCGGCCGCCATCACCCCCATGGGGATCGGAAACAGCGGGTCGGTCATCATGGTGCAGAGCACATCCTCGAGCGGGCGTTCGGGCGCGAGATGCCCTGCCCAGAGACGCATGCTGCTGCCCGGCGTATAGGCCGGTGCATAGAACGGAAGCCCCACGATGTGGTCGAGATGGGTGTGGCTGAGCAGCAAATCGGCATCGACCGGCGTGCCCTTCTCGAAGGAATTGCCCAGCGGGCGCAGGCCGGTACCGGCATCCAGGATCACCCGATGCTCACCGCACAGCACCTCGACGCAGGAGGTGTTGCCGCCATAGGTCGTGGTCTCGGGTCCCGGGCAGGCAATGGAACCGCGCACGCCCCAGAAGCGCACGGACACGCCGTCGGCGCCGCTCATCGGATCACACCCTGGAGCACACACACGCAGAATGCGATTGCGCAGGAAACGGCGCTCTTTGGCGCCTGCTGTATCGGTTTCAGGACCATCGGAGCGGAGTTTGCATGAACGTGCTGCAAACCGAAAGTGCCGGTCCGATATAGCCGGATATCAAAGATTATCGTCATTTCCGGGGACTTGTGCGGTGCATCCCGGCACGACATGATCCGCGCACGCCCAGATCGGAAGCCTCTCATGTCCAATCCCGCCACACAGACCACCGACACAAACTGGACCGGCGTGTCCTATGGAATCGTCCTCGGGTTCGTGGCCGCCTATTTCCAGTTCAAGGTGCCGCCGGTCCTGCCGGTGATGTTCGACTTGTACGACCACGAGATACACGTGACCTTTGGACTCACGTCGATCTTCGGATCCTCGTTCTCATGGTTGTCGAACATGGTGATTAGCCAGACAATCGTGGCCGGCGGGTTCATGTCGATCTTTGCCGTCGCGGGCATGCTGGTCAGCGTGCGGGTCGGGCGCGGCATCCGGAGGGACGGTGCCAAACGCTATCTGTTCGGTGCCTTCGCCCTGATGCTGACGGGTACGGCCATCGGCCTGATCTGGCCGGAGAGCGGGACGGTCATGTTGATCTCGCGCACCATCGAAGGGTTCGGGGCCGCCGTGCTGGCCGTCTGCATGCCGGCCTTTGCCAATATGAGCGCGGGCACAAAACACCTGCCGATCATCATCGCCGCGCAGGCAACCTGGATTCCCGTCGGCCAGCTGACCGCCAATATCGTCGCCCAGCCTGCCGTGGCCGAAGGCACCTGGCAGGCCGCCTGGTGGTTCGGTGCGCTGGCCGTCGTGCTGGTTGCGATCTGGACCGGCTACATTCTCGCCCGCGGACGGGTCGCCGGGATGGCGCATGTCCCGCGCGAGAGCGCGGCTGCCGAACCCGATCCGGCCGCGCCTGCAAAACGTGAGGCGGCACCAGCCCCCATGACCCGCCCGGAAAACCGGGCATTGTGGCTGGCCGCCGTCCTGTTCTTTCTCTGGCAGGCCCAGTTCATGGGTTATTTCACCTGGCTGCCGGTCTATCTGGTGGATGTGCGCGGGTTCACCGCGGACGGCGCGGTGCTGACGAACCAGATTCCGGTCATCGTGCTGCTGATCTTTGCGCTGCTCGGCGGCGTGATCCTGAAAACCGGCCTCAGTGTCATCAAGCTGCTGACCGTCGCGCTCAGTCTGCAGACCCTTGGCTGGGCCATGATTCCCTTTGCCGACAACCCGGTGATCGGTCTGGGCAGCCTGATTGTCTGGGGGATCGCAGCCGGGCTGACCCCCACATCCCTCTGGGCCCTGCCCTCGACACTGCTGGGCGGACACCGCGCCGGAACGGATGCCTTCGCCGTGGTTCTGACCGGGCGCTATCTGGGAATCCTGATGGGTCCGCTGATTGCGGCCGCGGTGTTCGAGGCGACCGGAAACTGGATCGTGGTCGCCTATGCCTTCGCGGTGATTGCGCTGGCCACGATCGCCGGCACCCTGCTCTTTGGTGTACAGCTGCGGAAACTACGCGCCGCGGGCTAGAGCGGGATCGTTTCAGGCGGAAACGACGAGCCTTTGTGAGGCGGCAGCGATGCCGAACCCAACACGTCATTGCGAGCGAAGCGACGCAATCCAGCTGCTCTGCTGTATGTGAGACCGCTCTGGATTGCTTCGTCGCGATGCGCTTCGCAATGACAGCCTTGATCCCAACTATCGTCATGCCCGCGAAGGCGGCCATCCATAGACACCTTGCTTCACCAAGGCAGCCGCCCGTGTTTATGAGTTCCCGCCTTCGCGGGAACGACAAAACGCGGTGGACGAATCTGTGGCGGAACCGATTCCACCTCACAAGATCATGCTCTAGACAATCAGGGAACCAGTTTGTAACCGCCGGGCTCCGTCACAAGGATGCAGGCGTTGGAGGGGTCGGCCTCGATCTTCTGCCGCAGGCGATAGACATGGGTTTCGAGCGTGTGGGTCGTCACGCCCGCATTGTAGCCCCAGACCTCGCCGAGCAGCGTGTCGCGGCTGACCACCTTGTCCCCAGCGCGATGGAGATATTTCAGGATCGCGGTTTCCTTCTCGGTCAGGCGCACCTTGCGGTCCTCACCATCAACGAGAATTTTCTGGGCCGGCTGAAACGAATACGGCCCGATGGTGAAGACGGCGTCTTCGCTCTGCTCGTACTGGCGCAGCTGGGCGCACAAACGTGCCAGCAGCACATTCAGGCGAAACGGCTTGGCGATGTAGTCATTCGCACCGGCATCGAGACCCAGGATCTGATCGGCATCGGTGTCGTGGCCGGTCAGCATAATGATCGGGGATTTGACGCCGTTGCGGCGCATCAGACGGCAGACCTCGCGGCCATCCATATCGGGCAGGCCGACATCGAGCAGGATGGCATCGAAATACTCATCCCTGGTGACTTCGAGCGCATCCGCCGCCGTGGTGGATTCCGTCGTCAGGAATTTCTCGTGCAGCCGAAGCTGTTCCGAGAGCGAATCCCGCAACGCGTCGTCATCATCGATCAGCAGGATCTTCTTCCTGTTCGCCGCCTTGGATTCCAAAACACTCATCGCCGCTTATCCTGTCATATCTCGGTCCCCGCTACGCGCTGACCTGAACGCCGCGCCGGACCACAAGATGATCGCGGTCGTTCCCGGCGGCAGGTTTCGGATCAGAATGATACCACGCCGCGTTTGCGTTTTCCGCAAGCATGACGTCGTTCCGGATTGGCTTGGCCATGGGGGTCCCTACTGTTCATCTTTCAGGTGGCGACGGCGCACGCCAAAACAAGAGGGATGCCCGCCTGCAGGCCCGCTCACAATCGATCACGATCGGGAGAGCGGGCCGCCCCATTGCCGCATCCCGACACTTGGCGCATATTCTCCGCTTATCCCCAGCTCGCAATCCCGGTGACCATGAGTCAGCTTCCCAATACCCTGCAGCCCGTCGAGCGGGCCATCAGCGACCTCCGGCGCGGCGCGCTTATCGTGCTGCGCGCCGACGACCATGCGCTTCTCGTTCAGGCGGCCGAAGGGACGACCGCGGCCGATCTGGCGCGGCTTTCCAGCCTGTCCAAATCGACCGCCAGCCTCTTGCTCACGGGCCAACGGGCCGAAATTCTCGGGCTGACCAAGCAGACCAGCGGTGCGGTGCGGATTTCCCTGTCCGGCGGCATCAACGCCGAAAACGTGCGGATGATGGCCGATCCGGCAAGCCCGCAATCGCGCGAGACCCCGGCCCCGGTCTCAATTTCCGAGATCAATCCGGGCACCCTGACCGGGGCGGCGGAAATCGGGGCCATCGAGCTTCTCAAGCTGGCCTGCCTGCTGCCCGCAGCCGTGGTGGCGGCCGTTCCCGACGAACGCCTGGAATATCTCTCGGCCTGGGCGGAAAACCAGGCCCTGCTGACCGTCGAACTCGACCATGTGCGCAATTACCAGGAAATCGAGGCCCGCACCCTTGAACGTGTGGGCGAGGCCCGCGTGCCGCTGGATGTCAGCGAAGAGGTTGAGATCGTCGCGTTCCGGCCCAGCGATGGCGGGCGCGAACATCTGGCGCTGGTGATCGGCCGTCCGGATACGGGCGAACCGGTGCTGGTCAGGCTTCATTCCGAGTGCTTTACCGGAGATTTGCTGGGCAGCCTGCGCTGCGACTGCGGCGACCAGTTGCGCGGCGCCATATCCGAGATCGACAGACAGGGTGGGGGAATTGTCCTCTATCTGGCCCAGGAAGGCCGCGGCATCGGCCTGGTCAACAAGCTGCGCGCCTACAATCTGCAGGACAAGGGCTTCGACACCATCGATGCCAACCAGCAACTCGGTTTCGATGCTGATGAACGCCTGTACCGGCCTGCCGCGGAAATGCTGCGCCAGCTTGGAATCTCCAGGGTGCGCCTGATGACCAACAACCCGGACAAGGTTTCGGCACTCGGGGACTGGGGCATTGCCGTTGAAGAACGGGTCCCGCATTCCTTCCCGTCGAACGTGCACAATGAATTCTACCTGGCGACCAAGAAGGAACGGGCCGGTCATATGTACTAGGCACGCGTGTCCCGGGCACCGGGCACGAATTGCCGCCTCTGGCGCAAGGTCCTACCGGTAGTGCAATTGTCGTACTTTTAACACTTTGTTTTAAAACAATGTATTATTTGGTCTGACTTCGGAATACTGGCATCCGGCTTGTAAATTTCCCGGCGCCATGTCCATTTCGTCCGTTCAGTCTGCGCTTTCGGAACCGTTCAATCCCTATCCGGATTCAGCGTCCGACACCCCGTACACCACCGAGGCGGAAGCCGGGACGTTTTTCTCGACCCTGCTCGACATCATCAACCCGCTGCAGCTCATCCCCCTGGTCTCGAACCTCTATCGCGAGCTGACCGGCGATGAGATAGAGCCCGCGGCGCGCATGGTAGGGGGCGCCGTGTTCGGCGGCCCTCTCGGTTTTGCGTCCGCATCGGCCAATGTGCTGCTGGAACAGGCCTCCGGCGACGATTTGCTCGGTCATGCCGTGGCCATGTTCTCCGGCGACGAAACTTCACCGGCCGAGAAAATGACCGCAGATCCGGAGCTGGTCGCGCAAACCCCGGGAGATACCCCGGGAGAAGCCGGTAGTGTCCTGGTTGCGGCGGCTGAAACCGCTCCACCCGAGACCATTGTATGGGCCGGACCGAGAGTCATACCATCCCTGGCGCGAGACATTAATAATTCGTTAATGGCTCTTGCGTCAACGCACGACATTGGAAGTAAATATAAGCCGGTTTTCCGGCTTTTTTTATTGAATCACATCAACGCCAAGACAATCTAAGTCACTCAAACGTAGTACGTGGGTAATACGTAGGAGGACACATGAGGCTGGCGTTGACACCCAAAATCATCCGCGACTTGAAGCCAAACCCCAGTGGCGGCGACTTAATCGTGACAGATGCGCTGCTGCCGGGATTCGGTGTCCGCGTGTATCCGTCAGGCCGCAAGGCATACTGGTGGAACTCGCGGCGGGAAGGTCGGCAGACGATCGGCAGCGTGGACGTGTACACGCTTGAGGAAGCGCGGGATGAAGCGCGCGAAAACAAGAAGCTTTATCGCAAGGGTGTCAACGTCAGAAGACATAGGGCGGCCGATATTGATGAAGATGGAAAATGCGATCCAGCGTTCTGAGTAACTTATTCGAGCAGTCTTAAAAGCTATCTTGCATTCGAGTGCCGCATTTCACCGAATAAATACGGTATCTTCCGCTACAATCTCAGATTGACAACTGATTCAGCCGAAAAATAGGAATGTTATTATGGGAATCATGGATGGCAAACACTGCGTCATCACCGGGGGCGCTGGCCGCGTAGGTCGCGCGAGCGCAAAAGCGCTCGCCGAAGCGGGCGCGACAATCATGCTTGTTGATCGCGATATAGCCGCTTTAGAGAAAGCTGCCGACAGTATCGGAGCAAATAACACCCTCGTCGTAGCCGCAGATATTTCAAAACATCGGAAGTACAGGCTTTCGTGAAACAGGCGGCGGAGAGCCGGGGAAAGATCGACGTGGTCTTCGCCAATGCGGGTATAAGCGGCACTAACGCATCTGTTGCAGATTTTCCGGAAGACATTTTTGACGATGTGCTGGACGTTAATGTGCGGGGTACCTTCCTCACTTTGAAGCACGCGATCCCGCATATACGGGATGGTGGCTCAATCGTAGTGACATCGAGCATCATGGGGGTCCGCACACGCCCCGGTACGGTCGGCTATATCACTTCAAAACACGCGCTGATCGGCATGGTTCGCTGCGTGGCGCGCGAATTGGCGGGCCGGAACATCCGCGCCAACATCATCGCGCCCGGACCGCTCGAGAACGAGTTTCAGCAAACTATCGAAGATCGGGTCAGCGCAGCCATGGGCGTCAACGCCACCGAGATGCTCAACAACATGATTCCGCTGGGCCGCCACGGTACGGCAGAGGAAATATCCCGTGCCGTTCTGTTCCTTGCGTCAGATCAAAGCAGCTTCACTACGGGTGCTGTCCTGATGGCCGACGGCGGCTGGCACAGTTAAATTATGAATTAATGGACCACGGGCAAGTACACGCAATGGAGAATACCAACGTAAGGCTTTTCGTTGAGTGGCATCGACAATCTCCCTGATGGGTGCAGGGCTATTGTCGGTCATGCAGGGCAGTTTCCCCAGCAGGGAAAGTCACGTCCCCCGATACCCACTCTCGTTGGACACCCCCAACTTTGGTGCCCGCACCTGCTTCTCGGCAACGCCGCCGCCGACAGAGCAGGTGAACCGCTGACGGATGTAATCAACGTCGGGCCTGCCATCCTTCAGCCAGTCAGCAGGCATGATTTCGTCCCACCGACCGCATGGTTGGCAATGCAGGGCAAGGGGTCAGGTTAGCGACCCTGAGGGCGGCTAGCCAACCGGACTTTTCCGGTAGAACTATCTCACTCCAAGGTCCCAACGCGTCTCAAAACCATTGTTAGCCTGCCAAGCTTTCAGCGCATTAACATCCTTACACGCAGCCACAAACGGTTCTCGGTTCATTGAAAACTCGGTATCGATAATATATCCGATGTTCCAACAATCGTCGCTGTACTCTCCGAGTTTGCGGTTCTTCATCAGCACGCGAATCTCAGCGGTTACCGCCTCAACCTCGCGCCCACGCCACTTCGCGACGCCATAGTCTTTTGGTTCTGGAACCGAGCTATCAAAGTCAGCCTTTCATCCGCTTATCTGCATACCAGCGGGGATACTCGCCCCAGAAGCTGGCGGAAGATAACGTTGAGTTAACATTTTTGCGTGCACTCAAGGCGCCATCGATCTCATCGCGCACCTCCTGCAACTGACCATCGATCGACGACACAAGCGACGCAACCTTCGCACCATGCTGAGCACGATAACGCCGCTGACGTTCCTCAAACTGTGCCTCTTCAGCTTGCTTTTTAGCTACCGCTTCTGCCTGAAGCTTCTCTAGTTCCGCACGGCGCTCCGCTTCAGACAGACTCTTGTTTGCCTGCTGGCTGGCTAGCTCTTGAGAGCGTTTGGTAATCGCCGATGCTGTTGTCCACACCGGAAGAACCGTTGGGGCTATACCAGCTACTTTTGATGCATCAAGGATGGTCTTTAACGACGCTGAAGAGGCGTAGATAAAAGCGCATTGACCTTTCTGAGCCTGACGGAATGCCACTGTCGCAGACACGTTGGTAGTTTCCTTTACCACCGCGCCATTCAGGAACTGCAGTGCCGAAACCGCTGCCTCAATCGAGGTGTCATGTCCTTCAATGCCATCGTCAATGACCGTACAGCCAACGGCTTTGTCGGAACTGAATGCTAGAGCGCCAAAGCCAACACGCGCTCCCTCCCTTATATCGCTTTCATACTGGTCGGATAGGATACCGCGCTTGGCAAGCTCGCGCGTGAAGTCGCTATACTTAATGGTCACAAGGCGTGTGAGATTTTTCTTTTTCAAGCCATCTACCAATATGTCGGTGGGCGGGATGCCCTGTGACTTGGCTAGATCAGTGCCCGACACGATCAGAACATCGAACCCCTTCAATCCATCCCGGCAGTCTGTGTCTGTGTCGAACTGATGATCTGCGAGCGTTTTGCTGATAGCTGCCTCGTAGAACGCTTCATATTGTGGCTCTAGGGTCGCCAGACTAGGGGCACAGGCGTTCACAGTCTTACCCTCAAAAACGATCTCGCCCTTCAGGTCACGGAACGCATGAGGGGCGTCTCGATTCAGATTCGTCAGTACGACGATATCCTTCGCATCGATGTCTGATAAAACTTTCAGATCAATAGCCGATGCTTTGAACGATGCCGAATTATCGCTGCTCGATGACGGTACCGCTGCTGATGCAACAGAAATGCCTAGCGTTTTGAGATCATTCTCAAGGCTTACACGTATCTCCTCGAGAGACGCCGCGTCCGCGTCCTTGGGGACATTCTGGAACTTCTGGATGACTTGCGATATTTGAAAGGTATCTGGTGCTAAGGGGTTGGCTGCAACGCGCGACTTCAGATTTTCCATATGCCCGATGATTGCTTCGGCAATGGCCGTGCGTTTGCCTTCCTCTGCCTCAAACCGCTTTACGCTTTGCGCTTCATGGTATTCCCGGAAGGGTGCCGAACTGCGCGTATACGAAAGCTTCAGGAAGTTCGACCCTGCCTTGTTAAATGTCCGATTCTGGATTTCTTGGAGTGCAGGAGATAGTAAGAACAATGGATCTAATTCTTTTGAGTTTAGCGCAACAAACTCCCGTACATCATCGAGATAGAGCTTGGCATTTGGTTGCTTGGATAGGTCAAGCGGCGCGCACGCTATTTGGCTGCGACAATCACCACCCCGTCGTCGACGGCTGCAATGAAACGCTTTTGCGCCCTCATCTGTTTTTGAGATCGATCTTATTGTCTGCTGCTCGCGTTCCAAACCATCAGGCCTGGTAGCAGCCCGCGCTCAAACAAGCGCTGCTGTATTGCCTCGCGTTCCGACTGACCAAGCGCAGAGAAAGCTTCTCCAAGCCTGTCACGCTGCGATTCTTTCAATGCCCGCAGTTCTGCTTGAAGGCGCGCCTTCTCCGCTGCTTGCTTTGCTAATTCGCGTTCTTTTTCTGCACTTTCCTTCTTTTCAGCCTCTGGACGCTCTGCGTTCTGATGACGCTCAGCGTCTTGTCTCTTTTCTCTTGGCTATTTCGATAGCGATTTGTTTATCCGACTTAGCCCCCAAAATCCCAGACAACATGTCCCTGAAAATCTTGGGTAAACATCCAGAGGACTGATTTCAAACGCGAATAAAATTTAAACCTTTTCCCCATTCCTTTCGGCTCTCTCTAATATAATCCAGCTATAATTTTTTAAATATTTTATCTCCCGTTAATAATTCACCATAAATGCCACTCTTCTGCCCATCTGCCGAAACCTCTGAAAAATGCACCATATTGTTGATTTCAAATATTTTGTTCTTGATTCAACTTAGTTGGAAAATTGTAATTTCACACCCACCCACGAGATCGTAAATACTAGATTTTCTCAACTTTTTGATTAAATCTAAATCCTGTTTTTGTTCTGCATACTTGCATCTTCGTATTGAATGCCAGTCGGTCAGATAATGCTGAACTTGTAGCCGTGGACTGGATCGCAAGTAGTTTCGGAAATGGATTTTCATTTCTGCTGGCCACGGAAACACCCTGGCTGAACGAGGCCCGAACCACAGCCGCCGCGGAGCTGTCTGCGCGCGAAAATGGCCAGGTAGTGCCTGCCGCCAGCCCGCAGCCCTGGGTCGCAACCGCCATGCTGGAGGCGCTGGACAAGTATGATGCGCTGGCCCGGGCGCGAAGCAGCAGTGATCGGGATGCCACCGCCGACAACCCAGACCAAATCCGGTAGCGCGCAACACCTTCCCCACCGATTCCGTTTCGCACCGGCACCGGCTTTTTTTGAAACGCCGCAGCCCGGAAAGGTGGATGCAGGAACCGGCAGATCGGTCTAGAAGTCTCCCATGGACCTGTTTGTGTATCCCCGGCGTGATCATCACGGCTTGCTGATAGCCGGCGAACAATCCTTTGAATGCAGCCTGGGACCGGCGGGAATCCGCACGAACAAACGGGAAGGCGATGGCGCGACACCGGCGGGGCGGTTTCCGCTGCGCCGGGTCTGGTACCGGGCGGATCGCCTGAGGGCCCCGGAAACCGGGCTGCCGCTCACCAGGATACAACCCGATGACGGCTGGTGCGACGCACCGGAAGACCCAAATTACAATCGCCACGTCAAACTGCCCTACCCGGCCTCGGCAGAAACGCTTTATCGTGACGACGGCGTCTATGACCTGATCGTGATCCCCGGCCATAACGATGCCCCGCCGGTTCCCGGACACGGCAGCGCGGTTTTTCTGCACATCGCCGCGGACGGCTTCGGCCCGACGGAAGGCTGTGTGGCGCTCACACGGGACGTTCTGCTGAGGCTCCTGCCGCGGCTGACCGGTGAAAGCTGCCTGGAGATCAGCGCCGCGCCGCTCAGCGACTAGGATTCACGGGCCCCGAACACGCCCCGGCCGACGCGCACATGGGTCGCGCCCAGTTCAACAGCGGCCTCGTAATCCGCCGACATGCCCATGCTGAGATCCGCCACGTCGTTGCACCGGGCGATCTTGCGCAACAGCGCGAAATGGGGCGCCACCGGCTCATCGACGGGGGGAATACACATCAGCCCCTCAACCGGCAGATCCAGCGCACGGCAGGCGGCGATAAAATCGTCTGCTTCCGCCGGCAAAACGCCAGCCTTCTGGGGCTCCTCGCCGGTGTTGACCTGCACGAAACAGCGCCGCACCAGCCCCAGCGCATCGAAGGCCCGCGCCAGATGCTCGGCCAGCTTCGGCCGGTCCACCGTCTGAATCACATCGAACAGCGCCACCGCATCGCGCGTCTTGTTGGTCTGCAGCGGTCCGACCAGATGCAGTTCAAGGTCGGCGATCTCCGCGCGCCGTTCGGTCCAGTGCTCCTGGGCTTCCTGGACGCGGTTTTCCCCGAAGACACGATGGCCCGCCGCCAGGGCCGCGGAGATCCGCGCATCGGGCTGAAACTTGCTGATCGCGACCAGCGTGACCGAGTCCGCCGGGCGCTCCGCACGTTCGGCGGCCGCCGAGATCCGGTTCCTGACCGCATCGATGTTTTCCGAAATTTCCTGCTCAACGGACAAAATGTGTCACCTGTTTCGTGTTTGATGGCCGGGGATGTCATCGCGATGTTCGCGACGCGGCAAAGGTATTATAAACGGCCCATGACGAAACGAATCGAATCATTTGCCGACCTGATCGCGCCCATGGACGAGGACACGTTCTTCGCCGAGTTCCATGACAAGAAGCCGCTGCACATCCAGGCAGCCGCTCCCGACAAGCTCGATGATGTGATGACATGGGACACGCTGACCGCGATCCTCAACATGACCGCGATCTGGAGCCCCCACAGCCTGAAGCTGGTGATGGACACGAAAAACGTGCCCACCGACCAATATTGCCGCCCGGCCATCGACCGGAACGGCCAGCAAAGCATGCAGCCGGATGCCGACAAGGTCAAAAGCTGGCTGCGGCGCGGCGCGTCGATCGTGGCCAACGATATCGACACCCTGACCCCCGGCCTGATCTCGGCGGCCAACGCCGTGGAAACGCGTCTGGGGGGCAAGGTCCAGAGCAACCTTTACTGCTCGTGGAACGACCATCAGGCCTTCCCGACCCATTTCGACACCCACGAGGTTTTTGCCCTGCACGTGGCCGGCGAAAAGGTCTGGCGCATCTATGAGGGCCGGCTGGAAAACCCGATCGCGAACGAGACATTCAAGTCCCTCGACGACGACTTTCACGCCGCCCACCGGGGCGAGGTGGCAGAGGAGGTCACCCTGCGTCCGGGCGACGTTCTTTATATACCCCGCGGGCAGTACCACGATGCGCTGGCTTCCAGCGACGGGTGCATCCACCTGTCCTTCGGCATCACACACATCATCGGGTTCGACGTCATGTCGTTGCTTTTCGAGCGCGCTATGGCCGAACCGCTGTTTCGCCGGAACATTCCGACAGTCGAGAACGACGCACGGGCCTGGATCGACGCGATGCTCAGCCGTATCGGCGAGATCGGACGCAGCGACGAGGTCTGGAACGCCATCGGGACCTTCCGGGAATCCTTCGAATACCAGCGCGGCGGGTTCAAGCTTCCCGACAATGCCTATGAAGACGATCCCGACGACCGTTACAAGATCACGGCCTCCAGCCTGACGGTGACCCGCGAAGCCGGCCGCGCGCTGCTGCAAAGCGCCAAGGGCAAGGTTCCCATCCCCGAGAACATCGTCGATCAGGTCCAGTGGGTGGTCGAAAAACAGGTTTTCTCGGGCCGGGAGCTGGCCACGTCCTTCCCGGCGATGTCGCCCGAAGCGCGCAGCAAACTCATCCAGGACCTTGTGGGTATGCGGGTTCTGGCGCCGCACTAAGCCTGCAGAGTTTCCGGGGATGTGGGCTTGTAACCCCCGGTTTTCCGGGATTTCTTGGCCATATCCCTGTTCCTGTCCGCAGATTGTTCCGGCAAGCGTGGCATCATGCGCGCACTTTATGAATATGCGTTGTGTTTCCAGCCACTTATGGACTGTTGTGAATTTGCCACAGTCTGCACAAAATCGCGGCGGCCCGGGTGCAGATTTCGTTGCAACCCCATAAGGATTGGAGTTTCATCTGCTCAAGGTTTCGATAGCATTAGTCTGGCGCTCGCGAAAAGCGCCATCGTTACGGAACTGAAATCTGGCCCATCACGGGTCATATCGCGGACGCAAGTCCCTGATTTTGGAGGTTGGACACAATGAAAAAGACACTTCTTGCCAGCACGGCCCTCGTTGGCGCTGCACTTCTTGCAGCCCCGGCGAATGCGGGTACGGTTGGCTCCAAGGACGCCATGAGCGTCACCCTCGGCGGTACCCTTTGGTTCTCCGTCTCGATGTATGACGAAGACGTTTCTGCGGGCAATGGCCGCGGCTATCGTTTCGGCGTGAACGAGAGCGAGATTCACGTCAAAGCGCAGAACACCGCCGACAACGGCATCACCTATGGTGTTATGGTCGAACTGAGCGCCGGTGCGGCTGACGGTACGGCTGCTGACGAAGCATTCGCCTTCCTGGACAGCGATTCCTGGGGCCGCCTTGAACTGGGCGATCAGGACGATGCCACGAACCGTATGCGTCTCGGCTCGCAGAACGCCCATAAGGGCCTCGGCGGACCGAACGGCGGTCTCGGCTCGAACCTGACCCTCTTCAACGGCTTCGGCGGTGAAGGCATGGGTGCTCGTGCTGACTGGGACAACAACACCACCAGCGATGACACGAAGGCGACCTACTTCACGCCGCGTTTCTCGGGCTTCCAGCTCGGCGCTTCGCTGACCCCGGATACGGGCATCGTCTCGGGTACGGGCGGTCTGCTCGACACCGATAACGACGGTGACTACGAGAACGTGGTCAGCCTCGGTGCCAACTACGTCGGCAAGTTCGACGAAGTCGGCGTTGGCCTGTCCATCGTCGGCCAGTTCGGCGACGACGAAACCGCTGCCGGTGCCGAAGGCGAAGATCTGTCGATCTGGGGCGTTGGCGGTAGGGTTAACTTTGCTGGCTTCTCGCTGGGTGCTCACTACAACGACTTCGGTGAGACCGCTATCACGGTTGCCAACGCGCGTGCAGGTGCCGATGCCGGTTCTGCCTGGAGCGTGGGCGTCGGTTACCAGGCTGGCCCGTGGGGCGTCAGTGCTTGGTACACGGACCACGAGAAGGACAACGCCAACACGTCACCGGCTGGTTCGTTGAACACCGAGCTGACCCGTATTGGTTTCGGCGCTGGTTACACCGTTGCTCCGGGTTGGTTGCTGCGTGCGGACCTCGAGTTCATCTCGCATGACAACATCTCGAACGGCACCGGTACCGGTACCGTGACCGACAATGACGGTCGTGGCTTCATGCTCACGAACATGTTCATCTTCTAAGCTTCCTTACAGCTTGAAGAAGAAGCAGGGCGGCAGTTTACTGTCGCCCTGTTTTTTTGTGCCCAACACTCTGCTAATTTGATGATAGAAACGCGGATGGATCAGACATCTGCCGAACAACGCTCTCCCGGATTATCCCAATGATCGCTTGCTTCACCTCCAGACGATTGGTGCTTATCCTCGCCGCTGTGACGCTGCTGGGATTGACCGCGTGTGAAGGCATAACAACCGAGCGCGCAAACCCGCAGAGCCGGGATGAACGGCTGCGCAGTGAAAGCGGCAAGCTGTTCGGCGACATCAATCTGCTCGGCGGCCAGTCCGACTCGGACACCAACAGCGGGATCGGCGTGAACGGTTTCCTGTGGCGCGCCTCCCTCGATACGCTGTCCTTCCTGCCGCTCTCCTCGGCCGACCCCTTTGGCGGCGTCATCATCACCGACTGGTACGCGCCACCCGAAAGCCCGGGAGAACGGTTCAAGGTGACCGTCTATATCCTGGGGCGCGAGTTGCGTTCGGACGGCGTGCGCGTGGCCGTGTTCCGTCAGAAGCGGGGCGACGGAAATGAATGGCTTGATGCCAACACCGGTGAAAACACGTCGACCAGTCTCGAAAATGCCATCCTGACGCGTGCGCGCGAGCTTCGCATCGCACAATCGGATGGCTGAGAACAGCCTTGAGCCGCCCCGAAACGTCAACTCGCTGACATAGAACATCCGAGCGACCTGCCGCGCGGCCGAAGCGCCAGCGTCGAGAGAGACTCCGCCCATGGCGCAACGTTACAATTTCCGTGAAACCGAACTGAAGTGGCAGTCCGTCTGGGATGATGACGGCACCTTCACGGCCGAAGCCGATCCCGCCAAGCCGAAATACTACGTGCTCGAGATGTTTCCCTATCCGTCGGGGCGCATCCATATGGGCCATCTGCGCTGCTATACGCTGGGCGACGTTGTGGCGCGCTACAAGCGTAGCCAGGGCTTCAACGTGATGCACCCGATGGGCTGGGACGCCTTCGGACTTCCGGCTGAGAATGCGGCGATGGAAAAGAATGTCCACCCGGCCGAGTGGACCTACCAGAACATCGCCACCATGCGTGATCAGCTCCGGGCCATGGGGCTGTCGATCGACTGGTCGCGTGAACTCGCCACCTGCGATCCCGACTACTACCGGCACGAACAGGCAATCTTCATCGACTTCCTGGAGAAGGATCTCGTCTATCGCCAGGATGGCTGGGTCAACTGGGACCCGGTGGATCACACTGTCCTCGCCAATGAACAGGTCATCGACGGCAAGGGCTGGCGCTCGGGCGCCCCCATCGAGCGACGACGCCTGGCCCAGTGGTTCTGCCGGATCACGGCCTATAGCGACGAGCTACTCGAAGCGCTGGGTGAACTCGACCGCTGGCCCCAGAAGGTGCGGGCGATGCAGGAGAACTGGATCGGACGGTCCGAAGGCGCCTATATCAATTTCGCCTTCACTGGGAGCCGGCCCGACAGTCTGCGCGTTTACACAACCCGGCCCGACACGATTTTCGGAGCGAGCTTCTGCGCCATCGCCGCCGATCATCCGCTGGCCGAAGAGATCGCGACCGGAAACGACGCGGCCGCGGACTTCATCGAGGAATGTCGCCAGCTCGGAACCAGTGAAGAAGCCATTCAGACAGCGGACAAACGCGGCTTCGATACCGGCCTGCGGGTCAAGCATCCCTTCATTGCAGGCCGTGAACTGCCCGTCTATATCGCGAACTTCGTGCTGATGGGTTACGGCACCGGAGCGATATTCGGTTGTCCGGCACACGATCAGCGCGACCTTGATTTTGCGCGCACCTACGACCTGCCCGTCCTGCCGGTGGTGGTGCCGCAAGACGCGGACCCGGCATCCTTTGAAGTCGGAGCTGAAGCCTTCACCGGTGACGGCGCCCTGGCCAATTCGGAGTTTCTCGACGGTCTCGATGTCGAGGCCGCCAAGCGCGAGATCATATCGCGGCTCGAAGACATGGATCAGGGCGAGGGGGCCCTGAACTACCGGCTGCGCGACTGGCTGGTGTCACGCCAGCGCTATTGGGGCTGTCCGATCCCGGTCATCCATTGCGAGACCTGCGGCGCGGTACCCGTCCGGAAGGACGATCTGCCCGTGGTCCTGCCCGACGACATCGATTTCGAATCGCCCGGAAGCCCGCTCGACCGGCACCCCACATGGAAACACGTGCCGTGTCCCTCCTGCGGCGCGGATGCCACGCGGGATACAGATACCTTCGATACCTTCATGGATTCGTCCTGGTATTTCGCCCGCTTCTGTTCGCCCGATGCCGAGGTTCCGGTGGCGCGCAAAGACGTGGATTACTGGCTGCCCGTGGACCAGTATATCGGCGGCATCGAACACGCGATCCTGCATCTGCTCTACTCGCGCTTCTTCATGCGCGCCATGCGGGACACCGGCCATCTTGATCTTGCCGAACCCTTCGCGGGGCTGTTCACTCAGGGCATGGTCAACCACGCCACCTATCGCGATGAAGGCGGTGAATGGCTGGAACCGCAAAGCGTGATGCAGGACGAGAACGGCGCGGTGGTCCGGATCGACAACAAGGCCCCGGTCACCGTCGGCCGCATCGAGAAGATGTCCAAGTCGAAAAAGAACACGATCGACCCCACCGACGTGATCCGGGACTACGGGGCCGATACGGCGCGCTGGTTCATCCTGTCCGACAGCCCGCCCGACCGGGACATGGAGTGGACCGATTCCGGCGTTCAGGGCGCCTTCCGTTTTCTCAATCGCGTGGCACGGCTCGTCACCAAAAATCTGGACGGTCTGGTGCCGGCCGGACATGAAGGCTTTGAAGACGACACAGCCTCGAGCGATCTGCGGCGAGATGTCCACAAGGCGATCGCGGACGTCACCGCCGATCTGGAGCGTTTTCAGTACAACCGGGCCGTGGCGCGCCTGTACGAAATGACCAATGCGGTCGCAACGGCGTTGAAGTCGGATGCCTGCGGTCCGGCCAGCCGCCGGGAAGCGCTGGAAACCCTGGTCCGGCTTCTCTCTCCGATGATGCCGCATCTGGCCGAAGAGATGTGGCAAAGCCTGGGGCACACATCTCATTTGTGCGATGTGAGCTGGCCGGTGGCAGATCAGGCCCTGCTGGTGGACGAGAGTGTCACCTATGCCATCCAGGTGAACGGCAAGTTGCGCGGCACGGTGGACCTGCCGGCGGGAACCGGAAAAGATGAAACCGAGGCGGCTGCGCGGCAGGTGCCGAATGTTGCGGACTCGATTGGCGACCAGGAAATTCGTAAGGTCATCGTTGTGCCCGACAAGCTGGTGAATTTTGTTGTCTAGACTTGGTCGCCCTTTCGTCGTTCTCGCCTGCCTCTGGCTCAGTGCCTGCGGGTTCGAGCCGCTCTATGGCGAAAACCAGGACGGTTTCAGCACCGATGAGCTTCTGCAGTTCATCCAGGTCTCGCCGATCGAGGATCGCACCGGGCAACTCCTGCGGATCGAACTGAGCAACCGGCTCACACCGACACGGCCGATTCCCGAACCGATTTATGCCCTGCTGGTCACACTGAATGAGTCCAAGGCCGGACTTGCTGTGAAGAAAGACGCCAGTACGACCCGGGCCAATCTCACCATCACAGCACAGTTCCAGTTGGTGGAGATCGGTTCCGGTGAGGTCCTCACCCAGGGAACCGTCCGCTCGGTCAACAGTTACGACATTCTGTTGTCGGATTCCGCCACCCTCGCCGCCGAGGCGGATGCCCGCGAACGCGGCACAAGGGATTTGAGCGACGGTATCGTGGATCGCATCTCGATCTACCTGTCCCGTGCACAGGATGCCGCCACGACAGGGCGCTCAGGTTGAAAATCTCTGCTGGCCGTGTGGACGGGTTTGTCGCCAACCCCGACCCGGCGGCCACGGCCATACTGATCTACGGACCGGATACGGGACTTGCACGGGAACGCTCGCTGACACTCGCCCGCCAGGTGGTGGACGATCCGTCGGATCCTTTCCGGATGGCCGAACTCACCGGTGGGATGATCGCGGACTCACCCGCAAGACTGGCTGACGAGATGCTGGCCATGTCATTCGGGGGCGGCAAACGGCTCGTCGTGGTGCGCGATGCCGGAGATTCAGTCACCGCCCCGCTGAAGTCGGCCCTCGAAGCAGCGGCCGAAACCGACGCGAACGCCACCGTCGTCCTTGAAGGCGGAAACCTCTCGGGCCGGTCGAGCCTGCGCAAGCTTTGCGAATTGCGCGCCGATGCTGCGGCGCTACCCTGTTATCCGGACGACGAGGAAGGCCGGGCACGGCTGGCGCGCGCGATGATTCAGGAAGCCGGACTGCAAATTGCACAGGACGGATTGCGGACATTGTCTGGAATTCTCGGTGACGACCGTCAGGGCAACCGGCGGGAGATCGAGAAACTAATTCTGTTCTGCGGCGCGGGCACTGAGATTTCCGAGGATGACGTTCTCGCCTGCGTGGGCGATTCCGGAACGACCTCGCTGGATGAAACCATCAACGCCGCCGCCGATGGCAACATGGTCGAACTCGATCTGGCGATTGAACGATTCTGGGCAGATGGCGGCGAACCCATCGGTCTGGTCCGTGCCGCACAACGGCATTTCCAACGGTTACACCGGGTAGCCGGACTGATGGCACAGGGCGAAAGCTTTGAAAATGCTTCCCGCCGGCTGCGGCCGCCCGTGTTCTGGAAAGTGGCGGGGCGGTTTCAGGCCCAGAGCCGCGCCTGGTCCGGGGCGGCGCTGGAACAGGCTCTGCTGCGTTTGACCGAAGCCGAGTTGGCCCTCAAAAGCACTGGAACGCCCGCGGCGGCGGCCTGCGGGCGCACGCTCTACGCGATTGCCAGCATGCGCCGCGCGCAGAGACGTTAAGTGTTTGAATTAAAATAGAAAGTAGCCTTTTTGGACGTCGGCGCCGGTTTCGGATCCGGCTCCGTATCAGGTTCCGACGAGCTTACCGGACTACCCTGATTCAGGCGTCTCAGGACATCGTCGAGCTGATCGAGGTTCTTGAAATCGATGGCGAGGGTCCCGCGGCCGGTATCCTCACCGCCTTTCAGCTTGATCGAAACCTTCAGGCCAATCGCATCGGAGACATCGCGTTCGAGCGCAATGGTGTCGGCACTCTTGGCCGGCGTCCTGGACTTGCCGCGCTTCGAGGTTGCGCCCCCGGCAACCCGGTTCTCGATATCGCGCACCGTCAGGCCTGAGCCGGCAATCTCACGGGCCAGGGCGACAGCATCCTCGCGCCCCACCAGGGCCCGCGCATGGCCTGCCGTCAGATCGCCCTTATCCACCATCTGCTGAACTTCGCGCGGAAGGTTGAGCAGACGGAGCGTGTTGGCAACATGGCTCCGGCTCTTACCAACAACCTTTGCAAGCGCATCCTGGGTGTGGGTGAACTCGTCGATCAGGCGTTGATAAGCCTCTGCCTCTTCAATCGCAGAGAGATCGGCGCGCTGGATGTTTTCGATCAGCGCGATTTCCAGGGCTTCCTGGTCGGTCAGATCGCGAACGATAACCGGGACATTGTGCAACTGGGCCCGCTGGGCAGCCCGCCACCGGCGTTCACCGGCGATGATCTCGTACAGGTCGGCCTGGACCGGATCGCGGCGCACGAGGATGGGCTGAAGAATTCCCTTAGCACGCACGGATTCAACAAGCGCGTTGAGTTCCTCATCATCGAAATTGCTGCGCGGCTGGAATGCGCCCGGATGGAGTTTCTCGATCGGTAACTCGCGGGGGGATTTGGTGCGGTCAAGCTCCTGATAGTCTTCTTCGTCGTCACCCAGAAGCGCCGAAAGACCGCGGCCCAGACGCCGGCGGGAGGAAGGTGTATCGCTCATTCGGCGGCCTCCCCGATCGGACCGAGACCTTCACGGCGGAGCATTTCAGCCGCCAGGCGCGCATAGGCCTGAGACCCCGCACAGGCCAGATCGTAAACCAGGGCCGGGACGCCATAGGAGGGCGCTTCGGACAGGCGCACATTACGGGGGATCACCGTACGGTAAACCCGGTCGCCGAAATATTCCCGCACCTCCGCCTCGACCGACCGGCAAAGATTGTTGCGGCCGTCATGCATGGTGAGCACGATACCCTGAATATCGAGATCTTCGTTGTAGGCGCGCCGGATGCGTTCAATTGATTTCATCAGCCGGGTCATGCCCTCGAGCGCGAAATACTCACACTGCAACGGAACCAGAACCGAATCCGCCGCCACCAGCGAGTTGATCGTCAGCAAACCCAGCGCCGGCGGGCAATCGGTCAGAACACAGTCATACTCGCCAAGGACCGGCGCAAGCGCGTTTTCAAGGCGCGCTTCGCGGTGGTCCAGATCGATCAGTTCAATCTCCGCACCGGCCAGATCGACCGAAGCCGGAACCACATCCAGACCCGGGATATCCGTACCGCAGATGGCGGTGCGGAGGTCGGCCCCGGCAATCAGCACCTCGTAGATGTCTGTTTCATATTCTGAAACACCAAGCCCCGTAGAGGCATTCCCCTGGGGATCGAGATCGACCACCAGAACCTTCTGACCGCAGGCCGCCAGACCTGTTGCCAGATTGATGGCCGTGGTGGTCTTGCCAACCCCGCCCTTCTGGTTGGCGATCGCGATCACCCGGGCCTGGCGTGATGCGGAGTCAGACGCCACCTGATCGATCAGGGGCTCATCGACCAGGAAGGCCGGGCGGGCGATATCGGAATTGTCGTCATGTGACACGGTTCGGGTTCCTTATTTCCAGGATCACCCCACGCGGGTCTGCCACGCTCGGGTGTTCTTCCACATCCATGGTCCAGCTTTCGCGGGCCATTTCCAGTTCATCGGCGAACTTTCCGCCTTTCAAAAATACACACGTCCCATTCCCGCGCAGCAACGGGCGGGCAAGCTCCAGCAATCGGGATACGGGAGCCAGAGCACGGGCCACAATCAACCCGAATCCCTGGTCACCGGCCCCATCAGTCAGGGCCTCGACGCGGCCCTCATGGATTTCCGCCGGTGCCGCCGTGACCCGCCGCGCCTCGCGAAGAAAGGCGCATTTGCGGGAATCCGATTCCGCCAGCACAAAGGGCACGTCACAAGCAATCGCCAGCACCAGACCCGGGAACCCGGCCCCGCTGCCCATGTCGAGCCCGGTCACACCGGGTGTCACCCATTTGCGCAGCTGCAGGGAATCCAGAAAATGCCGGCGCCAGACATCGGGCAGGGTCGTCCGGGACACAAGATTGATCCGCTTCTGCCATTGCTGGAGTAGGTCTTCGTAGGCCTCAAATCGTACCAGTGTTTCACGTGAAACATCGGCGGTACGACCGAACTCGGCAGCCGACAATGACGATGTAATGACCATACTTCGCTATAACAGGAAATTGCAGGACAGCCAACCACAATATGTTGTGGCTCAGGCGGCGCTGACCGAATTCTTCGGGCCGCGGCGCACATGCCGGAGGAGCACCACCAACGCCGCCGGTGTCATACCCGGAATTCGCCCGGCCTGACCAAGCGTTTCGGGCCGCAACGTCTCGAGTTTCTGGCAGGCCTCGTTGGAAAGCCCCGGAATCCCGCGATAGTCGAGGTCCTGCGGCAACTCTAGGTTTTCATCGCGCCTGTAGGCCTCAACATCGGCCGACTGGCGGGCCAGATAGTGGGCATACTTGGCCTCGACCTCCAGGGTGGCCTGCGCAACCGGCGATATGTCAGAAAGTTCCGGCCAGATCCGCACCACGTCCGCAAACGAGACCTCGGGAAATGCCAGCATTTCAAACGCGGTGCGTCGAATGCCGTCCTGCTTGATCCGGATACCCTGGCGCGCGAGTACGCTGGGCGACTGCGAGACTGCGTCGAGACGCGCCCGCGCCGCCGTCTGGGCGGCCGCCTTCTTCTCATATGCCGCGGCCCGTGCGGCACCGACGCAGCCCAGCGCAATCCCTTCCGGGGTTAGTCGCGCGTCGGCATTGTCGGCACGCAGCAGAAGACGATACTCGGCCCGTGAGGTGAACATGCGATAGGGTTCGTCCGCGCCCCGGGTGACCAGATCGTCGATCATGACACCGATATAGGACGTCGCCCGGTCCGGGCGGAAACGGCGGGGATCGTCCCCGGCCTGATGCGCCGCATTTATGCCGGCCACCAGGCCCTGACCGGCCGCTTCTTCGTATCCGGTGGTCCCGTTGATCTGACCCGCAAGATAAAGACCCGGAATTCGGCGGGTTTCCAGCGTCCGGAAGAGTTCGCGCGGATCCACAAAATCGTATTCGATGGCGTAACCCGGCTGGATCATGCGGGCATTCTCCAATCCCGGAATCTCTTTCAGGATCGCCAGTTGCACATCTTCGGGAAGTGAGGTTGAAATCCCGTTGGGATACACGGTGTCGTCGTCCAGGCCTTCCGGTTCGAGGAAGATCTGATGGCGGGTCTTCTCCGCAAAGCGCACCACCTTGTCTTCGATGGACGGACAATAGCGCGGGCCGCCGCTTTCGATTTGGCCGGAATAGATGGGCGCTCGATCCAGATTGTCTCGGATCAGCTCATGGACGGCCGCATTGGTATAGGTGATGTGGCAGTCGATCTGTGGCGTGGTAATCACATCCGTCATGTAGGAAAACGGGATCGGGGGATTGTCGGCCGGCTGACATTCCAGGCCGTCCCAGGCAATCGTCCGGCCGTCCAGGCGCGGTGGCGTCCCGGTTTTCAGGCGCCCCAGCGCGAACACGGCCTGGCCGAGCGTCTCGGACAACCCGACCGCCGGCGCTTCGCCCATGCGCCCGGCTTCGAACTGCTTTTCGCCGATATGGATGACGCCGCGCAGAAACGTACCGGTGGTCAGCACGACAGTCCCGGCCGCGATTGCACGTCCGTCGGCGAGCACAACGCCTGAGACGCTGCCGTCGTCAGAGAGCTGCAGGTCCTCCACCGCGCCTTCGAGAATATCCAGGCCCTTTTGTTCAACCAGCAGATTCTGAACGGCGCGCCGGTACAGTTTTCGGTCTGCCTGCGCCCGCGGGCCCCAGACCGCCGGTCCCTTGCTTTTGTTGAGCATCCGGAACTGGATACCGCCACGATCGATAGCCCGCGCCATAATCCCGTCGAGCGCATCGATCTCGCGTACAAGATGACCCTTGCCGAGACCGCCGATGGCCGGGTTGCAGGACATCTCACCGATCTTGTCGGCCTTGTGGGTCACGAGCAGCGTTTCAGCCCCGACGCGCGCGGACGCCGCAGCCGCCTCACAGCCCGCGTGGCCGCCGCCGATCACGATCACATCGTAGTCTTTGTTCTGTACCGTCATATCGCGCGCTATGTAGTTCCTTCCGGCACCACTGTCAAAACATCGGTGGTTTGTGATGTTTCACGTGAAACATTCGCTACTTCCCGATACAGAAATCCCGGAAAACCGTGTCCAGGATCTCGTCTATATCCACTCTCCCGGTGATGCGCCCGAGCGCACGTGCAGCCAGCCTGATATCCTCTGCGGCAAGCTCGGGTAGTGCAGCCTGCCGGGCGCGCTCGAGCGATCCCACCGCCTCGTCAAGGGCGGCGCGATGCCTTTCACGCGTTGCTACAGGCCCTTCATGGCCCGACAGGCGGTCGGCCACAATCTCTGAAATACGCGCCACCAGTTTCGCAATCCCCTCGCTATTTCTGGCGGAGACCTGGCGATACTCAAGGCATTCCGGTATATCGGCAGGTACCGCGGGGTTTGGCGCGAGGTCCACTTTGTTGCTCAACACAATCGTGTCCCCGTCGATCAGATCGACAACCCGGGAAGACAAATCGTTCTGCGTGGCATCAAGCACCACCAGCTTGAGCGCGGCTTCTTTTGCCCGTTCTTCGGCCCGCCGCACGCCTTCCACCTCAATTTCCTCGGCGGCTTCGCGGATTCCGGCGGTGTCGGAGAGGGTCACGGCATACCCGCCCAGGTTCATCTGGACTTCGATCACGTCCCGCGTGGTTCCGGCAGCCTGCGAAACGATCGCGACATCACGCCGTGCAAGCGCGTTCATCAGGCTCGACTTCCCAACATTGGGCGCGCCCAAAATCGAAATCGGGAAACCACTACGTATACGTTCACCAAGTAGTCCCGTATGACTATGATTAACAATCTCTTGTTTTATAGATACAATTTTATCCACTACCTGTTCGCGTAGGGCCTCGGGTAGTTCCTCGTCCGAAAAGTCGATCCCGGCTTCCGCATAGCCCAAAAGATCGATCAGCGCCTGGCGCCAGCCTTCGTAAAGGTCGGCCAACCCGCCATCGTATTGTCGTAGGGCAAGTTTGCGCTGTTCGTCCGTGCGCGCGGTGACCAGATCGCCGATTGCCTCTGCCGCCGTCAGATCGAGTTTTCCGTTTTCAAAGGCCCGGCGGGTGAATTCGCCATGATCGGCCATACGTGCCGCCCCCGTGGCCCGCAGCGCGGCGAATACAGCCACCAGAACCGCCTCCCCACCATGGATATGCAGCTCTGCCACATCCTCACCGGTGAAGCTCTGCGGCCCGGGAAAACGCAAGACCAACCCTTTATCCAGTAGGTCTTTTGTCTCTGGACACAATATATTGTATAGTGAGGCCAATCGCGGTTCAGGCAGCGGGCTTATACCGAGCTGCGTCAGGATCGCATCCGTTTCCGGCCCCGATATCCGGACGACCGCGAGCCCCGCCGCACCCGCGCCGCTCGACAGGGCAAAAATCGTCTCTTCCCGGTTTTCTGCAACGGCGTCCATCGGGATCTATTTGGAGGAATCGCTGTCCGGATCGGGCATGGCGGACCAGAAGGCCTTCTGGAACTGTTCCCAGGCTTCCATGCCGCTCCCCGCGGCCCCGGACCCCATGGCGCCGGGCATCCAGGCCTTGAACAGGGTTTGCGGGTCCATGTTGGACATGGCCTCAAGCGCCTGACGCTGCCATTCATCGACAACTACCTTCTGCGCGTCTTTCACATCGGGAAGCCCCATGAATGTCCGCGCCTCTTCCGGTGTGCAATACACATTGATTGTAACCTTCATCCCGTCACCCTTTCGTCCGTTCAGCCCTTGCCGGAACACCAAACGTGCCAACATTGTAGGCTGTCATATAGGCTCTGTTATTCGCCCGTACCCGTATTAGGCCAATCCATGACCCAAAATCTGCTGGCCGACGAAACCAGTCCCTATCTTCTGCAACACGCCGACAATCCCGTCCACTGGTATCCGTGGGGCGAAGCGGCCCTGGCGCAGGCAGAGAAAGAGCAGAAACCGATCCTGCTTTCGATCGGGTATGCCGCCTGTCACTGGTGCCACGTCATGGCCCATGAAAGCTTCGAAGACCCGGACACCGCCGAGGTCATGAACCGGCTGTTCGTCAATATCAAGGTCGATCGCGAAGAGCGCCCCGATCTGGACGAGATCTATCAGGCCGCCCTCTCCCTGATGGGCGAACAAGGCGGATGGCCCCTGACCATGTGCTGCACACCGGACGGCAAGCCCTTCTGGGGCGGCACCTATTTTCCGCCCCGCGCCGGTTTCGGCCGGCCCGGCTTTCCCGATCTCCTCGAACATATCGACCGGATCTACCGCACCGAACAGGACAAGGTGGCGCTGAACACCACCGGCATTCTCGACGCCATCAACGATATGGCCCAACCGCAGCCGGGAGACATTCCCCCGCCTTCCATGATCACCGCCATCGCCAGGCGTCTGGCAGACGAGATCGATTCGGAACATGGCGGGTTCGGAACCGCGCCAAAATTTCCCCAGTATTCAGTGCTCCGGATGATGTGGGCCCACGGCGATGCCGAAACGCGCGCGGCCGTCACGCTCACCCTCGACCGGATGGCCCAGGGCGGCATCTACGATCATCTCGGCGGCGGGTTCGCACGATATTCCACAGACCGTGTCTGGCTGGTGCCCCATTTCGAGAAGATGCTCTACGACAACGCACAGTTTCTCGACCTCTACACCACCGCCTGGCGTGCCAGCGCAAACCCGCTCTACGCCGCACGGGTGGAGGAGACCGTCAGCTGGCTCCTGCGCGAGATGACCCATCCCGAGGGCGGATTTCATGCAACGCTGGATGCCGATTCCGAGGGTGTCGAGGGCAAGTTCTATGTCTGGTCGGCAGCCGAAATCGAGGCCGTCCTGGGTGACGGCTTCGCGGATTTTGCAGTGGCCTATGACGTCACACCGGAAGGGAACTGGGACGGCCACACCATCCTCAACCGCACTCGCGATCCTGCCTGGATGGACGATGCCACCGAAGCCCGGCTGGCGGGGTTGCGGGAAAAACTTCTCAGCGTGCGTGCGAACCGCATCCGACCGGCCCTCGATGACAAGATCCTCACCGACTGGAACGGGCTGATGATTGCCGCGCTGGTTGACGCCGCGATGACCTTCAACCGGCCCGACTGGTTCCGGGCCGCGCAATCGGCCTATGGCTTTGTTCGTGACCGCCTCACCACCGCGGCTGGGGACGGGCTGGTGCTGCAGCACTCCTGGCGGAACGGTGACGCGCGCCACCGGGCCACCCTGGACGACTACGCCGCGCTCGCCGGTGCGGCCCTGGCGCTCCACGAAGCGAGCGGCAAGACCGGGTATCTCGACGATGCCCGGGCCTTGTTCGTGACCCTGAACGCGCATTTCCTCGGCCATGACGGCGCGTATTTCTTCACAGACGATCGCGCACAGGACGTGATCGCTCGGACCCGGTCGGGCTTCGACAACGCCACGCCCTCCGGCAACGGTCTGGCCGCGGAGGCGCTCGTCCGGCTGTTCTACCTCACCGGCGAAACCGTTTTCGGAGACCGGGCGGATGCTTTGCTGCGGGCCTTCGCCGGCAACATCCCCGAAAACGTTTTCGGGTACGGCACCTTGCTCACGGCGGCCGGCTTGTGCGCCGAGGCGACCCAGATTGCCGTGCTCGGGCCCGCCGACGATCCCGCCACAGGCGCGCTCATGACAGCCGCCTGGCAGGGACCGGCCGCAATGCGGATTGTCAGTCTGTTCGAAACCAACGACGGATTGCCCGACCTGCATCCCGCCGCTGGCAAAACACCCACCGGGAACCGGCCCACCGCCTATGTGTGCCGGGGCCCGGTCTGTTCCCTGCCGATCACATCGCCCGAAGCCCTGATCGCGGAGCTGACGTCTTGAGCACCACCGACCCCGCAACCGCCGACTATGCCACCCTCCCGTCCCCCGTCGGGCGGCTGGCCGTGCGCACGACAGATGATGCCATCACCGCCCTCGACTGGGCGGACGCGACCGACATGACACCGGCCTCAACGCCCCTCCAGATCGAGGCCGCCCGGCAACTCGACGCCTATTTTGCAGGAACCCTCCGGGACTTCGACCTGCCGCTGGCCCCGCAGGGCACCGAGCATCAAAAAAAGGTCTGGGCGGAAATGTCCCGCATCCCCTATGGCCGGCTGGCGACCTATGGCGATCTCGCCAAGGCCATCGGATCGGCCGCCCGCGCCGTGGGGACGGCCTGCGGCAAGAACCCAATCCCGATCATCGTGCCCTGTCACCGGGTGGTGGCAACCGGCGGCGGCATCGGCGGATATTCCGGGCGCGGCGGGCTCGACACCAAGCGGGTGTTGCTGAATCTGGAAGGTCTCAGCCCCGAAGGTGGCGGGCTTGACGGCAGCGTGCTTGAAGGTGGCACAGCGGCCCGATAGGGTTCAGGTCAACACATCAGACAAAGCCGTTTCACGGGGAAACCCAGGGGGGAAACCATGGTCCACGCAATTCGTTTTTATGAGCCCGGCGGGCCCGAGGTCATGAAGTGGGAAGAGGTCGAGGTCGGCGACCCCGGCCCCGGTGAAATCCGCGTTAAGCAAACCGCCGCGGGCCTGAATTTCATCGACATCTATCTGCGGTCCGGCGCCCGCCCGGTGCCCATGCCGAATGGTCTGGGGCTTGAGGGCGGCGGCGAGATCGTCGCGGTGGGTGAGGGCGTCACCGATCTCGCAGTCGGCGACCGGGTCGGATATGCCGATCTGCCGCTGGGTGCCTATGCCGAGGAGCGGGTGATACCCGCCAAGATCGCCGTGAAGCTGCCCGATGCGATTTCCAACGAGCAGACCGCCGGCATGATGCTCAAGGGCATGACCACGCAGTTTCTGATCAAGTCCTGCTTTCCGGTGGAGCCCGGCTCGACGGTGCTCTGGCACGCAGCAGCCGGCGGCGTCGGCCTGATCGCCTGCCAGTGGCTCAACCATCTCGGTGTCACCGTCATCGGCACGGTCGGCAGCGAAGAGAAAGCCGAGCTCGCGCGCGCCCATGGCTGTCACCACACCATCAACTACAACACCGAGGATTTCGTCGAGCGGGTAAACGAGCTCACCGACGGGGCCGGCGTGCCGGTGGTTTATGACAGCGTCGGCCAAGACACTCTGCGCGGCTCCATGAAATGCCTGCAGCGCCGCGGCTATCTCATCTCGTTTGGCAATGCGTCCGGCGCCCCGGACCCGGTCGCACCCGGTGAACTTGCCGAGCACGGCTCGATCTATCTCGCCCGCCCGATGCTGTTCGACTTCATCGCCGAGCGCGAGGAGCTGCTCGCCTGCGCCGGGGACCTCTTCGATGTGGTGTCATCGGGGGCCGTCAAAATCGAGGTCAACCAGACCTACCCGCTCTCGGATACCGTCCAGGCCCACAAGGACCTGGCCGCCCGTAAGACCACGGGTTCGACGATCCTGCTGGCTTAGGTCGGCACAGAGATACCCGGGTCAAGCCCGGGTATGACGATCATGGAGAACCGCATTCCCTCACCCACTATGGCCGGACTTGATCCGGCCATCTTTCTCTCCGTCTAGCCAAGCAACGCCCGCAGCAGCTCCGCGTTCGCGGGATCGGCGTCCAGCTCGCCGCGTTCGATCCGGTGCGCGATCTCGACCAGTTGGATGTTGATCGGGGCGTCACCGCCTAGGCGCGCCTGTTCGGCGACGACCAGCCCGTTGATCTCGTCCACCTCGGCGCGCCGGCCCTTGGTCCAGTCCTGGAGGGTCGTCACCTTGGTGTCGGACAGGGTCCAGTGGGTCAGCACCGCGTTGAGCAGTTCTGATGCGTATTGATCGGGATCATTCGCCTCGATCCGGTCGTTGCCGAAGATCGGCACCAGCTCGTAACCCAGCGCCATCCCGGTGCGCACCGCCTCCCGGCCCGAGGCCTTCATCAAATCCTGCATCCCGGGAATTTTCACCGCCTCGGCCAGCGGCAGGTTGAGGATCGATGACGGCAGAAACTCGGCGGCATTGACCACGAGCTTCATCCATTTCGCCGAGCGCACATCGTCGCGAATCTCAACAGTACCCGCGTGCCGCAGAACCTCGGCGACTTCCGGCTCGCGGCCTTGCGTGGTCTCGTCATAGGCGCCGATCTCGAACCAGGTCCCGTCCGGCCCGGTCTGGCGGATCACCACGCCGGGCTCGTACATCCCCGCCGCCACCTCGATCACCGCGCCGATGGTGCGTTCCGGCCCAACGACTGCCGCCACATCGTCCATAGTCATGCCGTTCTGGAGGCCGATCACCAGGCCGTCTTCAGCCAGATGCGGTTTGATCAGTTCGCAGGCCCAGCTTGTGTCATAGGCTTTCACGGCGATGAAGACGATGTCGAAGGTCTCGCGGATCGTCGCCAGATCGCTGATGTAGAGGGCGTTCACCCGGGTGACGACCGTCTCGTCGAGCATCTCGACCCGCAAGCCGCTCTCGCGTATTGCCGCGACGTGCGCGGGCCACTGCTCGATGAAGGTGACGTCGCGCCCGGCTATCGGCCCCGGAGGCCGCACCGTTGGCGCCAGTGCCCACGATGGCAATGTGTTTGTCGGTCATCTTTCCGTCCCCTTCGGGGCGGCGCTTATCGGTCAAGCAGTGTTTGCTTCAACCACCCGACGACCAGATCGGTAATCACATCTTCGCGGTTATTGTAGTAGTGGTCACAATTCTCGACGATCTCCACGTCGCACGGCCCGGCGGACGCCGCGCAGAAATCCTCCGCGGGATAGGCGTCGCGCAGTTCCTGGTCGCCGCGCACGTAAAGCGTGGGACATTTGACCTGGGGTGCCGTCGCGACTGTATTGGGCATGGTAGACAGTCGGTCGAGATAGCTGTTCGCCGTCAGGACATACTACCAGCCGGGCAGCAGCATCAGTTCGTCTCCCCGACATTCCGCAACCATGGCCTCGCCCTGAACCCGGAACTCTTCGGTTCGTGTGCCGCCCAACAGCCCGGTTGTTGGATCGAGTGTTTCCTGAACATCGCCCCCCGCATGGGCCGACAAAAGCACCATGGCCGGGGTTTCGGGATGTTTGGCCGCGTGCTGGACTGCGAGGAACCCACCATTGCTGTGCCCAATCAGGACCGGCGCCTCATATCTGTGTTCGGCAGCCAGCCAGCGCGCGGCAATTTCGTTGTCGCTGATCGCCTCGGCGGTGGTCTGAAACGCCGCACCTTCGACGGCGCGGCTGTTGCGGTTTGACAGAATATCGTGGCCCCGCCGGTTGAAGGCCAGACAGGCAAAACCAAGTGCGGTGAGCGCCGGCGGCAAAAACCGGGGCGCTCCCACATAGAAGTTCATCGTGTTGCCGTGAAACAGCAGAACAGCACCGGCGGTTGCACCACCATCGGGTTCGTACCAGGCGCCATCAAGCGGTTGCGCGGTGTCCGTCTCAATCGTGACGAGCTCGGTGTGCATGGAAAGCCTCTGCAGTCCGGCTCGTAAAAAATGGCAGAGCGGCTACTGGTTCATGGTGTCGTAGAAGTCATCGTTGTTCTTGGTCGACTTCATCTTGCCGAGCAGGAATTCCATGCCATCGACGACCCCCATCGGGTTGAGGATGCGGCGCAGGACCCACATTTTCGACAGGGTGCCCTTGTCCACCAGCAGCTCCTCTTTCCGGGTGCCGGACTTGGTGATGTCGATGGACGGCCAGGTGCGCTTGTCGGAGAGCTTCCGGTCGAGGACGATTTCCGAGTTGCCGGTGCCCTTGAACTCTTCGAAGATCACCTCGTCCATGCGCGAACCGGTCTCGATCAGCGCGGTGGAGATAATCGTCAGGGAGCCGCCCTCCTCGATGTTACGCGCGGCACCGAAGAAACGCTTGGGCCGCTGCAGGGCGTTGGCGTCCACACCGCCGGTCAGCACCTTGCCCGAAGACGGCACCACCGTGTTGTAGGCGCGCGCCAGACGGGTAATCGAGTCCAGCAGGATCACCACGTCGCGCTTGTGCTCAACCAGGCGCTTGGCCTTGGCGATCACCATTTCAGCGACCTGCACATGTCGTGTGGCAGGTTCATCGAAGGTCGAGGAAATCACCTCGCCGCGCACGGTGCGCTGCATGTCGGTCACTTCTTCGGGCCGCTCGTCGATCAGCAGCACGATCAGATAGATATCCGGGTGATTGGCCATGATCGCCTTGGCGACGTTCTGCATCATCACCGTCTTACCGGTGCGCGGCGGTGCCACGAGCAGCGCGCGCTGACCCATACCCAGCGGGGCGACAATATCGATCACCCGCAGGGAGGGGTCCTTGAATTCGGGATCGTCGATCTCAAGCTGGATTTTCCTTTCTGGATAGAGCGGGGTCAGATTGTCGAAATTCACCCGGTGGCGGGTGACGTCCACATCGTCGAAATTGACCTTGTTGACCTTCACCAGAGCGAAGTAGCGCTCGCCGTCTTTCGGGGAGCGAATCTCGCCTTCAACCGTATCGCCGGTGCGCAGGGCAAAGCGACGCACCTGGTTGGGCGAGACATAAATGTCATCGGGGCCGGGCAGATAATTGGATTCCGGAGAGCGCAGAAAGCCGAAACCGTCCTGCAGCACTTCCAGAACGCCGATGCCGTAAATCGGCACGCCATCTTCGGCCAGTGCCTTGAGGATGGCGAACATCAGATCCTGGGTGCGTAGATTGCTCGCGCCCTCGATCTCGAGCTCTTCGGCGAAGACCAGAAGGTCTGCCGGAGATTTCTGTTTCAGTTGCTGGAGATCCATTGGTTCCATGGCGGAAACCTGTCCTATGCTTGGAAATATCGATACGACACGGCGGACGCCTGTCGTCGGATGTGGCTGCGAAACGTCGCGGCGTGCCGACGCCCGGCGCCGGTAAGAAAAGAAGAAAATTGCGGAAGTTTGAGCGAGCGCTCTTGTTGTCTTTCTCGCAGTTCCATTACGCACTTAGTCAGGATGACACGTCAAGTCAATCCCGATGACAGGATTGCGACAGCGAAAATCGCTAGAACGGGCGTGCAATCACCATAATGACGATCAGAATCATCAAAACCGTCGGGATTTCATTGGCCAGGCGATAGGTTTTCGTGGAGCGGGTGTTCGCATCGGACTCGAAATCCTTGCGCCATTTTCCAAAGACATGATGGATGACGGTCATGCCCGCAACAGCCGCGAGTTTGATCCAGATCCATGCCGCGCCCCAATCCATGATCCCCGGCGTGGCCAGCAACAGCCCGCCGAATACGAAGGTGGCGATCATGGCCGGATTCATGATGGCGCGCAGCAGGCGACGTTCCATGACCTTGAAGGTTTCCGACTCGTCCGAACCCGTTTCACATTCGGCGTGATAGACGAAGAGCCGCGGCAGATAGAGCATGCCCGCCATCCAGGAGATCACGGAAATCACGTGCAGGGATTTGATCCAGGGATAGACCGCGATCAGAAAATCGGTCATGGGCGTTGTTCCGGCAATCCTAACCTACGGCGGCCGACATCGGACACTGTCCCCAGTTCGAGGGACAAATCCGTTCGCCGGTCCCGCTGCACACGGCACATCCGGATGCGACATTGCCGCGGACCAGGTCAGCCAGTCCTGCAATAAAGGATGGATCCACGCCCAAGGTCGGCGTCCGGACATAATGGGTGACGCCGGCTTCTTCGGCGAGTTCCCGGTACTCGATATCGAGCTCGACCAGGGTTTCGGAATGCTCGGAAACAAACGCGATGGGTACGAGCACGATATGACAGCCCTCTGCCCCCGCGCGTTCGATCTCGTCCTCGGGGGACGGACCGATCCATTCCAGAGGCCCGACGCGACTCTGATAACAATTGACCCAATCGAACTCCTGGCCAATCTGAGCCACCACTGCTTTCGTGGATTGCTCCACCTGCCACTGATAGGGATCGCCTCCCGCGACAATCTTCTTGGGCAGACCATGTGCGGAGAACAGGACGCGATAGGGTTCGTTTGCGGGTAGTGTGGCGATCGCCGAGGAAACAGACGCCGTAACCGCGGCAACAAACCCCGGATCCGTGGGATAGCAGCACAGCGCCGTGACCGGGATGGACAGGTTCTTTCTTGCCGCAGCCTGGTCCCAGACCCGCATCATGGAACCCACGGTGGTCGTCGAGAATTGCGGATACAGCGGCAGCAGAACAATCCGGTCCGGCTTCGAGGCCATCACCGCGTCCATCGTTTCGTCGCAAAACGGATGCCAGTACCGCATGGCGACGAAGCATTTGAATTCTTCTGACCCGTCCGCATTCAGCGCTGTCTCCAGCGCATCCGCCTGGGCCTTTGTGTTGGCCAGCAAGGGCGATCCTCCGCCGAGATGCGCGTAAATCTCGCGCGCCGTCGAATCCCGGCGTCGGGAGATCAGCTGTGCCAGCAGCCATCGGATCGGCTGCGGCGCGCCGATGATCATCGGATCGTTGAACAGGTTGAAGAGGAACGGCCGGATATCATCCGGCTTGTCCGGTCCGCCCAGATTGTAGAGGACAACCGCCGTAGTCATGTCCGGGCACTCCAGTTCTGCACAATCTCGGCTAGCCGTTCCACATGGGCCGGGGGTGTTTCCCTGTTGATGCCATGGGCAAGATTGAACACGAACGGCCCGCCGGCCAGGGCATCCAGAACCTCTTTGGCTGCGTGTTCCATTGCTTCGCCACCGGCCAAAAGATAGGCCGGGTCGAGATTGCCCTGCACCGGACAGATCGGCTGGATCAGTGACGCGGCCTCGGCCAGCGAAATGGCGGAATCGAGACCGACCGCGTCGATCCCCGTTTCGCGAATATACTCGGGTAGACAAGCACCGATCCCCCGTGCAAACCCGATCACGGGAACATCCGGCGCATGCGACTTCACGGCGGAAACGATCCGCGCTGTCGGCGCACTGACCCAGTCCGTAAACTCGGAAGCCGGTACCGCGCTCGCCCAGGTGTCGAAAATCTGTAGGGCCTGCGCGCCGGCATCAACCTGCGCCTTCAGGTAACGGCTTGTGGATTCGACCAGCAAATCCAGCATGGCATGAAAGGCTTCACGGTTGGTGATGGCCCAGCTCTTGACCGTGTTGAAGTCGCGCGTGCTCCCGCCCTCGATCATGTAGGTCGCCACGGTCCACGGTGCGCCGGAGAAACCGATCAGCGCAACATCCTCCGGCAATTCTGCACGGGTCAGCCGGACCGTTTCAAAGACCGGCGCGAGATGTTCGAGAACCCGGTCCGACGACAGGGCGGCAATATCCCCCGGACCCGTGATGGGTTCGAGAACAGGCCCCCGGCCTTCGACGAAACTCACATCCTGGCCGAGCGCATGGGGCACCACGAGAATATCGGAAAACAGAATGGCCGCATCGGGCCGGAACCGCTCGATCGGCTGCAGGGTTACCCGGGCGGCCCGTTCCGGGGTGTAGCAAAGATCGAGAAAGCCATTGGCCCTGGCGCGTACCTCCCGGTATTCGGGAAGGTAGCGACCGGCCTGGCGCATGAACCAAAATGGCGGACGGGGTCCGGTCTTGCCGGCAAGAGCATCGAGAAAAAGGTTGGTCACAGCGGCTTTCGGTTTCGAGGTGTCAGGGTGGCGGCTCGGAAGCGGTGAATATGGCGAAGCGAACTGTCCGATGCATTACAAAAAAAGTAAAATAACGTAGTGATAATTTGAACTGACGTTGTAGATGTCCGGTGAATCCGAGGGATAACTTTGTGTGCACAGAGTTGTCCACGCGGGCCATGGCGGTGCCCTGTCCGGATCAAGTTTCGTGTACCGTTTCCTTATCCCGTTGATTGCAAATCAATACGTTGGAGAACGTGTTGTGGATCGTTGTGTGTTCTCGTGCGAATGGTTTGTGCATGAAGATGTGCTGAACATGGTCTGAAAACATTGTTCGCCTTGGGATGACAGGGCGGTCAGCGAACGGCATAACCTTGAACAAATTTTTGCCATGTTGAAGACACCCTGCTTATCCACCACTCCGGCGAAGTTACACACAGCCTGACGGGCAAGATTTCATGACGGACGCACAGGACAAGTTTCACATTCATCTTGTTTCGGACTCAACCGGCGAGACGATCCGCTCGGTGGCGCGCGCGTGTCTGGTGCAGTTTGAAGATTCCGATGTGGTGGAACATTTCTGGCCCATGGCGCGAACGGCCAAGGCGGTCGATCTGGTCCTGGAGGAAATCAGTGAGCATCCGGGTCCCGTAATTTTCACCCTGGTCAATGACGATCTGTGTGAGCAGCTGGTCCGTGGTTGCCGGTTGCGCCAGGTTCCGTGTATCTCGGTTCTCGATCCGGTGATTGCCGCGGTGGGGAACTTCCTCGGCGTCAAACCCACCCATGTCGTGGGCGGACAGCATGAACTCGACGCGGCCTATTTTCAGCGGATCGAGGCCATGGACTGGACCCTGTCCCATGACGACGGACAGCGTGCCCATGAACTCGACGGTTCGGATGTCGTGCTGGTCGGCGTATCCCGGACATCGAAAACCCCCACCTGTCTCTATCTGGCCAATCGCGGGATCAAGGCGGCCAATGTTCCCTGGGTCCCGGGAATTCCCTTGCCGCCGGGTCTCGACAAGCTGGAGAACCCGCTGGTGATCGGCCTGACCAATGATCCCAAGCGGCTTGTGGAACTCCGCCGGGCACGTTTGACGTCACTGCAGCAGGATCAGGAGACCGACTACGTGGATTTCGATCAGGTCCGCGCGGAAATCACCGAAGCCCGACGCTACTTCACCCGAAACCAGTGGCCGGTCATCGATGTCACACGGCGTTCCATCGAGGAAACATCCGCCGCGATCATCACCCTCTACAATCGCAGGCTCGAGGAGCGTGGTGAAACATGCCTGTCGGGGCCGGGCGATGCCCTCTGATCCGCCTGCATTGATCCTGGCATCGGGCAGTGCGGTGCGCACCCGATTGCTCACGGCGGCCGGTGTTGCACATACGGTCCACCCCGCAGATGTAGATGAAGCCGCGGTGCGTGATGGGGTGACGGCGGAAAACGCATCCCACGGGGCCATCGCCGAGACGCTGGCGGAGCTGAAAGCACAAACGGTGGCACAGACTCATCCCGGCAAACTTGTTCTGGGGGCAGACCAGATTCTGTCCTGTGACGGGCGTGTCTTTGAAAAACCGAGAGGCCTTCCGGGTGTACGCGCACACCTGAACGCCTTGATGGGCAAGGAACACAGCCTGTTCACCGCCGCATGTATCGTCCGCGATGGAGAGGTCGTATGGCATCATCTGGGCCAGCCGGTGCTCCATATGCGTAGATTGAGCGAGGGGTTTGTGGAGGGCTATATCGCCGCCGTCGGCGAAGATGTGTGCCAGTCGGTCGGGGCTTATCAGCTTGAGGGCCGCGGTGTGCAGTTGTTTTCGCGGATCGATGGCGATTTTTTCGATATTCTGGGGCTTCCGATGCTGCCGCTGCTTGAATATTTGCGCAAACAACAGGTGATCGAAGGATGACCGCTCAGCTTCGCGCCGGGGTCATGGGCTGGCCGGTCAAACACTCCCTGTCTCCTGTGCTCCACGGCCACTGGCTCAAACGCTATGGCATCGATGGCAGCTATGAAGCCTTTCCGGTGAAGCCCGAAGAACTGCCGGATGCCATCGCGCGGCTGCGGGACGAGGGAATTCGCGGCACCAACCTGACCGTTCCCCACAAGGAAGCGGCCATGGCGCTGGTGGACCGGGTCGATGCAACGGCCCGTCGGATCGGGGCCGTGAACACGCTTGTGCTGGGTGATGACGGCAGCCTGGACGCCACCAACACCGATGCCTACGGCCTGGTGGAGAACATCCGCGACCATGCGCCGGAACCGCTCGAAGCGCTGTTCGGCGGCCGGCCGGCCGTGATCCTCGGTGCGGGCGGGGCGGCGCGCGCCGCGGTCGTGGGGCTCGCCGATCTCGGCATAGGCGATATCCGGGTCGTGAACCGGACCCTGTCCCGTGCTACGACGCTCGCGGACATCGCCGGCCCGGACTGCACGCTCAGGGCCGTGGGCTGGGATGCGCGCGAAGCCGCGCTTGCGGATGCCGGGCTTCTGGTCAACACAACAACCCTCGGAATGGAGGGCCAGCCACCGCTCGATCTCGACCTCGCGACGTTGCCGCACGATGCGGTGGTGAACGATATCGTTTACGCACCGCTGGAAACGGGTTTGCTGGCGGCCGCGCGCGGGCGTGGCAATCCGTCCGTCGATGGTCTTGGCATGTTGCTGCATCAGGCGCGGGCCGGGTTCCGCGCATGGTTCGGGGTCGATCCGGTCGTTGATGACGACCTGCGCGATGCCGTTCTGGCCGCACGGGGTTAGGCGCAGGCATGTTCGTTCTGGGGCTCACCGGATCCATCGGGATGGGAAAATCCACCGCGGCCAATATGTTTCGCGCCCTGGGCGTGCCGGTGCACGATGCAGATGCAACGGTGCATCGGCTTCTTGAAGAGGACCGGTACGTCCGCCGGGCAATCGCGGACCGGTTCCCGGGAACCGTGTCCGAGGGTGTGGTGGACCGCCAGGCGCTTGGCGCAGCGGTGTTTTCCGATCCGCAGGCGCGGCGCGATCTGGAGGCAATCCTTCATCCCCGGGTGCGTCAGGCCACCGAAGGCTTCCTGCGTCGGCATCGGGTCATGGGGACACCGCTGGTGGTGCTTGATATTCCCCTGTTGTTCGAGACCGACGGAGCGGACCGTGTCGATGGTGTTGTGGTAGTGTCCGCACCGGCTGCCCTGCAACGCCGCCGGGTTCTGGCCCGGCCGGGCATGAGCGAGGAAAAGTTTGCCGGAATTCTGGCCTCCCAGATACCGGACCGCGAGAAACGTCGCCGGGCCGACTTTGTCGTGGAGACGGGCATTGGAAAGGCCTATACTTTTGCCAGGCTCAAGCAGATCGTCACCGAGATTGACGCCGCGCAATCTGGCTCACGCGGAACATTCTAGGACCCGAACCCTGGGCCGAACCCCTACCCGAAAAGAGCGACGGCATGCGTGAAATCATCCTCGACACCGAAACCACAGGCTTCGACCCCGCCCAGGGCGACCGGATCGTCGAGATCGGTTGTGTGGAAACCCAGTTTCACATCGCCACCGACAAGACCTTTCACTGCTATATCAATCCCGAACGCGACATGCCCGAAAGCGCCTTCAACGTTCACGGGCTGAGTGAGGAGTTTCTCTCGGACAAACCGGTTTTTGCCGAAGTGGTGGAAAATTTTCTGACCTTCATCGGGGATGCCCCGCTCGTCATTCACAATGCCGAGTTCGACATGAAGTTCCTCAATTCCGAACTCAAGCGGCTTGGACGTCCGATGCTCGATCGCGACCGGGCCATTGACACCGTGGCGATTGCGCGCCGCAAGTTCCCGGGTGCCCAGGCCAATCTGGATGCGCTCTGCCGCCGGTTCGACATCGACCTGTCACGACGCGACAAGCATGGCGCGCTGCTCGATGCCGAACTTCTGGCCGAAGTCTATCTGCAACTCTGTGGTGGACTGCAACCCGGCCTGGAATTGTCGGGCACCGAAGCGGCCGGCGACAGACCGGTCGTGGTGCAGCGTCAGGCACGCGCGGCACGTCCCCACGCACCCAGCGCGGAGGAACTGGCCGCCCACGCGGCGCTGGTCGAGGCTCTCAACGAGCCGGTCTGGAATTCCGAAGAGAACTGACGCGCCGCGAAAGGGCGGCGTGCTGATCCCGGCCCGCAGAGACCGCCCCCAGAGACCTGCCTAGAGTTCGAACTCGAACTTCTGGCCGTCATCCTTGTCCTTGCCGTTATTTCCGGCCGGTGCGGCTGCGGGCGCTCCGCCGTCCGCGCCCTGCTGTTCGGCCTGGGCCTGGGCCGCGCGCTGCTGGTAGAGCTGCACGAAATCGATCGGCTGGACGAGCAGCGGCGGGAAGCCGCCATCGCGCACGGCGTCGGCAATGATCGCGCGGGCAAACGGGAATAGCTGACGCGGGGCCTCGATATAGACGAGCGGCGCCAGATATTCCTCCGGCACCTCGCCGATGGAGAAGATGCCGGCATAGACGATCTCGACGATGAACAGCGCGGTCTCGCCCGCCGTGCCCTCGGCCCGCAGGGTCAGTGTGACCTCGAAGGCCTTCTCGGCCACCTGGTTGGCGTTGACGTCGATGGCGATCTGAACATTGGGCTCGCCCTGCTGGGATAGTGACTGCGGTGCGTTCGGGTTCTCGAAGGAGAGATCCTTCACGTACTGGGCGTTGACCAGCATCATCGGTTTCCCGTCCGGGGTCTGGACGTTGGCGGGATCTGCGGGGGCTGCGTTCTGATCGCTCATGGCGGGTTCCGTTTTATTTGAAGCGGGCTTGGTTGAATTGGCGCATTGGCTAACATGCCCGCGTGGTGGCGACAACCTGAGGCGGGCGCAACAGGCGCGATTCAGCGTTTGTCATTCAGGCGCGGGGTGTTCTCGTTCGCGGGCGGGTCGTCGCGGGCCACGCCGAATTCCTCGCCGTCGATCACGGGTCCTGCACCCCGGCCTGCGCCCTGGTCCGGGCGCCCGCCCGGGTGTCCCTGCGGTCCGCCTCCGCCGGGCCGGCTCGCGCTGTGCACGGAAAAATGAACGCCGCGAGACCGTTCCATCAGTTTCCAAAGGCCGCGGCCCAGAACAGCGCGGGCGGGTGGCAGCAACAGCGCAAAGCCGAGCGCATCGGTCAGGAATCCGGGCGTGAGCAGCAGCATGCCGCCGGCCAGCAGACAGAATCCGTTGAAGATTTCGCGCACGGGCAGGCGGTCTTCCTGCAGTTCGGCTTGGGCGCGTGCCAGCGTTGCCATGCCCTGGTGGCGCAGCATCGCGGTTCCGATCACCGCCGTGAGGATCACCAGACCGATGGTCGGCCAGACCCCGATCAACCCTCCGACCTGAATGAAGAGGTAGATTTCGATCAGCGGCACGCCAATGAAGAGGGCGAGAATCACTAGTGGCATTCTTGTTCTTTCATGCAGTTACCCCTATCTAATGGTATCTATCATCATGCGTCCGGTTGGCCGGCGCATTCTTTCCCGAAAATGGCCCTGCGCAGGACCGCGCCAGCTTTATATAGGGTGGCAAGAACAATTTAGGACGGATCGCGGCGTGAAATTCATCGATATCATCATTCTGGCGATGATTGCGGCATTTCTGGTGTTTCGTTTGCGCAATGTTCTGGGCAAGCGGACCGGAAATGAACGACCGCCGCAAAACCCCTATGGCGGACCGGAAGAGGCCACGGAAAGCCCGCGCGACGGTCACGACGATGAGAAGGTCGTTACGCTGCCCGGACGGGCCGAGCCCGATGATATTCCCGATGACAGCCCGGCCGCCGATGGCCTGCGTGCGATCCGCGAGGCCGATGGTCAGTTCTCGCCCCCGGAATTCGCGGAAGGCGCGCGTGGCGCGTTCGAGATGATCGTCACCTCCTTTGCCAATGGTGACCGCGATACCCTGCGTCCGCTGCTCAGCGATGAAGTTTACGAGAACTTCGCCGGGGCCATAGAAAGCCGCGAAGCCAATAGCGAGACCATGGAAATGACCCTGGTTGGTATCCGCGAGTCGGACATTATCGAAGCCAGCATGGATGGCCGCGTGGCCTTCGTGACCGTCAAGTTTGTCACCGAACAGATCGAAGTGGTTCGCGACAAGGACGGTGAGCCGGTTTCGGGCGATGCCAGCAAGGTTGCCACGGTGACCGATATCTGGACCTTCGCGCGCAACACCCGTTCGCGTAATCCGAACTGGACCCTCGTCGCCACCGAAGCACCGAACTAATCCGTTGAAACGGGTCGCGCGCTTTCTCGTGCTCGCGGCGTTGCTCGCCGTGGCGGCCTGCGATCAATCCGAGGATGACGAGGCCGAGGTTTCGGAACCCGCGCTGCGCTACACCCCGGTTGCAATCGAAAGCCTGCCGGGCTGGTCCGACGATGCCCTGGCCGAAGCCCTGCCCGCATGGCGACGGTCCTGTCAGCGCCTCATGGCCATGCCGCCGGCCAGGTCGCTCGGGCCGGGTGCAGGAGTGGCGGCGGACTGGCAGCCGCTCTGCGCGGATGTTGCTGCGCTGACCGACGCCGACACGCCCGCGTTGCGCGGCTTTCTTGAACAGCATTTTGTAGCCCTGCTTGTGGATGGCGGCAAGGCGGCACCGGGGCTCTTCACCGGTTATTTCGAACCGATCCTCGAAGCGGCATCTGTGAAATCCGAAACCTATGGCGAGCCGATCTATGCCCTGCCCCGCGACCATGTCAGCGTGCGGCTGGGTGATTTCGACCCCGCGCTACAGGGCAAGGCGATTGTCGGGCGGGTGGAGAGCGGGCGGCTGGTGCCCTATCACGAACGGGGCGACATCGACGCGGGCGCGGTTTCCGACGATGCCGAGATTCTCTTCTGGGCCCGCGATCCCCTCGATGTGTTCATTCTGCAGGTCCAGGGATCCGGGATCGTCGAACTGCCCGACGGCACCCGTGAACGCATTGGGTTTGCCGGTCACAACGGCCATGCCTATGGCTCGCTGGGCCGCTGGCTAATCGCCGAGGGCGAGTTGCAGCCCAACCGGGCGGCCTGGGAGGATATCCGCGCCTGGCTGGAAGCCAATCCGGAAAAGGCCCGCAGCGCACTTGCGGTCAATCCGCGCTTCATTTTTTTCCGCAAGCTCGACGTTGACGGGCCGCTCGGAGCTGCGGGCGTGCCGCTGACACCCGAACGCTCCATGGCCGTGGACACCGACTACGTGCCCCTCAACGTGCCGGTCTGGCTGGATATCGAGCATCCCGACGGGCAAGCCCGCCTGCAGCGGCTGATGCTGGCCCAGGATGTGGGCAGCGCCATCAAGGGTGTGGTGCGCGGCGATTTCTACTGGGGGACGGGCCGTGCCGCCCTGGACAAGGCGGGTCGCATGAAAAGCACCGGTCGCTACTACATGCTGGTGCCGAAAACAGTTGTTCCGGCGAGTTGAGCGGCGCCATTTTCAAACACCGCGTCGTCATGGCCGGATCGAGTCCGGGTATGACGATATTGCGGCCATGTGCCCGGCTTGGGCGGCGAAAGAAGTGTGCTAAATAGGATCGGAACCCAAGGAGATTGCCATGAGCGAAGCCCCGCGCGTCGCCCTGTTCGTGACCTGTCTGGTCGATCTGTTCCGGCCCACGGTTGGCTTTGCCGCCGTCAAGCTGATGCAGGATGCCGGCTGCACCGTCGAGGTGCCCGAGGCCCAGACCTGTTGCGGCCAGCCCGCCTACAATTCCGGAGACCGGAAGGACACCATCGCGGTCGCCCGTCAGGTGATCGCGGCCTGCGAGGGATATGACTACGTGGTCGCGCCCTCGGGGTCCTGCGCGGGCATGATCATGAAGCACTACCCCGAGCTGTTTGCCGACGACCCGGACTGGGCGGCGCGGGCCGAAGATCTGTCCGGGCGGACCCACGAGCTGGTCTCGTTCCTGACCGATATTCTGAAGGTCGGGAATGTGGACGCGGCCTTTGACGGGACCGTCACCTATCACGATTCCTGTTCGGGCCTGCGCGAACTGGGGATTCACGGCCAGCCGCGTGCGCTGCTTGACGGCGTGAACGGCCTGCATCTGCGCGAGCTGGAAGATTCCAATGTGTGCTGCGGGTTCGGCGGCACCTTCTGTGTGAAGTATCCGGATATCTCCAACAACATGGTCTCGAACAAGACCGAGAAGATCCTGGCCACCGGGGCGGAAACCCTGCTGGCGGGCGATATGGGCTGCCTGATGAATATGGCCGGCAAGCTGCAGCGCGAAGGTGCCAATGTTCGCGTCCGCCACGTGGCGGAGGTGCTCGCGGGCATGGGCGACGGGCCGGCCATCGGCGAGCCGCAGGACGGGAAGGCATAAGCGCAATGAATGTTCATCCCACCAGCCGGAACTTCAAGAACAACGCAAAGGAACAGCTTGCGAATGAGGATTTGCAGGCGGCCCTGAACAAGGCGCGCGGGCACTTCGTCGATGGCCGTTCGACGGCGGCCGGGAATCTGCCCGAGTTCGAGGACCTGCGCGACCAGGCCCGCGAAATCAAGAACCACACAATCGAGAATCTCGATTTCTACCTCGAAGCCTATGAGGAAAAGGTCGTCGAGAATGGTGGCCATGTCCACTGGGCGCGCACGGCCGAGGATGCCCGCCGGATCGTTCTGGAGATCTGCCGCTCGGTTGACGCGAAAGCCGTCAACAAGGGCAAGTCGATGATCGGTGAGGAGTGCGAGATCAACGAGATGCTGGAGGCGAACGGCATCCGCCCGGTCGAGACCGATCTCGGCGAGTACATCATCCAGCTGCGTGGCGAGAAGCCGAGCCACATCATCGCGCCGGCCGTTCACCTGACCAAGGATCAGGTCGAGCAAAGCTTCCGTGAGAATCACACCGAGCTCGACCCGGACCGGATTCTCGAAGAGCCGCCGACGCTGCTCAACGAAGCGCGGACCATCCTGCGCAAGAAATATTTCGAGGCCGAGGTCGGCATCACCGGGGCGAACCTGCTGATCGCCGAAACCGGCTCCTCGATCATCGTGACCAATGAAGGCAATGGCGATCTGTCCCAGCTGATCCCCAAGGTGCATATCGTGCTGGCGAGCCTCGAGAAGATGGTCCCCACCCTCGAGGACGCCTCGACCATTCTGCGGGTGCTGGCGCGCTCGGCGACCGGCCAGGAATTCTCCAGCTACACGACGCTCTCGACCGGGCCGAAGCGTGAAGGCGATCCGGACGGGCCGGAGCAGTATCACGTGATCCTGCTCGACAATGGCCGCACCGACATGATCGGCACAGAGTTTCAGGACATGCTGCGCTGCATTCGCTGCGGGGCCTGCATGAACCACTGCCCGGTCTATCAGTCGGTCGGCGGCCACGCCTATGGCTGGGTCTATCCCGGACCGATGGGCTCGGTGCTGACCCCGGGCCTGCTCGGCGTGGACGAAGCCGGCCACCTGCCCAATGCGTCGAGCTTCTGCGGGCGCTGCGAAGAGGTTTGCCCGGTGCGTATTCCGCTGCCGAAGATGATGCGGAACTGGCGCGAACAGGAATTCGAGAAGCACCTCTCGCCCGGCGCGGTGCGGGTCGGCCTCGGCCTCTGGGCGTTCATGGCCAGGCGCCCGAAACTCTATCAGCTGGCAACGGGCCTCCAGATGCGCCTGCTCGCCCGCATGGGACGGGCGCGCGGCCGCCTATCTTCGGTGCCGCTCGCCAAAGGCTGGACGAAGTATCGCGAGTTGCCCGCACCGGAGGGCCGCACCTTCCAGTCCCGCTGGAAATCAGGGGAGCGCCCGCAATGAGTGATCGCGAAACAGTTCTTGGCTCGCTCCGCCGCTCTCTGGGCCGGGACGGCCCGGTCGATGCGGACACCGCCAACAAGCTGCGCGCACGGATGGTCGGCCACGCCCGTAACATCGTGCCGCAACGCACCGAGCTTGATGACGCTGGCCTGGTCTCCCTGTTCGAGGAGATGGCCACTAGGGTCCATGCGACGGTCGCCCATGTCTCGGACATGTCCGAGGTGCCCGCCGCAGTCGGTGAGTATCTGCGCAGCGAAAACCTGCCCTCGGAAATCGTCATGGCGCCGGATGCCACGCTCGACGACGCGCCGTGGTCCGAGAATGCCCTGCTGGAAATCCGCCGCGGGGCGCCGGTTGAATCCGATCAGGTCAGCGTGACCTCGGCCCCGGCCGCGGTCGCCGAGACCGGCACGCTGGCCATGTATTCTGGTCCGGACCACCCCTCGACGCTGAACTTCATGCCGGAAACTCATGTCGTCGTCCTGCCCGCCGGCCGGGTGGTCAAATCCTATGAAGACGTCTGGGATTCGATCCGCGCTAAGGCCGGCGATCCGGACTCCGGGCGCAACGGGCAGTTGCCGCGCACGGTGAACTTTGTCACCGGCCCGTCCCGTTCGGGGGATATCGAACAGACGCTCCTGCTCGGCGCCCATGGGCCGCGCCGCCTGCACATTGTCATCGTCGATAGCGAATGACACCAGGCGAACCAGAGGACGACGACGCGGAGCTGTTCCGCCGTGTTCTGGCGGACGCCAAACCCATCAAGCAGCGCCGCCCGCGGCCCGAACATCCCGCGGCCAAGGCCGGCAAGAAGATCGCTGCGAAAGCGCCCCCGGCCAAAAAACCGGCGCGTGCCACGGCCCGGCCGGTGTCACCACCACCGCCCCCGTCCAAGCCTGCAAAGACGCTTGCCAGCGGCGACTACAGCGGCATGGACCGGCGCACCGCCGACCGGTTCCGCCGGGGCAAGCTTCCCATCGATGCCCGGCTGGATCTGCACGGCATGTATCAGGACGCCGCCCACCACGCCCTGAACGATTTTATTTTGTCCTGCGCGGCGGCGAGCAAACGTAAGGTGCTCGTGATCACCGGGCGCGGCTCGCGGGAAGGCTCGGGCGTACTGCGCGAGCGCCTGCCCCAGTGGCTCAATCAGGCCCCCTGCCGCAACCATGTTGTCTCCTTCACGACCGCCCGCCCCCAGCATGGGCGTGACGGCGCGTTCTATGTGCTGCTGCGCCGCAAGCGGGATCGGGATGGACGGGACCGGGGCGCATGACGCCCTTCGGCGAAAAGGTCCGAGGATTGCGTGCGCAGCGCGGTGTGAACCTGAAGCAGATGGCGGCCGATCTCGAGCTGTCACCGGCCTATCTCTCGTCCCTCGAACACGGCCATCGCGGCCGCCCGTCCGAGGCGCTGGTGGTGCAGATCTGCGAGTATTTTCACCTGATCTGGGACGACTACGAGGAAATGCACCGCCTCGCCAGGCTGTCCCACCCGAAGGTGACGGTTGATACCTCCGGGTTGTCACCCGCCCACACAGAGCTCGCCAACACGCTGGCGGAGAAGGTGCAGGACATTTCCGAACAGGACGCGATCGCCCTGCTCGCCCGCCTGCGCGGGGATCTGTACTGAGCCGGTCCCGTCCGTGACTATGTATGCCCGCCTGCGCGGGAAGGTGACGAGGTGCACTGTCTCTTCGCGCAGCGCCCCCGAAACGCAGCAGGGGCGGGTTTGAAACCCGCCCCTGCATGCACTCCGAACTGGTGATCTCGAACGCCTAGTCGTCGAAGAGCATCGCGACGCAGCGGATCCAGCCACCCGAGGCGCCTTTGATCTTGTAGGGCATGCAGCTGACCATGAACCCGTGATCGGGCAGGGTTTCCAGGTTCAGCAGCTTCTCCATATGACAGTAGGGCTGCTCGATGCCAGCCCAGTGGCCCTGCCAGACGGCCAGCGCATCATGGTCCTTGGCATAGGTTTCCTGCTGCAGGGAGAACGGCGCGTCCCAGCCCCAGGCGTCGATGCCGGTCACCCGGACGCCGTGCTTCTGGGTGAGATAGAGGGTCGCTTCCCGACCCATGCCGATGCCGCGGCTGAGATATTCCTCGCTGCCGTAATACTCGCTCGCTTTGGTGTTCACGAGCACGATGTCGAGCGGCTGGAGTTCGTAGTCAATGCGCTTGAGTTCGGCTTCCACGTCGTTGGGCTGGACGATGTAGCCGTCCGGAAAATGGCGGAAGTCGAACTTCACGGCCGGCCGGTAGAACCAGTCGAGGGGCAACTCGTCGATGGTCTGCATCCGGTTCCCGTCCTTGTCCACCGAATGGTAGTGCCAGGGCGCATCGATATGGGTTCCGTTATGGGTGGTCAGCGTCACGATCTCCCAGGCCCAGCCCTCGCCGTCGGGCAGATCGACCGTCTTCATGCCCGGGAAGAAGCTGGCCATGGCCTCGGCGTTTTCTTCCTGGGTGACGTACTGAATCTTGGGCCGCATAATTTCCGGATCGACGATGGTGTCGTTGTCGAGCGGCATGGACAGATCGATGACTTGCTTGGGCACTTGCATGGTGTTGTCTCCCCCGGAGAAAAGGTTTGTTGGTTGCCGACACTTTACGATGGTGCGCGCCGGGGGGGAAACCGGGAACCGATTTCGTACAGGCGTCGTTCCCGCGAAGGCGGGAACCCATAAACACAGGCGTAGGCCTGATCGCGTGCGGTGTTCATGGGTGCCCGCCTGCGCGGGCATAACGCGGAAGGACTAGAGAATGAACTTCGACAGATCGGCGTTCTTGGTCAGCTCTTCCAGGCGTTCGCGGACCATGGCGTCGTCGATGTTGATCTGCTCGCCGTCCCGATCCGGGGCGGTGAAGCTGATCTCTTCCAGCAGCCGTTCGAGCACCGTGTGCAGGCGCCGTGCGCCGATATTTTCGACCGACTGATTGATCTCCGCCGACAGCTCGGCGAGCGTGTCGATGGCCTCCTCGGTGAAGTTGAGGGTCACGCCTTCCGTGTCCATCAGCGCCACATACTGGCGGATCAGGCTGTTCTCCGGTTCGCGCAGGATGCGCCCGAAATCCTCGCGGGTCAGCGCGCTGAGCTCGACCCGGATCGGCAGGCGGCCCTGCAACTCGGGCAGAAGGTCCGAGGGCTTGGCGAGATGGAATGCGCCCGAGGCGATAAACAGAATATGATCGGTTTTCACCGCGCCGTACTTGGTCGCCACGGTCGTGCCCTCGATCAGCGGCAGCAGGTCGCGCTGCACTCCTTCCCGGCTGACATCGCCGCCCTGGCGGTCGCTGCGCGCGGTGATCTTGTCGATCTCGTCGAGGAACACGATGCCGTCATTCTCGACGGATTTCAGGGCCTCCTCGACGATCTTGTCCTCGTCGAGCAGCTTGTCGGCTTCGTCGGCGAGCAGCACGTGATAGCTCTCGGCGACGGTCATCCGGCGTGGCTTGGTCTGCTGCCCGAAGGCCTTTCCGAGCATATCGTTGAGATTGATCATGCCCATCTGACCGCCGGGCATGCCCGGAATGTCCATGGTCGGCATCTGCATGCCGGCATTGTCGGCGACCTGGACCTCGATCTCCTTGTCGTCGAGCTCGCCGGTCCGCAGTTTGGCCTGAAAGGAATTGCGGGTGGCCTCACTGGCATTTTCCCCGACCAGCGCGTCGAGCACCCGGCGCTCGGCATTCAGCTCCGCCTGGGCCTTCACCTCGCTGCGCCGGTTTTCCTTGGTGATCAGGATCGCCTGCTCCACCAGGTCGCGGACTATGGATTCCACATCACGGCCCACATAGCCGACCTCGGTGAACTTGGTCGCCTCAATCTTGATGAACGGCGCGTTGGCTAGCTTGGCTAGGCGGCGCGAGATTTCGGTCTTGCCGACACCGGTCGGCCCGATCATCAGGATATTCTTGGGCAGCACCTCTTCGCGCAGATCCTCGGGCAGCTGCTGGCGCCGCCAGCGGTTGCGCAGCGCGATGGCCACGGCACGTTTGGCGTCGTTCTGGCCGACGATGAAACGGTCGAGTTCGGAAACGATCTCGCGCGGGGAAAAGATGGTCATGAGCAGTCCCGTCGGATGAGGGTCGCTTTGGTGTGTGTCACTAGAGCGATTCAATGGTGAGGTTGGTGTTGGTATAGACGCAGATATCGGCCGCGATCCCCATCGCCTTCTCGGCGATCTGGCGGGCGTCGAGATCGTCCCGGTCCGCCAGCGCGCGGGCCGCGGCGAGCGCGTAATTGCCGCCCGAACCGATGGCGATGATCCCGTCATCGGGTTCGAGCACATCGCCGGTGCCGGTGAGCACCAGCGAAGCGTCCTTGCTGGCAACGGCCATCATGGCTTCCAGGCGGCGCAGATAGCGGTCGGTCCGCCAGTCCTTGGCGAGTTCGACACAGGCGCGTACGAGCTGTCCCGGATGAGTTTCCAGCTTGGCCTCGAGCCGCTCGAAGAGGGTCATGGCATCGGCTGTCGCCCCGGCAAACCCGGCGATCACTTTGCCATCGCCCAGCGGGCGTACCTTGCGGGCGCTCGACTTGATGACGGTCTGGCCCAGGGAGACCTGGCCGTCCCCGGCGATCACCACGCTGTCGCCCTTGCGGACGGAAAGGATGGTGGTGCCGTGCCAGGACGGGATGCGGTCGTCGTGCTGAGAAACGTTCATGAATCTGTCCGGTGCTTGCGTGTCGGTTCTGGGATCAGGGAGTCCTGCCGTATCCGGGCAGGACGCGCAATGGGCGCGGCGGGCCGGAGTCTCCATTTGGGGTGGCGGGATCGCCGATCAAGTGGCGGGCGTGTTTGGCCCCGGAGCCCGGGTTGCGCCTCAGGATGTGATTTCCAGCACGAAACGAAACGGAGAATCCGCGGCCCCGGCGATGATCTCGTTTTCGCCGATATGCAGCGGCACTGCGTTCATGGGCTCGTCGATGCCGATACGCAGCCCGTTGACGACCGTGCCCAGCTGGCTGTCCACATCGCGCAGCATTAGGGCATTGTGGCCGCGTTCAATCGCGAAATGGCTGCGGGACAGATTGTAAGGCTTGCTGTCGGAGAACATCAGCTCGATCTCCACCCGGGGGGGACTGCTCGCCGCGGAGCGGCTTACGGCCAATCCCGAACGGCATCTGGTCGATCTGCAGGCCGCGTCGCGGCAAACCGGCGCGGGTCTCCTGGCTGGCCGGCTTCAGGCGGATATCGGACCAATTGCCTGGTGCGGCAATGGGACCGTCATGGGCGGTCGGAACGGCGTCGCGCTCCGCCCGCGGCACCAGGTCGAGGCGTGAAGGGATTCCGCTGGCCGCCTCGCGCACGAGCTCGGGATTGCGCGAGAGCTGGGCGGATACGGTCGCCCGGTCCACGATGGCCGCCTCGACATCTCCGCGAGCCACGGCCGTGTACTCCTGCGCGCCCCCGAACAACAGGCTCACAGCACCGATCACGGCCCCCTGCCCGGCCCGTTCGACCATGGCGCCCAGCTCGGGGCGCAGCTTCACATGGCCCGACAGAATGACAAAGCCTTCTTCATGATCGGAACCGGCCTGAAGCAGGTTATCGCCGTGGGAAAAACAGCGGGTGCGGGCGGGCAGGGTCGTCATGAGGATCGGGAGGAACAGGAAAACGGGATGGCTGGAACCGTATGATGACCAAAAAAGCACCATCCGCCAATCGTCTTCCGGGATGGCGCGCGCCGCCCTTGCCTGCTATCTAGGCGCCGCGCTCGGCCCCATGCCGATCTGCAGGAGAAAATCATGAGTGTAGAAGATCAGCCCGGACGCCGGGCCGAGGTCGTGCGGACGACCAAGGAAACCGATATCTCTGTCGCGGTGAACCTCGACGGAACCGGTGCCTATGACATCGAGACGGGCATCGGATTTCTCGATCACATGCTCGAGCAGCTCTCGCGCCACAGCCTGATCGATCTGACGGTGCGCGCGAAGGGCGATCTGCACATCGATTTTCACCACACGACCGAGGATTCCGGCTACGCGGTGGGCGAGGCAATCAGCCTGGCCATGGGCGACCGGCGCGGCATTCGCCGGTATGGCGATGCCCTGATCCCCATGGACGAGACTCTCACCCGGGTGGCGCTGGATGCGTCCAATCGGCCGTATCTGGTGTGGAAGGTGCCCTTTACCCGTCCGAAACTGGGTGAGATGGACACCGAACTGTTCCAGGAATGGTATCGCGCCTTTGCCCAGTCGGCGGGGCTGACACTGCATGTCGAGACCCTGTACGGCGAAAACAACCACCACATGGTGGAGTCCTGCTACAAGGCGCTGGCGCGTGCTCTGCGGACGGCGGTGGAGATCGATCCGCGCCGCCGGGACGATGTGCCGTCCACCAAAGGCGTTCTGGGCGGCTCTATGACCGAGTAGTGGTGGTCTCTGTGGCCCGGGTTTCCGGGATATTTGCGGAGTAGCGGTTAATGAATGATGACCCAAAGGCACCGGGCGGGCCCCTGCCGCGGCGCGACGATGCGACGCCGGGGGCTGTTCCGACGATCCTGGCAACCTCGCATCACGGAAATCTGGTGCGCGCCCGTAAGTGGATGGTGGACCGGATGGTTGCGAAACGGTCGGAACGGGCCAAGGCCATACTTCAGAAAAACACCGCATTATGGGACCTGATGACCCGCGCAGCGGCAGGCACTACCGTGACCGGCGCGTCATGCTCTGATTATCTGACGCTCTACGAGTAGGTTAAGTTGTTCAAACCAAAGGATGTATTGGAGTGCGGCACAGGTATTACCACAGTAGTGTTGGCGCAGGCGCTGATTGAGAATGCCAAAGAGGGTGGCGGGCCGGTCGGGCGGGTCACATCGATGGAAGACGACCTGGACTGGTTCGAAGTGGCCCGGTCGCGCCTGCCGGAGGATGTGGCCTGCGTGGTCGATATGGTGCAAAGCCCGAAGGTTGATGGTTTCTATAAATGCTTTCGCGGAGTCTGTTACGAGAGCGTTCCCGAACGGGATTATGACTTCGTGTTCTCCGACGGGCCCGACCGGCACTCCCCCGTGAATGGGGACAAGCTGTTCAACCTCGGCCTGATAAACGTTGTGCGCCGCGCTGAGCAGCCGGTTCGGGCGGTTGTGGACAACCACTACCTGACTTTTTACATCCTGCAGAAGGTGTTCGGGACGGACCTGGCGCGCTACAGTGTCAGTCGCAAGCTGATGTTTGTGGGGCCGGTGACCCGTGACGATGTGCGATTCCTCAAAAAGGAGTCGTTTCTCCCGGATGTACGGCTGTTTGGGACCACCGAGCTGCGGCTTCGGATGGCCCGCGAAGACTGGTACTAGGGCGGCGAAGCGATGGCGCGAAAGATCTATACCGTACATGCCAGATCCTGGTCGGCCGCCGGAGACGGTGACGCTGTTTTCGTCCGGGAAGGGTTCAGCTGGCCGGCCTTCCTGTTCGGCCCGTTCTGGGCGTTGTGGTTCGGCCTCTGGAAGACCGCGGTAGTGCTTTTCCTGTTGTCTCTGGCAATCTCGGGATTGGCGGTAGTGTCAGGTATGACGGATGGCGCGGAGTTCACAGTCACCTTGGGTTTGCAGGCAATGGTAGGGCTTTGGGGCAATGACTGGCGGCGGTATGTCCTGGCCCGCCAGGACTACGCCGTGCGCGGGGTTGCCGGGGGGCGGGATCTCCCGGATGCCGAACACCACTACTTTGCCGGAAGGGCCTGACCCGATGGAAACGATCGCCATTATCGATTACGGCTCGGGCAATCTGCGTTCGGCGGAAAAAGCATTTGAACGGGCGTCACGCGAAGCTGGTCTCAATCAGGTGATCAAGGTGACGAATGACCCGAACGTGGTCGCCCATGCCGATCGCGTGGTATTGCCCGGCGTGGGGGCGTTTCGCGATTGCCGCGAAGGACTTGAGGCCCAGCCGGGAATGATCGAAGCACTCGAGGAGGTTGTCCGGGTCAAAATACGGCCGTTTCTTGGGATTTGTGTCGGTATGCAACTTATGGCCACCCGCGGCCTTGAGCACGGTATGACCTATGGCTTCGGTTGGATTGCCGGGGAAGTTGTGGCGATAAAGCCCGAAAAACCGGGACTCAAGATCCCGCATATGGGCTGGAACGAGCTCGATATTCATGAAACCGGCCATACCCTGTTGTCCGGACTGGACCGCCTGGCGACGGCCCGGCCCCACGCCTATTTCGTGCACAGCTATCACCTGGCCGCGGAAAATCCCGACGACGTTCTGGCCAGCGTGGAGTATGGCGGCAAGATCACAGCCGCGGTGGGGCACGCCAACATGATCGGGACGCAGTTTCATCCGGAAAAAAGCCAGGCGACAGGCCTGGCGCTGATTTCCGGCTTTCTGCAGTGGTCGCCATGACCGAGACCCTGACCGAGCGCCTGGGGGAATTCCGCGGCAACGATCTGGCCGATCTGTGCGATGCCGCGGAAGCCGCGATCGTGGCCGGCGGCGGTTTCGGCTGGTTGCAGCCGCCCCGGCGCGACGTCATGGAGGCCTATTGGCGCGGAACACTGCTGGTGCCGGGACGGACGGTGTTTGTCGGGCGCCTGGACGGTGTGATCGCCGGCGGCGCCCAGCTGATCCGCCCGCGCCCCAACGCCGAAGCGCAATCCTTTGCCGTGCAGGTCTCCACCTTCTTTCTGGCCCCCTGGGCACGCGGACACGGCCTGGCTCCGGCCATACTCGATGCGTGCGAGGATGAGGCACGGCGGGAAGGGTTTACGGTGCTCAACCTCAGCGTTCGTGAGACCCAGGAAAGGGCCATTCAGATTTTTTCCGAAAGCGGGTATGTCCACTGGGGCACCCACCCGAAATACGAACGCGCCGGCGGTGAGTATATTGCCGGTTACTATTACACCAAGGACCTCTAGGCAGGTTTTGCGATGATTCTTTTCCCGGCCATCGACCTGAAAGACGGTGCCTGTGTGCGCCTCCTGCGCGGCGACATGGAGGCTGCGACGGTGTTCAACGACAGCCCGGCCGACCAGGCCCGCGCCTTTGTCGAGGCGGGGGCGCAATGGCTGCATATCGTTGATCTGAACGGTGCTTTTGACGGTGAATCGGTGAACGGTGACGCGGTGCGCGCGATCCTCGATGTCACCCGTGCCGCAGGGGTACGGGTTCAGCTTGGCGGCGGCATCCGCACGCCCGAACACGTCTCCGGCTGGCTCGCCGACGGGATCGACCGGGTCATACTCGGTACGGCCGCCGTGAAGAACCCGGATCTGGTGATCGCATCCTGTCGTGGCCATCCGGGACAGGTCGCGGTCGGGATCGATGCCCGGGGTGGCCGCGTCGCGGTTGAGGGCTGGGCGGAGACCTCCGATCTGGCGGCCGATGAGCTGGCCGCGCGTTTTGCCGATGTGGGCGTCGCGGCGGTGATCTACACCGATATTGACCGGGACGGCGCCATGGAGGGTCCGAATGTTGCCGCCACTGTGGCTCTGGCGGAAGCCATCGACATTCCGGTCATCGCCTCGGGCGGTGTGTCGTCCCTGGCGGATGTGGAGGTTTTCCTGCCCCATGCCGGTGCCGGGATCGCCGGGGTGATTTCCGGACGCGCCATTTATGACGGCCGGATCGATCTGGTCGTGGCGCTCAAACGCCTGCAGGAGGCCGACGGATGCTGAAGGTGCGGGTCATACCCTGTCTGGATGTGAAGGATGGCCGGGTCGTCAAGGGCGTCAACTTCGTCGATCTGCGCGATGCGGGCGATCCCGTGGAACAGGCCCAGGTTTACGGCCGGGCTGGGGCGGACGAGCTGTGCTTTCTCGACATCACCGCCAGTCATGAGGACCGGGACATCATTTTCGATGTTGTGACCCGGACGGCAGAGGCCTGTTTCATGCCGCTGACCGTCGGGGGCGGGGTTCGCACGGTCGAGGATATCCGCAAGCTGTTGCTGGCCGGGGCCGACAAGGTTTCGATCAACACCGCTGCGGTTCACAACCCAGCGTTTGTCCGCGAGGCCGCGGAGAAGTTCGGCAGCCAGTGCATCGTTGTGGCCATCGACGCGAAATCCACCGGTCCGGACCGCTGGGAGGTCTTTACCCATGGCGGACGCAACCCAACCGGGATCGATGCCGTCGAATGGGCGCGGCAAATGGAAGCTTTCGGCGCCGGCGAGATCCTGCTGACCTCCATGGACAAGGACGGCACCAAATCCGGTTTCGACGTGGCGCTCACCCGCGCCATCTCGGATGCGGTGAACATCCCGGTGATCGCGTCCGGCGGTGTCGGCACGCTCGATCACCTGGTGGCGGGGGCGCGGGACGGGCACGCCTCGGCGGTGCTGGCCGCCTCGATCTTTCACTTCGGTGAGCATTCGATCGGCGAGGCCAAGCACCACATGGCCGAAGCGGGTGTGCCGGTGCGGTTGTTGGAGACCGCAGAGGATGAAAATACAGAGGGCACGACATGAGTGAGACACCACGCGGCGACATCCTCGATGCGCTTTACGCCGTCATCGAATCCCGGCGCGGCGCCGACCCCGAGAGTTCCTACACCGCCAGCCTGTTTTCGAAGGGAACCGGCAAGATCGCCGAGAAGGTCGGCGAAGAAGCCGTGGAAACGGTGATTGCCGCCCTGAAAGAAGGCCCCGATGCACTGGCCTCGGAGAGCGCCGATCTGCTCTATCACCTCTGCGTGCTGTGGGCGGATGCCGGACTGAAGCCAGAGGATATCTGGGCCAAGCTCGCCGCGCGGGAAGGGGTGTCGGGCCTGACCGAGAAAGCCAATCGGGAGAATTGACCATGACGACGGCGATCTATGACGACGAAAATATCTTCGCGAAAATTCTGCGCGGCGACATTCCCTGCAACAAGGTTTTTGAAAACGATCATGCGCTGGCCTTCGAGGACATCAATCCCCAGGTGCCGGTTCATGTGCTGGTGATTCCCAAAGGCGCCTATGTCTCGAATGACGATTTCACCGCGAATGCCAGCGAGGCCGAGATTGCAGGGTTTTTTCGCGCGGTCGGTCACGTGGCCCGTGAGCTGGGCGTGGCCGAACCCGGCTACCGGCTGATTGCCAACACCGGTACTCATGGCGGACAGGAAGTGCCGCATTTTCATGTGCATATCTGTGCCGGACGGCTGCTCGGCCGGATGATCGCGCACCCCGATTGATCGCACATCTTGCTCAGATTATCCGGATCGGGGACACTTGCAGTTCGAGGAGGAAATTATGAGCTACGAAGCTATTGATCTGCGGGAGATGTCACCGGCCTGTGGTGCGATCATTGAGGGTGTCGATCTCTCCCAGGACCTGACCAACCGGCAATTCGACGAAATTCACGAGGCCCTGCTCGACCGTACGGTCATCGTGTTCCGGGACCAGGACCTGACCCCGGAACAGCAGGTCGCCTTCGCGCGCCGCTTCGGGGAACCGCAGCCGTCCGGCGTCTCGGGCTTTGTCAAAAGCAAGGACAACCCCGAGATCGACATTCTGGAATACGATTCCGACAACCCGCCCCATGTGACCCGCGATCTCTGGCACACCGATTTCGCAGGCACCGAAAAGCCGACCATGGGCACGGTGCTCTATGCCAAGGACATTCCCCCGCGTGGCGGGGATACGCTCTGGGTCAACATGATCGCGGCCTATGAGGCGCTTTCGGACCGGATGAAGGCCCACCTGGAGGGGCTGGAGGCGTATCACGATTCCTATCTGCCCTATGGTGAGGAAGTGCGCCCGGAAATGTATGAGGGCGACAAGGGCACCGAGTATCTCCGCGACAAGCGCGCCCAGTACCGACCGGCCCTGCATCCGGTGATCCGCAAACATCCCGTGACCGGCAAGCGCGGCCTCTTCGTCAACGAATCCATGACAACCTTCATCAAGGGCATGGATCGCAAGGAAAGCGATTTCCTGCTGCGCTATCTGTTCGATTATCTGCGGACGCCCGAATTCGCCTACCGCCACAAATGGCAGACCAACGACCTGGCGATCTGGGACAACCGGTTGTCCCTGCACTACGCGTTGTTCGATTACACCGAACATCGCCTGATGCATCGCATCGTTATCCAGGGGGACGTGCCCCACGCGTAAGGGCCCTCGGGCCCGAACGAAAAACGGAGCCGGTGGGGGGCCGGCTCCGTTCTTGTCGGTGCGCCAGTCAATGCCGGCTGCACACGCTCAGGCGTGGCGGTGGGTTCCAGCTGTGAACAGGCGGGAGGGAACCTGCCACAGGAAGCGGAACCCCGACACGATCGCCCGATGCATTGTTTCGGCGCGAAGCTGTTCTCCGGCACGGATCGCCGCGCGAAGCTCTTCGTTCGTGATGCCCGGACCGGGCGCGATTGCGTCGATGGGGGCGGGGGTCTGGATTTCTGTTTTCTGCATGAATGACTTCGTCGTAAGGGTGACGGCATCACCTCCGTGCGCCGTTCTTTGCTGCAGCGCACAATGAATATATAGTGCATTTTTGCTGACTTAACGCCTGTGTTTTGTGCAATGCACAAATGCTTCCCGCGCATTTATGCTGCAGCTTATGTTGCGCAACATGGCCGCAGCATTTCTGCTGCGCGCCAGGTCAGCCAACGGCGATGTTGTCGATCAGGCGGGTGTCACCCAGCCAGACCGCGGCGAGCAGCCGGCACGGGGTGCTTGCGTCCAGCGGCTGTGTGGGGACATTCAGGGTCTCGGCGTGGCGCAGTTCGAGATACTCCACCGGCTCGAATCCGCTTTCGACAAGTTGCGCGCGGCCCGCAGCACAGGCCGCCTCCGGAGATGTGCCCGCGATGATTTGTTCGGCCACCCCGGCGAGGGTTTCGTGCAGCCTGGGGGCGATCGCGCGTTCGGCCTCGCTCAGATGCAGATTTCGTGATGACATGGCCAGGCCGTCGGCCTCCCGCACGGTCGGCACACCGGCAATCTCGACAGGGATATCGAGGTCCAAGGTCAGGCGCCGGATCACCTGAAGTTGCTGGTAGTCCTTTTCGCCGAACAAGGCGATATCGGGCAGCGCCTGCAGCAGCAGTTTGGTGACCACCGTGGCGACACCCTCGAAATGGCCGGGCCGGTACTCGCCACACAGGCCTTCGCTGACCCCCGCAACGGTGACGGTCGTTGCAAACCCGTCGGGATAGACTTCGCCGGCTTCGGGTGCGAAGAGCAGATCTATCCCGTCGGCGCGCAGCTTTTCGATATCCTGGGCTTCGCGGCGGGGATAGGTGTCCAGATCCTCATGGGCGGCGAATTGGGTCGGGTTCACGAAGATCGTCGCGACAACCCGGTCCGCGCGGGCGCGCCCCGCCCGCATCAGGGCCATGTGGGCATCGTGCAGCGCCCCCATGGTCGGGACGAGCGCGATGCGCTGCCCGGCCGCCCGCCAGACGCGAAGGGTTGCCCGCAATTCGGGGATTGTCCGAACGATCTGGAGGTTCGACATGGCCGCCCTGTCCGTCAGCCGTTCTTTTTCAGGGCAGCGGCGGCCGGTGCGGCATCAAAGCAGTGTTCCGGTCCCGGGAAGCTCCGTGCGCGAACCTCCTCGGCATAGGTCGCGGCCACTTCGCCGAGCTGTTTGCCCAGCTCAGCGTACCGCTTGGCGAATTTCGGTGTGAAGGTGCCGAACATGCCGACCATGTCCTCGGTCACCAGCACCTGTCCGTCACAGGCGGGTGACGCACCGATGCCGATGGTGGGGATTTTGGTCGCCTGGGTGATGGTCCGTGCGAGCGGTTCGGGCACCCCCTCAATGACGATGCCGAAGGCTCCAGCGGCCTCGACTGCGCGGGCATCGGCAAGAACCTCGGCGGCGCGGTCTTCCCCGCGGCCCTGCACCTTGAAGCCGCCAAAGGCGTTCATCGATTGGGGCGTCAGGCCGATATGGGCCAGTACCGGAATGCCGCGGGCGGTGAGAAAGGCAATCGTTTCCGCCATCGCCACCCCGCCCTCAAGCTTCACCGCCGCACAGCCGGTTTCGGCCAGCACCCGCGCACAGTTCGCATAGGCGATTTCGGGCGAAGCCTCATAGGTCCCGAAGGGCATATCCACCACGATGCAGGCCCGTTCGCTGCCGCGCACCACAGCCGCGCCATGGGCGATCATCATGTCGAGGGTTACGGGCAGGGTGGACTCAAAGCCGTACACCACCATGCCGAGGGAATCCCCGACCAGCAGGAAATCCACATGCGGATCCAGCATCCGCGCCATCGGCGCGGTATAGGCCGTCAGGCTGACAATCGGTTCCTCACCCTTGCGGGCGCGAAGTTCCGGCACGCCGATGCGCCGGATTTGCGACGATGTACTCATCGTGATGTTCCCCTGTCCGGCTTGAATGCCGGTTCTGGGCCGGAACGCTAATTGTGCAGCGCACAATATGCAAGCGGTGAGAGCCTTCCCTTTCGATTGCGCTAAATCAAGGTATCTTGCGTCGCGGGTCGCATAGGCTAGTGGAAATCTTGAGGGGGATTTGTTTTGACAGGAGCGCAACAAAGTCAGATCGAAATTCAAACGGTGACCTTCGACGACCTGCTGGAGGCCATCGGCCAAGGCCTGCGGGACTTCAAGGCGGCGCCGTTCTACGGCCTGTTTTTTGCGGGCATTTATACTCTGGGCGGCTGGCTGCTGGTTCTGCTGTTGATCGAATTTGATCTGCCGTTTCTCGTCTATCCGCTGGCGGCAGGTTTTGCGCTGATCGCGCCTTTTATTGCGGCCGGTTTTTATGCGGTCAGCAGTCAGCTGGAAAAGTCCGAACCGCTTTCCTGGGGCATCGTCTTTGCCACGGTCCGCTCGATGTTCGGCCGGGATCTGGGCTGGATGGCGCTGGTCACCGGGTTCTCCCTATTTATCTGGCTGGATATTGCAGCCCTGCTCTCCTTTGGCTTCATGGGCGCGCAGCTCTTCAGCTTTGCAGAATTGCTGGAGATGATATTCACCACGCCGCTGGGATGGGCGTTTCTGGTGACCGGGCATGCGGTCGGAGCCGTGATCGCCTTCGCGGTGTTTTCATATTCGGTGATTTCCATGCCGATGCTGTTTGACCGCGACATCGATTGCGTAACGGCGATGATCACCAGTGTTCGTGTCGTGAAGCAGAACCCGCGGGTTATGGCAATCTGGTGTCTCACCATCGTCGTGGTCACGGGCATTTCACTGCTGTCCGGATTTATCGGGTTGCTTGTCACCCTGCCCATCATGGGCTTCACGACCTGGCACCTCTGAAGATCTTCTTCGACCGGTTCCGGCGAGAAATTGCCACGTTCATCGAACGCGAGCGCACCCTACCTGAAGAGCGGTCGGCGACCTTCCAGGCGCAGATTGGTAACAGCGGTGGCTTCCTAAGGCCCGAACTGGTCAAGGAGAACGTCGATAACGGCGAGTTCACGGAGAACCCCATCGGCATCAAGTTCGACCCGGACGAGATGACCGCGCGGCTGGCCGCCGGTGAATCCGAAGGGTCTCTGCTCAAACGCCCGGACGGCACCCCGCCGGACCTGAGCGAGTTTCCGGTGAACTGAAAGTTTGTAGTACTCGTCATGCCCGCGCAGGCGGGCATCCATTAACACCGAGGCCAATCAGTCAAACCTCTGTGTTCATGGGTTCCCGCCTGCACGGGAACGACGTGGTGTAAATCTGACGGGTGCGGCTTCGCCGGTATCCCCTAATCCGCCACGTCCACGCGGCGTTTTTCGATGGCGTCCCAGACCAGTGCCGACAGGTTCACGCCGTCATAGCGGTCGATCTCCTGGATGCCGGTGGGGGAGGTGACGTTGATCTCGGTCATGTAGTCGCCGATCACGTCGATGCCCACGAAGATCAGTCCCTGCTCGCGCAGGGCCGGGCCGATGGCCGCGCAGATTTCCTGCTCACGCTTGGTCAGGTCGCTGCGTTCGGCGCGCCCGCCCACATGCATGTTGGAGCGGGCCTCGCCCTCGGCGGGGACGCGGTTGATGGCGCCGACCGGCTCGCCATCGACGAGGATGATCCGCTTGTCGCCCTGGCGCACCTCGGGTAGGTAGCGCTGCACGATCAGCGGCTCGCGGAACACCTGGGTGAACATCTCCAGCAGGGAGTTCAGATTCTCGTCGCCCGGCTTGATGTGGAATACCCCGGCGCCGCCATTGCCGTAGAGCGGCTTGACGATGATATCCTTGTGCTCATCGCGGAAGGCCTTGATCTCCTCGTCGGAGGAGCTGATCAGGGTCGGCGGCATGACGCCGTCGAAATGGGTGACGAACAGCTTTTCCGGCGCGTTGCGGACCGACACCGGGTCGTTGACCACCAGTGTTTCCGGGTGGACGTGTTCGAGAATATGGGTGGCCGTGATGTAGGCCATGTCGAAGGGCGGGTCCTGACGCATCAGCACCACATCCACCCCGGCCAGGTCGATTGTTTCGGCCTCACCCAGGGTGAAGTGATTGCCTTCCTCGCGGCGCACATCCAGCGCGCGCGCCCTGGCGATCACCCGCCCGTCGCGCAGGGACAGGTCCTGGGGCAGATAGTGAAACAGTCCGTGACCGCGCGCCTTGGCTTCCAGCGCGAGGGCAAAGGTCGAATCGCCATTGATGTCGATGGCATCGATCGGGTCCATCTGGATCGCGACGGCAAGGCTCATGGAAGGGTGACTCCGGCAGGATGACAGGCGGCGGTCAATCTAAGGCTTTTCACCGTTTTGGCAAACGCCGGGGCCGGGCGCAGCGTTTCAGTTCAGGCGTCCGCGAATCTCGCTGATCAGGTCGGCGATCTGTGCGCGCTCGGCCGGATTGGTGGTCAGGTCATAGCAATGATCGAACGCGATCAGGGCCGCGCGCAAATTCCCCTGATGCGCGTTCAGTAAGCCGGCCTCGTGCCACAGCCCGGCCTCGCCCGGGGCAAAGAGCAGCATGTCTTCCACGGCGGCCAGCCCCTCGGCGATCTTGTCGGCTTTCAGGAGGCGGATTTTTCGGTTGTTCTGCAGCCGGATCAGGATGTCCCGATTGTCCGCTTCCGTATAGTGGCCGGGCGAAAATTCGGCCTCTTCACCATGGGTGGCCTTCAGCAGGTCGCGCAGTTCGGCGACGGTCACCTCGCCCCCGCCAGTGAACGGATCGATAAGGGTGCGGCGGGCGTCCTCGCCGAACCGGGTGTCGAGACGAATCAGGAAATGCCCCGGGAAGTTCAGGCCACAGATGTCCCAACCCAGGGCGCGCCCGCAATGGAGATAGAGGATACCCAGCGCGATGGGTAACCCCTTGCGGCGGTCGATCACCCGCATCAGGTTTGCGTTCTGGAGATCATCATAAGTCTGCCGGTCCCCTTCGTATCCAAAATTGTCATGGATCACGCTGGCTAGCGCATCCTGGTGGCGGGAGGGTCCTTCGGGCAGGGACTCAAAGGCGCTTCCGACCGACTGGACGAGTTCTGCGAGGTGGTTGCGATAGCGGTTCAGCGACACGCCCGGCCGTGCCCGGCTGGCTAGGACGAGCGCGGCTTCGGCGAGATCGATCTCTGAATCCGTACAGCCGGCATACTGGCGCAAGACATGGGTGGCCTCGCTGTCGAGCATCGCCTGTTCAGCGCCCGGTCAGCGTTGTGTCGCGGCGGGCGGGTTGGCTGGCTTGGCCAGGCGGCGCGGATCGTCCTTCATGATGACATGACTGATGACCCGCTTCACGTTGGGAATGTCGCGTGCGATCCGGAACACACGGTCGAGCTCTTCGCGGTCCTCGGCCACGCCGAGGAGATAGACCGTTCCGGCCACCGAGCGGGTCGAATAATCGATCGAACTGACCTCGCTGTCGAACAGCAGGGCTGAATCCAGCCGCGCGTTGATCAGGGAATCATTGGCGAAATCTTCTAGCCCGCCGGATTCGGCGATCTCGATTTCGTTGATCACCTCGCGCACATCTTCGGCCTGCCAGGCCAGCGCCACGGCCTTGTCGGCCCGGGCCTGATCCGGCACCCGCCCGGAGAGCAGCACCCGGCCCTCGTAGATCTGCAGGTTGAGGCGGTTGAAGGTGTCGAAATCCTCCTTCAGCCAGGCTTCGTTGATGGCAACGCGGATCAGGGCATCGTTGCCGGCTCCCTTGATGCCGCGTTCTTCCGAAGCGGCCACGCCGGCGGTCGCGCCCGCGCCGATCACCGCACCGGTTGCGGTACACCCGGCCAGCAGCAGCGCCCCGGCCACCAGAGCGCCTGCGAAACGAACGGTCGGAAAGGGTGTGCGTGTCTTTTTCAGCATGTCGGTGCTCCTGATAAACGCTCTAAGACTAGGTGATTCGCCATGCATCGGGGATATGCCGTGGCAGGCGACCGGGTGTGTCGAGAATGGCGTCAAAGCGAATCCGGTGGTTGGCGTAGCGCGGATTTGCGGCGAGAAAATGTTCGGTGGCCTTTGCGATGCGGGCCTGCTGGCGCGGGTCGATGGCGGCCCCGGCTTCGGCAAGGCTGGCGCGGGATTTCACCTCGACGGCCAGCAGCAGCCGCCCGCGGCAGGCCACCAGATCGATCTCGCCGACCGGCGCACGGTAGCGCGTGGCGAGAATACGAAACCCTTTCAGGCGCAACAGGATGGCGGCATGGCGTTCGGTACGATGGCCACGTTGTTCGGCCGCGCGGCGCCGCGCGGCGCCGAGCCGGGGCGTGGGCGTCTTCGTCAACGCTCGTCATCGCCCGCTGACAAGGACAGGGCGCGGTTGTAGATCTCACGGCGCGGGCGTCCGGTCTGTGCGGCGACGTCGCTGGCTGCATCACGAAGACTCATGGATTGGAGGGCATCCCGGATGGCATCGTCCACGTCTTCGTCGCTGGTGACTTGCGCGCCCGGCGGGCCGACGACCACAACGATTTCGCCACGCGGGGCATCCTGCGCGCCGAAGTGATCTGCGAGATAGACGATTGAGCCGCGAATCACTTCCTCGTAAAGTTTCGTGATCTCACGGGCCACTGCGCCGTGGCGTTCGCCCAGCACCTCGCGCAGATCGGCAAGGGTCGCGGCCAGACGGCCGGGGGATTCATAGAAGACCAGGCTGCCGGGAATCATCGCCAGTTCTGCTAGCCGCTTGCGCCGCGCGGCCTGGCGTGGCGGTAGGAAGCCCGCAAAGAAGAACGCATCCGTTGGCAGGCCCGAGGCCACGAGCCCGGCGAGAGCGGCGTTGGCGCCGGGAATCGGGAAGACCGCGATGTCCCCGGCGGCGGCGGCTTCGACCAGGCGGTATCCCGGGTCGGAAATCAGCGGGGTCCCGGCATCGCTGACCAGCGCCAGAGATTCGCCATGATTGAGGCGTTCCATCAGCAACGGAAGGACCCGCGGGGCGTTGTGGTCGTTATAGGAGAGGGTTTTGGTGGTGATGGCGTACCGGCTGAGCAATCGGCGTGTCACTCGGGTGTCCTCGCAGACGATCAGGTCGGCGCTGGCGAGAACATCAAGGGCGCGCAGGCTGATATCGCGCAGGTTTCCGATGGGCGTGGCCACCACATACAATCCCGCAGACAGCGAGGTGACCCGTGCTTGTTCAGGGGCCGCTGCGCCGCTAGGGTCACGCGCGCTGGAGTTGTTGTCAGATGTTTGAGAGGGGTCTTTTCGTGCCACGTCCGGTTTTCCCGTTTGCCCCGCGCGCGTTGCTGGTCGCGACGATTTTTGCCGTCACAGCCTGCGCCCAGATTAACGTAGCGGCGCCCCCGTCTGAAGCGCAAGCCGAGCCGGCCCCCGCGCCCGTCGTCGAGGCCCCGCCGCCCGAACCCGCCAAACCGGTGTTGCCCGATGTCACCCGTGTCGGATTGATGGTGCCGTTGTCGGGCAGTGCCGCTGCGCTCGGCCGCGATCTCCTCGATGCGGCACAACTGGCGCTGTTCGATTTCAAGCCCGAGATGTTCGAGTTGCGGATTTACGATTCCGGCAGCAACCCCGTGATCGCCGGTTCAGCGGCGGCCCGTGCGCAACAGGATGGCGTGCAACTCTTGCTGGGTCCGCTGTTCTCCGGGGCGGTGACGTCGGCGGCCAATGTTCTGCGCGCGGACGCGGTGCCGATCTATGCGTTTTCGAGTGACCGGCTTGTCGGCGGGAACGGGGTCTATGTGGCGGGCTTCTTCCCGGAAGCACAGATCGCGCGGACAGTGGACTTCGCCGCCCGGCGCGGCATGTTCCGGTTTGCCTCGCTGGTGCCCCAGGATGCCTATGGCAACCGCATGCACACAGCTTTCAGCGATGCCGTCCTCGATGCGGGGGGCGAAATCACGGCCAGCCGTTTTTACGCGCCATCGCCCGAAGAGATGCAGCAGACCGTTCGGTCTCTGGCCCGGTACGACGAACGCGCGGCCGAACTGGCCCGGGAGAAGGAGCGCCTGTCGGCCAATGACGACCCGATTTCGAAGCGCGCGCTGGAACGGCTCGAAACTCTCGATACGCTGGGTGATGTCGGGTTCGAAGCGCTGATGCTGCCCGAGGGCGGCGAACAGATTCTTCAGCTCGCCCCGCTGCTCGCCTTTTACGATATCGATCCGGTGGAGGTGAAACTTCTCGGGACCTGGATCTGGGACGATCCGAGCCTGGGCAAGGAGCCGTCGATGCTCGGTGCCTGGTTTGCGGCTCCGCCGCGCGCGTCGCGACAGCGGTTTGTCGAGCGGTTCCGCGCCACTTATGTCCGGGCCCCCGACCGCCTGGCCACGCTGGCTTACGACAGTGTGGCTCTGGCCGCGGTTCTGGCGCAGACGGCAACGCCGGACACACCGCCCTTCACAACCGAGCGCCTCGAAAATCCTGAGGGCTATGCTGGGGTGGACGGGATTTTCCGGATGCATTCGAGCGGTGAAGTCGAGCGGGGTCTTTCGGTGCTCGAGGTCACGCGGGAAGGTCCGCGCGAAATCGATGCCGCGCCGGCCAGCTTCGACAGGTCCCTGACGAACTGATCCGCTACGAATTCAGCAGGGCTGTAATCACGGCGTTCAGGCGTTGCCGTCCGGCTGCCGTCGCCGTGACATGGGTCGGGCCCGAAACCAGGAACCCGGCCTGTTCGAGGCGCGAAAGTGTTTCCGCCGGAAACGCGGACTCGATCGACAAACCGGTCCGCCGGGCAAAATCATCGCGCTGGATCCCCGTCACCAGACGAAGCCCCACCATGGTGACCTCTTCGATCAGGGTGGCCTGGTCGAGGGGTGCGCTTGTCTGGGTGGCATGACCATGTTCGGCCGTGCGCGCCAGCCAGATTTCCGGTGCGCGATGCTGGCGGGTCTCGTGCACCGAGCCGTCGAGCGTGATTCGTCCATGGGCACCGGGCCCGATCCCCAGATAATCGCGGTGCTGCCAATAGGTCAGGTTGTGACGCGATTCCAGGCCGGGGGCGGCGTGGTTCGAGATTTCGTAGGCCGGTAGCCCGGCGCGTTCGAGCACGTTCTGGGTGATTTCGAACATGGCCGCGCCGTCGTCTTCGGGCGGCAGTTCGAGGGCACCGCGCGCCTGTGCCAGAAAGAACGGCGTGCCCGGTTCGATGGTCAGCTGATAGGCCGATACATGTCCGTGTGTCAGTGCGATGGCGCGGTCGAGCTCGGATTCCCAGGCCTGTGCCGTCTGGCCCGGCCGGGCATAGATCAGGTCGAAGGAAAACCGGTCGAACAGGTCGCGGGCCATGGCAATCGCAGCCTCGGCCTCTCCGGCGCTGTGGGTCCGCCCCAGCGCGGCGAGCGCGGCATCGTCCAGAGCCTGAATACCCAGGCTCAGGCGGTTCACCCCGGCCCGCGCGAACCCGGCCAGGGTGTCTGTTTCGGTGGAGGTGGGATTGGCCTCCAGCGTGATTTCCAGATCGCGGTCAGGCGCAAACAATTCACGTGCGCGCCCGATGATGGCGCCGGCCGTGTCGGGGGCCATCAGGGAGGGGGTGCCGCCACCGAAGAAGATACTCGTCAGCCGGCGCCCGGGGATCAGCGCGGCGTAGTGCTCAAGCTCGCGCAGCAGCGCGTCGCGCCAGGCACCGTGGTCCACGGTTTCGCGGACATGGCTGTTGAAATCGCAATAGGGGCACAGCGATAGGCAGAACGGCCAATGCACATAAAGCGCAATGTCCTTTCCGACATCGGTGTCGTGGTCAGCCATCGCTATTTGTGAAACAGGCCGCGATCATCTTCTCGAAGGCAACGGCCCGGTGGGAAATCGCATGTTTGTCTGCCGGTTCCATTTCCCCGAAGGTCAGGCTGTGGCCCTCCGCGACAAAACACGGATCATAGCCGAAACCGACGTCACCGCGCGGCGGCCAGACCAGACGGCCCGCGATGCGGCCTTCGAAAACTTCCGCGTGCCCGTCGGGCCAGGCCAGGGCAAGCGCGCAGGTAAACCAGGCCAGATCGTTCTCGGCATCGGCGGTGGCTTCGTGCAGCTGGGCCATCGCCCAGGCGTAGTCCCGTTCGCCGCCGTCACGCTGGGCAAACCGCGCGGCGTGGATGCCCGGTGCGCCATCGAGGGCGGCCACCGAAAACCCCGAATCGTCGGCCAGCGCCGGCAGTCCGCTGCCCGCGACCGAAGCATGGGCCTTGAGTGCGGCATTCTCGGCAAAGGTGATGCCGGTCTCTTCTGGTTCGGGCAGGCCCAGCGCGCCGGCGCTGGTCACGGAAACCGCGAAGGGCTCCAGCAACTCACCGATTTCACGCACCTTGCCGGCATTGTGGCTGGCGATGACCAGTTCGGGGTCTTCAAACCTTCGTGCCATGGTTTCGCGCAATCCCTATTTGAGTTTCAGCGCCTTGCGCTGATGCACCACAAGCTCCTGCGTTCCGGCTCGTGCCAGGTCGAGCAGGCGCGTGAACTGGGCGCGCGAGAAGGGCTTGTCTTCGGCGGTGCCCTGGATCTCGACGATGCCGCCGCCCTCTGTCAGCACGAAATTGGCATCGGCCTGTGCGTTGGAATCTTCGGGATAGTCGAGATCGAGAACGAGTTCGTCCTTATAGATGCCGCAGGAAATCGCGGCGACCAGTTCGGTGACCGGGTTGGTGTCGATGGCTCCCGACTTCACCAGGCCCTGGCAGGCGATGTGCAGCGCAACACAGGCCCCGGTGATCGAAGCGGTCCGGGTTCCGCCATCGGCCTGCAGAACGTCGCAGTCGATGCGGATCTGCCGCTCGCCCAGGGCTTCCATATCGGTGACCGCGCGCAGGGAGCGGCCGATCAGACGCTGGATTTCCTGGGTCCGGCCCGATTGCTTGCCGCGGGCGGCCTCGCGCCCGGTGCGTTCATGGGTGGAGCGCGGCAGCATGCCGTATTCCGCTGTCACCCAGCCGGTTCCGGTGCCGCGCATCCAGGGGGGCACGCGCTCTTCGACACTGGCCGCGCAGAGCACATGGGTGTTGCCGAACATCGCAAGACACGATCCCTCGGCGTATTTGGCCGCGCCGGTCTTCAGGCGCACCTTCCGCATTTCGTTGATTGCGCGGCGCGAGGGGCGGATTGATTTCTTGGCCATGTCGGTATTGTCCTGTCGGGAGCGGGCTGGGAGGAGCGCAACCTAGTCGCTCGCCGGCTGGTCGTCCAGATTTGCTGCAGGGCCGCCCGCCTTGATCGCGGGGCAGGGCGTGCCTAAGTTCACCGGGCGTCGGAACGATCAATTTCCGATGCCCAGCAAACGGACGATGCGGCCCATGAGCCAAACGATTCCAGAACTGAACGCCCGGAGCACCGAAATACTTCGGCAGATTATCGACGGCTATCTGCAGACCGGGGAACCCGTCGGTTCGCGGACCCTGTCGCGCAATCTGGATATCGATTTGTCCCCGGCCACGATCCGCAATGTGATGGCGGATCTGCAGGATGCCGGCCTGCTGTTTTCGCCCCACACCTCGGCCGGTCGCATCCCGACCGATGCGGGCCTGCGGCTCTTCGTTGACGGTCTGCTGGAGGTCGGGAACCCGACCGAAGACGAGCGTGTCTCGATCGAGGCGCAATGCGCGACCCATGGCCGGAGCTTGCAGCAAACCATGTCGGAAGCCTCGCGGGTGCTTTCCGGTCTGAGCAACTGTGCGGGCCTGGTGGTGGCGCCGAAGAGCGATTCGCGTTTGCGCCATATCGAGTTTGTCTTGCTCGCTCCCGGCCGTGCTCTGGTTGTGCTGGTGACCGAAGACGGAACGGTCGAGAATCGGATCGTGGAAGTGCCGCATGGCATGCCGTCTTCGGCCATGGTGGAGGCTTCGAATTTTCTGTCGGCCCGGATGGTCGGCAAGACGATCGAGGATGCCCAGCGCCAGCTTGCCGACGAGCTCGAGGCCCATCGCCGGGATCTGGATGAACTGACCCAGAAGCTGGTGGAAGCCGGCATGGCGACCGCCACCGGCGAAGGCGCGGAGGCGGCCCTGATCGTGAGTGGCACCGAGCGCCTGCTCGACGATGTGCAGGCGGTTGAGGACCTGGAGCGCGTCCGCACACTCTATGACGCGCTCGATATGAAGGAATCATGGACAAAACTGCTCGCTGCCGCGCGCGGCGGGGAGGGCGTCCAGATCTTTATCGGTTCCGAGAACGAGTTGTTCTCAGTGGCCGGATGCTCGCTGGTGGTTGCACCCTATCGCAACGGTGAGCAGGAAATTGTCGGAGCGGTCGGCGTGATCGGTCCGACCCGAATCAATTATGCGCGGATCATTCCGGTCGTGGACTACACGGCGCAGGTGATGAGCCGCCTGATGAGTTAGCCCCCATGACCGCCCCGAATTCCGGGGCAGCAGGAAAAGAAGAATGACTGAAAACGACAACAACAAGCCTTCGCAGGACGACGAGGCCCTCAAGAATGCTGCTGCGAACGATGCCGCCAAGGATGCCGCCGAAGACGCGGCGGCCGAAGCTGCAGCCGCGGCCGATGCCGCACGCCTGGATGCCCTCTCGGCGGCCATGGCGGCCGAGACCGCGGGCGATGATGGCGAAGATCTTGCCGGTACGGCGGGTGACAGCGCCAAGGTCGAGGAGCTCGAGGCCCAGGTGGCCGAACTGCGTGACGGCCTGTTGCGGGCCATGGCCGAGACCGAGAACATTCGCAAGCGCGGCGAGCGCCAGCTCGAGGACGCGCACAAATATGCAGTCACGGGGTTTGCGCGCGACATTCTTTCCATCGCCGACAATCTCGACCGGGCGCTCGCCGCCGTGCCCGAGGAACGCCGCGAGGAGCATGAACTGCTCGGCACCCTGCTCGAAGGCGTGAAAGCCGTGCAGGCCGGGTTCGTCCAGACCATGGCGGCCCACAAGATCGAGCGGATCGAGCCCCTGGGTGAAGCCTTCGACCCCAATCTCCACGAGGCCATGTTCGAAGTCCCGGGCACCGACATGCCGAACGGGACCGTCGCGCAGGTGGTCGAGCCCGGCTACAAGTTGCATGACCGGCTGCTGCGCCCGGCACGGGTGGGGGTGGCCAAGTCGGCTGGCGGCGGTGACGCTGAAGCGCCGAAGGTCGATACCACGGCCTGAGTACCATGTCCTGAGCCGGTCCCGCGCCCGACCGCCGATCACCAAACTTGCTGCCCTCAGGCCGTTCTGTCCGCCGGGGCCGGGGCCAGATTGTCGGCGCCCGTGACATGCGCCCGGTGGTTGCGCCGGGCCGCAACGGGGTCGTCCATGGCATAGCAGTAAACACAGCCATGAGGGCAGGTGTGGTAGGCGTCGATGTCGCGGGACTCGGCGCACAGACAGCCCGGACGGGGGCCCTTCGTGCGGGCGGTGAGCGGGGCATGACCCAGACGGGCGGCCACACGGTTGAGCCGGGCCGCGTCGATGCAGCGTGCAGCCGGTGCGGCCTCGGGGCTGAGTTCGGGCTGGGTACAGGCCGTCAGAACCATCCCGTGACAAGATGCGATGTCTTTCAGCTGCGCCAGCAGTTCGGCCTTTTCCGGAGTATCCGGGTCGCGCCAGGTTGCGCGCGCGGCGTTCGCCGCCTGATCGAGGTTGCGCCGGGTTTTCCGGTAAGTCTACGCAAAGCTGACCACCACTTCGCTCACCCGGCCCGACAAGGAACCGGCGAGGCGCGCGAAGTTCTTCATATGCCAGTCGGCCGGCGTTTGCACGGTGAACAGGATGGGGTCATAGCGCCAGACCACGGCGTCCGGGCCGTAGAGCCCTGTGAGCGCAGCGATATCGGGGCAGGCCCGCGCGGTGGACGGGACGGACCGCTCGAGCCAGCGCGGCAGGCCGGTGAGCGTGTATTGCACGACAAAGGGGTGCGTTTGCGCCGTCCGGGCCAGTTCGTCACGAAACGGGCGCGCATTGCGGGTCCAGAACACAAACACGCTGCAATCCGCGTCGCGCAGCGGAACTTTGAGATTTCGGCCGTTCCATGCGTTTTTCACGTGGCAGTATCCCGCCAGACGCCGGGCACGGAACCAGTCTCCATAAAATGCTGGCATATCAGTCTTGTAGCTCGCGGAAATGATCATTTTGCAAGAGTAACCCCGCGACATGCCCCCCGCATGCCAAAACTTGTGCCCGCGTCCCCGGAACCCCGGTGGTTGCGAAGGCGTTTGGCGGTCCCTATATGTCCGTCGAACACGACTGGTCCGAAAATAGGACCAACCAAACGCAATAACAGGGATTTGCCGCGGTGCCGTTTGGGCCGGGCAATTCTGCTGAAAAAGCGAGGATATTATGGCGAAAGTAATTGGTATCGATCTCGGCACCACAAACTCCTGCGTCGCGGTCATGGACGGCGGTCAGGGCAAGGTGATCGAGAATTCCGAGGGTGCGCGCACAACCCCCTCGATGGTGGCATTTTCCGACAATGACGAACGGCTGGTGGGCCAGGCGGCCAAACGGCAGGCCGTCACCAACCCGGAAAACACGATTTCTGCCGTCAAGCGTCTGATCGGCCGACGGTTCGACGATCCGCTGACCGAGAAGGACCGCGATCTGGTGTCCTTCAACATCGTCGCCGGCGAGAACGGCGATGCCTGGGTTGAGGCGAACGACAAGGAGTACAGCCCGTCGGAAATCAGCGCCATCATCCTGCAGAAGATGAAGGAAACCGCCGAAGGTTTCCTCGGCGAGACGGTCACCCAGGCGGTGATCACCGTTCCGGCCTATTTCAACGACTCCCAGCGCCAGGCCACCAAGGATGCGGGCAAGATTGCCGGCCTTGAAGTGCTGCGCATCATCAACGAGCCGACGGCGGCCGCACTCGCCTATGGTCTCGATAAGAAGGAAACCGGCACCATCGCGGTCTATGACCTCGGCGGCGGCACCTTCGATGTCTCGATCCTCGAAATCGGCGATGGCGTCTTTGAGGTGAAGTCCACCAATGGCGACACCTTCCTGGGCGGTGAAGACTTCGATGCCCGCATCATCGAGTATCTGGCCGACGAGTTCAAAAGGGACCAGAGCATCGATCTGCGCGAGGACAAGCTGGCCCTGCAGCGCCTGAAAGAGGCGGCGGAAAAGGCCAAGGTGGAACTGTCCTCCTCGACCCAGACGGAGGTTAACCTGCCGTTCATCACCGCCGATGCATCCGGCCCCAAGCATCTCAACGTGAAGCTGACCCGCGCCAAGCTGGAAGCACTGGTTGAGGACCTGGTCCAGCGCACGGTCAAGCCGTGCGAGGCGGCGCTCAAAGATGCAGGCCTGAAGCCGAACGAGATCGACGAAGTCATTCTGGTGGGCGGCATGACCCGCATGCCGAAGATTCAGGAAACGGTGAAGACCTTTTTCGGGCGTGATCCGCATCGCGGCGTGAACCCGGATGAAGTCGTGGCCATCGGTGCAGCCATTCAGGCCGGCGTTCTCGCCGGTGACGTGAAGGACGTACTGCTGCTCGACGTGACCCCGCTCTCGCTGGGCATCGAAACGCTCGGCGGTGTCTTCACCCGATTGATCGATCGCAACACGACGATCCCGACCAAGAAGAGCCAGGTCTTCTCGACCGCCGAAGACAATCAGGGCGCCGTGACCATCCGGGTCTTCCAGGGTGAACGCGAAATGGCGTCCGACAATAAGATGCTCGGTCAGTTCGACCTGGTCGGCATCCCCTCGGCCCCGCGCGGCGTGCCGCAGATCGAGGTCACCTTCGACATCGACGCCAACGGCATCGTCAATGTCTCGGCCAAGGACAAGGGTACCGGCAAGGAGCAGCAGATTCGCATCCAGGCCTCGGGTGGTCTGTCCGACGAGGACATCGAGAAGATGGTCAAGGATGCCGAAGAGAATGCGGCCGAAGACCAGAAGCGGCGTGAAGCCGTCGAGGTCAAGAACCAGGCCGAGGCATTGCTGCACCAGACCGAAAAGAGCCTGAGCGAGCACGGCGACAAGGTCTCCGAGGAAGAGAAATCCGCCATCGAATCCGATGTCGAGGCTCTCAAGGCGGCCGTCGAAGCCGACAACCTGGAAGACATTCAGGCGAAGGTCGAGGCGCTGGCCACCTCTTCGATGAAGCTCGGTGAAGCCATCTACAAGGCCGAACAGGCCGAGATGGGCGATGCCGAAGCCACCGATGCTGCGGACTCTGCCGCGATGGACGCCGAGGAGAATGCCGCAAATGACGAGACCATTGTCGACGCCGACTTCGAGGAAGTCGATGACGACGACGAGCCGAAGGGCAAATCGTCAGCCTCGTAAACGGTCACAACCGGAAATGGGCGGCGCGGGGTCGGACTTGACCGCGCGCCGCATTTCCGGCGTGGTCCTGTTGGGGTAGGGGAACGTCATGGCGGACAAAGATCTATACGAGATTCTGGGTGTTGAACGCGGTGCCGATGCTGCCGCGATCAAGAGCGCCTATCGACGTCTGGCCAAGGAGCTGCACCCCGACCGTAATCCCGGCGACGACAAGGCCGAGCAGCGCTTCAAGGAAGTGAATTCCGCCTATGACATCCTGAAGGATGATCAGAAGCGTGCGGCCTATGACCGCTACGGTCATGAAGCCTTTCAGAATAGCGGTGGCGGCGCGCCGGGCGGCGGCTTCGACTTCAACAGTGGCGGCGGCTTTGCCGATATCTTCGATGAGATGTTCGGCGAGTTCGTGGGCGGTCGCGGCGGCGGCGGTGGACGCCGGCGGGCCAGCACCCGCGGTTCGGATCTTCGCTACAATCTGGATGTCAGCCTGGAGGATGCCTTCGCGGGCAAGCAGGCGCGCGTCAAAGTCAACGCTTCGGCGGCCTGCGATGAGTGCCAGGGCTCGGGCGCGGCGGGCGGCGCTGAACCTGTCAACTGTCCCTCCTGTCAGGGCGCCGGCAAGGTCCGGGCGCAACAGGGCTTCTTTACCGTCGAACGCACCTGCCCCACCTGTCATGGCGCGGGCCGCGTGATCGACAATCCGTGCGGCTCGTGCTCGGGGGCCGGGCGGGTGAACAAGGAAAAAACGCTCTCGGTGAATATCCCGGCCGGGATCGAGGACGGCACGCGTATTCGCGTCGCCGGAGAGGGCGAAGCCGGATTGCGCGGCGGCCCGGCGGGCGACCTTTATATTTTCGTGACCATCCGGCCGCATCGTTTCTTCCGCCGCGAAGGCGCCGATATCCAGTGCCGGGTGCCGATCCCCATGACTACGGCTGCCCTGGGCGGATCGATCGAGGTGCCTTCGATTGACGGCGGTCGCGCGCGGGTGAATATCCCCGCAGGCACCCAGACGGGACAGCAGTTCCGGCTGCGGGCCAAGGGCATGTCGGTGCTGCGCTCGAACGCGCGCGGGGACATGTATGTGCAGGCGCAGATCGAGACCCCGGTGAACCTGACCAAGGATCAGCGCGAGCTGCTCAAGAAGTTTGAGGACAAGGGCGGCGGGTCCACCAAGCACAGTCCGGAATCCGAGGGCTTCTTCACCAAGGTGAAGGAGTTCTGGGACGACCTGAAGGACTAGGCTGTCGCGCTAAAGCCGGTCCGGCCAGTGCCGCGCGGTGTGGAGCACGTGAAGAATCTCCACAGGATCGCCCCGCACCCGGTAGGGAATAATGTAGGCCGTCCCGGCGACAACGAACTCGCGCGTCCCCGGTACGCGCCCGGCACGGCCACGTTCGGGATAGGCGGCGATTTCTGCGCCGGCTTGCCGAATGCGCTGAATCAGCCGGTGCGCGGCCGCCGGATTTTCTTTGGCGATGTGATCGGCGGCCTTGGCCAGGCTTCGCTCAGCGCGCCTTAGCCAGCGCAGCTTTAGGGTCGCCATGCGCTCAGGCGTTCTTGTACTTGTTTGTCAGCGTTTCGACTTCGTCTTCGCTTGCGAAATCCCCGGCATCGGCTTCCGCAATGGCGGTCTCAATCTCGGCGACCTGCCATGCGTTCTGATTGAGATACTCCGCGAGAGCTTCCTCGACGAGGAACGTCTTGGGGCGTTTTGTGCTGTCGGCGAGTTTCTCGAGATCGGACAGAATCGTTTTGTCGAGTCGGAGCGAGAGAACCTCGGATTTTCGTGTGGCCACGGCAGCCTCTTCAAGATGTAAACATGTATACATTAGGCGATGCGGTGCAATCCGGCAAGCAGGTCTGCAGTTTTCCAATGCTTTTCGGGAGATCTCCTCTATAAACGTCCGGACGTGACAAGATGGGCCAAGGCAAAGATGGCAGATCAACTGAAAATCGGAATCGTGGGCGCAGCCGGCCGGATGGGCCGTATGCTCGTGCAGGTCGTGGCCGAAACCGAGGGCTGCGTTCTGGCCGGTGCCAGCGAGGCCGAAGGCTCGGATCATATCGGCGCCGATGCGGGTGTCCTTGCCGGGACGGGTGACGCGGGTGTGGCGATCACGACGGATGCGGCGGCCATGTTCGCGGGCGTCGATGCCGTGATCGATTTCACCGTGCCTTCTGCGACCGCCGCCCATGCGGACCTGGCGGGCGAAGCCGGGTGTGCGCTGATCGCCGGGACGACCGGACTGGAAGACGCGCACCGCGCTGCGCTCGATGCAGCGGCCGAAAAGGTGCCGGTGGTCTGGGCGTCCAACATGTCCAGCGGTGTAAACCTGATGTTCGCCATCACCGAACGGGTGGCGCGCGCACTCGATCCGGATTTCGATATCGAGATCGTCGAGATGCACCACAAGCACAAGGTCGATGCGCCGTCGGGCACGGCGCTCAGTCTTGGCGAAGCGGCCGCGCGCGGGCGCGGTGTCGATTTCGATGATCACAAGGTTCTCTCGCGCGAGGGCATCACCGGTGCGCGCGAGCGCGGCACCGTCGGGTTCGCCACGCTGCGCGGCGGTGACGTGGTGGGCGAACACAGCGTGATCTTTGCCGGCGCGGGCGAGCGGATCGAACTCACCCACCGCGCGACGGATCGCGGCATATTTGCGCGCGGTGCGGTGCGGGTGGCGCGGTGGACGGCTGGTCGCGAACCCGGTCTCTACGCCATGGCCGATGTGCTTGGCCTGGACGACTAGGCGGGCCGCGCCGGGGTTGTCTTTCTAGCCGGTGGCCGTGCGCAGGCGGCGCACCGCATCTCGCAGTTCTTCGGCTAGTTCGCCCCGTTCTTCCGGGGTCAGAAATCCACCAACCTTCAGACTGCGGCCGTGGCTGGCCAGAAACAGTTCATTGTCGCCGCCCGGACGGGAGGCCAGATTGACGCTGAGCCAGTGGGGCGGCGCAATCCGATGATGCTGCTCGCGTCCGGAGGGACGCACCCGGGCCACCGTCAGTTCCTGCGGCGTCAGCCGCACCCGTTCAAAGGCGCGCCCGTCGCGGACATTGGCCCGGAACGCCCACCACACCAGCAGAATCTCGCAGCCAAAGAACGGCAGGACCGGCCAGGCCCCCATGGCCGTGAAATACATTGCGACGGCCACCAACGCGCCGGAGATGCCCAGGATCACATTGCGCACGCCCCGGGGCCCGAGGCTCCGGTGCGGATAGAGGACGGCGTCAAACAGGAGTTCGGTGTCAGCCTGATTCATGGGGAAAAGTCTAGGACGGACCCGGGACGGGGGAAAGTAACCCTTTGTCGCAGTCCCGCAGTTGTGATTGAAGGCTGATCAACACCCCCAAACGCGCTAGGCTCCCGGGGTTATGGCGCAGATGAAAAAAGACCAGATCGAAGAGTTCTTTCACCGCTTGTCGGAAGCCGATCCGCACCCGGAAACCGAGCTGGAGTATCACAACACCTACACCCTTCTGGTGGCCGTTGTGCTTTCGGCCCAGGCAACCGATGTGGGGGTGAACCGGGCCACCCACGAATTGTTCAAGACCGTCGATACGCCCGAGAAGATGGTCGCGCTCGGCGAAGATGCGCTGATCGGACACATCAAGACCATCGGGCTCTACCGCAATAAGGCCAAGAACGTGATCGCGCTGAGCGAGATGCTCGTCCGGGACCACAATGGCGAGGTGCCGCGTGACCGGGAGTCTCTGGAAGCCCTGCCGGGGGTCGGGCGCAAGACGGCCAATGTGGTGCTCAACACCGCCTTCGGCGAGCCGACCATGGCGGTCGATACACATATCTTCCGGCTCTCAAACCGCACCGGACTGGCCCCGGCAAAGACTGTCCGTGCGGTCGAGGACAAGCTGCTCAAACGGGTGCCCGCGCACTACATGCAGCACGGCCATCACTGGTTGATCCTGCATGGGCGCTATGTGTGCAAGGCCCGTAAACCGGACTGCGGGGCCTGTCTCGTCTCGGATCTGTGTACTTACAAGGCGAAAACAATCGCCTGACACCGCTCAGGAAAAACTGGCCACGCAGCTGTTGAGTTGCCGGTCGTCGAGGCGCGTTGACTCGCGGCGTGCCTCGATATGGCTGGCGGTTTTGCGCCCGTCACGCGGGTAGAGAAACACATGTAGGACGCAGGACCGGCTGCGATAGAGCCGCATCTCTGCGGGGCCTTCCTGGCGGACAATTTCCGGGGTCCCGAGGAACCTGTCGATCTGCGCCGCGTCCGCGCCGATCAGATCTGTCAATTTTGCGCGCGGACGCGATGGCGTCGTTCGCGCCGGCGCTGTGGCCCGTGCCACTGCGGTTGAATTCTCGGTGGCGGGCGACGTGGTCTGTGCGGCGGGACCGGACCCGGATTGTCCGGCAGCACAGCCCGCAAGCACGGTCATGGTGACAGCGGTCAATATCGGGGCAGGGCGCCGCATGGGGTGGCCGCTCCGCCGGGTCTAGCTGTGAATTTTGACGTCGCCGAGTACTTCACCGCCCTGCTCGATTTCGAGCCGGCCATAGACCACATTGCCGGTGATTTTCCCGGTTGCTGTGATGCGCAGTGCCCGTTTGACATCCAGGTCGCCGTCGAAACGTCCGCTGATGGTCGCGGTCTCGACTGTGGCCGTGCCCACGAAACGACCGCCGCGCGAAACTTCCAGTGCACGTGCGCTGTTCAGGATCGCGTCGATACGGCCTTCGACGATCAGGGAGTCGCATTCGGTGATGTCTCCCTTGAGGGAAATATCCCGGCCCACGGTGAGTGTCTTGGCTTCCTGCTGGCCGCCGATACGCGGCTCGCGGTCTTCGTTTATTTCACCGCGATCATTGAGGTTGGGAATTTCCGCGGCGCGCGCCGGCTGACGTTCGAGAAAGCTCAGATCAAGATCCGAACGCTCTGCATCCTTCTCGCTTTCAGCGCTCATTGCGGCACCCCCGGTTTGTCCCCGTCATCGCGCATTTTGGGCGTTCGATCCCCGCAAACGGCCAAGTTCTTCGCGACTCTCAACAGTTTCGGTAACTGATTTCGTGCAAATTGTCGATGAATTAAATCAAGGCGCTGAAATTGTTATATTTATGTCGTCCGTTCGGGGCCGGCGGCGCTCGAAAATGTGCAACATCATGGATGTGCCGAACAGGGGCAGCAAAAGGTTCAGGATCGGGATTGTCGCAATCATGGCGAAGACGAGCCCGGCGAGATAGACCGTGCCCCGATGTGCGAGCCGGAAGCGCCGGAGCTCGTGGGGCGACATGCGCCGGAACCCGACCATTTCCAGATACTCGCGGCCCAGCAGGTAACCGTTGATGCCCCAGCCGGCGATAAAATAAACCGGCCCCAGAAACAGCAGCGGCAGAAGCAGCAGATTGAGCACGATCAGCAGCACGCCGAATTTCAGGCCAACCCAGATGGCCTCGGAGATGCCCTGTTCGCGCGGCGGTGCAATCTCGGGGTAATGGCGTGCTTCGACAGCGCGGCGGATGGTTTCGGTGTAGAGACTGGCATAGATGCCCAGAAAAGCCGGCAGCAGGACGATCATCAGAGCGAACGCCGCGATGGTCCCGAAGATATCGGCGAAGGTGTCCAGCGCACTTCCGATCCAGGGAAGGTTCCCGATGAACTGGGTGCTGAACAACAGCCAGCTGATCCCGCCCCAGAGCAGGATGGCCGTGGCGAGGCTGAAGAAAAAGGATGTCCAGAGGACCGAGCGGAATCGCGGGCTGCCGAGATCGCCGAGCGCCTTGAAGAATGCTGTGATCATGATGCCAGTTTAACTGCCGCACCGGCGGCATGACCATGGAAAACCCGGCGCGCCGGAACTTTGCGATCCCCATTGTTTGACCGGATGCCGCCGCTATACTCGCGCGGAAATTCACCTGTTTTCATTCCCGAGACTTCCGGAGTTTTCATGACCGATACGGCTGCCCAGGCTGGAGAGCTCGACGTCCTGTGCGTCGGCAACTCGATTGTTGATGTGTTGACCCAGACCGATGACGCCATGCTCGAGAAATTCGGCATGGTCAAAGGCACCATGGCGCTGATCGATGCCGATCAGGCCGAAGCGCTTTATGCCGAAATGTCGCCGGCGGTTGAAACATCCGGCGGATCGGCGGGCAACACGTCGGCGGGGCTGGCCTCGCTGGATGCATCCTGCGCCTTTATCGGCCGGGTGCGGGACGATCAGCTCGGCGCCATCTTCACCCATGACATTCGTTCGATCGGCGTTGAGTACGCCACGCCGGCCGCCACGGACGGCCCGCCGACCGCGCGTTGCCTGATCCTGATCACGCCCGATGCCCAGCGCACGATGAACACGTTCCTGGGGGCCAGCGTCAATCTGGGGCCCGAAGATATCGACGAGGATCTCGTGGCCCGCGCCCAGGTGACCTATCTGGAAGGCTATCTCTGGGACCGGGACGAGGCGAAGGCTGCGTTTCTGCGGGCTGCCGGACTGGCTGCGGCCAAGGGCCGGATGGTGTCACTGAGCCTGTCCGATCCGTTCTGCGTGGACCGCCACCGGGATTCGTTCCGGGAGTTTGTGGCGGGCCATGTCGATGTGCTGTTTGCAAACGAGGACGAGATCACCTCGCTCTATCAGGTCGAGAACTTCGACGACGCGCTCCAGCATGTCCGGCAGGATTGCCGTATCGCCGCCCTGACCCGGTCCGAAAAAGGCGCCGTGGTCGTCGCGGGTGACGAGGTTCATGTGTTGGATGCCGAACCGGTCTCCGCGGTGGTCGATACGACCGGGGCGGGCGATCAGTTCGCCGCCGGTTTTCTCTATGGCCTGACCCATGGCCGGGACCTGGCCACCTGCGCCCGGATCGGCGGCATTGCGGCGAGTGAAGTGATCGCTCATGTGGGACCGCGCCCGCTGGTCAAGCTCGCCGATCTGGTGGCGGAAAAACTCGGCGGCTGATCAGTTCGCGCGTCCGTTCGCGCTGGCGTCCCACAGGGTTTCCAGGCGCAGGCCATAAACTGGGACAGTGTCCGGTTTGGCGACGCGCGTCCAGCGCGCGAGACGCTGGCCGGGATCGTGATAGAGCGGCAGGACGTATCGGTTCCACATGAGCACGCGGTCCAGCGCCCGTGCGGCGGCCACCAGTTCGTTCCGGTCCTCCGCCGAGCCTAGCGCATCGATCATGGCATCGACGGCCGGATCGTCCACCCCGGCCCAGTTGCGTCCGCCGGGCTGGTTTGCGGTCCGCGAGCCCCAGTAATTCTGTTGTTCATTGCCCGGTGACAGGGTCACGCCCCAGAAGGCGAAGACCATGTCGAAATCATAGGTGTCGATCATGCCCTGGAACTGGGCGGATTCGACGAGTCGGACATCGGCCGTGAGTCCCAGCCGTTCCAGGTTTCGGACATAAGCCAGGGCAATTTTCTGGTTCGAGGGCCGGCGAATGGTGATCTCGAGACGCGCGGGGCGGCCGTCGGGCATCAGGCGCTTGCCGTCCTCGACCTTCCAGCCGGCCTCCTCCAACAGCGCGGCGGCGCGTTTCAGGTTGGTACGCGGACGACCGGACCCATCGGTTTCCGGTGGCATATAGGGCGGCCCGAAGACCGCGTCGGGAATCCGGCCGCGCCAGGGTTCGAGTAGCGCGCGTTCGGCGTCTTTCGGTTCGCCGCACGGCGCCATATCCGAGCCGGTGAACATGCTGGTGGTTCGCGCATAACCGTCATGCAGAAGCGCCTTGTTGATCCAGTCGAAATCGAAGGCGTGGATCAGGGCGTCGCGGACCCGCATGTCCTGAAATTTCGGATTGCGCAGATTGAAGGCCAGGGCGTTCAGTCCGGACGGTGTTCCTGTCTCGAGAACCGAGCGCTCGACCTGGCCGTCCTGGACTGCGGGAAAGTCGTACTGGGTTGCCCAGCGGGTGGCATCGCCCTCGAACCGCAGGTCATAATCCCCGGCCTTGAACGCTTCCAGCGCCACGGCGGAATCACGGAAGTAATCGTAGCGGATGGTCTCGAAGTTGTGCTGACCGGCATTCACCGCGAGATCGTTCCCCCAGTAGTCCGGATTGCGCCGATAGGTGATTGAGCGGCCCGGATCGAGGGATTCGATGGTGTAGGGCCCGCTGGCGAGCGGCGGCTCCAGTGTGGTGGCATCGAAGGTGCGGGTTTCCCAATAGGCCTTCGACAGGATCGGCATGAAGCCGGCCACCAAGAGGGGCAGTTCCCGGTCTTCATTGTTTTCGAAGGTGAACCGCACGCGGCCCGGCCCGGTTTCGCTCACGGCACTGGCACGGGACCAGGTGGCGCGGGCATTGGGAAGGCCGCGGGCCTTGAGGGTTTCCCAGCTGAAGATGACGTCGGCGACGGTCACCGGCGAGCCGTCGGAAAATTTTGCTTCGGCACGCAGGGTGAACTCGGCCCAGGCGCGGTCCGGCGGCATCTCGATGGTTTCCGCAAGCAGCCCGTACAGGGTGAAGGGTTCGTCCCGGCTGCGCTTGGCCAGGGTCTCGAAATACATCCCGGCCCCGTGATGAACTCCCGCTGCCGCCTTGCCGCGCACGATGTAGGGGTTGAGCGTGTCGAAAGAGCCCAGTGCGTGGAGGCGCAGTTCACCGCCCTGCGGAGCATTGGGGTTCACATAGTCGAAATGGGTGAATCCGGCGGGATATTTCGGATCGCCGAGCATGGCGATGGCATGGGACGGTTCTGCCTGTGCTGCGGGGCTGACGAACATGGCGGCGGCCAGCAACGATGCGGACAGCAGGCGGCGTAAAAACGGGCGGGGAACCATCAGGGTATCCTTTCCAGCGAGCATCGGGCGGGCAGCCTACTTATACTGATGGGAATGAGTCGAAAATCGGGACGTTGCGGCACGTGAATGTTGATCTGACAGTCGTGGAAGAGGACATCACGGTACTGGATGTCGATGTCATCGTGAACGCGGCGAACGAAGCGTTGCGCCCGGGCGGTGGTGTCTGCGGGGCGATCCACCGGGCCGCCGGTCCGGAGCTGGCGTGGGCCTGTGCGGAATCGGTACGCGCGCTGGGTCCGTGCCGGACGGGCAAGGCCCGGATCACGCCGGGGTTCGATCTGCCCGCGCTTTGGGTCGTGCATGCTGTCGGGCCGGTCTGGCAGGGCGGGTCGGCGCGCGAAGCACATTTTCTGGCTGAGACCTATCGTTATGCCCTGCGTCTGGCCGGGTCGCGCGGGGTCGCCACGATTGCCTTTCCCGCGATTTCAACGGGGATTTTCGGGTATCCGCTGGTCGAGGCCACCAAAATTGCCGTGGGGACGGTTCGCGAGACGCTGCCGCGCTCGTCGTCGATCCGGCAGGTTGTCTTTGCCACTTTCGGGGAAGACGCCACGCAATCCTATCATGCGGCACTGGCGCCGGGGTGAACCTCAGGCCGCCTGTTCGTTGAGATCGAGCGCGTAGCCGGCCGAGCGGACCGTGCGGATCAGATCGTTGGTGCCGGGCAGGTTCATGGCCTTGCGCAGGCGCCGGATGTGAACATCCACGGTGCGTGGTTCGATATAGGCATCGTGACCCCAGACCGAGTCGAGAAGCTGCTCGCGGGAAAATACCCGGCCGGGATGTTCCATCATGAAGCGCAGCAGGCGGAACTCGGTCGGCCCCAGATCGACCGGCTCGTCGTTGCGGCTGACCCGGTGGGTCGTCAGATCCATGGTGATGTCGCCGTACGTCAAGTTGTCCTTGTCGAAGGCCGGACGGGTGCGCCGCAGGACAGCGCGCACACGGGCCACCAGTTCGCTGGGCGAGAAAGGCTTGACCACATAGTCGTCGGCACCGGCTTCCAGTCCGCGGATGCGGTCGTCTTCCTCACCGCGCGCGGTCAGGATGATGATCGGCAGATCACGGGTCTCCGGATTGCGGCGGATGCGGCGGCAGATTTCGATTCCCGAGACATAGGGCAGCATCCAGTCGAGCAGGACGAGGTCCGGCTTCCGCTCCTCGACCGCCAGAATCGCCTCTTCGCCGTCGCGGGCGATCTCGGCGTGGAAACCGGCCTTCTCGAGATTGTAGGACAGCAACTCGACAAGCGGCGGTTCGTCTTCGACGATCAGGACATTGGGCTGCAGGTTGTTCACGGGATGGGACCTCCGCGATAGGGCTGGGTTCGGGGCTAGTTGTTGTCCACGATCGTGACGCTCGCCTCGTCGGTCTTGGGCCGGTCTTCTGTCAGCGGCTGACCTTCGACCTGGTAGTGCACGATTTCGGCGATGTTGGTTGCAATGTCGCCGATCCGTTCGATGTTGCGGGCTACAAACAGGAGATGGGTGCAGGACGTGATGCTGCGCGGGTCTTCCATCATGTAGGTCAGAAGCTCGCGGAACAGGCTGTCATACATGTCATCGAGCTCGGCATCACGTTCCCAGACCGCACGCGCCTTGGCGAGGTCGTTGTTGGAGAACGCGTCCAGCACATCCTGAACCATGCCGCGGGACATCCGTCCCATCCGGGGGATGGTGAACATCGGCTTGATCGGCGGGTTCTGGTTCAGGGCGATGGTGCGCCGCGCGATATTCTTGGCATAGTCGCCGATCCGCTCAATGAGCGGGGCGATCTTGAGGCCCGCCACGGTGGCCCGCAGATCGGTGGCCAGCGGCTGGCGCCGGGCGATCATCTGGATCGCAAGCTCTTCGATCTCGACCTGCAGCTCGTCGATCCGCATGTCTTCTTCGATGATATGCGCGGCTTCCTCGCTGTTGCGGCGTTGAAGCGATTCGATGGCGCGTTCGATCTGGACCTCGGCAAGTCCGCCCATGCGGCTTATCTGGTCGCTGAGCCGGCTGAGCTCTTCGTCGAATGATTTGACGATATGGTCTGTACTGGACATGGCTTCAACTTTCCTGCGGTGCGTCGGCGCAAAATCTAACCGAAGCGACCTGTGATGTAGTCCTGAGTCCGCTTGTCCTCGGGATTGGTGAAAATCTGCTCGGTGTTGCCCTGCTCGACCAGGTCGCCGAGATGGAAAAATGCGGTCTTTTGGCTGACACGGGCGGCCTGCTGCATCGAATGGGTCACGATGACGATCGTGAAATTCTGGCGCAGCTCGTCGATCAGCTCCTCGATGCGGGCCGTCGCTATCGGGTCGAGGGCCGAACAAGGCTCGTCCATCAGGATCACCTGGGGGCTGACCGCGATGGCGCGGGCGATGCATAGGCGCTGCTGCTGTCCGCCCGACAGGCCGGTGCCGGGCTCTTCGAGCCGGTCCTTGACCTCGTCCCACAAACCGGCGCGGCGCAAGCTCGCCTCCACCAGCTCGTCCGTGTCGGTCTTGCCGGCCACCATGCCGTGAATGCGGGGGCCATAGGCGATGTTGTCGTAGATCGATTTCGGAAAGGGGTTGGGCTTCTGGAACACCATGCCGACCTTGGCGCGAAGCTGAACCACATCGATCGCACGGTCATAGATGTCGCGGGAGTCGATCTCGATCGTGCCCTCGACCCGGCAGATATCGATGGTGTCGTTCATCCGGTTGATGCAGCGCAGGAAGGTGGACTTCCCGCAACCCGAGGGGCCGATGAAAGAGGTGACCTGGTGCTCGGGAATCTTGATCGTGATGTCCTTCAGGGCATGATTGTCCCCGTAGAAGACGTTGACCTTCTCGGCATTGACCTTGGTGGAATGCGCCTCGGCCACTTCTGTTTCGTTGCTCGTTTCCACGGCGGCTTCCACTTCTTTCGGGGTGTTTTCTTCAGACATAGCTGCGTCCGTCATCCTACCAACGCCTTTCGAATTTCTTCCGCAGCAGGACTGCGAGAAGGTTCATCATAATCAAGAATGTCAGCAACACCATGATTGCTGCAGAGGTCCGTTCGACAAAGGCCCGCTCGGGCGCATCGGCCCAGAGGAAGATCTGCACCGGCAGAACCGTTGCTGGGTCGGTGAAACCGCCGGGAATATCGACAATGAAGGCGACCATGCCGATCATCAGCAGCGGGGCGGTCTCGCCCAGCGCCTGGGCCATGCCGATGATAGTGCCGGTCAGAATGCCCGGCATGGCCAGCGGCAGAACGTGATGGGTGACCGTCTGAAGTCGTGAGGCGCCCATGCCAAGCGCGGCCTCGCGGATTGACGGCGGTACGGCTTTCAGGGCCGCCCGGCTGGCGATGATGATCGTCGGCAGGGTCATCAGCGCGAGCACCATGCCGCCCACGACGGGCGCTGAGCGGGGCAGGCCGAAGAAGTTGAGGAACATCGCCAGGCCCAGCAGGCCGAACACGATGGAAGGCACGGCAGCCAGGTTGTTGATGTTGACCTCGATCAGGTCGGTCCAGCGGTTCTTGGGGGCAAACTCTTCCAGATAGACCGCCGCCATCACGCCGACCGGGAAGGACAGCAACAGGGTGATGATCAGGGTCAGGGCAGAGCCGACCACGGCGCCCAGGATGCCGGCCTGTTCGGGCTCGCGGCTGTCGGCGGAGGTGAAGAAGGTGGTGTTGAAGGTCGTGCGAACACGGTCCTCGCTCTCCAGCGCCTCGAACCAGCCCAGCTGAAGGTCGTTCACCCGCCGGTCGGATTCCGGCAGGGACCGGTCGATGGAGCCTTTGGCCAGCTGGTCGATATCGGCGGAGGTTTTTACCCAGACACGCTGGGTCGTTCCGATGATCGACGGGTCGGCCAGCACCAGATCACGCATATCGAAGACCACTTCGTTGCTGATCATGTTCAGTGCGTTGCGCCGGCCCTTGCGGGTTTCGGCACCCGGAAATTCGGCGCGGAGTGATTTCAGGAGGGCGCCCCGGTAATTGGCGCGGTTGAGTTCCGCGGGATCACGGGTCCCGTTGGGGTCGATATCCTCGGCGGTAAACATGATATCGAGGGCGAGCTGGGTCGTCGTGAATGCGGGCAGGCCGGTGGAGACAATGCTGTAGAGGAGCACGCCGAGCATGCCCAGCGCCGCCAGGATGGCCGCCAGCCCATAGAGGCGAAAGCGGCGTTCGGCACGGTACCGTTTCCGCACAAGGGCGGTATTCCGGTCTTGTTCTGCGGATATCGGTGCGGGGACGTCGTTTGCGGGTGTATCAGTCATACTTTTCTCGGTATTTGCGCACGACGGAGAGGGCGATCGCGTTCAGGCAGAGCGTGATCACGAAGAGCACCAGCCCGAGGGCGAAGGCCGCCAGGGTCTTGGAGCTGTCGAATTCCTGGTCACCGACCAGCAGGGTTACGATCTGGACCGTAACCGTGGTGACGGCTTCCAGCGGGTTGGCCGTCAGGTTGGCGGCCAGGCCGGCGGCCATCACAACGATCATGGTTTCCCCGATGGCCCGGCTGGTGGCCAGCAGGACACTGCCGACAATGCCGGGCAGGGCGGCGGGAATAATCACCTGGCGGATGGTTTCCGAATGGGTCGCGCCCATCGCGAAGGAACCGTCCCGCAGGGACTGGGGCACCGCGTTGATCACATCGTCCGAAAGGGAGGAAACAAAGGGAATGATCATGATGCCCATGACCACGCCGGCGGCCAGCGCGCTTTCGGAGGCGACATCGAGCCCGATGGATCCACCGAAGCCGCGGAAGAAAGGCGCGATCGTCAGCGCGGCAAAGAAGCCATAGACCACGGTCGGGATGCCGGCGAGGATTTCCAGGATCGGTTTGACGATGGCGCGGAATCTCGGCGAGGCATATTCGGCCATGTAAATGGCGGAGAACAGACCGACCGGGACCGCGACGAGCATGGCGATGATGGTGATCAGGAAGGTGCCGGCGAAAATCGGAACGGCACCGAAGGCACCGGTCGCACCGATCTGATCGGCGCGCAGCGCGGTCTGCGGGCTCCAGTTGAGACCGAAGAGAAACTCGATCGGTGAGACCCGGCTGAAGAAGCGAATGCTTTCGAAGAGGAGCGAGAGCACGATACCGATGGTGGTCAGGATCGCGATGGCTGAGGCGATGATCAGCAGCCACTGAACAATCCGTTCGACGCGTGGGCGGGCGCGGAACTCGGGATTGATGGCGCGCTGTCCGATCAGGAAGCCGCCGATACCGAGCGCCAGACCGACCACCACCATGGCGGCGAAGCCGATGCTGCGGAGGTCGTTGTAGCGTTCGGCGGCGGCCAGAATCGCCGGGTCGGGAACGCTGCTGGTGATGTCACCGCGCGCCAGGTTGCGGATATCGCTCATCAGCAGGTTGAGTTCGCCGGCCGGCAAAGCCTGCAAACTGGCCGGGAGCCCGGAGACCACAAGACTGTCGATGATGCCGGACTGCAGGGCCAGCCAGAAAGCGATGACCAGCAGGGCCGGCAGGGCGCACCACAGTGCGACATAGGCGCCGTAATAGCTGGGCAGCGAGTGGAGACCGGCGATCTGGCCGCCGGTGCCGGCCAGGGCACGCTTGCGGCCGATCTGATATCCGATGGCCGAGAGTACCAGCAGGACTGCGATAAGAATGAGAGAGTTCATGCGGGTATCTGGGGGTCGGTTCGGAAATGAGGACCTTCGGATACGAAGGAGAAGGGGTCGCGCCGGCCGCGCGGCACAGAGTGCCTGGCGGCCGGCGCGCACCGAACTACATGGAGAGGGATTCGAGACCCTGTGCCTGCTTGGCCATCGCAGCGCGATCGGCGTCCGGTAGCGGGATCAGGCCCTTGTCAACGAGGTAGCCGTCAGGGCCCCAGGCCTGCTCGCTCGTGAACTCGGTCACGAACTCCTTGATGCCCGGGATGACGCCCACATGCTGCTGCTTCACATAGAAGTAGAGCGAGCGTGAGACGGGGTAGTTGCCGGCGGTAATTTCCTCGAACTCGGGTGCGGTGCCATTGATGGTGGCGCCCTTCACCTTGTCGGAGTTCTGATCCAGGAAGCTGAACCCGAAGATGCCGTAGGCAGCCGGGTTGGCTTCGAGCTTCTGCACGATCAGGTTGTCGTTCTCGCCGGCTTCGACGAAGACGCCGTCTTCACGGATGGCGTGGCAGGCTTTCTTGGCCAGGCCAAGATCCTTGGCGCCGGCCAGGGTCTTGCAGCCGCCTTCCATGGCGATTTCGACGAAGGCATCGCGGGTGCCGCTCGTCGGCGGCGGCCCGAGGACCTCAATCTTCTTGTTCGGCAGCGAGGAATCGATCTCGGACCAGTTGGTGTAGGGGTTCGGAACCAGCTTGCCGCCCTGCGGAATTTCCTTGGCCAGGGCCAGGAAAAGCTGCTCCAGGGTCAGGGCGAGGTCGTCGCCGCTCTTGGCGTTGGCCAGAACGATGCCGTCAAAACCAACCTTCACTTCCGTGATGTCGATGCCGTTGGCGGTGCAGTTCTCGAACTCGGACTTCTTGATTCGGCGCGACGCGTTGGTCATGTCGGGATGGTCTTCGCCGACTCCGGCGCAGAACAGCTTCATACCGCCGCCCGAGCCGGTGCTTTCCACAACCGGGGTTGCGAAGCTGGTGGTTTTGCCGAACTGCTCTGCAACGGCGGTGGAAAACGGAAATACGGTGGATGATCCGACAACGCGGATCTGGTCGCGGGCCTCAGCGGCGCCGACCATGGCCAAGGTGGCCGCGGCTGCGATCGTTAAAGTCTTGATGTTCACGGATGCCTCTCCTGAAGGTGAGTCGTGGTTGGAGTTGTTAACGCGCCCGTGTCCGGCCCCAACTGGTTTCCGTTCACGATTGCGGGCGCGAACCTATGCCCGTCTGAAGTTACTCGTATGACAGTTATGTTTCAGTTCTGTGACACAGCCCGGCCGGCCGGTGGATAAACGACGCGCCTCAAAGCTTGCTTTAACAGGCAGCGGTATCCCGATATGCCACAGGCAGTGTCACCGTAAACGTGCTGCCAATCCCGGGCTCACTCTGGATTGAGAGCTCTCCGCGATGCCGGTTGGCGATGTGTTTGACGATCGCCAGTCCCAGTCCGGTGCCGCCGAGCTCGCGCGAGCGGGCCGTGTCCACCCGATAAAATCTTTCGGTCAGGCGTGGAATATGTTCGCGCGGGATTCCTTCGCCCTCATCGACCACCGACACAGTGGCCATCCCCCCGGTGACGGTTGCGCGGACATAGACCTTCGAGCCGCTGCCGCCATACTTGATGGCGTTCTCGATCAGGTTCTGGAACAGAACCGTCAGTTCGTCAGGGTGGCCGATCACCGGCTCGGCCAGCGCGTCCAGATCGTGCTCGATCACGACATCCTGCGCGGCTGCCTGGGGGGCCAGCAGGTCGGCCACCGTGGCGATGACCTGTCGCAGCTGCACCTCGTCCTTTGGCGGCGTGTGCTCGTTCATCTCGATCCGCGAGAGGGACAGCAGGTCATTGACGATCCGGGTCATGCGCGTGGACTGGGTTTCCATGAGGTCGAGGAAGCGGTCCTGGGCTTCGACATCGCCACGGGCCGGGCCGCGCAGGGTTTCGATGAATCCGACCAGCGAGGTGAGCGGGGTGCGCAATTCGTGGCTGACATTGGCCACAAAATCGGCGCGCATCTGTTCCCCGCGCCGCAGCGCCGTGACGTCGCGCATCAGGATCAGGGCGCGGGCATCATCCTCGCCGCTCGTTTCCGACTGGATCGGTTCGACGCGGGCTTCGAATGCCTGATCGACGCGGCCGGTGAATGTGAACTCGACGGTGCGTGTCACATCCCCGGAGAGGACATCCGACACCGCCTGAAGGATGGCGGGCTGCCGGATCACGGCGGACAAATCGCGGCCGGACAGGTCGCCGACCCCGTGGCGGCCGGTCAGCAGCGTGCGCGCAGCGGCATTCGCATAGACAATCTGCCCCTGGGCATCCAGCGTTATCAGCGGGTCGGGCAGGGCATCGAATAGCGCCTGGGCAGACCGCAGGCTGTCGCGCGTCTGTGCCCGGTCCCGTCCCCATATTCGTTCGAGACGGTGCAGGGCGGCGACGATGTTTCCCGTCGGCCCGCCATCAACACCGGGCTGTGGCGGCTGCGTGCCGTCGGGGGGCGTGTCTGCGATCCGTTCGATCCGGCGCTCGATCTCGTTCAGGCGGCCCAGCGGCCGGAACAGAAGCAGGCCCACGCCCAGCGGAATAACGACCACGGCGCCAAACGCCAGCCAGGGATTCAGATGTCCAGCGAGAGAGAGCGCCACCGCCACCAGGATGCCGGGACTCGACAGGATGGCCGTGGCGGCGATCAGAAAATTCGGTCGGGGTGCCATGAGGTGCCGGTTGCTAGGGTCCGTGATTCTCGGGCCAGTCTAACACGCCCACAAAGCCCGCCTTTATGACATTGCCAATCTGGCAACCGGCGACGCGTTCTATTCGGCTGCCTTGCGCGATGTCGTCTTGGTCTTGCGGGCACCTTTGGTTTTGGCCTTGGCCTTGTTTTCCTGACGGATCGCCTCATGGGCGGCGAAGGCCGAAGCGTTGACCAGTTCACTCACGGTCGAGTTCATGTGGACGATCTCGACCGGCTTTTCGAGCCCCATCAGGATCGGTCCCAGCACGTTCCCGACATCGAGGGATTCGAGCATCCGCGTGGCAATATGGGCCGAATGGAGCCCCGGCATGATCAGCACATTGGCCGGTCCGGTCAGCCGCGCGAACGGGTAGTAACGTTCGCGCAGGATGGCATCGAGCGCGACATCCGGCGTCATCTCGCCCTCGTACTCGAAATCGATGTCGTCACGCTCATCGAGCAGCCGGACGGCTTCGCGTGAGCGCTCTGTGATGTCCACCGGCGGATTTCCGAAATTGGAGTAGCTGAGAAACGCCACACGTGGCTCGCTGCCCATCTGGCGCGCTTTCGCGGCGGCCTGGATCGCGATATCGACCATCGTTTCGGGGCTGGGCCGTTCGTGAACGGAGGAGTCCGCAATGAAAAGGGTCCGGTTGCGCATCACATGCACCGACAGTCCGAAGACCTCTTCGCCCGGAATGGCGTCGAAGACCCGCTGCACATCCCGGAAGCAGGTGTAGAAGCGCCGCGTCAGGCCCGTGACCATCGCATCCGCATCGCCCTTCGCCACCATGCAGGCGGCAAAGACGTTGCGGTTCCGGTTCACCACCCGCGCGCAATCGCGATACATCATGCCCTTGCGCTGCATGCGCGAGAACAGAAACTCGATATAGCTTTCGCGCTGTTGTTCGGAGATCAGGGCGGCGTTGTGAATGCTCAGGTCGTCGGCGTTCATCAAGCCAAGTTCCCGGATCCGTGCTTTAACCACATCTTCGCGGCCGATCAGGATCGGCTCACCCAGGCCCTGATTGCGATAGGAAATGGCCGCCCGGATCACCCGTTCGGATTCGCCCTCGGCAAAGACGATCCGCCGCGGGCTGGTGCGCACGGCTTCGTAGGTTGCCTCGATCACCGAAGAGGTCGGATCGAGGCGCTGGGCCAGCGCCCGGCGATACTCATCCATATCCTTGATCGGCTGGCGGGCAACGCCCGTGTCCATTGCGGCCTGGGCGATGCGCGGCGGAATGCGCTCAATCAGGCGCGGGTCAAAGGGTACGGGAATGATGTAGTCCGGCCCATAGACCAGCTGCTCACCTGCATAGGCGGCGGCGACTTCGTCCGGCACATCTTCGCGGGCCAGTTCGGCGAGCGCCTCGGCACAGGCGATTTTCATTTCATCATTGATCGTACGGGCCCGCACATCGAGGGCGCCGCGGAAGATATAGGGAAAGCCCAGAACGTTGTTCACCTGGTTCGGGTAGTCCGAACGTCCGGTGGCGATGATCGCATCGTCGCGGACGGCGCGCACATCTTCCGGCGTGATCTCCGGATCCGGATTGGCCATGGCGAAGATGATCGGATTGTCGGCCATCGACTTGACCATCTCCTTGGTGACGGCCCCGGCGACGGAGAGTCCGAAAAACACGTCCGCCCCCACCATCGCTTCTTCAAGCGTGCGCGCCTTGGTCTCCACAGCGTGGCCCGATTTCCACTGGTTCATGCCGTCGGTCCGGCCGCGGTAGATGACGCCGCGGCTGTCGCACAGGATCGCCTGATCGTTCGGCAGCCCCATGGCCTTCATCAGCTCGATACAGGCGATCGAGGCGGCGCCAGCGCCATTGACGACGATGGTGATGTCCTTGATGTCGCGCCCGGTCAGGTGCAGCGCGTTGATCATCCCGGCCAGCGAGACGATGGCGGTGCCGTGCTGGTCGTCATGGAAGATCGGAATGTCCATCGCTTCGCGCAGGCGCTGCTCGATGATGAAACATTCCGGCGCCTTGATGTCTTCCAGGTTGATGCCGCCAAAGGTGGGGCCGAGGAAGCGCACGCAGTTGACGACCTCATCGACATCTTCACTGTCAACTTCGAGGTCCATGGCGTCGATATCGGCAAACCGCTTGAACAGGACCGACTTGCCTTCCATGACCGGCTTGGAGGCCAGCGCGCCGATATTGCCCAGCCCGAGCACGGCGGTTCCGTTGGACACTACGGCCACCAGATTGCCGCGCGCGGTATAGTCGTAGGCCGTGTTCGGCTCGGCGTGGATTTCCACGCAGGGTGCGGCGACCCCGGGGGAATAGGCGAGCGCGAGATCGCGCTGGGTGGTCAGGGGTTTTGTGGCATTGATCTCGATCTTGCCGGGCTTGCCGGTCCGGTGCATGTGCAGGGAATCGAGATCGAGCTGCGACGTCTTTTTGTCGCCGTTTTTCTTGGTGTCCGCCATTTCGCTATGCCTGTTTTTGTCGGCCAAAGGGTTTCCTGTAATCGAGCGTGACCATGTGCGCCGCGTGCGTCAAGCGGGGTTGGACCGGATGCCGACGAACGGGCAGGGCCTTCGCGCCGGCAATCCGTGCCAAGGGTTTCGATGGGGCGTGCGGGGGCGTATATGATGAAGGCTCGCCATGACCGTTTCTGAACCAGCCCCGAAGACCAAGGAGAAGCCCGCCGCCGCGGGTTCGCCGATGCTCGCGCAATGGTACGAAGCCAAGGCCGCCTATCCCGATTGCCTGCTGTTCTTCCGGATGGGTGACTTCTACGAGTTGTTTTTTGATGACGCTGTGGCCGCCGCCGCCGCGCTCGATATTGCGCTGACCAAACGCGGCCAGCATGCCGGCGAGCCTGTGCCCATGGCTGGTGTCCCCGTACATGCGGCCGAACAGTATCTGCCGCGACTCATCCGGGCGGGTCATCGGGTGGCGGTCTGCGAGCAGATGGAGAATCCGGCAGAGGCCAAGAAGCGCGGCTCGAAGTCGATTGTCCGGCGCGAGGTCGTCCGGGTGATCACCCCGGGCACGCTCAGCGAAGACACGTTGCTGGATTCCCGCCGCCACAATTATCTGGCGGCCTGCGCCGAGGTGCGGGGCGAACTCGGCCTGGCCTGGCTCGACATGTCGACCGGTGAAGTCTGGATGCAGCCGCTTCCCAGAACAGGCGGCGTCGGTTTGCTGGCCGCGGCGCTGGCGCGGATCGCGCCGGGGGAACTGCTCCTGCCCGATACGTTTCTCGCGCGCGACGACATGGCCGCCCTCCTCGATGAACGCAACGACGTGCTCACGCCGCTCCCCGCCAGCCGGTTCGATTCCCTTAACGCGGAAGCGCGCCTGAAGGAGACCTATGGCGTCAGCACCCTGGACGGCTTCGGTGCGCCGGGCCGGGCCGAGATTTCCGCGGCGGGGACGCTGCTGGATTATCTGGCGCTGACCCAGATTGACCGGATGCCACGGCTGGCCCGGCCCACACGTCTGCCCGCGCCGGGCGTAAGCGGCGCGGTGATGGAAATTGACGCTGCTACGCGACGCAACCTCGAGCTCTCGATCACGCTTTCGGGCGAGCGCAAGGGCTCGCTGCTCTCGGTCATCGATTGCACTATCACCGGGGCGGGCGCGCGCCTGTTGGCCGAACGCCTTGCCGCCCCGCTGACAGATGTGGCGGCCATCGAGGCCCGCCTCGACGCTGTCGCATATCTTGTTGAGGACGCACCGCACCGCGAAGACCTGCGCGACATTCTGCGGTCGGTTCCCGACATCGAACGGGCCCTGTCACGGCTGGCGCTGGACCGGGGCGGACCGCGCGACCTGGCGGCGATCCGGGCGGGGCTGGAGGCCGCGCGCAATCTTCGAAGCCTGCTGGAGGGCCGGGCCGCGCTGCCGCCCGTGCTCGGACAGGCACGTGACAAGCTTTGTGAGGATCGCAGCCTGATCGATGAACTCATGCAAGCCCTTGCCGAGGACCTGCCGCTGGTGGCACGCGATGGCGGGTTCATTGCCAAGGGGTACGATCCGGCGCTGGATGAGCAGAAAAGCCTGCGTGACGAAAGCCGACAGCTGATTGCCGGTTTGCAGGCCCAGTATGTGGAGGCCACGGCGATTACCGGCCTGAAGGTCAAACACAACAACGTGCTGGGCTACTTCGTGGAAATCACCGCCACCCATGCCGACCGGATCATGGAGGGCGGCAAAGAGGCGGCCACTGCGCAATACGGCCTGATCCATCGACAGACCATGGCCAATGCTGTGCGTTTCACGACCGTCGAGCTTTCGGAACTCGACGACAAGATTTCCCGTGCCGGCGAACGTGCATTGGCGATCGAGCTCGAACTCTTCGAGACCCTCGTGGCCAGGGTTATGGAATCCGCCGAGGCCGTGGCCGAAACAGCCCGGGCACTGGCCCAACTGGATGTCGCCGCCGCGCTCGCCGAACTGGCGGTGCGTTTACGTTATGCCCGTCCACAACTTACCGACAGTCCCGAGTTCCGGATTTCCGGTGGCCGTCATCCGGTCGTCGAGGCTGTGCTCGATGACGGTCCGTCGGGTTTCGTGGCGAATGACTGCGACCTGTCGGGCGAATCCGAATGTGCGGGACGCCTCTGGCTGGTGACCGGCCCGAATATGGCGGGCAAATCGACATTCCTGCGCCAGAATGCGCTCATCGCAATCCTGGCCCAGATCGGCTCCTTTGTTCCCGCGACCGCGGCGACCATCGGTGTTGTGGACCGGCTGTTTTCGCGGGTCGGGGCGGCAGACGATCTGGCGCGTGGCCGTTCGACCTTCATGGTGGAAATGGTCGAGGCGGCTGCGATTCTCAACCAGGCGGGGCCGCGTGCGCTGGTGATCCTCGATGAAATCGGTCGCGGAACAGCCACCTTTGATGGGTTGTCGATCGCCTGGGCGACCGTCGAACACCTGCACGAGGTCAATGGCTGCCGCACGTTGTTTGCGACCCATTTTCATGAGCTCACCAAGCTCGCCACCCGGCTCGATCAGCTTTCCTGTCACACGATGCGGGTCAAGGAATGGCACGACGACATTGTCTTTCTGCACGAGGTGGGTGCCGGGACGGCGGACCGGTCCTACGGCATTCATGTTGGCAAGCTGGCCGGATTGCCGCCGCAGGTGGTCAGCCGGGCCGAGGAGGTTCTGGCGCTGCTGGAAGCCGGAGACCAGGCCGGTGCGCTGTCGCGTCTGGCCGATGATCTGCCGCTGTTCCAGGCGGCAGCGCTGCACGAGCCTGCGGCCCCGGATATGGTGCCCGCCGACCCGGTTCGCGATATGCTCTGCGAGACCGAGCCCGATCAGCTGACCCCGCGCGAAGCCCTGGACTTGCTGTATCGCCTGAAGGCGGCACTGGATGCGTGAGGCGGTCGGGCGCCTGCTCGCGCTCGCGGGCTTCGGGGCGGTGGGCGATATCATGCGCCATCGCAGTTTCCGGATATATCTGATCGGCCATATCCCCAATGTAGTGGGCATCTGGGTGGTCCGGATTGCGATCGGCTGGCTCGCCTGGGAACTGACGGCATCCGCCTTCTGGGTCGGTGCGCTGGTGGCGGCCGATGCGCTGCCGGTGCTTATCTTCGGCCCGGTCGGGGGTGTGATGGCCGACCGGCTGGACCGCAAGACGATCAGCCTCGTGACCCAGTCCATTCTCTGCCTGATCACCGTCGCACTGACCGTTCTGACCTATCTGGGCCTGATCAATATCTGGTTCCTTCTGGCCTTTGCGCTGGCGCGTGGCGTCACCTTCTCCTTCTGGCAGCCGGTGCGCCTGGCGTTGATGCCCAATCTGGTGCCGCGCTCGGAAATGCCCACCGCGATTGCCCTGAACTCCTCCACCTTCAACGCGGCCCAGTTCATCGGGCCGGCGCTGGCGGGCGGCCTGCTGAAATTCGGCGGGGCGGAGCTCGCCTTCGCCTTCAACGTGTTTGCGACCTCGATCATGGTTTGGGCGCTTGCCAGTATCGAATCGCCGCCCCCGCCCCAGCGCAAGGATGCACCGGGTTCGTTCCTCGAGGATGCGCTGGCAGGCATCCGCTATGGCGCGGCCCATCCGGGTATCGGTCCGATGCTGCTGTTGCTGATGATCGTCGGCGTGATGATCCGGCCGGTCACCGAGTTGATGCCCGCGCTGGCCGGCGCGGTGTTCCTGAAAGAGGTGACGGGATATTCGCTGATGGCGTCCTCGGTGGGTATCGGGGCGATGGTCGGTGCGATCTGGATGCTGCGCCGGGGCAACAGCGGCAACATTACCGATATCGCGCTGCTCGCGGGCCTGACCGGCGGGGCGGCAGCCTTGCTGGTCGTGGCGGTCGGGTGGTTTCCCTTCGCGCTGCTTTGCCTCGCGGTCCTGGGGTTCTCGATGACGGCGGGGGGTATTGCGACCCAGCAGGTGGTGCAGTTTGCCGTGCCCGATGAAATGCGTGGTCGTGTGCTGGGCCTGTTCGGCATGATCTTCCGGGCGGGACCGGCGCTCGGCGCGCTGGTGATCGGCCGGATCGGTGACGCGGTCGGACTGACCTGGCCGGTTCTGATCGGTGCCGTGGTCGGACTGGTGGCCTATGTGTTTGCCTGGTCCCGCCGCCACCGCCTGCGTGCCGCGCTTGAGGCGCGCCCGGAAAGCGAGGCCGACAAAACAGCTTCGCCGACGGCCCCGGCCCCGGCCCCGGCATCCTCGCCGGCCAAGGACGGGGTGGCATAATAGACGTTTGGCCCGTGTTCATTCGGGCCCGAAGGATATAAAACCGTTTCGCTATGGCAACCCGGAAACGCAATCGCGATTTGATCGACCGCGCGCAACTCGAGAGTGAGATCGAGGCGGCCTGCGCGGATGCCGGCTCCGATTCGGCGCGCCGCGCCGTGGTGCTCGAACATCTCAAGGCGGCGATCGAGAAGGGGCGGACCCAAGTCCAGACCCGGTTCGAGGCCAATGAGATCGATGGCAACAAGGCCAAGGGCGAATTGTCCTTCCTGTTCGATCAGGTGATCCGCGTTGTTCATGATGCCGCAACCCGCGCCTATCCCTCGGCCAATCCGACAGCTGCCGACAAGCTGGCCGTGGTTGCCGTGGGCGGATACGGACGCGGCGAACTGGCGCCCTATTCGGATATCGATCTGCTGTTTCTGTTTCCGTGGAAACAGACCGCCCGCGGTGAGCAGGTCGTCGAGTACATGCTCTATATGCTCTGGGACATGGGGCTGAAGGTCGGCCATTCGACCCGCTCCATCGAAGATTGTATCCGGTTGGCCAAGCAGGATCTGACGATCCGCACCGCGCTGCTCGAGGCGCGTTTTCTGTGGGGCGAGCAGACGCTTTTTCTCGAGCTGCGCAAGACCTTTCGTGATCAGGTGATTTCCGGCGCGGCAATGGATTTCGTGACCGGCAAACTCGCCGAACGGGATGAGCGCCACGAGAAAACCGGCGACAGCCGTTACTATGTCGAACCCAATATCAAGGACGGCAAGGGCGGGCTGCGGGATTTGCAGACCCTCTACTGGATCGCGAAGTTTGCTTATGAAGTCGACAGCGTGGCCGATCTGGTGGATCGCGATGTCCTGACCCGGGCCGAGGCGCGGAACTTTGCCAAGGATCAGAATTTCCTTTGGAGCGTGCGCTTCCACCTGCACTACATCTCCGGGCGGGCCGAGGAGCGCCTGACCTTCGACGTCCAGACCCTGATCGCCGAACGTATGGGCTATGCCGAACGCGCCGGCGCCTCGGGTGTGGAACGCTTCATGAAACACTATTACATTGTGGCCAAGGATGTCGGTGATCTGACGCGTATCTTCTGTGCCGCGATCGAGGCGGAAAACATGAGCAAGCCGATGATCCGGCTGCCGCGGTTCCGCCGGCCGCGCGATCTGATGGGTTTTGCCGTGGACCGTGATCGTCTGACGGTGTCCGAGGAAGATCAGTTTGAAAAGGATCCTGTCGCGCTGATCCGTCTCTTCTATGTCGCCCACAATGAAGGCCTGGATATTCACCCCCATGCCCTGCGGCTGGTGACCCAGAACCTCAAACGTGTCGATAAGGCGCTGCGGGCTGATCCCGAGGCCAACCACATGTTTGTCGAGATGGCGACCTCGATCGATTCCCCGGAAGTGGTGCTGACCCGCATGAACGAGGCCGGCGTGTTCGGCAAATTCCTGCGCGATTTCGGCCGTGTCGTCGGGCAAACCCAGCACGACATGTATCACGTCTATACTGTTGACGAGCACACGATCCAGGCGATCGGGCTGCTCGCCAAGATCGAGCGCGGGGAGCTGAAAAAGGAACACCCGGTCTCCAGCGAGGTGATCCACAAGATTTCGTCGCGCCGGGCGCTTTATATGGCCGTCCTGTTCCACGATATCGCCAAGGGCCGCGGCGGCGACCATTCGGTGCTCGGCGCCCGGGTCGCCAAGCGGGTGTGCCCGCGCCTGGGTCTGGAGCCAGAGGAATGCGAGACCGTCGAATGGCTGGTGGCCGAACATCTGCTGATGAGCGATGTGGCCCAGAAACGCGATCTCAACGATCCCAAGACCATCGATGATTTCGTGACCACGGTGCAGTCGCCCGAGCGGCTGCGCCTGCTGCTCTGCCTCACGGTGGTGGATATGCGCGCGACCGGCCCGAATGTCTGGAACAACTGGAAGGCCCAGTTGCTGCGTGAGCTCTATCACGCGGCCGGGGATGTGATGTCCGGCGGCCAGCTGACCGAAGCCCGCGCCGACCGGGTTGCGGCGGCAAGGGCCCGGCTCTGCGAAGCCCTCGCCGACTGGTCCGAAGAGGATATCGCCGCCCATCTGGAACGCGGATATGCCGGTTATTGGCTGACCTTTGACACCGACACGCTTGTCCATCACGCGCGAATGATGCGCGAGGCCGAACAGGAAGGTCAGCCGCTCTCGATCCGCACCCGGGTGCACAACAGCATCGATGTCACCGAGCTGACGATCTACACCCAGGACCATCCCGGGCTGTTCTCGCGGGTGGCCGGGGCGATCTCTGCCGTGGATGGTAACATCGTCGATGCGAAGGCCTTCACCACGCCCCAGGGCATGGCGCTGGAGACGTTCTGGCTGCAGGACAATGAAGACACGGCCCTGTCGGCGTCGGGCGCCCTGTCGAAACTCACCGTGCAGATCGAACGGGCGCTGGCCGGCAAGATGAAGCGGTCCGAGCCTCAGGCCCAGCGCACCTTCGTGCCTGCGCGGGTCAAGGTCTTCAAGGTACCACCCCGGGTGATCATCGACAATCAGGCCAGCGCGACCCACACGGTGATCGAGATCAATGGCCGCGACCGGCCCGGATTTCTCTATCTGGTGACCGGCGCGCTGTTCAGCCTGTCGCTGCAGATTTCCTCGGCCAAGATTTCGACCTTCGGGGAGCGGGCCGTGGACGTGTTCTATGTCAAGGACGGATTCGGCATGAAGATCACCCACGAGGCCAAGCTCGCCGGGATACGAAAAACCCTGCTCGAGGCGATCCACGAAGACGACCAGAGCGCGCCCGCGCGCGCGGCTGCGGAATAGCGGGTTCCGGACGGTGATTGTGACGGGCTGATGCTGTCTGCGCTTCCTGCTGTCGCGGCCCTGTTGCTGGGTGTGGCTTTCCTGATGCTGGGCAACGGGCTGCAGAGCACGCTGCTGGGTGTGCGGGGCGCCATCGAGTCTTTCTCCGCGGTGGAGATCGGGCTGGTCATGTCGGGCTACTATCTCGGTTTTGCGCTCGCCTGCCTGTTCGGCGCGGCGATCATCGAGCGGGTCGGCCATATCCGGACCTTCGCGGCTTTTGCCTCACTGGCCTCGGCGGCCGCCATCGTGCACGCCGTGTTTGTCGATCCGTGGTCATGGATTGCCTTGCGCGCGCTGACCGGTGCGTGTTTCGCCGGTCTTTACATGGTGATCGAAAGCTGGCTCAACGACCGGATCCCGAATGCGCAGCGCGGCTCGCTGATGGCGGTTTACATGATCGTCAATCTCGGGGCGATTGCTGCTTCCCAGCAATTGCTCAACATCTCCGATCCTGCCGGGTTCGAACTCTTTGTGGTGGCCTCGGTGCTGGTCTCGCTGGCCGCCCTGCCGGTGGCCCTGACCTCGAGCTCGGCTCCCGAACCCGTTCCGTCGGACCGTATGGGGTTTGGCGAGCTCTATCTGATCTCCCCCCTCGGCACGATGGGGGCCTTTGTCACCGGGCTGGCCAATGGCGCCATGTGGGGCCTCGTGCCGCTTGCCGGGGTTCGGTTCGGCTTGTCCACGGCGGCGGTGGCCACGCTCATGTCGCTAATCGTGCTGGGCGGTGTCGCCTTTCAATGGCCGACCGGCTGGTTGTCGGACCGCATCGATCGCCGCAAGGTTATCGTGCTGGTCACGGCCATCATGGTGGCCAGCTGTGGGGCGCTCTATGTGGTGGAGGGGCGCGACCTCAACCTGCTCTTTGCCCTGGCCTTCGTCTTCGGCGGGATGAACCTGGTTTTCTATCCGCTCTGCGCCGCCCACACCAATGACCGGCTGGAGGATATGGACCGGGTTCAGGCGGTGGCGACGCTGCTGCTGATCCTCGGCATCGGGGCGGCCATCGGCCCGCTGCTCGGCGCATTGACGATGGACTGGTTCGGCGCCTCCAGTGTGTTTCTGTTCATGGGCGGGGTCATGGTCCTTTTCCTATTTTTCGCCCTGATGCGGATTCGCGACAGTGACGCCGCAACCGAGGAGGAGCGGTCTCGTTTCGAGCCGGTCATCCCGACGCCGACGACAGCCATTCTCGATCCCCGGATCGACCCGGACGAGGCCCATTCGGAAGCCTGATGTTTCCCATCCTCCCGCCCCGCCTTTCCTTCGCCCCGATTTCCGGCTAAGAGCGGATTATGTCGCTCGTTCGCGCAATCGCCACGGTCGGCGGCTGGACCATGGGCAGCCGCGTGTTGGGCTTCGTGCGCGATATGTTCATCGCCGGTTTTCTTGGCGCGGGACAGATCAGCGACGCCTTTTTTGTGGCGCTTCAGTTTCCCAATATCTTTCGCCGTCTGTTTGCCGAAGGGGCGTTCAACGCCGCCTTCGTGCCGCTGTTTGCCGGAGAGCTGACCGAAAACGGGCGCGCGGCCGCGCGTGAATTCGCCGAGCGTGTGTTCGGCGTGATGCTGGTGCTGCTTCTGGGGCTGACCTTTCTGGTCGAGATATTCATGGCCGAGGTCATGCTGGTCGTCGCGGGAGGGTTTGCCGAAGATCCGGAAAAGTTCGCCCTGGCGGTGGATTTCGCACGCCTGACATTTCCCTATCTGCTGTTTGTCTCTCTGGCCGCGATGCTGGCGGGCATTCTCAACACGCTCGAACGGTTTATGGCGGCTGCCGCCGCACCCATCCTGCTGAATGTGGTGCTGATCTCGGTGCTGGTGGGGGTGGCGCTGGGCTGGGTGCCCGATCCGGGGCGCGGGCTGAGCTGGGGCGTTCTGATTGCTGGCATCGGACAGTTCATCTGGCTGGCCCTTGCCTGTGCACGGGCCGGGCTGCTGCCCCGTGTTCCCCGGCTTGTCATGGGGCCCCGGGTGCGCCGCCTGTTTGTGCTGATGGGGCCGGGTATCCTGGGCGCCGGCGTCTATCAGATCAATGTTCTGATCGGGGTGCGCCTGGCCTCCGAACTGCCCGAGGGGTCGGTGTCGTTTCTCTATTTCGCCGACCGGGTGAACCAGTTGCCGCTCGGCGTTGTCGGCGCTGCGGTCGGGGTGGCCCTGCTGCCGCTGCTTGCCCGCCAGCTGAGGGCCGGAGACACCGTACAGGCCCGCGACAGTCAGAACCGGGCGATCGAGTTTGCCATGCTCCTCACGGTACCCGCGGCGGCGGCGCTGCTGGTGATCGCCGCGCCGGTGATCACCGTCCTGTTCCAGCGCGGCGCCTTCGACGCCGCGGATGCCGCCGCCACCGCACAGGCCCTGGGTGCCTTTGCGCTCGGACTGCCGGCCTATGTGCTGATCAAGGCCCTGGCACCGGGGTTCTTTGCCCGCGAAGACACCGCCACGCCGGTGAAGATTGCTGCCGCTGCGCTGATCCTGAATGTCGGCGTGGCGCTCGCGCTGATGCCGGTGCTGGCCCATGTGGGAATTGCGCTCGCCACGGCGATTTCATCCTGGTTCAACGCCGTGCTGCTCGCCGTGCTGCTTTACCGGCGCGGATTGCTGGAGCCGGACCGGCGCCTGTTACAGCGACTGATCTGCATCCTGGCGGCGTCGGCCCTGATGGCCGGCGGGCTCTGGCTGGGGGAGAGATTGCTGGGCGGTTGGCTGATGCGCAGCGATCCGGCGGGGATCGGCGCGCTCTTTGTGCTGGTCGCCGGTGGCATCGCGATCTACGGAGTTCTCGCGCAACTCCTGCGCGCCACCTCTCTGGGCGAAATGAAGGATATGCTGCGCCGCCCGGCCCGCAGTGACGAGCTTTAGGCGGGCGGCGGGGCCGAGCCTTGACCTGTTGCGCGGGCAACGTCATAACCCGCGCCAGATTTCACACCCGCGGGGGTCCACACCCCAAGGAGTAAACTTCCATGAGCCGCATTTTTTCGGGCGTGCAGCCCACCGGTGATCTTCATCTCGGCAACTATCTCGGCGCAATCCGCAACTTTGTCGGCCTGCAGGACGACCATGAGTGTATCTACTGTGTCGTGGATATGCATGCGATCACCGTCTGGCAGGATCCGGCCCGCCTCGGTCCGCACACCCGCGAGGTGGCCTCGGCGTTTCTCGCCTCGGGCATCGATCCGGAGACTTCGATCATCTTCAATCAGAGCCGGGTCTCGGCCCATGCGGAACTCGCCTGGATCTTCAATTGCGTGGCCCGGGTCGGTTGGCTCTCGCGGATGACCCAGTTCAAGGAGAAGGCCGGCAAGCACCGCGAGAATGCGAGTGTGGGGCTCTATGTCTATCCGAACCTAATGGCGGCCGACATTCTGGCCTACAAGGCGACCCATGTGCCGGTCGGCGAGGACCAGAAGCAGCATCTTGAGCTGACCCGCGACATCGCGATCAAGTTCAACAATGACTTTGACACCGAATGTTTCCCGGTGGTCGAGCCGCTGATCTTCGGTGAGGCGACCCGCGTGATGAGCCTGCGGGACGGCACCAAGAAGATGTCGAAATCCGATCCGTCGGAGTATTCGCGGATCAACCTGACCGACGGCGCCGACGACATTGCCAACAAGATCCGCAAGGCCAAGACCGATCCCGGTGAGCTGCCGGGTCTTGAGGCGCTCGGCGAAGACGGTGAGCATCTCAGCCGCGAGGCTGTGGCCGAACGACCGGAAGCCTTCAATCTACTGTCGATTTATGCCGCGCTGTCCGGGCAGACCATGCCCGCCACGCTGGAGCAGTTTGCGGGCCAGCAGTTCAGCGCCTTCAAGGGCGATCTGGTGGACCTGTCGGTTGCGAAGCTGGGCCCGATCGGTGCCGAGATGCAGCGTCTGATGGCCGATCCCGGTCACGTGGATTCGATCCTTTCCGATGGCGGCGAGCGCGCCGCCGCGCTGGCCGAGCCGGTGATCCGTGAAGTCCACGAGATTGTCGGTTTTCTGAAGTAACGGGCTTTCTGAAACAGCCGGCTAGTCGACCGGCGCGAAGGCCTTCTGCGGCAGGGCAACACCTTTGAGGGAATGGGCGCCGAGTTCGCGCAGCGGCACATCGATGGCCCCCACGACGCGCTCGAAGTGATCGTTCAGAATTCCCAGTATTTCCGGCGGGTCGAGCTCATCGGACATCCGGGTGAAGCCGCTCAGATCGGAAATCCAGATGACGGCCTCGATGGTTTCGTTCCGGCCGCGATATATTTCGCCGTCGAGCACCCGTACGCCGGCGCTGTGTCCCAGATAGGTGTCCATTAGGTTCCGCGCGATTGTGCGTGAGGCCAGAATTTTGAGCACCAGCGAGAAGGCGGGCATCAACTGGGTGATGCGGAGGATCTGTTCATCACTGAATCCGTCCGGGGCGTCGGTCGCCCAGGAGCACGAATAGGACCGCCCGTCGGAAAACGGCACCGGCAGGATCAGATAGTCTGTGATCCCGGCGGCGTCGAGATCGTCCAGAATCGGGAAATCCCGTGGCGTGTCCGGGTCCAGCAGGCGGCGGCGGAAGCCCGGAGACCCTCGAAAATCCGGCGGACGGGACTGCGCTGATAGGATTCGCCCGATTGGGATTCATGGTCTCCCGTGAACTCGTCCAGCGTGCCGGTATCGCTATTCCACGTGTATCCGGTCACCGCAATCTGGGGATGCAGGGTCCGCAGGATCATACTCAGGCGGGTCAGTGGCAGGCCGCAATCCCGGAAGCGTGTCCCGATTTGCTCAATCAGGTGCGAGATCGAATCCGTGTAGCGCGCAAAATTTTCGGTCCAGTCATAGACCGGGCAGGCGTAATCCGGGGCGGGCAAACGGTCAGCTTCGTGTGCCGCTATGTGACCTTCGGGCATGAGAGTTTCGCTATCCACAGGACATCCTGGTTGTCTTTTGGGCGACCGGCCACTGGCTATGGCGCAGAAACATAGGTTTTTCGTGCCTCGGAAGCCAGATTCAGCGTGAGTCTGATTAACCATTCCCGCAATTTCGTTAACCAAACTCCCCTACATTTGAACTTGATTTCTGCTGAATTCTGCCCAAATTCCCTCAAAGAAGTTCTCCGGGCCGCGAAGAAGTTAACAATTCGCAGGCTCAAAGGTTAACGGCGTTCAGCATGACGGTACACACAGCCGCACGCACCGATGAGCAGGCTGCATCACAATATTGAAAGCAAGTGAGGTTCGGCGTGTTCATTCAGACCGAAGAGACCCCCAATCCGGTGACGTTGAAGTTTTTGCCGGGACGCGCCGTGATGGAAGCGGGGACTGCCGACTTCCCAAATCGCGATGCGGCGCAGGATTCGCCTCTGGCCCAGCGTCTGTTCGGCGTGCCCGAGGTTACGGCGGTTTTTCTGGGCGGTGATTTTGTCACCGTCACCAAGGCGCCCGACGCAGACTGGCAGGTGCTCAAGCCCGCCGTCCTGGGCGCAATCATGGAACATTTCACCTCCGGCGATCCGGTGATGAGCAAGGCCGCCGGCCCGGCCCATGCCGCGGGCGACGGAGAGAATGACGAAGTCGTGTCTCAGATCGTCGAGCTGCTCGACACGCGGGTGCGCCCGGCCGTGGCGATGGATGGCGGCGACATTGTGTTTCACGGATTTGAAGACGGCGTGGTGTTTCTGACCATGCAGGGCGCCTGCGCTGGCTGCCCCAGTTCGACAGCGACGTTGAAGATGGGGATCGAGAATTTGCTGCGACATTACATCCCGGAGGTGGATGAGGTTCAGGCGGTCGCCTGAGCCGAGGGTTCAAACGGAACGAAACTGTTTCGGGAGCAGGTCGAAAAAGGCCGCTTGCCGAACACTTTGAACAAAACTAAAAGCTGATACGCCACTGGCCCGCGGCACAAGCGGGGGAGCGTGTCGAATGTGGGGCATTATTTCCATTTTTCGCGATTATAAGCGTGCAGCACTTGCACTCGTTGGTTTAAGCGTCGCCGCCCTGTACGGGGCCGCGATTGCCTATCCCGTCGACGGCGGTGCAGAACGGTTCGAACGTGACTGGGTGGCCTTGCCGCAGCTTGCGCCCGAGGCCGATGTCATTCGGGCCGACCAGCTGCAGGATTCCATGCTTGATGTTTCGTCCGTGTCCGCGCTGCGCGACACGCTGCAGGCCGCGTCCTACGATCTGAAGCCGATCCGGCGCAGTGATGCACGGGTGCCGCGTTTCTTCGTGGAAGATTTGCCCGATGACTTTAACCAGACCATGCTCGTCGAGCATCGCAAGCAGACGTTTATTCGCACCTTGCTTCCGCTGATTCTGAAAACCAATGAAGAGATCCGGGCCGAACGGCGCCGCCTGATTGCTGTAGAAGAACAGATTTCGTCCGGACGCGACCTTCCGGCCGATGCCCAGCGCTGGCTGGACCGGCTTGCCGACAAGTATCGCGCCGCGCCGAATGACTTCTCGACCCTTTTGCGTCGTGTCGATGCGATTTCCCCCAGCCTGGCCCTCGCGCAGGCGATCGAGGAAAGCGGCTGGGGTCGGTCGCGGTTTGCGCGTTTGGGCAATGCACTTTACGGCCAGCGCGTCTGGATCCGGGGTGCCGGGTTTGTTCCCGAAAAGCGCGCCGAGGGCGCGAAGTTCGAGGTGCGCGCCTTCGAGACATTGCTCGACAGCGTGCGCAGCTATGCGCTGAACCTGAACCGGCACAATGCCTATGACGACTACCGGGCCGAGCGGGCGAGCATGCGTGCGCGCGAGACGGAACTCGACGGGATTCGTCTGGCGGAAACGCTGATCAATTATTCCGAGCGCCGCGAGGCCTATGTTGCGACCCTGGCCAAGCTGATCAAGAGCAACCGGCTCTATCAGTTCGAATCGGCACGGCTTTCAACCGAACCCTTCGATCCGGTTGATCCGACACAGCTTGCCGCGCGCTGAAGCCTGACGCTGTATCTTCTGATCTGACGCTCTATGAGCGGGGAACGTAGTAGAGCGTTCCGAACCAGCGCCACCGGTTGTTCTGATCGAGCCCGGTGCAGTTGATGCGCGCGCGCCCTGCCGGGAATGGTCCGGTCATCCGGACCTCCACGCGCGGTCCCAGCTGATCGACCTTGACCTTCCCCTGATCGGCGGCATAGCAGGCCAGTCCGTTCAGGGAGACCGACATGTCGGTTCGGGTAAAGCCGAAGCGGGGCGGATTCACGTCCAGCGTCGGGTTGCTGGGGGTCACATCGCTGTGGGGAATCGGCAGGGTGTTGGTCACCAGCTTGAACCGGTCCATATCCCCGAAGGCTTCGTTGAGTGCGAAACGCGGCATGTAGAACGGATCGGAAGAGGCATCCAGGGGACCGGAATGCTGACCGAACGCTGCCCCATGCCCCAATTCGCGGACCAGGCCCTGTACTTCTGTGCTGGCTTCCCCGAAGGGATAGGCGAAGAGCGTCGGGACGTTGCCCAGCTCTTTTTGCAGGCGGGCATTGGCGTTCAACATGTCCTCGCGATTGCGGGCCATGCTGTTGGCGGGCATGTGAAGATGGGTCGCGGTATGGGCCCCGATGGTGACACCGGCATCGCGCATCTCGCGGATTTCATCCCAAGTGACGAAGCCGGCAAAGCGGCGGTCGATCGGGTCGGTTGAAACAAAGACCGTGAACGGCAGGCCGGCAGCCTGAAACCGTGGAAAGGCCTCCGTGTAGATCGATTTGTATCCGTCATCGATGGTAATCCCGACGGTGCGGTCGGGCAGGGGCCGCCCCTCGCGGATGGCGCTGACGATTTCGGGAACCGGCAGGACCGTATAGGGCCCGGAGGTCAATTCGGCGATATGCGCCTCAAGCTGATCGAGGCGGATGTTGGTCGAGGGAAAGCTGGTTTCGCCGAACCGGTGATATATGAGAATCACGGCGGAATCGGCTGCCGCTGCCGGGTTTGGCGTGCTGACCCAGATCGCCAGCGCGAGCATCGTGGCACCGACTGTGCGGAGAGTTCTGAAGATTTTTCTGGCCATACCGGTTCGCGTCGCTGCGGTCTGTTGCAAACGTGTCCCTCGAGACAAGTCCTGCCAACAAACGGCTTGGATTATTACGGGAACTTTACCTTCGGCACGATTTGCGCCGCAAGTCCGGTGATTTGTGTGCTCAGGACATCATCGGACTGGGAAGCTCCCGGTCGGCGACCAGGGGGTATGACCGGGGCTCGAACAACTGGTAGTGCCACCACTCCTTGGAATAGAAGTCCCAGCCGGCCGTGGACATGATTCCCAGAAGCAGCAGGCGGTTGCGCTGTGCCTCGAGAGACACTTCACCGTCACCATGAAAAGAGCGCGGTGTGAACGCATCGAAGGCGGTGCCCATCTCAAGCGGCGTTCCCGTGTCGTCGAGAAGGGTCAGGTCTATGGCGACACCGCGGCTGTGGGGCGAACCCCGGCGGGGATCGGCCAGAAATTCGGGGTCGGGTGTGTGATTCCACAACGCCCATTGCGCCTCACTGGGCCGCAAGGCATCGAGCAGCAGGAACCGGTATCCCAGCCGCCCGGCGATCTCGACGGCGGTTGCAAGCTTCTCGGCGGCGGCTTCGTGCAGATAGCAATGCGCGTTCTGATAAACCGGCGCGCCCGTGAAGTTTTCGGCGGTGCCATAGGCGAGGGCGATCTCGACATCGTAGGCGTCGGGCGCGATCTCGACATAGGTCATATCGGGGTCCTTCGGGCGAGGTTTCGGTGTGTCATGCTTTTGCGGTTTGACGTCGGCGATGCTAGAGCCTCGCTTTGAGTCGCTGAAACGAACCGGAACCCCAACCGCCATGACGGCCCTTCCCGATGGCAGCTGAACCCAGTCCCACCGTGCTCGCCTTTGATTCGGCGGGCGGTGCGTGTTCCGCTGCGCTCTTGCGCAACGGGGCGCTTGTGGCGCGCCGATGGGAGGAAATGGACCGGGGCCACGGTGAAGTGCTGATGCCGATGATCGAGGCGGTCACGGCAGACTGCGGATACGAGGCCCTCGACCTGATCTGTGTCGGCACCGGGCCGGGGGGCTATACCGGATTGCGCATCGCCCTTGCGGCTGCCCGCGGGTTGGCTCTGGCCACGGGGTTGCCGGTGCTGGGTGTGGACAATCTGCAGTTACACCAGCAACAGGTTTGCCGCGCCCATCCCGGTCGGGACTGCGCCGTGATCCTCGAAACCCGCCGGGCCGACTTCTATCTTCAGACCTTCGCGGCGGACGGCACATCCCTCGATGCTCCGTCGGTCGTGACTGCGGATGCCGTTGCGGAACGACTGGCCCTGCGGGGGCCGGGGTTGGTTCTGGCGGGCGATGCGGCGACGCGGTTTGCCGAAACCGGAGCCGCGTCCGACGACGCCTGGGCGGGGCTGGTCCAGCAGCATGTCGATTCTGCGGAGCTTGCGATGCTCGGTGCGCGCCGTTTTTCAGAGGCCACCCACACGCCGCCCTCACCGTTGTATTTGCGCTCGCCCGATGTATCGCCGCCGGGTGCAGACCGGCAGCGGCTGCGGTGATGTCAGCCATCCGCGTGGTACCTGCGCATGGTGAAATGGCGGCCGTACTCGCGCAGCTGCACGCCCTCTGTTTTGAGCCCCTGCCCGAAACGCCCTGGCCGGAAGGCGCGTTGCGCAGCCTGTTGAAGGCGCCGGGACATATGGGTTTTGTGGCTGTCGGTCCGGGCGAAGAACCGACCGGCTTTCTGCTGGGGCGCGAGACCGGCGGTGATGCCGAGCTTCTGACGATCTGTGTCCGCCCGGACAGTCGCCGGTGCGGGGTGGCGCGGCAGTTGCTGGCCGCCTTCGCGGACGCTCTGCCCGCGCAGACGCGCATCGTATTGGAGGTGGCCGTGGGCAACCGGGCTGCGATCGAACTGTATCAGAGTATGCGGTTTGTGCCGGTTGGCCGGCGTCCGGGTTACTACGGTTCCGGCGCGGAGGCTCAGGATGCCCTGATTTACGCATGTGAGCACCGGTTAGTGTAATCAGCGGTACTAATCCAACTAGACAATTTCAGTTTTATGACTAAATAGTCGGCAAATAGTGTTTTTGTTTCTTCGTGAAAAGGAAGATTTCACATGAGTGATCAGGTGAGTTCATCAGATTTGTTGAAGTTGACGGCTGACATCGTGGCGGCCCATGTCGCCAACAACAAGGTTCAGGCGTCCGAGTTGCCGGCTCTGATTGCGCAGGTCCATGCCAGCCTCAGCGATACCAGCAGCGTTGAGACCGGGCAGCCGCGCCCCTCCCCGGCGGTGCCGGTCAAGAAGTCGGTTACGCCCGACCACATCATTTGCCTGGAAGACGGCAAAAAGCTGAAAATGCTCAAGCGTCACCTCAAGACGTCCTACGACCTGACGCCCGAGCAGTATCGTGAGCGCTGGGGTCTGCCGGCCAATTATCCGATGGTTGCCCCGAACTATGCCAAGAAGCGCAGTCAGCTGGCGAAGAAGATCGGTCTGGGCAAGCGCGGAAAATAGCCTCGACCAAGGCCCGGGCACACCGTGTTGTCTGGGTGGTCGCCCCGATTCGGGAATTATCCTATATTGTAGTGTGTCCGGAAAACAGGATGACGCCATCCGGTGTCATCACGGGGAGACAGGTTTGAGTACTGACGGGCCCTCACGTATCGAACAGTTGTGCGTTGACCACGGTCTGAAGCTGACCGGTCAGCGCCGCACCATTGCGCGTGTCTTGTCCGAGGCGGAAGACCATCCCGACGTGGATCAGGTCTATCGCCGTGCGACGGCACTGGACCCGCGTATTTCGATCGCGACCGTGTACCGCACGGTACGCCTGTTTGAAGAGGCCAATATTCTCGAGAAGCATGACTTCGGAGACGGGCGTGCCCGCTACGAGGAAGTGCAGGACGATCACCACGATCATCTCATCGATGTGAAGACCGGAAAGGTGATCGAATTCTTCAACGAAGAAATCGAGGCCATGAAAGAGCGCATTGCCAACGAGCTCGGCTACGAGCTTGTGGATCATCGCCTTGAGCTCTTCGGCAAGGCCCTGGATTCGTCCGATGACGACGGCGCCGACTAGCTTCGCAGATTGCTGTGCGACGTCTTTCTGAATGACCGATATGGCAGATAGCGACACGATGCCCCATCGCCACCCGGCGCTCGACGATGCGCTTGCGGCGCTCGGGACGGGCAGTCTGGGTGTGCGGCTCGCGCGGGATGCGGATGACATAACGGCTGCGCAGAGCCTCCGATACCGGGTGTTCTATGACGAAATGAAAGCGGTTCCGGACGCCGAGATGGCGGCTGTTAAGCGCGATATCGATCCCTTCGACGATGTGTGCGAGCACCTGCTGGTGTTCGACAACGAGCGCGGCACCGGCGCCGAAGCGATCATTGCCACCTATCGGTTGCTGCGCGGCCCGGCCGCGCGGACACATGGACGATTCTATACCTCGGGCGAGTACGATATCTCGCCGCTGCTCGACTATCCGGGTGAGCTTCTTGAGCTGGGCCGCAGCTGTGTCGATGCCGATTACCGTGGCCGCCCCACCATGCAGTTGCTCTGGGGGGCGATTGCCCAGTTCGTGTTCCATCACGACATCTCCCTGATGTTCGGCTGCGCCAGCCTGCACGGCGTGGACCCCGAAGATCTCGCGCTGCCCTTGAGCTATCTGCACCATTTTCACAGTGCACCCGAGGCGTTGCGCCCGACCGCATTGCCCGATCTCTACGTGGACATAAACTTCATTCCGGCCGATGAGATCGACCGCAAGCAGGCCCTGCGTGAGCTGCCGCCGCTCCTCAAAGGCTATCTGCGCCTGGGCGGCTATATCGGGAATGGCGCGGTTGTCGATCACCAGTTCAACACCACCGATGTCTGTGTCGTGGTGAAGACCGATCAGGTCAATGAGAAGTACTATCGCCACTATGGCCGGGACGCACCGGAGGAGTGGGCGCGCAAGCATGGCGAGGCGGGCTCGTGAGCGAGCCGACGGTCTATCACTCGCGGCTGACCGCGGTGTCCCGGGGCCTGCTCTACGCCGTGTTCACGCTGTTCATGATCCCCGTCCAGGCGGTGGCGCTGCTGCTGCGACTGCCGCTCTCACGCCGTATCCCGCTCTGGTATCACCGCGTCTGCTGCCGTCTGCTCGGCATTCGTCTGGAGGTGTTTGGCCGCCGCTCGAAGGCCCGCCCGACGCTGTTTGTGGCCAACCATTCCTCCTATCTCGATATCGCCGTGTACGGCGCCCTGATTCCTGGCTCGTTCGTGGCAAAGTCGGAGGTCGGCGAATGGCCGTTTTTCGGCCTCCTGGCAAAATTGCAGCGCTCGGTTTTTGTCGATCGCCGGGTGCGCACCTCGCATTTGCAGGCCACCGCGCTGGGCAAGCGGCTTGAAGCGGGGGACAGCATGATCCTGTTTCCCGAAGGCACGAGCAATGACGGCAATCGGGTGATGCGTTTCAAGAGCGCGCTGCTCTCCGTTGCAGAGTTCCGCATCAAGGATGAACCCGTTGTCGTGCAGCCGGTCTCGCTGACCTATTCACGGGTCGACGGCGTTCCGATCGGACGGCATCTGCGCCCCTATTATGCCTGGTATGGCGATATGGACCTGGTCAGCCATGCAGCGGATATGATCGGCCTGGGCCGTCTCACCGTGACGGTGTCGTTCCACGAGCCGGTCACCATCGACCAGTTTGCCTCGCGCAAGGAGCTGACTGAGTATTGCCGGGACCAGATCGAAAGCGGTCATTCCGATGCTCTGTCGGGACGTATTCAGCCGATGGCGGGAACCGTCGGGCGCTGGGACTGGATACGCTGGCGGCTGCGTCCGCGTTTGCGGGACATGAAGGGGTTGCGGCGCGCCAAGACCGGCTTTGCCAGTCCGCGTGAGGTCCGCACCCGGCGTCGGGTTGACTCCCGCGCATCTAAGGCTTAGGGGTGAGATTGTTCATGAATAACAAGGTGTTGGCTGTCGATCTGTCTGATGTTTCAGGCGCTTGGGCAGGTCCGGCGCAGCGGATGGTTTAGGGCCCTTGGCCAAAAAACTTCTCATCAAAACCTACGGTTGCCAGATGAATGTCTATGACTCCGCGCGCATGGCGGAAGTCCTGGCACCGCTTGGCTATGAGCCGGGTGAGAGTCCCGAGGACGCCGATATGGTGATCCTCAACACCTGCCATATCCGCGAGAAGGCCAGCGAAAAGGTTTATTCCGAACTCGGGCGCTTGCGGAAAATCAAGGATACCCGTCGCGATGAAGGGCGCCAGACCGTGATTGCGGTGGCGGGCTGCGTGGCCCAGGCCGAGGGCGAAGAAATGCTGCGCCGCGCGCCCTATGTGGACATCGTGCTGGGTCCCCAGACCTATCACCGCCTGCCGGAGATGGTGGCCCGTGCGACACGCGCCAGTGATGCGGCGGCTTCCGGAGCACCGGGACAGGGCGTTCTCGACACCGATTTTCCGATCGAGAGCAAGTTCGATCACCTGCCACAAACGCGCCGCGAAACCGGTGTGTCGGCCTTCTTGTCGATCCAGGAAGGCTGCGACAAGTTCTGCACCTTCTGTGTGGTGCCCTATACGCGGGGCGCGGAATTCTCGCGCCCGGTCGATCAGATCGTGGCCGAGGCCGAGACCCTCGTGAGTGGCGGCGTGCGCGAACTCACGCTTCTGGGCCAGAACGTGAACGCCTATCACGGTCTTGATGCGGCGGGCCGGGAAACCGGTCTGGGAAGCCTCGTGCGCCGGCTGGCGGAGATCGACGGCCTGGTACGCATTCGCTACACGACCAGCCATCCCCGCGATGTGGATGACGACCTGATCGCCGCCCATGGCGAGGTCGAGGCCCTGATGCCCTATCTGCACCTTCCGGTGCAATCGGGCAGCGACCAGATTCTGAACGCGATGAATCGCGGGCATGACGCGGAAAGCTATCTTCGTACCATCGAGAAGCTTCGTGCTGCGCGGCCGGATCTGGCCTTCAGTTGCGATTTCATCGTCGGTTTCCCCGGAGAGACCGATGCGGATTTCGAAGCCACGCTCGACCTGATCCGCACCGTGGAATACGCCCAGGCCTATTCCTTCAAGTACAGCTCGCGTCCCGGCACGCCGGCGGCCGGGATGCCGCGTCAGGTGCCTGAAGAGGTCAAGGATGAACGTCTGGCACTGCTGCAGGCCCTGCTGATGGAACAGATGACGGCCTTCAATGCCGCCTCCCGCGGGACGATCTGCGAGGTTCTGTTCGAGCGTGCGGGCCGTCACGAAGACCAGCTGGTCGGGCGGAGCCCGTGGAACCAGGCCGTCCATGTGGATGCGCCGGAACACGTGGTTGGCGACATGGCGCGTGTCTTCATAGAGTCATGCAAGCCGCATAGTTTGGAAGGCCGTTTGCTGAAAGAAACCGGGCCGCAGGACGACCCGCGCCACGGGGAGAGGTTGAGCGCTTGACATCGACCGATGTGAAACCGGGAAACCCGGTGCAGGTTCAGTTCGACGACAACGCGCTGTTGACTGCGCTTTTCGGCAATCACGATGAGCATTTGGTACAGATCGAGCGGCTGCTCGATGTGACCCTGCGCTATCGTGGCAACCAGCTTGAAATCCAGGGACCCGAAGCCTCGCGCGACATCGCCGACCGGGCGATCGGCAGCCTCTATTCCCGACTGAAGAAGGGCGAGGAGGTCGGCCCCGGAGAGGTGCAGGCCGCCGTCCGCATGGCCGCCAGTGATGATCTGGACGATGCCAAGATTGCGATCCGGACCCGCAAGCGGACGATCAATCCGCGCTCGCCCGTCCAGGCCCGTTATCTGGAGGCGCTCTCGCGCGCGGATCTCACATTCGGGCTCGGACCGGCCGGCACGGGCAAAACCTATCTGGCCGTGGCCATGGCGGTCTCGGACCTGATCCAGGGCAAGGTGGACCGCCTGATCCTGTCGCGTCCGGCCGTCGAAGCCGGTGAGCGCCTGGGCTTCCTGCCCGGCGATCTGCAGGACAAGATCGACCCCTATCTGCGGCCGCTCTATGACGCGCTCTACGACATGTTGCCCGGCGAACAGGTGGCCAGCCGTCTGGAAAGCGGCGAGATCGAGGTCGCGCCGCTGGCCTTCATGCGGGGCCGGACCCTTTCGCGCGCCTTCATCATTCTCGATGAAGCGCAGAACACCTCGGCCATGCAGATGAAGATGTTTCTCACGCGGCTGGGTGAAGGTTCGCGGATGGCGATCACCGGAGATATGAGCCAGATCGACCTTCCGAGCGGGACCCGCTCCGGGCTGGGCGATGCACTGGATGTGCTCAACAGTGTCAACGGCGTCGAGATCGTGCGCTTCGGCGAAAACGATGTGGTCCGGCACGCCATGGTGACCCGGATCGTCACCGCCTACAATGCGCGCGACAAGAAGCGCCGGGTCGTGAGCGGCGAGGACGAGTCTGGTTCGGCACGGGATGACGACCGTTGAATGTTCCGGCTGCCATCGACGTGGAAATCGCCGATGCGCGCTGGCACCGGCCCGATCTCGACCAGCTTGAAGATCTGGTGAGCCGGACAATTGTAGCTGCGCTCGCCGGTGGCGGATGCCACGATCCGGTTGAGATCGGCGTGCGCCTTACCGATGACGCGGAGATCCGGATCCTCAACCGCGACTGGCGCGGCCAGGACAAGCCGACCAATGTGCTGTCCTTCGCGCTGGACGAAGAGGCACCCTCTGGCGTGCCGGTGACGCTGCTGGGCGATGTGGTGGTTGCGTTTGAAACCTGCCTGCGCGAGGCCGAAGAGGAATCCAAGCCGCTGGCCGACCATCTTTGTCATCTTGTTGTCCATGGTACGCTGCATCTGTTGTCCTATGATCACGATGTGGCGGAAGACGCGGAAATCATGGAATCCCTTGAGCGACGAATTCTGGCGGGTCTGGGGATACCCGACCCTTACGCCGACAGTGTGGCAGCGTAGAAAACCATGACCGACCTCCCCCGAAGCGAAACCCCGAACCTGCCGCGCACCGAGACGCCGGCGACCGGAACCGGGCAGCCCTGGTGGCGGCGCCTGTTCGGCAGCCGGAATGGCGAGAATTCCGTGCGCGAGGCGATCGAGGTTCTGATCGAGGAGCCGGGCCCCGAATCGGCGGCGATCAATGCCGATGAGAGCGTGCTGATTGCCAATATCCTCAAGCTTCACAATGTGACCGCCGAGGATGTCATGGTGCCGCGGGTCGATATCATTGCCATCGACGAAACGGCGGAACTGCGCGCCGTCGCCGATCTGATGTCGGAAGCCGCCCATTCGCGCCTCCCGGTCTATCACGAGCAACTCGATGAAGTTGTCGGCTTCGTCCACATGAAGGATGTTCTCGCCGCTCTGCGCGCGGCTCCGCATCAGCAGGTCCACGAACTCAAGCGTGAAATCCTGTTTGCCGCACCGTCAATTCGGGTGCTCGACCTGCTGCTCGAGATGCGTGCCCAGCGGACCCATATGGCCATCGTGGTCGATGAGTTCGGTGGGGTGGACGGGCTGGTCACGATCGAGGATCTCGTCGAGGAAATTGTCGGGGAGATCGAGGACGAGCATGACGAGGAAGGCCCGAATCTGAGCCGCAATCCGGACGGATCGATCCTGGCCGATGCCCGCGCCGAGATCGAGGAACTTGAGGAGCAGATCGGGGCCTTTGTGACCGTGGAAGAACGCGAGGAATACGACACCCTGGGCGGGATCGTTTTCTCGATCATCGATCGGGTGCCGCGCCGCAGTGAGGTCGTGACCCACCCCTCGGGTGTCGAGTTCGAGGTCGTGGACGCCGATCCACGCCGGATCAAGCGGTTGCGGGTCCGCGATTTGCGCGAACCGGAAAGCCCGCCTGAATCCTCATGACTGCAAAGTCCGTGCGCTGTGATTGCCACCTTCGCTGACCGGCTGCGCGGGCTGACCGGCTGGTCGCGGTTGCTCGCCGCGCTGGCCCTGGGCAGCCTTTCGGCTCTGGCCTTTCCACCCTTCCACGCCGTGCCGCTGCTCTGGATCGCACTCCCGGGTCTGGTCTGGCTTCTGGAAGGTATCGATACGGGCCCGCGCCCGTTCCTGCGCGCCTTGTTCACCGGCTTCTGGTTCGGCTTCGGACAGTACTTTGTCGCGCTGTACTGGATCGTCGAGCCGATGCTGGTCGATCCGGCCCGCACGGCCTGGATGACTCCCTTCGCCTGGCCCGGGCTGGCAGCGCTTCTGGCGGTGTTTACCGCGCTGGTCTGTGCTGCGCAGAGCTGGGGCAGGTTCGGCACGGCGGTCATTTCGCGGGTTGTGACGCTGGCGGGTCTCTGGACCCTGTTCGAAATGCTGCGCGGCAGCCTGTTCACAGGTTTTCCGTGGAATCTCACCGGCTATATCTGGGCCGGGCACGCCGCCGGCCTGCCGGTCTTGCAGGCCAGTGCGGTGCTGGGGGTTTTCGGCCTCGGGGCGGTGACGATCCTTGCGGCCGCCATGCCGGCGGTGCTCGCCACGCGCGAAATGGAAGCCGTCCGGCGCGGGGTGTTGGCCTTTGCCGTCGCCCTGCTCGTGCCCGGCCTGCTCTGGGTCGGCGGGGCATGGCGTCTGGCTGGTTCGGACGGGGCCGTGGTCGAAGATGTCCGATTGCGTATCGTCCAGGCCAATATCGCCCAGCGCGACAAGTGGCGCCCGGAATTGCGGCGCCGGCATCTGGATACCTATATCGCCCTGAGCCGCAGCCCGGCCGGCGCGATGCCGACCCATGTGATCTGGCCGGAAACGGCCGTGCCGTTTCTGCTGGCCAATGATGTCACGGCACGGACCGAGGCGGCGCGCGCGGTGCCGCCCGGCGGCGCGCTGGTGACCGGCAGTGTCCGCAGCGCGTTTGTCGGCGGGCAGCGCGCGTTGTTCAACGCGTTGCTGGTCATCGATGACAAGGCAGATGTGCTCAGTGTTTACGACAAGGCCCATCTGGTGCCTTTCGGGGAATACGTTCCCTTCCGCGATATCCTGCCCGTGGACAAGGTCGTACCCGGGCAGGGCGATTTCACGCCGGGCCCCGGCCCGCAAACCCTCGCGATTGATGGTCTGCCCGCCTTCAGTGCCCTGATCTGCTATGAGGCGATTTTCCCCGCTGCTGTTGTGCCTGACACGCCCACATCACAACGCCCGACCTGGCTGCTCAATCTGACAAACGATGCCTGGTTTGGAAATTTTGCAGGACCGCGTCAGCATTTTGCGATCGCGACTACCCGGGCGGTGGAAGAGGGTATGCCCATGGTGCGTGCCGCCAACACCGGAATTTCAGCCGTTGTGGATCCCTATGGCCGGGTTCAGGCCCGGCTGGGATCGAATGTCAGGGGAATTGTCGATGCAGAGCTGCCCGCAGCCCTCGAACCGACGCTGTTTTCGCGCTGGGGCAATCTGATTCCGTTGAACCTCGGATTCGCCTTTGTCTTTGTGGCCATGATGCTGCGCCGCCGCCGGGATACCGCTTGACGCAACGGGGGTCATTCCTGCAAAACCGGGCCGCTCGCGTCATGGTGTTTGCCGGGCATCCAGATTAAGTCGATCCCGATCACAAGCGGTCGAGAAACCGCAGATATCCGTAACGATTGCAGGGGGGCAGAGTCCCGTGTCCAAAGGAAATTATCTTTTCACCAGTGAGTCCGTGTCCGAAGGACATCCCGACAAGGTTTGCGATCGGATTTCCGATGCCGTTGTCGATGCGTTCCTGACCGGAGACCCTGAGAGCCGCGTGGCGGTCGAAACCCTGACCACGACCAACCGCATCGTCATGGCGGGCGAAGTGCGCGGTCCGGCGGATATCGATGCCGCCCGGATGGAAGAAATTGCCCGCGCGGCGGTGAAGGACATCGGCTACGAACAGGACGGGTTTCACTGGAAGAACGCCGCCGTGGATTGCCACGTCCATTCCCAGTCGGCCGATATCGCCCAGGGTGTCGATGCCGCGGGCAACAAGGATGAAGGCGCGGGCGACCAGGGCCTGATGTTCGGCTATGCCTGCCGCGAGACCGATGTGCTCATGCCGGCGCCGATCCATTATTCCCACGCCATTCTGCGCTCTCTTGCTGAAGCGCGTCATTCGGGTGCCGAGCCGGGCCTGGGTCCGGATTCGAAGAGCCAGGTGACCCTGCGTTATGAAAACGGCAAGCCGGTCGGTGCGACCTCCGTTGTCGTGTCGACCCAGCACGCCGAGGAGCTGAACCAGGAAGACGTGCGCGCCATCGTGCGGCCCCATGTCGAAAATATTCTCCCCGATGGCTGGATGTGCCCGGAGGACGAGTTCTATGTGAACCCGACCGGCCGTTTCGTGATCGGCGGTCCCGATGGCGATGCAGGCCTTACGGGCCGCAAGATCATCGTTGATACCTATGGCGGTGCGGCCCCGCATGGCGGCGGTGCGTTCTCGGGCAAGGACCCGACGAAGGTGGACCGCTCGGCGGCTTATGCTTCGCGCTATCTGGCCAAGAACGTGGTGGCGGCCGAACTGGCCGAGCGTTGCACCATTCAGGTGGCCTATGCGATCGGTGTGTCGAAGCCGCTCTCGGTCTATGTGGAGACCTACGGCACCGGCAAGGTCGATGAAGAGAAGCTCGCCGACGCGCTGCAGGTCGCGATGGATCTGAGCCCGCGCGGCATTCGCGAGCATCTCCATTTGAACCGTCCGATCTATGCGCGGACCGCGGCCTATGGCCATTTCGGGCGTCAGCCTGATGCCGATGGCGGGTTCTCCTGGGAAAAGACCGACCTCGTTGACGCCCTGCACAACGCGCTCTAGGCCGTTCGCCCAACGTCACGGGACGGCGGGACTGTTCCGCCGCGATAGATGACAAACAAGCCAGCGGATACGGATCCGCGTTTTCACGGCCGGCGCCGGGGACGCAAGCTGCGCCCCGGTCGCGAGCAGTTGCTGGAGACCGCTCTGCCGCGCGTTGCGATTGCTGCGCCGGATGATGGCGGCCTGGTCGATCCGCGTGTCTGGTTTTTCGGCGATCCGAGAGAGGTCTGGCTGGAGATCGGCTTCGGCGCCGGAGAGCATCTGGCCTGGCAGGCGGCCACCCATCCCGATATCGGGATGCTGGGTGCCGAGCCGTTTCTCAACGGGGTCGCGCGGCTGCTCAGCACCATCGAGGATGAGGGTCTTTCCAACATCCGCATCCTTCCCGACGATGTGCGACCGTTGCTCGCATCTCTGGAAGATGCGTCCCTGGGCCGGGCCTTCATCCTGTTTCCCGATCCCTGGCCGAAGGCGCGGCACCACAACCGGCGGATCGTCAATCCGGTCATCCTCGATGAACTCGCGCGTGTTCTGGTCGATGACGCCGAACTGCGCGTTGCCACAGACGACCAGAGCTATCTGGTCTGGATGCTGCGACATTTGGAGGCGCACCCGGATTTTCTCTGGATGGCCGAGCGCGCTGAAGACTGGCAAACCCGCCCCGGGGACTGGCCGGGCACGCGCTACGAGAGCAAGAACCGCAGCGGCGGGCCGGGATCGACCTTTCTGCGGTATCGCCGCATCCCACGCGGAAAGGTCCGGGGCGGATGACAACCGCTTGCCTTTTCTGCGTTTTTCCCTATATTCCGCGTCAACAAGGCCCAACAGTCTGGTGACAGACAGTAAGGGGTGGCTCGGGTAAAAACCGGAGCCGCCTTTTTTGTTACCTGCGTTTTGGAGACGGTTTGCCTGCGGCGCCCGTCCGGAGTTGAGAGAAGACTTGAACCTCGTGAGCGAAAACGCGCGCACCGATCAGGTGGTGTCCATCATCGAGCCCTCGCTGGCCGATCTCGGATACGAACTCGTGCGGGTGCATTTCGGCGGCGGCCACAAGCCGCTGCTGCAGATCATGCTCGACCGGATCGACGGGGAAGAGATCGCGATTGATGACTGCACGCTGGCGAGCCGGACGATATCGGCCCTGCTGGATGTGGCCGATCCGATCCCCGAGGCCTATGAGCTGGAAGTCGGCTCCCCCGGGATCGACCGCCCGCTCACGCGCGCGAAGGATTTCGACAGCTTTGCCGGGTTCGAGGCGAAGGTCGAATTGAAACAGGCCGTGGACGGTCGCCGGCGTTTTCGCGGGCGGTTGCTGGGCCTGGATGAGGGCATGGTGCGCCTGGCCGATCCGGAATCGGAGGACGAAGAGATCGTCTTGCCGGAGTCGAGGGTGATGAACCGGTCGATCCGCGTGCGCTGTTCGATCGCGATGTCAGCCAGGTTTGGCTAGAGATCGGCTTCGGCGCGGGTGAACATCTTGCTTGGCAGGCTCTGCACCATCCCCATGTCGGCCTGATCGGGGCCGAGCCCTACCTGAACGGCGTGGCCCGCCTACTCGCTGCGATGGAGCAGGACGCGCTGGGAAACATCAGCATCCTGCCCGATGACGTGCGCCCGCTGCTGGATCGGCTGGCGGACGCCAGCCTGGGCCGCGTCTTCATCCTGTTCCCCGATCCCTGGCCCAAGCGGCGACACAACCGCAGGCGCATCGTCAACCTGTCGATCCTCGATGTACTGGCGCGGGTGATGGCGAACGGCTCGGAGCTGCGCCTGGCTACCGACGATCAGGACTATCTGGTCTGGATGCTGCGCCACATGACCGCCCATCCGGCCTTCGAATGGCTGGCCGAGCGCGCCGACGACTGGCGGGTGCGCCCCGACGACTGGCCGGACACGCGCTACGAAGGCAAGAACCGCTCGAGCGGGCCTGGCCCGACGTTTCTGCGCTACCGCCGGCGTTCGCGCGGCGGCGAATAAGGGTCACCTGAATTGCTTGCCTTTTCTCCGTTTTCACCTATATTTCCGCGCAACTAAGGCCCAACGGTCCTGATAAGGGCAGTTAAGGGGTGGCCCGGGTAAGAACCGGCGCCGCCTTTTTTGTTACCCGTAGCCCGCCTGTGCGGGCCGGTAAACGTGAGGACGAGCGAGCGTTGAACCTCGTGAGTGAGAATGCGCGTACCGACCAGGTGGTGTCGATCATCGAGCCGTCGCTGGCCGATCTCGGCTATGAGCTGGTGCGCTTGCATTTCGGCGGCAACGGCCGGCCGGTCCTGCAGATCATGCTGGATCGCGCCGATGGTGAGGAAATCACCATCGACGACTGCACGCTGGCCAGCCGCACGATTTCCGCACTGCTCGACGTGGCCGATCCCATCCCCGAGGCCTATGAGCTGGAAGTCGGCTCGGCGGGGATCGACCGGCCGCTCACGCGGGAGAAGGATTTCGACAGCTTCGCCGGGTTCGAGGCGAAGGTCGAACTAAAGCAGGCTCGGGACGGGCGCCGGCGGTTTCGCGGGCGGCTGTTGGGTTTGAAAAACGGCATGGTGCGCCTGAGGGTCGAGGACGGGGAGGACAACATGATCGAGCTTCCGTTTGCCGACGTGTCCCGGGCGAAGCTCGTGCTGACCGATGAACTGATTGACGCGGCCCAGAAGGGCCGGCTGAATGAAGGATAGAGATTATGGAGTCTGGTGGTCCCAGCCGTATTGAGATGCTTGCCGTCGCCGACGCTGTTGCGCGCGAGAAGGGCATCGAACGCGAGGAAGTCATTACTGCGATGGAGCAGGCCATCCAGAAGGCCGGACGCAATAAGTACGGCCCGGAGCACGACATCCGCGCCATCATCGACCGTGACGGCGGTCACATCTCGCTGGCGCGCTACCGTGAGGTAGTTGAGGATATCGAGGACGAACACACCCAGCTCACCCTCGCGCAGGCCCAGGCCGAGAAACCCGACGTGCAGATCGGTGAGTTCCTGATTGACGAACTGCCGCCGATCGACTTTGGCCGTATCGCCGCCCAGACGGCCAAGCAGGTGATCGTCCAGCGTGTGCGCGACGCGGAGCGCGAGCGCCATTTCGAGGAATATAAGGACCGCGTGGGCGAGGTCGTGAACGGCTTGGTCAAGCGCGTGGAGTACGGCAACGTGACCGTCGATCTTGGCCGCGCAGAGGGTGTGATACGCCGCGACGAATCCCTGCCGCGTGAGAACTATCGCCCCGGCGACCGTATCCGCGCCTATATCTACGACGTGCGCCGCGAGCAGCGCGGCCCGCAGATCTTCCTGACCCGCGCCCAGCCGGAGTTCATGAAGTCGCTCTTCGCGCAGGAAGTGCCGGAAATCTATGACGGTATTATCGAGATCCGCGCTGCCGCGCGCGATCCGGGGAGCCGCGCGAAGATCGCCGTAATCTCCAACGATTCCGGCATCGATCCGGTTGGCGCCTGCGTCGGCATGCGCGGCAGCCGCGTGCAGGCGGTCGTCGGCGAGCTGCAGGGAGAGAAGATCGATATCATTCCGTGGTCGCCCGATCCCGCGACCTTCGTGGTGAACGCGCTGGCCCCGGCCGAGGTGACCAAGGTCGTTCTCGACGAGGACGCCAACAAGATCGAGGTGGTCGTGCCCGATGAACAGCTTTCGCTCGCTATCGGCCGCCGTGGCCAGAATGTGCGCCTCGCCTCGATGCTGTCGGGCTGGGACATCGACATCCTCACCGAGGAAGAAGAGTCGCAGCGTCGCCAGGACGAGTTCAACTCGCGCTCCGAGGCATTCATCGAGGCGCTGGATGTCGAGGACGTCATCGCACATCTGCTGGTGACCGAAGGCTTCGCCACGGTGGAGGAAGTGGCCTTCGTGCCGCTCGACGACCTGACCGTGATTGAGGGCTTTGATGAGGACATCGCCGAGGAACTACAGGCCCGCGCTCAGAATTGGCTGGAAGAGCGTGACGCGAAGCTGGATATCGAGCGCAAGAAGCTAGGTGTCGAGGACAGCATGCTCGAGGTCGAGGGCGTGACGCTGGAGAAGGCGGTGCGTCTGGGTCAAAACGGCGTGCGCAGCGCGGAGGATCTGGCGGGCCTATTGCCGGACGAGTACCGCTTCATCTTTATGGACGTGGAGACCGAGGTGAAGCTCGATGACCTGTTCGACATGGCCGACCACGAAATCGGACGCCTCGTGCGCCAGAGCCCGGTCACGGCCGACGAGGCGAACCAGGTCATCATGGCCGCGCGCGTCGCGGTTTATGGCGAGGACGTGATCGCGCCGGAGCCGGAGGTCGAGGGGACCGAACAGGAAGCCGCGCCGACTCCCTTTGATGCGCGTTCGGCCGGCCTGGCGGAAGCCGAGGCCGTGTTTGCACCGCAGCCGACCCCCGCGGACGCGGGCGAGTAGGCGGCGGACGGCGAAGGAGACACCGAGGGCGTGATAAGCGTCGAAGCACAGAATCGGCCGGACAACCGGCCCCGGACAAAGGCCGAGCCGAAACGGCGCTGCCTGGTGACGGGTGAAGTACATCCGCGCGATGACCTGATGCGGTTTGTGGTGGGCCCCGACGATCTGGTGGTCCCCGATCTTGACGCGCGGCTACCGGGGCGCGGATTGTGGTTGCTGGGGCGCCGCGATATAGTCTCGGCGGCGTGTGAAAAACGGGCATTTTCGCGCGGTGCCCGATGCAGCGTGACGCCGATGATGGGCCCCGGCGGCGAAAGCCTCGCGGACTTTGTCGAGGGAGAGCTCCACGGTCGCGCAGTCAACGCGCTGGCGCTGGCCCGCAAGGCCGGCGACTTTCAGTCAGGGTTCGAAAAGGTCCGCGGCGCGCTGTTGGGCCTGCTCTCCGCGCCGTCCGGTGCTTCTGGCGCGGTTCTGTTGTGCGCCAGCGATGCGGGCGCCGACGGACGGGAAAAGATCGCGCGGCTGGCGGGCCACGTGGAGAATGTTGTGCGGCTCGACCTGTTCGATGCCGCGACGCTGGGCCGCGTGGCGGGGCGTGATCGCGCTGTGCACGCGTTTGTGGTTCCTGGCGGTCCGGCCCGCCAGGTGCGCGACGCCGCGCTCCGGATGATGGCCTATCGCGGTGACAATGCGCAGGTGCGCGCCGACACCGGTTTTGACGTGATGGAATGATAAAGATGGCGAATACGACCGAGAACGACGACAAGAAGAATAAAAAGCCGCTGACGCTATCGAAGCCGGGCAAGCTCGAGCTCAAGAAGACCGTCGAGGGTGGGCAGGTGCGCCAGAGCTTCAGCCATGGCCGGTCCAAGACCGTGGCGGTCGAGGTCAAGAAGAAGCGGACCTTCCAGGCCGGCCAGTCGGGCCGCATGACCGAGGTCAAGGACACCTCGTCCGCGGAGGTTCAGGAGCAGCAGGCGCCCGCGCCTGTCGATACGCCGGCGGAACCGGCGCGCGCCCGTACGCTGACCGACGCTGAGCAGGCGACCCGCGCCCGCGCCCTTGAGGAAGCCCGCAAGGCGGCCGAGGACGCTGCGCGCGAAAGCGCCGCCGCGCAGGCTGCACTGGAAGAGGCCCGCAAGAAGGGCGAGGAAGAGGCCTTGGCCAAGGCGCGCGAGGCGGAACAGAAGGCAGCCGAGGCCGAAGTGGCCAAGGAAAAGGTTGAGGAGGCGAAGGCCCAGGCGGAAGCTGCGTCGGCGCCGGAACCCGAGCGTAAGACGCGCCGCCAGATTGAGGAAGAGGCCCGCCGCGCGGCGGAGGCCGAGGCCCAGCGTATGGCCGACGAGGCCGCCCAGCGTGCGGCCACGGCCGAGCGCAAGCGCGTAGAGCTAGAAGAGGAAATCACCAACGATGGCGTTGAGCGGCGGCGTGGCGGTCGTGGTGGAGGCGGTGCTGCCGCGGCCGGGGACGCTCAGCAGTCCCGCCCACCCAGCCGTTCGCGCGGTGAGCGCAAGCGGCGCAGCGGCAAGTTAACTATTTCCGAGGCATTGGATGACGAGAGTGGCGCGCGGCAGCGTTCCGTGGCGGCATTTCGCCGCAAGCAGGAGCGGGAGCGTCAGCAGCGTTCGCGCGACGGCGGCGGTGCCGGTGGTTCGGTCAAGGTTGTTCGTGAGGTCTCAATCCCTGACGCGATTACCGTCAGCGAGTTGGCCAACCGTATGGCCGAGCGCGGCGCGGAGGTCATCAAGGCGCTGATGAAGCTCGGCGTTATGGCGACCATCAACCAGACCATCGATCAGGAGACGGCCCAGCTCGTCGTCGAGGAATTCGGCCACACGCCGAAGCTTACCTCCGCCGCGGATGTGGAGCTCAACCTGGGCGCCGGTATCGAGGACGACGCGGGCGACCGCAAGCCGCGGCCGCCGGTTGTTACAGTCATGGGCCATGTTGATCACGGCAAGACCTCGCTGCTGGATGCGCTGCGTTCCACCGACGTGGTGCGCGGCGAGGCCGGCGGCATCACCCAGCATATCGGTGCCTATCAGGTCGAACTCGAGGGCGGTCAGAAGATCAGCTTCATCGACACGCCGGGCCATGCGGCCTTCACCTCGATGCGCCAGCGCGGCGCCAACGTCACCGATATCGTGATCCTGGTGGTTGCGGCGGATGACGGCGTGCAGCCGCAGACCATTGAGGCGATCAACCACGCCAAGGCGGCCGAAGTGCCGATCATCGTGGCGATCAACAAGATGGACGTACAGGGCGCCGAACCGTCGCGGGTGAAGACCGAACTGCTTGCCCACGAAATCGTGGCAGAGGAGATGGGCGGCGACACTCAGGTGATCGAGATTTCCGCGCTGAAGAAGGAAGGTCTCGATAACCTGACCGAGGCGGTCCTGCTGCAGTCTGAGCTGCTCGAACTGACGGCGAACCCCGACCGCAACGCCTTCGGCGCGGTGATCGAGGCGCAGCTCGAAGCCGGGCGCGGCGCGGTCGCGACCGTACTGATCCAGGGTGGCACGCTCAAGGTTGGTGACATCTTCGTCGCCGGTGCCGAGTGGGGCCGTGTGCGTGCGCTGGTCAATGAGCGCGGCGAGAACCTGACCGAGGCAGGCCCGTCTCAGCCGGTTGAGGTGCTCGGCCTCAACGGCGCGCCGCAGGCCGGTGATGAGTTCGCGGTGGTCGAGAACGAGGCGCGTGCGCGCGAGATCGTCGAATACCGCCAGAGCCTGATCCGCGAACAGCGCGCGGCGGCCGGTGCACGCGGCTCGCTCGACGAGATGTTCATGCAGATCAAGGCGGGCGAGGCGGCCCAGGTCCCGGTCGTCATCAAGGGCGACGTGCAGGGCTCGGTCGAGGCCATTGTCGGCGCGCTGGAGAACATGTCTACCGACGAGGTCAAGGTACAGGTTCTGCATGCCGGTGTCGGCGGTATCACCGAATCCGACATCTCGCTGGCCAGCGTCAATGGTGGTCTGGTGATCGGCTTCAATGTCCGCGCGATCCCGCAGGCCCGCGACCAGGCTAAGCGCGACCAGGTGGAGATCCGCTACTACAGCGTCATCTACAACGTGGTCGATGATGTTCGCACGATGCTGGAAGGCGAGCTCGCCCCGAACATCGAGGAGAACGTGCTCGGCCAGGCCCAGATCCGCGAGGTCTTCTCGGTCTCGCGCGTCGGCAAGGTCGCCGGCTGCATGGTCACCGAGGGTCTTATCCGCCGCGATTCAAAGGTTCGCCTGATGCGCGACAATGTCGTGATCCATACTGGCGACCTCGGCACGCTGCGCCGCTTCAAGGACGATGTCCGCGAGGTACAGAACGGCTACGAATGCGGTATCGCGCTCGAGAAATACAACGACATCCAGGTCGGGGACGTGGTCGAGTGTTTCGAGGTCCAGGAGGTCGCCCGCAAGCTGGAAGCTTAAGGGGCGCCGGCGTGGACGATAGTGCGGGCGGCCAGTCCGATACCGGCGTCCGCAGGATTGGAAGACGTGGCAAGACACAAGCAAAACCCCCGTGGCGGCAAGGCGCCGTCGCAGCGCCAGCTTCGCGTTGGCGAGGAAATCCGCCATGCGCTGTCGGAGATCCTGCGGCGCGCGGAGTTCCGTGACCCGGATTTGGTCGGTCAGTCCATCACTGTGACGGAGGTGCGCGTCAGCCCCGATCTGCGCAACGCGACCGCGTTTGTGCTTCCGCTGGGCACCGAGGCCGCGCCCTTGGTCAAGGCGCTCAACCGCGCCTCGTCCTTCCTGCGCGGCCAGCTCTCCTCGGCGATCCATCTGCGCTACATGCCGTCGATGACCTTCGTCTATGACGAGAGCTTCGACGAGGCGAACAGGATCGACGCGATCATCCATCGGCCGGAAGTCGCCCGTGATCTGCTGCATAAACCGGAAGAGCAGGTTAAGGAAGATATCGACGGAGACCGGGACTGATGGGCCGTCGGCGCAAGGGTTTACCGATCAGCGGCTGGATCAACCTCGACAAGCCGGCGGGGATGACCTCCTCCGACTGCGTCAATGCCGTACGCCGTATCACCGGCGCGGCCAAGCTGGGCCATGCCGGCACGCTGGACCCCTCTGCCACCGGAATTCTGCCGATTGCGCTGGGCGAGGCCACGAAGACCATGCCGTACGTGACCGACAGCACCAAACAGTACGCGTTCACTGTGCATTGGGGTGTACGCACATCGACCGACGACGCCGAGGGCGAGCTGGTCGAGACCAGCGATGTGCGCCCGGACGAGGCGGCGATCCGCGCTGCCCTGCCGCAATTCGTCGGCGCGATTTCCCAGGTGCCGCCGGCCTTTTCGGCCATCAAGGTCGCCGGTGAGCGGGCCTATGCGAAGGCACGTGCGGGCGAGGAGTTCGAGCTGGCCGCGCGCATCATCGACATCCACGCCTTGGAGCTTCTGGAAATTCTGGACGAGAGCGCGGCGCGCTTCACCGTGACATCGGGAAAGGGCGCCTATATGCGCGCGCTGGCCCGTGATCTGGCCGCCGCGCTGGGCACCTGCGGGCACCTGTCCGGACTGCGCCGCACGGCCGTCGGGCCCTTTGCCGAGGGGGCTGCGATTTCGCTGGAAATGCTTCAGGAACTTAGCCATAGTGCCGCCGCCTCACCCCATATGTTACCGGTTGAGACCGCGCTGGACGGCATCCCGGCGCTGGCCCTATCGGATCGCGAGGCCGAAAGACTTCGCAATGGGCAGGCAGTTCCCGTTCTGCGACCGCAGGACCGGGAACGGATCGCGACGGCGGGCGACGACGGAATTGTCCTCGCCCTGGACGCCGACATTCCCGTGGCCCTGGCCCGGGTTGATGGCATCCAGATCAGACCGGTCCGTGTCTTGAACCTTTCGATGCCGGGAGAAGACGATCATGTCGATTACGCCTGAGCGTAAGGCTGAACTTATTAAAGAATACCAGACCAAGGACGGGGACACCGGTTCACCGGAGGTACAAGTCGCGATCCTCACCGAGCGGATTCGCAACCTCACGGACCATTTTCAGTCCCACGCCAAGGATCATCACTCGCGCCGCGGGCTCCTGCTTATGGTGGGCCAGCGTCGCCGGTTGCTCGACTACGTGAAGCGCAAAGATGAAGCGCGCTATCGCGGCCTGATCGAGCGCCTGGGCATCCGCCGCTAGGGCGGAGCCGAATTCGGAAACGGCGCGGGCAAACCTGCGCCGTTTCCACAAGGGCCGTAGGGGGACGCAATCCGGCGTTCCGCGGCCTCGCCCGCATGGAAGGTCCGTGCACTCGCCGTCAAAACTGCTTACTGCGTGGCGGCGCGATGACCCCGAGGGCACGGGGCGTCCGGTCCGGGATAGGCCCGGAAGGACGACGCAGGTTGGAGATAGACGATGTTTGACATTGTCCGTAAGGAAATCGAATGGGGTGGGCGCACGCTCACCATCGAGACGGGCCGCATTGCCCGTCAGGCCGACGGGGCCGTTCTCGTCAGCTACGGCGAATCCTCGGTCCTGTGCACCGCGGTCGGCGAGAAGCAGCCGAAGGTCGGGATCGATTTCTTCCCGCTGACGGTCCACTACCAAGAAAAGACGTTTGCCGCGGGCAAGATTCCTGGCGGCTTCTTCAAGCGCGAAGGGCGCCCGACGGAGAAGGAGGTCCTGACCTCCCGCCTGATCGACCGCCCGATCCGCCCGCTCTTCCACAAGAGCTACCGCAACGAAACCCAGGTGATCTGCACCACGGTCAGCCATGACCTTGAGAACGATCCCGACATACCCGCGATGATCGGCGCTTCTGCTGCGCTGACCATTTCAGGCATCCCGTTCCTCGGCCCCATCGCCGCGGCGCGCGTCGGCTACATCGACGGCGAATACGTCCTGAACCCGACGGCCGAACAGCTGAAGGGATCGGAACTCGATCTCGTCGTCGCCGGCACGTCGGAAGGCGTGCTTATGGTGGAATCGGAGGCCCATCAGCTGTCCGAGGACATTATGCTGGGCGCTGTCATGTTCGGCCACGAGGCGTACCAGGAAGTGATCGATCTGATCATCTCCGTCGCCGAACGTGCGGCCAAGGAGCCGCGCGACGTGTCCGAGCCGTCCCAGGAAGAGCTGGATCTGAAGGCGAAGGTCCGCGAACTCGGCGAGGCCGCCATCCGCGAGGCCTACACCGAGAAGGACAAGCTCACTCGTCAGGACAAGGTGGCGGCCGCGAAGGCCGCCGTCATCGAGCAGCTCTCCGAAGAGGAGCAGGCCGGTGCCGGTTCCGCGCTGAAGGCGCTGGAATCCGACGTAGTCCGCCGCTCGATTCTGGATACCGGCAACCGCATCGACGGCCGCGACACCAAGACGGTCCGCCCAATCGACTGCCAGATCTCGGTCTTGCCGCGCTCGCACGGCTCTGCCCTGTTCACCAGGGGCGAGACCCAGGGCCTGGTGGTCGCCACGCTTGGCACCGGCCAGGATGAGCAGATCATCGACGCGCTCGAAGGCGAGTATCGGCAGCACTTTTTGCTGCACTACAACTTCCCGCCGTTCAGTGTGGGTGAGACGGGCCGCATCGGCTTCACAGGCCGCCGCGAAATCGGCCATGGCAAGCTGGCATGGCGTGCGCTGCGTCCGCTTCTGCCCGCCAAGGAAGACTTTCCCTACACGATCCGCGTAGTCTCCGAGATCACCGAATCCAACGGGTCGTCCTCCATGGCCACGGTCTGCGGGTCCTCACTTGCGATGATGGATGCCGGTGTGCCGCTCAAGGCGCCGGTGGCCGGTATCGCCATGGGCCTCATCAAGGAAGATGATGGCTTCGCGGTGCTGTCCGACATCCTTGGCGATGAGGACCATCTCGGCGATATGGACTTCAAGGTCGCCGGAACGACGGAGGGCATCACCTCGCTCCAGATGGACATCAAGATCACGTCTATCACCAAGGAGATCATGGAGATCGCGCTCGACCAAGCGAAGGACGGACGTATTCACATCCTGGGCGAGATGGCCAAGGCCATCGACACCTCGCGCAACGAGCTGTCGCAGCACGCTCCGCGCATCACCACGATGACCATCCCCACTGACAAGATCCGCGACGTGATCGGCACCGGTGGCAAGGTCATCCGCGAGATCTGCGAGGTCACGGGCTGTAAAGTCGATATCGACGACGAAGGCCTGATCAAGGTGGCTTCCTCGGACGGCGAGGCGGCCCAGAAGGCGATCGATTGGATCACCTCCATCGTGGCGGAGCCGGAAGTCGGCGTGATCTACAACGGCAAGGTCGTGAAGGTTGTCGATTTCGGCGCCTTCGTGAACTTCTTCGGGTCGCGCGATGGCCTGGTCCACATCTCCGAGCTCAAGAACGAGCGCGTCGGTCAGGTGACCGACGTGATCAACGAGGGCGACGAGGTAAAGGTCAAGGTGCTGGGTATCGACGACCGGGGTAAGGTCAAGTTGTCTATGCGTGTCGTCGATCAGGAGACCGGTGAGGAGCTGGAGGACACCCGTCCGCCGCGCGAGGAGCGCTCGCGTGACGGGGACGGCGATGGCGACGACCGCCCGCGCCGCCGCCGCCCGCGCCGCGACCGCGACGCTGCCGAGTAACCTTCGGAGCTAAATCCGGCCCGCTGTTCGCGGGGCTCGCCACAAAACGAAACGGCCCCGGATCGCTCCGGGGCCGTTTTGCGTTTCGGTATGAAGGTGGCGCTATTCGGCGGCCTGCTTCATCTCGCCCAGCCCCGCCAGCACGCGCGGCGGTGATAGCGGGAGGTCATTGAACCGAATGCCCAGCGCGTCATAGACCGCGTTGCGCACCGCGGACAGGCCCGGCACCAGCGGTACCTCGCCTACGCCGCGTACGCCCTGCGGGTGCTTCGGATTCGGTACCTCGATGATAAAGGTATCGATCATCGGCAGGTCCGAGGCAACTGGCATGCGGTAGTCGAGGAAGCCCGGGTTATCAACCCTGCCGTCCTTGTCATAGACGTATTCCTCGTTCAGCGCCCAGCCGATGGCCTGCACCGCGCCGCCCTGCATCTGGCCCTCCACATAGGCTGGGTGGATGGCCCGGCCCACATCCATCAGGACCGTGTAGCGCAGCACCCGAACGATACCTAGTTCGGTGTCCACCTCCACGTCGCAGATATGGGTGCCGAAGCCGCCCTCCGCGCCCGTGGTGTTGAGCTGGGTGCCCGCGCCGATCGGCCCGCCGGATTCATTGGCACGTGAGGCCAGCTCCTCCAGCGACAGCGGATCGAACTGTCCGGCATTGTCGCCCGCTGGGCGGGCTTCGCCGTCTTCCCAGATGACCGCGTCGGGATCGATGTCCCAGATCTTCGCGGCTAGCTCGCACAGGGTACGGATCACCTTGTTGGTGGATTCCGTCACCACCATTGACGAGGCAAACAGCACGCGGCTGCCGCCGGTCAGGTTGGAGAAGCCGATGGTGGCCGTGTCGCCGATTAGGACGGAGACGCGGTTGTAGTCGATCCCCAGCAGCTCGGCGCAGATATTGGCGATGCCCGCGCGCGAGCCGCCGATATCCGGATGGCCGGTGGTGACCACCACATTTCCGTCCTCGGTGATGTTCACCTGGGCGCTGGATTCGCCGCCCGCGTTGAACCAGAAGCCTGACGCGACACCGCGGCCCTGGAACTTCGTGCGGTCCAGCGGGGCCTTATAGTGGTCGTGGACCTTGGCGGCCTCCAGCGATTCCACATAGCCCATAAGCGGGTAGGTCGGGCCGTGCACAGCCTTGGTACCTTCCTTGGCGGCGTTCTTCAGCCGAAGGTCCAGCGGGTCCATCTCCAGCTTCTCGGCCAGTTCGTCGAGCAGACACTCGACACCGAAGGCGCCGATGGGCGCGCCCGGCGCGCGGTAGGCCGCGACCTTGGAGCGGTTGCACACCACGTCATAGCCGAAGGTGTGTCCGTTGGGGATGTCGTAGGGCGCGAGCGCACAGCCGACCGCGCCGCGGACCGGGGCGCCCGGCAGGCCGCCGGCCTGCAGCCAGTACAGGCCCTCGATCGCGGTGATCGAGCCGTCCTTCCTGGCGCCGATCTTGATCTTCGACTTGGAGCCAGAGGTGGGCCCGGAAGCGCGCATGACCTCTTCGCGGGTCATCGCCATCTTCACCGGGCGGCCGGACTTCTTCGACAGCACGGCAGCCAACGGTTCGAGGTAGATGATGGTCTTGCCGCCGAAGCCGCCGCCGATCTCGGCGGGGATCGCGCGGATATCCGACTGCGGGATGCCCGTCAGCAGTGAGGTCATAGCGCGGACCATGAACTGGCCCTGGCTGGACGACCAGATGGTCATCTTGCCGTCGGCCGCCGTCGAGACGAGGCAGGCATGGGGTTCGATATAGCCTTGATGGACGGGCCGCGTGGTGAACTCACCCTCGACGATTACGTCGGCCTCGGCGAAGCCGGCCTCCACGTCGCCCTTGGAGTGCTCCAGCGTGCCCGCGATGTTCGACGGTTTGCCATCGAACTCCATCCACGGATGCAGGATAGGCGCATCCTCGGCCAGCGCGTCGTCGATCTCGATGGCATATGGCAGGACCTCATAATCCACCTCGATCAGCGCACAGGCCTCCTCCGCGATGGCCTCTGTCATGGCCGCCACACCGGCGACAGCATGGCCGTGCCACAGAGCACGTTCACGTGCCATCACGTTGCGGCACATCCAGCGCATGTCCTGGATGCCCAGCGGGTACGGGGTATCGACCGGGAAGTCCACGATGTCCGCCGCCGTTACAATCGCCTTCACGCCAGGCAGGGCCTCGGCCTTGGAGGTGTCGATGGACTTGATGATCGCGTGGGCGTGGGGCGAGCGCAGAACCTTGCCCCAGATCATGCCGGGCATGGTTGTGTCGGCCGCAAAGGCGGCGCGGCCGGTGACCTTATCGACGCCGTCGGGGCGGATGGTCCGCTTGCCAATCCACTTGTTGGACATCTCATTCATTGTGCTGCCTCCCGCATCTCGGCCGCGGTGTCCATCACCGCGCGGATAATCTTGTCATAGCCCGTGCAGCGGCACAGGTTGCCCGCCAGCCAGAAGCGCACCTCCGTCTCGGTCGGGTCGGGGTTCTCTTCTAGTAGCGCCTTGGCCGCGACCAGGAAGCCCGGTGTGCAGATGCCGCACTGCAGGGCCGCCATTTCCAGGAACTTCTGCTGCAGCGGGTGCAGGTGGTCGCCGTCCGCCATGCCCTCGATGGTGCCGATCTCGTGACCTTCGGCCTCTGCGGCCAGCATCAGGCAGGAGCACACCAGCGTGCCGTCCAGCGTGATGGAGCAGGCGCCGCAGTCGCCGGTCGCACAGCCTTCCTTTGCGCCGGTCAGGCTCAGGCGGTTACGCAGGACGTCCAGCATGGTCTCAGCGGGATCACAGAGGAATTCCTCCGGCTCGCCGTTGATGGTCGTGGTGACGTGGATCTTCGCCATGTCTGATCCTCCTCTAGGCTTTTGCGCGTTCGGCGGCGATGGCCGTCGTGCGTTTCAGGAGCACGCCCGCAACCTGGGTGCGGTAGGCGATGGTGCCGCGCTTGTCGTCGATGGGATCGCACGCCACGCGGCAGGCTGCCGCGGCGGCCTCGATGGCCGTGTCATCCAGTGTGGAGCCGATGAGCGCTGCTTCCGCGTCGGGCACCCGGCGCACGGTCGGTGCGACCGCACCCACGCCACGCGGGCCGCCGTGCAGGTGTCGCCATCCATGGTCAGGTTCACGCCGCAGCCGACCACCGCGATGTCCATTTCCGTGCGCGGAATCATGCGTAGGTAGGCATCGCCCGAATGCGGGGGGCGCGGCGGGAAGGTGAAGCTGACGACGATCTCGCCAGGGGCGAGGTTGGTCTTGCCAGGGCCGGAGGGAAAGTCCTCCACCGGCATCTCGCGGCGCCCGTTTGGGCCCTGGATGGTGGCGACGGCGCCCGCGGCGACGAGGCCCGGTACGCTGTCGGCGGCAGGTGAGCCGTTGCATAGGTTCCCGCCGAAGGACGCGCGGCCCTGCACCTGGGTGGAGCCGATCAGGTTCAGCCCCTCAAGCGCGCCCGGCCAGGCCTTGGCGAAATTCAGGTGCTTCTCCAGCTTTGCGCCGGAGACAGCGGCGCCCACAATGAAGCCGCCGTCGACAGTCTCCTCGACCGAGGTCAGCTCGCCGATCTTCTTCACATCGACGATCAGGCCCGGCTTGACCACGCCGGCCTGAATCTGGACCAGCAGGTCCGTGCCGCCTGCCAGAATGCGCGCCGCGCCGTTTGCTGCGGCGAAGGCGCTGACCGCCTCGTCGAGCGTTGCCGGAGCAAGGTATTGTGTGTCCGTCATCGTTTTGTCCGGTTTGTTTCCCCAACCCGCTCACCGGCCGCCGCCATTTTCGTGCGGTCACAGCCATGTTCCGGGCGCGCTAACGCTACATGGCTGGAGGCATTTGGAACAGCCCCCGGGGCATGGAATTCAGGCAGAAAAATGCGAGTGGCTGCGCGGCGGCTCGGAGCTATTCCGCCTCGGCTTTTGGGGCGGCGGGGTCCGGCATGCCGATGGCGTTGAAGCCGCAGTCGACATAGTGAATCTCGCCGGTCACGGCCTTGGACAGGTCGGACAGCAGGTAGAGGCCCGCGCCGCCCACATCGTCTAGCACCACGTTGCGGCGCAGTGGCGCGACTTCGCGGTTGTAGTTGTAGACCTGTCGGGCGGAGCCGACCGCCGAGCCCGCCAGTGTGCGCATGGGGCCGGCGGAGATCGCGTTGACCCGGACACCGTCGGGGCCCATGTCGGACGCCAGGTAACGCACGGAGGCTTCCAGCGCGGCCTTGGCGACGCCCATAACGTTATAGTTGGGCATCACGGCCTGCGCGCCGTGATAGGTTAGAGTGAGTAGGGAGCCCGAACCGTTCATCATCGCGGCGGCGCGCTGGGCGACGGCGGTGAAGGAGTAGCAGGAGATATTCATCGTGCTCAGGAAGTTTTCCTGCGTCGTGTTCATATACCGGCCCTTCAGTTCTTCCTTGTCCGAGTAAGCGATCGCGTGGACCACGAAGTCCAGCGAGTCCCAGGTCTTGGCGACCGCGTCGAAGGTGGAATCGAGGCTCGCCATGTCTGAGGCGTCACACTGGAGCAGGGTCGAGGCGCCGACAGATTCGGCCAGCGGACCGACCCGGCGTGCAAAGGATTCGGCCTGGTAGGTGAAGGCCAGTTCCGCGCCCTGGGCGGCCGCGGCGCGCGCGATGCCCCAGGCGATGGAATGGTCGTTGGCCACGCCCATGATGAGGCCGCGCTTGCCGGCCATAAGGTTGCCCGACACCGGCGCGGCGTCGTCTGCGGGATCAGAGAATTTGGATTGCCGAGACACGGGGCGGGGCTCCGGAGAGGGGGCGCGGGCGTCTGCCATGGGGTTAACCGTCAAAGCGCTGGAAAGCGAGACATGCGTTGGTGCCGCCGAAGCCGAAGCTGTTCGACATGACGCAGTTGAGGCCGGCGTTGTCGATCCGCTCGGTCACGATGGCTGCGTCACCGGCCTCGGGGTCAAGATTTTCAATATTAGCCGAGGCTGCGACGAAGTCGTTGTCCAGCATGAGCAACGAATAGATTGCTTCATGGGCGCCGGTCGCGCCTTGGGAGTGTCCGGTTAGTGACTTTGTGGAGGACACCTTCGGGCGCTCGTCGCCGAACACTTCCCTGATGGCGCCGAGTTCCACCATGTCCCCGACCGGGGTCGAGGTGCCGTGGGCGTTGATGTAATCGACCGACCGGTTGCCCAGGCTGGCCATGGCCATCTTCATGCAGCGCACTGCGCCTTCGCCCGAGGGGGCGACCATATCCACGCCGTCCGAGGTCGCGCCGTAGCCGACGAGTTCCGCGTAGATCTTCGCGCCGCGCGCCTTGGCGTGTTCCAGTTCTTCCAAAACGACCATGCCGCCGCCGCCCGCAATCACAAATCCGTCGCGGTTGGCATCGTACGGGCGCGAGGCGCGCTCGGGCGTGTCGTTGTAGTTGGACGACAGCGCGCCCATCGCGTCGAACAGGACGGACAGCGACCAGTGGAGTTCTTCCGCGCCGCCAGCGAAGACGATGTCCTGCTTGCCCATCTGGATCAGTTCCGCGCCGTTGCCGATGCAATGCGCGCTAGTCGAGCAGGCGGAGCTGATCGAGTAGCTGAGCCCGCGCATACCGAAGGCGGTGGACAGGTTGGCCGATAGCGTCGAGCACATGGCCTTGGGCACTGCATAGGGGCCGACGCGTTTGGGGCCCTTCTCGCGGGCCGTGTCGGCCGCAGCGACCTGGGCAGAAGTGGACGGGCCGCCCGTGCCGGCAACCAGGCCTGTACGTTCGGAGCGGATTTTGTCGTCGGGGAGGCCGGAACTGGCGATGGCTTCCTGCATGGCGATATAGCCATAGGCTGCGCCGTCGCCCATGAAGCGGCGCAACTTGCGGTCGATATGGTCCTCGAAATCGATATCGGGTGCGCCGTGCACATGCGAGCGGAAGCCCATTTCCTCATATATGTCGCTCTTCACGATGCCCGAGCGTCCGGCGCGCAGGCTGTCGGTCACTTCGCCGGCATTTGAACCGATCGGGGAGACGATGCCGAGTCCAGTAATGGCGACCCGACGCAAGCCGTTGGTAGTCATTTTGCCTCCTTGTCAGAGGGCGGGAACAGACCGACGCGGAGGCCGGCGGTCGTATAGACGGTCTCACCGTCCAGTTCGGCCTTGCCGTCGGCAACCGCGATGGCAAAACCCCGTTTGAGGACCTTCTGCACATCCACCTGGTAGCGCAGGAGTGTGCCCGACGGCTTGACCTCGCCAGCGAATTTGACCTCGCCCACGCCGAGGGCGCGGCCGGGGCCGGGCAGGCCGAGCCAGCCGAGGTAGAAGCCCAGCATCTGCCACAGGGCGTCTAGGCCCAGGCAGCCCGGCATGATCGGGTCGCCCTCGAAATGGCAGGGGTAGAACCAGAGGTCCTCTTTAATATCGAGTTCGGCCACGATCAGGCCTTTGTCGTACTCGCCGCCGTCGTCAGAAATTTCCGTGATCCTGTCGAACATCAGCATCGGCGGCAGCGGCAACTGTGCGTTGCCGGGGCCGAATAACTTGCCGTGTCCGCACTCGATCAGGTCTTCAAAGGAGAAGCTCGACTTCTGCGTAAAACCGTCCATACCCGCTTTTCTCGCCACCAGATGCCGCCCCGCGAGGCGACCGTCGTATTTTGTTTTTGCCGGAACGTTCTATCAGGTGTTCGCGGCTCTGTCCGTAATTTGACGAGAATACATGATTACGCAATGATTCCCTGTCTGTGGGATACATAACGGCCCGGATTTCGGCGCAGACCGACCGTGGCTCGAACTCATGTAGGCGATATTTTATTTATTTGATTTCAGAATGTTGTGAATGTTTTTCGAAAGATTCATCTTTACTTTCGCGTACGATGCGCCATATTTGCGCCATGAGCAACGTACGTTCCGACGGGTCGAAGCGGCCCTTCTCTCAGACACTGCGACGTTTGAAGGATGCGGGCCTGCGGCCGACGCGGCAGCGTTTGGCGCTGGGCAAGATCCTGTTCGACGCCGGCGACTGCCATATCACAGCCGAGCAGCTGCATGACGAGGCCATCTCCCAGGGTATCAAGGTGTCCCTGGCGACGGTGTACAACACGCTCAACCAGTTCACCGACACTGGCCTGCTGCGCGAAGTCGTGGTCTCGCCCGGCCGCTCGTATTTCGACACCAATATCAACGAGCACCACCACTTCTTTTTTGAGGATGACGGCGCACTGAAGGATATCCCCCACGATGCGATCGAGCTGGCGAGGCTGCCCGACGCGCCGTCGGATGCTGAAGTCACACGTGTCGATGTTATCGTGCGCCTGCGGCGTGCGGGTGATAATCGCTTTCAATAAATCAAATTGTAACAATGAGATTTAAATAAGTTTAGAAATTTTCTAAACTATTGACTTGTTTGTTAAGCGTAGCCATATTGCAAGCGTGACACCGACCTACAGTCCGACCTAGGGCTCGTAGGTTTTTAAACTCAAACAGCCTTAACAAGGGCATAAGGAGATGTGTGATGGCGCTCAAGGGATCCAAGACCGAAGACAATCTGAAGGAGGCTTTCGCTGGTGAAAGCCAGGCGAACCGTCGCTACCTCTATTTTGCCCAGAAGGCGGACGTTGAGGGCTACAATGACGTCGCCGCCGTTTTCCGCTCCACCGCGGAAGGTGAGACGGGCCACGCTCACGGCCATCTCGAGTTCCTAGAGGAAAGCGGCGATCCGGCCACCGGCCTGCCGATCGGCGGCACGTCGGCCAACCTCGCTGCTGCCGTCGCCGGTGAGACCCACGAGTACACCGACATGTATCCGGGCATGGCCCGCACGGCGCGCGACGAAGGCTTCGACGAGATCGCCGACTGGTTCGAGACGCTCGCCAAGGCCGAGAAGAGCCACGCCGGTCGCTTCCAGAAAGCGCTCGACGACCTCGATTAAGATATGATTCCCGGGCCGCGGCTTTCCCGTTGCGGGAAGCCGCGGACCTGGCTTCGTTTGAAGACCTTGCGTCCGAACGGCCCGTGCGAAGATGGTGATGCCGGGCAACGGGATAGTTGTATCCGGCGTGCGAAGGAAGGGGCGGCAATAATGAGCGACACCAATCAGGGAAGTAGCGAAGTCCCGCGTGAAGGCAGCCTTGATGCGCCGACACGCCACCCCATCGAATGGCGCGAGGCCGACTTCTACGACGAGGCGAAGCTCGACCAAGAGCTTCGGCGCGTGTTCGATATCTGTCACGGCTGCCGTCGCTGCTTCAATCTCTGCGATTCATTCCCCCGCCTGTTTGATCTGATTGACGAATCCGACACTGGGGAGCTGGATTCCGTCTCCAGCACCGATTTCAAGCCGGTCGTGGATGCCTGCACGCTCTGCGATATGTGCTTTATGACAAAGTGTCCCTATGTGCCTCCGCACGAGTTTGACCTCGACTTCCCGCACCTGATGCTGCGCTACCGCGCCGTCGAGGCGAAACGCGACGGTGTGCCCTGGAACGAAAAACAGCTCATCCAGACCGACCGCAATGGTCGTCTCGCCGGCAAGATGTCGGGGATGGCCAACTGGGCATCGAAATGCGGCAACGGCCTAACGCGACCTGTGATGGAATCCGTCGCTGGGATTCACCGCGACGCGGACCTGCCGGAATTCGTGCCGACATCGAAGACCTTCGTCGCGCAGGCTACGAACCGCCCGCCCGAGGTAAACGCCTCGGCGCCGGCGCATGGCCGCAAGGCGGTCCTCTACGCCACCTGTTTCGTGAACTACAACAAGCCCGATACGGGGGTGCTGGCCCAGCGCATCCTTGCCAAGAACGGCGTCGCGACCACGGCCATGCACCCGCATTGCTGCGGCATGCCGCAGCTCGAACAGGGCCTACTTGAGGATGTTGCCGAATACGCGAAGACTGTCGCGAAGGCGTTCCGCCCGAAGATCGACGAGGGCCAGGACATTATCGCGCTGACGCCGTCCTGCGCGCTGATGATGAAGTTCGAATGGCCGCTTATCGTTCCGGACGACGAAGACGTCGCTGCCCTGTCGCGTGCGACCAGTGACATCACCGAATACATTGTCGATATCGCAAAGAATGAAGGCCTGGCTGACGGGCTCGGCGCCCTGCCGGATCCCGTGGCCCTGCACCTCGCATGTCACGCCCGGGCCCAGAACATGGGCCAGAAAGCCGCGGAAATGCTGCGCCTGATCCCCGACTCCGACTTGAAGGTGATCGAGCGCTGCTCGGGCCATGGTGGCTCTTGGGGCGTGATGAAGGAGAACTTCGACGTCGCCATTAAGGTTGGCCGCCCGGTCGCCCGTCAGGCCAAGGAAGCGCGTTACATTGCGTCCGAGTGCCCGCTGGCCGCTGACCACATCCTGCAGGGGATCGAGAAGCAGCTCGACAAGGGCGAAAGCGCCCCCGCGCGCACCTATCATCCGGTCGAGCTGTTCGCGATGGCCTACAGCCTAGCCCCCGAAATCAAAACCTGATCCCACCCGAAGGACGAGAGACGGATCACATGTCTGCCAAACGCGAAATCACCAGAAACGATATCCTCGACATGGCGGAGTACGCCCGCTCCCGCAAGGAGCGGCGGTCCGCGATGGTGGCCCGCAAGAAAAACCGGCGGGTGGATATTGGTCCATATGCGACCGCCTATTTTGAGTGCTATGAGACCATGTGGCATCAGGTGCACGAGATGCTGTTCATCGAGCGCGGGGGCGAGGAACAGATCGCCGACGAGCTGTCGGCATATAACCCGCTCATTCCGAACGGTCGCGAGCTTGTGGCGACGGTGATGTTCGAGATCGATGACGAGGTCCGCCGCAAGATGGTGCTGGCGAAGCTAGGCGGGGTCGAGGAGACGGCTGTCCTGAAATTTGCCGATGAGACACTGACTGGCGTGCCGGAAGCCGATGTGGATCGCACCAACGCGGACGGTAAGGCGAGTTCCGTGCAGTTCATCCATTTCCCCCTCACCGACGCGCAGGTGGCAAAGTTTTCCGCTCTCGGGACCGAGGTGACCCTGGGGTTCACGCACCCGGAATACGGTCACATGACCGTGTTGCCCGAGGCGATGCGAGCCGAGTTGTCCGGTGATTTCGACGGCTGAAACCTGAATTCTTCAGCATTAGTGCTTTGTGGGCACTCGCGTAGATATGGAAAACAACGCGAATCATGGGGAAAAACTGAATAGCCTGCAGACTTACACTGAACAAAAGATTAACACTTCAATAGGTACATAAACTGGCGTCCGAACTTCCCGTCACTTGTACTTGATCTAGCGTTCGACGGTCTCGCCGTCGTGCAGGCCCCACAATGCGGCCCGGGGAATCCAGCCTTTCACGCCGTGACTTGGGATCGCTACGTCGCACCAGTCCGCCTCACAAGACCCCAACATCACGGTCACGCCTTCTTCGACAAAGGCGGCCACCGGCGCGCGCGATTTGGGCGCGGACAAAATCCGCGCCTGCGCCACCGCCACCGTCGCCGTACGCTGTCCTGACAGCATGGATTTGTGGACCCAGCCCTCGGTGTTCTCACGCGCGCGGACTTTGCGCCAGTTCTCGAATTCCTCAACTACCTCGACAGGCAAGCTCTTGCGTTGCAGAACCCAGTCGATGGGATATCGCGCGCCCGGGCCTGTGCGCAGGTTCACCTCCCCGGCACGGATGCTGACCCATCGCGGGATCGGCAGCCCGGACGGGTTGGGCGTCGAGGCGGTATCGTTACCTTGGGCTATCGCCAAAGGCCCACCGACAATGCTTGCGAGAAGCATCGCAAGGACCGCCAGCGGGATAAAGAAACGCGGCGTGAGCATGTCTCGCCGTCTATCGAAAGCCCCGGCGGGGGTCAAGCGCGCGAAGCCGAATGCGAAGCGCATGCAAACGCGACCGTACTCTTGCGCACACGGGTGCAACCGAGATAATCGAAAGTGTCGGCGCGCGTTGGTGCGCTGGTTCGATCTTTGAGTTCCGGGCAGATCATGAATAGCCAGAAACCGGTCGTCGTCGTTACGCGCAAACTTCCCCAGGCCATCGAGGCCCGGATGATGGAGTTGTTCGACGCGCGCTTCAATTTCGAAGACCTCAAGATGGACGACGAGGCGCTGGTGGCCGCGATGCAGAAGGCCGATGTCCTTGTGCCGACGGTCACGGATCACATCACGGCCGACCTGATCGCGCGCGCCGGCGACCGGCTGAAGCTGATAGCCAACTACGGCAACGGCGTCGATAATATCGACCTGCCGGCGGCGCGCGAACGAGGCATTACCGTCACCAACACGCCTAGCGTCCTGACCGAGGACACGGCGGACATGACCATGGCGCTGATCCTCGCCGTTCCGCGCCGCCTGCCTGAAGGTGAGCGCCTGATACGGTCCGGCGACTGGGCCGGCTGGTCGCCGACACAGCTTCCCGGACGGCGCATCTGGGGCAAGCGGCTCGGGATCGTGGGCATGGGCCGTATCGGCACCGCGCTGGCGCGCCGCGCGCGTGGCTTCGGCCTGCACATCCACTATCACAACCGCCGCCCGGTCCATCCCGATATCGAATCTAACCTGGAGGCGACCTATTGGGATTCCCTCGACCAGATGCTGGCTCGCGTCGATATCGTCTCGGTGAACTGCCCGCGCACGCCGGCGACCTTCCACCTTCTTTCGCGGCGGCGACTAGAGCTGATGCAGTCCCACGCCTATCTAGTGAACACCTCGCGCGGTGAGGTGATCGACGAGGAAGCTTTGGGCGAACTGATCGAGGCCGGGAAGATCGCGGGTGCGGGCCTGGATGTGTTCGAGAATGAGCCTGCCGTTGATCCGCGCCTGATGGCGGCTGACAATGTCGTGCTGCTGCCGCATCTGGGCTCGGCCACCGTCGAGGGGCGCCAGGAGATGGGCGAGAAGGTGCTGGTCAACATCCGCACTTTCATCGATGGCCACACGCCGCCCGACCGTGTACTGGAGATGATGTTCTAGCCGAACAGGGCTGAATCCAAGACCTAAAGCCGCCAGGTAGTATCCACCGCTTGGTCGGTCTGGTGCGGGCGGTCGGCGTGCTTGCGCCGGAACTCTATCTCGTTCGCCGTCCAGTCATCCAACACTCGCAAGTGGTCGGGCGGCGGATAGGCGGTGGCCGTGAAAGCGGGCGTGCCGTTCGCCGTCGCGGTGCCTGCGGTTCCGCACAGCAGGCCAAGGATTGGGGCGCAGGAAAGAAGCGGATACAGGGCCGGGCTGCGCGCCACTATCTCGCGCGGATCACGCCGTAACCTCGGGCGTGGCCGCGGACCGGATGCTTGGGTTGTCGCCGCACAGCGCGCAATTCGGGTCGTGGGGCACGGCGATGCTGTGGAAACTGGTGGCGAGGGAATCGTACATCAGCATCCGCCCCGCAAGGCTGTCGCCCAGGCCGAGCAGTTCTTTCAGGATTTCCGTGGTCTGAAGCGAGCCCATCACGCCGGCCAGCGCGCCGAGGATGCCCGCCTCCTCGCAGCGCGGCACCATGTCAGGCGGCGGCTATTTCGGGAAGATGCAGCGGTAGCAGGCCGTCGGCGTATCGTCGTCGCGCCGGAACGTAAAAAGTTGGCCCTCGAAGCGCAGCATGGCGGCTGCAACGAGCGGGATCCCAGAAAGATAGCAGGCGTCGTTTAGGACGTATCGCGTCTCGAAATTGTCGGACCCGTCCGCCACGAGGTCGTAGCCGGAAATCAGTTCGACGACGTTTTTGTGATCGAGTCGAACATCATGGGTGACGATATTGATGCCCGGGTTCAGGGAGCCGAGCGTAGCTTTCGCCGAGTCTGTCTTTTTCTGGCCCACTGCGTGTGTTGCATGAACGATCTGACGTTGCAGATTAGTCAGATCCACCTCGTCATCGTCGATGATGCCCAGCGTGCCGACCCCCGCCGCGGCCAGGTACATCAGAACGGGCGCGCCGAGACCGCCCGCACCGACCATAAGCACGCGCGACGACAGCAGCTTTTCCTGTCCCTCATCCCCGACATCGTCGAGAATCAGGTGGCGGGCGTAGCGGTGAAACTGTTCGTCGCTGAGTTCCATTCGTGTCCCTAGATACCCTCGAACAGCGCTGTGGACAGGTAGCGCTCGGCGAAGGACGGCACCACCACCACCATCTGCTTGCCCGCCATCTCGTCGCGCGCGCCGACTTCTAGCGCGGCCGCGATGGCCGCGCCGGAAGAAATCCCCACGGGGATGCCCTCGATGCGCGCCAGCTTGCGCGCTGTTTCTAACGACGTCTCGTTGGCGATGCCCAAAATCTCGTCATACACATCGACGTTTAAGGTATCAGGCACGAAGCCCGCGCCTATGCCCTGGATCATGTGCGGACCCGCTGGGCCGCCCTGCAGGACGGCGCTGTCCTCAGGCTCGACCGCCACCACATGAACGCCCGGTTTGCGGGCTTTCAGGACCTCACCGACGCCCGTGATCGTGCCGCCGGTGCCGACGCCTGAGACCAGCACATCGACGCCGCCATCGGTGTCCTTCCAGATTTCCTCCGCCGTGGTGTTTCGGTGGATTTCCGGGTTCGCGGGGTTTTGGAACTGTTGCAACATGATCGCGCCCTCGGTGGAATCCACGATCTCCTGCGCTTTCGCGATCGAGCCGGGCATGCGCTCTGCAGCCGGGGTCAGCACCAGCTCCGCGCCCAGCAGGGCCAGCATCTTGCGGCGCTCCTGGGACATGGAATCCGGCATCACCAGAATGCAGCGGTAGCCGCGAGCGGCGCAGACGAAGGCCAGCGCGATGCCCGTGTTGCCCGAGGTCGGCTCCACGATCACCGAGCCCGGCCCGACCCTTCCGTCTGCCTCGGCGGCGGAAATCATCGCATTGCCGATACGGTCCTTGACCGAGGCGAGCGGGTTGAAGAACTCGAGCTTGGCGAGCAGGTCGGCCTTGCAGCCTTCGGCTTCGGCCAGTCGGGCCAGTCGGACCAGCGGGGTGGCGCCGATGGTATCGACGACGGATTCATAAATCTTTCCCCGGAATTCCGGGTTTTGGGCGGTGGACATGTTGGTCTCGTTTTTTGTCTGAGGCGCTTCAGATGGTGTAGTCGTGGGGGCCTTCTTCCTCGTTTTCGATCCCGGCATCGCGCGCCTGGGCGCACAGGTCCTGGATCGTGGTCTCGGCGAGGCGCGCCATGCAGTCTTCCGAGAGCTGGCGCCACAGGGGCCGAACGACATTTATACCAAGCGGGGAGCCGTCGGTTTCCCCGATGGGGTCCGTGCGCGCTTCCATCTCGTCGATGACCTCGACGATGTCGGCCAGAGAGATGCGCCGGCGCTCGCGCGCCAGCCGGTAGCCGCCGCGCGGCCCGCGCACGCCGGTCAGCACGCCCGCGCGCACAAGGTTCTGCAGCACCTGTTCAAGGTAGCGCCGGGGGATACCCTGGCGGCGTGTGATTTCGCGGCTCTGCACAGGGCTGACGGAGGAGTGGTAGGCGATGTCAAGCACTGCTTCGATGGCAAACAGGGTCTTTCGCGACAGCCGGAACATGGAACTACGCGCCTCGCTTTGCGGTGTCGGTGCCGGTGGAGCCGAAACCGCCCGCGCCGCGTTCCGTATCGGGCAGCGCATCGACCTCCTGCCACGCGGCCTGGGTCACCGGGGCGACGATCATCTGGGCGATCCGCATGCCGCGGGTGACAGTAAACGTCTCTTCGCCGTGGTTGATGATGATCACGCCCACCTCGCCCCGATAGTCGGCGTCGATGGTGCCGGGGCTGTTAACCAGTGAGATGCCGTTGCGCAGTGCCAGCCCGGAACGGGGGCGGACCTGTGCCTCGTATCCCGGTGGCAGCGCGATGGCGAGGCCAGTGGGGACCAGCGCTCGCGCACCGGGCGCGATCTCCATGTCGGCCTTGACGGCGGCTCGCAGGTCCATGCCCGCGGCGTCGGCGGTCTCGTAGCCGGGGAGTTCCAGGTCGGCACCATGGGGCAACCGGGTGACGGAAACGGACACAGTCATTCGGCGGCTCCCAGTGCGGCGGTGATACGGTCGGCCAGCCGCTCAGCGACGTCCGACTTGGACATACGCGGCCAGTCCTCCACGCCGCCCGTGGTGACGAGGTGGATGGTGTTGTCGTCGCCGCCAAAGGTGCCGGTCTCATGCGAGACGTCGTTGGCAAGAATCCAGTCGCATCCCTTCCGGGCCAGCTTGGCACGGGCGTAATCGACCACGTTCTCGGTTTCCGCCGCGAAGCCGATGACCAGCGCTGGGCGCGTGTTGGTGGCGGCGGACAGCGTGGCCAGAATATCCGGGTTTTCCGCCATTTCCAGCGTCGGCGGAACGGCGCCGTTCTTCTTTAGCTTCTCGACGGCTTCCTTCTCGACGCGCCAGTCGGCGACGGCGGCCGCGCAGACGGCGACATCGGCAGGCAGCGCGCGTTCGCAGGCGGCCAGCATGTCGCGCGCGCTCTCGATGTGGATCACCTCGACACCGCGCCGGGTCCGGCAGGTTGGTCGGGCCGGAGATAAGCGTGGTTTTCGCCCCGCGCCGGGCCAGCGCCGTCGCGATGGCGTGGCCCTGGCGGCCCGAGGACCGGTTGGCGATGTAGCGTACCGGATCGATCGCTTCATGGGTCGGGCCGCTGGTCACGAGCGCGCGGCGGCCCGCAAGCGGCGCGCTCAAGTCAAAAAAATCGGCAACCGCGTCGGCGATCTCGCTCGGTTCGGCCATGCGGCCCGGGCCGAACTCGCCGCAGGCCATGTCGCCCTCGTTGGGGCCGACGAAATGGACGCCGCGCGCCGCAGGGTCTCGATGTTCGCCCGGGTCGCGGGATGGGTCCACATGCGCACGTTCATGGCCGGGGCGGCCATCACCGCTTTGTCCGTGGCCAGCAGCGCCGTGGTGGCCAGGTCATCGGCCAGCCCCTGGGCCATCTTGGCCAGGATATCCGCCGACGCGGGGACGACCAGCAGCAGATCCGCGTCGCGCGACAGCTGGATATGGCCCATTTCCGCTTCGTCGGTGAGCGAGAAAATGTCCGTATAGACCTTGTCCTCGCTCAGCGCCGACAGCGACAGGGGCGTCACGAACTGCGCGCCCGCGCGCGTCAGCACGCAGCGCACCGATGCGCCGCGCTCGCGCAGGCGCCGGATCAGCTCCAGGCTCTTGTAGGCGGCAATGCCGCCACTGACGATCAGCAGAATCCGTTTGCCGTGCAGCATTGGGAATTCTCCGCAATGTTGCTCCCCGCTGTGGGGCGATGCTGTAATCTACGGACATTTCTTGTAATTAGATAGTCCCGAACGCGGCCACCGGCCAGCCGGCGCAATTCCCTCAGTCGAGGACCGCGATCAGGGCCAGTGCGGCGGTGACGGCGATGGCCAGCCAGAGCTGCCAGCGTGGCCGGGGGTTGTGGCGCAGATCCAGCGACAGCCGCCCTTCGGAAAGGGTTATGGCGGCCTTTTCGACCGCGCGGGCTGCTTCGGGAAGCCGCTGCAGGCCCAGGATCGCATCCGCCGTGATTTCGGCCAACCGGGCCTCGGGACCGCGGTGCTCGCGCATCCATTCCTCGATCAGGGGCAGGGCGAGCTGCCACATGTTGAGTTCCGGCGCGAGGCTGCGGCCCACGCCCTCGGCGATGAGCATGGTTTTCTGCAGCAGCAGAAGCTGGGGCTGGGTCTCCATATCGAAGCGCTCTGAGACCTGGAACATCTGGGCGAGCAGGCGGGCGATCGAAATCTGGTTCGGCGGCCGGTCGAAGATGGGCTCGCCGATGGCGCGGATGGCCTGCTGGAACATGGCCCGGTCGGTGCCCTGCGGGATGTAGCCCGCCTGGAAGTGCACATCGGCGACGCGCGCATAATCGCCGGTGATGAAGCCCAGCAGCATGTCGGCCAGGAAATAGCGCGTCGGGCGATCAATGCGTCCCACAATCCCGAAATCGACCACGCAGAGCGCCCCGTCGGCGCGCACGAAGGCGTTCCCGGGGTGCATGTCGGCATGGAAGAACCCGTCGCGAAACACCTGAAGGAAAAAGGATTCCGACGCCTTGGCGACGATGGCTTCCAGATCGTGTCCGGCGGCAAGCAGGTCGTCTACATCGTGGATAGGGATGCCGTCGATCCATTCGGTGGTGAGCACGCGCTGGCCCGTGCGTTCCCAATCGACGGCGGGGACTACGTAGAGCGAGTCTTCCTCGAAATTGCCGCGCAGTTCCGACGCCGCGGCGCCCTCCATGCGTAAATCCATTTCCCAGCGTAGGCTGTCCGCGAAGGTCTCCACCGCCGCCACAGGCTTCAGGCGGCGCAGGCGAGGCTGGGTCTGTTCGGCCACACCGGCGATCCAGCGGAACAGTTCCAGGTCGCGCGCGACGGCCAGCTCGATGCCCGGCCGCAGGATTTTCACCGCGACGGTGACGGGCTCCCAGCGTTCTCCGGTATCGGTATCGTCGTCCCCCTCGGCGGGCGGGACAAGCTGCAGCATCGTCGCCTTGTGCACCTGGGCGATGGAGGCGGCGGCGACCGGCGTGTCGTCGAAACTCTCGAACAATTCATCGGCGGTGCGGCCGAACTCCGCTTCCAGCGCGGCGCGCGCTTCGGCGCTGGGAAACGCGGGTAGGCGGTCCTGCAGGGTGGACAGGTCGTTGGCGATGGTCTCGCCCACTAGGTCGGGCCTGGTGCTGAGCATCTGGCCGAACTTGATGAAGCTGGGCCCCAGGGCCCTGAGCGCGTTGGCCAGACGTTCGCCGGGCCTGAGGCCGCGCACCTCCGGCGCAGTGCGGAAGCCTGACAGCAGCTTCGCGGCGAAGATCAGCCAGCCGGTGGCCGGGAACCACTGGGCCGGGAACAGCGCGTCATAGCGCGCGAGCGTGCGGGCGATTCCGATCAGGCGGAAGACGTTGCGGACCGGGCGCAGCATGGAGTCAGATCCGGCGCGCGGAGTGGATCGCCGCGATGCCGCCCGACAGGTTCTGGACCTTGACCTGCTCGAGCCCGGCGTCGGCGATCATGCCGGCGAGCGTCTCCTGGTCGGGGAACTTGCGGATGCTTTCGACCAGGTAGCGGTAGGCTGCCTCGTCGCGCGCCACCCAGCGGCCTAGCTGGGGCAGGACCGAGAAAGAATAGCGGTCGTAGATGTCGTCAAGGACCGGCAGCACAACCCGGCTGAATTCGAGGCAGAGGAACTGGCCGCCCGGGCGCAGGACGCGGTGCGCCTCGGTCAGCGCGGCGGGAATGTTCGTGACGTTGCGCAGGCCGAAGGCGATTGTGTAGGCATCGAAGGTCGAATCCGGGGCCGGTACGGCTTCGGCATCGCCGCACACCCAGCGGATGCCGCCGTCGTGCTCCAGGATGCCCTTGTCGATGGCCCGGGCCTTGCCGACCCGCAGCATGTCGGCGTTGATGTCGCAGACCGTGATGCGGGTGTCCGCCGGGGCCGCATCGCGGATGCGGAAGGCGATGTCGCCGGTCCCGCCGGCCACGTCGAGATAGGACATGCCCGGACGCATGGCGATGCGGCCGACGAAGGAGGCCTTCCAGGCGCGGTGGACGCCCAGGCTCATCAAGTCGTTCATCAGGTCGTAGCGCCGCGCCACCGAGGAGAATACGTCGCGCACGCGCGCGCTCTTTTCGGCGACGGGAATGTCCTCGAAGCCGAAATGGGTGGTATCTTGCGCCGATGTGGAGCCGGGTCCGGGCATAGCGCAGAGAACATATCGGAGGAGGGGCGGGCGCGCCAAAAGAAAAGCCGCCTGTTCCCAAGCGCTTATCGTCGCATGTGAAACGGAGGACTTGAGCGGCTTGGCGGATCGTCGCACAAGATTGCCGTCATGCCGGAACTCCCCGAAGTCGAAACCGTCGTCCGCGGCCTGCGCCCCGCGCTGGAAGGAAAGCGTATCGCGCGCGCGGAGGCGCGACGGCCGGATCTTCGGTTTCCCCTGCCCGAGCGTTTCGCCGAGCGCCTGACGGGGCGCACGGTGCGTGAGGTGGTGCGCCGCGCGAAATACGTCCTGATCCGTCTCGATTCCGGTGAGACCTGGCTGGCGCATCTGGGAATGACCGGCCGGTTCACGGTCACGCCGGGCGCGCGGGCAACCTCGGGACAAGCCGGGTACAATTCGGGCTGGGCGATGGCCGAGAAGCACGACCATGTGCTGATCGAGACCGAGGATGGCGGGCGCGTCGTATTCAACGATGCGCGCCGGTTCGGCTACATGGACCTGATCGCGCCGGGCGGCGAGGCCGCCAGCACGCACCTGTCCGGCCTCGGCCCTGAGCCGCTATCCAATGAATTTTCCGCCGAGTATCTTACGTCCGCGCTCAAGGGGCGCCGGACCCCGGTGAAGTCGGCCCTGCTGGACCAGCATCTGGTGGCCGGGATCGGCAACATTTATGCCTGCGAGGCGCTGTGGCGCGCGGGGATCAGCCCGCGCCGCTCGGCCCACACGATAGCGGGCGGTCGTGCCGCCCGGCTGGTGGCCGGGGTGAAATCCGTCCTGTCGGACGCCATCTCAGCGGGGGGGTCTTCGCTGCGCGACTATGTCCACACCGATGGGGAGTTGGGCTATTTCCAGCACAACTGGGCGGTCTATGGGCGCGAGGATGAAACCTGTCCGGCCTGCCGGGACGAGGGAGGAACGCCCTGCAAGATCCGCCGGATCGTGCAGTCGGGGCGCTCGACTTTCTATTGCCCTACACGCCAGCGGTGAGCTAAGAGCGAGACGATGTTGCTGCGCACAAAAACTTTCGCGGTCGCAATATGGTGTATTCTGGCGGTGTTTACCGGCGGCGCGGTTGCGGATTCAGGCTACCTGGCTGATGTGGACGACCTGCCGTTGCCTCCCGGACTGATTGAGGATGGCAGCGCACGTGTAGTGTTCGACAAGCCCGAAGGACGCATTGTCGAGACGCAGGCGACCGGGTCCGGCACACCGGCGGGTGTCGAGAACTTCTATGCGGGTGCTCTCCCGGCGCTTGGATGGCAGGCACGTGGCAATGTTGCTTGGTCGCGCGGCGATGAGGTGCTGCAACTGACCATTTCCCAGGACGGACCGCAGGTGGTGGTCCGATATCTGATTACACCGGCGGCGCGCTGACGCGCACCCGGATCCCAAAACAATCGAACGTCAATCGAGGAGGCCCCGATGGCCTATGAGAACATCGAAATCGAATCCCGCGGGCATGTCGGAATTGTCCGGCTCAACCGCCCCAAGGCGCTCAACGCGCTGTGCGATGCGTTGATCGAGGAATTGGGCAGCGCGCTCGACGATTTCGAGGCCGACGAAAATATCGGCTGCATCGTCCTGACGGGCTCGGAAAAGGCCTTCGCGGCTGGCGCCGACATCAAGGAGATGGCTGAGAAATCCTATATGGATGCCTACCTGTCCGATTTCATCACCTCGGGCTGGGAGCGGGTGACGACCTGCCGCAAGCCGGTGATCGCGGCGGTGGCGGGCTATGCGCTGGGTGGCGGCTGCGAGCTGGCGATGATGTGTGATTTCATAATCGCCGCCGAAAACGCGCGCTTCGGCCAGCCCGAAATCACCATCGGCACGATCCCCGGCGCGGGTGGCACCCAGCGCCTGACCCGCTTCGTCGGCAAGTCGAAAGCGATGGAGATGGTCCTGACCGGGCGCATGATGGGCGCCGAGGAGGCTGAGCGCGCTGGATTGGTGAGTCGTGTCGTTCCGGTGGAGGAACTGGTGGACGAGGCGGTAAAGGTTGCCGACACCATCTGCGATCTATCGCGCCCGATCGTAATGCTGGCCAAGGAATCCGTGAACCGGGCCTATGAGACGACCCTGAACGAGGGTGTGCGTTTCGAGCGGCGGCTGTTCCACTCGACCTTTGCGACCCACGACCAGAAGGAAGGCATGGTGGCCTTTGTCGAGAAGCGCCAGCCCGATTTTCGCAACAGCTAGGCGGCGCCTTCGGCCTCCCCACGGGGCATCCGGAATTCGGCGGGATTCCGGGTGCTTGCGCCCTTGACGCTCTCGGTCAGCGGGTCTATACACCGCGGCCAATAACGAACGAATTCGAGACAAAATATGGCGAACAACCATTCTGCCAAAGTGCGCATCCGCCGCAACGCCCGCCGCGCCGCGATCAACGGCGACCGGCTCAACCGCGTCCGCACCTATGTGAAAAAGGTCGAGGCTGCCATCGCGTCCGGCGACAAATCGGCTGCTCAGGATGCACTTCGCGCGGCCCAGCCGGAGATCCAGCGCGGAGCTCAGAAAGGCGTCATGCACACCAACACCGCGTCGCGGAAAATCTCGCGCCTGTCAGCACGTATTAAGGCAATGTCCTAAGCGACCAGAGTGTTTGAGTTTTTCGAACCGCGTCCCTCGGGGCGCGGTTTTCGTTTGCGGGCACGGTGCCGGGCGCGCGGAGAAATTTTCGTGTTTTTTTCCGAATCCGACTTTTGGGCGGTTGCGGCCTTGGACCTCTCACGCTATCCTCGTTTTCACCTTCCGGGGCCGAGAAACAGTAAAACAAAATACTCGGTCAGTCGAACTATAATCCATTGCGAGCGAGGACTTAAGAGAATTTAGGAATTACTAGAGTTCCTAATATCTGGGAAAAATGTGCGAGAAACAAAAGTAAAAACCAGGAAAATTTAAATAAAAGCAAGTAATAAGCGGCTACTGGTTTTGGCGGGCTTCTGAGTCTCTTTCGTATTTTTTCTGTCCTCAAGTTGTCATTCTGATGCTTTCGTGTGGATCGGTTGTCCGGCGTCTCCTTGGGGGGTGGGGATGGACAGTGTCGTGTTTGTTGGGTGATCGGCCCATGACATCAAGGTGTCCTGAGGAATTTGTCTGACAAAGCCGCCTTCGGTGGCTTTGCGCTGTAAATTGGATGCGTGTTTTTGACCAGGCGGTGCGACACGTTTTAGTTGAATTTGGTGCACGGAGTAATTCGCCAGATGGCTGAACAATGGGGGCAGGCTGACGGTTCCTTGACCGAACAGTGGGCGCGGGTGCGGGCGCGGTTGCGCGTCGATGTGGGAGATGCCGCGTTCAACAGTTGGCTAAAGCCGTTGACACTTGGGGATTTCAATCGCGGGCGCTTGCGCGTGGCGGTTCCGACCCGGTTCATGCGGGACTGGATCGAGCAGAACTACGCAGCGCAGCTCGCGGAGTTCTGGGCGGAAGAGAACGAAGGCGTCGAGACGGTTGAGATTATCGTCGAGCCGACCCAGACTGTCGTGCAGCCGGCGGGTGCGCCGCCGCGCCAGCCAATTTCCCAGCGCATCGAGTCCGAGGCAGCCCCGCGCGGAGCCAATGGCGGAACTGCACTGGCGGGTGTCCATGATGGCGGTGAGCCGTCCCTGGAAGATGTCCGCGCGTTCATCGATGAACGTTTCAAATTCGCCAATTTCGTCGTCGGCCGTTCGAACGAGCTGGGCCATGCCGCGGCGCGCCGCGTTGCTGAGGCCAAGTCCGTGCCGTTCAACCCGCTGTTCCTGTATGGCGGCGTCGGGCTGGGCAAGACCCATCTGATGCACGCGATCGCGTGGCGCATCACCGAACGCGACCCCAAGCGCCGCGTGCTCTATATGTCGGCCGAGAAGTTCATGTACCAGTTCATTCGCGCCCTGCGGTATCGGACGATCATGGACTTTAAGGAGCAGTTCCGCTCGGTAGATGTGCTGATGATCGACGATATCCAGTTCATCGCGGGCAAGGATTCCACCCAGGAGGAGTTCTTCCATACCTTCAATGCGCTGGTGGATCAGAATCGCCAGATTATCGTCTCGGCGGACAAATCTCCGTCAGACCTGGAGGGCATGGAAGAGCGTCTGAAGTCGCGCCTCGGCTGCGGCCTCGTGGCCGACATCCACCCGACCGACTACGAGCTACGCTTGGGTATCCTGCAGGCCAAGGCAGAGCATATCGGTACCGAGATCCCCGACAAGGTGATGGAGTTCCTCGCCCACAAGATCACGTCGAATGTGCGTGAGCTGGAAGGCGCGCTGAACCGCATCGTCGCCCACGCGACCCTGGTGGGACGCCCGGTCACGCTGGAGACCACCCAGGACGTCCTGCACGACCTACTGCGTGCGAACGACCGCCGGGTAACCATCGAGGAAATCCAGAAGCGCGTGGCGGAGCATTTCAACATCCGCCTCGCTGACATGCATTCCGCGCGCCGCGCGCGGGCTGTGGCCCGGCCGCGTCAGGTGGCGATGTATCTGGCAAAGCAGCTCACCTCGCGGTCGCTGCCGGAAATCGGCCGGAAGTTCGGCGGGCGGGACCACACAACGGTCATGCACGCGGTGCGGAAGGTTGAGGAACTGCGCTCGACGGACGCCGGATTCAACGAGGATGTCGAGCTGCTGCGCCGCATGCTGGAGATTTGATCCGCCGGCTCGCCGGGCTACGCTTATAAGTATCTGTAATTGAATGTTTTTTTATCCTGTGTATCGGTGAATTCGCGGGCCGAAAGGCGTGCCGAATCACGGCCGCCCTGTTATATTATGAGATATCGTTTTTCCCACGGAATCAGGGCGATTCCGGGTCTTCGAGAAACAAGCTCCGGGGCGGGCGGGACGCACGCACATGGGTGCCGCCGCAGCAACATCCGGGAACGACGAGGAACGTAGAAGAAATGAAGCTGACTATCGAGCGCGCGACCCTGCTTAAGGCGCTGGCCCATGTGCAGAGCGTCGTCGAACGTCGCAATACCATCCCGATCCTGGCTAACGTGCTGCTTGACGGCCATGATGGCGCCCTGACCCTGACCGCGACCGATATGGATCTCGCGATCACCGAGACAGTGCCTGCTGATATCTCCCGGGCTGGCGCGACCACCGCGCCCGCCCACACGCTCTATGACATCGTGCGCAAACTGCCCGATGGTGCGCAGGTGGAGATCGAGACCGATGCCGAAGCCGCGCAGATGATGATCCGCGCCGGGCGTTCGCGTTTCAACCTGGCGACCCTGCCGGTCGAGGATTTCCCGACGATGAGCGGGGGCGATCTACCAAACACCTTCTCGCTGGAAGCCGAGGACCTGCGCACCCTGATCGACCGCACGCGCTTCGCGGTCTCGACGGAAGAGACGCGCTATTACCTAAACGGCATCTACCTGCATGGCGCGGAAGACGATGGCGCGACCATGCTGCGCGCGGTCGCGACCGACGGGCACCGGCTGGCCCGGGTACAGCTGCCGATGCCCGAGGGCGGTGAAGGCTTGCCCGGTGTGATCGTCCCGCGCAAGGCGATCGCCGAACTGCGCAAGCTGATCGAGGAAATCTCCGATCCGATGGAAATTTCCCTGTCGGACACGCGGGTGCGCGTTACCTTCGACGACGCTGTGCTGACCTCCAAACTGATCGACGGGACCTTCCCGGATTACGAACGGGTGATCCCGACCGGAAACGATAAGGTCCTGACCGTGGACCGCAATAGCTTCGCTCGGGCGGTGGACCGCGTATCCACCATCTCCTCGGAGAAGAGCCGGGCCATCAAGCTCGCGGTCGGCAAGGGGAACCTGACCCTGTCGGCCACCAGCGCGGAGAACGGCAGCGCGACTGAGGAGCTCGAGGTTGGTTTCGATCACGACGAGATCGAGATCGGGTTCAACTCGCGCTACCTGCTGGACATCACCTCGCAGATCGACAGCGACAGCGCGGAGTTTGTCCTGGCCGACGCCTCTTCGCCGACCATTGTCCGCGACGGTGAGGATCCGAGCGCGCTTTATGTGTTGATGCCGATGCGCGTCTAGGCGCACCGGCTCTGCATATGACCACCCACGCGACCAGCGGCTCCGAGACGACCACCCGGGCGGAACTGCGCCCGGCGGAACCGACGGGGGCGGGGGCGTGTGTCCGCCGGCTGGATCTGACGACCTTCCGGAACTACGCGGCGTTGCGTCTCGATGTCGAGGCTGTGCCTGTGGTGCTGGCCGGGACGAACGGCGCGGGCAAGACTAATATGCTGGAGGCCCTGTCCTTCCTGGCCCCGGGCCGGGGGCTGCGCAAGGCCGCGCTGGCCGATGTCGCCCGTCTGTCTGACGGCGTGGCGTCGCCTGGCTGGGCGGTGGCGGCACAGGCGGTCGGGGTCCACGGACCGGTGGCGTTGGGAACCGGCATGGAAGCGCGCAGTGAGATGGCGACCGGTCGTGGTGCAGCCCGGCGTGCAGTGCGTATCGACGGCGAGCCCGCACGCGGGCAGGCGGCCTTCGCCGAACATATGAGCGTCGTCTGGCTGGCGCCGGACATGGACCGGCTGTTCTTGGAAGGCGGGACGGCGCGCCGCCAGTTCGTGGACCGTATGGTGTACGGGTTCGACGCCGAACACGCCCAGCGTCTGTCGGCTTACGAGACCGCGATGCGTGGACGTCAGCGGCTGCTGCGCGACGGAGTCGGGGATACGGCCTGGCTGGCGGCCGAGGAAGAAACCATGGCCGCTATGGGCGTCGCGATCGCCGCTGCCCGTCGCGAGGTGGTGGCGCGGCTGGACGCAGCAATTGCGGCGGAAGACGGCGCGCGCGAGGAGCCGTTCCCGCGCGCCGGCCTCACCTTCGCGGGCGAGGTCGAAGGCTGGCTCGACAGCGAACCGGCGCTGGCGGTCGAGGACCAGCTGCGCGATGCGCTGGCCGCGGGCCGGGCGCGAGACGCCGAGGCGGGGCGGGCCCTGCGCGGGGCGCACCGCAGCGATCTGGCGGTGCACCACCGCACCAAGGACATGCCCGCCGCGCTGTGCTCCACGGGTGAGCAGAAGGCGCTGCTGATCGCGATCGTGCTGGCCCATGCCCGCCTGCTCGGGTTGGCACGCGGCGCTGCGCCGCTGATCCTGCTGGACGAGGTGGCGGCGCATCTGGACGAGGGCCGCCGCGCGGCGCTCGCCGAACGCATTCTGGCGCTGGGCGCGCAGGCCTGGATGACGGGCACCGACCGCAGCCTGTTCGAGGCATTCGCGGACCGGGCGCAGGTATTCGAAGTGGCCTCCGGCCGTGTCGAACGGATCTGACACGGGCGCAGGCGCAGGAGACGAATGATGAGTGACACACCCGAAGAACCGGAAGTCGCCGAGACCGAAACCGGGGAAACCGGCGCCGTCGAGCCCAGCGAGTATGGCGCGGATTCCATCAAGGTGCTGCGCGGGCTCGATGCCGTGCGCAAGCGCCCCGGCATGTATATCGGCGACACCGATGACGGCTCGGGCCTGCACCACATGGTCTATGAGGTGGTGGACAACGCCATCGACGAGGCGTTGGCCGGTCACTGCGACACGGTGAAGGTCACCCTCAACCCCGACGGTTCGGTCACAGTGGTCGATAACGGGCGCGGCATTCCAGTGGATATTCACGAGGAAGAGGGTGTGTCGGCGGCCCAGGTCATCATGACCCAGCTCCATGCGGGCGGGAAATTCGACCAGAACTCATACAAGGTCTCCGGCGGCCTGCACGGCGTGGGTGTGTCCGTGGTCAATGCGCTCTCGCAGTGGCTGGAGATGCGTATCTGGCGCGACGGCAAGGAACACAAGCTGCGCTTCCAGCACGGCGTCGCGGAAGGCGACCTGCTGATAACCGGCGAAGCGCCGGACGCGGGCGGCAAGCCGCTGACGGGTACGGAGGTGACCTTCCTGCCTTCGTCCGAAACCTTCACCATGACAGAGTTTGACCGCGAGACGCTGGAACACCGCCTGCGTGAGCTGGCCTTTCTGAATTCCGGCGTCACCCTGGTGCTGACCGATGCGCGCGGCGTCGAGCCGGTCGAGGTCGAGATGTTCTACGAGGGCGGGCTGAAGGCCTTCGTTGAGTATGTGGACCGCAACCGTCAGGGCATCATGGGTGAGGTCATTCATGTCACCGACGAAAAAGAGGGCATCTCTGTCGAGGTCGCCCTGCAGTGGAACGACAGCTATCACGAGACGATGCTGTGCTTCACGAACAACATTCCCCAGCGCGACGGCGGCACGCATCTGGCGGGCTTCCGCGGCGCGCTGACGCGCACCATCAACAGCTACGCCAATGAAAGCGGCATGGCGAAGAAGGCTAAGATCGCGATTTCGGGCGACGACGCGCGTGAAGGGCTGACCTGCATCCTGTCGGTGAAGGTGCCCGATCCGAAGTTCTCGTCCCAGACCAAGGACAAACTGGTTTCCTCCGAGGTGCGGCCCGTGGTCGAATCCATCGTTGGTGACCGGCTCGGCCAATGGTTCGAGGAACATCCCAACGAGGCGCGCACGGTGATCGACAAGATCATCGAGGCCGCGGCGGCCCGCGAGGCGGCGCGCAAGGCGCGCGAGCTGACCCGGCGTAAGGGCGCGCTGGACGTCGCCTCGCTGCCGGGCAAGCTCGCCGACTGTCAGGAGCGGGACCCATCCAAGGCCGAACTGTTCATCGTCGAGGGTGACAGCGCCGGCGGATCGGCCAAGCAGGGCCGTGATCGCAAGACCCAGGCGGTGCTGCCGCTGCGGGGCAAGATCCTGAACGTGGAGCGCGCGCGCTTCGACAAGATGTTGTCGTCGGCGGAAATCGGGACTCTGATCACGGCGCTGGGTACGGGCATCCGTGATGACTTCAACCTCGAGAAGCTGCGTTACCACAAGATCATCATCATGACGGACGCGGATGTGGACGGCTCGCACATCCGTACGCTGCTGTTGACCTTCTTCTATCGACAGATGCCGGAGATCATCGAGCACGGCCACCTGTATATCGCCCAGCCGCCGCTCTACCGGCTGCAGCGGGGCAACTCGGCTGTTTATCTGAAGGACGATCCGGCCCTAGAGGATTCGCTGATCGACAGCGGTCTTTCGGACGCCGTGCTGCACATGCCGAATGGCGACCAGCGTTCGGGTGCTGACCTGCTGGAGATGCTTAAAATGGCGCGTGACGTGCGCCGCCTCACTGAGCCGCTGACGGTTCACCTGCCCAACGCGACGGTGGTCGAGCAGGCCGCCATTGCGGGCGCGCTCGATCCCGAACTGCTTTCTGACACGGAAAACGCGGAGGGGGCCGCGGAATACATCGCTCGACGTCTCGATGCACTTGAGCCGCAGCTGGAGCGCGGCTGGAGCGGGCGGTTCGAGGAAAAGGAAGGCTCGCTAATGTTTGAACGCACCCTGCGCGGCGTGCTGACGCGACTGGTGATCGACCAGCGCATTATCAACTCGTCCGAAGCGCGCGGGCTGAACGCCCGCAGCGCGCAGCTGCAGGCGGACTACGTCCGGCATTCGAAACTGGTGGCCAAGGACACCGAGTTCCAGATCACCGGGCCGCTGTCGCTCCTGCAGGCCGTGTTCGAGGTGGGCCGCAAGGGCATCTCGATCCAGCGCTATAAAGGCCTCGGTGAGATGAACCCGGACCAGCTCTGGGAGACGACGCTGGACGCCAATGCGCGCGCGCTGTTGCAGGTGCGCGTGGCCCAGGCGGATGCGGCAGGCAACATCTTCGAGACCCTGATGGGCGACGAGGTGGCCCCGCGTCGCGAGTTCATCCAGGAAAACGCGTTGAAGGTGGCGAATCTCGACGTCTAGCGTCGCGCTTCGCCGTATTTCCGCCCTGCCCGTGGACCAGTCTGCGCGCCCATGAGCCAGAAGCCCAAAGGTGCGAAGCCGAAACCGCGCAAGCCCGCCGCCCGGAAAGCCCCGGCGAAGAAGGCGGATGCGCGTACGGTGGATGGCGAACGACATTCGTCGCTGTTGTGGCGGGCGACCAAGTGGTCGCTGGTGGCCGCGATCTGGGGCGGCCTCGCCATCGGCGCGATCCTGGTCTGGTTTGCCTGGGACCTGCCGCCGATCGACGGTCTGGGCGGCGCCGCCGACAAGTCACGCCGCCCGGGTGTGACCATCGCCGCACGCGACGGCTCGCTGATCGCAGGCTATGGCGACCTCTACGGTGCGCGGCTGAGCGTGAACGAACTGCCTCCGGAGCTGATCCAGGCGGTCGTCGCCATTGAGGACCGGCGGTTCTTCGAACATCGCGGCGTCGATTTCCGCGGGCTGGCGCGGGCCATGCTCGCCAACCTGCGCGCGGGCGGGGTCGTGCAGGGCGGATCGACCCTGTCCCAGCAGCTCGCCAAGAACCTGTTCCTGACGCCGGAGCGTTCCTACACACGCAAGATCAGGGAGCTTCTTCTGGCGCTGGCGCTGGAGAACCGGTTCCAGAAAGACGAGCTGCTCACAATTTATCTCAACCGGGTCTATCTTGGCGCGGGCACCTATGGAGTGGAAGCCGCGTCCCAGCGCTATTTCGGCATGTCCGTGCGCGAGATCGACAGTTACCAGGCGGCGGTGCTGGCGGGGCTCCTGCGTGCGCCCTCGCGGCTCAATCCCGATGCCGACGCCCAGGCCGCGCACAGGCGTGCGCGTACTGTGCTGGCGGCGATGGTCGATGCCGGATATCTGCGGCCGGAGGAAGCCAAAACGATCGCCGATACGAGGCGTCCTGGGCGGGGCGACACGGCCCGGCCGATCCCCCGGGTCACGGGGCAGACGCGGCGTTATTTCGCCGACTGGGTGCTGGATCGGGCATCGGGCTACGCGGGCAATACGGGCGGTGATCTGGCGGTCGAGACGACGCTCGACCCGCGCCTGCAGCGCCTTGCCGAAGACGCCGTGGCCGGCACCGACACGAAGGGCGCGGAAGTGGCCCTGGTGGCGCTGCGGGATGACGGCGCCGTGCTGGCGATGGTCGGCGGGCGCAGCTATTCCGCCAGCCAGTTCAACCGTGTGACCAGTGCGCTGCGCCAGCCGGGCTCTGCCTTCAAGCCGGTGGTGTACCTGCCGGCGCTGGAAGCCGGTATGACACCGGATTCCCGTGTCCTCGACGGGCCGATCACGGTGGACGGCTGGACGCCGAAGAATTTCGCCGGCGAGTACCGAGGCGAGGTGACGCTGCGCGAGGCGGTCGCACGCTCGCTGAACACCGTGGCTGTGCGTGTGTCGGAAGAGGTCGGCCGAGCGCAGGTCGTGCAGGCTGCGCGGCGGCTTGGCATTACCGCGCTGCTGGAGCCGCATCCTTCGATTGCACTGGGTGCCGCAGAGGTCACGCCGCTGGAAATGGCGGCGGCCTATGCTGTGTTCGCCAATGGCGGCTATGCGGTGGAGCCCTACGGTGTGTTGGAAGTGCGTCAGGGCGCCGATGTGCTATACCGCCGGACTGCCCGTTCCGCCCGGCGTGTGGTGTCCGCCGAAGCGGCGGGTGAGATGACCGATATGCTGCGCTCGGTAGTCGATTGGGGCACGGGCCGTGCAGCGGGCTTCGGTGTGCCGGTCGCTGGAAAGACGGGCACCAGCCAGGATTTCCGCGATGCTTGGTTCGTCGGCTACGGGCGAAACATCGTGGTGGCCGTATGGGTCGGCAATGACAGCAACGCGCCGATGAACGGGGTGACCGGGTCATCGCTCCCCGCGGCGATCTGGAAGGCCTTCATGGCCCCTGCCCTAAATGTGGGTGTTGCGGAGGCCGAACACCCCCCGGAATCGGTGCGGGAGACGATGCGTGGATCCCGGCCGGCGCCGGGCCGTACGCCGGAGCGTGAACCCTCTAGGCTCGATCTGAGGTTTATCCAGGATCAGATCAACTAGCCTTGATCCGGCGGTATCCCGCGGCGGCGGGGAATCCAGATCATCAGCAGGAAGACCGTGAACGCGAACACACCGGCACAGCCCATGACCGTGGCCAGAAGATGCGTCGGGTCGAAGGCAAAGACGCCGACGATGATCGAGAAGGCGCCTGCCGAGATGTACTGAGCGAGGCCAAGCAGCGAAGCGGCGGCACCGGCCATGCGCGGGAAGGGCGATATCGCGCCGGCCTGAACATTGGGCTGGGATAGGCCCATCCCGGCGAAGTAGATCACCGTCGGCACGATCACAGACCAGACCGTCACGAAACCCGACCAGATCAGGACGAAGATCAGCGCGCCCGAGAATGCGGTGAACCCGGTGCCGATCAGGCACATGCGCTCGATACCGACCCTCCGAACAATCCGGCTGCCGACGATCGCGCCGGACATGAAACCGATGGATGCGCCGCCGAAGGACAGGCCGTACTCGCGCTCACTCATGCCGAGCTGATCCACCAGAACAAATGATGAGCCGATCAGATAGGCAAACAGGCCGCCGAACGTGCCCATGACCGTCAGCAGGTATCCGGCATAGGTGCGGCTAGCGAGCATGGTCGCGAAATTGGTGAGCATCGGGCCCATCCGCGTTGCCGATGGGTCCGGCGTGCGGTTGGTCTCCGGTAGCAGGAAGATCACCAGCAGCATGGCTGTTGCACCGAAGCCAGTTAGCACCCAGAAATTTGCACGCCAGTCGAGCCATTCCACTATGAATCCGCCCAGTACCGGGGCGACAACCGGCGCGATGGCCGTCACCGACATCACGACGGAGAACATGCGCGCGGCCTCTTCTCGGGCGAACATGTCGCGGATGACCGCGCGTGCGACCACCGGGGCGGCCGCCGCGCCGATGGCCTGGAACAGCCGGAAGACGATGAGCTCTTCGACATTGGTGGCGAGCGCGCAGGCGACGCTTGCAACCACATAGATGGTTGTCCCGAGCAGGATGGTCTTCTTGCGCCCGAACCGGTCGGAGAAGGGACCGAAGAAAGTCTGGGAGAGCGCGAAGCCGACCATATAGACGCTCAGCGTAAGCTGCATCGCCTCCGCATCGGTCATCAGATCGGCAGTCATCACCGGCATTGCCGGTAGGTAGAGGTCGATGGTCATCGGCGCGAAGGAGACCAGAAGTCCCAGCAGCAGGGTCATGACAAGCCGGCTGGGCGCACCCGTCGGCCAGCTGGGCTGATCGTCTGTTGCGCTCATGACCGTTTGTCCGGACCAGGGATAGGATATGGGATTTTTCGGGCGCCGCCGTCAGAACGGACCATTCGGAATATCCGGCGTGGGAGGATGCGTGAGACGACCACCATACCGGCCCGGCGCGGGCCGTGAAACGTCGCTTCATGCCGTGCGGTCATGCCTGACCGGCGTGCACTGCTTTGCTTGGTGGCCGTAACAAGATAAGACTGGTCAAGCCTGTACGCTGCGGGCCAGGGAGGGTTCGAATATGCGCGATACGCCAGCCACAGGCGGCAGCATTCGCTGGCTGCCGCTCGTCATGTTGCTCGGCCTGGGGGCGCTCTGGGGCGGTAATCCCTCGTTCTCGAAGGCACTCGTAAATGGCGGGCTCTCGCCCGGGGCCGTGGTGTTCTGGCAGTCCTTCATCGCGGGTCTTCTGCTGCTGGCGGTTTGCGCCATGCGCGGAATCCGCCTGCCGCTGACCCGAAGCGCCTTTGTCTATTACCTGGTGATCGGGCTGGTCGGCGTCGACATATCCTATATGACGCTGGTGTACGTGATCCGTCATGTCCCGGTGGGCTTCGCGTCGGTGGTGATCCTTATGTCGCCTTTGCTGACCTATGTCTTCGCGGTTCTCATCCGCCTTGAGCGTGTCAACCCCGATGCGGGCCGCAGGCATCCTGCTGGGATTTATTGGTGCGGGTTTCCTGGTCTTTCCGCAGGGCAGCCTGCCGTCGCCGAACCTTCTTTCAATCGCCTTGTTGACGTTCGTCGTTCCCGCAGGCTACGCCACCGCGAACATCTATTCCGAATGGGGACGCCCGCAGGGCGCGGACAACGTGGCGCTGGCTACCGGGACCATGTTCGCTGCCGCGCTGGGTGCGCTCGCCGTCTCCCTGATCGACGGGACATTCCACCCTGTCTGGGAGGGGTTGGGCCAACGCGAACTGATCCTATTCGGCTATGCGCTGTCCTCGGCGGTGGCATTCCTGATGTTCTACAAGATCGTCGAAAGCGCTGGCGCGGTCTATCTCGGCCAGGTCGGATATCTGGTGACCCTGTTCGGCGTGGGATGGGGGGTGCTGTTGTTCGGCGAAAGCACGACCGTCTGGCTTTGGGTTGCGGTTGCCGTCGTCGGAGCGGGCGTAGCGCTGGTGAACCTGGGCAAGCGCAGGTCCGCCGCCCTAGAGCCTAAAAGCCATTGAGTAAGCGATGAACGCCGCTGCACCACAGGGTCGTGCGACCCATCCGCTATTACCCATTGCGCTGCTCGTGATCCTTGGTGGGCTGTGGAGCCTTGCCCCGTCGGCAGGGAAATATGCGGTGACACACGGTGTCCCGCCTATCGGCATGGTATTTTGGCAGACCTTCATCGCCGGAACCACACTGCTTGTAATCTGCCTGATTTGGAAAATTCCCATCGGACTCGACCGCAAGCACCTGCGCTACTACGCCGTGATGGGCTCGGTAGGGATCGCTCTTCCCAATTCCAACATGGCCTTTGTGATGCGCGATTTGCCGGCCGGGCTTATGTCGGTCCTGATCGTAACCGCGCCGCTGATCACCTACCTCATCGCCCTGTCGGTGCGGATGGAGCATTTTCGGCTCATGCGGGCCGCCGGTGTTCTTCTGGGGCTGGCTGGTGTCGGCGTTCTTGTGTTGCCGAGGGGAAGCCTTCCTTCACCCGAAATGCTACCGATCGCCTTGCTGGCCATTGTCACCCCCACGCTCTGGGCGGCGTGCAATGTTTTCGCTGAGGCCGGGCGGCCCGCAAAGACGAACAATATCGCGCTGGCAATGGGGACGATGTACGTCGCGGCTGCAACGACCTTCGCGATGACGATGGCAACGGGAACATTTCACCCGATCTGGGACGGATTCGGGTCGGAAGATGCGGTCATCGTGGGGTTCGGGCTGGTCACCGTGGCGACCTTCGTTTTGTTCTATACGGTGGTTTCGCTCGCGGGCGCGGTCTATCTGGCGCAGGTTGGCTATATCACTGTCATCACTGGCGTCGGCTGGGGCGCGCTGTTCTTTGGTGAGCGCCCCTCCGTCTGGCTATGGTTTGCGGTGGTTCTGGTGTTCGGCGGGGTTACTCTGGTCAATTTCTCGCGTGGCCGGTCGGCGGCACACGTAGCGGAGGATTGATTGATCCGTTTCTGCAAGGAAGCGTCCTGCAATTCCGGCTTCCCCCGAGCGGCACGGGATGAGAATTTCGTGTGTGAAACCGGGTTCCTGGTATTTCCCTGTTTTCCCTCCCGAAGGGTCTCACCGGCACGATGTTCATGATTGCCAGCGACCTGATCGTCGGTCGGGTCGCGGCTGATCTGGACATTCCGCCGCTGGGCCTCTCTTCCTGGCGGTGCTCGGTGAGGTAACTGCGCCGTTTCACCTTGCGGGCGCGGCACCATATTGTCGGCGTCCTGCCGGCGAACCTGAGCCCGAGGGGGCTGTGAAACTGGATTAGGCAGCGAGCTCGAAATTCGCAGCCGCCAGGCGGTCGCTGGCCGTTGCGAGTGCCTCCTCGCTGGCGGGCAGGAAAGGCGGGCGGACATTCGCCATGCCCGGATCGTTGTGCTCGCGCGCTAGATATGCCTTCATCACCGGGATGGCCGGTAGGTCCTTGAAACTCATTCGCAGCTCGGTCAGGTGAGCCTGCAGCTCATCGGCCTGGTCACCCTGCCAGTTTGTGTAAACCGCCTGGGCCTGGGGTGAATTGATGTTGACGGTGGCCGAGATGCAGCCCACCCCGCCGAGACGGAGCGCGGCGAGTAGGAACTCCTCCGAGCCCGGGAACAGGCGAAAACCGGGGAACTCCATGAGCGTGCGTTCCATCCGCGGCCAGTCGCCGGACGAATCCTTCGAGCCGACGACGGTGTCGGGATAAGCCTCGATCAGTCGGCCAATCAGCGTCAACGGCAACTCGAAGCCGACCTGCTGTGGAAAATTATAGAGGTAGATCTTCAGCTTCGTGTCACCGACGCGCTGGATCACCTCCGAATAGGCGGCGAACAGGCCGTCTTCGCTGGGGCCCTTGTAGTAGAAGGGCGGCAGCATCAGCACGGCGCCGGCGCCGTTGCCCAGCGCGTGCTTCGTCAGCGCGACCGTATCGGGGATGGCCGTGGTGCCGGTGCCCGCGATGAGCTGCGCACCTGCGATCCCGGCGTCGGCCAGCGCGTCTAGCAGCTCGAAGCGTTCGCTCATACCCAGCGAGTTGGCCTCACCCGTGGTGCCCAGCGGCGCGACGCCGTCGCAGCCATTGGCCAGCAGCCATTTGTTGTGGGCCACCGCGCGGTCAAGATCGATCTCGAGGTCGGCGGTCATGGGCGTCAGCGAGGCGGCGAAAACGCCCGCGGGCTGGGTGTTGGCGGTCATGGAACTCTCCGAAAGTAAATCGCGACTGTTTTAGCCCACCGGCGCTGTGTGTGCACTACTTGCGGTGCCTGGAGCTGTAAGGGAATCCGAGCGGCGGAATCCCGCCCTCGATCTGACGGTTTAGTTCGGCGACGACGTGGTCCTCCAAGTCATCGACCGTGTCCTCGTTAACGGCCTTGCCGCGCACCGACGAGCCGGATGTGTGGACTGTCTCCGGATCGCCGGACACCAGCGGGTGCCATTCGAATAACGGTCTGCCTTCGGCCAGCAGCCGGTAGGCGCAGGTCTCGGGCATCCAGCGCAGCTCGCGGATGTTGCGGGGTGTGACCTTCACGCAATCCGGCACGTTCCGCCGTCGATTAACGTAGTCGGAACATTTACAGGTGTCATGATCGAGGTAGCGGCAGGCCACGTCTGTCAGCGCGTATTCGCCGGTGTCCGCGTCCTCCAGCTTGAAAAGGCAGCACTGTCCGCAACCGTCGCACAGGGATTCCCACTGGGCATCGGTCATCTCTTCCAGAGGTGTGGTTTCCCAGAAACGGGTCTTATCGGTCACGTGGTTGGTTCCTCGGTGGCTCGGCTATCGATAAGGTGGATGAAGGAGCCGGCCACGCGTCCCAGCGAAATCCCGGCCGGGCCGAGCTCGTCGCCGCGCGCGTTACGCGCCGTGAACAGGGGCGAGGCATTGTCCTCGGCTGTGACGGTCGCATAGTGGAACTCATGCCCCCGGAAGGTCGTGCCTGCCTGGCCGAGGGGCGAGTGCGTACAGGTCGAGACCTCGCGGTAGCCGAGGTGTAGGCGTTGTTCCGCGAAGCTTGTCTCTAGAGGCAGTAGACCGGTCATCTCGTGCCGCGCGCCAACCGCGTCTGTCAGGCCGCGTCCGAGAACCATGTAGCCGCCGCATTCGCCAAAGATGGCCGCGCCGCGCGCCGCTGCGTGACGCAGACCTGCGCGGAACCTGTCCGCGTTCGCCAGTCTTGCACCGTGTAGCTCCGGATAGCCCCCGGGCAGATAGACCGCGTCCGCATCGGGTGCGGGGGCCTCGTCGGCTAGGGGTGAAAAAAGGGACAACTCGCGGCCCGCCGCGCGCCAGTCTGATAGCAGGCTATCGTAGATGAAGGCGAAGGCTTCGTCGCGTGCGACGGCGATACGCTGTCCCAAGGGCGCGACCGCACAGCCGGGATCGACACTATCGGCAATGTGCGCGGGTGCGCGCGCTAGCGCCGTAAGCGCATCCAGATCGATGTGCTCGCGCAGCATATCGGCCGCGCCGTCGATAAAATTCTCCAGCGCCAGGTGTTCGCCTGCCTGGACCAGACCCAGATGGCGTTCGGGCAGGTCGAGGCGCGCGTCGCGCGGCACCGCACCTAGCCGAGTGATGGTCGGACAGGCGCTGGCGAGCGCATCGTCGAGGACTTGCGCATGGCTCTGGCTGCCCACGCGGTTGAAGATCACACCCGCGACGTTCACGTCGTCCCGGTGGCGCGCGAAGCCGCTGACCAGCGCCGCGACGCTGGCGGCCTGTTTCGCAGCATCGATGATCAGGACCACCGGCCAGCCGGTCAGGCCTGCCAAGTCCGCGGTCGAGCCTGCGTCGGGTCGGCCGGGCAGGTTCGCGCCGTCGAACAGGCCCATCACACCCTCGACCAGAACCAGTTCGGCACCGTCAGCCGTGGCGGCGATATAGCGTGCGAGCGTTTCGGGCCGCATGGCCCAGCCGTCGAGGTTTGCGGCGCTGCGCCCAGTGGCTGCGGTGTGGAAGGTCGGATCGATATAGTCCGGACCCGCCTTGGCGCTGGTTACGCGTACGCCACGCGCGCGCAGGGCGCGCAACAGGGCCAGGGTTACCACTGTCTTGCCGCTGCCCGAGGACGGCGCGGCGAGGATGAGGCCGGGTGGCAGGATCATGGCGACAGCAGGGCGATGATCCCGGCAAACATCATGGGCCAGGCGACAACAGTGCTAGCAGAGGCGCATAACTGGCGCTGCGCCGAGACCACGCTGAATATTGGAAGAAGCCCGGCGATCACGCCCAACGCGATAATCGCGGCGGTCATCTTCTCCGGTAGGTCGAGTGCGCGTCCGGTCAACGCGTTGAAATCGAAAATGGCGATGGCCGACGCCATGATCAGGCTAGCGGTGATACCGCGCGGCAGTATCCTTGGCGTGTCGGGGTTGTCCGTCTGCTTTCGGTCAGCCGGCATCGCGGGCCCCATTCTGGCCGAGCGGATCAGGGTCGAGGGTTCTGCCGTCCAGCGCGCCCAGCCAGTCCAGTCCGCCGCGCAGGCGCACGACCTCGCCCACCACGAACAGGGCCGGGGGCGACACGGCAGTCGCCGCTTCTGGTGCGTCCGACAGGCGGCATTCGATGATGTTCTGGCGCTCGGTGGTGGCGTCTGCGATCAGTGCCGCGGGCGTATCGGCGGGCAATCCTCCTGACAGGAGCCGCGTGACGATGTCGTCGATATGCTTGAGCGCCATATAGAAGACTAGCACCTGTGCACCTCTTGCCAGTGCGTGCCAGTCCAGGTCGCTCGGAACCTGGCCCGATAGGTTGTGCCCGGTCACGAAGGTGACGGCGGTCGCGGTCGCGCGGTGGGTCATGGGGATTCCGGCATAGGCCATGCCGCCGATGGCCGCTGTGATTCCGGGCACCACCCGGAAGGGAATCCCGGCATTGACGAGGGTCAGCGCCTCTTCACCGCCGCGGCCGAACAGGAACGGGTCGCCGCCCTTCAGGCGTAACACCTTGCGTCCCTCACGCGCCAGGGCGACGAGGCGGGCGGAGATGTCCGGCTGCCTCGGAGACGGCTTACCGCCCCGCTTGCCAGCGTAGATAAGTTCTGCGCAGGGTGCCGCCAGTGACAGGATGCGCATGTCTACCAGCGCGTCGTGCACCACGGTGTCGGCGTTGCGTAGCGCATGCAGGGCCGCGACGGTAAGCAGGGCCGAGTCACCGGGGCCGGCTCCGACCAGCCACACCCATCCTGGCTCAAAAGCAGGCAGCGCGAGTTCGTCTAGATTCATGTTTCGAAGCTAGAACATGATCCGGCAAGATGGAACTATGCCCGACGCACAGCAGACGAGCGACGAACATGACACCATCACCCAGCGCGGCGGCGCCGGTTTGCGCCGTGGCTGGACGACGGGTGCGTGCGCGACGGCCGCAGCGAAAGCTGCGTTCGAAGCTCTGCTGGGCGGGGGATTCCCCGATCCTGTGACGATCCGCCTGCCACGCGGTTTGCGGGCGGATTTTGCCCTCGCAGAGCAGGACCTGGCCGGTGACAGCGCGACGGCGGCGGTCATTAAGGATGCGGGCGACGACCCCGATGTGACCCACGGTGCGCGCATCCGTTGCACGGTTATATGGGGCCCGGCGGGCTCGGGCGTGCGCTTCGCCGCCGGAGAAGGGGTGGGCACCGTTACCCTGCCGGGACTGCCGGTCCCGCCGGGAGAACCCGCGATCAATCCCCGTCCGCGTGAAATGATCGAGGGCGCGTTACGCGAGGTGGCGGGCGAATACGGCGTACCGGCGGATGTGTGTGTGACGGTCGCCATCCCCGGCGGCGAGGAGTTGGCGACGAAGACGGCCAATCCCCGCCTCGGGATTGTTGGCGGGCTGAGCGTGCTGGGCACCACCGGCGTTGTAATCCCCTATTCCTGTGCGTCCTGGGTCCATTCGATCCATCGCGCCGTCGATGTGGCGCGGGCCACAGGGGTGGGCCACATCGCCGGGTCGACAGGCCGGACATCCGAGGCGTCGGTAGCGAAATTCCATGGGCTCGGTGAGCGCGCCCTGATCGATATGGGTGACTTTGCGGGCGCGTTGCTGAAATATGTCCGCGCGCATCCGCTCCCGCGCCTGACCGTCGCGGGCGGGTTCGGCAAGTTATCGAAACTGGCCGAGGGAGAGATGGATCTACACTCCAGCCGGTCATCGGTGGATATCTCGGCGCTGGCGGCCGGGCTGGAAAAGGCTGGTGGTGCACCCGCCGAGGTGGAAGCCGCGCGGGCGGCCTCCTCGGCAGCTGCGGTTCTGCAGATTGCCGCGGCCGCGCGGCTGGAATCGGCGCTGTCTCATGATATTGCGCGGTCCGCGCGCGAAGTGTGTCGTGCTGCCCTAGCCGGGGCTTCGGATGTCGATGTCCTTGTGGTGACCCGTGATGGACGGGTTCTTGCCCATGCCGATGTCTGATCGCGTCGCGCACTTTCCGAGTGTGCTGATCCTCGGCGGCACCGCCGAGGCCTCGGCGCTGGCCGAAGCCCTGACGGCGCGCTACCCCGCGCTGCGGGTGGTGACCTCGCTGGCGGGACGGACTGAGGCACCGGTGGAACTGCCCGGCGAGGTGCGGGTCGGCGGCTTCGGCGGGGTTGCGGCCCTGGCGGATTATCTCTCCGCTGAGTGCTTCGACGCGCTGATCGACGCAACCCATCCATTTGCCGCGCAAATCTCTGCCAACGCATGCCAGGCGGCGGAACAGGCCGGTGTCCCCCGGCTTCGGGTGGACCGCCCACCCTGGGAAACGGTGGTAGGTGACGATTGGCACATGGTCGCGAACCTTGGCGAGGCGGCATCTGTCTTGCCGCGCTTCGGACGGCGTGCGTTTCTGACGGTGGGCCGCCGGGATCTCGATGCGTTCGCCGCCTGCGCGGATATGTGGTTTCTCGTGCGCCTCGTCGATATGCCGGACGAACCCCTCCCACTACCCGACTGCCGGGTGGTCGCCGCGCGCGGACCGTTCACGGAGGCGGAAGAGGCGGAACTCCTCGCGCGCCATGAAATCGACGTAGTTGTCTGCAAGGCATCGGGCGGTGCCATGACATATGCCAAGCTGGAAGCGGCGCGGGCGCGGTGCATTCCGGTGGTGATGGTGTCGCGCCCTGCGGATTTGCCCGGGGAAAGGGTGGAAAACGTTGACTTGGCGGTGAAATGGCTCTTGGATTTGTTCCAAGATCAGTCCTCGAACGATGCGCCCGAACGGCGGATGAGATGAAGACTTTCCGTCACTTGTCGATAACTATCCTGGCGCTGGTCGCCCTGTGGGCAAACACGGCTGCCGCGCAGATCACTTTGTTCGGCGATGACCCGCTGCTGGTCGCGGTCTATGAGAACAAGGTTGATGAGGTGCGCGCGCTGATCGTTCGCCAGCACCCGCTGGCGCGCACCGACGTAGACGGGCGCACGCCCCTGATCTGGGGGGCGATCCAGGGAAGCTACGAATCGCTGGACCTTATTCTGGAGGCGGGTGCACGAACGGAACCTCTCGATAAGGTGGGAAATAGTGCGCTCTACCATGCGGCCGAAAACGGCCATGTGGAGGTGGTCGAACTCCTGATCGAGCATGCTGCCCCTGTTGGGCAGGAGAACCGGGACGGCCGGACCCCGCTTATGGCGGCGGCCCGTCAGGGTCACGCCGAGATTGTCCGAATTCTCGTGAAAAACGGCGCTTCGTTGGACGGTACAGATTTCACCGGCCGGACTGTGATGGACATCGCGCGTGACGGTCGCTCGCGTGAAGTTCTCCGCATCCTGGAGAAGGCCGGCGCGCGCTAGCGGCTGTCCTGTCCGCGCGCATGGTTGCGCGGTCGCAGGACATGATGATGGGTGGCGTCATAAAGCTTGCTGTCCTCGAACGCTCCTGCATCGCCCAGAACCGGACCCACGAGGATCAGCGCGGTACGGGTGATGCCCGCCTCTTTCACCTTGTCCCGGATGTCGGCCAGCGTGCCGCGCAGGATCAGTTCGTCCGGCCAGCTCACGCGGTAGGCAACAGCCACCGGACAGTCTTCGCCATAATGGGGCACCAGATCGCGCACGACCCGGGCCATGTTGTTAACCGAAAGATGGACCGCCAGCGTTGCTTTTGCGCGAGCGAGTTCGGCGAGTTCCTCGCCTGGCGGCATGTCGGACGCACGCACCGAGGTGCGGGTTAGGATCACCGTTTGGCTGATGCCTGGCAGGGTGAACTCCCGCTTCAGCGCGGCGGATGCGGCGGCGAAGGCGGGTACGCCCGGCACGATCTCATATGGAATCTCGAGCAAGTCGAGGCGGCGCATCTGTTCTCCGATCGCGCCATACAGTGACGGGTCACCCGAATGGACCCGCGCCACGTCCTGGCCCAGCGCGTGCGCGGCGGTCATGTGCCCCATGATCTGATCCAGATGAAGTGGCGCGGTGTCGACGATGTTCGCATCCGCCGGGGCGTGGGCGAGCACTTCTTCGGGAACGAGCGAGCCCGCGTAGAGGCATACGGAACAGCGCGCTATCACGTCACGCCCTCGTAGGGTGATCAGGTCGGGTGCGCCCGGGCCGGCGCCGATGAAATAGACGGTCATGGCACCGTCTTACTCTTCGTGCGGGTACGATGGTAGGGTGTCGTGAGATATGGATGCGATCGGCGCATCCAGCGCGGGTAATACGGAATATATTTTCTTCTGATGACACCGTGTGCGGTGGCGCTGTCTGGCTGTACCGTGGTCCGCGATGTCGAAAACCGTGAGCGGCGCGAAGGCATATCTGTCTGATCCGGTCGCGGTGGAGATTGTCAAGGCCCGCTTCAACGTCCACTTCATTGTGCCTCAGGTGGACCGGTGCAAAAGTATCTAGCGACTATACCGCGTTCCGGCCGGACCGCTTCTTCTCGTAACCGCGCGGTGTGTAGGTCCAGGCGCGCCCGTCATGCATCAGCGCACGGGACTGGGCATTCCCGATAATCAGGACCGTCAGCATGTCGATGGTCTCGACGCGCAAATCCGCCAGGGCGACGATCTCTATGCTCTCGCTTTCGCGCGCCAGGTTGCGGGCTACGACAACGGGCGTATCCGCCGGGCGGTGACGTAGCAGCATGTCGCGCGCTGTCTCGATCTGACGGCGGCGGATCTTGCTTGCGGGGTTGTAGAGCGCGACGACGAAGTCCGCCTCGGCGACAGCCCGCAGCCGCTTATCGATGGTCTCACGTGGGGTCAGCAGGTCCGACAGGGAAATCGCGCAGAAGTCATGGCCCAGCGGCGCACCGGCGCGTGCCGCGGCGAGTTGCATGGCCGAAACACCCGGGTGCACGTCTATTGCGATGCGTTGCCATCGCGGGTCGTCCGCGCGATCGAGGAGTTCGAAGACCAGTGCAGCCATGGCGAACACACCGGGATCGCCGGACGAGACCAGTGCAACGTTACGGCCCTCGGCGGCGAGATCGAGCGCATGGCGGCAGCGATCCTCTTCTGCGCCCAGGTTGAAGTCGTGGCGGGTCTTGCCGGTTGCGGCAGGACCGAGAAGGTCGAGATAGAGCCCGTACCCGACGAGGTCTGATGCCGCGGCGACGGCAGCGTCGGTGGCGGGAATTCGGTGTGCTTGGTCACCGGGTCCGGTGCCCACAATCGACAGGTGGCCACGCGCCATGCCGACAGCCTGCGGGTCGATGTTTGGGGCCCGTGCAACGGCGCAGGTCGCCCGCGCCGATTTCTGCTTGGGGACAATGAGAACACCTTCAGGGCCGGCGGCGGCCAGGGCAGCGGCCTCCGCAACGCCGTGCGCGCCGACCTCGCGGAAGACGATGGCGGAGGGGTTCGCCAGTCGGGGTGTCTCCCATTCCAGCTGTTCAGCCGTGAAAAACCGGGCTGGCACGCCCCAGTGCTGGGCGATGTCGTGGACTGCCGGCTCGTCCACTTTCACGTCGATGGAGACGACTGCCGTGACGGATTCGGGGGCAAGACCGGCGTCGGAAATGGTGCGCGCGACCAGTTCGTGTAGCTCGGCTTTGCTACAGCCGCGCTCGCAGCCCACCCCGACGGCGAGTGTCGGCGGGTGCAGAAGCAGTTCGCGCGGATTCGCCTCTATGGCATGGTCGGTGACGCGGACCATCCATTGGCCGTCTGCGTCTAGCGGCAAATCATTCAGCCAATCCGCCGAGCCGGCCTCGATCACCAGACACGGCGCGGCCCCGTCCAGAAGGGCCGCCATCACCGACTTTGCCGCATCGGGATTGCCGACGGTCCATCCCGGCGGCGGCTCGTCCAGGGCGATGCCGAACCGGGTCTCGCCCGCCGTTGTGATCGCCGCCGTGCCGCCGGTAATCTTCGCGATGCGCCCGGCGAGTTTGTTCGCGCCGTGATGCCCGCCAAGAAGCGGGACGATAGATGCCCCGTCCGGTGAAACAGCGATCACAGGCGGTTCGGTCCGCTTGTCCGACAGTTCCTGCGCCAGGGTGCGGATCAGGATGCCTGTCGCGCAGATGCCGATGACCGGGCGGCCGTCTCGGAACAGGCCGCGCAGATGCGTGTCCGTCTCAGTGAAGGTCTCGTCGCAGTCGGATGTACGTCCGGCAAGACCATGCACCTTACCCGCACCGAGTTCGTTACGGATGCGGGCGGCGAGCTGTGCGCCGTCTGCCGTCAGAGCCAGCAGTACCGGGTTCGACGCTAGGCCCATGCCGCCCCCCGGCGATGTATCAGGATCATGGAGAAGTAGGGTGCATGGGCTTCGTCCAGCGCGGACAGCGGGGTATGGCGTTCGCCGTCCATGGTCGCGTACTCGATATATTCGGCCCGGTCGTCCAGACCCATCTCCGACAAAAGCGCCGTGATGCGCGGCAGGTGGCGGCCGACCTTGATGATCGCCGCGGCGTCGCTGGCCTCCAGCCGGGCGCGGAGTTCTTCGTCGGGTAGGACCCCTGGAAGTACGGTGAGTACGTCGCTCTGGGCGGCTAGCGCCTTGCGGGATACGGCCGCGCAGGCGGTGAGCGACGACACACCGGGCACCACCTCGACCGGCCAGTCCTCGGCCAGCCGTGCGTACAGGTACATGAAGGAGCCATAGAAGAACGGGTCGCCCTCGCACAGGATGGCGACGTCGCGGCCCGCGTCGAGATGAGCACTAATCTGCTCCGCCGCGCGGTCGTACACACTCTCGACTGGAAACCGGTCCACCGAGAGCGGCATGCGGATGACGATTTCCTCCGCGTCATCGGGCAGGTGCGGTGCGGCGATCCGGCGCGCGAGGCTGTCGTCGGTCTCCGGTGCGGGGTAGGCGATGACCTTCACGCCGGCAAGGATGCGCGCACCTTTCAGGGTCATGAGCTCTGGGTCGCCTGGCCCGACGCCGATGCCGATGGCGGTTCCTTTTGTGTGTGCGTCGGTCATGTTCGGATCGTGCTCCACTGGGTCACGGGCATGGCCGGCCGCCAGCCGGTGCGTACGCCAACAGGCTCGGCATGACTGACCGCAATACGGGTCAACTCGCCGCCATATTCGGCATGGGCTGCCAGCAGGACCTGTTCACCTTCGATGGTGACGGCATTAGCGGCGAGCCGCCCACCCGGCTTGAGACGCGCCGAGACAGCCGCGAGGAGGTCTTCCGACAGGCCGCCGCCGAGGAAGACCGCGTCCGGATCGTCCAGTTCGCCGATCGCGCGGGCATTCTCTGCCGTCACGATGTCGAGGAACGGCGTGCCGAGGCGGCTCGCATTGGTGGCGATCATGGCGCAGCGCTCGGCTTCACGCTCTACGGCCGTTGCGCGGGCACCCTGGCCCTCCACATCCTGGGCGGCGCGCAGCCACTCGATGGCGACGGAGCCGCAGCCCGCGCCCAGATCCCAGAGATACGCGCCTGGCCGGGGGGCAAGCGCGGCGATGGTGGCGGCGCGCACCACACGCTTGGTCATCTGGCCATCATGGATGAAGGCGTCATCCGGCAGTCCGGCGGCGAGGGGGAAGTAGCGGGCGTCGGGCCTCGGGCGGCACTCGACAGCTACGGTGTTGAGGTCGGCGATGTGCTTTGCAGTCCAGCCATCGGCTGTCCCTGAATGCCGTGCCTCGTCCGGCGTACCCATGTTTTCCAGCGCCGTGATGCGGCTCGGTCCGAACCCAGCGGCGGTCAGCGTGGCCGCGACCCGTTCCGGGGTACGCCCGTCATGGCTCAGAATCAGCAGGTGGCGGCCCGGCAAGATGTGGGCGTTTAGCAATTCCAGCGGGCGGCCGTGCAGGGTCAGGCAGGTGCAGCCGTGCAGCGGCCAGCCGAGACGCGCGGCGGCTAGGCTAAACGCACCGGGCGCGGGCAGGATCGTCATGTCTTCAGGTTCAAAATGGCGGGCGAGGGTTGAGCCGATGCCGAAGGACATGGGATCGCCCGTCGCCAGCACCACGACGCATTTGTTCCGGGCCGCGGAAATCTCGGAGACAATGTTGTCGAGGGGAAATTCCCACTGGACCTTTCGTGCAGTCGTGTCGGCCGCCATGTTCAGATGACGCGCGCCGCCGACCAGCAGATCGGCGTTGCCGATCAGCGCGCGCGAGGTCGCGGTCAGCCCTTCGAGACCCTCGGCGCCGATCCCGACCACATGCAGCCAGCCGGTCATGACGCCGCCCTGGACAGCGCGTTGACCGTGGCGGCGGCGATGGCGCTACCGCCACGCTGGCCGGTGAGCGCGATGAAGGGGGCGGGCGCTAAGCCGGACAGGGCCGATTTGGATTCCGCCGCGCCGATATAGCCGACCGGCATGCCGACGATCAGCGCGGGCTTCGGCCACCCGGCGGCCAGCCCCTGGAGGAGTCGGAACAGGGCCGTGGGCGCATTGCCGATGGCAACAACAGCACCGGACAGGAATTCAGGCCAGAGCTCGACAGCTGCCGCGGAGCGTGTGGTTCCGCCACGCGCGGCGTTTCCGGCGACGCTGCCGAGGCCGAGTGTGCAGATCACGCGGTTGTTCGCGGGCAGTGCGGACCGGATCACTCCCTCCGCCACCATGCGGGCATCGGCCAGCACCGGTGCACCCGCGTTCAGGGCCGCGATCCCGGCTTCGGCTGCGCCGTCGGACCAGTCCAGATCGGCAATCGCGGCGCTATCGCCGGCGGCATGAGCGATACGCAGCGCGATGCCTTGCATCGCGCCGGGCAGGCTCGAGACATCGCAGCTCTCGCGGATAGCCGCGAAGGATGCGGTGTAGATCGCCTGCGGGTCACGGACGTAGTCGAAGGTGCCGTCGGACATGTTAGGTGCGACGGGTTCGGCTCAGTCATCTCCGCCCGAGAGCGACTTCGGTCCGAGCGGGTGATCGGCATACGGATAGGGTTGGTGGCTATGGCCGTGATGATGGTCATGCCCGTGACTGTGACCGTGGTCATGCCCATGGTGTTGATGGTGCCCGGCATCACCGGTGCCGATCCCCTCCACATGGTGGTGGTGGCTTTCCTGCGGCAGGCCGACCTCCGTCTCGAAGCCCAGTACCTGTTCGCGATACTTGCACATCTGGCAATTCATTAGGTTCGCACCGTTGAGGATTTCCTCTAGCCGGTCGGCAAAGGTCTCCAGCACCAGCGGGTGATCGTTCAGATAGGGCGCCTTGATGAACTGGATGTCCGGGTGTTCGGCGGCCACCATGTCGGCGTGGTCGTAGATGCGGTTCACCAGGATTCCGGTAAACAGGAAATACGGGAACACGACGATGCGCCGGTAGCCCAGCTTGACCGCGTGCTCCAGCCCTGGTTTCACCAGCGGAAAGGTCACGCCGGAATAGACCGTCTCGCCCCAGCCGAGACCGAGGCCTTCCCACAACATGCGCGAGACCTTGGCCACGTTGGAGTTGGCGTCCGGGTCCGACGCGCCGCGCCCGACCGTGACCAGCATGGTCTCGTGCCGCGGGACATGTCCGTGGTCTGCATCCGCGCGCGCCAATGCCTCCTCGACCCGTTCGCCCGCGGCGCGGATCATCTTCAGGTCGATGCCCAGCTCGCGGCCGTAGATTATTTCGACGCCCTCGTGCTGTGAGGCATAGGTGTTGAGGACGGAGGGGATGTCGTTCTTTGCGTGGCCGGCGGCGAACAGCATGCCTGGCAGGGCGAGTATGCGCGTCGCGCCGCGCGCGACCAGCTTGTCGAGCCCGTCGCGGATGATGGGTGTCGCGAATTCAAGGAATCCGTGCTCGACATCGCGGTCGGAAAACCGTGCGCGCAGGGCATCGGCAACGGCACCGAATTCGTTTACGGCGCCTTCGTCGCGGCTGCCGTGGCCGCACACCATTATGGCAAAATCTTCGGACATGTCTGTCTCCTATGGGCAGCAATAGACCATGCCTGCACCGCCCGGCCAAGGGCGCCCGCGGGGTTCATATAAAGTCAGGTCGATTGACGCGGCGCGCCGGCCGCTCGCAGGATGCCGCCATGCTTTTCAGTCTGGACAGCGCCGGGGTTTCGCCCTCGATTATTCTTTTTCTCGCCCTCGTGCTCGATGCGCTGTTCGGTGAATTCGGCATTGTTTTTCGGGTTTTACCGCATCCGGTGGCGATGATCGGCGGGCTCACGGGTTGGTTCGACCGCCGCCTGAACCGGGAACGGCGTAGCCAGGGTGCGCGGCTGGTGCGCGGGCTTCTCGTGACGCTACTCGTGGTGGGGCTCGCAGCCTGCGCGGGCTGGGGCCTGCACCGTTTGGCAAACATGGTCCTTCATGGCTGGGTGATCGAGGTGCTGGCGGTCACGCTGCTGGTGGCGCAACGCAGCCTGTTTGATCATGTGCGCGCCGTGGCGCGTGGGCTGGAACGCGAAGGCCTGTCCGGCGGGCGCGCGGCGGTTGCCCAGATTGTCGGCCGCGACCCCGAGGAGTTGGACCGGCACGGGGTCGCGCGTGCCGGGATCGAGAGCCTGGCGGAGAGTTTTTGCGACGGCGTGGTGGCGCCGGTGTTCTGGTACCTGATTCTCGGTCTGCCGGGGCTCGCAGCCTACAAGGCAGTCAACACGATGGATTCGATGATCGGCTACCGCACGGAGCGCCACGCGGCCTTCGGGCGAACAGCCGCCCGGCTCGACGATGTCATGAACTTTATCCCTGCGCGCGTCGCGGCGGTGCTGATCGTGGTAGCCAGCGTCTTCGTGCCCGGTGGCCGCCCGGGCGCGTCGTTCCGGGTGATGGCGCGCGACAGCGGCAAGCATCGTTCCCCCAATGCCGGCTGGCCCGAAGCGGCGATGGCGGGTGCGCTCCGCGTGGCCCTGGCCGGACCGCGCAGCTATCACGGCGCCGTGGTGGATGAACCCTGGGTCGGTGGGGAATTCCCGGCCCGGATCGGTCCGCCGGATATTCGCCGTGCGTTATACGTCTTCGTGGTCGCGTGCCTGATGGAAGCTTTGATTGTTGCCCTGATCGCGAGCCTTTTCCTAGCAGGCGGCCGCGTTTAGACGTTGTTTTCAGGCTGCGGGTTTGCCCTCGTGGCGATCAGGTCGATCCAGACCCTGTCCGTCGCATAGAACGTCCCGTGTCGGAGCCAACTTCGATAACGACTTCTTCAAACTTCAGCTTTGGCGCTTTTTCGGCGGCTTTGCGACTGGTGTCGGCGAGTTTATCCGCCTTGTCGAAGATCGAAAATATGCTGCCCTGCAGCCGGGCGGCATCGTTCGAGAGGAACCGGTCGTAATTGAGACGCACCGATGCCTTATCTCTGCCGGCCACCGAAACAATGTTGAGATCGGTTTACGGGATGAAGCTGTCGGCTGGAAATGCGATCTGCCCGCCCTTGGAGTAACCGACAACGGTGATATTCGATGCCGACATGCCGCGCGTGACCATGGTCTCAACCTCCTTCAAGACGCGTTCGCGCTCATAGCGGCGCGGATTGGTCTTTTCCTTGCGGAGCTCGGAAATGACCTCGAATCCGGCGCCGGCTAGCGCATTGAGGGTCTTGTCGTATTCGAACAGGCCGCGGGTGGAATGCGGTTCGCTCAGCGAGTGAGTCTCGGGCCGGGGCCCGTGCGGATAGATCAGGTATTTTGCGGCGGGGTCCGGTTATTTAGGAACGTCGCCATGTATTGCGGTAGCCTGCGCCTTAGTGCTGACCGAAAGGGCAAGGGTCAGCGCGGCTGCGGTCATGGCCCAGAAACGATGCATCCGACTATCCTGTATCACGTCACTCCCGCCCGTTTTCGCGCGCGATGTTGAGGAGTTGTACGGTATCTATATGTGCTTCCACATGGTCGGCCAATCGGTCCAACGCAAGTTCGACATGATCGTTCCACCGGATTGTGGCGGAAACCCGGTTGTCGATCTGGTGGACGTAGGCGTGGCGGAAATCATCCGCCGCGAACAATCCGTGCAGGTAAGTGCCGGCGATCCGGCCGGTGACGTCCATGGCGCCATCGGGCCGTCCGTCTTCCAGCCTCGCGAAGGCCCGCTCGGTGTCCGGTCCCGTCGTGCGCCCCATATGCATCTCGAATCCGTGTACCGACTGTCCGTTGGCAGCAACTCCCTGCACGGGGGTCAGGCATTTGGCACCTTCGATGTTGGTCTCGATATCCAGCAGATGTAGACCCGGCGTCTCGCCGGGGCTTCCCTCGATCCCGGTTGGATCGGCCACGCGTCTACCTAGCATCTGGTAACCGCCGCATAGTCCGATGACGTGTACGCCCTGCGTGGCGGCATTTCGGATGGCGTCGGCCCAGCCGAGGCGGCGGAGTTCATCGAGATCGGCGCGGGTCGATTTCGAGCCGGCGAGCAGGATGAGGTTGGCGTCCGCGGGGAAGCTCTCGCCGGGCAACACCAGACGCAGCGCGACATCGGGTTCGGCGGCGAGCGGATCCAGGTCGTCGAAATTGGCGATGCGCGGTAGTTTTGGCACGGCCACGCGTATGCGCGCTGCGGACCAGCTGACGGTGCTGTATCGACCTTCGAGAGAGGCTGTGTCTTCCGCGGGTAGGGCGCGGGCGCCCTCGAACCACGGCACGATGCCCAGCGACGGCAGGCCCGTGTGGTCCGCGATGATCGGCAGGGCGTCGTCGAATAGGGACGGATCCCCCCGGAACCGGTTGACGATGTAGCCCCTCAGCCGCGCCCGCTCGCCAGGCGAAAGCAGCGTCCAGGTGCCGACCAGTGCGGCGATAACGCCGCCGCGCTCGATATCGCCGATCAGGGCCACGGGAATATCAGCAGCTTCCGCGAAGCCCATGTTGGCGATGTCGCCTTCGCGTAGGTTGACCTCGGCCGGGCTGCCCGCGCCCTCGATTAGGACGAGATCGGCCTCGGACGAAAGGCGCCCGAACGCCGCGCGCACTGGGGCGAGAAGGCCTGGCTTCATCGCGTGATAGGCGTGTGCATCCGCGTTGCCGGTGACGATACCGTCCACGACGACCTGTGCGCCGATCTCGCTTTGGGGTTTCAGAAGGACCGGGTTCATGTCGGTGACGGGTACGGTGTTTGCCGCGCGGGCCTGCAGCGCCTGGGCCCGGCCGATCTCGCCGTATTTTCCGCCCGGCCCGATTGCCGGCGCGGCATTGTTGGACATGTTCTGCGGCTTGAAGGGCCGCACCGTCAGCCCCTGCCGGGTGAACAAGCGGCACAGCCCGGCGACGATCAGCGATTTGCCGACGTCGGAGCCGGTCCCCTGAAACATGATGGCTGAGGTCATGGGGACGGTACCGCGCTCAGAACTCGATACCTTTCTGCGCCTTCACGTCGTCGCGAAAGTGATGCTTCACCATCGTCATGTCGGTAACCATGTCGGCGGCTTCGATCAGCTCGTCCTTGGCGTTGCGCCCGGTGACCAAAACGTGCAGCCTCTCGGGCTTAGCTTTCAGCCCGGCAACGACCTCATTGATGTCGAGGTGGTCGTATCGCAGTGGGATGTTGAGTTCGTCCAGCACGACTAGGCCGAATTGGGGATCGGCGATCATCTCTTTCGCCATTTCCCACGCAGCGTTCGCCGCGGCGATATCGCGCTGGCGGTCCTGGGAATCCCAGGAAAAGCCTTCGCCCATGACACGGATCTCCACCTGGTCGGGAAAAGCTTCCAGCACCTGGCGTTCGCCGGTTTCCCACTTGCCCTTCACGAACTGCACGATGCCGACCTTCATGCCGTTGCCGATAGCACGCATCGCAAGGCCCATCGCGGCGGTGGTTTTTCCCTTGCCCTTGCCAGTGTGGACCATCAGAAGGCCCTTTTCTCGGGTCTTGTTGGCCAGCATGCGGTCGCGAGCGGCCTTCTGCTTGCGCTTCTTCTCCGCCCAGCGGGCGTCGTCTTCGTTTGAGGGGGTGGGCGTGTCGTTCACGCGGTGTACTCCAGAGATAGACCGGCCAGTTCACGGAGCCGAGCATAGGCCGAGTTCGACCGGGCCTGCCAGAGGCCCCGGTCGATGGCTTCCAGAAACCGGGCGGCCATTTCGGCGAGTGCGGCCGGGTTGTGAGTGTCCAGGAACGCGCGGACGTCGTCGTCCTCCAGAAATGCGGCATGGACGGCATCGAACTGGTCATCGCGCACCGAACCGGTAGTGGCGGCAAAGGCAAACAGGTAATCGACCGTCGCCGCCATCTCGAACGCACCCTTGTACCCGTGGCGCATGACGCCTTCGATCCATTTGGGGTTAGTCACACGTACACGTACGATGCGGGAAATTTCCTGCTCTAGCGTATGTGTTTTTGGCGCAAAGGGACGGGAATGGTCGTTGTGGTAGATCTTCGGTTGCGATCCTGATTCCATCCGCACCGCAGCGGTCAGACCTCCCTCAAACTGATAGTAATCGTCGCTGTCCAGCAGGTCGTGCTCGCGATTGTCCTGATTGTGGACCACCGCTTCCACGCCCGAAAGGCGCGCGGCGAAGGTTTTTTGGGCAGGTACGCCGTACGTGCCCGTTTTTCCGCTGCCGGCGCCGGACCCGTACGCCCAGCCACCCCAGGCGATATAGGCGCGCGCTAGGTCGTCGGCATGGGTCCAGCCGCGTTCGTCGATAAGGGCCTGCAATCCGGCGCCGTAGGCCCCCGGTTTTGAGCCGAACACCCGGTAACTGGCTTGCCGGAATGCGTTGGGCTCGGGTGTTCCCGCAGCAACAGCGGCCTGCACCTCGGCCGTGACGCGGGCGGCAAGCGGGTTGTCGCGCGCGGGTTCATCCCCGATTCCGGCGATCGCCGCCACGGCGCTGTCGAACAGGTCGATCAGACCGGGAAACGCATCCCGGAAGAAGCCGGATACACGCAGGGTGACATCGACACGCGGCCGGTCGAGGACTGAAACGGGCAAGACCTCGAAGCCAGTCACCCGGCGAGAGGCCGAATCCCAGGTCGGGCGCGCACCGATCAGGGCTAGCGCCTGGGCGATGTCGTCACCGCCCGTGCGCATATTGCTGGTGCCCCAGGCAGACAGCGCGATGACGCGCGGCCAGTCGCCATGTTCCTGGGCGTGGGTCTCGACAAGAAGCTGGGCGGATTTCCACCCCAGCTCCCACGCCGCGGGTGTCGGCACGGTGCGGGTATCGACCGAGTAGAAGTTCCGGCCCGTGGGCAGCACATCGGGACGACCGCGTGTCGGCGCGCCGGACGGGCCGGGTCGGACGAAGCGGCCGTCGAGGCCAGTTAGTAGGCCCTCAAGTTCCGCGCCGCCCGAGGCATCGACAGCGGGTGCGAGGGCGGATTTGATTCCGTCGAGGACGGCCATAGTGCGCGTCCAGTCCGGATGTGGCTCACGCGTGCCATCGATCAGGGCATGAGCCAGTTCTTCTAGGCGCTCGACGGTGTCGCCCGTGCTTCGCCATGGAGTGGTGCCGGACATTGCGTCCGGATGCGGGCCGTTCCACGGTGCAGCGAAGCTGCAATCGAGGGGGTCAAAATCAAGACTTAGGTCGTCCGCCAGCGCCCGGGTGAGCGAGGCGTCCGCGCCGCTTCCGCCGCCGCGCGGCAGGCGGGCCAGCGCTGCTAGCAGCCCCGTGCGCAATCTGCCCTCGGGCGATTGGCCGAAGATATGCAACCCGTCGCGGATCTGCATTTCCTTCAGTTCGCAGAGATAGCCGTCGAGGCGGGCCAGCGCGTCGGCCTCGCTGGGGTCGGCATCGGCGGCGAAGCCGAGATCCTTGTCCAGCCCGGTCGCACGCACCAGCTCGACGATCTGTTTGCCCAGCACCTTGAGGCGCCGGGGATCGACATTGGCGGCCTCGTAATACTCATCGACTAGTGCCTCCAGATCCTTCAGCGGGCCATAGGTTTCAGCGCGCGCCAGCGGCGGTGTCAGGTGATCAATGATCACCGCGCTCGCGCGCCGCTTGGCCTGGGTGCCCTCACCGGGATCGTTGACGATGAACGGGTAGATATTTGGTATCGGGCCCAGCGCGGCCTCCGGGAAGCAGTCTCGTGATAAGGCGACCGCCTTACCCGGCAACCATTCAAGGTTGCCATGCTTGCCGAAATGGACAACCGCGCTGGCACGGAAGCTCTCGCGAAGCCAGGCATAAAAGGCGAGGTAGTTGTGGGGCGGGACCAGGTCCGGATCGTGATAGCTCGCTGCCGGATCGATGTTGTAGCCGCGCGCCGGTTGCAGGGCGATGGCGGCATGGCCGCAGCGATAGGCGGGGATTGCGAAGGCACCGCAGTCGGTGTGGCCGGCCAGAAACATCGGGTCAGTTTCAGGCGCGCCCCAGCGATCGGTGACCGCCATGCGCACCGCTTCGGGCAAGGCGGCAAAGAAGATTTCATAGTCCGGCAGCGCGAGGGTTTCCGGAACCTCACGAAAACGGACGCCCGCATTCGTCGGTCCTGCCTGCAGGCGGCGCACCAGCTCGTCGCCGTCTCTCGGAGGATTTTCGATCCGGTAGCCTACCTCAATCATGGCTTCCAGCGCCCGGACCGCCCCGGCGGGGGTGTCGAGGCCGACGCCGTTGCCGATCCGCCCGTCACGGTTTGGATAGTTAGCGAGCACCAGTGCGACGCGGCGTTCTTTCGGCGGCGTGCTGCGCAGCTTCGCCCAAGCGGAGGCGAGGTCGGCGACGAAACCGATCCGGTCGGGTATCGGCTCATAGGCGACCACATCGGTCTGGGTGGCCTCGTCGCGCCGGGTGCTCCCTTTAAAGGAGACCGCGCGGGACAGGATGCGCCCGTCCACTTCGGGCAGCGCGACGTTCATGGCGATATCGCGCGCCGACAGCCCGTTTGCTCCCTCGCGCCAGGCCGCCGCGTTCGACCCGGCGCAGACCACCTGCAGCACCGGGGCATCTGTTGCGGCGAACGGGCCTCGGTCGGTCTCTGCGCCGGGGGCGGACAGGGCAAAGCCGGTGGTGTTGAGGATGACGTCCGGGGGCGCTGCATCGAAGGCCGCGGAGACGATCTCGGAGGCGACCGGGATCTTTCAAGCTCGCCGCATAAACCGGCAGTGGATTCAGGCCTTTCTCCCGAAGAGCGTGAATCAGCGCATCGACCGGCGCGAGGTTCGCGGCCTGCATCAGTGCCCTATAGAACACGATCCCGGCGACGGGTGCGTCAGCGATCCAGAGCGCCTGTAACGCGTCACGCGTGATTTCACCTCGGCCCGTCCAGTAAAGCCCGGCGCGCATCAGCGGTGCCGGCTCGCGCCATTCCGTGGTGTGGCCAATGGTGTTGGCGGCGAATGCGAGGAACTGATCGGCGTTGGCGATACCGCCATGCACGAGGTACTGCCAGAGGCGATGGCTGGCACCGGCGGGTAGCGTGGACAGGCTCGCGAGTTCCGCATCGGGCTGGTCGTCGCCCGGCAGGAAGGCGACCGGGATATTCGCCGCGCGGCAGGCCGCCGCGATCTCATCGACGCCGTAGGTCCAGTAGCCGCGTCCCCCCAGCAGCCGACAGACGACAAGCTTCGCATGCTGCACGACCGTCTCGACATACAGATCGACGGACATGTTGTGGCCGAGCCTCAGCGTGTTCGCGAGGCGAAGGCTTGGCGTGTTCGGGTCGGCATCGCTGCGGGCGCCGTGAACGGCGGACAGCGCGGCGATCTCGGTGTCGGCGGAGGTCAGCACCACGATATCGCCCGGCGTCTGGCCCAGATCGATGGCCTCGGAGCCGTCATCCACCGCGCCCGGCGCTGCGGCAAGCAGGTGCATCAGATCAGACCCGGAAGCCCCTCTCCCATGGGGAGAGGGGTTTGGGGCGAGGGGGTAAGTCCCCACCGAGGCAACCTGTCTATGTCGTAAATCCTCACCCGGTTCGCTTCGCTCACCAGCCTCTCCCTAAGTGAGAGGGTTGGCGGCACTCCCTGCGCTTGAAATCGCAATCTCGATAGCGCTGCGGTCCATACCGGCGCGGCCGATCACCACCAGTTCAGTGCCGACCGTTTCGCCCTCGGCCCAGTCGCGGTCGAAGTAGCGTTGGAAGCGGGTGCCGACCCCCTGGATCACGAGGCGGCGCGGCTTGCCTGGTACATGGATGAAGCCCTTGATACGGAATATGTCATGACTGCGAACGGCGTCCGCCAATCGCGCTTCCAGTGCGTCGGGATCGGCGATGGGTCCGAGCGAGACGACGAAGCTGTCAAAGTCGTCATGATCATGGCCGTCTTCGCCATCGTGGTGGCTAGACCGCGTGTCGAGATCGTCCTCGGCACACGCGTCGAGGCCCAGCAGCACCGCCGGGTCAAGGCGCCCGTGCGATGTGGCGATGGACTTCACGCCCGGACGGCGGTGAGGCGCGAGCGCGGCGTCCACCAGGCCCGCATCGCCGTTCACCAGATCGGCCTTGTTCACGACGATTAGGTCGGCGCAGGCCACCTGATCGACGAACAGCTCTTCTAGCGGATTGTCGTGATCCAGCGATGGGTCCTCGGCTTGCGCGGTGGCGACCGCGTCGGGGTCGTCCGCGAAACGCCCGTCGACAACGGCGGCTGCATCGATCACGGTGATCACGCCATCGACAGTGGTGCGTGCACGCACCTCGGGCCAGGCGAAGGCCTTCACTAGCGGCTTGGGCAGTGCGAGGCCGGAGGTCTCGATGACGATGTGGTCGGGCGGGTTCGGGCGATCCAGAAGCGCCGTGATTGTCGGCAGGAAATCGTCGGCCACGGTGCAGCAGATACAGCCGTTGGCGAGTTCGACGATGTCTTCGTCCTCGCAGCCGGGGATGGCGCAGCCCTCGACGATGCCGCGATCGATGCCCAGATCGCCGAACTCGTTGATGACGAGCGCGATACGCCGTCCTCCCGCGTTCTCTAGGAGGTGGCGGATCAGGCTGGTCTTGCCCGCGCCCAAAAAGCCGGTGACGACCGTGGCCGGAATGCGGTTCATGCGGTCTCATCCTTCAGGGTGATCGGCAGGCCGGCGGCGACGAAATCGACCCGGTCCGCCTGGGCCGCGATCTGCTGGTTGAGCCGCCCGGCGGCGTCGCGGAACTCGCGACCAAGCTTAGTTTCTGGGACGATCCCTAGCCCCACCTCGTTGGACACGCAGACCACGGGGGACCGTGCATGCTCGAAGGCATCGCGCAGGCGCGCGGTCTCGGCGTCAATGTCGAGACCCGCATGCATCACGTTGGACAGCCACAGGGTCAGGCAGTCGATCAGGACCGGACCGCGTTCAGTGGTATCCATCACCGCATCGCCCAGCGCGAGCAGAGCCTCCACGGTGTGCCACTGGTCGCCGCGCCGCGCGCGATGTTCGGCGATGCGTTGGGCCATCTCGCCGTCGCCCGCCTCGGCGGTCGCGATATAGGTGGCACGGCGGTGCTGGCGGCTTGCCTCGATATGGGCCGCTACCAGCGCCTCAGCGTGCATGCTCTTGCCGGAGCGGGTGCCGCCCAGCACAAGGGTCAGCCCGGGCAGAAGCTGCGCGGAACGGGTGTTATCGTTCGAGCTCGAACCTTGCGTATCCAAGGCGCCGTTCCTCCTCCCGAGAAGCGGTTGCGCGACAGTGTGCGCCGAAGAGGTCTCCTGGCTCCGGGTCGCCGGCCTCGCGCACCCTTCCCGGCGGATCGCTTCGCCAGTGGGATCTTGCGCACGGCCTCGCCGTTACAGTTGCGGGGGCAGCGCCGGTCTTGCGATCGGGCGATCGCGCACCGGACTTCCCTGTTTCAGCGCTGGACCATAGCTAGCATAGCCGTGTGATCGGGGGCCAGCTTGGAGTCCAAGGTGGGGATCTGGTTCATGTGGAAGATCGCCCAGGCCCCATCGGGATGGCTGGGGGTGGGGCCGAACCGGTCAATCCGGGTGACCGAGCAGTTATCAATCTGGCAGGTGAGCGCGGCTTCCGGGTCGAGGCTCAGCGCATGCCCGATGGCCGCGCGGATGGTGCCGCCATGGGTTACGGCGATAATGTCGCGCCCGGTGTGCGCTTCGGTCAGCCGGTCGATGACTGCGGCGACGCGCACCATCAGGTCGGCGAAGCTCTCCCCGCCAGGGGCCGGGGTGTGCGCCGGGGCCAGCCAGAACATGTGCCTGGGGTCCAGTTCGCCATAGACCTCCTCGCGCCTCCGGCCCTGCCAGTCGCCGAAATTCTGTTCGGCGAGGTCCTCTTCCATGAGGGGCTCGGGCAAGACCAGCCCGGCGTCGCGGATCGCGTTCGCGGTCTGGTGGGTGCGCTGCAGGTGCGACGTCACCAGCAAGGCGTCCTTCGGCAGGAAACGGGCGAGCGCCTGGTAGGTTGGCGGATCCTCCGTGTCAGCGACGGGGTCCGTGTTGCCGTAGATGCGGCCGCCGGTCGAGCGGACCGGTGCGTGGCGGATCCACCACCAGCGTGTGCGTTCACTCATACGGTATGTTCCAGGAGTGTTACGTGGGGAATGACGGCGCATGCGGCCACCAGCGCAGCGGTCTCCGCGATCTGCTGGCCCGCGCCCAGCACATCGCCGGTGTAGCCGCCGATCTGGCGTAGGGCGATCCAGCCGACGGCAAACGCGCCCAGCCCGCCGGCGATCAGCACGACGAAGACGCCCGCGCCCGCCGGGGTCATCAGCACCAGGAGGGCCAGCGCCGCGCCCAGCAGTAGGCCGGTCCAGCTTGTGCCTTCGCGCGGTGTGCCCGCACCCGCGCCGACACCGTCGGTCCGGGCGGGTTCCAGCCAGCGCATTGTCGGCGCGAACATGGCCCGGCTCCAGGTGGCCGCCGCGATCAGTGCGCCAGCGGCGGCGCCGGGGTTGAGTTCGGCCAGAGCACCGAGCGCGGCGATCTTCGCGATCAGCGTTATGCCCAGCGCGACAGCGCCATACGCGCCCAGACGGCTGTCGCGCATGATCGCCATCTTGGTGGCCGTGTCCCTGCCGCCGCCAAACCCGTCGGCCACGTCAGACAGCCCGTCTTCATGAAGTGCGCCTGTCAGCCAGATGATCGCACCGACGGCGATCGCCGATGCCGCCAGGCCGGGTACCCCGGCCCAGGATAGGAGCGCCAGCACAATTGCGCCGGTGCCACCGATACCGAAGCCTACCAGCGGGAACAGCCACATGGCCGCGGCAAGTTGTGCGGGGTCGCGGGCCGGGTCGAGCGGCACGGGATCCGGCTCGTCGTCTCTGTCGTCGGAGCCTTCGTCCAGAGCGTCCTGCGGAACGGGTAGGCGTGTCAGGAAGGCGACCGCGAGCCGGAACTGGGCTGCGAGCGAAAGCCGCTCGTCGGGATAGTTTGCATCCATGACGGACTTATAGGACAACCCCGGTCTTTCCGAAACGACATCGAACGGGACGGCCCAGATGAGCGGTAACGGCAGCAACGGTAAGGGCGAAGGTGGAGGACGGCGCGAAGGCCCCGACTTCGCGGAGATCCGCAACATCATCTCGGACTTTCAGGCCCCGGATGTGGAGGCGGTTCTGCAGACCCGAGAACGCGAGGCGACGCTGACCAAGCCGGCGGGATCGCTGGGCCGTCTGGAGGAGATCACCGAATGGGTGGCAATGTGGCAGGGCCGCACGCCCCCGAACGTGACCCACGCGCGGGTCGCGGTGTTTGCGGGTAACCATGGCGTGGCCGCGCGGGGCGTATCCGCCTACCCGCAGGAGGTGACCGCCCAGATGGTGAAAAACTTCGTCGCTGGGGGTGCGGCGGTGAACCAGCTCACCGAGCTGGCCGATGCCGATCTGCGCGTCTATGAGATGGCACTAGAGACGCCCACCGCGGACTTCACGGAAGGTCCGGCGCTGAGTGAGGAAGACTGCGCGCGCGCCATCGCCTATGGGATGATGTCGGTCGAGGCGGGGGTCGAGCTGATGGCCTTCGGCGAAATGGGCATCGGCAACACCACTTCGGCGGCGGCGATTTGCCATGCGCTTTATGGCGGCGCGGCGGCCGACTGGGTGGGGCCGGGCACCGGTGTATCGGGTGAGGCCTACACGGCGAAGGTCGCAGCGGTCGAGGCGGGTGTCGCGGCCAACCGCGACCTGCTCGGCGATCCCTTGCAGGTCCTGCGGGCCCTGGGCGGTCATGAGATCGCAGCCATCGCGGGCGGCATCATCGCCGCGCGGCTGGCGGGCGTGCCCGTGCTTCTCGACGGCTACACCTGCACGGCAGCGGCAGCGGTACTGCAGGCAGTGGACGAACACGCCATCGACCATTGCTTGGTCGGGCACCTGTCGGCGGAGCCCGCCCATCTTGCACTGTGTGAGAAGCTGGACAAGGTGCCGCTGCTGGCGCTGGCCATGCGGCTGGGCGAGGGCTCGGGCGCGGCGCTGGCGATCCAGCTCGTGCGTGCGGCGCTGGCCTGTCACACTGGCATGGCGACCTTCGAGAGCGCGGGCGTTAGCGGGAAGCAAATTGAGGTTGGACAAACCAATCCGTCCGGCCAAAGGTTTCGTAACAAAGTGCAACGTCTATAAAAACCACGGCCCCGTTGAAACCAGATGCGAATCCCCGCTGCCTCATGCCTTACCGCGCTGATCGTCATGTTTGCCTTTTTCTCGTCCGCCGCTAGGGCGGCGGAGGGCGATGTATCCAGCGCCCATGACTTTAACTTTACGGCGATTGAGGGCGATCCTCTGCCGTTCGCCCAGTTCGCGGGCAAGGCGGTGCTGGTAGTGAACACGGCGTCCCAGTGCGGGTTTACGCCGCAGTATGCCGAACTCGCCGATCTGTGGGCGCGCTACCGGGACAAGGGCCTCGTGGTGCTGGCGGTGCCGTCGAACGATTTCGGCGGGCAGGAGCCGGGCAACGAGGCCGAAATCAAGGAGTTCTGCGAGGTAAATTACGGGATCGATTTCCCGATGACCGATAAGGAGCATGTAAAAGGGGCGGACGCGCACCCGTTTTACAAATGGGCCGCCTCCCATTTCGGGCCGCTGTCGAAGCCACGCTGGAACTTCCACAAATATCTTGTGGCGCCGGACGGACAACTTGCGGGCTGGTTCTCAACCATGACCTCACCGACATCGGACAAAGTGGTGCGTGCCATTGAGGCGCAGCTTGCGAACGCAGATCGTTCTTCCGTGTCGGCTCGCTGAATATCGCCCGCGATGAGGCATCGACGGAGCCGCGCCTTTATTTAAGCAAAGCAGTCTAGCTGCGAGCGTTGGCCCCAAACGGGAACCGCGCCATAAGACGGAAGTCCGCGCCCGGGCGGGGTTCGTGATACAGAGCAAGGGAAGTGATCCGGATGGGCGTGCCCGTAAACGCCGCTGTGGCATCCGTGAGGATTGGGAGTGCCCACTCCAAAGTTTCGGGGTCAAGCCGGTCAGTCAGTGTTAGATGGAATTGGAAATCCTCCATCACGTAGGGGTAGCCCCAGCGTTTGAGGTTCGCATCCTGCCGTTCTGTCAGGCCGTGGGCGCGGCGGCGATCCATTTCACCCGTCAGCGGCGGCGCGCGGAAACCGTCGAATGCCGCCACGCAGCTGCCGGCGAGTGCCGCGAGCGCTGGAACCTGGGTCGAGGGCACAAGTGCGAGGAAGCCGTTCAGCGAGCTCAATTTCAATTCTGGAATATCGAACGGGGAACGGGATGCGGCGAACGCCGCTAAAGCGGCGGACAGGGTGTCTGCGTCCTGTCCGTCCACCAACGCGAAGGGCGGCTTCAGCGTGCCGTGGAACCCATAGCGCCGCGGAGATACCGTCATTTCGGCGATCGCCTCAGCGGTGATCCCGTCCAGCTGCGGGCGCGCTACATCCACGTCCCGCTCCGGGTCACGGCCCAACCAGGATGTGCCGAAAGCCCACAGCGGCGTATCGGATGCGGGGGCAAAGTAGACGGCGAAGCGTTCGTTCATGGGCGTGGGATCAGGCGACCCGAAGGCCCTCCCGCCAGACCTCGCGCACGACCGGCACCATGCCGACCGCGCGCACGCGCAGCACGTCCGCGCGCTTGCCCGGCGCGATCTCGCCGCGGTCGGCGAGGCCGACCGCCTCGGCGACATTTGCGGAGACTTTCGCCGCACCTTCGCAGATCGGCATGCCGATGGTGTCGTGTAGCTGGAAGACTGCCTGCAATAGGCTGGAGGGCACGTAGTCCGAGGACAGCCCGTCGAGCAGGTCGTTCTCGGCTAGCTCGATGGCTGAGATGTTGCCCGAGTGGGATCCTCCCCGCACCACGTTGGGTGCGCCCATGATAATCGTCATACCTTTGTCGCGAGCGGACTCGGCGGCCTCTCGGGTAGTTGGGAACTCCGATATCACGATGCCGTCGGCCACCGCCTCGCGCACATGATCGGGCGTAGTATCGTCATGGCTGGCCATTGGGATGTTGCGCTGCTGGCAGAGCTTCACCACTGCGTGGCGGTGGGCGGAGGCGTACTGTGCCTGTAATTCGATGCGCTCCTGTACATAGGCTTCCAGATCCGCGTCTGACATGTCGTCGGCACTGTGAAACTGCTTCATCTTAGCCAGGTCGCGCCACTGTCGCTGACCTGGTGTGTGGTCCATGACCGAGACTAGCGCCACGTTTGGCAGGTCGATGAAATCGTCGATCAGGTCGATGAGATCCGGGTCGCTTAGTTCGCAGCGCAGGTGGATCAGGTGGTCGGCACGGAACATGTCCGCTTTCTTGCCTTCGCTCACCGCGTCGATGGCCCCGCGCAGGATGGTCTTGCGCACACTGCCTTCGCGGTAGGTGCCGACCGAGATGGCGTCATAGACGGTGGTGATCCCGGCGCCGGCGATCTGAACGTCATGGGCCAGTGCCGCGGCCACCGGCTTCGGCCAGTGCACGCCCGGGCGGGGCACCATATGCTTTTCCATATGGTCGGTGTGCATCTCGATCAGGCCGGCCATAAGGAAGTCGCCCTCGGCATCGGTTGCGCCGGTGACGGCGGTGCCGCCCGGCGCGATGTCGTCAATTTTCCCATCACGCAGCCGCAGCGTGCCGTCCACGATCTCATCTCGCAGGACGATGTGTGCGTTCGTAAATATCTGTTCGGCCGTCATGCCGCTTCTCCAACAGCTGCGAGCGTCTCGCTCATGTCAAAAACGCGGTCCGCCACCCTGTCGCGCACTTCCAGATCGTGGAAGATACCGACAATGGCCGCGCCGCGTGCCTTTGCTTCGTCAATTAAACCCATGACACATTGCCGATTTATGGCATCGAGCGAGGCGGTCGGCTCGTCGAGCAGAAGTACCGGCAGTTGCGCCACGAAACCGCGGACCACGTTCACGCGCTGCTGTTCGCCACCTGAAAAGGTCGCGGGTGCGAGATCCCACAACGTTGGCGGTACGTTCAGGCGTTCCAGCATGGTGCGGGCGCGGTCCCGCGCCTCGTCTCCGTTGACGCCAAGCGTCCGAAGGGGCTCGGTCACGACATCGAGAGTGGAGACGCGCGGGATCACGTGCAGGAACTGGCTGACATAGCCGAGCGTACGGCGGCGCACATCAAGCACGGTGCGCGGCGGCGCGGTTGCCAGATCCACCATCTCGCCGTCGTGACGAATACGGATCGCGCCGGTGTCGGTGCGGTAGTTCGCGTAGAGCATGCGCATCAGGGTGGACTTGCCTGCGCCCGAGGGGCCGTGCAGCGCAACGCATTCCCCAGCCTGGACCTGCAAGGACAGGTTGCTGAACACCGGAATCTGCGCGCTGCCCTGGGTGTGCAGCACGAAGGATTTGGCGATGTCAGAGACGTCTAGCATGACATGAGGTGCGTTCATGGGTCAGACCTGCAGGATCGAGGAGACAAGCAACTGGGAATATGCGTGGCGCGGGTCGTCGAGGACCTGGTCTGTCAGGCCACTTTCCACGACTTTTCCGCCACGCATCACCATCAGCCGGTCCGAAAGGAGCCGGGCCACGGCGAGGTCATGGGTGACAATGATCACCGCCACGTCGATTTCGCGCACTAGTTCGCGCAGCAGGTCCAGTAGGCGGGCTTGCACCGAGACATCCAGTCCACCGGTGGGCTCGTCCATGAAGAGCAGCCGGGGACCGGAAACGAGATTGCGGGCTATCTGCAGGCGCTGCTGCATGCCCCCGGAGAAGGTGCGCGGCACCGCGTCGATCCGTCCGAGGTCGAGTTCAACCCGTGACATCCAGTCTTCCGCCTCATGGCGGATGTGGGCGTAATGGCGCTCGCCGACCATCATCAGACGTTCGCCGATATTGCCGCCAGCGGTGATGTCGAGACGCAGCCCGTCGCGCGGGTTCTGATGCACAAAGCCCCAGTCGGTGCGCGCCAGCATCCGCCGTTCGGGTTCCGACATGGCGAAGATGTCAGACAATTCGCCGCTGCGGGTACGGTAGGCGATCGCGCCGGTGTCGGGTTCGAGCCGCCCGGCGAGACAGTTGAGAAGCGTGGTCTTGCCTGAGCCCGATTCGCCGACGATGCCTAGCACCTCCCCGGGCCAGAGATCAAAGGAGACATCGGAGCATGCACGCACGGCGCCGAAGGTTTTCGAAACACCCTCGACACGCAGCAGAACATCGTCATCGGACATGGGGCGCCCCTTCATCATCCGCGCTGGAAGCGGGCACGGCAGCAGTTGTCGGATCATCGGCCATATGGCCCTTATGGCCCTCGGCACGCCGCGTGGCACAGAAGTCCGAATCCGAGCAGACGAACATCCGGTCTCCCTTGTCGTCGAGAATGATCTCGTCGAGGAAGCTATCCTCCGCGCCGCATAGTGCGCAGGGATCATCCCAAGTCTCGATATCGAAGGGATGGTCGTCGAAATCAAGGCTGCGGACCTTCGTGTAGGGCGGAATCGCGTAGATGCGTTTCTCACGGCCCGCGCCGAAAAGCTGGAGCGCCGGACAGTTGTCCATCTTCGGGTTATCGAATTTGGGGACCGGCGAGGGGTCCATGATGTAGCGGTCGTCCACCTTCACCGGATAGGCGTAGGCGGTGGTGATGCGGCCGAACTTCGCGATGTCTTCATACAACTTCACCTGCATGACGCCGTATTCCGACCAGGCGTGAATCTTCCGGCACTCGGTCTCGCGTGGCTCCAGGAAGCGCAGCGGCTCGGGGATCGGCACCTGATAGACCATGATCTGGTCGGCGCGCAGGTTGCGCTCGGGAGTGCGGTGCCGCGTCTGGATGACCGAGGCCTTGGCGGTCTGCTCGGTGGTCTCGATACCGGCGGTGCGCGCGAAGAAGGCGCGGATGCTGACGGCGTTGGTTGTGTCGTCGGAGCCCTGGTCGATCACCTTCAGGATATCGTCGCGTCCGATGATGCTGGCCGTCACCTGAATGCCGCCCGTGCCCCAGCCATAGGGCAGCGGCATCTCACGGCTGCCGAAGGGCACCTGGTAGCCGGGCACCGCGACCGCCTTCAGGATGCAGCGGCGGATCATCCGCTTCGTCTGCTCGTCCAGATAGGCGAAGTTGTAGCCGGTCTCGTCCTCGCGGGACTTTCGCTTGTGCGTGCTCATTCCGCGGCCTCCTGCCGGTTGGCGTTTTCATAGTCGGCCCGCAGCCGCCGGATCAGGGTCAGTTCAGCCTGAAAATCGACGTAGTGAGGCAGTTTCAGGTGTGAGACGAAGCCCTGCGCCTCGACATTGTCGCTGTGGTACATGACGAATTCCTCGTCCTGGGCTGGGTACTCCGGCGTCTCGCCGTACTCGTCGGCGCGCAGAGCTCGGTCCACCAGCGCCATCGCCATTGTCTTGCGTTCACACATTCCGAAGGCGAGGCCGTAGCCTTGCGTAAACTGCGGCGGCACCTCTTTCGACCCGGCGAACTGGGTGATCATCTGGCACTCGCTCACTGTGATCTCACCGAGCTCGACCGCGAAGCCGAGTTCTTCCGGCACGAACTCGACCGTGACTTCACCCATGCGGATCTCGCCAGCGAAGGGATGATTGCGCCCATAGCCCCGCTGGGTGGAATAGCCGAGTGCGAGAAGGAAACCCTCGTCGCCGCGCGCCAGGTTCTGCAGGCGCTGGTCGCGTCCGGCGGGAAACGCGACGGGTTCGCGCGTCAGGTCGAAAGGTGCAGGATCACCTTCCGGCGGCAGGGCCGGCTCCAGCAGGCCGTCTGCGTCAAGCAGATCGCCGACCCGCGGTGCATGGTCTTCGGACACGCTTTCCACCTCGGCGGCGACCGGTGTCGTGTCGCTTACCTCGGCCAGATCGAAATCGATCAGCCGGTGGGTATAGTCGAAGGTCGGTCCCAGCACCTGTCCGCCCGGCAGATCCTTGAAGGTGGCCGAGATGCGCCGGCGGATGGTCATCCGTGCGGTATCGATGGGTTCCGACGAGCCGAAGCGCGGCAGGGTCGTCCGGTAGGCGCGCAGCAGGAACACGGCCTCTATGATATCGCCGCGCGCCTGTTTCATGGCCAGCGCGGCGAGGCGGCGGTCATACAGCGAGCCTTCGGTCATTACCCGATCCACGGCTAGGCCGAGTTGTTCGTCAATCTGGTCCAGCTCGATTTCGGGCACGTCCTGGTTGCCGCGCCGTTCCTCGGCGAGCAGCCGGTGGGCGTTGGCGATGGCGGTTTCCCCACCTTTCACGGCGACATACATGGCTAGGCCTCCACGCTTGTGCTGCGCGGCAGGGCGCAGAGCTCCGCCCCGCAGGTGAAAACAAGATCGACGCCCATTGGGAACGCGCCCCGGTTAACCGCCCAGGCGCTCCAGAACCAGTCGGGCAGGCCGACCGGATCGAAATCGCGTGTCGTCGCGATCCCGGGGCCGGACAGCACGGTGGCGTGGCCGCCGGTTAGCTGGGGCATCTCGATCAGGATGGTCGCGCTGCGGTCGGGGTATTGCGCGTTCCCCGGGGAGAAGCGTTCCAGGCGTGGCAGGGTCCCAACGGAACCGATGAGCGCGAAATCGGCTTCACCTGGCGACTCGACGACTGGGCAGCTGCAATGGAAGCGTAGGTAATCCGCGACCGAAGCGCTTTCGGCTAGCGTCGTGTCGAGCCAGACGCGCGTGTCGTTGTCCAGCAAGGTCAGGGCCAGCGCGGTCATGGCCTCGCCCATGGCGCCGGGCTGCTCTGCGGTGGTCGCCGCGCTAACGATGGTGCCGGGATGGGAGATGGCCTCCAGAAGTTGGCGGAACACCGTCTGGGCTTCATGGACGGGGTCCGCGAAGGCGGGCGCGATCCCCTGATGGGTGTAAGCCAGCGACATGCTCAGTCCTCCCCCCGCACCATGGTGAAGAAATCGACCTTGGTGGCCGCGCTCTTGCGCTGCACGGATCGGCGGTGCGAGTCCTGGGCGGCGGCGAGCGGGGCGATGACGTGGTCCGCGATGGTCTGCGTAAGTTCCGGCGCCTGCATCAGCGCGTCGAAGACCGCCGCGAGTTCCGCGTGGCGGCGGCTTCGGCCCGCGATATAGGCGTGGCCGACAATGCCATCTGGCAGGCGGACACTGCAGCGCGTGACGGTCATTTCACCGGCGTTGAAGCGCCGGCCCGTGCCGTTCGCGCGCGCCTCCACCATGACCAGTCCGGTCTCGGGCTTGCGTAATGTCGTGTACCGCGGTGCGGTCGGCAGGGCGTCATAGGCGCCTTCCAGTGCGTTGATATCGGCACGTGCGAGGATGCCCATCCAGCGCTTGCGTTCGGCATTAGCGGATTCTGCAACGTTTGCGGTCGGCATAGACAACAACCCTTGATAGGTATAGACATATATATGAATACTTAGTACGTCGTATTCCGCGACGTGCAAGTGACATGTGCGTGAAAATTTTGTGACAGGGGCGGCGATGGCCGTATCGCGTGGAACCGGCGTAGCGCTTTGGCGCCAGATCGCTGCAGAACTCGAACAGGAGATTTCTGGTCGACGGTTTCCGCCGGGCGGGCGCCTGCCGACCGAACACGAACTGGCGGTGCGGTTCAATGTGAACCGGCACACCTTGCGGCGCGCCGTCTCGGCACTGGAGGAACAGGGGCTGGTGCGGATCGAGCAGGGGCGAGGGACTTTCGTCCAGGGGGGTGCGGTCGACTATGCCGTCGGCAAGCGTACGCGATTTAGTGAAAACATACTGCGCCAGGCGCGCGCGCCGTCTGGGCAACTGATTCGTGGTGTGAGAGTTCGAGCCGATGCGCTCGTCGCACGTGAACTTGGCCTGCGAAAAGATACGTCGGTGATCCTCATAGAGACGGTGCGTCGCGCAGACGACACCCCAATCAGCTTCACGACACATTATTTCCCAGCCAAACGCTTCCCCCGACTGATCGAATGCTTCGATGAGTCAGGCTCGATATCAGCTGCGCTGTCGGAGGCGGGTGTTGAAGACTACTGGCGCAAATCGACCCGTGTGACCAGCCGGCTGCCGGATGAGCGCGAAACCGGCCTTCTGGAAATGCCGCGTACGCGGCCGCTGCTAGTTTGCGAAGCGGTGAATGTCGATCAGTATGGTGAACCCATTGAATTTGGTTGCGCGTGCTTCTGCGCCGACCGTGTCCAGCTCTCTCTGGAGACGTCGTAGCGGCGTTGTCACAGAGCTGTATTAGTTAGCCGTGATCAAAACGCGGACAGAAGCGAGTGCTATTGCGCCGCTGACTGTGGACAACGATGACTTTCATCTAAAAGTAATATTTTTGAAATTGGTGTGAAATCACCCAAAGCTATGTCTATGCCGAAATGAACTCATTTGGAGTGATCGGCATGTCAGACGTTGCAATTTCTGTCGATAGACTGTCGAAGACCTTTGGCCGAAACAAGGCCCTCGACGACGTCAACCTAAGCGTACAGAACGGCGAAATGATCGCCCTAATCGGCGCCTCTGGCTCTGGTAAATCCACGCTAATTCGGCACATTGCTGGTCTCGTTGCATCGGATCGCGACAATGTCTCCAAGGTCAGTGTCTTCGGTAGAACTGTCCAGAGCGGCGGCCGGATCACCCGCGATGCACGCCAGCTACGTTCTCGGATCGGCGTCATCTTTCAACAGTTCAATCTGGTCGGCCGGCTCGCGCTGCTGACCAACGTCGCCATTGGGTTTCTTGGCCGCATTCCGGCCTGGCGCGGAACCGTCGGCTGGTTCACCCGTGAGGAGAAAATGGCGGCGCTTGAGGCGCTGGCCCGGGTCGGGATCGACCCGTATGCCGGGCAGCGCGCCTCCACCTTGTCTGGCGGCCAGCAGCAGCGCGCGGCTATCGCGCGGGCGCTCGTGCAGCAGGCCGAGATCCTTCTGGCCGATGAGCCCATTGCCTCGCTCGATCCCGAATCAGCGCGCCGCGTCATGGATGCGCTGGCGGCTATCAATCAGGAAGACAACATCACCGTCGTCGTCTCCCTGCACCAGGTCGCCTACGCGAAGAAATACTGCGCGCGTACGGTCGCGCTGCGTGATGGCAAGGTCGTCTATGACGGCCCGAGCAGTCGTCTCGATACGCAGTTCCTGCGCGAACTTTACGGTGCGGACAGCGAGGAACTCATCATGGATGAGATCATACCGTCGCCGTCCCGGCATGTTCGGGCGGATGCGGATTCCCGTACGCCGCATCCTCTTCCCGAGCTGTCGCCTGCGAACAGTGGATCCCAGGTTCCCGCTTATGCGGCCGAGTAGGGCGAATGCCCCCGCCCGTGTGACGCGGTGCATCAATTATTCCTACCTCAACCGAAATAAGGAGCTCTGACATGAGCAAAGCAACCAAATGGCTTGCCGCCACGGCGCTGGCGACCGCGACGGTCGTCGCGGCCGGCACGGCGTCCGCCGAGGAGATGAAGGAAATTAACTTCGGTATCATCTCCACCGAATCGTCCCAGAACCTGCGCAAGGCGTGGGAGCCGCTCCTCGAGGACATGGGCGAAGAACTCGGCATGAAGGTGAACGCCTTCTTCGCACCCGACTACGCGGGCATCATCGAGGGCATGCGCTTTAATAAGGTGCAGGTTGCCTGGTTCGGCAACAAGTCGGCAATGGAAGCCGTCGATCGTGCGAGCGGCGAAATCTTCGTCCAGACGGTCGATGTCTCCGGCAATCCGGGCTACTGGTCGCTCCTGCTGGCCCACAAGGACAGCAAGATCAACACACTGGCCGACGCCCTGAAGTGCGACACGGGCTACAACTTCGGCAATGGCGACCCGAACTCCACCTCGGGCTTTCTGGTGCCGAGCTACTACGTCTTCGCGCAGAATAACGTCGATCCGAAGACCTGCTACAAGCGCGTCGTGAATGCGAACCATGAGACCAACGCGCTAGCAGTCGCGAACAAGCGGGTCGATTTCGCGACCAACAACACCGAATCCCTGTCGCGTATCGAGATGAACAATCCGGACGCGTTTAAGAAAATCAAGATTGTCTGGAAGTCGCCCCTGATTCCGTCCGACCCGCTGGTGTGGCGCAAGGACCTAAGCGACGACACAAAGGCTCGCATCAAGTCGTTCTTCTTGTCCTATGGACGTCTCGGTGACAACACCAAGGAAGAGCTTGAAATTCTTGCCGGCCTGCAGCTTGCGCCATTCAAGGACTCCTCGGATGCACAGCTTTATCCGATCCGCCAGCTCCAGTTGTTCCGCGATCGCACCAAGATCCAGAACGACGAGCGGCTGAGCGCAAAGGACAGGGCCGACAAGGTCGCCGTCATTGACGCCGAACTTCAGCGCCTCAAGGTTCTGGCTTCGGCCCACACCTCCTGACGCGTCAAGCAGGAAAGGGCGGCCTACGAGCCGCCCTTTCCGCCTTTTTAACAAGACAGGAAGGCGGCTTCATGGCCTATGTCGCCCATAACCGCAGCGATCTGACCGCAGAGGACGGGCTGTCTTTGCCCCGGCGCGATGTAAAGAAGACCACGCTCACCTATCTCGGGTGGGGCATCTTCGCAATTATCCTGATGTGGGCCTGGGAGGGTGCCGAAATCCGCCCTCTGGCGCTCATCCTCGATGCCGGAAACATGCGCGAATACGCCGCCGGGTTCTTCCCGCCCGACTTCCACTTCTGGGACCTGTTCCTCGAAGAGATGATGGTCACCGTCCAGATCGCCATCTGGGGCACAGTGCTGGCCGTCATCTTCGCCATTCCGTTCGGCGTCCTGTCCGCCGAGAACGTGGCACCTTTCTGGATCTACTGGCCGGTTCGCCGCCTGATGGATGCGGCGCGTGCTATCAACGAACTGGTCTTCGCGATGCTGTTCGTCGTGGCCGTGGGTCTGGGACCCTTTGCCGGGGTGCTGGCACTTTTCGTGCACACCACGGGCGTGCTGGCCAAGCTCTTCTCCGAAGCGGTCGAAGCCATTGACCCCCGCCCCGTCGAAGGCATCCGCGCCACCGGTGCCTCGCGCGTGCAGGAGGTGATTTTCGGGGTCATCCCGCAGGTGCTTCCCTTATGGATTTCCTATTCTCTTTACCGCTTCGAATCCAACGTACGCTCTGCGACGGTTGTTGGTCTTGTCGGTGCTGGCGGCATCGGCGTGCTGCTGTGGGAATACATCCGCGGCTTCTACTACGGCGAAACGGCGGCGGTGATGATCGTCATCATCGTTACGGTCAGCCTTCTCGACATTCTTTCCCAGCGTCTGCGCAAACTTTTCCTGTGAGGAGAAACGCGTGAACAGCAACAACGATATCCTCGACGATATCGCAGCGATGTTCGCCGTGCACGGCGACCAGCGTTACAGCGAGGTCGTGACCCAGCGCCAGCATGCGCTGCAATGCGCCCGCCAGGCCGAGGAGGCGGAAAGCGACAGCGCCCTGATCACAGCTGCGCTGCTTCACGACATCGGGCACTTACTCCAGAAGCATGGGCCGGAACCGGCGGCGCAGGGCATAGATGACAAGCATGAGGACATCGGCGGCGCGTGGCTCGCACGGAATTTTCAGCCTGCGGTGAGCGAGCCGGTGCGGATGCATGTAGATGCCAAGCGCTACCTGTGCGCGGTCGAACCAGGATACTTCGAGACACTCTCGCCCGCTTCCGTGCGTAGCCTTGAATTGCAGGGCGGTCCCATGAGCGAGGGAGAGGTCGGCGAATTCGAGGCGTTGCCGTACTTTGCCGCCGCCGTGGCGCTGCGCCGTTGGGACGAGGGTGCAAAGGTCGCGGATGCCGCAACACCCGACCTGGAATACTACCGCGAACATATCCGGGCGAGCTTGGTGGTCAGGGCCTATGCCGTCGTCAGCTGAGCCGGACCTGACGGTCCTCGAACGCCCCCGACTAATCCGGAAAACCTGCTCAGAATTGCCGGTGGCGGGGCTTAATGGGGAGCGTGTGGCGGCGCTTGACCGGATAGAGGTTGGTGGCTGCGCGGGAGACCGTACAACCCATCGCCGCTTGCGGCTGGTCTTCTGGAACGTGGAACGTGGGCGCGACCCGGACGGCGTGGCGGACCTGCTGCAGCTCTCGCACGCCGACATTGCACTACTGTGCGAACTCGACAATGGCCTGGACCGCACCGGCGGCCAGCATGTGGCGTGCGATCTCGCGGTGCGGATGAATGCCGCCTACATCTACGGCGTCGAGTTCATCGAGCTTGAGGAACCGGGTGCACGCTGCTGGCACGGTAACGCCATCATCTCGCGCGTGGCATGCAGTGATCCGCTCCTCATACGTCTGGCCGAAGACGACACCTGGATGTCCGGGCGCGGGCGTCACCGTCGCCTCGGCGGGCGCATGGCGCTGGCGGCGCGGGTGCCGCTGGGTGGGCGCGATGTGGTTGTGGTGTCCACCCATCTAGAAAGTCACGGCAGTCCGCTTGAACGAGCAACCCAAATGAGTGCGCTAATCGATGCAGCCGAGGCGTATGCGGCCGGTTCCCCTGTGTTGATTGGAGGCGACTTCAATACCCGCACCGCCTCGAAGGATGAGATGCGAAGTTCCAGTGTGCGTAGGTCACTCGAACAGAGTGCACCCGGTGTATTTGTCGCGCCCGAAACGAGGGAGCCTTTGTTCGATGTCGCGCGGGAGGCTGGCTATGACTGGTCAGCATGTAACCGACGTCTACCAACCGAACGGACCCACGTAGGTTTGGAAGATAGCCCTCGATTCCGGTTGGACTGGTTTTTCTCCCGTGGGCTCGATTGCTCGGCGCCGCGCATTCTTGCGGCTGAGGCGCCGGACGGGCGCGCTTTGTCTGACCATGATGCCATCGGGATAGATATCCGGCTGGCGGAGCATATTTCGTAAAAGTTGATCTCGCGGAGGACCCGGACATGCGACTTCACATCAATCTGAATGTTGAGAACCTCAATAAGTCTGTGCGTTTCTACAGCGACCTGTTCGCGGCCAAACCTGAGGTGCTCAAGGACGATTACGCCAAGTGGATGCTTGAAGATCCGAAAGTCAATTTTGCCATTTCGACGCGCAGGCCCGTCGTCGGTACCGACCACTTTGGAATTCAGGTGGACAGCGAAAACGAGCTGCGGGCAGTTCACGCGCGCCTGAAGTCCGCCGAATTGCCGATGTCGGAAGAAGGAAAGGTTGCGTGCTGTTATGCGCGCTCTGACAAGGCCTGGATATTCGATCCCGACGGCAATGCGTGGGAATCTTTCTACACATTCGGTGACAGTCCGGTGTACGGCGAGGAGACGGTGCTGGACACCATGCGAAACGCCGCGGGTACCGCAGAATAGCTTACTATCGGCGCTCCCTCTCCCGACTAGTTGTTCTGGAACCTCGCCTCGGAGGCCGCAATCAGCCTGTCCAACAGCGCCACGCCGCCCCCTGACAGCGCTCGCCGCGGTGCGAGGAGGTTGTCGCTTGCCATAGTTCAGTTCTTTTGTTGCTAGGGTCTGTCGCGGTGTTGCTGCGGGTCTATAAATTTCCTACTCGCCGCCCTGAAGCAGGAATCCTCGCCGCCGCGCCACCTGGAAACTCCATAGGAATGCGGCGGTGCCCAGGGCCAGAAGAACACTATTGAGGGCGAGTGCGGCGGCGAAGTAGTCCCAGCGGAACACGCCGTCGAACAGGACCGCGCGCATGCCCTCGAAGACATAAACCGGTGGCAGGGCGAAAGCGATCCATTGCAGCCAGACCGGCAGGACATCGACGGGGTAATAGACCGCGCTGATCGGGATCAGCAGAAAAATGACGAACCAGGCCAGGCTTTCGCCGCCCAGCCCGACGCGCAGCAGCATCGCCGTGACGGCCATGCCGACGGCCCAGCCTGTTATCAGCAGCATGAAGAAGAAGGTGATCAGTGGCAGACCGATGGTGAATACGTTCCAGGCGAACAGCGGAATGGCGAGCAGTGCCGCCGGCAGGATGCCGATCAGGGTGCGCAGCAGTGAGATGGTCATCAGCGCTACGACCATTTCCATCGGGCGCAAGGGGCTGACGAAGAGTTGGCCCAGATTGCGCGAATAGAGTTCTTCCAAGAAGGACAGGGTGTAGCCGAGCTGGCCGCGGAACAGGATGTCCCATAGCAGTACGCCGGTCAGCAGCACGCCTGCTGCGTTAGCCACCCAGGACGAGGTGTCGCGCAGATGCAGCGTGATAAAGCCCCACATGATCATCTGGATTGTCGGCCAGTACATCAGCTCAATAATGCGCGGCCAGGAACCGCGGAGCAGGTACCAGTAGCGCAGTACCATCGCGTAGATGCGGCGCGCCGAGAAACCGTGGGGGTTAGCGCGCGCGCTCATTGGGCGGCTTGGGCCGGCAGCGCGTTGGCGCCGCCAGGTGTGCGGGCGATGTCGAGGAAAACCTCTTCCAGGTTCTTGCGTCCGTAGCGCGCGATCAAGTCGGCTGGCGCACCGCGATCGACGATGGTGCCCGAACGCATCATCAGCACCTCGTCGCACAGGCGCTCCACCTCGGCCATGTTGTGGCTGGCCAGAAGTATGCTCCCGCCGCTATCGCTGCGGTAGCTTTCCAGATAGCCCCGTATACGGTCTGCCGTGTCAGGATCGAGGCTGGCGGTGGGCTCGTCGAGCGCGAGGAACTCGGGATCGTTGAGCAGGGATTTCGCGAGCCCGACGCGGGTCTTCTGACCCGCCGATAGGCGCCCGGCCGGACGTGTGAGAAGCGGCACCAGATCAAGCGTTTCAGCCAGTTCGGCGATCCGCTTTTTCGGCTCTGCCACCTCGTACAGTTCCGCGTAGATACGCAGGTTCTCGGCCACGGTCAGCCTGTGTGGCAGCTCCATATAGGGCGAGGAGAAGTTGATACGCGGCAGCACGCGGAACCGGTGGGCCAGCATGTCCTCGTCGAGCACCTCGATCCGGCCCGCGCTCGGCAGCAGCAGGCCCATGATCATGGCGATGGTGGTGGTTTTGCCTGCGCCGTTACCGCCCAGTAGGCCGACGCAGCTTCCGCGCGCTATCTCGAACGACACATCGTCCACGGCGGTGACGGCGCCGTAGCGCTTGGTCAGATGCTCGACTTTGACGGCGGGTGTCCGCAACATGGGTGACCGGTATCAGGATAAATTAGGACGGCGCCGCGACATGGCCCAAAGCGAACCCGCCAGCGACGTATTTGAAAATAGGGGGTTGTCCGCGCCCGGACAACAACCCGCAGCGCGCGCTGTGCGGTTGCGCACGCTCGTGTGGATTCGCTGGATTGCCATCGGCGGTCAGCTTGCCGCGCTGCTGGTGGTGCAGTTCGGCCTAGGCTGGGACCTGCCCATCGATGCCGCTCTGGGCGTGGTGGCCGGGGCAGTCGTCATCAATATCCTGATGACCTTCCGCCGACCGGCGCGCAGGCGCCTGGGCGAGCTGGAAGTGGCGGTCTATCTGAGCTTCGACGTGCTGCAGCTGGCCGTGCTGCTCTACCTTACGGGCGGGCTGGGCAATCCGTTTGCCCTGTTGTTCCTCGGGCCCGTCACGGTCTCGGCAACAATCCTTTCGCGCCGCGCGACGTCGGTTCTCGCCGTGCTGGTGGTCGCGGCGGCGACGGTCCTATCGGTCTATCACGCACCGCTGCCTTGGGCGGAGCCAGGCTTGGCGTTACCGCCAATCTATGTGGCTGGGCTATGGGTGGCCGTGGTGGTTGGGACGCTGTTTCTGGCCGGGTACGTCAGTAGCATGGCCGCGGAGGTGCGCCGCACCTCCAACGCACTGACGGCAACGCAGCTGGCGCTGGCGCGCGAGCAGCAGCTTTCGGCGGTCGGCGGCCTGGCGGCGGCTGCTGCCCATGAACTGGGCAGTCCGCTGGCGACCATCGCGGTAACCGTCACGGAATTGTCCAGGGAGATTTCGTCGGACAGCCCGTTGGGAGACGATCTCCGGATTTTGCGGGAGGAGGTGGATCGCTGCCGCGAAATCCTGGCGGAACTCGGACGCGCCCCTGACAGCGGCGATCCGGGCGGGCCCATGGACTCGGCGATGCTGTCAGACATTGCGGCTGCCGCCGCGCAACGGTACCGGCGCGACGGAATTGCGCTCGATGTGATTGCCGCCGCGCTGGACGACAGCCCGGAGCCTGTCGTGCTGCGCAGCCCCGAATTGCTCCACGGCCTTGGAAATGTGATCCAAAATGCCGTGCAGTTCGGAGAAAGAGTGGTTTCGGTGGAAGTATCCTGGGATGAAAGCGAAGCGCGTGTCGAAGTTCGTGACGACGGCCCCGGGTTTCCGCCGGGGATGCTCGACCGGATCGGAGAACCCTATGTGTCCAAGCGCGGCGATGGTCATCTCGGCCTCGGAATTTTCATCGCACAGACCCTGTTGGAGCGCACCGGCGCGGAGATCGGCTTCGCGAACCTGCGCGATGCCAGCCGGGTCGAGGGGGCGGAGGTTACGATCCGCTGGCGTCGCGCGATGCTTGATATTGCGGATCGGAAAGGCTAGCCGAGAACTATGACTGGGGTCGAAGAACAGCCCGCGCCGGTTGCTGGCGATGAAACACTGCTGATCGTCGATGACGAAGCGAACCTGCGCAACCAGCTTGCGAAGGCGATGGAGCGTCGTGGGTTCGTGACCGAGGTCGCCGAGTCGGTGGCGGAGGGCAAGCGCACCGTCGATGCGCGGCCACCCAAATATGCGGTGATCGACCTGCGCCTGGGTGATGGCAGCGGGCTGGAGGTCGTGGAGGCGCTGCGTGCCGCGCGGCCCGACGCGCGTATTGTCATGCTGACGGGATATGGAAACATCGCTACCGCGGTCGCCGCTGTCAAAGCTGGGGCGGTTGATTACCTGCCCAAGCCCGCGGATGCGGACCAGGTCGTAGCTGCGCTGATGGCAGAGGGCGAGGCCCTGCCGCCGCCGCCCGAACGTCCGATGTCGGCGGACCGGGTACGCTGGGAACATATTCAGCGGGTTTACGCACAGTGCGACCGCAACGTCTCGGAGACGGCGCGGCGGCTCAACATGCATCGCCGAACGCTCCAGCGGATTCTGGCAAAGCACGCGCCTCGTGAATGATGTCGCCGCCCTCTTAGAAGCCCACGGCTTCGAGGAGGGCGGTCGATACAGCATCGCGCACACACGCGACTGCAAACCCATCGAGGTGGATTTCCTGTTCCAGCGATCCGACAAGGCGTGATGACCGCACCACGATCAATCTGCTATCCAGTCGGGCCATGAACCACGCACTCCGTCTTATCGAATGGCTGGCGCGTCTCGACACCGCGCGTGTGCTGTGTGTCGGCGATGTGATGCTGGACCGTTTTGTCTATGGCGATGTCGAGCGTATCTCGCCCGAAGCGCCGATCCCCGTGCTGCGAGTGCAGCGCGAGGCTGCCGCCGTAGGCGGGGCGGGCAATGTGGCGCGCAACCTGTCGGCTCTGGGTGCTGCCGTGCGGCTTATCGGCGTTGTCGGTGATGATGCACCGGGTCGCGAGACGTCTGGTGTACTGGATGGTGACGCAAATGTGGAACTTGGTCTGGTCACCGACCCGTCGCGCCCGACCACGGTGAAGACGCGCTTCATCGCAGGCGTGCAGCAGATGCTGCGCACCGACGAGGAGGACACTAGCGCCATCGGTGCCGCGACACTGGACAAGGTGCGGGAAGAGGTCACTGCGGCGCTCGCCGGCGGTGGATACGGCGCTCTAGTCCTTTCGGACTATGGCAAGGGCGCACTGACGGATGGCGTGATCGCTGCCGTGATTGCGGCCGCGGGAGAGGCCCGTGTGCCGGTCGTTGTCGACCCCAAGGGAGCCGACTTCTCGCGTTACCGTGGTGCGGATGTGCTAACGCCGAACCGGCGCGAACTGGCCGACGCCTCGCGCCAGCCTACCGGTAGCGATGATGAGGTCGAGGCGGCGGCCCGCAGTCTGATTTCGGATTGCGGTGTCGCTGCCATCATTGCAACGCGCGGCCCGCAGGGCATGACGGTGATCGGCGAAGGCGCGCCCGCGCATCTGCCGGCGCTGGCGCGCGAAGTGTTCGACGTCTCCGGCGCGGGCGACACGGTGGTGGCGGCGCTTGCAGCGGGGCTGGCGGCCGGCATGGTGCTGGCCGATGCCGCACATCTCGCCAATGTCGCCGCCGGTATCGTGGTTGGCAAGGTTGGCACGGCGGTCGTGCGGCGCGACGAGCTTTCCGACGCGCTCGGTGGCGGCGCAGGGCTCGGTGCCAAGTATCTCGACCGCGCCCGGCTCCTCGACCGCGTGGCCCAGTGGCGCGCGCGCGGCCTGACCGTCGGTTTTACCAATGGCTGCTTCGATCTGGTCCACCCCGGACACGTCTCGCTGATCGAGCAATCCAGCGCGGCCTGTGACCGGCTGGTCGTGGCGCTGAATGACGATGCTTCGGTCCGGCGGCTCAAGGGGCCGGATCGTCCGGTCCAGCCGCAGGACGCGCGCGCGCGGGTGATTGCGTCGCTGGCCGGGGTCGATGCGGTGACGCTGTTTGCCGAGGACACGCCGCGCGAATTGATCGAGTTGCTGCGCCCCGATGTTCTGGTGAAGGGGGCTGACTACACGCCCGACGAGGTGGTGGGCGGCGACTTCGTGCAGTCCTATGGTGGCAAGGTCGTGCTGGCCGAGCTGGTGGACGGCTTTTCCACCACCGGCACCATCGCGCGTCTGACCGGCTAAACCGGCTTCTAGATTCGGGGATCCACGAGCCGCTGGTGCCGCTCGGCGGCGGCGCGCGCGAACCGGAGCGTCAGCGCCTTGCGGCGGTTGGAGTGCAATCCGGTGTCCGGCGCCGGCCGGATTTCCTCCGCGCCCCAGGAATCGGCGAAGATCAGCCCGGTCGAATCCGGCAGGATATCCGCCGGGAAATGGGGCGGCACCGCGAAATACAGCCGGTCGCAAAATTCCTCGTATTCCGGCCATTTGGCATCGCCCCGGAAGTCGGCGACGGATACCTTCACCTCGACGATGATGAATTCGCCGCTGTTGGACAGGCCCACCACATCGGCTCGGCGGTTGTTCGCGAGCGAGAATTCCGTCAGCACGGCATAACCGCGCGCCACGAGATACCGGCACACGCCCCGGGTGGTCGCCACAGTCTGCTCTGGGGCCGCGGGCAGGGTATCCGGAGAATCGGGTGTTTCGGACATGCGGATAACCGTTTGTTAAATATAAAGAAACAGAATAAGCGTAGATGCATCTTGGTGCAGCGGCACTATATTATGGCAGTGTCGATCAGGGGAGATTGCCCCGGCGGCGCGACGAGGCGCTGGCCCACTTCCGCCGGAGCCTGGTGGCAACGTTTTCAGTCTCCGTATAGCAAAACGCCCGGCCTGGGCCGGGCGCTCCACCAAAATTGGATATACGGGCCGGATGGTCAGGCGGCTTCGGACACGTTCTTGCCTTCGATCATCTCGAGGAAGGCTTCCAGTCGGCCGGCATTCGAGGCCTCGCTGCGCGAAGTGATCAGGTTGCCGTCGACGACAAAATTCTCATCTGGCGCCCAGTTGGCGCCCGCTCGGGTCAGCTCCTCACCCACCTCCGGCTCGCCGGCGATGCGGCGCGCGGCGGCGACGTTGGCCGGGATCAGCAGGCCGATGGCTTCGCCGACAACCAGAACCGGCTGCTCGGCGTCCATGAAGGCCGCGATCAGGCGCCTGGTGTGGGGATTCTCCGACAGAGTGTCAGCGCTGTTCTTGCCGTCCGGCAGGATCAGGCCGTCATAATCGGCCGCCAGCGCGTTGGCGATGTCTTCATCGGCCATGAAGTGATGGCCCCAGGCCCCGTCGTGCCAACCCTGAACCAGGCCGCTGTCGGGGGAGATCACCTTGAACTTGCGGCCACGCGCAAGGAGCGTCTTCTGGGTGTCGGTGAAGGTGGTTTCGGAAAATCCTGCGGCGGCGAGTATCGCAATTGGAAGTTTTTCTTCGGGCATTTAAAGCACTCCATTGTAGTGGTTCGCATTCCGGCCCGGAGGACGGTGCGGTGTGGCCAGCGAAAGGCAACCCGCTCCGGATGCGCATGAATCTCACAATCCGGCGGGCTTACTTGATCAGGAAAAGCCGCGCAGAACAGCGCTGACTACTTCCTCAGTTTAGGTGATCGGCAGAATTTAGAAATGCGCGGGTGACAAGTCAATTGCGGGGGGAAGCCGCTGTGCGTATTCGCCGCATGGCTGCATCCCACAACTGCCCGGCCTGTGCCCTCAGGTGGATCGGCTAACGCCTGCCGGTTCCGTATTGGCCGGGTTGGTGCTCGCGGCGGCCGCGTCCTCGCGGCTGATCATGCCCGCGATCTCGCCGCCGGACTCAACCTCGATGCGCCCGTATTCGACCGTTCCCTCGACATGGCCGCCGGAACGGATATGCAGGACACCCTTGACCGTTAGTTCGCCTACAAAGCGTCCGTAAATCTCGGCATCGGTGACCTTTGCTGTGCCGGTGAAAATTCCACCTTCGGAAATCGCCAGAACCTCGCTTGTTAGCGTGCCGTCCACCGTTCCTTCGACCACCAGGGTGTCGCAATCCGAGATTTCGCTCTTAAGCTTGATGCCTGGGCCAACGATCATGCGCGCGCCGACACTGCGGGCCTGACGTGGGGGTTCGGGGTTCCGCTGGGGCATTGTTGATCCACTTAGGGGAGCGGGGGGACTTCATTCGGGCTGCGGGTCGGCACCACCTGAATTTGTTCGACATCGCTCATTCTTGTTTTTCCATGGGGGACGGTCTCGCCCTTTTCAGGTATCTCCGTCTCATCCGTCGCATTTCGTTTTACGAACACTGCATCGCAACTTGCGTGCCAAAGTGGCGCGCCCGACAGGATTCGAACCTGTGACCTTCGGCTTCGGAGGCCGACACTCTATCCAGCTGAGCTACGGGCGCTTCTGGCGCGGGACCATACGCCAAACCCGCTTCCCGTCAAGCGTGCGTTGCCCAGACGCGCCGGAAAGCCCATATAACTCATGTTATTTAGGCGTTTGTGCGACAGGAGGCGGCGATGGCCGACGGCATCGGGAACAAGTTGGAAAAAAGCGACGAGGAGTGGCGCGCCGAACTGACGCCGGAGCAATTCCGAATCACGCGTCAGGCTGGCACCGAACCAGCGTTTACCGGAAAATATTACGATTCCAAGGATCCCGGAACGTTTCATTGTGTGTGTTGCGGGGCCGCATTGTTTGAATCCGATACAAAATACGATTCCGGCACGGGCTGGCCCAGCTTCTGGGAGCCTGTAAGCGAAGATGCGATCGAAACCCACACGGACCGGTCCTACGGTATGGTGCGTCACGAAGTTGTCTGCGCGAAATGCGACGCCCATCTGGGACACGTATTCCCTGACGGGCCGCAACCGACCGGCCTGCGTTACTGCATGAACTCGGCTTCGCTGGACCTGAAGCCGAAGAAATAGCAGGACGGCGCGCTAGCCGCGCGGCAGTTTCGCCAGGGCCGCGTCCGTGTCCGCGCCCGAGGGCAGTTGTGCTGCGGGCTCGGCTATCCATTGCAGGATGTCGCGCCAGACGGTCTCGCCCTGTAGGTCGCGAAGCAGCATGTGATAGCCGTTCTCATATACCGCGACCTTGCGGCGCGAATCGGCGTCGTCGGGCAGTGCGGCAATGGTATGCCGAGACGCGGCGGGCGGCACAATGTCGTCATGTGCGCCAAACATCATCAGCGCCGGCGCGTCGAGCCGCCGGGCGGAGGCGAGCGCATTGTCCATCAGGTTCACCATGCCCCACATGGCGTCCACGCGCGTGCTCTTCAGGACCAGAGGGTCGCGGCCCAGTGCGCGCAGCATCTCTATATTGTCTGACGGGTTCCGCTTGATGCCTTCGCCCGACAGCGACAGCCAAGGCATGGTGTGAGCAATGAACCAGAGGGTAGTGCTTTGGTAACTGGGCATCGTCTCGCGACCCCAGACCGCCGGGGCCACCAGCACCAGCCCGTCTACATGAAGCGGTTCGCGGTCCCAGGCCGCCATCAGCACCGCGCCGCCCATACTCTCGCCCAGCGCATAGACCGGCAGGCCCGGATAGGCCTCGTGGATGGCGGCAACCGCGCCGCGTGCATCGGCGATCAGCACATCGTGGCCGGGCCATACCCCAGTCTGGCCGGATCTTCCAAACCCGCGCTGGTCATAGGCCACGACCGCAATGTTGTTCTCGTTCATCCAGGGGGCGAAGGTCGCGAAGGCCTCGCTGTAGTCGTTGAACCCGTGCAGGGCCAGCACCACCGCGTGTGGCGTGGTCGCGGGCGTCCACCGGCGTAGCGGCAGTTCTATACCGTCGCTGGCGATGTAATGGGTTTCGGTCAGTTTCGGCGGCATGGGCTGATCGGCGAGAGGGCCGGGATACTGGAGGCGGGGGGAACAGGCGGCCAGAACGGCTAAAAGGAGGATTGGCAATATATGCCGCGCCGTCATGCTTCGTCCCCGTTGTCGCGGGTAAGTTCGAGGAACACATCTTCGAGGTCCGGTTCCTCGGTGGACAGGTCGATGACGGTCAGCCTCGCGCTTGAGACGGCGGAGAGAATATCCTGTACGGCGGTCTCACGGGTTCGGAAGCGGAAGGTCAGTGCGTTCGGCGCGCTTTGCTCGACGGCGAAGCCACACAGCGCCGCTGGGACCCGGTCGAGCGTCTCGGCCACGGCGATGCGCAATTCCTTGTTGTCGAGCCGGCTGACCAGTGCGCGCGTGTCGTCGCAGGCGATAACCTGGCCCTTGTTGATGATGGCGATCCGGTCGCATAACTCCTCGGCTTCCTCGAGATAGTGCGTGGTCAGGACCACGGTGGTCCCGTTCGCGTTCAGTTCGGTCACGAATTCCCACAAAGAGCGGCGCAGCTCGATATCCACGCCGGCCGTGGGCTCATCGAGCACCAGCACCGGCGGATTGTGGACGAGCGCCTTGGCAACCAGCAGGCGCCGTCGCATGCCGCCCGACAGTGAACGTGAATAGGCATCCGCCTTGTCGGCCAGGCCGACGCGTTCGAGAATTTCCGCCGTGCGCCGTTCGCGCGGCGGCACGCCGTAGAACCCGGCCTGGACTTCCAGCATCTCGCGCGGACTGAAAAAGGCATCGAGGTTCAGTTCCTGCGGTACCACGCCGATCGCCGCACGGGCCTGGCGCGGTTCGCGGTCAATGTCGATGCCCCAGACCTGCGCCTGCCCGCCGGTTTTCACCACCAGGCCGGCCAGGATGTTGATGAAGGTCGATTTGCCCGCGCCGTTGGGCCCGAGTAGGCCGAAGATGCCGCCTCGCGGGATATCCAGATCGATCCCCTTGAGCGCGTGGACCCCGCTACCGCCCTGCGACTTGTAGATCTTTTCGAGCCCGCGCGCGGAAATCGCGTGCTCCGGGATGTCTGAGAGCACGGATTGCGGAGGCTCCTGGTTGATCGCCTGGTCCATGTCTTGCCGTGGCGGTGGTTTAGGGCGGCTGCGAACCGTGTTGTCGCGCAGATGCGCTTCGCCTATGTATGGCTTTCGCGTGGAAGGCACAACTGCCCCGCGCTATCGTCCGTTTGCAGGAGCACTTGCGATGCAGCCGCCCGAAACCGTCGAAGTCGAAAGCCGAGAGATTGCCTGCGACGGCGGCGGAGGTGCGCTTGGCCATCCGCGCGTGTTCTTGAACATGGGTGCGAAGCCCGAGATCGACTGCCCGTATTGCGGCCGTCACTTCGTGCTCTCCGCCCACGCCCCGGCCACGGCGGGCCATTGACCCGAAGCTTGCAGGCGCTTCCCGCGTCGATCCAGACACGGCGCATGGCGCTTGTTCCCGTGGGCCGCGAGCTGGCACGCGCGCTCCTGTCCGACCGGAAGCTGTCGGCGGACCTGGCGGGCGGTCTGATGCACCGGGATTTTCCCGACCCCGATCTTGCCGCCAAGCTGCCCGCCTTCGCCCAGCGCCTCGATGACGCTGCCAACTCCGCACTCGGCCACACTGCGCCACGTGACCCTGCCGGGTGGGGCCTCTGGCTATTCCGTTACAACGTGGAACGGATGGTTGTCGGTGCGGCCTCGTTTCACGGCCCGCCCAACGCGGCCGGCGAGGTGGCCTTCGGCTACCAGATTGTCGCGCCGCACCGCCGCCGAGGCCTGACAGTTGAGGCCTGCACGGCGCTGATCGACTGGGCGTTCTGCGACACGGCTGTAAGTGCAGTGACGGCGGACTGCTCGGTGGACAATGCCGCCTCGATCCGTACGCTGGAAAAGCTGGGGTTCATCATGGAACGCATGGCGCGTGAACGCCTCTACTGGCGGCTGCCGCGCCCCTGAATCCTTGCCGCCGTTATTCCGGCAGGGTGACGTTGCCGTCTAGGTCGATGGCGAAACCGGGATTCAACGTAATTTCGCCTGCAGGCTGCCGTTGGGGTCGGCGAAGTAGCCGGAATACCTGCTCCAGAACCCGTCGCCCGCATCACTATCGAGGGCGTAGTCAGCGGCCAGCGCGGTGTGCCTGTAGAGGCCGAAGACCACGCCGCCACACTGACAGGCGGTGACATTTTCGTTGGATAGCGCGGACGGTGTCCAGCCCAGGCCGTCGGCATAGAAGGACCGCGGGCGGGGCAAGTTCGTAATACTGGGTGTGAATAGACTGATGCGGTGTTCCATGAATTTTCCCCACCGGTTTTGTTCATCATGGACGCGCGAATTTGGTGTAGCCAATCTATAGTCCAAGGATGACAGGGGGATTTACCATTGGCCGAATATACACTTTATGGGCATCCGCGTTCGGGCAACGCCTACAAGACCGCGCTGATGCTGTCGATGACCGGCACGCCATACGACTTCAGGCTGATCGACCTGATGGACGGCTCCAACCTGCTGCCGGAATACCTGGCGGTGAATCCCATGGGCAAGGTGCCGACCCTGGTGCATGGAGATTTGATCATCCGCCAGAGCTTCGACACGCTGCGTTACCTGTTCGAGCAGACCGGTCAGTTCGGGTATGCGAATTGGGAGGAACAGGCGCGCATCGGCGACTGGATTGGCTTCTCGGTCGATTATTTCTCCTTCGGCCTCGCAAGGCTGCGCTTCGAGCGGCTGTTCGGCGCGGGCGACCAGACCGACACCTTCGCCCATTTCAAGAAATCCGCAGATCGCGGGCTCGGTATCATCGAGCCCCATCTGGGCGAGAACGACTGGCTCGCCTGCGGGCGTCCGACCATCGCCGACATGTCCTGCTACCCGGTCGCGACCTTCATGGAGGATGCGGGCTATGACCCGGCGGACTACCCCAACTTCTCAGCCTGGCGGACGCGCTTCGAGGCGCTGCCAGGCTGGGGCAGCCAGCTCGACCTGATGCCCAGTCCCAACTGGCCGCCCAAGAAATAGGCGCATACGCATGACCGACACTCCCATACGCCTGATCGGCCAGAAGCAGTCGATCAACACCCACAAGGCCGCGCTGATGCTGGCGATGACGGACATGTCCTTCGTGTTCGAGGTCCTCAACCTACTCGGCGCCGCTCACAAGACCCCGGAGTATGAGGCGATCAACCCGTGGGGCCGGGTGCCGACGTTGATCGACGGCGACCGGGTGCTGCACCAGACAGGGCCGATGCTGCGTTATCTGGCGCGTAAGACGGGTATGTATGGCTCCGACGACGAGTTCGAGAATTACGAGATCGAAAACTGGTTTGGCTTCGCGACTGACTATTTCTCCGCCGGGCTGGCGCGGCTGCGCTACATCAACCGCTTCATGGATGGCGAGCCGGTGCCCATCAAGGACCATTACCGCCCCAACATGCTGCGCGGCATGGATCTGCTGGACCGGCACCTGCAGGCGAATGACTGGCTGGTCGGCGGGCGGCCGACCATCGCCGAGTTCTGCGTGCACCCCTTCGTCTATGTCTGGCCGGACGCGGAAATCGACATCGCGGACTGGCCCGCGGCGGGTGCGTGGCTTGAGCGTTTCCAGGCCCTGCCGGGCTGGCGCGAGCCGGAAGCGATGCTTCTGGAAATGTCCGGTGAAAGCGATCTTTTGTAGGCAATTCGTTGACCGCCCGCGCCTAACGTCGCCGGTTTACGGGTATCTACCACAGACATCGCGAGAATCCCGCCGGCAAGGATCCGTTCCTGGAAAATTTCTTCCGGGACATGTCGCCCGCGCTCAGCCTCACCGACGAGCAGCTTCTGGAGATCAAGAAGAATTTCGCCGGGTGTTCGCGCGGCGCGCATTCGGTCGATCTGCGCTTCTCGATCCCGTTCCTGCGGACCTACATCGTGTCCCTGCTGGGCCGCGAACGCCGCTCGCGCAAGTGCCGCGCCCATGACCGCAAGTTCCATCCTGTCGCGACCATGGGCAACCTGTTCGTTATCGCCGTGATCGCGACTGTGCTCTCGCTGTCGGTCTTCATCACCGGCGACGGCGTCAAGTCCTGGCTTGGGATCGACGTGGCCTCGATGGGCGGTGTGCACGCCACCATCGAGGAACTGCACCAGAACCGGGTGAGCGCGGTAAACGGCATGTAAGGCGGTTCCCGGGGCGGAGCCCTGTGGACATCCGAGCCTGTTTGGCCGCGCGCAATTGCGCTAAACCTAGCGTCATGGCTGCCTCGAAATCCCCCGCCGGTGCCGCACCGGCCCGCCTCTATCTGATCGACGGTTCCGGGTTCATCTTCCGGGCTTTTCACTCCAGCCCGCTGGAGGCGTTCCGCCGTTCCGACGGCGTCTATACGAATGCCGTCAACGGCTACTGCTCGATGCTGCTGAAGATGATCGACCGGGCGCGCGACGACGGCGCCTATGACTACATGGCGGTCATCTTTGACGCTGCGCGGAAGAACTTTCGCAACGACATCTATCCCGAATACAAGGCCAACCGTGACGAGCCGCCCGAGGAGTTGCGCCCCCAGTTCCAACTGATCCGCGAGGCCACCGTGGCTTTCGGTCTGCCGTCCATCGCTGTCGAGGGCTATGAGGCCGACGACCTGATCGCAACCTATGCCCGCGAGGCCGAGGCACGCGGGATCGAGACCATCGTCGTGTCGTCCGACAAGGACCTGATGCAGCTCGTGCGCGAACACGTGCGCATGTTCGATCCCATGAAGGACCTCGTGATCGGCGAGGACGAGGTGATGGACAAGTTCGGCGTAACGCCGGACAAGGTGGTCGATGTGCAGTCGCTCGCCGGCGATTCCACTGACAATGTGCCCGGCGTCCCTGGCATCGGCGTGAAGACAGCCGCCCAGTTGCTGGAGGAGTATGGTGATCTCGACACGCTTCTTGCGCGCGCCGAGGAGATCAAGCAGCCCAAGCGCCGCCAGAACCTGATCGAGTTCGCCGAGCAGGCGCGAATCTCGCGCGAGCTGGTCCGCCTGAAGGACGATGTCAAGACCGAACACAGCATCGACGACTTCGCCCTGAAAGAGCCCGATCCGGCGACGGTCGTGGAGTTCCTCAAGGCGATGGAGTTTCGCACCCTGACCCAGCGCGTGGAAAGCCGCTTCGTGGCCGAGGGCCTGATGGACCATGCCGAGGCAGGCGCGGCCATCGCCGCCGAGGCCCCCGCCGATGCTGAATACGAGCTGGTGAAGGACGAGGCCGCGATGAACCGCTGGCTCGACGAAGCCCGCGCCGCCGGCTTCGTCGCCTTCGACACCGAGACGACCTCGCTCAATGCCATGCGGGCGGAACTGGCCGGGTTCTCCCTGTCGATCCGGCTGGGCCGGGCCTGCTATGTGCCCGTCGGCCATGTGGAGCCAGCATCCGACGAACTCGACCTCGGGCTGGACGGTGACTCCGGCGGCGGCAATGGCGCGCTTAAGCAGGTGGGCCTCATCCCGGCGCTGACGGCGCTGAAGGATTTGCTCGAAGACCCGTCGGTCCTGAAGGTGGCGCACAACGCCAAGTACGACCTGCTGGTGCTGCGGCGCGCGATGGAAAAGCACCTTCCGGATGCGGGCGTTCTGGCGCCCGTGGCGCTCGACGACACCATGCTGCTGTCCTACGTGCTTGACGCGGGGCGCAACAAGCACGGCCTTGACGACCTGTCCTACCTCCACCTGGAACACGAGAACATCAAGTTCGAGGAGGTGGCGGGCAAGGGCAAGAACCAGATCCTCTTCACAGAAGTCGCGCTGGACAAGGCGCTGGACTACGCCGCCGAAGACGCGGACATGACCGGCCGCCTGCACGCGCGGCTCAAGGGGCGCCTCATTGGCGATCGCATGGCGACGGTCTATGAGACCATCGAGCGCCCACTGATCCAGGTGATCGTCGAGATGGAACGCGCGGGCATCAAGGCCGATGCGGAAACGCTGAAGGACCTGTCCAAGGATTTCGCCAAGCGGATGGCGGAACTGGAAAAGAAGGCTCACGAGCTTGCAGGCGAGGAGTTCAACGTCGGCTCACCCAAGCAGCTGGGCGAGATCCTGTTCGACAAGCTGGACCTCGAAGGCGGCAAGAAGGGCAAGACCGGAGCCTATACCACCTCGGCCGACGTGCTCGAAGGCCTCGCGGCGGAGGGACACGAACTGCCGCAGACGATCCTCGACTGGCGGCAGGTGCAGAAGCTCAAATCCACCTATGCCGATACGCTGGTGGAGCAGATCAACCCGGATACGGGCCGCGTCCACACCGCCTACGGCATGGCGATCGCCCAGACCGGGCGGCTGTCGTCCAACGACCCGAACCTGCAGAACATCCCCGTGCGCACCGAAGAAGGGCGGAAGATCCGCGCCGCCTTCGTGGCCGAGGACGGCAACCGGCTGGTTAGCCTCGACTATTCCCAGGTGGAACTGCGCGTGGTCGCCCATGTGGCGGGGGAGGAAGCCCTGGTCGAGGCCTTCCGCGACGGGCAGGACATTCACGCGATGACCGCCAGCCAGGTCTTCGGCGTGCCCATGGAGAGCATGGACCCGATGCTTCGCCGCAACGCCAAGGCGATCAACTTTGGCATTATCTACGGCATTTCGGCCTTCGGGCTGGCCAACAACCTCGGCATCGGCCGCGACGAGGCGCGCGACTACATCACCGCCTATTTCGACCGCTACCCCGCCATCCGCCAGTACATGGAAGACGCTAAGGAGCAGGCGCGCGAGCAGGGCTATGTGGAGACGATCTTCGGGCGGCGCATCCACCTGACGGGAATCAAGGACAAGAACCAGGCTGTGCGCGGTTTCGCCGAGCGGCAGGCCATCAACGCGCCGATCCAGGGGGCGGCGGCGGACATCATCAAGCGCGCGATGATCCGCGTGCCCGGTGCGCTGGTTAAGGCTGGGCTCAAGTCAAGAATGCTGTTGCAGGTGCACGACGAACTGCTGTTCGAGGCGCCCGAGGGCGAGGTGGACAACCTGATCGAGGTCGCCACCGAAGTGATGGAGGGCGCGGCGGCGCCAGCCGTGAACATGTCCGTCCCGCTGGTCGCCGACGCCGGTGACGGCGAGACCTGGAACGAGGCGCACTAGAAAAAACGTGATGTGACGGCCTGCACTGGCGCTGGCGAAGCGTTGTGCGCCGCGCATAGTCTTGGACCTGCCTGCGAGTCGCTCACGTCATGTTTCTGCGGGGAGGAAACCACAATGAAACGCACGACTTGGGTTGCGGCGGCGGCCGCATTCCTGTCACTCGCACTTCCGGCGTCTTCGCGTTGCCCACCGCGGCGCAGCAGGAGGCCAAGCGGTCTATTACCGAGCTCGGCCCGAACCTCTTCCGGTTTCAGAACAACTGCCACTTCTTTGACTTCCTGGTGACGGACGAGGGCGTGGTCGCCACCGATCCGATCAAAGCGAAATTATCTGGTGCCGTACTTCGCGACTGCAACATGGGTCCGCTGGTCATCGATTCGAACCGGCACATGGTGACCCAGATCGCTGGCGCGGACCTTTGTGGCGCAGGCCTTCGAGGCAATGACCTCGCGCAGGCCGGGCTCGACAGCGCAAAATTGTCCGGTGCGCGTCTTAAGAGTGCGCAAATCGAGGCCGCCTCGATGAAGGATACGGAGATGGATTCGCCTGTCTCGAAATGATGCGGTGCAGCATGGCGGCGCGTTTTCTGACTCGCTTTTTGCCCGGAATCCTGTGTTAAGCTTTCTCGATTAACGAGCTCCGCGGTGTTGAGGCCGCCTTCGGGCGGGTTTCAATCAAAACACAATACATCGCGGTGCCGAGTGCGTCGGGAAACGCCAGCGATGAGTGACTTTGAGGGGCCTGGCAACGGCGGCGGTGAGCGAATCACCGCCACGGTTAAATGGTTCAATCCAATTAAGGGATATGGTTTCGTCCAGCCGTCGAACGGCTCGGGGGATGCCTTCGTTCATGTTTCCGCTCTTGAAGCGGCGGGACAGAAGGATCTCCAGGACGGTGCGCAGCTCGAATGCGAAATCGAACAGGGCCCACGCGGTCCGATGGTTTCCGTCATTCACAGCGTGACGGGAAGCAGCCCTGAGGCCGCTTCCGCGAGCAGCAGCGACGCACCTACCGTTGACGGCACGGTCAAGTTCTTCGATCCGGACAAGGGCTACGGCTTCATTGTTCCGGATGGGGACGGTCAGGACATTTTCGTTTCCGGCCGCGTGGTCGCCCAGTCAGGGCTGCGGATGCTGGAGGCGGATGCGCGCGTGCGCGTTGCAACGCGCAGCGGCGACAAGGGACCGCTCGCCGAGTCGATTGAGTTGATCGGCTGACCGGCAACACCTTACGAAACCGCTTCGGCGCTGTGCCGGGGCTTCCTTGCCGAAGACCGACTATTCGCAGACGCTGCGGAGCTGCGGCGTCATCCTGATCGTTTAGTCATTTGCCGCGCCCGTCCGTACCTCCAGCGTATATCCCGCTTCGAGCAGCCCCCCAGCATCGAGGGCATCGCAGATCTGGGTGGCGGCGTTGGGTCCAAAAATCCGGTTGAACTCCAGGACCACATCCGACTAGCGGGCGCGGTCGGCGACCTACTGGCGCAGCGCGTGAATCAGAAGCCGCTTCACATAGTTGGGTTACCGGGGCGATTCCGGCAGGGGCATGGACCAGGATATTTCGATCATAGCGCACATCCGTTCCTGTCAAATCTTCGTCAGTTATGACCTGGAACGAAAATGATAAACATTCGCAATCAAAAAACGACGAACACACACTGCCGGCGGGTGGACACGTGATTCAGGTCAGGTGCGGAGTACGGGCGGCTTCCGCCAGGCGGACAAGTTCCGCGCGCGCGGAGACCGCGTCGGTGACGAGGTTCACGAAGCCGATGCGGGTGAAGGTATCGTTGCGCGTCAGATCGCAGCCCTCGGGATCAATTGCGGTCATGGTCCAGTCGATACCGGGCCGGTCAGCGAGGTTGTTAGCGTAGTTACGGATGGCGTCGGCGTGATCCGCATTCATGTGTTCGACGATGTCCGCCTCGGCGTCGGCGAGTTTGATGAAGGCCGAACCGTCAAGAACAACCTCGTCGGCACTGACGGTCTCGATCCTCCCGAAGCCGCCAATAAAATGTACCGATTCCGCTTGCAGGCGGTAGAGGTGAAAATCTGCGAACGCCATATGGACGCTTCCGCGCGCGTGCTGGCGCAGAAACCGGTCGTGCAGACGTTCGTCCTCGCAAGGCTCCATCCGCCCGATGACCGTGGCGCGCGACAGGTTGATCGCCTCGGTGCCCGGCCGTGCGTAGAGCATCGAGACACGCGGATCGGCCTTAAAGTTACGGGTGTGCCGGGCGAGGTCCGATAGCAACACAAGCGGGGCGGCATCATAGCCGCACGCGCAAAGAACGATGCTCGCATAGGGCGCGCCGCCGGTCTCGCCGTCGATAGTGGCAAGCGTCGCCGTTCGGGCGGTTCGGATAAGGCGGCGGGCGAGTTCGCTGCTCGGTTTGTCGCGATCGTCGATGGTCATGTCAGTGCGGAATTTAGCGAACACAGCGACGTCCGGAAAGGCATCCGGCCTACTTGTGCATGCCTTTGTGCATTTCCTCACGCATGCCCTGGCCTTCTGATTTCATGGGCATTCCGTTTCTCGTGAAACGCTTCGGTCCCCTGTAGCCGGCGGATTCCACGATAGCCTCGATTTCGACCTTGCCGGCTCGTTCGAACTCCAGCGTTACATTGATGGTGGTTTCTTCTAGCAGGGGACCGTTCAGGCCGATCAGCATAACGTGGTAGCCACCCGGCGCGAGGTATGCCGATCCTCCCGCCGGTACATCCACGCCGTCTAGACGGCGCATGCGCATGACATCGCCGTCCTTGAAGTGGCCGTGCACCTCGACCGTCTCGGCCTCGGGCGACGAGGCGCCGATCAGCCGGTCCGCGTCGTCGCTGTGGTTCACGATCTCCATGAAAACGGCGCCGTTCTTCTGAGAGGCGGCGGTGGCGCGGGTCCAGGGATGCGAGATGACAAGGTCTCCGCGCTTTTCCTCATGAGCGTGGGCGGCGGCGAGAGTGAGTAGGATCGTGACGGCGGCGAGAATGGTGCGGATCATGATCGACGGACCCTTTTCGTGTTCGGGTTTGTCTACGAGTTTGCCTTCATATGCTGGCGGATTACTAAGGCCATCTCTTCCGGTGCGGTCCCGTAACGGAACATGCCCACCACCTTCCCATCCGGTGCCAGGAGATACACAAACGAGGAATGGTCCATCAGGTAGTCGGTGTAGGTCGGGTCCTCGAACTTCCGAAACAGTACCCGGTAAGCCTGCGCGACGCCGAGGATCTCGGCCTTGGCGCCGGTCAGCGCGACAAAGCGTTCATGGAAAAGGGGCACATATTCGGCCAGCACTTCCGGTGTATCGCGCTCCGGGTCGATTGTGATCATCACCGGGCGGACACGCGCGCCATCGGCGCCGAGTTCGTCAATCGCCGCAGCTATCTGACCCAGTTCCGTCGGGCAGACATCGGGACAGTAGGTGTAGCCGAAATAGATCAGCGCGTAGTCGCCGGCGAGGTCGCGATCGGTGAATGTTGTGCCGGTATGATCTATCAGCTCGAACGGCCCGCCGATCTCGACACCCACCACCATGCCAGTCGCAGATGTTCCCTCGGCCGGTTCGCCCTCGCGCAGGTTGAGCCAGGCACCGATACCTAAGATCGTGACGGCCAGAAGGACCGCACCAATATGAAGCATCCTATTCATTGCCGATGTTTAGGCTGCTGCTCCCGTCTGTGCAATGTGTCTACGGGTCGCACGGATTTCACGATCGCGTTTGTGGCGAGAACATGGCCCGGCCTTTTGCGAACCCGGAAATCCATCCGGTTTGGACGGGAAAACAGGCCGCAAATGCGCCATAATGAAATGCGACGTTGGGGTATGGCGGCCCTCGACACTTCCATCGAGCCTCTCGACCGCAATAAGAAGGGGACCCAAGCATGACCCGGACAATCGCCCTAGTGGATGACGACCGCAATATTCTGACTTCAGTCACGATGGCGCTGGAGGCCGAGGGCTATCTCGTTAGCACCTATTCCGACGGTGACGAGGCCCTGACCGGGCTGAGCCAGACGCCGGTGGACCTCGCGGTCCTCGACATCAAGATGCCGCGCATGGACGGGATGGAACTTCTGGGCAAGCTGCGCAAGACGTCGCGCATGCCGGTAATCTTCCTGACCTCCAAGGATGACGAGATTGACGAGGTGCTCGGCCTGCGCATGGGCGCGGATGACTATATCACCAAGCCTTTCTCCCAGCGTCTTCTGATCGAGCGTATTCGCGCGATCCTGCGTCGTTCCGAGGTCGAGCAGGCCTCGCATGACGCCAATGGCGATAGCGAGGCGGTGATCCGCCGCGGCGATCTGATGCTCGACCCGAGCCGCCACCTGTGCACCTGGCGCGGCAAGGAGGTCACCCTCACGGTGACCGAGTTCCTCATTCTCGAGGCGCTGGCTCAGCGCCCGGGCCATGTCAAAAGCCGTGACCAGTTGATGGATGCGGCGTATGGCGAGAATATCTATGTCGATGACCGCACCATCGACAGCCACATCAAGCGCCTGCGCAAGAAGTTCCGCGACGTGGACGATGAGTTCAGCCAGATCGAGACACTATACGGCATCGGCTATCGCTATAAGGATAACTAGCCTGCGAGCGGCGCGGTCCGCGCGTTCGCGCCCTTGGCACCTGGTTCACCCCCGGGGGACGGGATGAGCATCGACGCCCGTTTCACCAATAGGACTGATCCCGGTCGTGCAGATGACGGCCGTGACAGCGCACGCGTGGAGACGGCCTGGGGGCCGATTCGCCATGCCGGGGGCAGCGTGTGGTCCTGGCTGCTCCGGCGGCGTCCCTCGACCTCGCTGACCCGGCGTATCCTCGCGATCAACCTTCTCGTGCTGGCCGTCCCGGTCGGCGGATTCTTCTTCCTTGACGAATATCAGGAAAGCCTGGTCGATGCGGAAATCGAGGCCCTGCGCTTGCAGGGCGAGGTGTTTGCGGGCGCGGTGGGCGCGGGTGCCATTGTCGTGGCCCCGGGGATCGGCCAGCGGATCGATCCGGTGCGCGCCAGCCTAATGCTGCGCCGCCTGACCGAGCCGACCCATACCCGCGCCCGGCTGTTCGCTGAGAACGGGCAGCTGGTGACTAACACCCAGGCGCTGATTTCACCGCGCGGCCAGGTGCGTGTGCGCAAGCTCCCGCCGCCCGACGGCTTCGTGCCAGTGAACTGGTTCGAGCGCCGCTTCGATGCCTTGCTCGACTGGCTGCCCGGCGAGGGGGAATTGCCGATCTATCAGGAGCGCGTGCCGCAGCGGGCCACCGACTATCGCGAAGTGATCAAGGCTCTGACCGGCGACGCTTACGCCATGGTGCGCCGGCATGAATCTGGTGGGATGGTTATTTCCGTAGCCGTGCCGGTGAAGCGCTACCGTCAGGTGGTCGGCGCGCTGATGCTCAGCCATGGAAGCGGCGAGGTGGAACGCGCAATGCGCGCGATCCGCATCGACATCCTGCAGGTCTTTGGTGTGGCGCTGGCCGTTACCATCCTGCTGTCGGTCTATCTGGCCGCGACCATTGCGCGGCCCCTCAAGCGGCTCGCGGCAGCGGCCGAGCGGGTGCGGCTCGGCTCCGGCCGGACGGCCCAGATCCCTGACTTCCATGGACGCCGTGACGAGATCGGCGAGCTGAGCCGCGACCTTCGCGCGATGACCGAGGCGTTGTGGGGGCGCATGGACGCCATCGAACGGTTTGCGGCGGATGTGTCGCACGAGATCAAGAACCCGCTGACCTCGCTGCGCAGTGCTGTCGAGACGGTCGCCCGGATCGAGGACCCGGCCCAGCAGAAGAAGCTGATGTCGATCATTCTCGATGACGTGGCGCGCCTCGATCGGTTGATCAGCGATATCTCCGACGCCTCACGCCTCGATGCGGAACTGAGCCGCGACCCACCGTCCGATGTCGACCTGCGTGCCGTTCTCGAGGCGCTGGTGGGCCTACATGCCTCTACGTCGCATTCGCCGGTCGAGCTCGAGATGCAGCCCGGTGTGGACCTGACGGTGTGCGCCTTTGAGGGCCGCCTCGGCCAGGTTTTCCGCAACCTCATCACCAACGCCCAATCCTTCAGCCCGGAGAACGGGAGCGTCCTGATCACGGCGACGCGCCGGCGCGAACGCGACGGCGAGTATGTCTTGGTCACGGTCGATGACGAGGGACCTGGGATTCCCGAGGTGAACCTGGAATCGATCTTCCAGCGATTCTACTCCGACCGTCCCACGACGGGCCCGGACGGGCGCGCGGAACGCGCAGGCACCCATTCCGGTCTTGGCCTTTCCATCTCGCGTCAGATTGTCGAGGCGGCTGGCGGAAGAATCTGGGCCGAGAACCGCCGCAGCGCGGACGGCTCCGTCGCCGGGGCGCGGTTCGTGGTTAGCTTCCCGGCGGTCTGAACGCCGCTCAGAGAACGACTAAAAGAAGAAGCGGCAGGGTTGCGAGCGACATCAGGGTCGAGATCATGATCACACCTGCGACCTGTTCGGCACTGTTGTTGTAGAGCTGCGCCCACAGGTAAGAGAACAGCGCGGCAGGCCCCGAAGACTGCAGGATCACCACCCCGCGCGTGACGGGGTCAAGGTCGAGCAGGCCGGTAACCACGAAGGCGGCGGTGAAACCCGTGCCAAGCCGTAGCACCGATACGTACGCGCTGTTCTTCAGGCTGGTGATGTTGAGCCGGGCCAGCGCCACGCCCAGTGCCAGGATATTCAGCGGGATGGCTGCGCCGCCGATCAGCCCCGTGGTGTTCAGCGCCCATTCCGGCGGCTTTGTGCCGGTACCCAGGAACACCGCGGACAGGATGGCGGAATAGATGATCGGCTGGCGCACGACGATCTTGAAGGACGCATGTCCTGCCGCGATCAGCTGGCAGACGGTGTACTGGAACAGGGCATAGATTGTGTAACCGGCGATCGCGAGGGCGAGGCCAGTTTCTCCGAAGGCGAAAAGGCACAGCGGCAGGCCGAGATTGCCGGCGTTGGGAATCAGGACCGGTGGCAGGAATGCGCGCAGCGACAGCCCTCTCAGCTTCAGGCCGATGATGGCGACCGCCGCCACGGTGGCGAGCACGCTGAGGGTCGCGGCAGCCACATGCCCGTAGGCCGCGAGTGAAATGTTGAGGCCGGTCATGGTTGAGAAAATCAGGCAGGGCGTCAGAACATAGACGGTGGAGCGGGTTACGAACTCGGTCGGGAAATCGACGCCGGTCCGCTCCCAGCCGAAGCCGATGGCCACGGTGACGAAAATCGGGATCAGGATGGCGGAGAGTTCGGCGATCAAGCGGCGATCCCGGTTTTTGGAGTTTGTTCGATATGCGGATTTTTTTTGGTCCTTAGCACGCCGGTGGTCGGGACTCTATGCGCGTGAACACGTATTGTAGGTCGTGGCGCCGCGAGATAGGTTTCCCGGGAACACGCGCGGCGGAACGTGGCGCGGATACCGGCCTGAAAGCCGGACAAAACAGACTTGGGGATGTGAGATGAGACAGATCAATGTTGCCGTGATCGGACCGGGCTGGTGTGGCGGAATTCGCGCGAACGCCTGCGCCGACCATGCGCTGGTGAACGAGCTTCATCTTGCCGAAATCCGGCCCGACCGGCTTGCCGAGGTCTCGGCGGAAACCAATCCCACGTCCACGACCGACAACTGGGAAGAGCTGATCGCCAACGATTCCATCGACGCGGTCATGATCTCCACCACGCCGGAGACGCTGCACTATCCCATGGTCAAGGCGGCGCTTGAGGCAGGCAAGCACGTCCTGGTCGAAAAGCCGATCGCTTCCACCATCGACGAAGCCGATGAATGCATCGCGATTGCGGAACGGAACAACCTGAAATTCACCGTCGGCTACTCCCAGCGCTTCCGTGAGAAGTTCGCCTTCGTGCACAAGGCGCTGAATGACGGCACCATCGGCGAGCCAGTGACCTGCCTCGTCAGCCGCAACGTGACCCGTGAACTGGGTAACAAGATCACCGGGCGCACAAAATTGTCTCCGGCGGCGATGGAGGCGACCCACGACCTCGATTTCTTGCTGTGGTGCCTGCAGCCGCGCAAGCCGATCCGCGTCTATTCCCAGCAGGCCGGCAAGCTGTTCAGGCAGAAGAGCGACACGCCCGACCATCAGTGGATCATGGTGACCATGGATGACGGCACCACGATCACCGTCGGTGCGGGTTGGATCCTGCCCTTCGGCTACAAGAACTATTCCCAGTGCTGGATCGAGGTGATCGGGACCGAGGGTGCGCTGACCATCGACGACACCCACAAGGAAGTGCAGATCAACACGACCAAGAACGGCATCCAGTACCCGATGTCCACCATGCCGGGCGAGCCGGTGGACCACATCTTCGCGGGCCCGATGAAGCTGGAGACCGACCACTTCATCGAGGCGGTCGCGCTCGACCGGCCTGTCATGGTCAAGCCGGGCGAGGCCCGTCTGGTGATGGATGTGTACACGGCTGCCGATCTGTCCGTGGAGCGTGGTGAACCGGTGCTGCTGCCGCGCAACGATACCTCGGCCGTCGCCGCCCAGTAGAGGGCGGGAGCGATGACCTTCAGCGCCGTCACGGAGCTATCGCCGAGCCGCGTCTATGCCCTGCACAACACCTTCGAGCTGGACGGGCGCGTCAGCGCCTATCCACGGACAGCGCGTGGGTATTCGCCGTCCAACTGCTATCTGTTGCTGGACGATGGCGCGGCGATGCTGCTCGACACCGGCTACACCTCCCATGAGGGCGCGATCCTGAAGCAGCTTTCGGGACTGCTGGATCCGAAGACGCCGCTGTCGCTCTTTCCGCTGCGCATCAACGAATTCATGTCGGTGTGCAACACGATGGCTATCGCGAAACAGTTCAACGTCGTCGAGTGCTTCTCCAATGTGCCGGACATCGAGGACTGGGTGGAGTTCGAGACCCTGCGGGGGGAAGAACGCAATCCGACTCTGAAGACCACGCTGATCGAGCGGGGCGACCACTGCCAGGTACAGATCGGATCCGGACGCTTTGTCGATGTCATGAACGCGCCGCTGCGGCTCATCAGCACCCGCTGGATCTACGACCCGGAGAGCAAGACGCTGTTTTCCTCAGACATGTTCAGCCATGTCTGGAGCGACCGCGAGGACGGGCCCTGGGTCATCGGCAACAACGAGGACGACGGGGTGACCGACTTTGCCTTCGTGCGGTCCTTCCTGCTGAACACGCGCTACTGGTGGATCGAGGGCGCCAACATGTCGCCGATCCGCAAGGCCGTGGCCGATGTCTATGACAGTTTCGATATCGAGACCATCGCGCCGGGCTATGGCGCGATCCTGCGCGGACGCAACCATGTGGACCGTCAGTTCGCGGTGCTGGACGATGTGCTCGACCAGCTCGACCGCGGGAACATTCCGCCGGCCTATGTGCCGCGCGCGCTGGAACGATAGGCCGCCGCGATGACCCACAAGAACCCGCTTCCCCGTGAGATCGCGCCCGGCGTGTTCTGGCTCGGCGACTGTCTGGAGCAGCAGTACCAGGGCCGCTCATATCATTCCTACAACGCGGCCTTCCTGGTGGTCGGTGACGAGGCCGCGATGCTGGTCGAGACCGGGCATCCGAAGGATTTTCCCGAGCTTGAACGGCAGATGATCGAACTGCTGGATGCCGCCTCGGTACCCCTCAAATACCTGTTCATCACCCATCAGGAGACGCCCCATTCGGGCGGGCTTGGCCGGGTGTTCCAGAACTGGCCCGACATCACGGTGCATGGCGATATCGCCGACTATCATCTGGCCTTCCCGCAATACGCCGACCGTCTGCACGACATGGAAGTCGGCGACGAGATCGATCTGGGCGGGCGCAAGCTGGTGGCGGTGGAACCGATCATCCGCGATCTGCGCACGACATTGTGGGGTTTCGACACGGGCGCGAAGTGCCTGTTCCCGGGCGACGGGTTCGCCTACAGCCACTATCACTGGGATGGCCATTGCGGGCTGGTGGCCGAGGAAGCCACCTCTCTCGATCTCGTCGATGTGCTCGCCGTGTTTGCCGAGCGCGCGCTCTACTGGACCTCGACCACCGACATGACGATCTATGTCGATAAGCTCGAGGAACTGATGGAGAACCTGGGCGTCGAGGTTGTCGCGCCCACCCATGGTCTTCCCGTCACCGACCTCAAGGTAACCATGCCGAAGGTGCGGCACGGGTTGATCGAGGAAGGCGGTACAGGCCGCCGCGACCGCGAAGCCGCGCAGTGAGCGGTTCGTCGCGATGATGGACAACGCCATCTGGGCGACCTGGTACGACCTGCCGGATGACTTGTCTCCGGCCCGGCGGGACGAATATCTCGACTGGCTGCACGGCACCTATCTTCCGGAATTGCAGGCGCGTCCCGGCATCGCCTGGGCGGCGCATTACGAAAATGACGGCGGCGGTGAGGGCATGGCTGCCGTTCGCGACAACTTTCCAAAGACAGATGACATCAAGGGGCTCGGCGACGGTACCCAGTATGTGATGCTGGCTGGTGCGGGCGAGGCGTGGACCTTCTTTGCGCCCTCCATCGTCGAAGACGAGGCCGCGCTGACGGCGCTGCGCGCGACATGCTCGACCTGCGGCGGGGTCTGCGGACCTGCGTGTTCTCGGTCTATGCCAGCGTCAACGGGCCGGAGATTCACACTCGAGCCAAGGGCACCACGCCCGCACCGGCGATCCAGATGGGCAGCTTCCGCGCGATGGATCTGGAGACGGAATTCGATACGGCGGCGTGGTATGCCCAGTACCGCCTGCCCGCCATGGCGCGCATGCCGGGTTGTGTCGCCACCCGGGTGATGGTGTCGGTCGCGGGCTGGGCGAAATACTCGATCCTCTACGAGTTCACGTCGCTGGATGCGCGCATGAAGAATTTCGAGGAACCGCACGAGGCGCTCGCCCTCGACGAGAACCAGTGGAGCGGCCGCGTTATCCGGCGCCTTTACCATACCGCCGGATCGCCCATCGTTGGCCGCCGCATCTGGCCGCCGGTCGAGGGCGAATAATTTCGGGGGGAGTGTCCGATGGCCGAATTCGACATCACCTTCAGCGGCTATCAGGGCCCGCGTTCGGTCCACAACCGGGCGGTGCAGGTGTTTGCCGACCAGCTGGCCGGATCGCTGGGCGACCGCGCGGCGTTTAAGCACGTCCTCAATGTTACGGAGCAAGGGCGTAAGGCGGCGGATCTGCTGGACATGGTGGGCACCGGTGAAACGACGCTCTGCTATTTCTCGTCCAGCTATCTGGCAGGCCGGGTGCCGGAAATCGCGCTGTTCGACCTGCCTTTCGTGATCCGTGACCGGGCCCAAGCCTACGCTATGCTGGACGGCCCGCTCGGGCAGCTGATCATGGACAAGATGGCCGCAGCGGCGGACTTTCGCATCGTCGCATGGTGGGACAACGGGTTTCGGCATTTCTCCAACGGTGTGCGGCCGATCCATACCCCCACAGATTGCAGGGGCCTGCGCATCCGCACCCTGTTCAGCCAACTTCAGCAGGACAGCTTCGCGGCCATGGGCTTCGAGCCGGTCCCGCTCGACGTAGCCGACCTGCCGGGCGCCTGTGCCGATGGCACCGTCGATGCCCAGGAAAATCCACTGACCAACACCTTTAACTTCGGGATTAACGAGTATCATCGCTGGATCACTATGAGCGGCCATTTCTTCGGCCCTTGTGTGGTACTGGCCCACAAGGCGACCTGGGATGCCTGGCCGGACGATGTGCGTACGGCGGTGCAGGCGGCGCTGGCGGATGCTACCCCGGCTCAGCGCGGCTTTGCGGCGGGCGAGGATGACGCGATGAAGGCGCAGTTCGATCCGGCGAAGAATGAGCTGATCGAGCTCACCGAGGCCGGGCGCGCAGAATTTGTTGCCGCCGTCCGCCCGGTGTTGGATCAGGCGATGGCGGGTTTCCGCGACGACCTCTTCGAGTACCTGCCGCGGAGCTAGATAAGGGCCAGCCCAAGCATCCTTCGAGACGTCGCCCGTCGCGGCTCCTCAGGATGATGTTGCAGTTTTGGCACGATCCTTGTCCTGAGGAACGGCCGCAGGCCGCGTCTCGAAGGGGCCGTGAGTTCGCCTCGCCCTATTCGCTCTCGCGGATGTCGTCGAAGACCTTGTAGAGCAGGGAGTAGTCGTCCTCGGCCATGCCGCGTTCGATGGCCTTGTTCAGGAAAGTGCTGGTCTCCTGTGCATAGCGCGCATCCATGCCGAGACCCGCGGCCATGCGCACGGCCATCCCGAGGTCCTTGTTCAGGTTATAGACCCGCGATCGGGCGTCCCACTTGCCTGACAGGATATGAGCTGGGAAACGCGCCTCGCTGGAATAGCTGCGTGCGTTGGACGAGTTGAACACGTCGATCATGTCCGACAGTTTCAAGCCGGCGTGCTCGGCCATCCGACCCGCCTCGCAGGTGGTCAGGAAGATCGTGTGGGTCACCATGTTGTGGATCAGCTTCATGGTGTGGCCGGCGCCGACGGGCCCGAGATAGAACTTCTTGTCGGATATGGCGTCGAGCCTTTCCCGCGAAGCCTCGAACACGGCCTCGTCGCCGCCAATCATCAGGGTCAGGGTGCCCTTGTCCGCACCGGTCGCGCCGCCGGACATGGCCGCGTCCAGGTAGGAGATACCGACTGCTTCCGCACGCGCCGCGATCCGCTTCGTGTCGTCGGGATAGGAGGTCGTGAAGTCGTAGATCACGGTGCCCTCGCCGGTCATAGCGAGGATACCGTCATCGCCGTCGAAATACTCCTCGATCTCCGGCGTCGCGGGGACCACAAACACCATTAGCGCGCCGTCCGCGGCCATCTGACCGGGGGTCGCTGCGAAGGCGTTCTCGACAGCGTCGTAGCGCGCGACGGCCGCGGGATCGGAGTCCCAGACCGCAGTGCTGTAGCCCGCCCTGGCGAAGTTGCGGGCTACCCCGCCGCCCATGTTTCCGAGGCCGATGACCCCGACGTCTGCCTTGCTCATGCTGTTCTGTCCTATTCGTAGAAGACGTCGAGATCGACTGGCAGATCGAGGCGTGCGTTGCGTTTCGACGACAGGTCCATCGACATAGTCATGATCAGGTTGCGGTGGCCGTCCTGCGCGGTCGCGTGCGGCGTATCCATGCCGGTGTAGAGCCGCTGGTACCAGGAGTTCGTCTCCTCGCGCATCGGGCCCCAGAGCTGGCCGTTGTACATGTCGCCCGGCGGATAGCTGGTCATGAACTCCACATGGCGATCGAAGCCGGGGGTGAAGCCGTCCGGCGCATAGCCTGCGCCGAGCTTGTTCTCGGTGGCCAGCACTAGGTCGCGGTGGGTGTCCTCGATGTCGATCACACCCTTGTCGCCGATGATCCCGATCTCCAGGCCATAGACGGCGCCGGGCCAGATGACGGGGGCGGCCCAGGAGATGTTCATGGAAAACATGGTGCCGTCGTCCATGGTGAAGATGCCGAAGGTAGAATCCTTGGTGCCGTACTGTGACAGCGCCTTGTCGTTGGATTGGGCATAGACGGAGACCGGCTTCTTGCCTTCCATCAGCCACATGCACATGTCGAGCGCGTGGGTGCCGGAGACGACCATGGGGGTCAGGTTCTGGCGCTGGTTAGTGCGCTGGACCGTGGCGATCGGCACCATCCGGTTCATCAGGGCGCGGGTCACGACGCCCGTGACTTCGCCGATCTGGCCGGTAACTAAGCGCTCCTTGACGGTCAGGAACCGGCGGCGGAAACGCTGGGTGTAGCCGATCACGGCATCTACATTGTTCGCCTGGATGGTGTCCAGTACGCGGGCCGATTCGCGCGCGTCGGTCGCCAGGGGTTTTTCGATAAACAGCGACTTGCCCTTGTCGGCCGCCAGAATGGTCGGCGCGCCGTGGTGGTTCTCGTCTGTGGCGATGATGACGGCATCGACTTCGGGTCGGGTAATCAGCTCCTCGAAGTTGCTGGTGCGGAAGTCGGCGTTGACGTCGTCACCCAGTCGGTTGAGCAGGTCTTCCTTGATGTCACACAGCCCAATCCAGCCAATTCCGGGATAGTCGCGTGCGAACTCCGCGCGGATGCGCCCGATGGTGCCGCAGCCGACCACGGCCAGGCCGAGTGTCTTGCGCTCATTACTCATAAACAGGTCCTTCTTAAACGTCCTTTTGTCGCGGCCCCGGACAGCCGGTGCCGATAGCGATTTGTTGGTTCCGGTATATCATGTCTGCGCCGGTATCTCTGTTCCCCGGCGGCAAAAAACTTCGGTGGAGGAATGCTTCGGTGGATCGGGTGTACGCAACATGCGTGGCGATGGAGGAAAACGGCGCCTGGCGAGCCGTGCTGCTGCGCGGGCCGTCCGGGTCGGGGAAGTCGGATTTGGCGCTGCGCCTGATCGGGGACGGCGCACGGCTAGTCGCCGACGATCAGACCGAACTGACGGATCGCGATGGCGCGCTCCTTGCCAGTGCGCCGGATAGCATTGCCGGGCGGCTGGAGGTGCGCGGTGTGGGGGTCGTCGATGTCGCGCATCTGGACGGGGTGCCCGTGGCGCTTGTATGCGATCTTTGCGAGCTGTCACAGGTGCCGCGGCTGCCGGACGCTGAGTGTGTTTCCCTCGCCGGTATCGAGATACCGCGGTTGCGTGTCTTTCCGTTCGAATCCTCTGCACCTGCTAAGGTTCGCCTTGCCCTTCATGCTGCGGTGCGAGGTATAGTCGGCGTCTGAACGCCGAGTGGAACCCTCGACATGTCGAATCCGATGCCATCCAAGACCGTCCAGGGCGCCGCGAAGTCTTCGCTGGCCGGACGCGTGCTCGTGGTAACGGGCCTGTCGGGCGCAGGGCGCTCAACGGCGCTCAAGGCGCTTGAGGACACAAACTGCGAGGCGGTGGACAATCTGCCGGTGCGCCTGATGGCGACGCTAATTCAGCAGGGTCCTGCGACCGGGCGCGGTCTGGCGATTGGCGTCGATGTGCGCACGCGCGACTTTACCGGCATCGGGTTTGCCAAGGATATTGAGGCGCTTCGCGCCGAGGTGGATACACCCATTGACCTGGTATTCCTCGATTGCGACGCCGATGTGATCGCGCGGCGCTACACTGAAACCCGCCGCGTCCACCCGATGGCGAGTGACCGGCCGCTTGCGGACGGGATCATCGCAGAGCGGCGGATGCTGTTGCCCCTGCGCGAAGCCGCCGATATCGTCATCGACACCAGCCATTCGAACATTCATGAATTCGCCCGAATGCTGCGCGATCGTCTGGTCGGGGTTCCCGCGGGTGAAGCGAATGTCCTCGTGACCTCGTTTTCGTATCGAAACGGCGTGCCGCGCGATGCCGATCTGGTGATCGATGTGCGGTTCCTGCGCAATCCGCATTATGATCCCGTCCTGCGCCCGGGCACGGGCCGGGATCCGGATGTCGGGGCGTTCATCGCCAACGATCCGGACTTCGACGAGTTCTTCAAGCGTCTGGCCGACCTTCTGGCCCTCCTTTTGCCGCGCTTCAACGAGGAGGGGAAGAGTTATCTGACCATCGCCATCGGCTGCACGGGCGGACGGCACCGATCGGTCTATGTGACAGAGCGCTTGCGCGATTGGCTGTCCGGTCGCGTTGCCCATGTGGATGTGCGCCATCGGGAACTTTCCTTTGACGAAGCTGGCCGCGAGGAGGCGGTGAGATGATTGGTATGGTGCTGGTGACCCATGGGCGGCTGGCGAACGAGTTTCTCGCCGCGCTGGAGCATGTCGTAGGCAAGCAGGAACTTGCGGAAGTCATTTCGATCGGTGCCGATGATGATATGGACCTCCGCCGCAAGGACATCATGGCGGCGGTGGGCAGGGTCGGCTCGGCCGAAGGTGTGATCGTGCTGACAGACATGTTCGGGGGGACACCGTCCAACCTCGCGATCTCGATCATGGATGCGCCGTGCGACGGCATTCCCGTCGAGGTGATTGCCGGCGTCAATCTGCCCATGCTGATCAAGATTGCCCGCGAGCGTGAGGGTGCGCCGCTGCGTGATGTCGTCATTGCCGCGCAGGAAGCTGGCCGCAAATACATCAACGTGGCATCCGAGTTGCTCGATCAGGGCGGGGGATGAACCGGTTGCCGGCGCCCGACGTTCGACGAACCGTCCAGATCACAAATCAGCGCGGTCTGCATGCGCGCGCGTCAGCGCGGTTCGTTCAGCTTGCCGAGACATTCAACGCGTCTATCGAGGTGGAGCGCGACGGCATGACTGTTCCCGCCGCATCCATCATGGGGCTGATGATGCTGGCGGCCGGACCTGGCTCGGAGATTGAAATTCGCGCCAGTGGCCATCAGGCCGAGGCAGCGGCCAACGCACTAGCGGCTCTGGTCGAGGAACGCTTCGGTGAGGAATAGGAATCAAAACAGCGCCAGTCCGGGGACGGGCGCCGTCTTCTGGAGGTCATTCTAGCTTGGACTAGAAGTTTAATTGGCTGCAGACGATGTTTGCAGCGTCGAGCAGCGCGAGCGCGGCGTTCAGCTTCCAAATTGGCGCAATGCCCTCCACCGATCTAGGAATGTCTGCATGGATGGTGCACGCGTCTGTTCCACTGCGGGCCGTGTTGTCCCACTTTGGTGCGTTTGCTATAGCCGCATGCTGACGCGCCCTTAGAGACAATATTTGAACTGGAGAATTCATATGTCTTCTGCTGCCGATTACGCGATTGCAGATATTTCGCTCGCCGAATGGGGTCGCAAGGAACTCGACCTTGCCGAGGTAGAGATGCCGGGGCTAATGGCCATTCGGGAGGAGTACGGCAAGGAACAGCCGCTCAAGGGCGCGCGTATTGCCGGCTCCCTGCACATGACCATTCAGACCGCAGTTCTGATCGAGACGCTCCAGGCGCTCGGCGCGGATGTCCGCTGGGCGTCCTGCAACATCTATTCGACCCAGGATCATGCCGCCGCTGCCATTGCCGCCACGGGCACGCCCGTCTTTGCGGTCAAGGGCGAGACGCTGGAAGAATACTGGGATTATGCGCATCGGATCTTCGATTGGGCCGATGGCGGCGTGCCGAACATGATCCTCGACGATGGCGGCGATGCGACCCTACTGATCCATCTCGGCAAGCAGGCCGAGACCGATCCGTCGGTCCTCGACAATCCCGAGAATGAGGAAGAGGAAGCGGCCTACGCGTCGATCAAGAAGCGCCTTGCGGAGCAGCCGGGCTGGTATTCCGAGGTCGCCAAAAGCCTTAAGGGCGTGACCGAGGAGACCACCACGGGTGTGCATCGCCTCTATGAGATGGCGAAGAAAGGCACGCTGCTGTTCCCAGCGATCAACGTGAACGATTCCGTAACCAAGTCAAAGTTCGATAACCTCTATGGCTGCCGTGAGAGCCTCGTTGACGGCATCCGCCGCGGCACGGATGTGATGATGTCGGGCAAGATCGCCGTCGTCGCCGGTTACGGCGAGGTCGGTAAGGGTTCAGCCGAATCCCTACAGAACGCCGGCTGTCGCGTCATGGTCACGGAAATCGACCCCATCTGCGCTCTGCAGGCCGCGATGGAAGGTTATGAAGTCGTGACCATGGAAGAGGCCGCCCCCCAGGGCGACATATTCGTGACGGCAACGGGCAATGTCGATGTGATTACGGTCGAGCATATGCGCGAAATGAAAGACCGCGCGATCGTCTGCAACATCGGTCACTTCGATTCCGAGATCCAGGTCGCCGGGCTTAAGAACCTCAAGTGGCAGAACATCAAGCCGCAGGTTGATGAGATCGAGTTCCCAGACGGCAAGAAGATGATCCTCCTGTCTGAAGGCCGCCTAGTGAACTTAGGAAATGCGACTGGTCACCCCAGCTTCGTTATGAGTATGTCCTTTACAAACCAGGTGCTGGCGCAGATCGAACTGTGGAACAATACCGGCGATTACGGACTTGACGTCTATGTGCTGCCGAAGCACCTCGATGAGAAAGTCGCCGCGCTGCACCTGGCCAAAGTTGGTGCGCACCTGACCCAGCTTACCGACCGTCAGTCCAAGTATCTCGGCCTCCCGGTCGAGGGGCCGTTCAAGCCCGAAGCTTACCGCTACTAGACCGTGCATGTCTGGCAGTCCGAGTTCGGGGCGGGCCTCGCCCTCAGCGTGCTGAAGAGCTTCGTCGAATTGCATGGCCGCGACTTGCACCTCATCTCTGAGCCCGATTCGGGAACGGCCATTGTCTTCCACATGCCCGCCCCGCTGCGCTTACATCGTCTGGATGTCCGCGCCGACAACATCGAAGCGGCGTCATGACGCCGGCTGGCTCTGCTGCACGCTCCGGCGCGCTTGGCGGGGAGCGCCTTATCCCCCTGAATGACGAGGCCGCGACATCTAAGCTGGGTGCGGCCGTTGCCGCAGAACTAGTGCGTGGCGACGTGGTTGCACTGTTCGGCGATCTGGGCGCCGGGAAGACGACCTTCGCGCGTGGCGTCCTGCGCGCCCTCGGTCATGGTGGGGTAGTGCCGAGCCCGACCTTCACCCTTGTGCAGCACTACGAGATGCCCGGTATCTCCGTGGCGCATTTCGATCTCTACCGGCTGGGCGATGTCGGGGAACTGCATGAACTGGGGCTGGACGACGCGCGCCACGATGGCACTGTCCTGATCGAATGGCCGGAGATCGCGGCGCACGCATTGCCGTCCGATCGACTCGAAGTGCACCTGGAGGATGCGGGCGGCGGACGGATTGCCCGGCTGGCTGCGTTCGGAAGCTGGGCCGGGCGGCTGGCCCGGCTTGTCGCCTGAGGCGCGGATGGCGCTTCCCGCTCCCGGCCTCTACTCGATCCCGGCGCACCGGCCTTTCCTCGACGACCTCGCCGCCGCGATCCTCGATCAGGTGTCGGCGTCCAGTGACCCGCTGGCGCTCTCCCGGATCACGGTGCTTCTGCCGACGCGACGCGCCTGCCGCGCGATGCAGGACGGCTTCCAACGCCTGTCGGACGGGGCAGGGCTGATCCTGCCGCGCCTCGTACCCATTGGTGATATCGATGAGGACGAACTGCTCCTGACCGATGCGCCTGGGGCCGATGGCGTGGCCGATGAAAATCTGCCGCCCGCGATGCCGGAACTGCGGCGCCGACTGTTGCTTGCGGAAGAATTACGCGCGCGGTTTGCAGACGGCGATGCGCCGATGCTGGTGGACCAGGCGGTCGAGCTGGCCGCGGAGCTCGGTCGGCTGCTCGACCAGGTCCAGACCGAACGGCTCGATTTTTCCGCCCTCGATCGCCTGGTGCCGGATGACTACGCCGAGCATTGGCAGCATACCCTATCCTTCCTGCGGCTTCTGACCGAGACATGGCCGGAACGGCTCGCCACGGAAGCTGCGGTCGATCCGGCGCAACGGCGAAACCTCGTCCTGGCGGCGCGTCTCGAAGCGTGGCGGACCCGCCCGCCCGCCGACCCGGTCATCGCGGCCGGCAGCACCGGCAGCATTCCCGCGACGGCCGACCTTCTGGCGCTGATCGCCGATCTGCCGTCTGGGTTTGTTGTGCTGCCGGGTCTGGACCGTGTACTCGATGAGGAGGCCTGGCGCGCGCTCGACGCGACCCACCCCCAGTTCGGCCTGCATCAGCTGCTGGACCGGCTGGGGCGCACCCGCGCGGAAGTCGGCGAATGGCCTTCCTCGGGGGCGCATGAAGACGGGGCTGGTCCGGCCCGGCTGCGTCTGGTCTCTGAGGCCCTGCGTCCGGCTGCAACCACCGAGAGCTGGCGGGACGAGCGCGGCACGGTCGACGCGGACGCCCTGTCCGGCGTGACCCTGATCGAGGCGCGCGAGCCCCATGAGGAGGCCGGGGCAATCGCGCTCGCGCTGCGCGAGGTGCTGGAGGTGCCGGACAACACGGCGGCGCTGGTGACGCCTGACCGCGCTCTGGCCCGGCGTGTCGCCGCCGCGCTCAACCGCTGGGACATCGTCATTGACGACAGTGCGGGAACCCCGCTGTTGGACACCCCCGCGGGCGCGTTCCTGCGGGCTGTCGTGCGGATGGTGCACGAAGATTTTTCGCCGGTGGCCCTGCTGTCGTCGCTGAAGCATCCGCTGGCGGCTGGGGGGATGCCGACCGTAACGTTTCGGACCGTGGTGCGCGCGCTGGAACGGATCGTGCTACGCGGCCCACGCCCGGTGCCGGGTGTTGAAGGATTGCGGGCTGCCGCGTTGCGGGTGCGCGAAAGCCAGAACAGTTCCGACCGGAAGCTGCTTGCGGAACCTGAGACCTGGGAAACGATATTCAAGTTGATCGACCTGCTGGATACAGCCGCCGCACCGCTGGCAGAGATATGGGCGGTGCGAGAGACGGGCCTGCCGGCCCTGATCGGGGGGCATGTTGCTCTGGCCGAGGCATTGGCCGAGAGCGACGGGGAGGCCGGCGCGGTGCGGCTGTGGGCAGGCGAGGACGGCGAGGCGCTGGCAGGCTTCGTCGCCGAACTGGCGACTCACGGGGCGGGGACGGGCGCGATACCGCCGGACCGGTATGCGGCCCTGTTCGACGCCCTTCTGGCCGGGCGGGTTGTACGCCCGCGCTTCGGTGCGCATCCACGCCTTTCGATCCTGGGGCCGCTGGAAGCGCGTCTGCAGCGTCACGATGTGATGGTGCTGGCCGGGCTGAACGAAGGCATTTGGCCGGGCGAGGCGGATGTCGATCCGTGGATGAGCCGGCCCATGCGCGCAGATTTCGGGCTGCCGCCGCCCGAACGCCGGATCGGTCTCAGCGCCCACGACTTCGTGCAGGGTTTCTGTGCCCGCACGGTCGTGCTGAGCCGCTCGGAACGGGTCGAGGGAGCGCCGGCCGTTCCGTCGCGATGGCTCACCCGGCTCGACGTGGCGGCAGAGGCGCTGGCCGTTTCGGGTGGCGCGCAGATGCGCGCGCGTGGAGACGCCTATCTCGACTGGTGGCGCGGGCTACAAAGCGCGGGGGTTGGCATGTGCGTGGATGCAGGTGTCGGCCAGGCAGGTGGGCGGCCTCGCCCGGTACCGCCTGTCGAGGCCCGCCCGCGCAGTCTCTCGGTCACCCAGATCGAGACCTGGATGCGCGATCCATATTCGATCTATGCCCGCGAAGTCCTGCAGCTCGAAGCGCTGCCGCCGCTCGACCAGACGGTCGATGCGGCGACCTATGGCACCCTGATTCACCGGGTTTTTGACCGCTTCCTGCAGGCGTACCCCGAAGGCCCGTTGCCCGCCGATGCGCAGGACAGATTGCTCGAGACTGGCGAGGACGTCCTCGGTCCTTACCGCAGTCTTCCGGCGGTGTGGATGTTCTGGTGGCCGCGCTTCACCCGGATGGCGGACTGGTTCCTCACGACCGAGGCCTCGCGCCGTGCGGGCCTGGTGCGCACCTATGCCGAGGTGCGCGGCCGGATGGTCATCGACACGCCGGGCAAACCCTTCGTCCTGCGCGCGCGCGCCGACCGCATCGACGAGCTGGCAGGCGGCGGTCTGGCGGTCATCGATTTCAAGACCGGGGCACCGCCGTCGAAGAAAGAGGTCGCCGCCGGGTTCGCCCCGCAGCTTCCCCTGGAGGCGGCGATGCTGGCGCGGGGTGGGTTCGAGGGCGTGCCCGCGGGCGATATCCGGGAACTGGCGTTCTGGCGGCTGTCCGGCGGGCGCGAGGCCGGCAAGGTGCACCCCGCTGCGGACGATCCGTCCGGAATTGCGCAGGAGGCCTATGACGGCCTGCGCGCGCTGGTTGAGAAGTTCGACGATCCGGCGACGGCCTACGAGGCACGTCCGGGCCCGAAGCAGGCTCCGAAATATTCCGACTACGAGCATCTGGCCCGGGTGCGCGAATGGGCCTCACTGGGTGATGGGGGTGGTGACGGGAACGGGGAGGGCAGTTCGTGAGTGCACCAAACATCAACCCCGCCCTGCTCGAACGGGTCAGCGAGCGCCAGCGCCGGGGCGCGGACGCCCATGCCAGCGCTTGGGTGTCGGCTTCGGCGGGTGCGGGTAAGACCCGGGTCCTGCGCGACCGGGTGCTGCGGCTTCTGATGGCCGGGGTCGCACCGGGCCGCATCCTCTGCCTGACTTTTACTAAGGCAGCTGCGGCGGAGATGTCGCGCCGTATCAATGACGAACTGGGCGAATGGACCGTCGCCGAGGACGCCGCGCTGATGTCGCGGCTGACCGCACTGTTTGGTGCGCCGCCGGACCCCGCCGCGCTGGTGCGCGCACGCCGCCTGTTTGCCCGGGTGCTCGATGCGCCGGGCGGCATGAAGATCATGACCATCCACGCCTTCTGCCAGTCGGTGCTGCGGCGTTTCCCCCTGGAGTCGGGTGTGGCGCCGCATTTCCGTGTAATGGAAGACCGCGACGCGGCAGAACTTCTGGAGGCGGCGCAGGCGGATGTTTTGATGGCGGCGGAACGCGCGGACTCCGGCCTCGCCGAGGCCATGACGGAGGTCGCGGGCCGGATTCATGAGACCCGGTTCCCGGACCTGCTGGCGGAGATCGCCCGGGCGCGCACGCGCTTTGCCGCGCTGTTCAACCGGCCGGGCGGATTCGATGCCGTAATGGACGGGCTCGCCGCGTTTCTGGGCGTCGCGCGCAGCACGCGCGAGGCCGACCTTATGGCGGCGGCCTGCGACGATGCGGCCTTCGCCAGTGCGGCACTCAAGGCGGCCGTGGCGGCCTTGCCGGGAGGATCGACCAAGGATGCTGAACGTGCTGCCGTCATCGCGGCTTGGCTGGCGTCGGATACAGCGGACCGCGCAGAGATGTTCGATGACTATTGCAGTGTGTTCCTGACCAACAAAGGGCGAGCTTCGCAAGACGCTGGCCACCAAGAAGGTCCTGGCTGCGGCACCCGAAACCGAAGACACGCTTGTTGCCGAAGGCCTACGGCTAATCGAAGCTCGCGATTGGATGCGCAAGGCTGCCCTGCTGGCAGCGAATGAGGCTCTGGCTCGGATCGCGCAAGCGCTGCTGGCGCGCTACACCGCACGGAAATCGGCGATGGGACGGCTGGATTTCGATGACCTCGTTGCTCGCACGCGAGCGCTCCTGCAAAAGGAGAATGCACCGCCCTGGGTGCTGTTCAAGCTGGACGGTGGCATCGACCACGTCCTAATCGATGAGGGGCAGGATTCCAATCTCGAACAGTGGGATGTGGTCATCGCGCTGGTGGAGGAATTCTACGCAGGCATGAGCGCGCGCGACGAGACGACCGAAACTCTCGGCCTGCCCGAGCGCAGCGTCTTCGCCGTCGGCGACATCAAGCAGTCGATCTACAGCTTTCAGGGGGCCGATCCCCGCCGTTTCACTGAAATGCGGGATTTTCTGCAGGCACGTGCTGAGGCGGCTGGCCGGACCTGGGAGAACGTGAGGCTCGACTTCTCCTTCCGGTCCACGGCCCCGGTTCTGCAGGCCGTGGACAAGGTCTTCGAGCCAGACACGGCGCGCTCGGGCGTTATTGACCCTCAAGAATCCGACGCCCAGCACACCCCCCTGCGCGACCGCGATGCAGGCCGTGTCGAACTCTGGCCGCCGCTGGTTGTCGAGGGGCCGGACGACCCCGAACCTTGGAAACCGCCGGTCGATCCTGTCAGTGTGCCCGGCGCGATGGACCGGCTGGCCGAGACGATTGCCGCGCAGATCGCCCACTGGCTTGAAACGAAGCAATTGCTCGAAAGCGCGGGCCGCCCCATCCGCGAGGACGACATCATGGTACTGGTCCGCCAGCGCGGCGCCTTCGTTGAATCGCTGGTGCGCGCGCTGAAGACCCGCAACGTGCGCGTCGCGGGCGTGGACCGGATGGTGCTCACCGACCAGATCGCGGTGATGGACTTGCTGGCGCTGGGTAACTTCCTGCTGCTCCCCGAAGACGACCTGATGCTTGCGAGCCTGCTGAAATCGCCACTCATCGGGTTCGATGAGGAACAGCTTTTTGCGCTTGCGCACGGGCGGGAGAAAACGCCGCTGTGGCACACGCTGCGCGCCCGGCAGGACGAGAACCCGGCCTTCGCCGCGGCGGCGGAATTCCTGTCCGGATTGTTATCCCGCGTCGATTACGAACGGCCTTACGAGCTGTTCGCCGGGGTGCTGTCGCGCGGCGGCCGCGAGCGGATGCTGGCGCGTCTCGGGCCCGACGCGGCGGATGCCATCGACGAGTTCCTGTCGCTCGCCCTGGCGTTCGAGCGTTCGCACCCTCCGGTGATGCAGGCCTTCCTGCACTGGGTCGCGGCGGGCCGTTCCGAGGTCAAGCGCGACCTGGACCAGACCGGCGGCGCGGTGCGGGTGATGACCGTGCACGGCGCGAAAGGCTTGGAAGCCCCCATCGTATTCCTTCCAGACACGACGCGTCTGCCGCGTCACCTGCCGAATATCCTCTGGCACGAGGACGGCGAACCGCCGTTCTTTATCTGGCTGCCGCGGGTCGAGGACGGGGATGCGGCGACGCTCGGATTGCGCGAGTCGGTGCGTACGCGGCGTGACGAGGAATATCGCCGTCTGCTCTATGTGGCGATGACTCGGGCTGAGGAGCGCCTTTACGTATGCGGCTGGGACGCGCCGCAGGAGACGTCCTGGTACGCGATGGTCGCCGCCGCGATGGACGAGGTGGCGCGGCCGGAGGAATCTGCCTTCCTGGCGGATCGCGGCTTCGAGGACGCGCACGCCATGGTGCTGGATGCGGGCCAGCGCGCGCCGGTACCGGAGGCTGCGCTCGGCAACGCGCCCGAGATGCCGCCTCCGCCCGCATGGTTAGCGCAGCCCGCACCCGCCGAGCCCCATCCGCCGCGCCCGCTCGCGCCGTCCGACCCCGGAACGCCGCCGCCGGTCCGCACACCCATCGACCGCGCCGGCGACGAGCGCCGGTTCTTGCGTGGCAACGTTCTGCACCGCCTGCTGCAATGGCTGCCAGAACTCGATCCCGCGCTGCGCCGGGCGTCGGCGGAACGCTATGTCGCGCAGCCCGTGCTGCTGCTGGATGACGAGGCGCGCGCCACCGTGGTCCATGAAGTGATGGCGGTCCTCGAATCTCCGGAATTCTCGCATCTCTTCGCGCCCGGGAGCCTGGCGGAGGTCGCGGTGACCGGCACGGCTGTACGCGGTGACGGCGCGGTGCATGTCATCTCCGGCCAAATCGACCGGCTGGTGGCTGGGCCGGACGCCATATCCATCGTGGACTATAAATCCAACCGCCCGCCGCCCGACATGGCGGAAGAGGTAGCCCCGGCCTATCTGCGCCAGCTTGCCGCTTACAGGCATATTGTGCGGGACGCGTGGCCTGGCCTGCCGGTGCGGGCCTATCTGCTCTGGACCGACGGGCCGCGCCTGATGGTCATCCCAGATAATCTGCTCGATGCCCACGATCCGGTGGAAAACATGCGCGTTTGAACGCTATTTACAGGCTCAATTTCTTGACGCGAACCGGAACCAAACCTACGTTCGATGGAGACGATTCCGGCAAGCGCATCGCGCGCTCCCGAGCGACAACGAAAAGAGGCCCCGCATGCCGTCTAAGGCAATCACCGACGATTCCTTCGAAGCCGATGTGCTTCAGTCAGACAAGCCCGTGCTAGTCGATTTCTGGGCAGAGTGGTGCGGTCCGTGCAAGCAGATCGGCCCGACCCTCGAGGAACTGGCCGATGATAAGGGCGGCGATATCGTCGTCGCGAAGCTGAACATAGATGACAATCCGATGACCCCGTCGAAGTACGGCGTGCGTGGCATCCCGACGCTGCTGCTCTTCAAGGACGGCCAGGTCGCCTCGATGAAGGTTGGCTCGCTTCCTAAGAGTCAGATTTACGACTGGGTCGATTCGGTTCTCTAGGATGGTGATCGCGAATGGATGAGCCCGGCCATTGTGCGGGGCTTTTTCATGTCTGAATTCTGCCGGTGACTGTCAGCCCACAGCTCTGCTACTGAAAATTCGATCAATGTTCCGCGGCCGTGCCCGTCATACATTAAGGACAGCAGCACATAGCGGTTGCCCCTGGAATTGTCGGCGAGATTGATAACCGCGCCGCTTTGGTCCGTCAGGACAAAGTTTACTATTCGGTCGCTGGTCTCGAAAAGGTCGCTGACTTCGGGTGCTTCTATCCTCACTCAGTGGGCACAGTAGTTCCCGCTGGTGGCATGGTCCAACCATTGAGCGGCGCCGTCCGTGTTCGCTCTGATTGCCTCAGCGAGCAGCATGTGCGAACCGGCAATCAGAACGCGCGACGGCTCGGTCAGCCGGGCTGTGATTGCAGCCAGCGCTTCGAGAATGCTTGTAGCGGTATGGGCTTCGAGTCCGGCCTCGCGGGCTGCCGCCTCCATCTCTTCGATCGGTCGGGCGCGGGTCTCTCCGGCTAGTGGCACTGCGGTGGCGCTGACGGCGAGCCGGGCGAAGGGCGCGAGGAAACCGGCTATGTCCTTGTCGGCCAGAACGGAAAAAACTAGGTGCAGCGGGCGCGGGTCACGCTGCGCCAGCTTAAGGAAGGTCTCGGCAACCGCCTCAGCACCCAATGGGTTGTGGGCCGCGTCGAGCCACAACTCCCACCCCTTCGGTAGTAGGGCCGGCAGCGGGCCGCGCTGGACCCATTCCATCCGGCCCGGCCATGTCACGTTGCGGATACCGATGGAGATGGCGTCTCGGGTCATGCTGGGGAAATTGCAGATCTCCAGGCAGGCGGCGGCGGTGGCGGCATTGTCGAGTTGATGACGTCCCGTCAGACCCGGCGGCGGCAGCTGCCATACCAGATCGCCGCGCCGGTAATTCGCGTTGCCGTCTGGGCCCGGTTCGATATGCCATTCGGATCCGGCCCGGTAGAGATGCGCGCCGACCCCCTGCGCGGTGCGGGTGATCGTTTCCATCGCCTCGTGATCCTGCGGGCCGACGATCGACGGTGTATTCTCCTTCTGGATCGCGGCCTTTTCCCCGGCAATGGCGGTTAGCGTGTTGCCGAGGAAGGCCATGTGGTCGAATCCGACCCGGGTAATGACCGTCGCCGCCGGGCGTGCGACGACATTGGTGGCGTCGAATCGCCCGCCTAGCCCGGTTTCCAGGATCGCCACGTCGGCGGGCGTGCGCGCCATCGCGATAAGGGCGGCGGCGGTGGTCATTTCGAACTCGGTGATCGGTTTGCCGGTATTGATACGCTCGATTTCCTCGAACAGGCCGATTAGTGCATCGTCGCTTAGGGTTTCGCCGGCGATGTGATAGCGCTCGGCGAACCGCACCATATGTGGCGAGGTATAGACGCTAACGGTCTTGCCGCCGACCTCCAGGCCCGCCGCGAGATAGGCCGCGACCGAGCCCTTCCCATTGGTGCCTGCGATGTGGATGACCGGCGGCAGTGCTTCGTGCGGGTTACCAAGATCTGACAGCAGCCGGAGCATGCGGTCTAGCGACAGGTCGATACGTTCGGGATGATAGGTGGTGAACCGGTCGAGGATGCGGCGGATTTCGCCCTCAGCTGACTCTGCGGTTTGGTCCATTCCCGCCGCAAGTGTCGGATCAGTCGTCATCCGTACCCCCGAAGGTGCCGGCACGATGTTCCGGCGGCGGTACCGTGGTGACACGCTCGGACGACGGTGCGCCGGTGTTGCGCAACAGCGAGATGACTAGTGCTAGGTGCGAGCGCAATTCACGGCGGGGTACCACGATATCGACCATGCCGTGTTCGCGCAGGTACTCCGCGGTCTGGAAATCTTCGGGTAGTTCCTCGCGGACCGTGTCCTGGATTACCCGCTTGCCGGCGAACCCGATATTTGCACCCGGCTCGGCGATCTGGATATCGCCCAGCATGGCGAAGGAGGCCGAGACGCCGCCGGTTGTCGGGTCCGTAAGTATCACGATGTAGGGCAAGCCCGCCTCGCGCACTCGGTCCACGGCGATCACCGTGCGGGGCATCTGGATCAGGCTGAGCATACCTTCCTGCATGCGCGCGCCGCCGGAGGCCGGGATGGCAATCAGCGCCGCATTATCCGCTAGAGCGGCGTCGGCTGCCGCCAGGAGGCCGGCACCTACGGCCTGTCCCATGGAGCCGCCCATGAAGGCGAAGTCGAAGGCTGCGATCACGACGTGCTGTCCGCCGACGGTGCCGCGCGCCACGATGATCGCTTCCTTTTCTCCCGAATTATTCCGGGCATCGCGCAGCCGATCAGTGTAGCGGCGGCTGTCGCGGAATTTTAGCGGGTCCGTTGCGACGGAAGGTATTTCAATGCGTCTAAACGTCCCGTCGTCAAACAGCATTGAAACGCGCTGGGCCGCGCGGATGCGTAGATGGTGGCCGCAGATGTGACAGACATGGAGGTTCTCCTCCAGCTCCCGGTGGAACAGCATCTGCTCGCAGGCCGGGCATTTGTGCCAGAGGTTGTCGGGAACGTCGTTCTTGCCGACGAGAGCTCGAATTTTTGGTCTGACGAATTCGGTGAGCCAGCTCATGTGCGTGGCGGCTATTCGGCGGCCTGCCGCTTGGCGGCGCGTACCCCGTCAGCCAGTTCGCGGGTAAATTCCAGAACCTTGTCCACTAGACCGGCTATCGGTTTGCCGTCCCTATCCAGATTATCGGCGATGGTCTGCACGATGGCGGAGCCGACGACGGCGGCGTCCGCCACCTCGGCGATCGCGCTGGCTTGTTCGGCTGACCGGATGCCGAAGCCGACCGCGATGGGCAGGTCGGTGTGGCGCTGCAGCCGCGCGACAGCGGCGTGAATTTCCATCGTCTCGGCGGACTTGGTGCCCGTGATCCCGGCGACGGCGACGTAATAGACAAAGCCCGAGGTGTTCGCGAGGACGGTGGGCAGCCGCACGTCGTCGGTGGTCGGCGTGGCGAGGCGGATGAAGTGCATGCCGCCATCCAGCGCGGGAAGGCAGAGTTCATTGTCCTCTTCCGGCGGTAGATCGACGACGATTAGGCCGTCCACGCCGGCCGCGCGCGCGTTGGTAACGAATTTTTCGACGCCGTAGATATAGATGGGGTTGTAGTAGCCCATCAGGATGATCGGGGTTTCGTTGTCCTGCTGGCGGAAGGTTTCCACCATGTTCAGGGTGTTGGACAGGCGCGCGCCAGCCGCCTTGGCGCGCAGGCCCGCTGCCTGGATCGCGGGGCCGTCGGCCATGGGATCGGAGAACATGACCCCTAGCTCGATGATGTCCGCGCCTGCGCCCGGCAGCCCCTTCAGTATCTCGAGGCTTGTTTCGGTGTCGGGGTCCGATGCCATGATGAACGGTACGAAGGCAGCGCGTCCTTCGGCGCGCAGTGAGTCAAAGCGTGCCTCGATGCGCCCACTGGTCTCCCCGCGGCTCACAGCTTTACCCCCAGCGCGTTGGCGATGGTGAAAACGTCCTTGTCGCCGCGCCCGCACATATTCATCACCAGCAGGTGGTCAGACGGCAGCTCTGGCGCGATCTTGCCCGCATGGGCCAGCGCGTGGGACGGCTCCAGCGCCGGGATGATCCCCTCAAGCCGGGAGCAGAGCTGGAAGGCGTCCAGCGCCTCCTGGTCGGTGACAGAGACGTACTCGACGCGTTCCATGTCCTTCAGCCAGGCGTGTTCCGGACCGATGCCGGGATAGTCGAGGCCTGCCGAGATCGAGTGGGCGTCGATGATCTGGCCATCATCGTCCTGCAGCAGATAGGTGCGGTTACCGTGCAGTACGCCCGGACGTCCGCCGGTCAGCGAGGCGGCGTGCTCTCCTGTCTCGATGCCGCGGCCCGCGGCCTCGACCCCGATGATGTTCATATCCGCATCGTCGAGGAAAGGATGGAACAGGCCCATGGCGTTCGATCCGCCGCCGATGCAGGCGACGAGCGTATCGGGCAGGCGGCCCTCGGCTTTCATCATCTGCTCACGGGTCTCGATGCCGATGACCGACTGGAAGTCGCGGACCATCGCCGGATACGGGTGGGGGCCGGCGACTGTGCCGATCAGGTAATAGGTGTCCTCGACATTGGCCACCCAGTCGCGGAGCGCATCGTTCATCGCGTCTTTCAAGGTCGCTGTGCCGCTGGTGACGGGCACCACCTCGGCGCCCAGTAGCTTCATGCGGAACACGTTCGGGGCCTGCCGCTCGATGTCGGTTGCGCCCATATAAACGACGCAGTCGAGGCCGAAACGCGCGCAAACCGTAGCCGTCGCGACGCCGTGCTGGCCCGCACCCGTTTCTGCGATGATACGCTTCTTGCCCATCCGCCGGGCTAGCAGTATCTGGCCCATGCAGTTGTTGATCTTGTGTGCCCCGGTGTGGTTCAGCTCGTCACGCTTGAAATAGATCTTCGCGCCGCCGTAATGCTCGGTCAGCCGTTCGGCGAAATAAAGCGGGCTCGGACGGCCTACATAATGGGCCAGGTAGTAGTCGAGCTCGGTCTGGAAGGCGGGATCGGCCCTGGCGGCGTCATAGGCTTTCTCGACCTCCAGAATCAGGGGCATCAGGGTTTCGGCGACATAGCGTCCGCCGAAAATTCCGAAATGCCCGAACTCGTCGGGACCGTTGCGGTAGCTGTTCGATAGATCGTTCATGGGTATCTCTGGCGCGTTCTAGAACACGCCATGTCGGGTGTCCACACGCGTGAAAAGCTGCGGATGGGCAAGCGCCTTTAGGCGTCTTCCGCCCGGGCCAGAAACGCCTCGATAAGCCGGGGATCCTTTCGGCCCGGCGCACTCTCGACGCCCGATGACACATCCACGACCTCGGCGCCCGACAGCCGAACGGCTTCGGCCAGGTTGTCCGGGTTCAGGCCGCCGGCAAGCATCCACGGAACCGGGAACTTCCGCCCGGCCAGCAGGGTCCAGTCGAAGGCCAGTGCGTTGCCGCCGGGTAGCGCGTCTTTCATATTCTTCGGCGCCTTGGCGTCGAACATCAGCCAGTCCACGGCACCGTCATAGGCCCCGGCGGCGTCGATGTCGCCCGAGGTTAACACCTTGATCGCCTTCATCACCGGCAGGTTCCAGCGGGTGCGGATCTCGCGGCAGCGCTCAGGAGTCTCACTCCCGTGGAGCTGGATCATGTCCAGCGTCACAGCGGTGAGCGCGCTTTCCAGCAACGCATCGCCGGAATCGACGAACAGACCCACCCTGGTCACATCGCCTGGTGCCAGCGCAGCCAGCTGCGCGGCATCCTCAGGTTCCACGGCGCGGGGGCTGGGCGGGTAAAAGACAAAGCCGACGAAGCGTACGCCGCCTGCGATCGCGGTGCGCATGGCCGGCGTGTCGGTGATACCGCAAATCTTGGTGGCTACCATTATCCGAGCTCTTCGGCGATCCGCGCGGCGGCGGCGGCCGGGTCGTCGGCCGCCGTGATGGGCCGTCCGATCACCAGCACATCCGCGCCCAGATCGCGTGCCTGCCGTGGCGTCGTGAAGCGTTTCTGGTCACCGGTGGCGGCCCACTCGGGTCGGATACCCGGCACGATCAGCTTGAAATCGGGGCCGCAGGCTGCGCGGATGATCTCGATCTCCGCTGGGGAGCACACCACCCCGTCCAGGCCGCTGTCCTGGGTGAGCCTGGCCAGGCGGACGACTTGATCGGGGATCGGCCCGCTCTGCCCGACGGCACCCAGGTCGTCTTCGTCCAGGCTGGTCAGCACGGTCACGGCGATCATCAGCGGGCGGTTAGCGCCCGCCACACTTTCCGCGGACTCCAGCGCCGCCTCCAGCATCGCTGGGCCGCCAGAGGCATGCACGTTGACGATGCACAGGTCCAGCCCCGCGACCGCGCGCATGGCGCTGGCGACGGTGTTGGGGATGTCGTGAAACTTCAGGTCGAGGAAGACCGGCATACCCAGATCGATAATTCGCTTCACGCCGTCCGCGCCGTTAGCAGAGAAAAACTCCAGCCCGGCCTTCACTCCGCCGACATGGCCGCGCAGCGCTTCGGCCCAGGCCAGGGCCTGGTCGAAATCGGGGGTGTCGAGGGCGACAAAGACGGGATTGGCGGGGAGTGCGGGGCGATCGGTCATGGCCCGCCGCTTCTAGCAGAGCCCCGGCGCGGCGCAAAGGCGAAGAGTCACGCAAGTGACCTGATCCCGTCGCGAACACGCAGCACTTCGGTGAGTGCTAAGAACAGGTGATAGAGGCTCGTCGCGGGCGTAGTCTTCGAAAAGCTTTGGCCCTGCTTGTCGAGGTGCTCCTGCCAGTTGCCGGGACTGACCGAGAGATAGAGCGCGAAGAGCCGGTCTAGCAGTTCCTCCAGGCGCATGGCCGCGGCATCGTCGTGATGGAACTCCATGCGCGCCACCTGCGCCTTGATCGCCTCGGTCTGCACCCACAGGCGCTTGTTCTCGTCCAGCGAGGCGCCGTGGCGCAGCACCGAATCGAAGCTCAGCCCCTGGGCGGGACCGGGGTCACGGTCGATGCCGTGTTCCTCGGCGAAGCGGTAGAGGGCATCCGCCTGCGGTTCCACATTCGCGCCCGAGGCGCGGCCGTACTGGTGCAGTAGCCACACCCATTCGAAGTGATGGCCGGGCTCTACCGTCTTACCGAGTGTGCCGGGCGCGCGCGACCAGTCCTCGTTGAAGAATTCGCCCAGCGTGCCGGTCTCGGCGTCGAACAGGCGATTGCCAAACAGGGCGTAGATGTCGTCCGCGCGGCGCAGCCACACATCCTCGCCCGTCGCCCCGTGCCAGGCGATCAGCGCCTCGAATAGGTGCATGTGGGGGTTCTGCCGCCGAGGTAGGTCGCGGGCGATGTTTTCCCGATAGCCGCCGTGATCCAGATCGCCTAGCGTGTCGTCTATGAAGGACAGGGTGCGCTCGGCCCACCCGGCGGCCGCCTCGTCGCCGCTGGCGCGGAAGTACCAAGCGAGCGCGAAGATGGCGAAGGCCTGCTCGTAGGACTCCAGCCGTGTGTCGCTGTGGGTGCCGTTGCGGGTGACTGAATAGATGAACCCGCCGTCAGGCCCCCAGTATTGTCGCGTCAGGAACTCAAAACCCGCCCGTGCACAGTCGAGCGCCGAAAGGCCGCCATCGGGCGGCGTCCAGCCCAGTAGATGAGCGTGGCTATAGACATAGATCTGCCGGGCCTGGACACGCATGCGCTTGTCGGTGTCGAGTATCGGACGCCCTTCGAGAGTCAGCTTCTCGACGAAGCCGCCGGCCTCGGGGTCGAAACCCGCCTCGGACCAGAGCGGCAGGGCCTGGGCGGCAAGCCAGTCGCGGATATGTGTACCGGTGACGGTCATGAAGGGTCTTGTGCCACGAGAAGCTCTGCTGCGGCCATATCCCCGATGGTAGTACCGACCAATTTGAATACTGTGATCTCTTGGGCGGCGGTGTGGCCGGGATGTGCGTCGCGGCACAAATCGAACAGGTCGGCGACGATGTCCTGCTCCAAAAGTACATCCGATTGCAGAGGCATGACGTTGTCTCCCGCCTCCTCGTACGCGCCTGTGCGCGCATCGACGAACACAGGGGTGCGGCGGACATTCTCGTAATCAGCCTCGCGCATGTCCCGCCTAAATACACTGACATGGGTGATGGGCCGAACGGCCTCTTCCGCGCGAGACAGCGGGCGGCGAGCGCGGCGGCGGCTGTGCGCCGCGCGGTCAGAGTGGGCTCGTCGATCATGGCCGGGGACGTTCCGGTCTCGCCGTCGAGCAGCAGATAGGGGCCTCAAATCGATGGCAGGCTAAGCGCGGGATTGTTGGGGTGCAAGGTGACGGCCGTGATACTGATATGGCGCGGCAGGTTCGTGCCGCTCCAGACCGGCATCATCAGCAGCGTTGCGTCGGACGTTTCATCACCGAGCGGGATGTAATGGTGGTGCTGCAGCGGGACCGACATGTCCGTCCGGAAGGCATCGCGTAGCGCCGTTACCGGCCGTACGGGATCGAGCGACGCTTCTACTGCGTTGGCGTCGTAGATGCGCAAACCGGGTTATTCCGGCAGGGCCGGCGGGCGGGGCTGGGCCGCGGAGGTGTCGTCGAGCCGGGTCTTCATGGTGGCGACGGTGTGCTCGAGCTCGCGGATGCGGGCCTTGCGCTCACGGGCCAGCTTGCGGGTCGCGCCGCCGGAGATCCAGGCAAGCAGGCCGCCCAACAGCAGGCCGACCGAGACACCGACAAACGCAAAGACGAAGGCCGGCCAGGCGATCACAAAGCCCAGTGGCCAGAGGTCGATTTCAATCAGGCTGCGATTGTTCACCGCGAAGATCACCAGTACCACGGCGAGGGGGAGGGTGATCAGTAGGCTTAAGCGGTGCACGGGATTACTTTGGGGCGAGTGTCATTCCTGCATGCGGAAGACGGAGGTGCCTAGCCTTGAGTGGGTTCGTTGTTCAGGCGCTCGCGCAGTTCCTTGCCGGTCTTGAAGTAGGGGACCACCTTGGCCTCGACATCTACGGCCTCGCCGGTGCGCGGGTTGCGGCCCGTCCGGGCGCCGCGCTGTTTGACGGAAAACGCGCCGAAGCCGCGCAGTTCCACCCGGTCGCCGCGGGCCAGCGCGGCGGTAATCTCGTCGAGAATGGTCGTGACGATGCGCTCCGCATCGCGCTGCAGCAGGTGCGGATTGCGGTCCGCCAGACGCTGGATCAACTCCGACTTGGTCATAGTCACCCCCCGAGGCTCAATCCCCCGAAATTCGGCCCTCCCCCATGAGGGCACTGCTGAACGCGTCAGGCATTCACCGCGCGGCAGGTTGCCAAAGCGAAACCATGCCGTCAAGTGTTAGGGTATTGGAAAACAACGATTTTCCAGACACGCCCAGCAGCCGTTCAAGAAGGGTTTCGGCTTCCGCCGGCTCCTCGACCGTGTCCACGGGCAGGCCCGGCGGGACGTCTTGTGTCTCCACCATCCATGCCAGCGCCGCGCGCTCGTCGCCGATCTCATCGACCAGTCCGGCGTCTAGGGCCTGCCGGCCCGCGAAGATCCGGCCGTCGGCCAGTTTCAGGGCGGTGTCCCTGTCGAAGCCGCGGCGCGCGGCCACGATATCGACGAAGAAATCGTAGAGGTCGCCCACGACCTCCTGGGTTGCCTCGCGGCCCTTCTCGGTGAGCGGCTCGACTGGGGAGGGAATGCCCTTGAGCTCGGACGACTTGATGGTGATCGGCTCGACGCCTATTTTGTTCAGGAGCTCCACGACATTGGCCATCTGCAGGATGACACCGATAGAGCCCGTGATCGTGCCTTCACGCACGAACACGCGGTCGGCACCCACACCCGCCATATAGGCGGCCGACGTGGCCACCGTGCCCATCACCGCGGCGACAGGCTTGTGCTCGGCGATCTCGCGCAGGCCCTTGTAGAGGTCTTCACCGCCGACGACGGTGCCGCCAGGGCTGTCGATATGGATGACGACGCCGCGCACGCTCTCGTCCGCGGCCAATTCAGCCAGGGTTTGCGCGCGCGCATCGTCACGCACGATCACCCCCTCGACGTAGATTCGGGCAATGCGATCGCCGTGCAGCAATTCGCCTGAGGCGTGAAGGCTGACAAGGACGATGCCGATGACGGCCAGAATCGTGACGCCCTGCCAGATCCGCAGGCGCCGTTTCAGGCGTCTGCGGCCCAGCAGGGCGTCGGGATCATAGGACATGACGTTGGCAGCCGCGTCCCGGGTCAGGACGTGACGTCGTCGCCGTCCTCGTCAGCGGATACCGGGGCATCGCTATCGCCGGAGATCATCTCCTGAGTCTCGGCCTGCTTCTCGCGAATGGCCGCACCGAGGATGTCACCCAGCGACGCGCCACTGTCGGACGAGCCGTACTGTGCCATCGCGGTCTTCTCTTCCGAGATTTCCTTGGCCTTGATCGAGAGCGATACGCGGCGGCTGCCGGAGTCGATGTTCGTGACCATGGCATCGACCTTCTCGCCGACGGCGAAACGGTCGGGACGCTGCTCGGAGCGGTCACGCGACAGGTCTGACCGGCGGATGAAGGCGGTCAGGCCGCCCGAGGTCTGCACCTCGATGCCGCCGTCGTTCACCTCCGACACGGTCGCGGTGACCACGTCGCCCTTGCGCATGTTGCCGAGGGATTCGGCAAACGGATCGCTTTCCAGCTGCTTGATGCCCAGCGAGATGCGTTCCTTGTCGGTGTCCACCTCAAGGATCTTCACCTTCACCATGTCGCCCTTGTTGTATTCCTCGAGGGCTTCCTCGCCGGATTTCTCCCACGAAAGGTCGGACAGGTGGACCATGCCGTCAATATCGCCCGGTAGGCCGACGAACAGGCCGAATTCGGTGATGTTGCGAACCTCACCATCGATCTCCGTGCCTTGGGGGAACTTGACCGAGAACTCGTCCCACGGATTCTCCTGGGTCTGCTTGAGGCCCAGCGAAATGCGGCGCTTCTGCGGATCGACGTCGAGAACCATGACGTCCACTTCCTGGCTCGTCGAGACGATCTTGCCCGGATGAACGTTCTTCTTGGTCCAGCTCATCTCGGAGACATGGACCAGGCCTTCGATGCCCGGCTCCAGCTCCACGAAGGCGCCGTAGTCGGTGATGTTAGTCACGCGGCCGGTGAAACGGGCGCTGACCGGATACTTTAGTTCGACATCATCCCACGGATCGGCCTCGAGCTGCTTCATGCCCAGCGAGATGCGCTGCGTCTCGGGGTTGAAGCGCACAACCTGTACCTGGACGGTCTGACCGACCTGCAGGGCTTCCGAAGGGTGGTTGATGCGGCGCCAGGAGATGTCCGTGACGTGCAGCAGGCCATCGACACCGCCCAGATCGACGAAGGCGCCGTAGTCGGTGATATTCTTGACCACGCCCTGCAGAACCTGGCCTTCCGTGAGGTTGGCCACCAGCTCAGAACGCTCAGCCGCGCGGGTCTCTTCCAGCACGGCGCGGCGCGAAACGACGATGTTGCCGCGCGAGCGGTCCATCTTGAGAATCATGAAGGGCTGCGGCGTGCCCATGAGCGGAGAGACGTCGCGCACCGGGCGAATATCGACCTGGCTGCCCGGCAGGAAGGCCACGGCGCCGGAAAGATCGACAGTGAAACCGCCCTTGACCCGGCCGAAGATGGTGCCGGTGACGCGCTCCGTCTTGTCGAACGCTTCTTCGAGCTTTTCCCAGGCTTCCTCGCGGCGTGCTTTCTCGCGCGAGAGAACGACTTCGCCGTTCACGTCTTCGTAACGCTCGACGAAGACTTCGACCTGATCGCCGACCGCGATCTCGGCCAGCTGCCCCGGAGGGGCAAATTCCTTAAGTGCCACGCGGCCTTCGGATTTAAGGCCCACATCGATCAGCGCGAAGTCGCTATCGACGGAGACGACCTTGCCTTTGACGACGGTGCGTTCGAGGGAGTCGTTCTGCTGGAGGCTTTCTTCGAGAAGAGCGGCGAAATCTTCGCCGATGCCGGCGTCCATAGACGCCTGAGCGGTATCAGTCATGGGACAGGATGTCCTTTCGGTTTTGACTTTTCTGGCCGACCGGTTGGCTCCGGCGGTCTGACGCGCTGATCTGATCGCCTGCCCGGCTCATCCGGACATGAAAACGACCGTGGTGACGCAAATCTCGGGGACAGGATCAGGAGAGGGAAGCGATATACTCAAGGGCCGCCGCAAAAACGGCGTCCGGGTTCATTATCGAGGTATCGATGGTTCGCGCGTCGTCAGCTGCCTTCATTGGCGCTATCGCCCGGGTGCTGTCGCGCACGTCCCGTTCCTTCATATCCGCCAGGACGACGGCGTATATACTGGTTTCTCCCCGGCCCAGCAACTCTTTATGGCGGCGTTCGGCCCGCTCTTCCACCCGTGCGGTAATGAAGAACTTGGCCTCTGCGTCGGGGCAAATGACGGTCCCGGTGTCGCGCCCGTCGAGGACCGACCCGCCGGCGCACCCCGGGGGCTGGGCCGCGAAGTTGCGCTGGAAGGACAGCAGTACCTCACGCACCTCCGGGATCGCCGCTGCCTTGGACGCGGCGGATGCCGCCCTGTCGCCGGTCAGTTCTGTGTCGTCCAGAATGCCGCCAGCGACGGCGTTGGCATCGAGCGTCCGGGCCGCGGCTACTGCATCGGCTGGATTGGCGGGGTCGCCGCCGGCGCGCAGGGTCGCCAGTCCGACGGCGCGGTACAGCTTGCCGGTATCCAGATGGGCATAGCCGAAATGGCTGGCCAGGCGGCGCGCCAGCGTGCCCTTGCCTGAGCCGGCGGGCCCATCGACGGTGATGATGCTCGGCGTGATCATGAATCTTCGCCTTCCATGATTTGGGCGCCCAAGGAGCGCATGGATTCGGCGAAGCCCGGGAAGCTCGTCTCGATCGAGCGGATATCGTCGATCTCGACCGGTTTTCGGGTCACCAGCCCGAGGACGAGGTAGCTCATGGCGATGCGGTGATCGAGGTTTGCCGCGATTCGTGCACCGCCCGGCGGCGAGCCGCCGCAACCATGGATTGTCACGCGGTTTTCTTCGGCCTCGACCGTCACGCCACACGCGGTGAGCCCGGCTTCGATGGCCGCCAGCCGGTCACTTTCCTTGACCCGCAGCTCGCCCACGCCCTCGAAAATGGTGATGCCCTCGGCGCAGGCTGCGGCCATGGCCAGAACCGGGTACTCGTCGATCATCGACGGCGCGCGCTCGGCGGGAACGGTGATCCCCGTCAGCGCGCCAGCGCGGATGATCATGTCGGTGACTGGCTCGCCACCCTCATCGCGTTCGTTCTCATAGGTGATGTCTGCACCCATCTCGCGCAGGCTGGTGAAGACACCAATGCGCGCCGGGTTCATGCCGATGCCGCGCATCACGACTTCCGAGCCCGGCACGATGCAGCCGGCCACGGCCGGGATGGCGGCGGAGCTAGGGTCGGACGGCACGACGATGGAGGCCGGCGACAGTTCGGGTAGGCCGATGATGGTGATCCGCTTGCCCGCCGGGCTGTCCGTGATCGCGATCTGCGCACCCATGTGGGACAGCATCCGCTCGGTGTGATCGCGCGTCGCGACGGGCTCGATGACGGTGGTGCGCCCCGGTGCGTGCAGGCCCGCCAGCAGCACTGCCGACTTCACCTGGGCGGACGGCACGGGCAGCTCGTATTCGATGGGCATTGGTGTGTCGGTGCCCGTGATGGTCACGGGCATGCGCCCGCCCGGTCGGGTTTCGAAGCGCGCGCCCATCCGGGTCAGGGGTTCGATCACCCGGTTCATGGGACGTTTGCGCAGGGAATCGTCTCCTGTCAGGATCGCCGCGAAGCCGTGCCCGGCCAGCAGGCCGCACAGCAGGCGCGCGGAGGTGCCGGAATTGCCCAGGTCGATCACGTCGTCCGGTGCGGACAGGCCGGCGACGCCCACGCCCTCGACATGCCAGCGCCCTGGCGCCTCGCGCACAATGGGCACACCCATGGCCCGCAGCGCGCTGGCGGTGGCGTGGATGTCTTCGCCTTCCAGCAAACCCTCGATGCGGGTCGTGCCCACGGCCAGCGCACCCAGCATCAGCGCGCGATGGGAGATCGACTTGTCGCCAGGCACAGCCATGGTCCCACTGAGCGGGGACCCGGCACGGGCCGTCGCGGGGCGCGGTGCCTCAGACGCCTGGATGTTCGAAGTGTCGTTCATGGTCGGCGATGTGGGACTTAGCACAATCGGCCGCACGGGGTCATGCGGCGCATTTGCTTTTGACACTCGGATGCGTTCGTGGCAAACGGCGGCGCCAGTGTGAAACCGGCGAACTCACCGGAGGAAAAATCTGTGGCGAAACCGGAATGGGGCGTAAAGCGGACCTGCCTGTCCTGCGGAATACGCTTTTACGATATGCAGAAGGATCCGATCGTCTGCCCGAGCTGCGAGGCGACCTTCGATCCCGAGACGATCTTTAAGCCTCGTCGTGCCCGCGCTGAGGATGCGGCCGCCGCCGCGGCTAAGGCCAATGACGATGCCAAGAAAGCCAAGGCGGGAAGCGACGAAGATGACGACGATATCGCGGCGCTGGTCGAGGATGTCGATGTTGATGACGACGACGAGGACGACGATGTCCTGACGGACGACGATCTCGACGATGATGACGATGACAATGTCGTGCCGATTCCCAAAAAGGGTGGCGGCGACGACGACTGATCGCGCGTCCGTATAGAGATTTCTCTTGCGTTGATGGCGCGGAACATTATGTTCCCGCCGTTCGCGGTGGCCTAACCCGCCGCAAAGCGCATTCGGGGCCGTAGCTCAGTTGGGAGAGCGCTACAATGGCATTGTAGAGGTCGTCGGTTCGATTCCGTCCGGCTCCACCAGATTCAAGAAGCCCGGCCTTGAGGCCGGGCTTTTCTGTTCGTGTGTGACGCCCTGTGCCTAGAACACTACCCCGTGCTCCGCGCGCCACGTTTCTGTTGCGTCCAAGGTCGCGAAGGGGCTGATCATCTCCGGGTCGAACGGCACGGGCTTGCCACCGCGCGCCAGCGTGTTCGGCCAGGACGGATCGCCGATGGCGCCGCGCGCCATGGCGATCAGGTCGGCCTCGCCGGTGGCGAGAATCTGTTCGGCGTTCTCTGGTACCTCTAGCTTGCCGCATGCGATGACGGGGAGGCCCGTCGTCTGGCGCGCCAGCCCGGCCAGCGTGAGGCCACTGCCAAACTCCTCACCTAGGCCCTGATGGGTGCTGATGTGCAAGAAATTTGCGCCTTCCTCCTGCATCGCGGTGAAGATGGTGCGCGCCTCATCGATCCCGCCATGCCATTTATAGGTGAAGTTGTTCGACCGGCTCTGGGACAGGCGCATTCCCGCCAGGCCGCGCCCGGCGACGCCGTCCACAACGGCGGCCATGATCTCGCGGTGGAACCGCAGCCGGTTTTCCAGCGAGCCACCGTATTCGTCGGTGCGCATGTTGGTCTCCGGCGTCAGGAACTGGACCGGCAGATAACCGTTGGCGCCGTGAACCTCCACGCCGTCGAAGCCGGCTTCCATGGCGTTGGCCGCGGCCGTGCCGAAGTTCTCGATGGCGGTCGCGATCTCCGAGCGGGTCATCTCGCGGGGTACGCGGAACGGCCCGTCGCCGTAGTAGCGCGCAGCCATCTCGCCCACCGGAGGGACCGCCGACGGCGCGACCGTCTCACTGGTGTAGCGGTTATCCTGAACCAGCGCGCCCGCATGCATGAGCTGCATGACGATCCGCCCGCCGGCTTCATGAACCGCGTCCGTTACCTTGCGCCAGCCCGCGATCTGCGCCGGCGTCACGATCCCCGGCTGGTCGCGATAGCCCTGGCTGAAGGTTGTGTCCGGGTGGGTGCCCTCGGTGATGATGAGGGAAAAACCGCCGCGCGCAAAGGATGCATAGTGGATGGCCATCTGTGCGGAGGGCACGCCGTCTTTATCGGCGCTGATTCGGGTCATGGGGGCGACCACAGTTCGGTTCGGCAGGTCGAGCGCGCCTAGGCGGTAGGGGGAGAAAATATGTGGCCAGTTCGCCGCTTCGGAATCAGTCATCGGAAATGCCTCTTGGATGTGCCCTTTTCGATCTGCCGGGCCGGACGGGGATAGGATGGCGTCACCTCTTCCATCGCGTGTGCGGTTGTCATGCGCTGCGTAACGATAGCGGGTGGTGCTGCCGTTCCGGTCTGATGTGGTCCAAAGGCGGCGTCCGGTCAATCAGCGGCAGAGATATGGAAGGGATACAATTCACAAGACGGTTTCTTTGCCTGAGGTCCATTCACCCGCGCGCGCGGCGCTCACCGGCGGCGTGGCGCTGGACGATAAGGTGATCCTCAGCGGCCAGATGGCCTTCGACCCGGCCATCGACGGCATTCCCTTTCCACCCCCGTTGCGCCCGCGTTCGACACTGGTCTCGTGCTCGACGCGGACGCCATCGCGCTCATTGGGGATGACCCCGGTCTGTTGCAGGACTTCGCGAATGATGACCTGCTCGGTTTCCGTGAAGAGAGGCTCGTCGGCAGCTGCCTGAGTTGCGGCTTTCGATCTACGCCGTCAGCTTATCCGAAAATTCAGGCGGGCTCGTACACTAGCGTGTTGCCGTAGCGCCAGCGCTCGATGGACACGTCCGCGAACACGTCGCCGTTGTTCAGCGGTTCGGCCTTCCAGAACTCCTCGCAGGCCTCCAGATCAGGAAACTCCATGATCATGAAGGAGCCAATCATCTGGGTGCCCTCATCGTTGAACATCGGCCCGCGCGCCACATAGCGGTCCATGACGGAGGCCTGGAACTTGTGGTGCGCTTCGGCCACAGCCTCGCGGCGTTCCTTCGCCTCGGGCCCGTCGATGGCGGTAATCGCGAACTGCTGCCAGCCTTCGGCGCGCGGATAGGTGTTCCAGCGCAAATCCATGGAGGAGGACCAGCGCGTCACGGAGGTGCTGGCGAAGGCGCCCGCCCTGGCGTAGCCGTCGGCAGCGATCCAGGCTTCGGCGGCGGCCCGGTTGGGAGCGTCGATCATAGCCATCGCGCCGCGCGGCGTCTTCCCGTCGGCCTTCAGCAGGGGCCCCGTGAACCGGATCTGGTCCTGGGTTTCGGTCAGATGTGCCTGGTGGCCTTCCATGCCGGCCTCGCGCAGCTCCAGCCCGCCCTCGGTCTTGAAGTAGCCCTTGCAGATCCAGCTCGGGCTCTTGGTCTTGTAGTATGCGGCGAGCTGTTCCTTCGACAGGCCGTGGCGCGGGTCTCCCGGCAGGGCGCCGGAAGGATTGTTGGGGTCCTGGGACATAGTCGTCTCCTCGGCAAAATCATCTTGTTGTTGGCGGCATCCTCGCCCTGCCGCGCATGGCGCGCAACCCTTCGGGCGCGGTCTTCCAGATTGTCGAGTTTCCGCCCAACGAGAACCTGAAGGAGGCCGACATGGGGGAAGCCTTCGAGAAGATGCACAGCGGTGCGCTTGATGCAGATTCCGACACGGCGGGCATGCACTACACCCGCACCACGGACTACGCCATAGTCATCTCGGTTGAGATTTGGGCCGTGATGGAAGAGGGTGAGACGAAGATGGAGGTGGGCGATGTGCTGGTCCGGTGCGGTACCAACCACGCCTGGCCGAACCGCTCCGACAAACCTTCGGCGGTCGCCTTTTTGCTGATCGACGCGAAAGAACGTTGAGCCCTTCTCCCATGAGGCGAAGGGGTAAGATGTTGATGTGCAAAACCCGATAGAACTTAATCCCGCACCCGGTTCGCTAAGTTTGTCTTCGGGTCGGCTGCAGTCCGTACCAGGGGGCTCACCACCCTTTCCCTATGGGAGAGGGTCGCTACAAGAGGAAACAATCATGACCGGCAAGCTTCGTCATATCGCGCTGTCCGTGCCCGACCCTCAGAAGGCCGCGGCGTTTTACGAGACCGCGCTGGGCATGACCCGGGTGGGGGAGAACGACCACCCCGGCGCGACGGCGGTCTACCTTACCGACGGCGTCATGAATGTGGCGCTGCTGCGCTACAAGACTGAGCAGGCCGCCGGCGGCGATCCGGACGCGTTCGGCATCCATCATTTCGGCTTCGTGGTCGATGATGTGGGCGCAGCGGGGGCCGAAATCGAGGCGGCGGGCGGCAACTGGCTGATGGGCGAGGCGAACGGCTCGGGCGCGTTTTATGAAATCAAGTACCGCGACCCGGACGGGCAAATCTTCGACATCAACGAGGGCGGGTGGAAGACGGGGGGCGATTGAGCGCAACCGCCTCGGCGCGTTAGTCTCGCCGCCGATAAGCGGATTTCTTTTCAGGGAGGCTCTCCATGGCCCGCAAACTGATCAAGGGCGGCTGGGTCGTTTCGATGGACAGCGCCATCGGCGACATTCACGGCGGTGACGTGCTGATCGAGGACGACAAGATTGTCGAGGTCGGCCGCAACATCGATGCGGTCGATGCTGAGGTGATCGATGCGACGCGCATGATCGTCGCACCGGGCCTCATCAACGGTCACGAGCACACCTGGCAAACCGGCGTGCGCGGCACCGTGTCGAACTGGACGATGTTCGAATACTCCCAGCTTATGCACGCGACAGCGGTGCCGCATTTCACGCCTGACGACGTGCGTATCGCCAATCTGTGCGGCGCCCTGAACCAGCTGAACTGCGGCACAACTACCCTGTTCGACTGGCACCATTGCAACGCCACAACCGACCACACCGACGCGGCGATCGATTCGCTGGAAGAGGCGGGCATCCGCGCGATCTATGGCCACGGACAGACCAAGACCGACCCGAAGCCAGGCGAGAAGCCGTTCAACGAGCGGCCGCACTCGCGCGAGCGGGTCGAACGGCTGCGCAAGGGACGTCTGGCGTCGGATGACGGGCTTGTCACCATGGCCATGTGCATCCAGGGCATCGGATTCTCTGTCTGGGAGTGTATCGAGCATGACGTGCGTCTGGCGAAAGACATGGGTCTGCGCTGGTCCAACCACACGGGCGCACTGGGCGTTCCGATGTTTGCCGACGATGCGGTGCGCAAGCTGGACGATCTGGGTCTGCTCGGGCCGGACGCAGATTTTGTCCATGGCACGAACCTGACCGACGACGAAATGAAGCTCATTATCGACCGGGGTGGCTCGATCACCGTCGCGCCGGAATGCGAGTGCAACTTTGGTCACGGCAACCCGGTGACGGGCAAGGTTCTGGAGCTGGGCGGCACGCCGTCCTTCGGCATCGACTTGGAATCGAACATCTCCGGCGACATGTTCTCCGCTGTGCGCTTTGGGCTGCAATTCGAACGTGCGATGTACACCGACGCGCGCCCGCGCCCGACCAAGACCATGCCGGACCACCTGAAGACCCGTGTAGCGCTGGAATGGGCGACCATCGGCAACGCCCGTGCGATGGGCATGGACGACCGCATCGGCTCGCTGACGCCGGGAAAGCAGGCGGATGTGATCCTGGTCCATGGCACCGACATCAACACCTGTCCGGTCCACGACCCGGTGCAGACGCTTGTGTTCATGACCACACCGCACAACATCGACACCGTCCTTGTGGCAGGTGAATACCGCAAGCGTGACCGCAAGCTGGTCTATCCGGAAGCGGCGCTGCGCCAGAAGCTTGAGGAGCTAGCCGCGTCCGGTCAGCGCATCCTCGATGCCGCAGGTGTGTTCGAGGCACATGCGGCGGAGTAGGGCGCGCGTTGAATGTGCCTGACACCTTCAATCGACGCGTGGCGTCACCCCCACCCAAACCCTCCCCCATCAAGGGAGAAGGTTTTTTGATGATGGACCGCGCCTCAATTTTTCTCTCCCCCCCTTGCGGGGGGGGGTCGGGTGGGGGGATGGTGCGGCCATGACCCCGAACCGCTGGGTGGTACTCGCCGCGCTGTTCATCGCGCGGTCGTCGCTGGGTTATCACTTCCAGTCGGTAGCATCGGTCTCGCCACTGTTGGTCGAGGACCTCGGCATTGACTTCACGGAGGTCGGCACCCTCATCGGCCTGTTCTCGATCCTGGGTGTGGTGACGGCGCTTCCTGCTGGGTTCCTCGGAGAGCGGTTCGGGGAACGGCGGATCTGCCTGTTCGGCCTGGCCCTCATGGCGGCCGGCGGCTTCGTCATGTGGCTCGGCGATGCGTTCACGCTGATTGCCGTCGGCCGCGTGGTCGCCGGGACGGGCGGTGTCATCATCACGGTGCTCATGGTGAAGATTGTCGGCGACCTATTCGAGGGCCGAGAGGTGGTCACGGCCTTGGCGGTGCTGATGAACTCCTGGCCGGTGGGTATCACCATCGGCCTGTGGGCCCAGGGGTCACTGGCCGAGAGCTGGGGCTGGCAGATGGTCTTTCTGACCGCGGGCATCGGCTCTGGCGTCGGTTTCCTGCTGGTCGCGGCGATGTACCGGCCCCGCAGCCCCCGCGCACCGGTGCACGGCCCGCTGTTGCGCATCCGGATCACCCGGCTGGAGGCGGTGCTGGTCTCCCTCTCGGGCCTGATATGGGTGCTTTATAACGCGGGCTACCTGATGGTGCTGTCCTTCGGCCCGGCGATGCTGGTGGCGCGGGGCATGGAGGTGGCGGCGGCGGGGCTGCTGATTGCCAACGCAACCTTCGTCTATATGTTCGCGATTCCCATCGGCGGGTGGCTGTCCGCGCGGCTGGGTCGCCCGAACCTCATTATGGTGATCTGTTTTTTGGCTAGCGCGCTTTCTGTCGGTGCGGTGCCGCTGGTCGATGAGCCGCTGCCGCTGTTCATCCTAGCGGCGATCTTCATCGGCATTCCGACCGGCAATGTCATGGCGCTGACCGTGGAAACGGTGCGGGCCGCGCACCGCAACACGGGGACCGGCCTGTTCCACACCTGGAACCATGCCGGGCTGTTCGTGATGCCGGTCTTCGCAGGCTGGCTGGGCGATTTGACGGCGGACCCGTCCACGCCGATGTTCTTTGGCGCCCTGACCCTGGTCGTCGCGATCGGGCTGCTTGCTGCGCTGCGGCTGATACAGGGGCGTACGGACCCTGGCGTCCAATAGGGGTAACGCCCGCATGTGTTGCGGGTATCCACGTGTTTGTGTCACGTGAGGCATGAACGTGGATGGCCAGGACAAGCCTCGCCATGACTATGGGAAAAAGGTATTGGCTGCACTCAAACCGGCCCTCGGTGTCGTGATTCCCGCCCTGAATGCGGCGGCCACGTTGCCCGCGACCCTCGCCGCACTGGAAGGCGGGACGCGGTGTGTTCGATCTGGATTTCGTGGTGGCCGATGGCGGCTCAGGTGATGCCACCGTTGCGTGCGCGCGCGACGCCGGTGCGCAGGTGATTGACGCGCCGCGTGGCCGGGGAACCCAGCTCTCAGCGGGTGCCGATAACGTTTCTGGGGACTGGCTGGTGTTTCTTCATGCGGACACCGTGCTTGAGCCGGGCTGGGCCGACGCGCTGGCCGGGTTCGTGGCGCGTCCCGAAGCCTCGAACGAGGCTGCGTATTTCCGCTTTGCACTAGACGATGGCCATCCCGGCGCACGCCGGATCGAACGCTGGGTCGCCCGGCGCTGCCGATGGTTCGCACTGCCCTATGGCGATCAGGGTCTTGTTCTGTCCCGCGGCCTCTACGGCAAGGCCGGTGGCTTCCGGCCCATGCCCCTGATGGAGGATGTCGATCTGGTCCGGCGGATCGCGCGCCTGCGTGGGCGCGATGCGCTGATCGGTCTCGATGCGGTCGCGCGGACCTATGCGGTCCGTTACCGGCGTGGCGGCTACTGGCGGCGGCCGTTGCGCAACCTGTTCTGCCTTGGTCTGTATTTCCTCGGTGTGCCGCCGCGCGCGATCATGAGGATCTACCGGTGAGTCTCCCGCAACATCTAGTGCTGTTCGCTCGCGCGCCGCGGCGCGGGATGGTTAAGCGTCGCCTCGCCACCGATATTGGACCGGATGCTGCGCTGGCCTTCTACCGGCGTACGCTTCATGACGTGGTGTGGCGGCTGGGCCGGGACCGACGCTGGACCACGTGGCTGTCGGTCACGCCGGACACGGACGTAGCGAACATTGCGCTCTGGCCGCGTGTGCCGGGGCTGCGCCGGGTTGCACAGGGCGACGGCGATCTCGGCGCGCGCATGGCGCGGCCGATCCGCGAACTGCCTCCTGGTCCGGTGGTGGTCGTCGGCAGCGACATTCCCGATGTAACACCGAATCATGTCGCCGACGCTTTCGCCGCGCTGGGGCGTCACGACATTGTATTCGGCCCGGCCTCCGACGGCGGCTATTGGCTCGTCGGCGCGCGCCGCCGTCCCATGGTGCCGCGCGGCCTGTTCGATGATGTCCGCTGGAGCAGCGCGCATGCTCTAGACGACACAAAGGCCAGGCTGACCCGGCATTTCCGTGTGGCGCAGGTCGACACGCTCGATGACATCGACACTGGTGCGGATTTCGCCGCGTGGCGAGCGCGAAAATGCTAAAATTCACGTGACCTTCGCTTGACTCCAACCGCGCCGGTCGGCCCACTACGCGCCATTGTTCACAGGGGAGATTCCCATGCAGCTTTTCAGTTTCTGGCGCTCGCTCGCCGCCTTCCGTGTGCGCATCGCACTCAACCTCAAGGGCCAGTCCTATGACGTGGTCTCGACCGACCTGCTCAAGGGGGAGCAGTTCGCGCCCGAATACCTGAAGATCAACCCGCAGGGCGTTGTGCCGGCGCTGGTCATGGACGACGGCACGGTCCTGACCCAGTCCATGGCGATCCTCGAATATCTCGACGAAGTTTATCCTGCACCAGCGCTGATGCCGTCGGATGCGCTCGCCCGTGCCCGGGTGCGCATGCTCGCGATGATCGCGGTGGCCGACACCCATCCGCTGGTGGTGCCGCGTATCCGCAAATACATCATGCAGGACATGGGGCATTCCGAGGAAGAGCTCGGCGCGTGGATCCATAACTGGCAGAAGGCAGGCCTGAGTGCGATCGAGTCCCACCTCGCCAATGATGGTACCTCAGGCAAGTTCTGCGAGGGTGACCAGGTGACCCTTGCCGATATCTGTCTTGCACCGCAGGTCGGCGGCGCGATCCAGTTCAATGTGGACGTCTCGCCCTATCCGAACTGCAAGCGTATCTTCGACGCCTGCATGGAAATTCCGGCATTTTTCGACGCCCGCCCGCAGGTCCAGCCGGACTTCCCCGAAGACATGAAATAACTGCCGTTATCGCGCGCATTAGCCTCCACTTGATGAAGGTCATGCGTGCGGCTTCGGCGGGCAGTTCGTCATTGTCATTCAGTCTCTGGCCATCACCGTGGTCCTCACATCGGGCACAGGAACCCGGTTGCGTGTCGATGGCTGCGGTGACGAGTTCTGGTCGCTGGTCGAGGACGAGCTGGTCCCGGCGGCGCTGGCGGCAGGGGGTTAGCCTCCCGACTTCGCCGCACCCACCGCGTCCATGAGCTGGACCAGCACCTCATAGGGTTGGGCGCCGACGACGCCCTTGCCGTCGGCTACATAGGTCGGCACGCCGGTCACGCCGTACTGGCGAGATTTCTCCCAGTCGGCATCGATGGCGGCCTGGAAGGTCCGGTTTCCAAGGATATCCCGTGCGGCCGCGCCGTCCAGCCCGACGCTTTCGGCGATCTCCACCAGCAGGTCGATGTCGCCGATGTTCTTCTTGTCGACGAAATAGGCTTGGTAGAGCTTCATGTGGATGGTGTCGCCGCCTGGCTGGGTGTCGGCCCACTTACCGAGTTCCTGGGCGAGGCGGCTGTTATAGGTGTGGGTCCGCTCCGCATAGGGCAGGCCCTCGGCGTCCATCAGCCCTTTCATGCGCTGGTACATGGCGTCGAGATCGACGCCGCGACCGGCGAACAGCTCGGCCAGCGACTTGCCCTCCATGGGCGTGTCGGGGTGCAGCGGAAAGTGAACGGTCTGGATATCGACGTCGTAGGTCTCGCGGATTTTTTCAACACGCACGGAGCTGAGGTAACACCACGGTCAGACGTAGTCGGAGAAGACCTCCAAGACGACAGGATCGGCCATCGCTCATGCCTTTCGATTAGGGTTCGTTAGGAACCATACCAGACCCGGCGCGATCATGCGCGCCTGGTGCCCAGAGCTAGAAAGATCAGCCAGGACAGCATGGTGCAGCAGAACATCACGCCGCCGACCTGCAGATAGGAGGTCTGCACCAGTGCCGCGATCGCCACGGTGGCGAGGAAGCCCGCGCCCATCTGCAGGAAGCCGCTGACGGCGGCCGCCGCCCCCGCCGAGGACGGCTCGACGGATGTGAGCGCGCCGGACAGCGCATTCGGGATCAGGAAGCCGGAACCGACGGCATAGAAGAACATCGGCACGATCAGCGTGACGGGCGTGTCCATCCCCGTCAGCGAGAGCACCACCGCGGAGCAGGTAGCTGTGGAGGCAACCAGCCCGCCCGTCAAGATCATACGCTCGCGGGGAATGCGCTGGGACAGGCGGCTGGAGATAAAGTTGCCGACCACATAGCCGAAAGGCACCTCCAGGATAAACCAGCCGTATTCTTCCGGCGACAGTCCCATCACCACAATCAGGGCAATAGGTGAGCCGGCGATGAAGGCTTGGAATGCGCCGCCCATGGAGGCCGAGGACAGGCAGTAGCCCATGAAACGCATCATCCCCAGCAGCCGGACATAGGACCGTGCGAGCGCGCCGGCCTGGGCCGGGCGGCGTGCGACCCGGGGCAGGGTCTCCTGCAGGGTCAGGTAGGTGGCGGCGAGCGTCAGCCACCCCGCGCCCGCGATGAACAGAAAGTTCGCTTCCCAGCCGAACAGAACCTGCAGCTGGCCGCCGATTAGAGGCGCAACGATGGGCGCGAGCGCCAACGCCATGCCAAGGTAGGCCATAGCCCGCGTTGCGGCCGGCCCGTCCGTGGTGTCGCGCACGATGGCGCGGCCCAGCGCCAGGCAGGTGCACCCGCCGATCGCTTGCACGATGCGCGCGGTGATCAATGTCTCGATATCAGGGGCCAGCGCGCAGGCGATACTGGCCAGCGTGAAGAGCAGGATGCCCGCCAGCAGGGGCCGGCGGCGGCCGATGGCGTCCGACAGGGGGCCGATCACTAGCTGCGCGATAGCGAAGGCGCCCAGATAGGCCGAGACCGTCATCTGAATAAGTGCCTGGCTCGTGCCCAAGTCCTCAGCCATCGATGGCATCGACGGCAGGAAAATCGTGATCGCCAGCTGGCTGGTCACCATCAGGGCGACCAGAAGTGCCATAGGGGCGCATGGCGCTTGTTCGGGAGCGGACGGGCTAGTCATGCATTAAGACTTGAACAGGCTGGGCGGGTTCGGCCGGGAGAATGGAAAGGCGGGGATAGCCCCCATCAGGTGAAATTTATACGGTGCGGCGGGCTGCTTGCCGATCCTAGCCTGCATGATAGCGGTTTTTGCGCCGCCGGACCGGTTGCGCCGCGCGTGCTTTGCCCGCAGGTTTGCACCCGAGAGAAATTCGGGAGGGTGCAAGGATGTTAGACAACAAAGAACGATCAGGGCCTCTGGTCGGCCTGAAGGTCGTTGAACTGGCCGGGATCGGTCCTGGGCCGTTCGCCTGCATGCTGCTGGCTGACCTGGGCGCCGACGTGATCCGGATCGACCGGCCCGCCGATGCGGGCCTCGGCGTGCCGCGCGGCTATCAATACGAACTCGCCGCGCGCTCGCGCCCCTCGGTTGCCGTGGACCTAAAGCATCCGGATGGCGTGGAGACGGTGCTGAAGCTGGTCGAGAGCGCCGACGTTCTGGTCGAGCCGTTCCGCCCCGGCGTGACCGAGAAGCTTGGCCTCGGCCCGGATGACTGCATGGCCCGCAACCCGCAGCTGATCTATGCCCGCATGACCGGGTTCGGAGGCACCGGCCCGCTGGCCAAGGTCGCCGGGCATGATATCAACTATGTCTCGCTGACCGGCGTGCTCCACGCCATCGGCACGAAGGACAAGCCGACCCCACCGCTCAACTTGGTCGGCGATTACGGCGGCGGCGCGCTCTATCTCGCCTTTGGCGTGATGGCCGCAATCTATGAGATGCAGCGCTCCGGCAAGGGGCAGGTGGTCGATACCGGCATGATCGACGGGGCGGCGAGCCTGATGATCCCGGTCTATGGCCTGCACGCGGCAGGCTCGTTTTCCGACGAACGCGCCTCGAATATCCTCGATGGTGGCGCGCCCTTCTACGACACCTACGAATGCGCCGACGGCAAGTTTGTCTCCATCGGCTCCATCGAGACCAAGTTCTACGCCCTGCTGCTCGACAAGCTGGGGCTGGCGGACGCGGACCTGCCGGACCAGATGGACCGAGTGCACTGGCCGGAACTGAAGGCGCGCTTCGCCGAGGTGATCCGCACCAAGACCCGCGCCGAGTGGGTCGAGATCATGGAGGGAACGGATGTGTGCTTCGCGCCGGTGATGGCCATGAGCGAGGCTCATACCCATCCCCAGAACGTGGCGCGCGAGAACTTCGTCGAGGTGGCGGGTATCACCCAGCCGGCCCCGGCCCCGAAATTCTCGCGCACGCCGGGCCGCATCCATTCGCCGCCGAGCCCGCCAGGCGCGGAGACCGAAAGCGCGCTGGCTGCCTGGGGAATCGGCGACGCCGAGATCGAGGCGTTGAAGGAATCCGGAGCAATTGGCCGGAAGGGCTGACTAACCCTCTCCCTATGGAGAGAGGCTTTGCGGAGCAGATAAGACATGGCTACGCCCATCCCCTACAACCGCGAACTCGACTTCGAGTACGGCCGCGTCGATGAACTGACGCCGCTGCTGCGCCGCGTGATCGCGCGCAATCCTAGCGCCTTCACCTTTCATGGCACCGGCACCTACATCATCGGGCGTGGGCAGGTGGCCGTGGTCGATCCCGGCCCGGACCTGGCCGAGCATGTGGATGCGCTGCTGGAGGCGGTGCGGGGCGAGACCGTCACCCATATCCTCGTCACCCACACCCACATCGACCATTCGCCTGCCGTGCCTGCGCTGCAGGCCGCGACCGGTGCGCCGACCTATGCGTTCGGCCCCCACGGCACCCGGCCCGAGGATGGTGCAAGCGAGGGCGGGGCGGATTTCGATTTTGCGCCCGACTATGCGGTGGGCGACGGCGACGTCATTACCGGCCTGGGCTGGTCGGTGGAGGCGCTGCACACGCCCGGCCACTGCTCGAACCACCTATGCTTCGCGCTGCGCGAGGAAGACGCGCTACTCTGCGGCGATCATGTGATGGGCTGGTCCACCAGCATCGTCTCGCCGCCCGACGGAGACATGGCTGCCTACATGGCCTCGCTGGATAAGGTGGGCCGCTTCGGCGCGGGCCAGTATTTCCCGACCCACGGCGCGCCCATCGACGCGCCGGCCCCCTATGTGAAGGCGCTGATCGCCCACCGCCACGAGCGCGAGGACCAGATCATGGCCGAGCTCGCGGCGGGCCCCGCCACCATCGCCCAGATGGTGCCGCGCATGTACGCTGACGTGGACCCGAAGCTCTTTCCCGCCGCCGCTCGCAGCGTGCTGGCACACCTGATCCATATGGTGGAGACAGGGCGGGTGAGAGCGGACGGTGACGTGGGCGAGGGAAGCGTGTTCCGGCTGGTGGGGTACTAACCCCCATCGTCATGCCCGGACTTGTTCCGAGCATCCACGTGCTAGGGGCGAGTGCAAAGCGAGATCGTCTTGGCTCGTCCAGCACACGGGTCCACAGCGGTACACCTGGCATTTCTCGGTAGAATGGCCCTCGCAAAGATCATACCGGTGTAGAGCAATCAAATACGGGTCGCGAAAGCCGCCAGGCGTTTTACAGGTTCCTACTCCGGCGTGATGAAGTAGCGCCCGCGCAAATACCGTGACAGGGGCACGGGGCGGTTCGGGTCGGGCTGGGGCGGGCGCGCGACCCAGCGTTCGAACTCGGCCAGCGCGATTCGGGTGATGCCCGCGATATCGAGGTTGCGGGCATCCTCCAGTGCGTGGAAATCCGCATCCAGCAATTCGCCGTCGCCGCCGTCCAGCTTGCCGCCGATCTCCTCGGCCTCGGCCACGAGGAACCGCGCGTCGAAACGGCGCGAACGGCCGGGCGGGGTGATTGCCCGAAAAAAATAATCGACGCCGTCCAGCCGTGGCCGGAAGCCGCCGGGCGCGTCCGGGTCCGTCTCCCCCAGCAGAAGCCCGGTCTCCTCATAGACCTCGCGCACGCCGCCCGCGGCGATGGCGCGCGCCCGGGTCGGGTTGGCCGCGCGTTCGAGGCGCGCCTGCACGTCATGGCGCAGCGAGGTGGCCGGCTTGTAGGCCTTGTCCACCGCATCGATCCGGCCGCCGGGGAACACCCAGGCATGGGGCATGAAGACATGGTTGCGGTGGCGCCGGCCCATCAGCACCTCCACGTTGCCGTTGCGGCGTTCGCGCCACAGCACCATCGTCGCCGCGTCGACGGGACGCAGCGAGCGGTGCTTCTTTTTTCCAATGGATGCGTTGTCTTCAGCCACGCGGGATTCAGGACCTGCTGGGGTTGCGTGAGGACACTACTTAATGGGCGAGAAGGAGGTCGGCACCAAGTAGCGGTTCTCCTGCTTGATCACCCGGTGGCCGTTGCCCGCTTGGTAGATCGCCCAGCGCGGATCGGTCACGGCCTTCTTCTGGCCTGCCTCACGCGCGGCGTGGTTGTCCCAGTACCAGAGATGCATCACCTGGTTAATTGTGCCGGTGATCGAGAAGAAATAGCCGATAAGCTTCCAGCCCGCGTCGTCGATGATCGGCTTAGCCAGTGCCTTGGTGATCTCCACATAGCTCGGTACCTGCGCGTACTGGATCGTGTAGGTACGCTCGTCGACAAACGCCTGTTTGCTGCCGGTGCCGGTGAAGGCAAATGGCGCGACGATGTCGGTCGCCATCCACAGGCTATTCTTCTGGTGAGCGATTTTCTCCGCACTGCCCTTGCGGTACTCGGTCCAGTCCGGGTCGGCGTAGAGCGCCTCGCGGGCATCCTGGCGGGCCTGCGCGTTCTCCCACTTCCAGTAATGGACGACCTTGTTGAGCTCGCCCGTCTCCACCGTGAAATAGCCGGCGAGGTCGAAGCCGTGCTTCTTCTGGATCGGCGCGGCGACCTCTTCCACGTTTTTCAGATAGGCGGGCATCATGCCCGAATTGATGGTGTAGGTGCGCGCGTCGACGATCATGGCGCCGGTCTCCCCCGATTGGTGTTGTGTCGGCGCGCGGTGGTTGCCACGCGGTCCGTTGGGTGTATCGTGACACGGCTTCCAGTGAGGCGAAAGATGGGGGCAGTACGGTTGAGTGAAATGGAAACAGCAAATATCTTGAATATCGTGGAATCGGGTGCGATCCTGGGCGAAAGCCCTGTCTGGTCTGTGGAAGAGCAGGTGCTCTACTGGCTGGATATCAAGGCCCCGGCACTGCACCGCTACGATCCTGCCACCAATCGCGACGCCCAGTGGAAGCTGCCGCAGGAGACCGGCTCCATCGCCCTGCGCAAGGGTGGCGGGCTGGTGGCGGCCGCGCGCGCCGGGTTTGCCTTCCTTGACCCGCGCGACGTGCTTATCAACTGGATCGGAGATCCCGAGCCCGACCGTCCCGAGAACCGCCTAAATGACGGGCGCACCGACCGGCAGGGGCGGTTCTGGGCCGGCTCCATGCACGATCCCGAAGGTCCGCCCCAGACCTATTTCGAGCGCGAGCCCGTAGGGACGTTCTACCGCCTCGACCCGGACCGCTCGATCCACCCGATGATCTCGAACATCCTTGTCTCCAATTGCCTGTGCTGGTCACCGGACGGGACGACCATGTATGCGGCGGATTCGCCCACGCGCTCGATCCGGGCCTGGGATTACGACACCGCCACGGGCGATATCGCCAATGAACGTGTGTTCGCGAAGATCCCCGAAGAGCCGGGCCGGGGCACGCCGGACGGCGCTATCGTCGATGCCGAGGGCGGGGTGTGGGTCGCAGAATTTCGTGGATCACGCTTGACCCGGTTCACCCCGGACGGTCGCGAGGACCGGATGATCGCGATGCCGGTCAGCCGGGTGACCTGCCCGATGTTCGGCGGGCCGGATCTACGCACGCTCTATGTGACCTCCGCGCAGATCATGCTAACGCCGGTAGAGCTTGAGGCCGAGCCGCTTGCGGGCGCCCTGTTCGCGCTGGATGTGGGCGTCTCGGGCTTGCCGGAAACCCCGTTTCCCGGATAACAATGAATAATTCCAGTGGCCTGCATGTGGCGCAAAAATGCCGTAATTCGGCCGCGTCCGTGCCCTCATGGGTCGTGATCGTAGCTGCAACCCCGTCAGAGAGGGGAGATGATGCGCGGACTTGCGACAGTAGCCCTTTTCCCCGGCGTAATGCCCATCGCGATCTATGACGCAACACTCGCGCTGACAGAAGGTGCCCTGTTGCAGTCGCCATTCCATGCTGCGTCTGCAAGGCTAGGGACGCCGGCCAAGGTGCACGTAACGCCTAACATCGAGCCCGGGCAGCCGGCGCAGAATGCCCAAACCGGAATCCCCACCCCTATGCCGCTTACCGAGGTCCATCTGTGACAACCACCGTCGCCGGCGCGTCTGTCGCGCCACCTGGTAAATGTGGCCTGGGATCGCCTCGACCGCATGGCCTACGGAAGAAATTGTGATGCTCTGGTCTTCCGTACGCTTATGCGGTCGGCGGAGTTCACCCGTCCCGCGAGGTCTGACAGCCCTTGAAAATCGGCGAAACCACCCCAGATCCATTTTAATACCGGGGCCTCCGATGAGGCCCGGCGACAGCAACACCGGGTGCCGATATCGGGCCCGAAAGGACCGCACGGAACCGGATGCAATCACGTCCGTGCGGCCCGTAACTCGCTCAGAAAGGAGGAGTGACGGCATGAATCGCTTGTCCCCGCTCAGAAACCCGCTCCTGCTCGGATTCGATGAATTCGAACGCACGCTGGAGCGCATAAGCAAGGCCTCGTCGGACGGCTATCCGCCCTACAACATCGAGCGCACCGGAGAGACTCGCCTGCGCATCACCCTGGCCGTTGCCGGATTTACACGCGACGACCTGGAGATACATCTCGAGGACAACCAGTTGACGGTGACCGGCCGTCAGTCCGAGGCCAACGACCGCGAATACCTGCACCGCGGGATCGCAACACGGATGTTCAAACGCGCGTTCGTGCTGGCCGATGGTGTGGAGGTGACCTCCGCCTCGCTGGATAACGGCCTCCTGAACATCGACGTCGTCCTGCCGCGGCCGGAACGTAACGTCCGGAAGATCGAGATTGGTGGCAGTGACGCCGCAGGTCCGCAACTGGATGTGGAAACGAGTGGAGGTGCAGCATGAACAAGAAATTCAGCGCCCGGCAGGTTAGGGACATCTCGCCGGAACAGCTCGCGGCGCTCGGCATGGATCGGTTCGCCTATGTCCGCCCCGCGTTGGTCGAGGGCCAGAAGGTCTATGCGATCCACAGTGCCAACGGCAATGCGATCGGCATAATGGGCGGCCGCGATCTTGCCTTCGCTGCCGTGAAGCAACACGACATGGAGCCGGTCAGCGTCCACTGATGCGGCCTTCGAAAACTGGAAAGTAAGATGCCCGGGTTTTGGCCTGGGCATTTTGCGTTCAGCTCGCCGCGCGGAATTGATCCAAGCCGGTGTTCCCGGCTTCCATGAGCAGGGCGAACAGCGCATCGGGGTTTTCCGAGCCGCGCAGCTTCTCGCAGAAGGCATGGTCGCGGAGGATGCGTGAAATACGCGCCAGCGCCTTCAGGTGATCCGCACCAGCGCCTTCGGGCGCCAGCAGCAGAAAGACCAGATCGACCGGCTGGTCGTCGATGGCGTCGAAGTCCACCGGCTTGTCCAGCCGCGCGAACAGGCCGTGCAGGCGGTCGAGTTGCGGCAGCTTGCCGTGCGGAATCGCCAGACCCGAGCCGACGCCGGTCGAGCCGAGACGCTCGCGCTCCAGAAGGATGTCGAACACCTGACGGGAATCCAGGCCGAACACATGCGCGGCCGACTTCGACAGCTCTTGCAAGAGATGTTTTTTACTGGTTGCATGCAGGCTGGCGATCACCGCCTCGCGCTTGAGAATTTCATCGAGTTCCATCGGGAGTCAGCTTTTGCTTTCCGGTGTGTCGATCCAGCCGATGTTGCCGTCGTCGCGGCGATAGACCACGCCCAGGCCACCGTGACTAGCGTTCCTGAACACAAGCGCCGGCGTGTCGGCCAGGTCGAGCCGCATCACCGCTTCGGAGACGCTGAGGCTTTCGATGACCGTCTGGTTCTCGGCGATGATGATCGGGTTGTCAGCTGCGGGTGCTTCCGCGATATCCTCGTCCTCGGACTGGGGCGCGATGACGTATTCAGGATATTCGGCGTTGCCGATGACCGCGGCGCGGTCCTTGTTGTGGTGGTCGCGCAGGCGGCGCTTGTTGCGACGCAGGCGCTTGGCCAGGTGAGCCAGCGCCACGTCGAACGCGGCATAGGCGTCGTCGGCCTCTTCCTGGGCGCGGACGTGGATGCCGCGGCCCACATGCATGTTGATCGTGGCGCGGATGCGGAAGCTTTCGCGCGAAAGCACTACATTGGCCTCGATCGCGTCCGAGAAGTATTTCTCCGTGGTCGCCTCGATAGCATCCTCGATGTGGCTGCGCAGGGCGTCGCCGACGTCGATCTGCTGTCCTGTTACGGTCGTCTGCAAGTTTCGAACACGCTGTTTTTTAATGAATGGCGACGTGAGCGTTCGCCCCGGCCCACACGCTGTCAATTACGCAGTGATTTTTTGCTCCGGGTCCTGCCGGGCCCAATCACCTGATGCTGCCGGCCCTCATGGGCTCTTGATTGAAAGGCGATCACGTCGAGCGGCGCGGAACTTAGTCAGGGCCCTGAGTACTGTCAATAGCGCACTAGGTGCCTATTTGGGTTAGCATGAAAGCTAGATATTTCAAGATCTTGAGGGGCGTCCGCGATGCCTTACGGGGCCACGCGTTTCATCCGCCGGCGCTCCACTGATGACGGAATCTTTAACGAATCCCGGTACTTGGCGACGGTCCGACGGGCAATATCCACGCCATCGTCGCGCAGTATCTTCACAATCTTGTCGTCGGACAGGATCGCCTTGGATGATTCTTTGTCGATCAGCAGCTTGATCCGGTGGCGGACCGACTCCGCCGAATGCGCTTCCTCGCCGTTGGTGCTGTTGATGGCGGTGGTGAAGAAGTATTTCAGTTCGAACAGGCCGCGCGGGGTAGCCATGTACTTGTTGGTGGTCACGCGGCTGATGGTGCTCTCATGCAGCTTTACTGCCTCGGCCACGTCAGCCAGCACCAGCGGCTTCAGATGGGTGACCCCGTGGAGGAAGAAGGCGTCCTGGCGGCGCACGATCTCGGTCGAGACCTTGAGGATGGTTCTGGCGCGCTGGTCCAGCGCGCGCACCAGCCAATTCGCGGACTGGAATCGTTCCTGGACGAATGCCTTCTCTTCCTTGCCGCGCGTGTGTTCGTATATTTCGGCATAGTAGGCGTGGTTTACCAGAACGCGCGGCAGGGTGTCGTTGTTGAGCTCGATCTCCCAGCCGCCGCCCTGCTTGGGGCGTATCATCACATCGGCGGTCACATACTCGACCGCGCCGTCGTCGAAGGTCGCGCCGGGCCTGGGGTCCAGCATGCGCAGTTCCGACAGCATCTCGGTCAGGTCTTCCTCATCGACGCCGCAGGCGCGGCGCAGCCCGGCCATGTCGTGGCGCGTGAGCAGTTCCAGGTTCTGCAGCATGGCCTGCATCGCTGGGTCGAGCCGGTCGCGCTCTGCGAGCTGAATTGAGAAACATTCGATCAGGTCGCGGGCGAAAACCCCGGTGGGCTCGAAGCCCTGAAGGATGTCCAGCACGACGGCTATCCGGGCCGGACTGGCGCCGAGCTGTTCGGCCAGTTCGTCGATGTCGGCTGTAAGGTAGCCGCGCTCATCTAGGGAATTGATCAGCGCGCGGCCGATCAGCCGCTCTTGCGGATCCGATATCGATAGGTCGAGCTGTTCCGTCAGGTGCTCGCGCAGCGTGATCTTGCTGGCTTGCGTCTGCTCGATGTCAGGAAGCGCCTCGCCGTCGTTACGCACGGAAGCGCCCGATCCCGGCCCGGATACAGAGGAACTGAAGGGGTCGTCCTGGAAGACGTTGGTGTAGTCGCTGTCGAGCGGGGCGTCCTCTGTCGAAATCTCCTCGCGGTTCGACAGGGTCGCCGCGTCGCCGTCGTCGCCGTGCAATTCCGCGGGGGCCGGCGAGTCGTCATTTTCGGACATGATCGCGTCTTCCCGCTCCAGCAGCGGGTTTTCTTCCAGTTCGCTTTCAACGAAGGCGGCCAGCTCAAGATTCGACAGCTGTAGCAGCTTGATCGCCTGCTGCAACTGCGGGGTCATGACCGGCGCCTGCGTCTGGCGAAAATCGAGACGCGGAGACAGAGTCATGATTAAGGACTTCTATAGACTGAATCTTTCACCGAGGTAAACACGTCGAACATCCGAATGAGACACGATTTCGGACGGTGTGCCACTCATCAGAACCAAGCCTTCGTGCAAGATATAGGCCCGGTCCACGAGGTCGAGTGTTTCGCGAACATTGTGATCGGTGATCAGAACCCCGATTCCGCGATCCTTGAGGTGCTTGACGAGGTCGCGGATGTCCGACACCGCGATCGGATCGATACCCGCGAGCGGCTCGTCGAGCAGCATGAAGAGTGGCTGGCTGGCCAGTGCGCGTGCGATTTCCACACGCCGCCGTTCGCCGCCCGACAGGGCGAGCGAGGGTGTGCGGCGCAGATGCGAAATGGAGAATTCGGCCAGCAGGTCGTCCAGAATCGCCTCGCGGCGGTCGCGCTCCGGCTCGATCATTTCCAGCACTGCGCGGATGTTCTGTTCCACCGACAGGCCGCGGAAGATCGAGGCTTCTTGCGGCAGATAGCCGATCCCGAGGCGTGCGCGGCGATACATCGGCAGTTCGGTGATGTCATGGCCATCCAGCGAGATCGAACCGGAATCGGCCGTCAGCAGGCCGGTGATGATGTAGAAGCAGGTGGTCTTGCCCGCTCCGTTCGGCCCGAGCAGGCCGACAGCCTCGCCCTGGCGAACCTGCAGCGAGATATCGCGCAGTACGGGGCGCTTGCGGAAGTGCTTGCCCAGATTGTGCGCGACAAGACCCGGATTGTCCGCCACCAGGCGTGGTGCGCTGCCGTCGGGGTTCTGGTGTGGGATGCGCGCGTCCTTCATTGGCTTCCGTTTGAGCCCGTTGTGCCGGGCTGGGTATTGGGCGTCCGGTCCGCTCCGCCGGAGCCGGCCTTAGGCAGAAAGAGTCCGCGCACCCGCTCGCCCGAGCGCGACGAAAGAATACGGCTTACTCCAGTATTTAGGTTAACCTCTGCCCGTTCGCCGTTCAATTGCGTGTCACCTCGCGTTATACGCACATCGCCCGTGACCGCGGCGATACCCCGTTTGGGGCTGTAGTCACCGCGTTCGGCGCGCACGATGTCGCCCGGGGTAGAGACCAGCACATTGCCCGCGGCCTCGATTCGATCCATCTCGGAATTTGCCGCGCCCTGGGTAAAGTGGGCGGTCAGCGTGTCGGCGCGCACACGGCGGTCGCCCCTTATGGCCAGCGCGTCGCCGCGGGCCACGGCCAGCCTGCGCTGTTCGTAATATTCTATGCTGTCACGCGCGGTGATCGTGTCCTCGGGCGTATCCAGCCGAATTGCCTGGCCGGTCATCACCAGCACGCCCTGGTCGATGTCATAGACGGCGTTATCAGAGGTGGCGGTCTCGTTTTCGGAGATGATGCGGACGTTGCCGTTGGCGTCGAGGCGGTAGATCTCGTTCTCGCCCGCCGCGTTCGCGCGATAATGGGCGATCAGCTCGTCGGCCTCCACGTGCACACCGCCCTGGCTAGCCCGCGCGTTGCCGCGCGCCAGGTAAAGCTGGTTGGCCCGCTGCCATTCGATTCCGTCATCGGCCTCAATCTGAATGGGCCCCTCTCCGCTTCCCCCGAATCCCAGCGACTGCGCCATCGCCGTTGCGGGTGCGGCCAGCACGATCAGCGCAGCAAGGCCCATGCGGACCGGGTGGCGCATCCAGCTGTCCATTATAGCGTTGGCTCCCCTTCGAAGACGGTCAGCGTGGCTGGGCCGAGGAACAAGATACGGTCGCCGGAATCGAATACCCGGAAACCGTTCGCGTTGAGGATACCGAACGGCCCCTGGCCGCTGAGCGGATCGTCGCCGGATGCGGAGCTGTCCTCAAGGTGGACCTGCGCGGTTGTCGTCTGGAATTCGTATCCCTGGTCGTGGAAGAGGGTGACGTTGCCGGCAAGGTACAGGACTTTCGATGCGGATTGGAACTTGCCGTCATTGGCATTCAGCGCGATCCAGGAGCCGTCCCGCAGCACGATGTCGGCGGTCGGGTTCGTCAGGTCATAGACCTCGCCCCCCATCGAATCGAGGCCGCGCAAGCCGAGATCTGCGGTGACCTGGAAGGGGCGCTTGGCGGAATCGATTCCCTGCAGTCGCGGGTTCAGGACCTGCGGCTTGCTGCCGCCTGCTGGGCCGACGGCGGCGATGTCGATATTGAAGCGGTCTGTGTCCGGGTGCAGCCGTGGCCACACGGCGACTAGCGCCAGCATGCCGAAGGCAAGGCCCGGCAGCACGTATTTCATTGTCGCGACGCTGCGCGAGCGCGCGAAGCCGCTGCGCCGTCGCCGAGGTGTGTCGCCCAGCCGGTCGCGGAGCGAACGGCGCGTCTCGCCGGGAGCAACTTCAGGGGCTGCGCTCATTCCGGGGTCGCTCATCTGGCGGTTAGGCGAGGCCCGCGCGCAGGCAGTCGTGGATATGCAGGATGCCTACAGGGGCGCCGTCGCGGGCCACGAATAGGCTGGTGATCTGACTGCCGTTCATCTGTCCCAGTGCCTCAGAGGCGAGCGCCTGCACGCGGATGGTCTTCGGATTGCGGGTCATGATCTCGCCGCAAGTAAGACTGGGCAATGTGTCGGACATGTGGCGGCGCAAATCGCCGTCGGTTATGACCCCGACCAGCTTTCCAGTTGTGTCTGTCACGCCGGCGCAGCCGAACCCCTTGGCGGACATCACGATCAGTGCATCCGCCACTCGGTCGCCCGACGCGACCAGCGGCAGGTCATCGCCCGCATGCATCAGGTCGCCGACCCGCAGCAGGCTCTGGCCCAGCTTTCCGCCCGGATGCAGTACCTGGAAATCCTCGGCGGTGAAACCGCGCCGGTCGAGCAGCGCGATCGCCAGCGCATCGCCCATGGCGATCATCACGGTGGTCGATGTGGTGGGCGCCAGGCCCATCGGGCAGGCCTCGGCAACGGGCGGCAGTAGCAGGGTGCAGTTGCTATTGTCGGCCAGTGTGCTGTTGGCGCGACCGGTGATGGCGACCAGAGGCACCTTGAAGCGGCGGCAGTGGTTCAGCACGTCGCCCAGTTCCGGGGTCTCGCCGGAATTCGACAGCGCGATCACCACATCGCTGGCGGTGATCATGCCCAGGTCGCCATGGCTCGCCTCGCCCGGGTGGACGTAGAGCGACGGCGTGCCGGTGCTGGCAAGTGTCGAGGAGATCTTTCGGGCGATGTGGCCGCTCTTGCCCATGCCGGTGACGACTGTGCGCCCGGCGGCATTGTCGATCAGATCGACCGCGCGCGAGAAGGTCTCGTCCAGCGCCTCACCCATGGCCCGCAGGGCGTCGGCCTCCAGCCGAAAGACGCGCCGCGCCACTTCGATATCGGCGTCCGCACCGCGTGCGTCTTTGGCGTTTGGGCGGGTTTCGGATGATCCGGTCACGGCTGATTTGGTTTTTGTGTTTCTGGCTTTGGCACAACCCGGTGGACCGACAAGAAATCCACCTGAATCAAGCGTTTGCAGTATGGGGTGAAGCTTGTGAATCGTCAAACGCCGCGCGCGTTTGCGCGCGCCGGACTTTAGTTGTGGGCCAGAATGTCGACGTCGGGCCAGCCGGCGAGATCGAGGGCCGCGCGGGCGGGCAGGAAGTCGAAGCATGACTGCGCCAGACCCTCCCGGTTGTGGCGTTCCAGCATTGGGTCCAGGCGCGCCTTTAGCTCGTGCAAGAAGAACACGTCATTGGCCGCGTATTCGAGCTGTTCGCGCGACAGCTCGTCCGCGCCCCAGTCCGAACTCTGCTGCTGTTTCGAGATATCGACACCCAGCAGGTCGCGGCACAGGTCTTTCAGTCCGTGGCGGTCGGTGAAGGTGCGCACCAGGCGCGAGGCTGTGCGCGTGCAGTAGCAGGGGCTGGCATCGACGCCGAGATACTTGCTGATCGCGGCCAGGTCGAAGCGGGCGAAGTGAAAGAGCTTCAGTCGGTTGCGGTCGGCCAGCAGCGCCTTGAGGTTGGGCGCGTCATAAGCATCCCCCTCGCCGGCCGCGAACTGGACGAGATGGGCGATCCCGTCGCCCGCCGAAAGCTGGACCAGACAGAGTCGGTCGCGCTGCACGTTCAGGCCCATCGTCTCGGTGTCCACCGCGATGGTATCGCCCAGGTCGAGGCCGTCGGGAAGGTCCTGCCGGTGAAGTTCGATGTCCATGGCGCGCATCCATTTGTTTTCGGCGCCATGCGCGCCGGGCGCGCGGTTGCTAACGCCTGGGGCTTGTTCGTGTCAACTGCCGTGCTTGGCACGCGGGCGCGCGCGGGGCTATACAGCGGGGCGGCCCGACTTCGCATGGCTGAGGAGCGACGGCATGGATTTGCGTCAGGTAACGGTGTTCGGCGGCTCGGGGTTTCTCGGCCGTTATGTGATTGAGCGGCTCGCCGACCGCGATGTGATCGTGCGCGCGGGCGTGCGCGATCCCGAGGCGGCCAAGCACCTAAAGCCGCTGGGCCAGGTCGGCCAGGTCAATGTCTTCCCCTGTGACATTCGCGACGAAGACGCGGTCCGCCGCGCCGTCGATGGCGCGGATGCGGTCATCAACCTGGTGGGCATCCTCGCCCAGCGCGGCCGCCAGACCTTCAAGGCCATTCATGTGGACGCGCCGGAGACGATGGCGCGCGCGGCGGCGGAGGCCGGCTGCAAGGCGATGGTGCATGTCTCGGCGATCGGGGCCTCGCGCATGGCGATGTCGGAATACGGGCGTTCCAAGGCGGCCGGCGAGCAGGCCGTCCGCGATGCGTTTCCCGCGGCGACCATTGTCCGTCCGTCGGTGATCTTCGGGCCCGAGGACGAATTCTTCAACTTGTTCGGCGGCCTGGCGCGTTTGGCCCCGGCCCTGCCGCTTTATGGCGGCGGCAAGACCCGGTTCCAGCCGGTCTATGTGGCCGATGTGGCCGACGCCATCGTGGCGGCGCTGTTTGACAGCGCGGCGGCGGGGAAGACCTATGAGCTGGGCGGCCCGCGCGAATACACCTTCGCCGAGCTGATGGAATATCTGCTGACGGAAATCCGGCGTAAGCGCGCGCTGGTTTCGCTGCCGTTCTTCGTGGGCGATATCCAGGCATTCTTCTCGGAATTCCTGCCCAACCCGCCGGTCACGCGCGATGCGATGAAGTCGCTGCGCGAAGACAATGTGGTCGCCTCGGACGCGCTGACGCTGAAGGATCTGGGTGTCGAGCCGACGGCGATGGAACTGATCGTGCCGACCTATGTCCATCGGTACCGCCGTGGCGGACGGCTGGGCCGCGCCTCGATGGCCTAAGTGGCGGTTCGGTGTCTAATTCGACGTCCTAGAAAGCGCCGTACACCCAGGCCAGGATCACCGCGCCGACGATCACCCGGTAGAGCATGAACGGGCCGAAGCCCGCGAAACGCAGCCAGCGCAGGAACAGTGCGATGGCCAGCAGCGCCGTGACGAAGGACAGGCCGGCGGCCACCAGCGCGGCATGGGTCAGCACGGGATCGCCCGCTTCGGCGATCTGCACGCCGACCAGCAGGCCCGCCCCGGCGATCGCCGGGATCGACAGCAGCATGGAAAACCGCGCCGCGTCTGCGCGTTCATAGCCAAGGAACCGCGCGGCCGTGATGGTGATGCCGGACCGGCTTGTGCCGGGGATGAGCGCCAGTGCCTGGGCCAGCCCGATGATCGCCGCGTGGCTCGCGCTCATATGCTCCATGCGCAGGATCCGCATGCCCCAGCGGTCGGCCAGCCAGAGGATCAGCCCGAAGCCGATGGTGGTCCAGCCGACGATCTCCAGGGCGCGCAGGGAATCCTCGATCAGCGCGCGGCCGAAAAACCCGGCGAGCGCGACCGGCACGCTGCCGATGATCAGAAACACGGCCAGGTGGGCGCCATCATGGCGGCGTCCGCGAACGGCCGCGCCTAGGCCTGTGAGAATGAACAGCAGGTCGCGCCAGAAATAGAGCATCACTGCGAACAGCGTGCCCACATGGACCGCCACATCGATGGCCAGCGTGTTCTCGGGCAGGCCCAGAATGTCCGACACGATGCGCAGGTGACCCGACGAGCTGATCGGAAGGAACTCGGTGATGCCCTGCACGACGGCGAGTAGGAAGATTTCAAAAAGGGGCATCGGGTCTATGCGGAAAGGGACATTGTGCGGCCTTCATACCACTGTGTGAGGTTAATGCGGAATTCAATACGAGTCACCGGGCCGCGGATAAAATAGTACCATAATGGTATTATTGAGTTCGCTTCCCCTCCTGTGGGCGGGGTTGAGAGGAGGTAGTGATTCCCTGACCATATTTTTAGGTCAATAATTACGACCTATAACACGCTTTTTACTGGCCCTCGGGGAACCCGCCGTCTATAACCGCCTTGCCGAGACGATTTGACGAGTTCAGGCGACCCGGCCGGAAGAAGGTAATGAAGCCTGCCTGGCCTTAATAAAAACGGCGAGTTCCGGTGTGTTCCCGGACTTTCGCGGGCTCCCGCAGATCCCGCGATCGAAGGAATGCTCCGCGCCACGCCTGAACCGACAGCCCGTTTCCCGGCAGGGGAGAGTTCTTATGAGCGACAAGGTTCTGAAGTTCGTAGAGCGCGAACGCGAGATGCCGGAAAAGCTCGCGCCGGAAACCCGGCGGGAGAATTGGGACGAGGTGTATCGCCGCTTCGCGCGCGAGAAGGCGGGCGCGCAGGCGGGCCGTTGTTCCCAGTGCGGTGTGCCGTTCTGTCAGGTGCATTGCCCGCTGCACAACAACATCCCCGACTGGCTGATGCTGACGGCCGAGGGCAGGCTGCAGGAGGCCTATGAGGTCTCGTCGGCCACCAACACCTTCCCCGAGATGTGCGGCCGAATCTGCCCGCAGGATCGCCTGTGCGAGGGCAACTGCGTGATCGAGCAGTCGGGCCACGGCACCGTGACCATCGGCACGATCGAGAACTACATCACCATGACCGCCTTCGAGGAAGGCTGGGTGAAGCCCATCACGCCGCGCCATGAGCGTGACGAGAGCGTCGGTATCGTGGGCGCCGGTCCGGGCGGCCTGGCGGCGGCGGACATGCTGCGCCGACGCGGATACAAGGTGCATGTCTATGACCGCTATGACCGGGTCGGCGGGCTGCTGATCTACGGCATCCCGAACTTCAAGTTGGAAAAGGACGTGGTCAATCGCCGCGCCCAACTGCTCGCGGATGGCGGGATCGAGTTCCACCTGAACACAGCCATCGGTGCGGACGTCTCCTTCGCCGAGCTGCGTGAGAAGCATGACGCGATCTTGATCGCGACCGGCGTTTACAAGCCGCGCGAGGTCGAACTGCCCGGCGCGGGTCTCGAGAACGTGCTACACGCGATGGACTATCTCACCGCGTCCAACCGCAAAGGCCTAGGCGACACTGTGCCCGCCTTCGAGGACGGCACGCTGGAATGCGAACGGCAAGAACGTTGTCGTCATCGGCGGCGGCGATACGGCCATGGACTGCGTTCGCACGGCTATCCGCCAAGGCGCGACGTCGGTGAAGTGCCTGTACCGCCGCGACCGCAGTAACATGCCCGGCTCCCAGCGTGAGGTCGCCAACGCCGAGGAAGAGGGCGTCGAGTTCATCTGGCTGTCCGCGCCCGAGGCCTTCCTGGGCGATGCGGGCGAAGGTGTCACCGGTGTGCGCGCCCAGAAGATGCGCCTCGGCCCGCCGGACTCCTCCGGGCGTCAGTCTCCTGAGCCGATCGCTGATTCCAGCTTCACCATCGAGGCCGACATTGTCATCAAGGCGCTGGGCTTCGATCCGGAAGACTTGCCGCAGATGTTCGGCGAACCGGACCTGGCGGTCAGCCGCTGGGGCACGATCAAGGCCGATTTCCACACCGGCATGACCGCCATGCCGGGCGTGTTCGCGGCCGGCGACATCGTACGCGGCGCGAGCCTCGTCGTCTGGGCGATCCGCGACGGACGCGATGCGGCGGCGGCCATGCACGAATACATTCAGGCCCGCATGTCGGCAGACGCCGGCGCGCAGGCGGCGGAATAGACGCGAACCCGATTGAAAGAGAACGTCATGGGTGAAGATTTCATTCGCGAGTGGAAGGACACGGCGCGGTATCTCGAGGAAAACCAGGTCTATAGCCCCGAGCAGGAGCACTCCTCCTGCGGTGTCGGCCTGGTGGCCGCCATCGACGGTAAGCCGCGCCGCCAGGTCGTGGAAGCCGGGATTGAGGCCCTACGCGCTCTGTGGCATCGCGGCGCGGTCGATGCCGACGGCAAGACCGGCGACGGCGCGGGCATCCATGTTCAGATCCCCCAGGACTTCTTCAAGGGTCACATTCGCAACACGGGCCATGAGCCGAGCGAGCGCCGTCTCGCCGTCGGCATGATCTTCCTGCCACGCACCGACTACGAAGCGCAGGAGCGCTGCCGGGCCATCGTGGAATCCGAGGTGCTGCGCTTCGGCCACACGCTGTATGGCTGGCGGCAGGTGCCGACCAACAACATGGTCATCGGCGACAAGGCGAACGCCACCCGCCCGGAAATCGAACAGGTGATGATCGCGAACAACCGCGACGTCTCCGACCCGCAGTTCGAGCTGGATCTATATATCATCCGCCGCCGGATCGAGAAGCACATCGAGGCCGAGGGTATCCAGGGCTTCTATATCTGCTCGCTGTCCTGCCGCTCGATCATCTACAAGGGCCTGTTCCTGGCCGAACAGCTGACGGCCTTCTATCCGGATTTGCTGGACGAGCGCTTCGTCTCGGCCTTCGCGATCTATCACCAGCGCTATTCGACCAACACCTTCCCGAGCTGGTCGCTGGCGCAGCCGTTCCGTGTGATTGCCCATAACGGCGAGATCAATACGCTGCGCGGCAACCGCAACTGGATGGCCGCCCATGAGGCGCGGCTGCAATCGGATCGTCTCGGCGATGCCATTCTCGATGTGGTGCCGGTTATCCCGCGCGGCGCGTCGGATTCGGCGGCGCTGGATTCGGTCTTCGAGCTGATGGCGCGTGCGTCCGAACGCTCGCTGCCCATGATCAAGACGCTGCTCATTCCCGACGCTTGGGAACAGCGCGAGGCGATGCCCGCAGCGCACAAGGCAATGTTCAGTTACTGCTCGTCCGTCATGGAACCGTGGGACGGCCCCGCGGCCGTCTGCGGCTTCGGCGGGCGATGGGTCGTAGCCGGCATGGACCGCAACGGTCTGCGTCCGCTGCGCTATACGATCACGGGCGACGGCCTGCTGATCGTGGGTTCCGAGACCGGCATGGTGCGTATCGACGAAAGCGCAGTGGTCAAGAAGGGCCGGGTCGGGCCGGGCGAGAGCATCGCCGTCGATCTGAAGGAGGGCAAGCTCTACTACGATCAGGAGCTGCGCGACCGCCTGGCGGCCACCCATCCGTTTGAGGACTGGGTGAAGAATTTCCGCTCGCTGGACGAGATCATCGCCGTCGAGCACGAAGAACCCGTCGCCTTCGACAGCGAGGAGCTGCGCCGGCGCCAGCTGCAATATGCCTGGTCGATGGAGGAGCTTGAGCTTGTCCTGCAGCCGATGGTCGAGGACGGCAAGGAGCCGACCGGCTCCATGGGCGACGACACACCCATCGCGGTGCTGTCCGACAAGTACCGGGGCGTTCATCACTTCTTCCGGCAGAACTTCGCCCAGGTGACCAATCCGCCCATCGACAGCCTGCGCGAATCCGCCGTGATGACGCTGTCCACGCGGCTGGGCACGCGCGGCAACATCCTGTCCGAGGATGAGGGCCAGTGCGACCTGTTCCGTCTGGATTCGCCGGTCCTGACCAACGCCGAGTTCGATGCGCTGCACGAATATCTCGGTGACTCGATCGCCGAGATTGACTGCACCTTCGATCCGTCTGCGGGCGAACACGCGCTGTCGGAACGCCTTGACGAAATCCGCCGCAATGCGGAAGACGCGGTGCGCGGCGGGGCGGTGCATGTGGTCCTGTCCGACCGCAATTGTGGGCCGAACCGCGCGCCCGTGCCGATGGTGCTGGCCGCCGGCGGCGTGCATAGTCATCTGATCCGGCAGTCGCTGCGGACCTTCTCGGCATTGCATGTGCGTTCGGGCGAGTGTCTCGACGTGCATTACTTCGCCGTGCTGATCGGCGTCGGCGCGACCACCGTCAACGCCTATCTGGCGCAGGAGGCCATTGCCGACCGCCATGCGCGCGGCCTGTTCGATGAGCTGTCGCTGGCCGACTGCCTGCAGCGCTACAAGGCGGCCGTGAACGCCGGTCTTCTGAAGGTGATGTCCAAGATGGGTATCTCGGTGCTGTCGTCCTATCGCGGCGGTTACAACTTCGAGGCCATCGGCCTGTCGCGCACGCTGATCAACGAGTTCTTCCCCGGCATGTCGAGCCGCATTTCCGGCATCGGCCTGACCGGCATCCAGCACAAGGTCACGCAGATGCACGCCAAGGCGTGGGACGAGGATGTGGTCACCCTGCCGGTGGGCGGCTTCTACCGCTACCGGCGCGGCGGCGAGGCGCATGCTTTCCAGGCCAACTCGATCCACACCCTGCAGGCGGCGCTGGAGGCTGACAGCTTCGGCATGTACCAGCGCTACCTAGAACAGGTGCGCGAGCAGCCGCCAGTCAACCTGCGCGATCTGCTCGACTTCCAGAGCGATCTGCATCCGGTCGGGTCGGACGAGGTGGAATCGATCACCGAGATCCGCAAGCGCCTCGTTGCGCCGGGCATCTCGCTGGGCGCGCTGTCGCCGGAAGCCCATGAGACGCTCTCCATCGCCATGAACCGGATCGGCGCGAAGTCGGATTCCGGCGAGGGCGGCGAGGATTCCGCGCGCTACAAGCCCAAGCCCAACGGCGACAACGCATCGTCGGCGATCAAGCAGGTCGCCTCGGGCCGCTTCGGCGTGACGGCGGAGTACCTGAACAACTGCCGTGAACTGGAAATCAAGATTGCCCAGGGCGCCAAGCCGGGCGAGGGCGGCCAGCTTCCGGGCTTCAAGGTCTCGGGGATGATCGCCAAGCTGCGGCATTCGACGCCAGGCGTGACGCTTATCAGCCCGCCGCCGCATCACGATATCTACTCGATCGAGGATCTGGCGCAGCTCATCTACGACCTGAAGCAGATCAACCCGGAAGCGCGCGTCTGCGTGAAGCTGGTGGCCCAGTCGGGCATCGGCACCGTCGCAGCGGGCGTGGCCAAAGCCCATGCCGACACCATCCTGATCTCGGGTCATGGCGGCGGCACGGGCGCCAGCCCGCAATCGTCGATCAAGTATGCCGGCCTGCCCTGGGAGCTCGGCCTGTCTGAAGTGCATCAGGTGCTGACCCTGAACCGCCTGCGCCACAAGGTGCAGCTACGCGTCGATGGCGGCCTCAAGACCGGCCGCGATATCGTCATCGCGGCCATGCTGGGCGGTGAGGAATACGGCATCGGCACCACCTCGCTGGTGGCGATGGGCTGCATCATGGTCCGTCAGTGCCACTCCAACACCTGCCCGGTGGGCGTTTGCACCCAGGACGAACGCCTGCGTGAGCGGTTCGCCGGCACGCCGGAGAAGGTGGTCAACCTGTTCACCTTCCTCGCCGAGGAAGTGCGCGAGATCCTGGCCGAACTCGGCTTCCGCTCGCTGGACGAGGTGGTGGGGCGGTCCGACCTGTTGCATCAGGTCAGCCGCGGCAACCCGTATCTCGACGACCTCGATCTCAACCCGATCCTGGTGCGTGCGGATGCGGGCGATTACCTGGCGCGCTGCACCGTCGATTACAACGAGGTGCCGGAGACGCTGGACGCCCAGATGATCGAGGACGCTGAGCCGCTGTTCCGCGTCGGTGAGAAGATGCAGCTTGCCTACGGCATCCGGAACACCCAGCGCGCCATCGGCGCCAAGATCTCGTCCAAGATCACCCGCCAGTTCGGCATGAAGAAGCTGGACCCGGGCCACCTGACCGCGCGCCTGCGCGGTTCGGCCGGCCAGTCGCTCGGCGCCTTCGCGGTGCAGGGCGTGAAGCTGGAAGTGCTGGGCGATGCCAACGACTACTGCGGCAAGGGCCTGTCGGGCGGCACCATCATGATCCGTCCCCCGACGTCCAGCCCGCTCATCACGCGGGAGAACTCGATCCTCGGCAACACGGCGCTTTACGGGGCGACCGACGGCAAGCTGTTCGCGGCGGGCCTGGCCGGTGACCGCTTCTGCGTGCGCAACTCGGGCGCCATCGCGGTGATCGAGGGCTGCGGCTCGAACGGCTGCGAGTACATGACCGGCGGTGAGGTGGTCATCCTCGGTCCGGTCGGCGACAACTTCGGTGCCGGCATGACCGGTGGCGTCGCCTTCGTCTATGACCGCCACGACGAGTTCGAGGAACGGGTGAACCCGGATAGCATCATCTGGCAGCGGATCGGGACGAGCCACTGGGAAGAAGTGCTACGCGGCCACATCAAGGAGCATGTGTGCGAAACCCAGTCGGCCTATGCCGGCCGGATTCTCGACAACTGGGACCGTGAGCGGGCCAAGTTCTGGCAGATCATCCCGAAGGACATGCTCGACAAGCTCGACCATCCGATCACGGATGAGGCCTATTCGCGCGAAGCGGGCTGAACAGTCGAGCCTGAAGTTTTACGGCGTGAAATATGATGGCAGGGCCCGTTGCGGACCCGGCCATTGTGTTTACAGTGCCTGCGGAACTTCCGAGGAAACGAACATGCCCGCAGATACGAAACTCAGTCCGACGGCTCTGATCCATCCGCAGATGGACGCGGCGCTCAAGCGCAATGCCGAGATCGTCGCGCAGGTCGGCGGCGCCGGAGAGGCGATCGGCGAGGTCCGCGCCCAGGCCGAGGCCGCGCGTGCCATCTGGAACGAGGGCGGACCGGAGATGGCTGTCAACGCGGCGCACACGATCCCCGGCCCGTTCCGTAACATTCCGGTCCAGCTCTACAAGCCGTCCGACACGGACGGACTGCCCGTGTTTGTCTATCTGCATGGCGGTGGGTTCCGGATCGGCGGGCCGCTGTCCAACGACCGGCAGATGCGCGAGATCGCGCAAACCTGGGGCGGGGCCATCGTCAGCGCGGACTATGTCCACGCGCCCGAACACACCTTCCCCGATCCCGTGACCGAAGCCGTCGCAGTCCTGGAATGGATCGCGGACAACGGCGCGGACTGGGGCCTCGATACCGGACGCATCGCGGTGGGCGGCGCGTCGGCGGGCGCGAGTGTCGCGCTGGGTGCGGCGATGGAGCTGCGCGACAAGGGACGCGGCGACCTTCTTGGCGCGGCGCTCTCGCTCTACGGTGTGCTCGACTACAACCTGGAAACCGACTCCATGGCCGAACTCGGCGGCGGCGATTTCATGCTGACGACCGAATACGTGAAAATGGTCTATGACGGTTACGTGCCCGACCTCGCCGACCGCGGCGATCCGCGGGTCTTTGCCGTGAAAGGTGATCCTGCCGGCCTCCCGCCTGTCTTTATAGCCGCGGCGCAGCTTGACCCCATTCGTGATGATTCCATCGCGCTGGCCGAAAAGATGACCGCCGCCGGGCATCCCCACAAGCTGGAGGTCTATCCTGGCGTCATGCACGCGTTCTTCGGATTCTCCAGCATGATCGATGAGGCCAGGCGCCTGATCCAGGACATCGCCGGTTATCTCGACGACACGCTGGGCCGGGGGTAGAAATCTTGGCTGTCGCGCTCCTCGCGTTCTTCGTAGCGATCGTCCTGATCTTCGTAGCGCCGCCCGTCGGCATCATCGCCATCCTGCTGACGACTATCTGGGTCGTGGTCGCCTTCTGTGTGACGGTACTAGGCTGGACCTTCGGCCTCGGAAAGAAATCCGGCAACAAGTAGTCCCTTGCAGTGCCGCGCGGCTTCCCTTGAATCGTGGCATCCGTCTAATGTCACGACGGAATGCGGACGCTCTACCATCTCTGGCTCTGCCCCTATGCGCGCAAGGTCCGCATTGTTCTGGCTGAGAAAAAGCTGCCCTTCGAACTTGAGCTTGAAAAGATCTGGGAACGGCGGGACGCGTTCCTGGCGCTGAACCCGGCGGGCGAGGTACCCGTCCTGATCGAGGCCAATGGTGACGGGGATGGCGGAGAGGATGCGCCGCCGCGCATCATCGCGGACTCCGTGGCCATCTGCGAATACCTTGAGGAAGCCGTGCCCAAACCAGCCCTGCTCGACGGGGATTCGGGTTCGCGAGCTGAAATCCGCCGCCTGACGGCATGGTTCGATCAGAAGTTCCAGCGCGAGGTAACGGTTAATCTCGTGGACGAGAAGATCAACAAGCGCTTCCTTGGCCTCGGTGCGCCGTCGTCCGCCGCCATCCGGGCGGGTCACACGAACATCGCCACCCACCTGGCCTATATCGAATACCTGATCGAGCGTCGGAACTGGCTGGCGGGCGAGACCTTCTCGATGGCGGACATTGCCGCCGCTGCGCAGATATCCTGTGTCGATTATGTCGGCGATGTGCCGTGGGACGGCTTTCCCGAGGCCCGTACCTGGTATGCGCGGGTCAAGTCACGCCCCAGTATGCGGCCGATCCTGGCAGACCACATACCGGGCATCCCGCCGCCGAAGCATTACGCAGATCCGGATTTTTAGGCCTGCTACGGCTTTTTCCTGACGTCGATCTTCTCAAGGTTCTGACGCGCGGCGTCGGCAGCCGGGGAGTCCGGTGAAGCCTCGATGACCTGCAGCCAGACGGCGCGGGCGTCGTCTATTTCGCCAGCCTGGGCGTGCAGCATCCCGAGTTCGAGAAGTGCACTCGGCTGCATCGGTGCGGCGCTCAGCACCTTGTCCACATCGTCGCGCGCGAGGTCCGGCACGTTGAGCACCCGATAGGCCGTGGCGCGAAAGAGCAGGGCGTCGATATGGCCCGGCGCACGGGTCAGCGCCTCGGAGAAGCTGTCCACTGCATCCCAGAGCGCGCCTGTCTCGGCGAGCACAATGCCATGGTCGATCCAGTGCTCCGGGTTCTCCCCGTCGAGTTCCAGGGATTTCTTGAAATTCGCTGCGGCGCGGTCGAGCTTGCGCCGGCTGAGCCAGGCATTGCCCGCTTGGCTGAGGATCGCCGCGCGCTCGCGGTTGGAGGCGTCGGGCATGTCGAGTGCCAGTTCCTCCAGCCGTTTGGCTGCCTCCTCTACCTGGCCCAGCCCGAACAGGGCCAGGGCAACGCAGTGCAGCGCCGGGGAGCCGCCACCTCATCACGCCAGGTGATCGCCGCCTCGAAGCCGATTTCCGGGGTTTCCTGCGCGATCTGCGTGCAGACGCGGTAGTCCTCGCCCTTGTCCAGATCGGACAGACGTGGCGGTGTCTGTGCACCGGCCGACGCCGGTGCGGCGAGGGCGGCACATACGGCAAGGATCAGGATTGGACGGCGCAACAACGTGGCCTTTATGGTGATATTCTCGTATTGCTCCGGTCTAGCAGGAAGCTGCGGACTGCGCAAAAGCACGAATGACGGATTTTGTTCGAATCTCCATGAACACTTTGTTCGTATTTGGGCTGGGTTACAGTGCCTGCGCGCTCGCCGGGCGTCTGATGGCGCGCGGCTGGTCGGTGCGTGGCACCACGCGCGACGAAGGCAATCTGGACGCGCTGGCTCGGGACGGGATCGAGGCGTTCGTGTTCGATGGAGATGCGCCGCTGGCCGATCCGGCGGCGGCGCTGGACGGTGTGACGCATCTGCTGTCCTCCGTCCCGCCGGGCCCGGACGGCGATCCGGTGCTGGTCCATCATGGGAGCGACATCGCGGATCGTGCGGGCAGCCTGGCCTGGGGGGGGTATCTCTCCACCACCGGGGTCTATGGGGACCGTGGCGGTGACTGGGTCGATGAAAATTCAGACCTGCGCCCGGCGACGGAACGCGGTGAACGCCGGGTCGCCGCCGAGGCCAGATGGTGCGCCTTGTGGCGCGAACACGGCCTGCCGGTGCATCTGTTCCGCCTGGCGGGGATCTACGGGCCCGGCCGCAACGCGCTTGCGACGGTGCGTTCGGGCCGCGCGCGGCGGATCGTGAAACCCGGCCAGGTGTTCAGCCGCATCCATGTGGACGATATCGCCGCCGTGCTGGAGGCCTCCATCGCCCGGCCGAACCCCGGCGCGGCCTACAATCTCTGTGACGACGATCCGGCGCCGCCGCAGAAAGTGATCGCCCATGCCTGCGCATTGCTGGGGGTGGAGCCGCCCCCGGAAATTCCCTTCGAAGATGCCGAGCTTTCGGACATGGCGCGCAGTTTCTATGCGGAATCCAAGCGGGTTTCGAACACCCGCATCAAGGACGAGCTGGGTGTCGAGCTGGCCTACCCGGATTACCGGGCCGGGCTCGCGGCGCTGTTGTCCGAGATCTGAAGGCACAGGCGTTCCACCACCCGGGTCAGCCGGTCGAGATCATGCGGCTCGGACAGGCGATGGTCGCCGTCCTTTACCAGGATCAATTCGACATCGCGTGACGTCAGCGCACCCATCAGTTTCTGGGACTGGGTCCAGGGGACGTCCGGGTCGGCGGTGCCGTGGATCAGCCGGGCGGGTATATCCAGTGCGATGGGGCCGGAAAGCACCAGGTGGTTGCGTCCATCCTCCAGAAGATCACGGGTGATCACATAGGGCTGGTCGGAATATTGTGAGGGCGCCTCGAAAACCCCCTCAGCCTCGATGGTGGCGAGGGTGTCCGGTCCCAGCCGCATAGGCAGCAGATCTTCGGTGAAGTCGGCCGCGGCGGCAATTGTCACAATGCCCGCCACCTTCTGTCCGCCGATCTCCATAGCAGCCAGCACCGCGATCCATCCGCCCATGGACGAGCCGACCAGAACCAGGTCTCCGCCCAGGCCGGACACGGTGGCGCTCGCATGGCGGATCACCGTGACGGCGTCTGACAGCCAGCGTCCGATGGTCCCGTCGCGGAACGCGCCGCCGGACATGCCATGGCCGGAATAGTCCAGCCGCAGGAATCCCCGGCCTGTCGCGCGCGCCCAGTCCTCCAAAACGGTTGCCTTCTGGCCGGTCATGTCGGACATAAAGCCGCCGAGAAACACGACGCCCGGCCCGGCACCCGCGCGGGCCGCCGGGGTGGCGACGTAGGCGAGCGGGGTTCCGTCTTCGGCGTTGATGAATTCGGGTGCAGGGTCTGCGGTGGTCATGGAACAAGTTTGTAAGCGAAATGAACGACGGTCCCGAGTCTAGCACCGCGCCCGAGATGGTGCGCAACGAGGCGGATAGCCGCGTCGAGACCGCGCGCCGCCTGCCGGTCGTCCTTCAGGTCCTGCCGTCGCTGGACGTGGGCGGCGGCGGGGTCGAGCGCAGCGCCATCGATGTCGCCGAGGCGCTGGTGCTGGCCGGAAAGAAGGTCGTCGTGGCTTCCGAGGGCGGCCGCCAGGTGTGCGAACTGGAACGTCGCGGTGCGAAACACATCGAGCTGCCGCTGTCCTCCAAGAACCCGTTCGTGATCCGCCAGAACATCAACCGCCTGCGCGATGTGATCGCGCGCGAAGGCATCCAGCTTGTCCATGCTCGTTCCCGCGCGCCCGCGTGGAGCGCCCATGCGGCAGCCGCGGCAAGCGGCGTGCCGTTCATGACCACCTTTCACGGCACTTACAATTTTGGCACCGGTTTCTTCGGGAACCTGAAGAAGAAGTACAACGCGATCATGACGCGGGGCGACGCGGTGATCGCCAACTCGCAGTTCATCGCCGACCACATCGCCGCGAACTACGACGTTCCCGGCGGCGCGGGTGCATGTCATCCCGCGCGGTATCGACACCGCGCGTTTCGACGCGGAAGGCTTCAACGCCAACCGGATGATTGAACTGGCCAGCCGCTGGCGCGTGCCCGACGGGAACGCTATCGTAATGCTGCCCGGCCGCCTGACCCGCTGGAAAGGCCAGCTTCTGTTCGTTGAGGCGCTGGCGCGGCTGAAGTCGCGCATGGGGCCGGATGATTTCCGTGTGACCGGCCTGCTGGTCGGCTCCGACCAGGGGCGCGAGGCCTATCGCCGCGAACTGGAGGAATGCATCTACGAGAACGGGCTGGGCGGTGACATCCAGATCGTCGGCCACTGCGACGACATGCCGGCGGCCTACATGATGTCCAATGTGGTGGTGTCGGCCTCCACCGATCCGGAAGCCTTCGGACGCGTGGTCGCCGAGGCCCAGGCCATGGGCCGTCCGGTCGTCGTGGCCGATCACGGCGGCGCGTCAGAACAGGTGATCGAGGGGGTGACCGGCTGGCGCTTCACGCCGGGCGACCCGCAGGCCATGGCCGAGGCGCTGGAAATCGCGCTGGCGATCGGTGACAACGCCCGCGCGGTGCTGGCTGAACGTGCCGCGGAGCATGTCCGTGCGAACTTCGCCAAGTCCGGCATGTGCGCCGCCACGTTGCGCGTCTATGCGGACCTGTTCGAGCCGGCAAAGCCGTGAGCACCGGCATGTCGCGCATTCTCGTCATCAAGCTGGGCGCGCTCGGCGATATCGTTCAGGCCACCGGTCCCATGGCGGCGATCCGCGCGCACCATGCCGATGCCCACATCACGCTGCTCACCAGCAAAACCTATGCGAGCTTTCTGAAATCGTCGGTTTGGTTCGACGAGATCTGGATCGACGAACGCCCCAACTGGAAGAACTGGCGTGCCTGGTTTCGGCTGCGCAACCGCCTGCGCGGCGGCCGGTTCGACCGGGTCTATGACCTCCAGACCTCCGACCGGTCGAGCGGCTATTTCCACCTGATGCTGCCGGGCGGGCGTCCCGAATGGTCGGGTGTTGCAAGGTTCGCCTCCCACCCCCACGCCAACCGCAAGCGCGACGACATGCACACGGTCGATCGACAGGCCGAACAGCTCAACATGGCCGGGATCGCGGATGTGCCCCCGCCGAACCTCGACTGGGCAACCGCTGATATCTCCCGCTTCGGTCTGAGCGCACCTTATGCGCTACTGGTGCCCGGCGGTTCAGCCCACCGCCCGGAAAAGCGCTGGCCCGTCGGCCGCTTCACCGAACTCGCCCGCCGGCTGGTGGCGAAGGGAGTGACCCCGGTGCTGATCGGGGCCGGACCGGACGCCCATGCCACGGGCACGGTGGCATCCTTCTGCGACGGCGCGGTGGACCTGACGGCGGACACATCCTTTGCGGAAATCGCGGCGCTCGCGCGCGACGCGGTGGGGGCGGTCGGCAACGACACCGGCCCCATGCACCTGATCGCGACGGCGGGCTGCCCTTCGGTCTCGCTCTTTTCCTTCGCCTCCGACCCGGCGATCTGCGCCCAGAAAGGACCGGACGTGACCATCATCTGTAAGGATATGCTGGACGAGGTCTCCGTCGATGAGGTTGAAGCGGCGCTCAAGCTGGACTAAATCCCTCGCGTGCGCCCGGTTGGTTGAACCGGGCGCTTGAATTTTCACGCAATAACCTTGATGGGAAGACAGGTACCGATATGTCACAGGCCGCATCCGCTGAACAGATCACGATCACGCTGCCCGACGGCAGCGCGCGCACTCATGTGCGCGGCGTGACCGGCGCGGACATTGCGGCGGACATCGGGCCTGGCCTCGCCAAGGCGGCGCTGGCCGTGAAGGTCGATGGCGAGGTTCGCGACCTCAACCGGCCGATCAATGCCGATGCGAAGCTCGAGATCGTCACGATAAAGGATGACGATGCGCTGGAACTGATCCGCCACGACGCGGCCCATGTCCTGGCCGAGGCGGTACAGGAGTTGTTCCCTGGTACGCAGATCACCTTCGGTCCGGCCACCGAAGACGGCTTCTATTACGACTTCCACCGCGACACGCCCTTCTCCACGGAAGACTTTGAGGCCATCGAGAAAAAGATGGAAGAGATCGTCGGCCGTGATGAGGCGATAGTGCGCGAGATCTGGTCGCGCGAGCAGGTTCGCGAATTCTTCGCGAAGGAAGGCGAGACGTTCAAGGCCGAATGGGTCGGCGAGCTGCCCGAGGGCGAGGACATCACGATGTACCGCCAGGGCGACTGGGTCGATCTGTGCCGTGGCCCGCACCTCCCGTCCACGGGCAAGCTGCCGCGTGCGTTTAAGCTGATGAAGCTGGCTGGCGCCTACTGGCGCGGCGATGCGAAAAACCCGCAGCTTCAGCGCATCTACGGCACGGCATGGCGCAACGAGAATGAGCTTAACACCTATCTCACGATGCTGGAGGAGGCCGAGAAGCGCGACCACCGCCGCATCGGCCGCGAGATGGGGCTGTTTCACATCCAGGAAGAGGCCATCGGTTCCGTCTTCTGGCACCCGAAGGGCTGGACGCTCTACCGCGTCTGCGAGGACTACATGCGCGCGCGGTTGGACCGGGCGGGCTACCGGGAAGTGAAGACGCCGCAGCTTGTGGATCGAGTGCTGTGGGAGAAGTCCGGTCACTGGGAGAAATTCCGGGAGGCCATGTTTGTTGCTGAGGTAGACGAAAGCGATCCTGCGGCGCATGGCCATGACCATGATCACGACGCGCCCTCGACCCAGGCCAACCGGATGTTGGCGCTGAAGCCGATGAACTGCCCGTGCCACGTGCAGATCTTCGGCAACTCCGGCATGAAAAGTTACCGCGACCTGCCGCTGCGCATGGCCGAGTTCGGCTCTTGCCACCGCTATGAGCCGTCGGGCGCGCTGCACGGCATCATGCGTGTGCGCGCTTTTACCCAGGACGACGCTCATATCTTCTGCCGGGAGGACCAGATCGTCTCCGAGACGAAGGCCTTCTGCGAGCTGCTCCAGTCGGTCTATCGCGACTTCGGCTTCGAGGAAGTGGCCGTGAAGTTCTCCGACCGGCCCGAGGTGCGCGCCGGTGACGACGCGACCTGGGACCGAGCCGAGAAGGCGCTGATGGATGCGACGAAGGCGGCCGGGCTGGATTTCACCCTCAACCCTGGCGAGGGCGCGTTCTACGGCCCGAAGCTGGAATTCGTGCTGCGCGACGCCATCGGTCGCGACTGGCAGTGCGGCACGCTGCAGGTCGATTTCGTGCTGCCGGATCGTCTGGACGCCTCCTATATCGACGAGAACGGCGACAAGGCGCGCCCGGTGATGCTTCACCGCGCGATCCTCGGTTCCTTCGAGCGCTTTATCGGTATCCTGATCGAGAACTTTGCCGGCCGCTTTCCGCTCTGGCTGGCGCCTGTGCAGGCGGTCGTCGCGACGATCACGTCGGACGCTAACGACTATGCCGAGGAGGTGGCGGCGGCATGCCGCGCTGCCGGCCTGCGCGTCGAGGTGGACATCCGCAACGAGAAGATCAACTACAAGGTGCGTGAGCACTCGCACCAGCATGTGCCCGCTATCCTTGTGGTGGGCCGCCGCGAGGCCGAGGAAGGCACGGTTGCCGTGCGGCGTCTCGGCTCGAAGGATCAGGAAGTGCTTGCGTTGGCCGACGCGGTCGGCAAACTTAGCGCGGAAGCACGCAGTCCGGCGGACTGATGCGCGACGCAATTGTGTTTGAAAGAAACATCCAAGGAGAACGGTAATCGCTAGACGACCGGTAGATGTGACCCCTCCGAAAAAGGACGGGCCACGCGTCAACGAAGATATCGGGGTGCCGCAGGTGCGCCTGGTTGACGAAAATGGGGAGCAGGTCGGCGTCGTTTCGATCGACGAGGCCCTCCAACGCGCCGCCGATGTTCAGCTCGATCTTGTCGAGGTCTCGCCCAACGCCGAACCGCCGGTGTGCAAGATCATCGACTACGGCAAGCTGAAGTATCAGGAACAGAAAAAGAAGAACGAAGCGCGCAAGAAGCAGAAGATCATCGAGGTGAAGGAGATCAAGCTTCGCCCGAACATCGACACGCACGACTATGACGTGAAGATGCGCAGCGCGCGCCGGTTCATCGATGACGGCGACAAGGTCAAGGTGACCCTTCGGTTCCGCGGTCGCGAGATGGCGCACCAGGATCTGGGCGCGCAGGTGCTCGAGCGGGTCCGCGAGGAACTCGACGAGATCGCCAAGGTCGAGCAGATGCCGAAGATGGAAGGCCGCCAGATGGTGATGGTGATGTCACCGCGCTAGGCGCCCCGTCCACAGCGACACACGAAAGCCCCGCCGGCCCGCCGCGCGGGGCTTTTTCGTTGGAAGTGGTACCGAGGTGTAACCCTCTCCGCCCTTCAGGGGGGAGAGGGTCGGGGCGGGGTGCGAACAGCTACCACGCCCGCGGCGAGCGCGAATGCTGTCCGCCATCGGCCATGATGATGGTACCCGACACCCACATGGCCTTGGGGCTGGCGAGGTAGGCCGCTAGCCAGCCGATCTCCTCGGGCTTACCGGGACGCCCGGCGGGCAGGTTCTTGTGGGTCTCGCGCCAGCGCTCCTCGTCGCCGAACATCATGTCGGCGTTGATCCGCGCCTGTCGCACCAGGCGTTCGGTCTCGACCGGGCCGGGGTTGATGCCCAGCACGCGCACGCCGTGGTCCATGCTTTCGGCCCCCAGCGCGCGGGTGAGTTGCATGAGCGCGGCGTTACCCATGGAGCCCGCGATATAGGACGCGCGCGGGCGCTCGCCCGCCATTCCGATCACGTTGATGATGACCCCGTCGCCGCGCTCGCACATCTTCGGATAGATGCCCCGGACCAGCCCGACGAAGCCGAACACCTTCAGGTTCCAGGCGTCCTTGATGGTCTGGTTATCGACCCGGTTGATGTCGCCGGACGGGATGGCACCCGCGTTGTTCACCAGGATGTCGCAGTCGCCGACGGCGGCAATCAACTTTTCGATCTCGGAATCCTGCGACAGGTCCAGCGCGTGCACGGTGGCCTGTGCGCCGAAGCGGGTGTTCAGGTCGTCGCGTGCGGCATTCAGGTCGGCCTCGGTGCGCGCAACCAGATGTACCGAGCAGCCTTCCTCGGCAAGCACCTCGGCGATGGCCTTGCCGATGCCCTTGCTCGCGCCGGTGACGACGGCAGTCTTGCCGGTGAGTTCGAGATCCATGGATTCCCCCTGCCTGGACGTAACGCTGTTCTGCGCAGGTTACGCCAGGCGATGGTTTTGAGGCTATCGGGTGAGGCTATTGCGGCGGGCGGGAATGCTGGCCGCCATCGACCATGACGACGGTGCCCGACACCCAGGAGGCGCGCGGCGAGGCCACGAACACCGTCACCGCCGCCAGTTCCTCCGGCGTGCCGCCGCGCCCACCGGGCAACCCGGCCATGGTTTCCTGCCAGCGCTCCGGGTCGCCGAACTGGCGCTCGGCATTGGCGCGGGCGAGAAGCTGGAAGCGCTCGGTCTGGGTCGGGCCGGGGTTCACGCCCACCACCCGCACACCGTAGTTCATGCTTTCCGCGCCTATGGTGCGGGTCAGGTGCATCAGGGCCGCGTTGCCCATGGAGCCCGCTATATAGGCACCGCGCCCCCGCTCACCGGCCATCCCGATCACGTTGACGATCACGCCGTCGCCGCGCTCGCACATCTTCGGATAGAAGTTGCGGATCAGGCCCACGGTGCCGAACACCTTGAGCTGCCAGCCGTCCTTGATGTCGTCGTCGCTAAGCTTGGACAGATCGCCGCCGGGTATGGCGCCGGCGTTGTTGATGAGGATATCCGCATCACCTGCCGCTTCGGTCAGGGCCTGCACCGATTCCGGCTTCGACAGGTCCAGCGCGTGCACGGTGGCCTGTGCACCGAAGCGTGCGTTCAGGTCGTCGCGTACGGCATTCAGGTCGGCCTCGGTGCGCGAGACCAGGTGCATAGAGGCACCTTCTTCGGCCAGAACTTCGGCGATGGCCTTGCCGATGCCCTTGCTGGCGCCGGTGACGATGGCGGTCTTGCCGCTGAGTTGTAGATCCATGGAAATCCTCCCCTTATGACTGGTTGCTGGAACGCTAAGATTTCGGTTCCCGAAAGGCAATCCGGATGCCCATAAATCCGGGGATTTGCCCTTGTCAGGCCTGGTTCTCGCCGCTATAACCCCGCGGTTTCCGAACAGCGACGGTGCGGCCGGGCGAAATTGAACGCCCAGGGCATGCCCAGCCGTCGAGCATGGTGCGAATGCGCCAAACCGCAAACAAGCGAGGACAAAATGCCCAAGATGAAGACGAAGTCGTCGGCCAAGAAGCGATTCAGCTTCACGGCTTCCGGCAAGATCAAGATGAAGCCCTCCGGCATGCGTCATGGCATGCGCAAGCGCTCCCAGTCCATGAAGCGCAAGGCGCGCAAGATCGGCACCATCGCGAAGGTCGATGAGCAGATCCTGAAGCCCATGATGCCGTATTCGCGAAAGGGCTGATCAGATGTCACGCGCAAAAAGCACCGTCCAGCGCCACGCACGGCGCAAGAAAATCCTCAAAGCCGCCAAGGGTTACCGAGGCCGGAACAAGAACGTCTATCGCGTCGCCAAAGAGCGGGTCGAGAAGGGCCTGCAGTACGCCTATCGCGACCGCCGGGTGAAGAAGCGGAACTTCCGCGCTCTCTGGATCCAGCGCATCAATGCGGGCGCGCGTCAAAACGGGATGACCTATTCCCAGTTCATGGCGGGCGTGAAGCAGGCCGGTATCGAGATCGACCGCAAGGTTCTCGCCGATCTGGCCGTGCGTGAGCCCGAGGCTTTCAAGGATATCGTCGAACAGGCACAGAACGCCCTCGGCGCTTCTTCCTGACGCCGAAAGGGCCACCAGGGCTCAGAAAGCCGACGGTGAACCATGACCGCGCCTGATCCTTCCCAGTTGCAGGACACCCTGCTGGCGGACGTCGCCGCAGCGAACAGCCTGGATGCGCTCGAGGCCGTCCGCGTGTCCGCGCTCGGTAAGAACGGGGCGATCACCGGCCTGATGAAGGGCCTCGGCCAGCTCGACGGGGATGCCCGCCGCGAAGCCGGCCAGGCGCTGAACCGGGTCAAGGACGCGGTCGCCGACGCCATCGCGGCACGGCAGGCCGAACTCGACGCAGCCGCGCTGGAATCCCGGCTCGCCGAGGAGACGGTGGACGTCACCCTACCGCCGCGCCCGCGCGAGAGCGGTTTCCTGCACCCGGTCAGTCAGGTGATGGAAGAGTGCATCGCCATCTTCGGCGAGATGGGCTTCACCGTCGCCGAGGGTCCGGATGTGGAGGACGACTTCCACAACTTCACGGCGCTCAACATCCCGCCGGAACATCCCGCCCGGCAGATGCACGACACCTTCTACCTGAACGCGGAAGAAGGGCGTCCGGCCCCGGTGCTGCGCACCCACACCTCGCCGGTGCAGATCCGCACGATGGAGACGTCGAAGCCGCCGATCCGCATCATCGCGCCGGGGCGCACCTACCGCAGCGATTCCGACGCCACCCACACGCCGATGTTCCATCAGATCGAGGCGCTGGTCGTCGATGAGACGACCCATATGGGCCACCTGAAGGGCTGCATCATCGATTTCTGCCGAGCGTTCTTCGACATCCCGGACCTGCCGGTCCGCTTCCGGCCCAGCCACTTCCCGTTCACCGAGCCCTCCATGGAGGTCGATATCGGCTGTTCGCGCGAGGGCGGCGAACTGCGCATCGGCAATTTCGGTGACGGCGCGGACAACTGGCTGGAGATCATGGGCTCCGGCATGGTCCACCCGAAGGTGCTGGAATACGGCGGTATCGACGCCCGGAAATATCAGGGCTTCGCCTTCGGCATGGGCATCGACCGCATCGCGATGCTGAAGTACGGCATCCCCGACCTGCGCACCTTCTTCGACGCCGATATCCGCTGGCTGAAGTACTACGGCTTCGTGCCGCTGGCCGTGCCCTCGATGGTTCGCGGATTTTAGGGGCGGGCTATGAAGTTCACCCTTAGCTGGCTGAAAGACCACCTCGACACCGAGGCCTCGCTCGACGAGATCGTCGAGACGCTGATCCGCATCGGCCTTGAGGTCGATACGGTCGACGATCGCGCCGCACAGCTTTCCGCCTTCCGCGTCGCCCATGTGATTTCCGCCGAACAGCACCCCGACGCGGACCGGCTGCGTGTCTGCACCGTCGATACCGGTGAGGGCACGGTCCAGGTGGTCTGCGGCGCGCCGAATGCGCGCGCGGGCATGAAGGGCGTGTTCGCGCCGGTCGGCACCTGGGTGCCGGGCATCGAGGTTGAACTCAAGGCCGCGAAGATCCGCGGCGTCGAGTCCAACGGCATGCTAGTCTCCGAGCGCGAGATGGGCCTGTCGGACGAGCATGACGGCATCATCGAGCTTCCCGGGGACGCGCCGCTGGGCAAGCCCTTCGCGGAAGTTCTCGGCATCGACGACCCGGTCATCGACATCGAGCTCACCCCGAACCGCCCCGACTGCACCGGCGTGCGCGGCATCGCGCGCGACCTGGCCGCGGCCGGGCTGGGCAAGCTGAAGCCGTTCGACGCGGCCGCGCCCGTCAAGGGTAGCTACAAGTCGCCCGTCGGATGGAAGATCGCGGAAGACGGCAATGCCTGCCGCTACGTTGTGGGCCGCCACTTCAGGGACGTGACGAACGGCCCCTCGCCGCAATGGGTGCAGGACCGGCTGGTGGCCGTGGGCCTGCGGCCGATCTCGGCGCTGGTGGACGTGACCAACTACGTCTCGCTGGATCTGGGCCGTCCGCTCCACGTCTTCGATGCGGGCAAGCTGGATCACAAGACGCTGACCATGCGCCGTGCGCGCGACGGCGAGAGGTTCATGGCGCTGGTCGAGCGCGAATACGAACTCGACGGCGAGATGACCGTCATCGGCGACGGCGACAAGGCCGAGGGCCTGGCCGGTGTGATGGGCGGGCTCGATTCCAGCTGCACGGCGGAGACAACCGAGGTGTTCCTTGAGGTTGCGCTGTTCGATCCCATTTCCGTCGCCGCGACGGGCCGCAAGCTGCAGATCGAATCTGACGCGCGCTACCGCTTCGAGCGCGGCATCGACCCGGAATCCGCCGAATGGGGCGCCGAGGTCGCCGCGCGGATGATCCTCGAATTCTGTGGTGGCGAGGCGAGCGAGACCGTCAGCGCCGGCAAGATGCCCAAATGGCAGCGCGAGATCGAGCTGCGGTCCGACCGGGTGGCGACGCTCGGCGGGGTCGAGGTTTCCCACACGCGTCAGAACGAAATCCTCGAACGTCTCGGCTTCGATCTGTCGCCCAGCGACGAAGGGGTGTCGGCCTCCGTGCCGCCCTGGCGTCCGGACATCGAGGGCGAGGCGGACCTGGTCGAGGAGATCACCCGCATCTATGGCTTTGACAGCATCCCGCCGGTCTCGCTGACCCGGGACGCAGCACTGCCGTCTGTCGCAATCACGCCGGAACAGCGCCGCGCCAGCATTGTGCGCCGCACGCTTGCCGCCCAGGGGCTGAACGAGGCGGTCACCTGGTCCTTCATGGGCCGGGCGCAGGCGGAGCTTTTCTCCGTGGTGGCCGACACGCTGGTGCTCGCCAACCCGATTTCCAGCGAGCTTGACGCCCTGCGGCCCTCGATCCTCGGCAACCTGCTGATGGCCGCCGGCCGCAACGCCGACCGCGGCTATGGCGATGTCGGCCTGTTCGAACTGGGCCCGGCCTATAGCGACGCCACGCCGGATGGCCAGATGCTGGTCGCCGCCGGTGTGCGGCACGGCAACGCCCGCCCGGCCCACTGGTCAGACAAGGCCCGCGTCGCCGACGCGCTCGATGCCAAGGCCGATGCGCTGGCCGCGCTGGAGGTGGCGGGTGCGCCTGTCACCAATGCGCAGGTGGGCCGCGACGCGCCGGACTACTACCACCCCGGCCGTTCGGGCAGCCTGCGTCTGGGCAAGAACGTGCTGGCCTGGTTCGGGGAAATCCATCCCGCCGTGCTGCGCGGCCTCGACGTGCGCGGCCCGGCCGTCGGCTTCGAGGTGTTTCTCGACAACATCCCGGCCCGCAAAGAATCGAAGAAGGGCGGCGTTGCTCGTCCGCCGCTGCAGCTCTCGGCCTTCCAGCCGCTGCGCCGCGACTTTGCCTTCCTGGTGGATGCCGATGTGCAGGCCGGCGACCTGCTGCGCGCCGCGCGCGGGGCCGACCGCGACATGATTTCCGACGTTTCCCTGTTCGATGTCTATGAGGGCAAGAACATGGAGTCGGGCAAGAAGTCGCTGGCGATCCAGGCGACCATCCAGCCGGTCGATGCGACGCTGACCGACGCCGAGATCGAGGAGATTTCGGCCAAGATCGTCGATGTGGTGCAGAAGACCACAGGCGGTACGCTGCGCGGTTAGGTTCTGTCATCTACAAAGACCTGTGGATAACATGACGAAACGGTTTCAGCGGCGGCGTGGCATTGTGACAGCCTGGGGAAAAGCGCTGAATATCATGTAAGTTCTTGGTAAAAATAAAAAATATACGTTTCCCGAACTGTCACAATTCGGGGATAAGACCAGGAAAAGAACTTGGGAAGACCGGATTGTGACAGTTATCCCCAATTGTCACAGACTGTATGACAGCCATTGTGACAGTGCCCGTTCCTGAATTGTTCACACGTTATCAAGCACCCAGATGACCGACCTTTCCCACATCCGCAATTTCTCCATCGTCGCGCATATCGACCACGGGAAATCGACCCTGGCCGACCGCCTGATTCAGGAAACGGGCGGGCTCACCGACCGTGAAATGCAGGAACAGGTGCTCGACAACATGGAACTCGAGCGCGAGCGTGGCATCACCATTAAGGCGCAGACGGTGCGCCTGAAATACGAGGCGAAGGACGGCGAGACCTACTACCTGAACCTGATGGATACGCCGGGCCACGTCGATTTCTCCTACGAGGTCTCGCGCTCGCTGGCCGCATGCGAGGGCGCGCTGCTGGTGGTCGATGCCAGCCAGGGCGTGGAGGCGCAGACGCTGGCCAATGCCTATCTGGCCATTGACGCGGATCTTGAACTGGTGCCCGTCCTTAACAAGGTGGACCTGCCCGCCGCCGAGCCGGACCGGATCCGCCAGCAGATCGAGGATGTAATCGGGCTGGATGCCTCCGACGCGCTGGAGATTTCCGCCAAGACCGGGCTGGGCATCCCCGACGTGCTGGAGGCCATCGTCACCAAGATGCCGGCGCCCACAGGCGATGCGGACGCCGAGCTCCAGGCGCTGCTGGTGGACAGCTGGTACGACCCCTATCTGGGCGTCGTGGCGCTGGTGCGCGTGCAGGACGGCACCCTGAAGAAGGGCCAGCGCATCCGCATGATGTCCAACGGGCGCACCTACCAGGTGGACCGCGTGGGCGTGTTCACGCCGGCACGCACCGAGATCGGCCAGCTCGGGCCGGGCGAGATCGGGTTCATCACGGCGTCGATCAAGACCGTGGCCGACTGTAACGTGGGCGACACCATCACCGACGACCGCAAACCGGCCGCCAAACCGCTGCCGGGCTTCAAGCCGTCGGTGCCGGTGGTGTTCTCGTCCTTCTATCCGGCCGATGCGGCGGACTATGAAGATCTGCGCGATGCGCTGGGCAAGCTGCACCTGAACGATGCCAGCTTCGAATACGAGCCGGAAAGCTCCGTCGCGCTGGGCATGGGATTCCGCTGCGGTTTCCTCGGCCTGCTGCACATGGAGATCATCCAGCAGCGCCTCGACCGCGAGTTCGATCTGGAGATCATCGCGACGGCACCGTCGGTTGTATACCGGATCAGGATGACCGACGGGACGGAGATCACCCTCCACAATCCGTCGGACTATCCTGATGTCACCCGCATCGACACCATCGCCGAGCCCTGGATCAAGGCCTCGATCATGGTGCCGGATGACTATCTCGGCCCGATCCTGCAGCTCTGCACCGAACGGCGCGGCGAACAGCTCGACCTGACTTATGTGGGCGGGCGCGCCATGCTGGTCTATCGCCTGCCGCTCAACGAGGTGGTGTTCGATTTCTACGACCGACTGAAATCCATCAGCCGTGGCTATGCCAGCTTCGACTATGAGCTGGATGAATACCGTGAGGGCCATCTGGTAAAGGTCGATATCCTGGTGAACGGCGAGATCGTGGATGCCCTGTCGATGGTGGTGCATCGCGACCAGGCCGAGGCGCGCGGACGCCATCTGTGTTCACGCCTGAAGGATCTCGTCCCGCGCCAGCTCTTCAAGGTGGCGCTCCAGGCGGCCATCGGCGGCAAGGTCATTGCCCGCGAGACGCTGGGCGCCATGCGCAAGGACGTCACGTCCAAGTGTTACGGCGGCGACATCACCCGCAAACGCAAGCTTTTGGAAAAACAGAAGGCGGGCAAGAAGAAGATGCGCCAGTACGGCAATGTCGAGATTCCGCAGTCGGCCTTCATCGAAGCGCTGCGGATGGGTGACGAGTAGCCGTTCGCGGCCCTACCGGAACATGCCGCCCTTGGGCGGGCGGCGGCGGAACAGCCAGACCAGAAGAACGCCCGGCACGCCGGTCACGAACAGCGCCGGCCATGTCAGGAGCGTGGAGATCAGCGGATGCCAGAGCCACGGGCCGATCACCGGCACATGCCGGGCGATGGCCGGTTCGGCGACCTGGAGACTGGTCGGATGCAGGCTGAACCACAATTCGCCCGCGGCGATCAGCGAGAGCGCACCGTCGTCGGTCGTCGCCAGCACATCGCGCACCAGAATGGCGATCGCAGAAATCATGAAAATCCTACCAATGACGCGGCCCACGCTCATAACCGGGTGAGTTCTCCGCTTCTGATTTTTTTGTTTGTTTTCCCCGGTGTTCTTATCAGCAGTTGGTGTTTCGGACACAAGTCTTACTCCTGACGGATTTGTGACTGATTTGAGCAAAGACGGCCTGTTGCCAGCATGGCTCTGCTTCGGCTATTACGCCGCGTGCCGGAGGGGTGGCCGAGTGGCTGAAGGCGCACGCTTGGAAAGCGTGTATGCGGGAGACCGTATCGAGGGTTCGAATCCCTCTCCCTCCGCCACTAATCTCTAAGCCTCTTAATTGAAATAATATTGGTCCCAAAGCTGACTGCTTCAGGCGTTTTGCTACTCAAAATGCTACGCAGGAGCACATATGGGATTGGTCAAAAGAGGCGATACCCCTTCCATTTCAGGTGTCGTGTGCCCAGCGATCTGGCCGAGCTTTTAGGTCGATCAGAAACCCACGCCACACTTCTCTCAGGTATGCTGCGCCTTTTTAGTGACGCGGGTCTCACAATAATTCGATTGAGCGCTCAGCCTGCCAGCATGTCGGCCGAAATCTTCTCGGCTATCATGATCGTGGGAATGTTTGTGTTGCCACGCGGCAGGGTTGGCATCAGCGAGGCATCAACCACCCGCAGCCCGTCTACCCCATAGACCCGGCCTTCCGGGTCGGTCACGGCGAGTCTGTCATCCGCCGCGCCCATGCGGCAGGTGCAGCCTGGGTGGAACACGCCCGCGACGGATTTGGCCGTGATCTCGGCCAGCGCCACGGGGTCGCGAGCCAGTTGCTCGATGTCAATCCCCGGCTCCGATAGGGACGCCAGGGCGGGGCGGCCCACCGCGGGGACCGTGTCGAACAGCCCGGCCAGAACCTTCGCGCGCAGCGTGTTCGCAAGTGTGATGTCGTTCAGCGCTCGCATCCGGTTGGGGCGCGAGACGGGCACCGCGTGGTGCCAGAGCTGGCGTACCTCGGGCGACAGCAGGATGTCTATCACCCGGCGTACGCCGTCGGTCAGGCTGGCCTGGTCACGCGGGTCACTCAGATAGTTGAACACGATCTGTGCGGGTGTTCCCGGGCTGGCGTCCTTTAGTGTGACCGCACCGCGCGATCCCGGTTTCAGGATCGTCGGCACCAGCGCTCCGATCCGCCGCCCCAGCGCATGCCAGCCGATTTTGCTGCTGATGGAAACGCTCATGTCCATGGCCTCGGTGCCCTCCACGCCGGATGAGTAGCGCAGCGTCGCGGTAGAGTGGGACTTCATGGCTAGCGGCTGGGCGGCGTCGCGTTTCAGTTGCGCCACCACATAGACGACCTGGTGGTTGGCTAGGTTGGCGCCTACGCCGGGCCGGTCGGCCACGACATCCAGGCCAACGGTTTTCAGGTGATTGGCTGGGCCGATGCCTGCGCGAAGGAGCATCGCGGGCGATTGCAGCGCACCAGCGCACACGATGGTCTCCGCCGCGCGGAAACTTTCCGGTTGGCCATCTGCGGTGGCGTCCACACCGATGACCGTGTTCCCCTCGAGGACGAGGCGGTCCACGGTGGCACCCGAGACGATAGTCAGGTTCTTACGCGCGCGCACATCCGCGTCTAGGTAGCAGATGGCGGTGGAAGCGCGCTTGTCCGGGAACCGGCTCAGCGGCAGCGCGCCGACGCCCTCGCGGAAGTCACTGTTCAGATCGTCTATGGTGGCAAGCTGGCGGTTCGTCGCCCAGTTTGACACGCCGTCCACAAAGGGCGGCCACTCGCTGCGCGGCACGCGGCGGATCGGGATCGGGCCGTTATCGCCATGGGCCGGACCGCTGATATCGGTATCGGTCTCAAGCGCCCGGAAATACGGCAGCACCTCGTTCCATGACCAGCCCGCGGCGCCCATGGCCGACCATTCGTCATAGTCGTCGGGCATCCCGCGCAGCGCCACCATGCCGTTGATCGAGGACGTACCGCCCATGATACGGCCCTGCCGAAACGGAGCGGCAGGGGAATTGTCCGCTTCGCGTGCATGGCCGCGGATCGTCCGCCACGCGTAGGCTGGGTTGAAGTAGGATAGCGGATAGGTGTCGAGAACGTCTTTAGGTTCTCGGCCTGGCGGAGTGTCCTGCCCAGCTTCCAGCAGTAGCACACGGCTGGTGCTGCGCGCCGACAGGCGCCCGGCCATCACTGCCCCAGCGGACCCGGCGCCGACGATGATGTAATCGAATTTAGTCTCTGGTGCGGTGCTCATGCGTCGTCCTTCCGAAGCGGCATCTCGCCACCGATAACCTTGATCTCGCGCTTCGGGAACGGGATCTCGATGCCGCTTCTGTTTCAGCGCGGTCCAGATCATCAGATTAAGATCGCCGCCCACACGGTTCGCGCCGTCGTCGATGCCCTCCATCCAGAACTCCACCAGGATATCGATACCGGAATCGCCGAAGCTCTTTATTTCCGCGTCGGGCCGCTCTTCGACTGGCACGTCTGGCCCACTCAATACCTGCGGGTGGCTCGAACAGATCTCGCGGACCAGCGCGAACATCGGCTCTAGGTCGGTGTCATAGGCCACCTGAAAGTGGAGCGAATAGCGCTGCTTCTTATTTTTATGGGTCCAGTTGGTAAAGGCCGTGGTGATGAACGTCTCGTTTGGCACCATGATGTCCTTGCCATCATAAGCCTCCAGCGTGGCCGAACGCATGGTCAGTTCGCGCAGGGTACCCGCGCGGCCATCCTCCAGTTCAATATAGTCTCCGATGGTGATGGTGCGGTCGAGCAGGATGATGATCCCCGAGATGAAGTTCGACGCGATCCGTTGCAGGCCGAAGCCGAGGCCGACGCCTAGCGCGCCGCCAAAGACCGCTAGCGCTGTCAGGTCGATCCCCATGACATTTAGCAGAAGCAGGAACAGCAGCACGAAGACGCCGATCTCGAACAGCTTGGCGATCACCTCCCGGGTACCGGCGTCGATCGTCAGCTGGTTGCGGATGACCTTCTGTCCGGCGTTGTTCGAAAAGCGCGCTAGCCAAAGCAGTACGGTGCCGAAGATAAAGGTGCGCAAGACGGCGTAAAGCGTGATCTTGATGTTGCCTATCTCGAGCGCGATGCCGTTGAGATAGCCGATCACGTCGCCTAGGAGACCCACCATGAACAGGATGGCGACGGGCACGCCGACCCACTTCAGGATACGCGTGATGGTGGCGCTGCTGATGAAATGGTCGGCCACATTATAGACCAGCAGGACCAGCGCCACGCCCTGCGCTGCGCGGACCAGCCAGGCCTCGCCGAAAATCGCGAAAGTGATCGGCGTCGCTGCTCCCAGAGCCGCCACGCTCATGACGGGCAAGACCAGAACATGCATTTTGAAGATCACGCGGCGGACGTCCAGTAGCGGTCCGTCCTGCGGTTCCTGCGAAAACAGCCATGTTCGGGAAACGATCAGTGAGGCCAGTACCCACCCAATAACCAGTGCGGCGATCGCCATGCCGGCCTGCGCATACAAGACCTGGTCCGCCAGGTGATCGAGCAGGAAGTTCCATCCGGCCTCGACGCCCTTAGCGGTCTTGTCGATAAATTTTTCGGTCTCGTCGATGATCTTCCACTCCGCGTCTGCCCCCGATGTGGCCAGCAGATGTGTTAACGTTACATGGTTCGCCGGTGCAGCGTCACGTGCCTTTGCGAGAGTTGGCGCCTCGTCTGCCGTCGGCGTCGATCACTTCCTGCCTGAAGCGCGACCGGATGAGTTCGATCCTCCCGCGGCATGGAAATTTAGTTGCAGTCGTCGCGTAATTCGCCGCTGATAAACTCCACCAGCGCGGATCATCGTCGGAGATATTTTCGAACTGGTTATCCTCCCTCGGCGGAACGGAGATCATTTCGGAAGGCTCCCGGTCGATATATTCCCGGCCGCCATAGCCTCAGCGGATGCAGACCTTGGCCGAAAGGCACATGAAGTTCTCGACCGAATGATGATTGGCGTGCAGCAGCGGCTTGTCGCCCGGCGGGCTACAATATCTGCAGCTTCGCCTACCTATTTTCGCGCCCGATGCTAGCCACCGCCGCGATCTAGGCATTACCTCTGAAAGCGACGCTCCAACAAAAGAAGGGTCCGGACAGTTGCGTCACGGTTTATCGCTCAGTCGTAAAAGGCGATGGTGCGGGTCTCGATGGACTGGCGCGGTGCAGCGTCCGGCGGGCTCGAGGGATCGTCGAAGGCGGCGTGCGCGGTCCAGCGCGCGCGGCCGTCTCGCTCGGTGTCAAAGCACTTCAGCAGGATCACCTCGTCCTCCTTCATCTGCGGAAAATAGAGCCAACGGTGGTTCGAATTATAACGGGTACGGTGGATCTCTCCGACGCGATCCGAATAGACCAAGTCCATAAGGACCATGTCGTCGTCCTCCAGCGACTGCCATTCACAAATGCCAAGAGGGGCCTCCTCGACGGTCCCGTGGATCGAGCGCCAGACATTCACATAGACATAGCGTTTCTTGAGCGCCTCTTCCGCCCTCTCAGGCGGTAGCAAGTCACGCACGCGCTGAGGGCCGGACTTGTCGGTGTAGTCATTGTGGACAATACGCACCGGCTCGCGCAGCTTCTCGGCCTTGCGCCGGTTCTCGTCGGCCACGCGCAGGGTGTGGTCGAACACCAGAACGCGCGAAGCACCCGTCGCCGCCTTCACCAGCCGTTCCACCTCCGGGTTGTAGATGGTCTCGATCTGGCTCTGATCTTGGAAGTCAGTGACGGCGGTGGTGTCGCGAACGAGCTCCAGGCCGTTCCGGTCCAGGGTGAGTTCATCTGCGATGGAGCGCGCGTCATAGACGGGCACTATACGCGGATCGGGAACTTCATCGCGGCGGTTCGATTCGCCCATCTCTGCGATATAGGTGACGGGCCGCTTTTCGCTGTCGTCCACGTAATTCATCGTGGCCTCGACAAAGGGCAAGTTGGCGGTCTCGGTTGCGGGCTGCGTCATTGGGTCTCTCCCAGTGTTTCAACATATCAAATACGCTGCGGGCCGCGTGAGTCGAGCATGAATTTTACCCATGCCCCGCACGCGTGGGGTTCATCCCAAAGACGGGATGGTGTTGACGGGACGGAGGCGCTAGACGTTGGCCCCATGGAAGACACAGATGTTCTGATCATCGGCGGCGGCCCGGTGGGCCTCACGGTGGCCCTGGAACTGGCTCGTTTCGACGTGCGCGCCATCCTCGTGAACGACGGCGCGAAGACCGCGCTCCACCCGAAGGCCAATGCCATTAGTGCTCGCTCGATGGAACATTTCCGCCGTCACGGGGTGGGGCCGACGCTACGGGCGTCCGCGCTGCCGACCGACCACCCGACGGATGTTTGCTATGTCACCCGACTGAACGGACGTGAGTTGTCCCGGCTGCGCATGCCGTCGAGTGCCGACGCGGTGGCCGAGGCAAGGGCCGGGACAAGCCATTACGACTGTGCGGAGCCGCCGCACCGCTGTTCCCAGATCTACCTGGAGGCCATCCTGCAGGAAGCAGCCTTCGCCAGGCCGGGCCTCGACATCCGCTTTGGCCACAGGCTCGAACATTTCGAGCGTCGCGACGGCCGGGTTTTCGCCGTGATCCGCGATCTCGATGCGGATGCGACCTATGATGTCACGGCCAAGCACATGGTCGGCGCGGATGGCGGGCGCAGTGCGGTCCGCCGTGGTCTGGGTATAACATACGAAGGCGAGGCGGGCGTTCAGCGCCGGATGATGGGCGGCTCGATGATGGCGACCCTTTTCGAGACACCTGACCGTGACGCATGGCTGAAGATCCCTCGCGCCTGGCAGTACTGGGTGGTGGCCGCCGATTTACGGGCGCTGCTGATGACCGTCGATGGCGCCGAGAAGTTCGTCATGCTGACGCGCATCCCCGACGACACCGACCCGGACGACATCGACGATCTTGCCCTGCTGGCACGCGCGGCGGGCCGGCCCGTGGATGCGACCATTATCCTGCGACAACCCTGGACGGCGGGGCACGCACTTCTGGCGAAATCCTATGGCGGCGACGGCATCTGGCTGGTTGGCGATGCGGTCCACCTGTTCACGCCGACCGGCGGGCTGGGCATGAACACCGGCGTCGATGACGCGGCGAATCTCGGCTGGAAGCTGGCGGGCGACGTGCAGGGCTGGGGCGGCGCGAACCTGCTTGCTAGCTATGAGGCAGACCGCAAGCCCGCCGGTGCGCGCAACCTCGCGTTCGCGCGGGGCTTCGCTGAATCCATCGGCACCTTCGAGGTAAACCCGTGCGTCGATGATGACACGCCGGAGGGCGAGGTCGAGCGCGCGCGCCTGTCGGCACACCTCACGCGGCACAGCCGGGGGGAGATGATCATTCCCGGCATCGTGCTGGGCGTGCGTTATGAGGGTTCCGCGCTGGTGACGCCGGACGGCACACCGCCCGTGCCGGACGATGCCTATGACTATGTGGCGACTGCGCGGCCGGGCCATCGGGCGCCCCATGTCTGGCTGGAGAACGGGGATGCGCTATGCGACCGCTTCGCGGATGGGTTCACTCTGTTACGCACGAACGCGAGCGCGGATGCCTCGGGCTTCCTCGATGCGGCGGCAGAGGTGGGCCTGCCGCTCGCGCTGCTCGATATCGACGAGCCGGCGGTGGCCGCGCGCTACGAAGTGCCGTTGGTGCTGATCTTCCCCGACGGCCATGTGGCGTGGCGCGGCGACGCCACGTCCGCCGGCCCGAAAGCCGTGATCGACCGCGCCCGCGGCGCAGCCTGATCCTTTCTGGCTAAAGGCTGGCGCTCGGCCGGGCCTTTACCGCAGCGAACCAGCGCTGGGCGTTAGCGGCATCCTCGGGGATCGCCAGCTTCAGCCAGCCTGCAAACTCAACGGTAACGAAAGCCATTATGTCGGCGGCGGAGAAGTCGTCGCCCGCGATGTGGGCGCGTGACGCTAGCTCGTCGTCCAGCAGTTCGAAGAAATGGCCTACTCGCCGCTTGCCGCGTTCGCCCAGCTCAAGGATCTGCGCGTAATCGTGCGGGCCCGTGAGCGCGCGGTTGGCGAGCCGCCTGGCCGTGTTGCGCAGCGCCTCGCCCACGGCGAGAAAGCCTTCCTGCTCGCAGCGCCACACCCAGTCGGCCACCCGCGCCCTGTCCGCCGCGTCCTTGCCCAGCAGCTCTGGGTCGGGATGGGTCTCCTCCAAGTAACGCCAGCAGCCGATGGTGGTCGTGAAGCGGTTGCCGTCATCGGTCTCCAGCACCGGCACCGTGCAGAAACGGTTGATGGCCCGGAATGCCTCGCCCATTTGCTCCTGCTCTCCGAGGTTCACCTCAACCGTCTCGATGGCCTTGGACAGGCGCTTCTCGTCGATGAACATACGGACCAGGCGGGGGCTGGGCGCGGTGGCGCAGTCAAAGAATTTCATGGCGGCGAACTCCGGCAGGTTAGGGACGCGCGCACCTTAGGCGAGGAAAAACGGGATGCAAGGGCCACGATTTTTTAAACAAACACAACTTGGTACTGGACTCTGAGTTAAATAATCATATTGTCACGTTGAAATACAGAAATCACAATAAAAAAATGTAAAAATGAATAACTTTCCGGCATTCCTGAAGCTGCGCAACCAGCCGGTACTCCTTGTAGGCGGGGGCGCTGCGGCGTTGGCCAAGGCGCGTCTGCTGGCTGCCGCAGGCGCACGCCTGCGCGTGGTGGCGCCAGAGATCGACCCGGTGTTTGAGAGCCTGCACGGTCAGATGACTCTTATTCCGCGCGCCTTCCATGGGTCGGATCTGAGTGGCGTGGCGCTGGTGTTCAGCGCGACGGGTGATGCCGGGATGGATGGGCATGTTGCCGCCCGCGCAGTTGCCCAGAACATCCCGGTCAATGTGGTGGACCGGCCCGAACTGTGCACCTTCCTTATACCCTCCATCGTGAACCGAGGCTCGGTCACGGTCGCTATCTCCAGCGACGGGGCCTCGCCGGTCCTTACCCGGCGGCTGCGTGAACAGATCGAGCGGCTGCTGCCTGCGAATCTCGATCGGCTGGCTGACTTCCTCGGCAGCTTCCGGGCGGCGGTCCGTGCCAAGGTTGGCGGCTTCGACGCGCGCCGCCGTCTCTGGGAAGAGGTGATTGACGGCCCGATCGGCCGCGATGTGTTGGCCGGGCGCGAAAGTACGGCCCGTGAGGCCATGCTGTCGCGTATCAACCGGTCCTCCGAACAGAAGCCGGCCCATGGCTATGTCGCCATCGTCGGCGCCGGGCCGGGCGATCCGGACCTACTGACGGTGAAGGCGCTGCGCGCTTTGCAGGACGCCGACGTGGTCGTCCACGACAGGCTGGTCGGCGATGGTGTCCTCGACCTGATTCGCCGCGATGCTGCGCGCATTTATGTCGGCAAGCAAAAATCTAACCATTCGGTGCCCCAGGCGGGGATCAACGAGCTGCTGGTCTCGCTGGCGCGACAGGGCAAACGTGTCGTGCGCCTCAAGGGCGGCGATCCCTTCGTCTTCGGCCGGGGCGGAGAGGAAATCGACGCGCTGCGGGCCGCCGGGATTGAGGTGTCCGTGGTACCGGGCATAACGGCGGCGACCGGCTGCGCGGCGTCCCTCGGGATGCCTTTGACCCATCGTGACTGCGCCTCGGCGGTCACCTTCGTAACTGGTCACGGTGTCGGCGGCGATCCCGATATCGACTGGTCGGCGCTTGCCGCGCCGCGCCACACGTTGGTCGTCTATATGGGCCTTTCGCGCGCGGGTGCGCTGGCCGAGAGCCTCATCAGGGCGGGCCGTGCGCCTGGAACCCCGGTTGCCATTGTCGAGAACGGAACTCGCGTGGATGAGCGCGTGGTGACCGGAACCCTATCTTCACTGCCTTCCCTTGTGACGGCGGCACGCGTCGGTGCGCCTGCTCTCATCGTGGTGGGTGAGGTGGCAGCACTGGCGGAGGCCGCACGCGATGTCGCAGTCCGCGCGGCCGCGCAGGCGGTCTAGGAGGATCAAAATGACCCAACAGGTAATTTCCGCAAACCGCCTGTCCGACGGGCTGGTAGTTTACCTGGCCAGCGACGACAGCTGGTCGGAATGGATCTCCCGTAGCGAGATCGCCACGGACGAGGCCGCAGCCGACGGGCTGCTCGCCCGTGCGAAGTTGGCCGAAGAAAACCGGATCGTTCTCGATCCCTACCTCGTCCAAGTGGCCGAGTACGACGGCGAGTTCCGGCCCACGAAGTACCGTGAATTCATCCGGGCCACGGGACCCAGCGTGCGGCCCGATCTCAGCAAGCAGAACTTCGTCCGCGAGGCGAAAGGATAAGTTTTCATGTACCTTTATGACGAAATCGACCAGTCGCTCGTCGATGAGCGTGTCGTCCAGTTCCGCGACCAGGTCTCGCGGCGGATGAGCGGCGAGCTCAGCGAGGACGAGTTCAAACCGTTGCGCCTGATGAACGGCGTCTATCTGCAGCTTCACGCCTATATGCTGCGCGTCGCAATCCCCTACGGTACGCTCTCGTCGGAGCAGATGCGCAAGCTGGCCTGGATCGCTAAGAAGTACGACCGCGGCTACGGTCATTTCACGACGCGCCAGAACCTCCAGTACAACTGGCCGAAGCTGGAAGACCTGCCTGACATCCTCGCCGAGCTGGCCAGCGTGCAGATGCATGCGCTACAGACCAGCGGCAACTGCATCCGCAACGTGACGGCGGACCAGTATGCGGGCGTGGCCGAAGACGAGGTGGCGGACCCGCGCGTCTATGCGGAGATCATCCGCCAGTGGTCCACTCTGCACCCGGAATTCTCGTTCCTGCCGCGCAAGTTCAAGATTGCGGTGACGGGCGCGCAGAACGACCGCGCGGCGGTGAAGGTTCACGACATCGGCCTGATCGTGAAGCGTAACCTTGCGGGTGAACTGGGCTTCGAGGTGATCGTCGGCGGCGGTCTGGGCCGTACGCCCTTCGTCGGGCCAACCATCCGCGAGTTCTTGCCCGAACAACACCTGCTGTCCTATCTGGAGGCGGTTCTGCGCGTCTACAATATGCTTGGGCGGCGCGACAACATGTACAAGGCGCGCATCAAGATTCAGGTGCACGAGACCGGCGCGGCAGAGTTCACGCGGCTTGTCGAGGCGGAATGGGACCAGATCCGGGATAGCACCGTCGATCTCCCCGCCGGCGAGAAGGAGCGGATCGCGTCCTACTTTGTCCCGCCGCGCTACGAGATCTCTGCGGACGCCGCGGACGTGCTGGCGCGTCTCAAGCGTGAGGATGCCGAGTTCGCTCGCTGGGTCGACACCAACGTCTTCGCTCACAAGGCCGAGGGCCACGCGATCGCGAACATCTCCCTCAAGCCGATCGGCGGCGTGCCCGGTGATGCCACATCGGAACAGATGGAAGCCGTGGCGGCGCTCGCTGATCGCTTCAGTTTTTCCGAAATCCGCGTCACCCATGAGCAGAACCTCGTCCTTCCTCATGTGCGCAAGGACAACCTGTATGCCCTTTGGCAGACGCTGAAGTCCTATGATCTAGATACACCTAACCTTGGGAGGGTGTCGGACATGATCGCCTGCCCAGGCATGGACTACTGCTCGCTGGCCAATGCGCGCTCGATCCCGGTGGCGCAGGCCATCAGCGAGCGTTTCGCCGATTTGGATCGGCAGCACGATATCGGCGAGCTCAAGCTCAAGATCTCGGGCTGCATCAACGCCTGCGGTCATCACCATGCCGGCCACATTGGCATCCTTGGCGTGGACCGGAAGGGTGAGGAGTACTACCAGATCACGCTTGGCGGCAGCGGCGCGGAAGACGCCAGTATTGGAGAGATCGTCGGCCCGGCCTTCGCTTACGACGCCGTGGTCGATGCCGTCGAGACACTCGTCGATAAGTATCTCGCCATCCGCGCGGACGGGGAACGGTTCCTCGATACCTACCGCCGGGTCGGCAAGGACCCTTTCAAGGAGGCTCTCTATGGCGCTGCTTAAGGACCGCCAGGTCGTCACCGATACCTGGACCCATGTTGCGGACGATGCAGAGGTTCCGTCCGATGCCCCGGTGATTGTCACGATTGCTCGCTGGCGCGAGCTTCGCGACTCCCTCGAAGGCCGAAACGCACCGATCGGGGTGCGGCTCTCGACCGGGGACGGACCCGATGCGGTGCTGGATGATCTCGATCGGCTCGACCTGATCGCCATCCCCTTCGACCACTTTAAGGATGGGCGAGGCTATTCCTCGGCGCGGCTGCTGCGTGAGCGGCACGGCTTCAAAGGGGAACTCCGCGCGGTCGGAAATGTCTTGCGCGACCAGATCGCGTTTATGGAACGCTGCGGTTTCGACAGCTTTGAATATGAAGGTGGCACGGAAGCATCGCGCGCACTGTCGGCTTTCCACGACGTGAGCGTGGTCTATCAGACGGCGGCCGACCGGCGCGCCTCGGCGGCGACGCTGCGCAACCATCCGTCCAGGGCGTTCTCCAACGGCACCAGCGGCTGACACCGACGGAAACACAAGCCATGCGCGGTGGTTACCCGCTCCCTATGGGAGAGGGTTCAATAAAAAACGGCGCCTTTCGGCGCCGTTTTCGTGTCCTCGTATAGCGAAGCGCTTACTCGGGAATCGGCAGCGGCTGGTCGTTCTCCGGGATGTTCCAGGCACGCTGGACGGCCGGGCGGTCCAGCATGGTCATGTACCAGCGGCGCACGTTCGGATACTCGTTCAGGTCGATTTCCTGCCAGTTGTGGCGGGCCGCCCAGGGCCAGCAGGCCATATCGACGATGGAATAGTCGTCGATGATGAACTCGCGGCCTTCCAGGCGCTCGTTCAGCACGCGGTACAGGCGGCGCGCCTCGGTCTCGTAGCGGCCCTGCGCGTAGTCCGACTTGCCGGGGTTGTACTTGGTGAAGTGATGGACTTGACCGAGGATTGGACCGAAGCCGCCCATTTGCCACATCAGCCACTCCATCGAGCGCCAGTAGGCGTCGCGGTCCTTCGTGTTCAGGAACCGGCCGTGCTTCTCGGCCAGATACATGAGGATCGCGCCGGTCTCGAAAAGCGGGAAGTCGTTGTTGTCGGTATCGACGATCGCCGGAATCTTGTTGTTCGGGCTGATCTTCAGAAACTCCGGATCAAACTGCTCATCCTTGCCGATGTTGACCGAATGGACGTTGTAGTCGATGCCGAGTTCCTCGAGCAGAATGGCGACCTTGCGGCCGTTCGGCGTAAACCAGGTGTAAAATTCGATCATCTTCGTATCCTTGTTTCGGGTGCCGTGTCCGGCGAATTCGTGCCGACACTATGGGCCGCGCCGAAGGCGGTCAATTGTCGGGCAATCACAAGTATCTCGGGGATTTGGAACAGCCGCGCGGCTCAGACCCGGCGCTTCCAGATGATGACATTTTTGGTGACGCCGTCGGGCCCGACCCCGGTGAAGATCATGCGGCTGCCCTCATAGTCGATCTCCCGGGTGAGCGACACGCCGGTCATGTTCGGGTCGAGCGCGTGCTCGATTGCGTGGGTCACCGTATCACCGGACAATCCCCAGGTTCCGGCGTAGTTGAAATAGCTGGAGAACGCCTCCGCGCGGTCCTCGTCGGACGGGCGGTCCACCGGAAGGAACCGCTCCGCGCCATGAACGATGGCGCTCATGTAGTGGTCGGGCGTATACATGATCGTGCCCTTCGCATCCCGGCCCATCGGATGGGTCCGCGTGCCGTCTTCGGTCTCCGCGTACATCTCCTCCAGATCCCACGCGCCGATGAGATCCGAGTCCTTGGTCGCCATGCCCTGCTCTCTGTTGGTTCTTTGGGAAGATTAGAGTCTTCACGGTGTCGAGAGAAGCCTTTCCGCACGGGCCCGCGTTGCAGGTGCGCCGGTCCTAGGGCAGAGTTGCGGTTGCACAGACCAGCCGCAATTTTTCCCGAGGATATGCCCGTGGCCCATAACTTAATATCGCGTGCGCGGAAGGACACCGTGCCGATTACCATCGTCGCCGACGAAAAGCTCGACGACTGGTGCAAGGGGTTAGCCAAAGGCCAGCGCGAATGGCTCAACGGCACCGGTTTCACCGGAAAGGCCGGGTCCTCAGCGCTGCTACCCTCGGAAAAGGGCGGGCTGGACGGCGTGGTCTTCGTGATCGGCGCGGCGACGGACCAGTGGTCCTGGAGCGAGCTGGCAGCGCGCTTACCCGAAGGCAGCTACCGGCTGGCGGGCCGGCCGTCGCGCAAGGATGCTAATGATGCGGCGCTAGGCTGGGGCATGGCGGCGTATGAGTTCACACGGTACCGCAAGCCGCGCCAGTCGCGTCCGGACATGGTGTGGCCCGCCACTGCGGACCGCGTCGACGTCCTTTCGATGCTGAATGCAACCGCGATGCTGCGCGATCTCATCAACACCCCGGCCGAAGACCTCGGCCCGTCGGAGCTGGCGGAGGAGGCGCGAAAGGTCGGCCGCATGTTCAAGGCGAAGGTCCGTGTGACAGCGGGCGATGCACTGCTCAATGCCAACTATCCGATGATCCATACGGTCGGCCGCGCATCTGACGACGCTCCGCGGCTGATCGACATGCGTTGGGGCACACGCGGCCCACGTATCACGCTGGTCGGCAAGGGTGTGTGTTTCGACACCGGTGGCCTCGACCTCAAGCCGCCCGCCGGCATGTTGCGCATGAAGAAAGACATGGGGGGCGCTGCCCATGCACTGGCGCTGGCACATCTCATCATGGCTGCAAAGCTGCCGGTGCGGTTGCGGGTGCTGATCGGTGCGGTGGAGAATGCCGTGTCAGGCAATGCCTACCGGCCCTGGGATGTGCTGCAAACCCGCAAGGGCATCACGGTGGAAAACGCCAATACCGATGCGGAAGGCCGTCTGGTCATGGGCGACTGCCTTTACGAGGCCTGCACCGAGAAACCCGATCTCCTGATGGACTTTTCGACCCTGACGGGTGCCGCGCGCGTTGCGGTGGGTGCGGGTATCGCTGCCGTGTTCTGCAACAATGACGACCTGTATAACGATCTTGCCAAACATGCGGAGAACGAGGGAGATCCGGTCTGGCGACTTCCGCTGCACAAGCCCTATCGTGCGCTGATCGACAGCAAGGTGGCTGATGTGTCGAGCGCTAGCGACGGACCGTTTGGCGGGGCGATAACGGCGGCGTTGTTTCTGCAGGAGTTCGTGGACGATGATGTTCCCTGGGCGCATTTCGACATCATGGCGTGGAATACGTCGACACGGCCGGGGCGGCCCGTGGGCGGCGAAGCGCAGGGGCTGCGAGCGGCCTATGCGCTAATCCGCAAGCGCTTCGAGCGTTAGGCCTTGCTCACCAGGCTTTAATTTCAGAGGTAGCGATGATGCGAGCCAGCGCTGCGGCTCCAGAAAAATGTTTGATGCTGTCGTTGATCGCGGGCCAATGGCATTCCGGATTCTCCCATTGTGTCTTCGCCCACGCGCGCTTTCCGACGCCTAAACAACGTCTCGAGTTTTTATCTCGTGAGACAGAACAAAGGACTTCCATCAAGCATTAGGCGAACAACATCAGAGACATGATTCCGACGACCCGGTGCTTCGCATGCGAGCATCTATGTCTTCGTGTAACGAGCCTCATGACCCGGCGCTGAGAACGATCCCAACCGCTTGCACCGAGCTGTTTAGCTAGTCATGACGTGCAAAAATAATATATAAATTATTTATGTCTTACATTATTTTTCATAATTTGTGATTACACCGCCTCGTCTTTTAAACTCCTGTCTTCTAATTTTCTGGATTTTCCAACCATTCACTGGGGAGAGACGGCATGGTCAAACCGATTTTGCAGACCTATCCGGTCATTTATGCCGAGAGCGAGGAGGAGCGTGCCAAGCTTCGCCCGATCGGCCGCAACAAAGAACGCTATCAGGAGACTATCCAAGGCTGGCATGAGGTCATCAAGTCGGCCGATGAGCAGGGTTTCTGGGGTGTCGCCACCATCGAACATCACTTCTGGTCGGAAGGCTATGAGGTTGGCCCAGCGCCGGCGATCATGGACGCCTACTGGGCGGCTATCACAAAGAACGTGCGCGTTGGCCAGCTCGGCTATGTGATGAGCATTCAAAATCCGATCCGCGTGGCTGAGGAAACGGCGATCATCGATCACCTCACTCAGGGCCGCAGCTTCGTCGGCTTCGCCCGTGGCTACCAAAGCCGGTGGACCAATGTTTTCGGGCAGCATTACGGTACCACGTCTACCAAGTCGCCGACTGCCGCCAAGAACAATGACACGGCTGTTGGTGCGGGCTTCGCCCAAAAAGGCATGTCGATCACGGACAAGGACGTCGCCAACGACCAGCACAACCGAGATGTCTTTGAGGAAAACATCGAGATTGTGCTGAAGGCCTGGACTCAGGACTCTATGCAACACAAGGGTAACACTTGGCAGATCCCGTTCCCGGGTGAAACGGGTGTCGATGACTGGCAGCTTGCTCACACCGGCGTGACTCAGCGGCTTGGTGCGTTCGACGAGGTTGATGAGAACAACAACGTTGTCAACGTGTCGGTATGCCCAGCCCCGTATCAGGACCCACACCCGCCGGTCTTCGTGTCGGGTAGCGGCAGTCCGGAGACGATTGAGTATGCGGCGCGGATGGGGTTCATCCCGACCTACTTTACGAACATCGACACGCTTGCACCGCTTGGCCACCAGTACGCTGATTCCGCCAGGGATGCGGGCTTTAACTGGGGCCCCGGCCAGAATCAGAACATCGTGCGCTGGCTGCAAATCGCCGACAGCTACGACGCGGCAATCGATGCGGTCATGGCTCATGACTACGACATTTGGAAGAACTTCTACGCTGCCATGGGCCGTCGCAAGCTGGATGAGGCTGATGTTATCGGCTCGATGCTCGACTCTGGCCTCTACTGCATCGGCACGGCCGAGTCCGTGCGCGATCAGCTTGTGGAGCAGTGGGAGCGTATGCCGGCAGAGTTCATCACGCTGATTTACCACTATGCCCAGATGCCCAAGGAAAAGGTCATCAAGAACATGGAACTGTTTAACGCGGTGGTGAAACCAGCCCTAGACGAAGTTACGGCCAAGGCCGGTCATGATGTTGCACAGGCTGCCGAGTAGGCTTCGGCGGCACACGCAAAGTCTCTAGGATGAAAGGGCCGCAATGTTCGCGGCCCTTTCTTTTTTAATGCCCCTTGTCAGGAATAAACCGACATGCTGAAAATTCTTGGACGCTCCACATCGACCAATGTTCAGAAGGTGCTTTGGTTCTGCGATTCTCAGAACTGCGAATACGAGCACGAGAACGACATCGGTGGTGCCTTTGGCCGCAACGATACGCCGGAATACCTGGCGATGAATCCTAATGGCCGCGTGCCGGTGGTGATCGACGGCGACTTCGTGATGTGGGAGTCCAATTCGATCCTGCGCTATCTCGCCCGCCAGTCGAAAAGCAATCTGTATCCGTCGGGGTTCCAGAGCCGCCAGACCGTCGAGCGCTGGATGGACTGGGAGCTGTCGCTGCTGGCGCCGCGCCATGTGCCCGTGTTCATCGGCATGGTCCGCACCAAGCTCGAGGATCGTAACGAGAAGGCCATTGCGGCGGGCGTCGAGCAGTGGAACGCGGCGATGAAGGTGCTCGACGACCAGCTCGCTGGCAATGCCTATGTTGCGGGCAGCGCGTTTACCCTGGCCGATATCCCGATCGCTCCGATCGCGCATCGCTGGTTCAATCTCGATATCGACCGTTTCGACGCACCCAATGTGAAGCGCTGGTACCAATCCTTTTCGGGGGATCCGGCCTTCGAGAAGTGGGTGAACATCGAACTGGCCTGACCGGGTTCAGCCGGAATTCCGCCAGTTTGGGGAAAAGGTGATCCCGGTGTTGCGGGGCGCGGAGTTGCCGGCGTTTGGCTAGTAGCCGAGTTCTAGATCGACGGCGTTGGGCAGGGGTTCGCCCTGCTCTACGGCGCCGATGGCTCCGACGATCTGCCGGGCCACCGACCTCGGGTCGGTGATCGACGCGTTGTGCGGCGTCACTGTGATCTTTGGATGGTCCCAAAGGGGGTGGCCGTCAGGCAGGGGTTCGGTGCGAAAGACGTCCAGCGTTGCGTGCGCAAGTTGCCCGGTGTCTAGTGCGGCGATCAGGTCGGCCTCGACCATGTGGCTGCCGCGAGCCGCATTGATGAGGCAGGCCCCCTCGGGAAGCTTCGCGAACAGGTCCACGTTCAGGATACCCTCAGTCTGCGGCGTTAGCGGCAGTAGGCAGACCAGGATGTCGGTGCGCGCCAGAAGTACGTCGAGCCCGTCCGGGCCGTCGAGGCAGGTGATGCCGTCGAGCGACTTCGCGCTGCGGCTCCATCCGGCCACGTCAAATCCCAGTGCGGCCAGTGCATTGCCACAGGCCTGTCCCAGTTCGCCGAGGCCGAGGATGCCGATGCGGCGCTCATCGGCCTGTTTCAGCGAACGGGCCCGGTCGTTCCATATATGAGCGTGCTGCTGGAAATCGAGTTCGGGCTGTTCCCTATGGTAGCGCAGGACATGTAGCAGCACATATTCGCGCATACCTGCCGTCAGGTAGGGATCGACCACCCGCGAGACGGCCGCGTACCTCGGGAAATTCGGGTCGTTGAACAGGTGATCCACCCCGGCGCCTAGTGAGAAAACCACCTTCAGGTTGGGAAACTTCGCTAGCTCACCCGGGGGCGGTTTCCAGGCCAGCGCGTATTCGATTTCGGATGGATCGCCACATTCTGGCCATTCGCGCACGTCCAGCGTCGGATCATTCTCGCGCAGCTGGTCCGACCACCAGTCGGGACGCTCACTTTTGGCAATGATCAGGACAGCCACGGTTCAGATGGCGACGGCGTCGCCCGCGCCGACGGCTTCCATGTTGAACGCGGCGGCCATGAGGGCTTTGGTGTAGGCCTCGCGGGGGCGGTCGAATATCTCGTCCGCCGACCCCTGCTCGACTACCTTGCCGTTGCGCATGACGATCACCTGATTGGAGATTGCGCGTACTACCTTCAAGTCGTGGCTGATGAACAGATAGGTCAGCTTGTAGCGTGCCTGCAGGTCGCGCAGCAGGTCGATGATCTGCGCCTGTACCGAGCGGTCTAGCGCCGAGGTCGGCTCATCCAGCACGATGAACTTCGGTCGCAGCACTAGGGCACGGGCGATGGCAACGCGCTGACGCTGCCCGCCGGAAAATTCGTGTGGGTAGCGGTGGCGGGTGGCGGGGTCGAGTCCGACTTCCTCCATCACCTTCACGATCATCTCGTCGCGCTCGCGCGCGTTGGCGCCGATGCCGTGGACCTTGAGGCCTTCCTCGATGATCTGTGCGATGGACATGCGCGGCGAAAGCGAACCGTAGGGGTCCTGGAAGACAATCTGCATCTCGCGGCGCAGGGGCCGCAACTCGCCGGTGCTCAGGCCTTCGATCTGCGTTCCCTCGAACTCGATGGGCCCGTCGGAAGAGATCAACCGCAGTATGGCGAGGCCCAGCGTAGTCTTGCCGGAACCGGATTCGCCTACCACGCCGACGGTCTCGCCCTCGCGGACCTCCACCGTAATGCCGTCCACGGCTTTGATGTAATCGACAGTCTTGCGGAATACGCCCGCCTTGATCGGGAAGTACACCTTCAACTCTTCGGTCCGCATGATGCGCGGCGCGTCCGCGGCGGGGGCCAGAGCTGCGCCGGAGGGCTCTGCGTCCAGCAGGTGTTTCGTGTATTCGTGCTTCGGGTTCTTGAAGAGGTCCCGGGTTGTCTCTTCCTCGATAATCTCGCCCTGGCTCATCACACAGACCCGGTCGGCCATCTTCCGCACGATGCCTAGGTCATGGGTGATGAACAGCATCGACATGCCGAACCTGGCCTTCAGGTCGTCGAGCAGTTCGAGAATTTGCGCCTGGATGGTGACATCTAGCGCGGTGGTCGGCTCGTCGGCGATGAGCAGCTTGGGCTCGTTGGCGAGCGCCATGGCGATCATCACGCGCTGGCGCTGACCGCCCGACAGTTCATGGGGGTAGGAGTTCAGGCGATTTTCCGCGTCAGCCAGTCCGACTAGTTTCAGCAGTTCCAGGGTGCGGGCGCGCGCGGCGGATTTCGACAGTCCCTTATGGACGAACAGCACCTCGTTGATCTGCTTCTCGATGTTGTGGAGCGGGTTCAGCGACGTCATTGGCTCCTGGAAGATCATCGCAATGTCGTTACCGCGAATGCCGCGCAAGGTAGCGTCCGGTGCGCCCAGCAGTTCGGTCCCCTCGAAGCGGATCGATCCACCCGGGTGGCGCGCGACCGGGTAGGGCAGGAGCTGGAGGATCGAGAGCGCACTGACGGACTTGCCGGAGCCTGATTCGCCGACCAGCGCCAGGGTTTCGCCGGCCCCGATTTCGAAGGACACGTCCTTTACGGCATGAAAGAGGCCGCCGGGTGTCGAGAAATCGACTGAGAGGTTTTCGACCTTGAGCAGGGGGTCGGCCATCAGCCTGCGTCTCCGGAAATCTGCTTGCGTGGATCGAAAGCGTCGCGCACCGCCTCGCCCACGAAGACCACCAGCATGAGCATGACCATGATCGAGAAAAACGCCGCGAAAGTCAGCCATTCGGCGGTGAAATTCTCCTTCGCCTGTTTCAGTAGTTCGCCCAGCGAGGGTGAGCCCGGCGGCAGACCGAGGCCCAGGAAATCGAGCCCGGTCAGCGCGGTCAGGCCGCCGACCAGCGTGAATGGTAGGAAGGTGATGGTCGCAACCATGGCGTTGGGCAGGACATGGCGGAACATGATGATGCGGTTGCGCACGCCCAATGCGCGGGCCGCACGCACATAGTCGAAGTTACGCGCACGCAGGAATTCGGCACGCACCACACCCACCAGGTTTGTCCAGCTGAACAGCAGCATGATGAACAGCAGGGTCCAGAAGCCCGGCACGAACAGACTGGCGACAATCAGCAGCACGAACAGGAAGGGCATCCCCTCCCATATCTCTATGAAGCGCTGGAAGCTGAGATCGACCCAGCCGCCGTAGTAGCCCTGAATGGCCCCTGCGATGATGCCGATGATGCTGGCGAACACCGTCAACGTGACGCCGAACAGCACAGAAATCCGAAAGCCGTAGATCAGCCGTGCCGACACGTCGCGCGCCTGGTCGTCCGTGCCCAGCCAATTTTGCACCGTGGGCGGGGAAGGGGCCGGTGTCGGGAGGTCCATGACCGGCGTGTCGTAGCTGAAGGGGATGAGCGGCATCAGCAGCCAGCCCTTCTCGTCGATCAGCTCGACCACGAAGGGATCGGTGTAGTCGGCCTCCGTCTCGAAGTCGCCGCCGAAGGTCGTCTCCGGATAGGCGTTGAAGATCGGCAGGTAGATGCCGCCGTCGTAGTGCACGATCAGCGGCTTGTCGTTGGCGATGAACTCGGCGAACAGCGAAAAGAAGAACAGCGCCAGAAAGGCCCAGAGCGCCCAGTAGCCGCGGCGGTTAGCGCGAAAGTTCGCCAGACGCCGCGCGGTGACCGGGGTGATCGTCATACCGAGGAACCGGCGCGAACCTGACGCCTTTGTGTCCGCCGCCACGTCAGACCTCCCGGCTTTCGAAATCGATGCGGGGATCGACAAGCACATAGGTCATGTCGGTGACTAACTTGATAAGCAGGCCCATCAGGCCAAAGACATAAAGCGTGGCGAAGACGATGGGATAGTCGCGGTTCAGCACCGCTTCGAAGCCCAGCAGGCCTAGCCCGTCGAGGGAGAAGATGATCTCGATGAACAGTGCGCCGCCGAACAGGATTGAGAGGAAGGCCGCCGGAAAGCCGGAAATCACGATCAGCATGGCGTTGCGGAAGACGTGCCCGTACAGCACCCGGCGCTCCTCTAGCCCCTTGGCGCGCGCGGTGATGACGTATTGCTGGGAAATCTGGTCGAGAAAGGAATTCTTGGTCAGCATGGTCATCGCCGCATAGCCGCCGATCACCAGCGCACCGATGGGCAGCGCGATATGCCAAAAGTAGTCCGCGATCTGGCCGAGCAGGCTGAGCTGGTCGAAATTGTCCGAGGTCAGCCCGCGCAGCGGAAACCAGTTCACGAAATTGCCGCTGGCAAAGAGCTGTATGCCGAGAATCGCGATCAGGAAGGACGGTAGTGCGTTGCCGCCGATCACGATGGCGCTGGTCCAGGCATCGAAGCGGGTGCCGTCACGCACCGCCTTGGCGATGCCCAGTGGGATCGAGATGCCGTACAGGAACAACGTCGTCCAAAAACCGATGGTGATGGAGACCGGAAGCTTTTCTAGCACAAGGTCCACCACGGGTCGGCTCTGGAAGAAGCTGTTCCCGAAATCGAACTGGAGATAGTTCTTGACCATCAGGAGAAAGCGTTCTTGCGGCGGCTTGTCGAAGCCGACCATCTTCTCTAGTTCCGCGACGAATTCCGGCGGCAAGCCCCGCGCCCCGCGATACTTGGATTCAAAGCTCGTCGTGGTGTCGGTGCGCAGCTGGTCCGCGCCCTGCGGCCCGGCATCGCCCAGCCCGCCCGAGACGCGCGAGGTCGCATCCACGGCGGTGCCCTGGATCTGCGCGATCATCTGTTCGACCGGCCCGCCCGGCGCGAACTGTACGATAACGAAGTTCAGCAGGATGATGCCGAACAGGGTTGGGATGATCAGCAGCAGCCGACGGATGATGTAGGCAAGCATGGGTCGAGATTATCTTGCGTCTTCGCGTTGGCGCCAGAGAGGACGGAGGCTAGCGGTTGCCGCGATAGGCGCGCACGGCGGCGTCCTTATCGGGGTCGATCCACCAGGTGTCAGTCTGCACGCCCTGGCGCGGGATGACCTCGGGAATGCCGTAGCGGTCCCAGTAGGCCAGCCGGTCCACGGTGATGTGCCAGTGGGGGATGACGTAGTGGCCCCAGACCAGCGCGCGGTCCAGCGCACGGGTGCGATGGATTAGGCTGTCGCGGTCAGGCGCTGACACGACCAGTTCAATCAGCTCGTCGATTACCGGATCCGCGATGCCGATCAGGTTGCGTGAGCCGGGCCGTTTGGCAGCATCGCTCGACCAGAAATCGCGCTGTTCGTTGCCAGGCGATTCTGACTGTCCCCAGATGCCGGAGATCATGTCGAAGTCGAACTGGTCCGTGCGTTCGCGGTACTGGGACGCATCGACGACACGCACATCGGCCTTGATGCCAAGGCGTTCGAGATTGCGCGCGTAAGGCAGCGCAATCCGTTCGAAGGTCTGGCTGCCCAGCAGGATCTCGAACTGGAAAGGGGCTCCGGTCTTCTCGTTGACGCGGACGCCGTCCTTGATGATCCAGCCGGCTTCCTCCAGAAGCTTGGCCGCCTTGCGAAGGTTGCCGCGGATGCCGCGCGCGCCGGACCCGTCCGTGAATGGCGGGACGAATTCCGCCGTGAAAACTTCCTCCGGCAGCTTGCCCCGGTATTTCTCGAGGATTGCGCGCTCTTCCTCGCCCGCGTCCTTCAGAAGTCCCCGGTTGCCGAGGTCGGAGTTGTCGAAGTAGCTGTCGGTGCGAGTGTAGGCGTCATAGAAAAGATTCTTGTTCGACCACTCGAAGTCGAAGGCTAGCGACAGCGCCTCGCGGACGCGGCGATCCTGAAATATCGGCTTGCGTAGGTTAAACACGAAGCCTTGGATCGGCGCCGTACGTTCTTCAGAGAACTCGCCGAGGATCAGCATGCCGTCCTTGACTGGCTTGGTGTCGGCGTATTCGGTTGCCCAGGCCTTGGAGGAGTTTTCCATCATCCGGTCCAGTTCGCCCGATATCAGCGCGATACGCGATACGCCGGGATCGCGGAAATACTCGAACCGCAGGGTGGCGATGTTGTTGCGGCCGATGTTCACCGGCCGGTTGCGGCCCCAGTAGCCGGGCACACGCTCAAAGGTGATCGAGCGGCCGGTCTTCACGTCGGAAATCTTGTAGGGGCCGCTGCCCAGCGGCACCTCGAGCGTCGGTTTTGAAAAGTCGCGCGATTCCCAGTAATGCGCCGGGAGAACGGGAAGTTGGCCGATGATGAGCGCTAGCTCCGGATTCTGGGCGTCGCCGAAGGAGAACTTCACCTTGTTCGGGCCGGTCTGCTCGACCTCCGCGATATCGCGGTAATAGAAGCGGTAGAAGGGCGCGCCCTTTTCCCGCAGCGTGTTGAACGAGAAGATCACGTCGGCGGGCGTGATCGGCCGTCTATCGTGCCACTGCGCTTCGGGATGTAGCTCGTATTCCACCCACGAGCGGTCGTCCGGCACTTCCATGGTGATGCAGAGCTGGCAGTACTGGGTGAACGGCTCGTCTGCCGATGCGGTGGTGAGCGTGTCGTAGATCAGCCCGACCCCAGCGGCGGGGTTTCCCTGGATGATGAACGGGTTGAGGCTGTCGAAGGTGCCGACGGCGCGGCGCACATCCTTGCCACCCTGCAGAGCACCTACACTGACGTATTCGAAATGGGAAAAGGCCGGGCCGTATTTCGGCGCTCCGTGCATGGCCATGCCATGGGCCGGGCCGTTCGTCCCCCCGAGCGCAAGAGCGGGGATGACCGAGGCGGTGGCGAGACACAGCCCGGTTACGGCGGCGAGGCAGGTCGTTCGGAACATGATGTCCTCCCGGCACGAAGGTGAATGCTTAAACTAGATGTGGCAAGAATGCGCGCGCGATCAAGGAAAACCTAGTCCGATTAAAGCGCTTGCTAGCCGCCGCCGCTCCGGGGCCGGAATGCCGGCACAATCCCGCTAGAATTGGCTCTTTAGACGGGCTCCGCGCGGCTCGACAGGCCGAGCGACTGCGCGGTGCTGTCAACGGCGGCCAGGCAGGTGACGGCGCGGGATTCGGGAATCCACGCCTCGATGCGGATCAGGTAGTCGCCCATCGCGCCCGCGGGCACGCGCTCGCAATCCATGCGCACGATGTTCGCCTCGTAGTCGGCGAAGGCTTCGGTCAGTCGTGCGACGAGGCCCGGCTGATCGGCACCGCGAATCTCGACTCGATGAGTGACCTGGCCGGTGTCCGCGCGCGGCGCGTCCTCGGCGATGGCGTTCACGTCGATCTGGGCGCCGCCCAGTTCCTCGACGCCTTCCAGCGCGATGCGGATGTCGTCGGCGGACAGGTTTTCAGGCAGGCGGGCGACGGCGGTAAACTCCGCCGTCTGGCCGAGGATGGCGAAACTGGCGCCGCCCATATCCGCACCGAGATCGAACAGGCGGCCTGCCAGTGCAGATAGCAGGCCCATTCGGTCGGGGCAGGAAATGGCGATACGGACGTCCTTGCTCATGTGCGATCCCTCACTATGCCTTCAGGGCTTCCAGTGCGGCCGCATGGACCTGCGCATCTCCGGCGGCGAGTACCGAGCCAGTCGAATCGATTCGCAGTGGCTTGCCCTCCCAGTCGGTGATGACACCGCCTGCGCCTTCGACAAGCACAGCGTGGGAGAGATAGTCGTAGGGTTGCATGCCGCTTTCGGCCACGAGGTCGCAATGACCGGAGGCGACCATCGCATAGGCATAGGCGTCGGTGCCGAAGCGGGTATCCGCGACCTCGGCCTTTAGGCTCAGGTATCGCGCCAGGTCGGCTTCGTCGAACATGTCCTGCGAGGTTGTGCACATCCGCGCGGCGGATAGGCCGGGGCACCCGGTGACCCGCACCGGCGCACCCTCGTTGCCGAGACCCCAATGCTGTGTCGGCGTATCGGCCGTCGCCAGCCAGCGTTCTTTCAGAGCTGGGTAGGAGTTTAGGCCCAGCACGGGCACGCCGTCACGCACGAGTGCGATGAGCGTAGCAAAGAGCGGGATGCCGTTAATGAAGGCACGGGTGCCGTCGATGGGGTCCAGCACCCAGACATATTCGGCGTCTGTGCGCTCGGGACCGTACTCCTCGCCCAGGATCCCGTGTTCGGGGAAGGCCTCATCGATCAGCGCGCGCATCGCTGCTTCCGACTCGCGGTCAGCGCGGGTGACTGGGCTCGCGTCGTCTTTGGTCTCTATAGTCAGCGGCGTGCGAAAATGGCGCATCGCCACCGGCGCAGCCGCGTCGGCCAGGGTGTGTGCGAGGGCGGTGAAACCAGGGTCGAGGGTTTCAGACACGGAAACGTTGCTCCAAATGCAAAGCGGCGCTTTCGCGCCGCTTCCTTTAATTCGAAATATCGGGCCCGGACTACTGCGCCGGGAGCGGCGCCAGATTGTCAGCCTGTGCGCGCAGGAACGCAATCACGTTGGCGCGGTCCTTCACGCTCTTGAAGCCGGCGAAGTTCATCTTGGTGTCAGCCACCAGATCTTTCGGCTTGGCGAGGAAGGCGTTGAGCTTGTCATAGGTCCACTCGCCGCCCAGTTTCTGCAGGCCGCCGGAGTAGGAAAAGCCCTCATGGGACGCGACCGGGCGGTTGACGATGCTAAAGAGGTTCGGGCCCTGCTTGTTCGGGCCGCCCTTCTCGTAACTGTGGCAGGCACTGCAACGCTTGAACGCCTTCTCACCGGCGCCGAGATCGGCGGAGGCCAGCAGCGGCGAGACCGGGTCGAGCACCTCTTCCTTGGGCTCCGCGGCAGGCGATTCGCCCGACTCGGGCACGGCCACGGCGTAAGCCTTGATATCGAGATGATCGCTATGGGTCACTTCATTGATGCCGATGCCGATCGCCAGTGCAACCGTCAGCGCCACCAGTGCTGCACCCCAAACCTTGAAGAAGTCGCCACCCATTGGTCACTTTCCCTGCGTCAGAAAGACCGCGCCACCCTCCGAAGAGTGCGCGCGGGGGGAACTTAACGACCGGTTCGGTTCGTGTCCACGGGGTCAATGCCCACCAAACTGTTCCGTTCGCGTCGTGCGAGATATATCTTCTGCACCCAGCAGCAGCCAGAGCCAGTGCCGTTTCGCGGCAATCGGTCGCAGCGCCCGGAACGGACCCGTTTTGAGGAGGAAGTCCCCTGTCCAATGCCCCTGACAGAAGCGGCGCCCCGGAAAATCCGGTGGTCCTGATTCCCGCGCGCATGGCGTCCTCGCGCCTGCCGGGCAAGCCGCTGGCCGATATCGCCGGCCTGCCTATGATTGTTCAGTGCCTGCGTCGCGCCGAGGAGGCCGGGGTCGGCCCGGTCGTGGTGGCCTGCGCGGAGGCGGAGATCGCGGACGCGGTCACAGCGGCTGGTGGGCAGGCGGTGCTGACCGATCCTGATCTGCCATCCGGCTCGGACCGCATTTTCGCGGCGCTCGAGAGATTCGACCCGCAAGGCCGACATGACGCCGTGGTGAACCTCCAAGGCGATCTGCCGACCCTCAACCCCGTCATCGTACGAGCCTGTGTCGGGGTACTGGACAATCCGGATGTCGATATCTCGACGGCGGTGTGCGCCATCACCGAGGACAACGAGCGTAGCAACCCCAATGTGGTGAAGGCCGTGCTGGCGTTGCCGTCGGGCGCCCGCGTTGCACGAGCGCTTTATTTCTCGCGCGCCCAGGTGCCGACGGGGCCGGGCGACCATTTCCATCATATCGGGCTCTACACCTATCGCCGCGACGCGCTGGCCCGGTTCGTCGCGTTACCCGCCAGCCCGCTGGAACAGCGCGAGAAACTGGAACAGCTGCGCGCGCTGGAAGCGGGGATGCGCATCGACGCGGTGCTCGTTGACACCGTTCCGCTCGGTGTCGATACTCCCGCCGACCTTGAGCGCGCGCGGGCCCTGCTGGCATAGCGGGACGCGCGTTTTCGATATACGGCATCAGGACAATGAGCGCTTCAAACGATCCGGCCGCGAACCCGGCCAACACCATCGCCTATCAGGGCGTTCCAGGCGCAAACTCGCACATCGCTTGCATGCAGGCGTTTCCGGAGATGACGCCGCTTGCCTGCGCGACCTTCGAGGATGCCTTCGCATCGGTAGAGAGCCATAACCGCGCCGAACTGGCGATGATCCCGATCGAGAACACGCTGGGCGGGCGCGTGGCGGACATCCACCACCTGCTGCCCGAATCGAAGCTCTACATCATCCGCGAGCATTACCTGAACGTGCAGTACCAGTTGCTGGCGACGCAGGAAGCGACGCTGGACGGCCTGGTCGAGGTGCGCTCGCACCCGCAGGCGCTGGCCCAGTGCCGCGAGCAGCTCAGCCAACTGGGCGTGGCGACACGCGCCCGCGCCGATACGGCGGGCTCGGCTCAGGAAGTCGCGGAGCTGAACGACCCCACCATCGGGGCGCTCGCGCCGCCGCTGGCCGGTAAAATCTATGGCCTACAGGTTCTGCGTTCGCGCTTCGAGGACCGCATCGGCAACACCACGCGCTTCGTGGTGCTGTCGCGCGCGCGCCGCGATCCCGACCCGCATGGCGGACCGTCCATGACCTCGCTGATCTTCGAGGTGCGTTCGGTTCCCGCCGCGCTCTACAAGGCGCTAGGCGGCTTCGCGACCAACAGCGTGAACATCACCAAGCTGGAAAGCTATATCTCGGGCGAGAAGTTCTCGGTCGCGCGGTTCTACGCGGAGATCGAAGGTCATCCCGCCCAGGCCAACGTCGCGCAGGCTTTCGAGGAACTGGACTATTTCTCGAAAAATGTACGCGTGCTGGGCGTCTATCCGGCGGACGACTTCCGCCGACAGTAGCCCGTATCATGCTTCCAACAAGGGCGTCATGCCCGATCTTGTTGCGGGCATCCACGTCTATCGGTTCCTTTGACGTATAAGCGTGGTACACCGAATTGGATGGCCGGAATAAATCCGGCCATGACGATAGGGTCAACTTTCGCGAGATAGCTCAGCCTTCGGCCAGCCATTCCTCAATAAGCCGGCGGGCAATCGAATCCGGGCGCGGAAGCTGCACCGGCGAATCCGGCGTGATCGCCTTCATTTCGTTGCGCGACATCCAGTCGGCGGACAGCAGTTCCGTCTCGTCGATGGTCATCTCCGTGTCCAGCGCGCGGGCGCGGAATCCGGCCATGATCGAGGCCGGGAAGGGCCAGGGCTGGGAGTGCTGGTATTTGACATCGGTTACCCGTACGCCGACTTCTTCATAGACCTCACGCGCAACGCAATCCTCCAGCGTCTCGCCCGGCTCCAGGAACCCGGCCAGCACCGACTGCATGCGGCCTTGGAAGCGTGGGGCCTTGCCCATGATGATCCGGTCGCCGTGATAGACCAGCATGATGCAGGCGACGTCGGTGCGCGGGAAATGCACAGCATTGCAGGACGCGTCGGTGCAGCGGCGCTGGTGGCCGGCGGCCTGGCTGCGGGTCGGCGCACCGCAGGCCCCGCAGAAGCGGTGGCGCTGGTGCCAGTAGTTGATGCCGCGCGCATAGGCGAGAAGGTTGCCCTGCCGGTGCGCTATGTAAGGCCCAACCTTGCGCAGATCCTCGAAAACGCCCGCCGCGCCCAGTATCTCGTGCTCATGTGGGTCCTCGATATGGCTGACGTCTAGGGTGAAATAGGCGGTTCCCTCCACCAGCCCCAGCAGGACCGGTTCGCCGTCCCCGCGCAGGACCTCGATCTGGGTGATGTCGAGCTCGACGGGCTCTACATTGTCCTCACCGCGAATCAGATTGTTGGACTGCCAGACCGGCAGCAGCCGGCTGGTCGTGCTGGCCAGCGCCTCGCGCAGCCAGTCGGCGTCGTTGCGCAGGTGCGAAACGCGGTCGAGGTATTCGCTTGAATAGAAATTGCGGCGGTTCATGGCACCGGGACATGTAGATTTCGGAATGGCGCGTAAATTGTCATACCCATGTGCCTGTGGAAAGCCGTGTGACGGATTGCCCGCCGCCTTGTTTATCAGGGTGCGGGTTCTGATATACTGAGCTTGGGAGGCCGGGCGGACAGGCATCTCGCCAACCCGGTCAGGTCCGGAAGGAAGCAGCCGTAACGAGTTTCGCCTGGGTCGTATCAACCGGTCTCCCACTTCAGACACCGAATCGGTTATTCCGAATTCCTGACCCATCCCCGGGAAGCGATCGCACTTCATGACTGCCGACTTCGAGGACCAGCCCGGCGAACCGCACGACGCGGAGCCGGATGAGTCGGCCGACGGCAGCCCGACCATAGACGATCCCAATCAGGCGTCGTTTCTGGATGCGCCGCCGCCAGAGGCCGAGCCGGAACCTGCGCCGGAGCCGGCACCCGCTGCTCCCGCCTCCGAACTCGCTGCGCCTGTCGCCGCGGAACCGGCGGCTGCACCCGCACCTGACACAGCCCATGCCGAGGCCTACCAGGTCCTAGCCCGGAAATACCGGCCCCAGAATTTTTCGGAACTGATCGGTCAGGAAGCGCTGGTCCGCACGCTCACCAACGCGTTCGAACTGGACCGGGTGGCCCATGCCTTCATGCTGACCGGCGTGCGTGGCGTGGGGAAGACCACGACCGCGCGCATCATCGCCAAGTGCCTGAACGCCGGCGACGGGCCCAGCATCGACCCGGACCCGAACGACGAACAGTGCATCGCGATTTCCGAGGACCGCCATCCGGACGTGATCGAGGTCGATGCGGCCAGCCGGACGGGTGTGAACGACATCCGCGAAATTCTCGACGGCGTGCGCTACCGCCCGGTCTTCGGCCGCTACAAGGTCTATATCGTGGACGAGGTGCACATGCTCTCGACACAGGCCTTCAACGCGCTGCTGAAGACGCTGGAAGAGCCGCCCGAGCATGTGAAGTTCATTTTCGCCACCACCGAAATCCGCAAGGTGCCCGTCACCGTGCTGTCGCGCTGCCAGCGCTTCGATCTGCGCCGGGTGCGTGCCGATGAGCTGATGGCGCATTTCGCGGGCATCGCGAAGGCCGAGGGCGCGGAGCTGGAAGACGGTGCGCTGCGCCTGATCGCGCGCGCCGCCGACGGCTCGGTGCGCGACGGGCTGTCGCTGCTCGACCAGACGATTTCCGCCCATTGCTCGAACGGGGCCGTGGCGCGCGAGGAAGACGTGCGCGCCATGCTCGGCACCGCAGACAGCGGCGCGGTGCTGGATATCTTCGAGGCGGTGATGGCTGGGCGCACCGCAGATGCGCTGGATGGTCTGGGTACGCTGTATGACGCGGGCGCCGATCCGTTGTCGGTGCTGCAGGATTTGCTGGAACTCAGCCACTGGATCACGCGGGTCAAGCTGGTGCCCAAGGCTGCCGACGATCCCGCCGTGTCGGAGATGGAGCGCACGCGCGGGCGCGAGATGGCTGAGAAGCTGGGCGTCGCCGTGCTGTCGCGCGCCTGGCAGATGCTGCTGAAGGGTGTGGGCGAGGTGCAGCGTGCGCCGTCGGCTTTGCCTGCGGCGGAGATGGTACTGATCCGTCTGGCGCACGCCGCCGACATGCCGCCGCCTGCCGAGATCGTGAAGAAGCTCGAAGGCGGCGAAGCCGCCGCGCCGCAGTCCCCGCCGCAGGGTGCTGCCCCGTCGGCGCCGCCGGGCGGTGGCGCACAGGCTATTGCCGGTGGGGGTGCGCGGGTGCAGGCCGCACCGCAAGAAGAATCAGCCCCGGCGCTCATGCCCGAGCAGGCGGCCGCGACCACGCTGGAGGACCCGCCGAACTTCGCCGCGCTGGTTGCGCTGTTCGCGACGCGGCGCGAAATCCAAGTCCGCAACCACCTGCACGCCAATGTGCATCTGGTCTCCTATGAGCCCGGGCGGCTGGAGTTCCGCCCCGCCGCCGATGCGCCGCGCGATCTGCCGGGGCAGGTGTTGAATTTCCTGCGCGCCTGGTGTGGCAATCACTGGCAGGTCAGCGTGTCCCAGGAGCAGGGCGCGCCGACGCTGGCCGAACAGGAGCTCATGGCGAAAGACGCGGCCCACCAGCAGGCGGCGGAGAACCCGGTCGTCCGCGCGGCACTGGAAGCCTTCCCCGGCGCGAAGATCGAACGCGTGGTGGCGCGCGACAACCTGACGGACGACATGCCCGGCGGGGGCATACCCATCGAGATCGAGGACGACGACGAATGAAGAACCTTGGCAACCTGATGAAGCAGGCGCAGGAAATGCAGGCCAAGATGGCCGAGATGCAGGAGCGCCTGGCCGAGATGACCATCGAGGGCAGCGCCGGCGCCGGCATGGTGACGGTCACCCTGTCGGGCAAGAGCGAGCTCAAGGGCGTGAAGATTGACCCCTCGCTGCTGAACGGCGACGAGGCGGAGATCGTCGAGGATCTGATCGTCGCGGCCCATGCCGACGCCAAGAAGAAGGCGGAAGAACGCATGGCCGAGGAGATGCGCGAACTCACAGGCGGGCTCAACCTGCCGCCGGGCATGAACCTGCCGTTCGGCGCCTGACCACCCCTCCGGCACTGCGCGTATGTCCACACCTGAAATCGAGCGCCTCGTTGACCTGCTCGCCAAGCTGCCCGGCCTTGGGCCACGCTCGGCACGCCGCGCGGCGCTGCACCTGATCAAGCGGCCGGGCCAGCTCATGCAGCCGCTGGCCGAGGCAATGGCATCGGCGGCGCGATCGATCCGCACCTGCTCGAACTGCGCCAATGTCGATACGGTCGATCCCTGCCGCATCTGCATCAACGAGGAGCGCGGCCGCTCCGTCATCTGCGTGATCGAGGACGTGGCAGATTTGTGGGCGCTGGAGCGCACGGCGTCTTTTGGCGGCCAGTACCATGTGCTGGGCGGCACCCTGTCGGCGCTGGACGGTGTCGGCCCGGAAGACCTGAACATCGGCAAGCTGGTGGACCGCGCGCGATCCGCGCAGGTGGAAGAGGTGATCCTCGCCACCAACGCCACCGTCGCAGGGCAGACCACGGCCCACTACATCACAGAGCGGCTGGAAGGCGCGGGCGTGAAAATCTCGCGCCTGGCCCATGGCGTCCCTGTGGGCGGCGAACTGGACTATCTGGACGACGGCACCCTCACCGCGGCGCTTCGAAGCCGGCGGGAGGTCTAGACGCTTACTCGACCGTGCGGAGGCGTGGCGGTTCGCTGAAGGAATCCTCTACCGCGTCCTCGATGGCCGAGGCGTTTCCGTCCTCGAGCTGGATGTCCTGGATCTTCGTGCCGCGTGACTTCACCTTGTCCGAGGAGGTGCGGATCTCGCGGATGTCTTTCTCGGCCAGCTCGAAATGCTTCTCGAGATGGCCGACGCGCTTGTCGAGGCGGTCCACGTCCTCGAGCATGGTCAGGACCTCCTTCTGGATGATCCCCGCGGCCTCCTTCATACGCACGTCCTTCATCACGGCGCGCATGGTGTTGAGCAGCGCCCACAGTGTCGTGGGGGAGACGATGAACACCTTGGCCCGGTGGGCGGCGTCCACCGAATCCCCGAAATTGGCGTGCAGTTCGGCATAGACGGCTTCCGACGGCAGGAACATCAGCGCCGCGTCGGCGGTCTCGCCGGGCACGATGTACTTCTCCGAAATCGCCTTCACATGGGCCGCCACGTCGCGGCGGAAGGCGCGGGCCGCCTCGGTCTTCTCGCTGTCCGACCTGGCCTCCTGCAGCATCCGCCAGGCTTCCAGCGGGAACTTGGCATCGACTACCATCGGACCCGGCGGGTTGGGCAGGTCGAGCAGGCAGTCGGCGCGCTTGCCGTCGCCGATGGTCGCCTGGAAGGAATAGCTGCCCGGCGGCATGACGGATTCCACGAGGTCCTGAAGCTGCACCTCGCCGAAGGCGCCGCGCGCCTGCTTGTTGGACAAGATCTCCTGAAGCCCCACCACCTGCGAGGACAGGTCGGTCAGGTTCTTCTGGGCCGTGTCGATGCGGACCAGCCGTTCCTTCAACTCGTCGAGGACCGTCTTCTGGTTCTTGTCGGTCTTCTGGAGCGTGGCGTCGATCTTGCCGGTGAGCTGCTGCAGGCGCTCGTCCACGGATTTCGCCAGCGTGCGTTCCTGGGCCTGCAGCGTCTGGGCGAGCTGGGCCTGCTGGGCGGCCTGGGTCTCGGTCATCTGGGCGAGGCGCTCGCCCAGCGCCGCGACCTGCTGCTGTCCGCCGTCGCTGCGGCGCATGAGGACCAGCACAGCGGCGCCGAGCGCGAGCAGCCCGGCCACGCCGATCACGACGGCGATGAGGAGAGATGCATCCATATGGTCATCCTATCAGGCATGGCAGAGTCGCGTGTGCTTGACGTGGGCGCTGCGAGACCATACCTATCGCCACGAAACACCCGAAATTCCAGCGGTTTGAGAGTTTTCCGACATGGCAAGACTGCCGATTGTCATTGCACCCGATCCGGTGCTCAAGCAGGTCTGTACACCCGTCGAGACCATCGGCGAGGATGTGCGCGCGCGCTTGGACGATATGCTGGAGACGATGTACGCCGCGCCGGGTATCGGCCTGTCCGCGCCGCAGGTGGCTGATACGCGCCGCCTGATCGTGTGCGACGTGGCCCGTGAGGGCGAGGATCCGCGGCCCTACCAGATGATCAACCCTGAAATCGTCTGGCGCTCGGACGAAATGGTCGAATCCGAGGAAGGCTGCCTGAGCATCCCGGACCAGTACGGCCCGGTAACACGCCATCGCGATATCCGGTGCACCTATCTGGACCCCGAGGGCGTGCAGCAGGAGGTCGAGGCGTCGGGCCTGTTCTCGGCCTGCATCCAGCACGAGATCGACCATCTGGACGGTGTGCTGTTCATCGACTACCTGACGCCGCTCAAGCGCAACATGATCCTGCGCAAGATGAAGAAGCTGAAGCGTCAGCAGGTAGCCTGAAACTTCGCCGTGCCGGTCCGGTGCGGCTGACGACGCGGTGAGACAATGCGCATAGCCTTCATGGGAACGCCGGATTTCTCCGTGCCCGCGTATGGCGCGCTCCGCGCCGCCGGGCACGAGATCGTGTGCGTCTATACCCAGCCGCCGCGCCCCGCGGGCCGTGGTCAGAAGGAGCGCCGCTCGCCGGTGCATGAGCGCGTGGCCGCCGATGGTGTTGAGGTGCGCACCCCGAAAACCTTGCGGGACGAGGACGCCCAGGCGGCCTTTGCCACGCTGGACCTCGATGCCGCGGTGGTCGTGGCCTATGGCCTGATCCTGCCGAAGCCCATTCTCGATGCGCCGCGGCTAGGTTGCATCAACATCCATGCCTCGCTCCTGCCGCGCTGGCGCGGGGCCGCGCCGATCCAGCGCGCGCTGCTGGCGGGCGATGCTGAGACCGGCGTGACCATCATGCAGATGGACGAGGGCCTCGACACCGGACCCGAACTGTTGCGCGAAGCGATTGCCATCACCCCGGAGACGACGGCGGGCGACCTTCACGACGCACTGGCAGCGCTGGGCGGGCGGCTGATCGTCGAGGCGCTGGCGGGACTGGAGGCGGGTGCGATCACGCCCGTGCCCCAGCCGGAAAGCGGCGAGACCTATGCCGCCAAGATCGAGCGCGGCGAGGAGCGCATCGACTGGGCGCAGGACGCCGCCGAGGTCGAGCGCCACATCCGGGGTTTTGCGCCCTGGCCGGGCGCATGGAGCGAACTCGACGGCGAACGGGTGAAGGTTCTCGCCGCCGATGTCGTGGACGGATCGGGCGCACCGGGCGCCGTGCTGGACGACCGCCTCACCGTGGCCTGCAGGGCCGGGGCGCTGCGTCTTGCGCGGGTCCAGCGTGCGGGCAAGTCGGCGATGGACGCTGATGCCTTCCTGCGCGGCACGCCGGTGGCGGAGGGCGCGCGCTTCCAATGAGCCGCTACCGGATCACCGTGGAATACGACGGCACGCCCTATGTCGGCTGGCAGCGGCAGGACAACGGGCCGTCGATCCAGGCGGCGCTGGAATCGGCCCTGCGGGAATTCTGCGGCGAGGAGATTCTGGTGCAGGGTGCGGGCCGGACCGATGCGGGTGTCCACGCGCTGGCGCAGGTCGCCCATTTCGATATTGGTCGCGAGACCGATGCGGACACGGTCTGCGATGCGCTGAACCATTTCCTGCGCCATGAACCGGTCGTGATTCTCGACGCGGTCGAGGTGGACGAGGACTTCCACGCGCGGTTTTCGGCGACCGGGCGGCACTACCGTTATCTGATCCGCAACCGCCGCCCGCGCCCCACCGTGACCCGCACGCAGGAATGGTGGGTGCCGACGGCGCTCGATGCGGACGCCATGCACGATGCCGCGCAGGTGTTGGTGGGCGAGCATGACTTCAGTTCCTTCCGGGCGTCGATCTGCCAGGCGAAGTCGCCGGTGAAGACCCTCGACCGCCTTGTTGTGCGCCGAGAAGGTGAAGTGATCGTCGTCGAGGCCTCGGCGCGGTCTTTCCTGCATCACCAGGTGCGCAACATGGTCGGCACGCTGGAACTTGTGGGCAAGGGGCGCTGGGGCGACGCGGATGTGGCGGACGCGCTGGCCGCGCGGGACCGTGCGGCGGCGGGGCCGACCGCGCCGGCCTGCGGCTTGTACCTGACGGCGGTCGATTACTGACATGTCCGGCACATCGAACGGGGTCCGGCCGTCGCGCCTGATCCTGCTGATCCTGATCGCGGCGGGTGGCGCGTCGATCCTCTCGACCGACCTCTACGCACCGTCGCTGCCTCACCTGCCGGCCTATTTCGGCACTGACGCCGAGAGGGTCCAGCTCACCATGGCGCTGAACATGGCGTCCTTCGCGATTGCCCAGCTGTTCTGGGGGCCGCTGAGCGACCGGTTCGGCCGCCGGGCGGTCTTTATCACCGGCATGGCGTCCTTCGCGCTGACGGTGCTGGGGGCGGCGCTGGCCCAGAGTATCGACCAGCTCCTGGCCGGGCGTATCCTGATGGGGGCGGCAGCAAGTGTGGAAGCCGTGGTGGTGCTCGCGGTCATCGGCAATCTTTATCGTTCCGAGGAATCGGCGAAGGTCTTCGCTCTCTACGGCATGACCATCGCGCTGGTCCCGGCCATCGGCCCGGTGATCGGCGGGTATATCTTCGAGTGGTTCGGCTGGCGTGCGAAATTCTACCTTCTGACGGGCGTGGTGCTGCTGGTGCTGGCGTTTTGTGTGGCCGGCTGTGCTGCGCTGTTGCTCGTCTCGGGGCTTGCGGCACTCCGCCCGAATTGGGCTACAGAGATGGACAATCCTTCCTGAATGCGTCTGTTCGGCTCAGGCCGTCAGCGCATTGGCCCCGATCCATAGACCCACGAACAGGCCGATCTCGACGGCGACCACCATCCCGGCGGAAATACGGGTGGTGTCGAGCGCCGCGCGTGCGACGAAACCAGCATAGATGAGTGAGAACATCGTTGCTGCGGCATAGATCGCCACGCCCCAGCCGGGTGTCGAAGTGCCCTCGGCAGAGAGGATGACCAAGGCCGGCAGCAGTATCGCGAGACGGACCACGCGGGCCCAGTTCCACGCGACGATGAACAGCACGAAGCGCTCCCCGCGCTGCATGGTCTCCGTGATCGTGGACATCACCAGCGGGAACAGCAGCCAGAACAGTCCATAGAGCGCGATAAAGACAAACAGCGCATGCAGCGGGTCGGCGGTGTTTATTTCGGGCTGGTCGGCGGAGCCGAGCAGCATGACGCCGATGGCCTCGCCCGGCACGACGATGGCGGCGGCCCAGAATGAGTTCCAGAACGCCCTGGGGGTCGTGCCGAAATACTGAAGACCAGTCCGGTCGAAGTGCAGCAGGCGCCAGGCACCGAACATGCCGTTGGCGGCCTCTAGGAGTGTCATGACGCGCTGTCGCGCTCCCGTTCCGTTCAGTCCGAGAGCTTAAAATAGGTCTCGAGGACCGCGAGGTAAATTTCGGTGAGCTGCTCGATGTCACTGGTCGCCACGCGTTCATCGACCTTGTGCATGGTCTGGCCGACCAGCCCGAACTCCGCGACCGGGCAGAAATCCTTGATAAACCGCGCATCCGACGTACCGCCTGTGGTGCTGAGATCGGGCCTGCGGCCCGTTACCTTCTTGACAGCATCAGAGATCGTATCGCTGAACGGGCCCGGCGGGGTCAGGAAGGCCTCCCCGGTGACCCGGAAGGACAGGTCGTAGCGCGCGTTCGTGCCGGCGGTCTCGCGGTCGAAGGTCTCGCGCACCCAGGCGGCGAGGCTGTCGGAGGAATGCAGGTCGTTGAAGCGGATGTTGAAGGTCGCCGCGACACGGGCCGGGATCACGTTGTTGGCCGGATTGCCCACATCGACCGTGGTGATCTGTAGCGTCGTCGGCGGGAAATGCTCGGTCCCCTCGTCCAGGGGGGCGGCGGTGAGCGCGCCCAGCATCCGCACCATGTGATGGACCGGATTGTCCGCCAGGTGGGGATAGGCGGTGTGGCCCTGGGTGCCGTGGACGACCACATCGCCAGTGGTGCTGCCGCGCCGCCCGATCTTGATCATGTCGCCCAGCGCTTCAGGGTTGGTCGGCTCGCCGACGATGCAGGCGTCGAGCTGTTCGCCGCGTTCGGCCAGCCATTCCAGCACCTTGCGCGTGCCGTTGACGGCGGGGCCTTCCTCGTCGCCGGTGATAAGCAGGCTGATGGAGCCGGGCGTGGCCCAGTTGTCCGGCGCGCCGTGGCGTTCCACGAGCTTCGCGACGGCTGCGGTGAAGCACGCGATCGCGCTCTTCATGTCGGCAGCGCCGCGCCCGTGTAACACGCCGTCCGTGACGTCGCCCGAGAACGGATCCTGCGACCAGTCCGCCGCGTCGCCGACAGGAACGACATCGGTGTGGCCGGCAAAGCAGAAGTTCGGCCCGCCGTTGCCGAGGCGTGCATACATGTTCTCGACATCCGGCGTGTTCTCGTCAGAGAAGCGCAGCCGGTGGCAGGTAAACCCGATGTCCTCCAGCGCACCGGCCAGAACGCCCAGAGCGCCCGCATCGGCTGGGGTGACGCTGGGGCAGCGGATGAGCGCCTGGGACAGCGCGATCGGGTCGTCCGTCAGGGACATGGTTCGGGCGTCAGTCGCGCAGCAATTCGTTGATCGATGTCTTGGCGCGGGTCTGTTCGTCCACGCGCTTCACGATCACGGCACAGTAGAGGCTCGGGCCCGGGTCGCCGTCGGGCAGGGGCTTGCCGGGCAGGGAGCCGGGCACGACCACCGAATAGGACGGTACGCGGCCGGTGTGGACCTCGCCGGTCTCGCGATCGACGATCTTGGTGGACGCGCCGAGATAGACGCCCATGGACAGGACGGCGCCTTCCTCGACGATCACGCCCTCCGCGACCTCGGACCGTGCGCCGATGAAACAGTTGTCCTCGATGATGACCGGGTTGGCCTGCAGGGGCTCCAGCACGCCGCCGATGCCTGCACCACCGGACAGGTGCACGTTCTTGCCGATCTGCGCGCAGCTGCCGACCGTGGCCCAGGTATCGACCATGGTGCCGCTATCGACATAGGCCCCCAGGTTCACAAAGCTGGGCATCAGCACCACACCCGGCGCGATATGGGCCGAATGGCGGACGATGGCGTTCGGGACCGCCCGGAATCCGGCCGCGCCGAATTCCTTCGCTCCCCAAGCGGCGAACTTGGACGGGACCTTGTCCCACCACGCGGTGTTGGTGCCCGGACCGCCGGGAATAACTTCCATGTCGTTCAGGCGGAAGGATAGCAGCACGGCCTTCTTCAGCCACTCATTGACGACCCAGTCGCCGCTGCTCTTCTCGGCCACGCGCAGGGCGCCGCTGTCGAGCTGTGCGAGCGCATCCTCGACCGCCTCGCGGTGAATTCCGGTGGTGCTGGCCGAGAGGGACTCGCGGGCGTCCCAGGCGGCTTCGATGGCGGATTGCAGGTCGCTGGTGCTCATTCTTCGTTCCTGTGGGTTCTCGTAATCGGGCGCGCGCGAAGATGGCGGCGCAGCACCCTGGATGTCAACGGCCCGGCAGGGCCTGTTTCTCGTGCCGATCAGGCGTGCTGCGCCACGGATTCCAGCCAGGCGAGGACGTCGTCCGTTTCGTGGTGGACATAGTCGCAGTCGGCTTCCGGCGCAGCCCAGTCCGGGGCGTTGTCGGTGTCGTGGCGCACCCACACCGTGGTCATTCCCATGGCCGCGGCGGGCGCGAGGTTCGCGCTCATGTCTTCCAGCATTACCGCCCTGTGGGGGTCGATCCCGTGGCGTTCGGCCAGGATTGCATAGGGCTGGGGGTTGGGCTTGGGCACATAGCCCGCGGCGATGACATCGAAGATGCCGTCGAACAGATCGGCCACGCCGAGTTCGGCCAGAACCTTCATGGCATGGTCGGCCGAGGCGTTTGTGTACACGACCTTGCGGCCGGGAAGGCGCGCCAGCGTGGTCTTGAGGCGCGGATTCGCGCCGACCATCGAGTAGTCCACGGCGTGGACGTAATCCATGAATTCGTGGGGATCGACGCCGTGGTCGTTCATCAGTCCGCGCAGCGTCGTGCCGTGTTCGCGGAACATGCGCTTCTGCTCCACCAGCGCGTCGTCATGGGCCAGCTTGAGCAGTTCGGCGACAAATCCTGTCATCCGGGTCGAGACGGCCGCCATTAGCCCGCAGGATGCCGGATACAGCGTGTTATCCAGATCGAACACCCAGGTTTCGGTCTCGTGCAAGGTCTCGACGGGCTTTGTCATTTCAAATCCGCACAAATACGGGGGTCCGGCCTAGCCGGAAGGCCCAGGCCAATAACCCTTCATTAACCGGACATCCCCTATAATTCAAACGAGCACGGCTGTGTGCAATCCGCCCCTACCGGCCATGAAGAATAGGGTTTTGGGCGGGTCTCCGGACAAACTGACCCTTTCGTCGGCTAAGCGCACCAGCACCGAAAACCTGCGAATCGAGCGTGACCGTTTCGTCGTTCCCGCCTTCTGCAGCGAGGATCTGCTACTTGAACTCGACCCGTCAGGCGAGATTACCTTTGCTGCCCGGCCTGCGCCTGGCGGTCAGGGCGCCCAGATCGCCGAGCCGATCCCATGCTCGGTGAAAATTTCGATGAGTAGGGAATGCGCCGCGCGGCCGTCCATGATGACGGCCGCCTCGACGTTGTTCTCGACCGCCTCGATGCAGGTTTCCACCTTGGGGATCATGCCGCCGGAAATCGTACCGTCGGCGATCAGCGCGCGGGCCTGTTCCACCCCGATATCGGCGATTAGTTCGCCTGTCTTGTCCAGCACACCGGGCACGTCCGTGAGCATGAGCAGGCGCGCGGCGCCCACTGCCGATGCCACCGCACCGGCCGCCGTGTCGGCATTGACGTTGTAGGTCGCGCCGTCCTCGCCCACGCCGATGGGCGCGATCACCGGAATGATGTCGGCCTTGGTCAGGCTCTCGAGCAGGTCCGAGGCGACGTGCGAGGGATCTCCAACAAAGCCAAGATCGAGAATTTTCTCGATATTGGAATCGGTCTCCCGCTGCGTGCGGCGTAGCTTGCGCACCGACATCAAGTTACCGTCCTTGCCCGACAGGCCGACGGCTCGTCCGCCGGCCGTGTTGATTGCGGAGACGATCTGCTTGTTGATCGATCCAGACAGGACCATCTCGACGATCTCGACGGTTTCGGCGTCGGTCACGCGCAGGCCGTCGATGAACTCGGACTTGATTTTCAGGCGCTCGAGCATGGCTCCGATCTGCGGGCCGCCGCCATGCACGATGATTGGGTCGATGCCGACCTGCTTGAGCAGTACGACGTCACGCGCGAAATCGGCAGCTAGCGAGGAATCGCCCATGGCGTGACCGCCATACTTGATGACGAAGCATTGCCCGGAAAAGCGCCGCATATACGGCAGTGCTTCAGCTAGGACACCGGCCTTTGCAAGCGATTCTTCGGGGGTTGGCGTGCTATCAGAACCCATGGGTCTATCCGTTCTTATAACGCGGGGCGGGATTGTCTTGGAATCTATCGTAACTCAGGCGGCATCCGCCAGCGCGGCCAGATCCGTGCGTAGTTCGGCGATGCCGCTAATTTTGCGGGCGCTGGTCAGGATCGGCTCGGGCAGGGCGGCGGGGTGGTCCGTGAGCGCCTTCATGACCGCCTCGGCGCAGGCCTTCAACTCGCTGGCCTTCAGCTTGTCCGTCTTGGTCAGGATCACGCGATAGACAACGGCGGATTGGTCGAGCATCTCCATCATTTCTTCATCGCCCGCCTTCAGGCCGTGGCGTGAATCCACCAGCAGGCAGAGTCGCTGCAGGTTGGGGCGGCCGCGCAAGTAGTCGCGCAATGTAGAATTCCAGCGTTTGATGTCGGTCTTGGACGCGCGGGCATAGCCGTAACCCGGCAGATCGACCAGCATGAGCCGGCCGGCCAGGTCGAAGAAGTTCAGTTCCTGGGTGCGCCCGGGCGTGTTGCTGGTGCGCGCCAGTGTCTTGCGGCCAGTCAGCGCGTTCAGAAGGCTCGATTTGCCGACATTCGAGCGCCCGGCAAATGCCACTTCCGATAAGCCCGGCGGCGGCAGGTCTTCCAGCTTCGCAACCCCGCGCACGAAGGTGCAGTCCTGTGCGAACAGGTAGCGCGCAGCATCCGCAGCAGCATCGTTATCTGGGGTGGCCTTTGCCACGGGTCATTCTTCTTTGGCGTTGGGCTCGGACTTGCCCCCGCCGACCGCGACTCCCATACGTCGCATGATGACGTATTGCTGGGTAATCGAGAGCAGGTTGTTCCAGGTCCAGTAGATCACCAGGCCGACCGGGAAGCTTGCCAGGAAAATCGTGAACATCACCGGCATCAGCAGGAAGATCTTTGCCTGGACCGGATCCACGGGTGCCGGGTTTAGCTTCTGCTGAGCGAACATGGTGATGCCCATCAGGATCGGCCAGACTCCCAGGGTGAGGCCGAATGGAACAACCCAGTCTACCGCCCCGAACAGCGTGAAGATGTTCAGAGGATCGGGGGCCGACAGATCCTGTACCCAGCCGAAGAAGGGGGCATGGCGCATCTCGATGGAGATAAAGAGCACTTTGTAGAGCGCAAAGAAGACGGGGATCTGAAGCACGATCGGAAGGCAACCCGACACCGGGTTCACCTTCTCGCGCTTGTACATCGCCATCAGTTCCTGCTGCATCTTCTGCTTGTCGTCTGCGTATTTTTCGCGCAGCTCGGTCATTTTCGGTTGCAGTGCTTTCATGGCACTCATCGAGCGGTAGGACTTGTTCGCCAGCGGAAAGAAAAACAGCTTGATGATGACCGTGACCAGGAGGATCGCCAGGCCGAAATTGCCCAGATGGTCGGCGGAATAGATGATCACCTGGAGCAGGGGCTTCGTTAGGAAGAAGAACCACCCAAAATCAATCGCCAGTTCGAAGCGGTCGATCTTGAGTTCCTCTGCGCCCGGCTTGCCTTCCCCTGGACCTTCCTGATAGCGCTTCAGGACCTCAAACACCTTGGCGCCGGCAAACAGACGGTGCATGTCCTCCGCGCTTTCGCCGGGTGCAAGGTTCACCGCCGGGCCGCGGAAGTCGGTCTGGTACAGATCTGCGCCTGACGACGTCGTGTCGTAGAGGAAGCGTGCATCGACCTTTTCGTTACTCTCGGGCACCAGTGCGGTCAGCCAATAGGTGTCCGTGAAGCCCAGCCAGCCGCCGGTCGACTGGAAGGTTTGCGGCTTGCTAGGTTCGTCCTTCAGGTCGTCGTAGTCGATCTCGTGCAGGTCCTCGCCCAGCACGCCGATGGGACCTTCGTGCAGGATGAAGAAGCCGCGTGTGTCGGGCGTGTTGACCCGCGTTACCCGACCGAAGGGGATGACGTTCACGGGCGCATTGCCGGTGTTCTGCACCCGGTCGGTAATCGTGAACATGTAGCGCTCATCGACCGATATGGTGCGCGTCAGCAGCAGCCCGTCATCGGTCCGCGCCGTGAGCACCGCGGGCGAGGTGTTCGTCAGCTTGTCCTGATCGCTTGTCCAGGTTGTTTTACCGCCGCCCGTGACCGAGCCATTGCCGGTCAGCCAGCCGAACTCAGCGAAATACGGGTTCGCGGTGCCGCGCGGCGACAGCAGTGTGATCTTTGGGCTGTCGGGCTCGGTCGTCTGACGGTAGTTCCGCAGGACGACGTCATCGAACCGGCCACCCGTCAGATTGATAGAGCCTCGGATGGATGGCGTGTCGATCTCGAGCCGGGCGGATTCTCGTACAATCTCGTCGCGTTCGCGTGGCGCTGCCGGTTCGGTGGCCTGTCCGCTTTCGAATGCAGGGACGTTCGGCACGCCAATAGAGCCCGGGCTGCGGCCGGCTAGTTCGGCCTGGCGCTGCTGTTCGGCCTTTCGGGCCTCCTGCTTAGGGCCTTCGACCATGAACTGCCAGCCGAGAAGGATGGCCAGCGAAAGTGCGATGGCAACAATAAGGTTTTTCTGGTCCATCGCGGCTCAGGTCCTCGGGCGTGACACGGGCGTACGGTGTTCGTGCACGCTTTGATTGAAGTGATCGTGATTGCAGGCCGGGGGAACCGGGTCGTAACCGGCTCCGCTCCAGGGATTGCAGGAAAGAATGCGCTTTGCGGCCATCCAGCTTCCACGCAGCGGGCCGTGTACTGCGAGCGCTTCGGCCGCGTAGTGCGAGCAACTGGGCGTGTAGCGGCAGTTCGGGCCGAGGACAGGCGAAATGAACCACTGCCAGAATACGATCGGCAGGCGCAAAAACAGGACAGTGATGCGCGTGAGAAGGCTCATGAGGTTCTGTCCGAGGCCAGCGCGTCGCATTTGCGGAGTGCGATCGTCAGGTCGCCGACCAGCTTGTCATAGGGGCGGTCGGCTGTGGCGGCGCGCGCGATCACTACATAGTCCAGATCAGGGCGCGCTGCGGGCGGAATCACCTCGCGCACAGCGGCGCGTAGCCGGCGCCGTGCGCGGTTGCGTGTCACGGCGTTGCCGATCTTGCGGGTGGCGGTGAAGCCGACTCGCATGTCATGGAAACCAACGTGGGCATCCGAGGGGCGGGGAGCGACCTGAAGCACGAGCCCGAGCGCGGCCCAACGGCGCTTGCTGGCCGCGACGCGCAAGAAATCGGACCTGTTCGGCAGGCGTGCAACGGACGGAACCAGGCGTTGCCTCGCCTTCGGCGCCGTTTCAACCGCCGATCCTGTCATGGTCCTGAATATCCCGATGGTCGTGCCGGCGCAGCCCGAGAACCGCGCGCGATCGTCGTTCAGGCGCTGAGTTTCTTGCGCCCCCGCGCACGCCGGCGTGCCAGAACACGCCGTCCACCAACGGTCTTCATACGGGAACGAAAACCATGGCGGCGCTTGCGCACCAGATTGCTGGGTTGAAAGGTCCGCTTCACGCGAATTCTCCATTGCCTTCAAAGGCTTTTAAATTTGGCGGGCTGTATAGGGGCTCAAGCCTTGGAAGTCAACGCGCCTTGGCGGTGTTAACGGGGCAATATCCTCACGCACAGGTGAGTGGTTCCGTGCCCCGCCTTGGCCCATATAGAGTGGCGACAACATAGAAGGTCCGTACCGATGAGCACACCCGAGCCTGCCGCCGCTGCACCGGCCCGAAAAACGGGCCTCGTGCGGCGTCTGGTCCCGCTCGCGATCCTTGTGCTGGGGTTGGTCGGGTTCTTCGCACTCGACCTGAATGCCTATTTCACGCTTGAGGCCCTGCGCGACCATCGCGGCGCATTGCAGGTAATTGTCGCCGACAACGGTTTGCTGGCCGCGGTGGGGTTTGCCGTCCTGTATTCGGTAGTGGTGGCCTTTTCGCTTCCCGGCGGAGCCGTGATGACCCTGGCAGCGGGCTTCCTGTTCGGAACCTTAGGCGGCGGGCTGATCGCGGTGGTGGGCGCGACCATCGGCGCCACGGCCTTGTTCCTGATCGCGCGCACGGCCGTCGGCGATCTTCTTCGCGCCAGGGCCGGACCGTTCCTCGCGCGCATGGAAGAGGGATTTCGCGAGAACGCGATGAGCTACCTGCTGTTCCTACGGCTGATCCCGGTTTTTCCGTTCTGGCTGGTCAATCTTGTGCCGGCCTTTCTGGGAATTTCCACTCTCACCTATGTGATCGGGACTTTTATCGGTATCATTCCGGCCGCCTTCGTTTTTGCGTCGGTCGGCGACGGCTTGGGCGCGGTTCTCGACGCGGGGCAGGACCCCGATCTGGGCATCATCTTCAAACCGGAGATCCTTGGGCCCCTGATCGCGCTGGCGCTGATTTCTCTGCTTCCCATCGCCTACAAGAAATATCAGGCGCGCAAGAAGGCGGGCTGCGGTTCGTAATCACCGCGCACGCCAGCCCTTTGACTTTTCCCGATGCGGACTAGACCGAGAAGCCGGACTACCGGCCGCGGCTACTCAGTTGAGTTGCAGGACTTGCGCCTTTAGGTATCCGGTCTCCGGCAGGAAGGGATGGACCGGGTGGTCCGGGGCGGCACCCGCCGAACGCAGGATGCGCCCGCCGCGCCCCGCATCAGACAGCGACCGGCGAACGACCTCGCCGAAGGACGTCATATCGACGTGGTGGGAACAGGACGCGGCTAGGAAAATACCCCCTGGCGCGACCACCTGGGCGGCCAGCCGGAACAGCTTACGGTAGCCGCGAATGCCCGCCTGGTAGTCCTTCTTCGATTTCACGAAGGCAGGCGGGTCGGCGATCACCACGTCGAAGGTCTCGCCCGCTTCCACTGCGCGGTGGAGGATCTGGAACACATCGCCCTTGGTCGTGGTGAAGCGATCTGCCACGCCGTTGGCCGAGGCCGCGCGGTCCGCGAAATCCAGCGCGGACTGGGAGCGGTCGAAGGCGTGCACCTCGCTGGCGCCCGCCATCGCGGCCGTCACGGCGAAACCGCCGGTGAAGCAATAGAAATCGGCGACGCGCTTACCCACCGAGAGGGCTGCAGCGAAGGCGCGGTTGTCGCGCTGGTCATAGAACCAGCCCGTCTTCTGGCCCTCGCGCGGGTCGGCGAAGAACACCGCGCCGTTCTCCTGAACCTCGACCGGCCCGTCGAGCGGGGCGCCCACGGTCCGGGTCTCCAGCGGCAGGCCCTCCAGCCGGCGTACGGCGGAGTCGTTGCGGAAGACGATGGTCTTTGGTGAAAGCGTGTCTTGCAGCGCGGCGGTCAGGTCGTCGGATAGCGCCTCCATCCCCGCGGTGTTTACCTGTACCACACAGACATCACCGAACCGGTCGATAATCAGGCCGGGCAGGCCGTCCGCCTCTGCATGGATCAGCCGGTAGAAGGGCGCGGGGTAGAGCGCATCGCGCAGCGCGCGCGCCGATTCGAGGCTTTCGCGCAGGAAGTCCCGGCCGATGGCTGCCTCGGGATCGCGCGAGAGAATACGCGCTGAAATCAGAGGGTGCGGGTTGAAGGCAGCCACGCCGAGAGGGCGGTCGGATGCATCGAAGAGACGCACCAGCCCGCCGGGCGGCAGTGCTTTGGCGGCGGCATCCATCTCGATTTCGTTGGAATAGACCCACGGGTGCCCATGCCGGGCCCGCTTGTGGCGGCCCGCCTGCAGGCGGATTTCGGGGAGGTCGTTCGTCGTCTCGGCCAGTTCGCTCATGGCGGCACCATAGTGATTTCTGGCCAGGGAATGAACCTTCCCCGGTGGCGACCTTCTGGAAGCTTTACTGTGGATAGGCGAACTCAGGATTCGGGGTTGGCCGCGATGGGCTGCACAAACTGCAAGCCCAGATCCCAGGGGAAATGAATCCAAGTGTCCTGGCTGACCTCGGTGATGAAGGTGTCCACCAGCGGCCGCCCGGCGGGCTTGGCATATACCGTCGCAAGATGTGCCTTGGGCAGCATCTCTCGGACCATCTTCGCGGTCTTGCCGGTATCGACCAGATCATCGACGATCAGCATGTTTTCGCCGTCGCCCTCGATGGATTTCAGAACGTTCAGTTCGCCCTGGCTTTGATGATCGTAGGACGAGATGCAGATGGTATCGACCAAGCGGACTTCCAGTTCGCGGGCCACGATGGCGGCGGGCACGAGGCCACCACGGGTGATGGCGACGATGCCGGCCCAGGGCCCCTGTTCGGCGAGCCGCCAGGCAAGCGCCTTGGCGTCGCGGTGAAGCTGTTCCCAGGAAACAGGAAAATCGTGGGGTGTGATGGTCATGGTGTGTCATCCAGTGACGGCTGGGCAGGGGCAGAATTAAAGCGCCGCGCTTCTCGCTGCGCAATATTACAGAGGTTCAGATCCCGCGCTCGGCGATAGGGTGCAGCGTCACCCCGGCGATGCGCCAGCTTCCGTCCGGCTGCTCTTCCATTCGGTAGAGCGCGATGACTCCCCGCCCGTCCGGGCCGATCAAGCGGACCGGCTGGGCGGGTAGGCCGTCAGCCACGATGGGTGGCTCGAAAGCATAGCTGCGGGGCCGGTACACCGGCGCGAATCCCGCGCGCACCGCCTCCATGAAACGGTCCGGGTTGCCGAACATGCGCTGGATTTCGGGACTGGCAAAGGCGAAGGCCGCGTCTCCGTCGTTGCGCGAGAAGGCCTCGATCTGACCCTCGATCACGGACTCAATCGCGGCTCGCCGGTCTTCGGCGGTGGCCGGTGCAATGAGCGACAGAGCCAAAAATAGCCCGGTTAGGTTCCGAAGGCCAACGGACATATGAAGAGTATAGGGCCGTCACGGACATGATGTCACCGCGACGCCGTGACCGGGATCTACTATAGTTCCGGCTCTCTTGGAGGAGAGTGACATGGCGGTACGCGAGATTCCGGCTTGCGAGGTGGGAATTCCCAAATTTGAACGGCCTGCGATCAGCATCGATACCCATGCCCGGGTGTTTGCATTGTCCAGCCATCGACGTGCCCGTGAGGCGTTAGATTTCGGGCTGCATGCGCGCGATCCGGGATTCAACGTGTTCGTGGTCGGTGAGGACCGTAGCGGGCGCATGACGGCCACGCTGGAGTATCTGGACCAGGCCGTGAACGGCGGTGGCCCTCCGGAAGACTGGCTGTACCTGAACAATTTCCGGCACACCAATGAGCCTGTGGCGGTGTGTCTGCCGGCAGGCGAGGGGCGCAAGTTCCGTGACGCCATGGCAGACCTAATCCCGCAGCTTCGTCTCGCGCTGCACCAGGCCTTTTCGCGTGAGGAGTATCAACAGCGCCTGAGCGAGCTGGAACGCGCGCTGCGCGAGGAGATCGGAAAGCTGATCGAGGCGGTGCGTGCCGAGGCCGAGAAAGCGGAACTTTCGCTGGTCCAGTCACCGCAGGGTCTCATAGCCATGGCACTGGGCGAGGACAGCAAGCCGCGCGACGTGATGGAGCTGCCGGCGGCGAAACGCGAGACGATGGAGAAGGCTGGCGAACGCGTCAGCGGCATGCTCGCCGAGGTTAACCGCACCGCGGCTCGCCGCCAGACCGAACTGGCCGAGCAGGTGCGTGATCTCAACCGCAACGTGGCGGAGACGGCCGTCAGCGGACTGATCGACGAATTCAACGCGAAGTTTTCGACGCACACCTCCCTGTCGCGCTGGCTGGTCGGGTTCCGGGTCGATGTGATTGAGAATCTCGATCTGTTTCGGGGCGATTCGGAAGGCGGCGAGCCGCAGAATCCCGGCATGCCGGTGCCCGCGCGGCCGACGCCGGAAGATCGATACGCAGTAAATCTTCTGGTGGATAATGCTGATGTGAATGGTCCGCCGGTTTTGCTGGAAGCGAACCCGACCTATGAAAACCTGTTCGGCCGGATCGAGTACCGCCAAGTGGATGGCGTGCTGCAGACGGATTTCTCGCTGATTCAGCCGGGCGCGTTGCACCGTGCGAATGGCGGGGTGCTGGTTCTGCGCGCCGAGGCGATTGCCGCCTATGCCGATAGCTGGAGCCATCTGAAAGGCGCGCTGCGCGATGGTGTGATCCGTATGCAGGAACAGTACCGGGCGGGCGGCGTGCCCATCGCCGGTGCGCCGAAGCCGGAGCCGGTGCCCATGAACGTGAAGGTCGTGATTGTCGGCGCGCCGCGCTGGTACTACACCCTCTTTTCCATCGATCCGGAGTTCCAAGCCTACTTCAAGATGAAGGCCGAGATCGACGCGGAGATGGACGCGGATGCCGGAAATCTCGCGACCTATATCGGCCTGTTACAGGGCTTCGCCAACAAGCATGAGGGAACGACCTGCACGCCCGAGGCGATCGACTACCTGCTGGGCTATGCGTCGCGGCTGGCCTTCGACCGCGAGAAGCTTACGGCCCGTTTCGAGCTGGTGGAGGATATCGTCAACGAGGCGATCTATACCCGCAACGACGGGGCCGGAAAGGAACTAGACCGCGAGGCCGTGAAGGCCGCCCTTGCCAGTCGCCGCACTCGCAATGCGCGGATGGAAGACCGGGTTCAAGAATCGATCCGGCGCGGAGGTGTGCTGATTTCCACGAGCGGAACGGCGGTGGGACAGGTCAACGGGCTGACGGTCCGCGACGCGGGCGATCACTCCTTCGGCGCGCCGTCACGCGTGACTGCGCGCACCTCGGTTGGGCGGCGAGGTGTCACCAACATCGAGCGCGAGACCATGCTGGGCGGTCCGATCCAGCAGAAGGGCGCGCTGGTGATCCAAGGCTTCCTGGCGGGGCTGTTCGCACGGCGGATGCCGCTGTCCTTCAACGCCTCGATCACCTTCGAGCAGAGCTATGGTGGTGTTGAGGGTGACAGCGCCTCGCTGGCGGAGGTGCTGACGATCCTGTCGGATTTAGCGAGCGCGCCCCTGCGCCAGGACCTCGCAGTAACGGGTTCGGTCAATCAGCGCGGCAAGGTGCAGGCCATCGGCGGGCTGAGTCACAAGGCTGAAGGATTTTACCGAGCCTGCATCGCAGCAGGGGAATTGACGGGCACCCAAGGCGTGGTGTTCCCAGCCTCGAACACGGTGAACCTGATCCTCGATGACGATGTCGCTGAAGCCGTCGCGGCGGGCAACTTCCATCTGTATGCCGCCGCCACCGTAGACGAGGCGCTGGAACTGTTCACCGGCGTTCCGGCCGCGGACATGTATCAGCGCGTGGCCAAGCAACTCGAGGAGTTCGACCACGCGCTCGACGAGCGCGGCGTCTTCAAGGATTGAGCGAACCGAGGTTCACCCGCGCGCCTGCCCGAAACCGGCGTCAGCGAACGTAGATGTGAACCTCGTTATTCGTGACTTGGCCGCTCGACGTAGAGTTCAGCGACACGCGATCGCTAGGCAGACCCATCTCTAGCAACGTCTGCACCACCTTTTCGCCATTGCGCCGCGCTTGGTTTGCATTGAGCGCGACCTGCGCGGGTGCGCCGCTCTGGGGCACGATCGAGACTACGTCGAAGACGGAGCCAGGACGGCGGTTGAGCGCCTCGCTGACTGCGGAGAACACCGGCTCCTTATATGGTACGTTCGGTCGGTCGAAGCGAATAAGTACCAGCGGGCGCCGGTTCGCGAGGTTGCCTAAGGTCGTAGCGCCGCGCGCAGGACCGGCTGTGCCATAGGCGCGGTTCGCGAGGCTGCTGCCGAACAGTTCGCCATTCTTCACGGCGACCGACAACACGGTCAGGTCCGCACGTTCACGGCTGAGGTAATTGGATTTGCGAGCGATGTCCTTATTCAGCTCGTTAAGAAGCCTGTCGATTAGCACAACGGTACGGTTGGTCTCGTCTTCCAGCACGGCGAGCTGGCGGTGGTCTTCATCGACCGCGCCGGTTAGGCCATATGTGGCACGCACGGATTCGAGAATGAAGGCGGCCAGCGAACTGTCATTGGCGACCTTGTTCGACAGCTCGCTCATCAAACCGCCGCTATCAGCTATGCGTTCTAGCGCCTTCTGAGCCTGGGTCCAGGCGTTTACCAGGTTTGGATTGCCCGGGGTCGTGCCGACCTGGAGCTTTGCCTGAATGTTGGCGGTTAGATCCTGATACAGATGAGCGTCTGAAACTAGCTGTGCACGCCGGGTCTGCAGTTCAGAATTGGCTTTACTGACGCTAAGTTGGAGGCGCTCTAAGTCACTACGCAGTCGGTCCACGCGGCGACCCACTTCGGTGCCGGTGGGCTGTGCTGTGGTGACGCCGGAGGGTTCGAAATTACCTGTGCCAAAGGTGGGCGCGCGGTTGCTCTCCGCCGCGCTCGCAGGGATCTCAACGCGCTTGCCGCCCGCTGGATCCTCGCCGGTGAGGGACGGGATAAGAGCGTCGTCAGTGAATTCGCAGCCTGCCAAAAGTAGCGCTGCGCCGGCAATTGCCGGCCAGGTGCGTTTTTTGATCATTCGCTCCCTTGTCCCTAGGTGCTCCTGCACCGTCCTTACCTGAAGGTCCGCCCCCGCGGCGGCAGCGCGAAAATGGCTGAATAGCCAAATAGTTACGCATCATGTTACCGATTACGCTAAAATTCAGCAACTGGGTTTTGGCTGGATTGCGGCCACTTTGCAAGCCCTCTGCGCGAGGATATTTCGCGCCCGCGCACGGGTTCTTTCGTGAATGCGAACAAGTGGTCTTGCAATCGGGAATCCTTTTGATTAGCGTCCGCCCGCTTTTGGCGAAGCGCCCGTAGCTCAACTGGATAGAGCGTCTGACTACGGATCAGGAGGTTGGGAGTTCGAATCTTCCCGGGCGCGCCACGGCACCTCAGGAATATCCGCCAAACCATTACCCGCGCCACGCTTGCCGGGGCCCTAGGCGCTGCCTTACGCTGCGGCGAAACAACGAACAGGCGTCGGCGGGAGGATTGGCCATGCACGCATTCGCGCTCGAGGACGAACAGGAATTCGACCCGAAGAAACACGTCGAGAAGATTCTCGGTCGGGAGGCCGACGGCGACTTCACGGTTGCCTGCTGGGAGCCGGGCCAGGTCAGCCCCAATCACTGCCACCCCGACGCCACGGAAATCTATTTCTGCTTCTCGGGCGGCGGCATCATGAAGACGCCCGACACCAAGGTCGAGGTGCGCCCGGGCGGCTTCGTCGTTCACCCACCGGGCGAGGTCCACGAGTACACGAACGGGCCGGAACGCACGCTGCTGTTCCGCGTGCGCTACGGCACCGACATGGTGTCGCGCAAGGTCGATTGGCCGACCAACGAAGGCTGGACCCAGTCGGCCGAGGACGCCGCCTACTTCGAACAGAACCTGGCCGGCTGACCCCGGTGCGCCCTGCGGACGGCCCGCGCCTGCTGCCCATGGGTACACGCGTTATGGATTGTCGATGAGCTTCACCCCGATTCACTTCTCGGAAGACGACCGGATCTTCCGCGACCAGATGCGGCGCTTCGCCGAACAGGAGGTCGCGCCAATTGCCGATGAGATCGACCACGAGGACCGGTTCCCTGCGGAGATCATTCCTAAGTTCGGCGACCTGGGACTGCTGCAGTGGAGCGTGCCGGAGGCGTATGGCGGGCCGGGCGGTTCGCTGACCAAGCTGTGCATCGCGCGCGAGGAGCTGGCGCGTTATTCGCTGTCGCTGTCGGTGATGGTGGGCGAGAACGGCAACGGCATGGCGCTGCCGCTGCTGTTTGGCGGAAGCGAAGAGCAGAAGCGGAAATACTTCCCGATGCTGGCCGAGGGTCGGACCCTGGTGGCGTTCGCCCTGTCGGAGCCGGAGGCGGGCTCCGACGCTGCGTCGCTGCGCACGCGCGCCGTGCGCGACGGCGACGACTGGCTGATCACGGGTAATAAGATCTTCGTGACCTGCGGGCCCGTCGCCGACTACGTGCTTGTGCTGGCGCGCACGAACGGTGCGCCGCGTGCGAAGGGCGTCTCGGCCTTCATCGTCGATACTGGGCTACCCGGGGTCGTGCGCGGGCCGAAGAACGCGAAGATGGGCTACAACGGCGCGACTCCGAACTGCGACTTCTTTTTTGAGGATGTCCGCGTACCGGCCGACGCCATGGTCGGCGGCGACGGCGAGGGTTTCGCGATCGCCATGAAGTGCATGGAGTTCAACCGGCCCGCCATGTCCGCCTCGGCGCTGGGCATCGCCCAGGGCGCGCTCGACCAGGCGGTCGCGTTCGCGAAGGACCGCAAGCAGTTCGGCAAGCCGATCTCGGATTTCCAGGGGCTGCAGTTCATGATGGCCGATATGGCGATGCAGGTCGCGGCGGCGCGCTCGCTCCTCTACGAGGTGACGGCGCGCTACGACCGGGGCGAGATGGACGGCTATGGCGGCCTGTCGGCGATGGTGAAGACGCTGGCAAGCGACGCGGCGATGAAGGTGACGACCGACGCAGTGCAGATCCTCGGCGGCTACGGCTACATGAAGGAATTCCCGGTCGAGAGGATGATGCGCGATGCCAAGGTCACCCAGATCTTCGAGGGCACCAACCAGATCCAGCGCATGCTCGTCGCGCGCGACCTGCTGCGCTAGGTGGGCGCATGACCATAACTGGCCTGCTCGACGGCGTCCGCGTGTTGGACTTCACTACTATGATGGCCGGCCCCTACTGCACGCGCCAGCTCGCGGACCTGGGCGCCGAAATCATCAAGGTCGAGCCGCCGGGCGGCGAACAGAACCGCCGCGCGAACCCAATCCGCGACGGCGAGAGCGCGGTGTACGGCCACCTCAACTGTGGCAAGCACAGCCTCGCCATCGACCTGAAGTCGCCGGACGGCAAGGCGCTTGCGCTCGACCTCGCGCGCCACTGCGACGTGGTGGTCGAGAATGCGCGCCCGGGCGTGATGGCGCGGCTGGGCCTCGACCACGGGGCGATCCGTGCCGTGCGCTCCGACACGATCTACTGCTCGATCTCGGGTTTCGGCCAGACCGGACCGGATGCCCAGAATCCTGCCTATGCGCCGGTGGTGCAGGCGGCCTCGGGCTACGAGATGGCGCTCATGGACCAGCAGCCCGAGATGACACGACCCGGCTTTGTCGGGCTTTTCCTGGCCGACGTGATGGCCGCCATCCAGGCCTTTGGTGCGATCAACGCCGCGCTATTCGCGCGCGAGCGGACCGGTGCGGGCCGCTTCATAGACGTGTCCTTGATGGAAAGCGTGATCTGGCTGCTGGTGTACGAGATCCAGCTCGAACAGAACCCCGTCGAGGGACCGCGCGGGTACTACCGGCCGGTGCGCGCCAGCGATGGTTTCGTGATGGTGGCGCCCGGCGGCCAGCTGACGTTCGAGAACATGGCCCGCGCGATGGACGCGCCCGAATGGATCGAGGATCCGCGCTTCGTCACCCACCCGGACCGGAACCGCAACTATGCCGCGCTGATGGCGCTGGTCGAGGCCTGGACCGGGGGTCGCACGGCCGAGGAGTGCGAACGCATCCTGATGCAAAACAAGGTGCCCTGTGCGCGCTACCGCGAGATCCGTGAGCTGTTCGACGACCCCCAGCTGGTCCATCGTGAGGCGTTTGCCACCGTGTCCGACGCGGCGGGGTCTTTCCGGGTGCCCAATCCGCCCTTCTCGATGCCCGATACATCTGCCGCTGCGCGTGACTGGATCGCGCCGTTCGGCAGTTCCGCGCCAGAGGTGCTCGACGCGCTACTCGGCATGGACCGGAGCACGGTGGAGGACCTGTATGCGCGCGGCGTGCTGTTCCGCGACGCGGACTAAAGGCCGGGCCTAGCCTTCGTCCCAGACCGGGCGGCGCACCGCGGGATCGACGACCCGCAGGTTGCGATCCTGGAGCGTGGCGATGCGTGCCATCTCGTCGTCTCTCAGCGCGAAGTCGAAGATCGCGATGTTCTCCTCGATCTCGGAAAATTCCAGCGCGCGCGGCACCACGCCCACATCGCTCTGCTGGACCAGCCAGCGCAGCGCGACCTGGGCCGGGGTGCGGCCGTGCGCCGCCGCGATCTCACGAATGACCGGGTTCTCCAGCACAGCACCGCGCGCCAGCGGCACATGGCAGGTGACGAGCATGCCGTGCTTGCGGCACGCGGCGATCAGCCGGTCCTGCCGGATATAGGCGTGGTACTCGATCTGGTTGGTGACTATCGGCTCGGGGCACTTGGCCATCGCCTCGTCGAGCAGCGAGATGGTGAAGTTCGACACGCCGATGTTGCTCGCAAGCCCATCGCGCTTCGCCTTCGCCAGCGCGCCGAGCGTCTCTTCCAGCGGCACGCGCGGCTGCGGCCAGTGGATCAGCAGCAGGTCCACATAATCAAGGCCCAGCGTCTCGAGGCTGGTCTCGACCGAGCGGGCGAAGTCGTCGGCCCTGGCATCCTCTTCCGTCACCTTCGTCGTGACCCAGATGTCCTCGCGCGCCAGGCCCGAGGCGCGGATGCCCTCACCTACCCATTGTTCTGAGCCGTACTTGCGGGCCGTATCGATGTGGCGATAGCCGGTCTCGAGCGCATGTACCACCAGGCCGACCGCGCTCTCGGGCTCGGGAAACAGCATGGTGCCGTAGCCGATGGCGGGAATGTCGGCGCCGTGGGCGGAGATGTTCGGAACGGTCGGTAATGACATGAGACTTCTCACGGGTGGATCGAACGCATTTGCGCGCACATGCTGTCACACGAGCCTTGAAAGTGCACGGTCCGAACCGGCAATTTCGGAGAGGGCAGATACGGGATGATCCGATGACCGACAAACGCATTGCCGTACTAGGCGCGGGCGCGAACGGCGCGGCTTTCGGCGCGGACATGATCAACGGCGGCGTCGACGTCGTGCTGATCGATCAGTGGCCGGCCCATGTCGAGGCGATGCGCGCGAACGGCCTGCGCGTCGAGATGCCGGAGGAGACGGTCGTCACGGACGTCAGCGCGTACCACCTTTGCGACCTGGCTACGATGACCGAACCCTTCGACATCGTCTTCCTTGGCGTGAAGGCCTACGACACGCGCTGGGTATGCGAACTGATAAAGCCGCTGGTCGCGGCAGACGGGCTGGCTGTTGGCTTGCAAAACGGCATGACCATCGATGACGTGGCCGAGATCATGGCGCCGGAGCGCTGCATCGGCGCGGTGATCGAGGTAGCGGCGGGGCTGTATGAGCCAGGCGTGGTTACTCGTCAGACCGGCCCGGAGGGGACCTGGTTTGGTATCGGGGCCTTCGACGATGCGGCGCGCGGGCGTGAGCTGGAGGTTGCGGAAATCCTGGCCCATGCCGGCAAGGTGGAGATCAAAGATGACATCCGTTCGGCCAAGTGGATGAAGCTGGTGGTCAACGCGGCGGAGTTCTTGCCGTCCTCTATCCTTGGCCTGCCGCTGGCCGATGCGGTGGCGGTACCAGGCATCCGCGATGTGATGGCCGAGGCTGGCCGCGAGGCGGTGCATACGGCGCTGGGGCTGGGCTGCGAGCTGGTGCCGATCTTCGGCCATGAACGTGTCGAGGCGAACGATCCTGACACCTATGCCAACGTGCTTTTCGACGCTGTCCTGAATTCCTGGACCCTACCCGATACCAGGGTCGCGACCCTGCAGGATTGGTTGAAGGACCGCCGGGCCGAGGTGGACGACATCAACGGGCTGGTGGTGCGCGAGCAGGCGAAGCTGGGCGGTGCGGCGCCGGTCAACGCGCGGCTAGTCGACATTGCAAAGCAGGTTGAGCGCGGCGAGTTGCCTGCTGACCCGTCCAACGCAGATTTGCTGCGCACGCTGTTGGACTAGAGACCTGAACAGTGATCCCGTGCCTGTTTGACCGGGGGCGGTCCGCATGGTTCGATCGGGACTATCGAACAGCATTTATCTGGAGAGTTTCAATGAGCGTTGCCAGGCATCCCCGTCCGCCCGAACTGGCGGACGCCACGCTCGAAGAAATCATGGACCGCTACGTGGGCCGCTTCCGGGACAAGGTGCCCGACTGGGAGGCCTTCGAGGATGCAAAGATCGAGGGTTACAAACGCGCGCAGCACCGCTTCATAGGAGCCGGCGGTTCGGGCAAGCATGACGATCCGACGGTCATCCCTGCGCGCGCCCACACGCTGTCGATCATGTATGTGGAGCCGGGCCAGGGGAACGCTGCCCACACCCATGAGGTGGAGGAGACGTTCTTCGTCCTGAAGGGACATCTCGACGTGTTTGTCGAGGACGAGGACGGTCGCCGTCTAGAGACGCGGCTCGGCTCGTGGGAATGCATCTCCTGTCCGCCGGGTGTGATCCACGGTTACGACAACAACAGCCTGGAGCCTGTCTGGTTCCAGGTGATGCTCGGCCGCGGCCGGCCCGAAACGATGGGGTATGCGGATGAGAACCTGTATTCCCGGCGGGACGACCACCTCAAGACGGGCGATTGATGACCATCTTGCCTGAGGCCTTCGGAATCCATCAGGGCGCGGTCGAGCGCCAGTGGAATTTCGAATAGGCTGTCGAAGGGCTCGCGCGGCGCGGTATCTGCTCGTTGATTGTGCACCGCTCGGATATCGAGGAGTACGGCGTGGACCGGTCTGCCCGCCTGATCTCGGACGCGGGCCTTCAGGTGTTGGACGTGTCGAGGTGCGCGTCCCTGACCGAGAGTGATCCGGGCTGCGTCGCGGCCAACCACGACGAAAATCGCACGATTACCAAGATTTCTTTTAACCGGCGATCACCGGATTTGAGAGCGTCCCGACACCTTCCAGACTGACCTCCGCGCGGTCGCCCGGTTTCATGAACACTTGCGGTTTGCGCCCGGCGCCCACGCCCGAGGGCGTTCCCGTAGTGACGATGTCGCCCGGCTCGAACCGGTACCACTGGGAGAAATAGGACACGATCTGGGGAATATCGAAGATCAGGTCGTCGGTGCGCGATGATTGCATGACCTCGCCATTGAGGCGGAATTCCAGCAGCAGGTTGTGGGGATCGTCGATCTCGTCGGGCGTGGCGATCACCGGTCCGCAGGGCGTGAAGGTGGAAAAGTTCTTGCCCATGATGTTGCGCTCCCAGGCGAGGATCGCTGGGAAGGGCTCGGTCGCCGAGAAAATATCTACCACCCAGTCGCGCGCGGAGACATCGTTGGCGATGGTGTAGCCGCCCACATAGTCCATGGCGTCGTCGGCGCTGACATTGTGACAGGTCTTTCCGAAAACGAAGGTGAATTCCGCCTCGTAATCGATCATGTCCGGGCATTGGGGCGGGACCACGATGGGTTTGCCAGCGCCGGTCAACGACGTGATTGTCTTCATGAAGGCTGAGGGGAATTTCGGCGCGGGCGTGCCTTCCATTTCCGCCAGATGCCGCCTGTAGTTCAGACCGACCGACAAGATCATGTTCGGGTGCGGGACCGGCGCCAGAAGGTCTGCGTCCCCCAGTTTCACGAGCGCGCCCGTGTCGCGCAGGCTTTGCTGCTGGTCGCTGGACAGCGAGGACAGGGAATCCAGAGCGCGGGCGGCCGCGCCCATGGCCGTGGCATTGCCCAGGATATCGCGCACCTGTGCCAGGGCCTCGTTACCGAGGCCGGAGGCGACCAGATCGAGCAGTTCGCCGCCTTCGGTCAGGACGGCGGCATGACCGGACTTGCCCGTGTCGAGAGTGGCCAGTTTCATATCAGATCCCCGCTGGGTTTTCGCCGGCGCGATTCTGCATGTCCGGCTTTAGATATGCTAGCGTCGCTCCGCCAAATTCGGGTGCGGGTAATTCAGGGGGGTAAGTGCATGAGCCAGCCGGAAAGTAAATCCTTTGCGGCATCGCCGGGAAGCGTCGTCGATATCGCGGCGCGCATTCGCTCGGGCGAACTGACCCCCACGGCGGCGGTAGAAACCTGCCTGAACCGCATCGCGGACGTGGACGAGTTCGTTCAGGCCTGGGTGTCGGTGGACGAGGCGGGTGCCATTGCCGAGGCCCGCGATATGACGCGTGAAGCCGGAAAGGGCGAGTTTCGCGGGCCGCTCCACGGCGTCCCGGTTGCCATCAAGGATATCTGCGATGTCGCGGGCTGGCCGACACGGTGCAACAGCGCGACCCGCGCCAATGTGGCGCCCGCCACGGCGGACGCGGACATTGTGGCCTCGCTGCGCGCGGCGGGAGCGGTCGTGATCGGCAAGACCCATACGACGGAGTTCGCCTATTACGACCCGTCGCCCGCGCGCAATCCGCATAATATCGACCACACGCCCGGCGGCTCCAGCAGCGGTTCCGGTGCGGCGCTTGGGGCGGGCATGGTGCCCGCCGCTGTCGGCACCCAGACGGTTGCGTCTGTGAACCGGCCGGCGGCCTATTGCGGCGTCGCGGCTTTCAAGCCCTCCACCCGCAGCCTCAGTGCCTACGGCATTTCGGCGCTGGCCCCGATGTACGACACGCCCGGCGTCTATGGATGGCGTGTGGCGGATGCGGTGGCGGTCTATGACGCGGTGTGTGCGCCGCACGCGCGTATCCTCTCTGCCGACCCTGCGCAGGTGCGCGTGGTCACGCTGGCGGACGAGTTTCTGGGCGAGGCGAGCGACGAGGTGCTGACGGCGCGCGAGGACGCAGCCGCGCAGATGCGCGATGCCGGTTTCCCGGTCGAGACGGTCCAGTCGCCGATCTCGATGGAAGCCCTTAATGAGTTGCAGGGGCACACGACAATCTACGAGCTGTCCCGTGTCCTGGCCTGGCTGCTGGAGTTTCCCGAGGACCAGGTCGGTTCGGTCCTTCGCCAGTCTATAATTGACGGCGCGGACATTGCTGACGAGGTGTATCGGCAGGAGCGCGCGGCGATCGACGCCATGCGCGCGAGCTTCTATCAGGCGATCCGGCCCACCGACATTGTGATCTGGCCTGCCGCGCCGGAGACAGCGCCTGCCGGGCTCGAATGGACAGGTGACCGCCGCTACATTGCACCCTGGACGGCGCTGGGCGGCCCGGTGGTCTCCATGCCGTCGGGCCTGGGCGCGGGCGATATGCCCATCGGGATGCTGCTGGTTGGGGCGCCGGGCTTCGACCGCTACATGGTGGATGTCGCGCCGAGGCTGGCCGCAGCCCTGCTAGACGCCTGATGAGATCTTTATCTAGTGGGAGTTCTTTCGATGGAATGGATGGTGAAATGCGTATCCAGGCCCGACATGGTCGAGCGGCGCGCTGCGACGCTGAAGGCCCATGTCCGTCATCTCGACAACTACAAGGCCGAGACTTGGTTCTCCGGGCCGATGATGGTCGGTGATGGATCGAACGCCAATGGCAGCTTCCGGGTGATCGATTTCCCGACCCGGGCTGAGACGAAGACTTATATCGACACCGATCCCTACACCACGGCCGACATTTTCAAGTCCATCGATATCGAGCGGGTGTTTCCATACACTGGTGTGCGCCAGCGCGACTATCCGCAGACCGAGGGGAACGCCCAGTTCATCGTGATCGTGCGCACCGACCCGCGCCCAGTAGCTGAGGGAACGGATGGCGAGATGACGGATTTTCTCTCAGCGCAGGGCGATGCGGTGCTGTTCGCGGGCATGCTGTCCGACGATGCCGGCAGTACTTTCCAGGGCGCGCTGTATGTCCTCGATGTTCCGGATCGTCCGGCGGCGGATGCGTTCGTCAACGCCGAGCCCTTTTCCCGCGGCCCCGACGGCCGCAGTCTTACCATCGAACGCTGGCGCTTCGGTCACGTCTAGGCCGCAGCAACAGGGAGTACATCCATGAGCAATGCCGTCATTGTTTCCACCGCCCGTACGCCCATCGGCAAGGCCTATCGCGGTGCCTACAACGCGACGACCCCGGCTATGCTCGGCGGGATCGCCATCTCCAACGCGGTTGAGCGTGCGGGCGTTGCGCTCGACGAGGTCGAGGACGTGATCATTGGTTGCGCCATGCCGGAAGGCGCGACAGGTCAGAACTTCGCGCGCCACGCAGCGTTGCGAGCGGGGCTGCCGGTGACGGCGGGTGCGGCGACGATCAACCGCTTCTGCTCGTCGGGCCTGCAATCCATCGCCATGGCCGCCAACCGGGTGGTCATGGACAAGGTGCCTGTCGCCGTCGCGGGCGGGATCGAATCGATCAGCGCATTGCCGCCTGAACATCAGGCCGACATGCGGGTCGAGGATCCGGTGGTCCGCGAGATTAAGCCCGAGATCTACATGGTCATGCTCGATACGGCCGAGACGGTGGCGAAGCGCTACAACGTCAGCCGTGAGGCCCAGGACGAATACGCGCTGGCGAGTCAGATGCGCACCGTCGCGGCCCAGCAGGCCGGCCGCTACGATGACGAGATCGTGGCCGTCGAGACGGTGATGAAGGTGAAGGACCGCGAGAGCGGTGAGGTCAGCGATACGCCGGTTACCATCGACCGTGACGAGTGCAACCGGCCTTCGACCAATGCTGAGGGGCTGGCTTCGCTGCAGGCCGTGCGCGAGGGCGGCACCGTCACGCCGGGTAACGCCAGCCAGTTGTCCGACGGGGCCAGCGCCTGTGTGGTAATGGATGAGAAGCTTGCCGAGCAGCGCGGGCTGGAGCCGCTCGGCCGTTTCCTCGGCCTGTCCGTGTCGGGCTGCGAACCGGACGAGATGGGCATCGGTCCGGTTTTCGCCGTGCCGCGGTTGCTTGAACGGCAGGGGTTGCGCGTCGATGACATCGACCTGTGGGAACTGAACGAGGCATTCGCCGTTCAGGCGCTTTACTGCCGCGACACGCTGGGCATCGACCCGGACAAGTACAATGTCGATGGGGGCTCCATTTCCATCGGCCATCCCTATGGCATGAGCGGTAACCGGATGACAGGGCACGCGCTGATTGAGGGACATCGGCGCGGTGCGAAGCACGCGGTCGTTACCATGTGCGTCGGCGGCGGGATGGGTGTCGCGGGACTGTTCGAGGTCTTCTAGAGAGGCGCCTGGCGTGTAATGCAAACGGCCCGCCTTCAGGCGGGCCGATTGTTTTTGGTTGATCGTTGCGGCTCATGTGGCCTTGACGCGCTCGAGGAATGAGGAAACGGCAGTCTTGAGCTCTTCGAACTGGCCTGAGGGCTGTTCGGTGGCGGATAGCACCTGCTGGGATGCCGAACCCGTTTCCTGCGCCCCGCGCGAGACCTCGATGATGTTGGACGAGAGGTCCTGGGTGCCGGAAGCCGCCCGCTGGAAATGCAGTCCTGACGGAGGGCGGTGTCAGACGTCGCCGAAACTCGGGCGTTCTCCGTCGGGCGGAACGATCTCGAAGGTGTTGAGTGCCATCGCGACACCGGTGTAGTGGCCGATGATGCCCATTAGCTCGACAACCCCGTCTTCGCCCAGGCGCTCGCGTATGTCGGCATACATCGCGTCATCGACCCGGCTGGTATGCAGAAGTGTCTTCACAAAGGCATAGACTGCGGCCTCGTCCACATCGCTGAAGTCCGGGTCCTTGCCGGCCTCCAGGTCGGCGACGACCTCCTCCGATACGCCCTCGCGGATTGCGATCGGAGCATGGGCGAACCACTCAAACTCCGCGCGCCAGTGCCGGCCCACGATCAGGATGGTCAGTTCGCGAATATTGCCCGGAAGCCTGGCGGCAAAGCGCAGGTAGTGGCCCATACGCTCGACGCCTTCGCACACACCCGCGTGCAGTAGGAAGGCATGATACGGCCCGCGCACCTGGCCGCGCGGGCCTCCGGCGATCCGGTCGTAGATGGTTTTCTGGTCCGGATCGAGATTGTTCGGATTGATTGGTGGTATGCGCATGTTTTCCCCTGTCAAGCTGATCAGGTGTGCAGTTTAACGCGCACGTTCAGAGAACGCGCATCCGAATTGTGCTAGGGTCTCAGGGACCGGGACGGTCTTGCGGATCGTCACGTGAAAACTTATTTTTCGCCCGAACCGTTCATGGGCGCCTTTTGCTTTGGGGCCAACGGGCAGTAGACCCTTCGATAGAGGGCAAGCTCGCTCTTAATATAATGCTCATACTTCCCGTCTAGCCGTTATACCGCGAAAGGCGCGCTGCGTGAGCGAACACGACGACTTAAACCGCAACTATCGCACCGGGTTCGTTCTGGTGATGACGCTTGTCGTCATCATCGCTTTTGGGACACTGATTCATAACTTCCTGCTTGCGGTCTTGATGGCGGTGGTGTTCAGCGCGTTGTTGCACCCGCTCTACCGGCGCGCCCGGGTCTGGACGCGAACCCGCCCTTCGGTCGCGTCGGGGCTGGTGATCGTGATTCTGCTGTTTGCGGTCGGCATACCTCTTGTTGCGATCGGAAGCCTGGTCGCCAGTGAGGCCCTGACCATCAGCAAGGCTGTTACGCCCTGGCTGCAGGAGCAGCTTCGCGGTGATGGCGCACTGGCGTTTCAGCTGCCGGCTTGGATGCCGTTCGCCGCCGAGATCGAGCCTTACAGGAACCAGATCTTCTCACGCCTGGGCGAAGCGGCAGGCGGTGCCGGCCAGTTCTTCTTCGAGAGTATCCGTGGCATTTCCAAGGGCACCTTCACGGTTCTGCTGAACTTGTTCGTGTTCCTCTACGCGATGTTCTTCTTCCTGATGCGCGGACCGGACCTGCTGGATTCTGCGCTGCGCTACATGCCTCTGGATGAGGAAGATCGTGACGGCCTGATTGAGCGCGGTCTGGCCGTCACCAAGGCGACGCTGAAGAGCATCCTCGTGATCGGCCTTCTGCAAGGTGCGCTGGTGGCGCTGGCCTTCCTCGTGCTCGGTCTTGGCGGGGCCGCGTTCTGGGGCACGATGGTGCTGATCCTGTCCGCGATCCCGGGCCTGGGTTCAGCCATCGTCTGGGTGCCGGCCGCGATCTATCTGTTCGCGACCGACCAGATCCTATCCGCGATTGCGCTGACGGTCTGGGGCGCGCTGGTGGTGGGGCTGGTCGATAACATCCTACGCCCGCGCATGGTTGGCGAGGAGACCCAGATTCCCGACCTGCTTGTCCTGCTGTCGATCCTGGGCGGCATCGCCGCATTTGGCGTGGTGGGTATCGTGGTGGGGCCAATCCTGGCCGCGGTTTTCCTGACGACGCTGGATATCTATCGCACTATGTTCGCTGACTATTTGCCCGAACATCGCACGCGACACCGGTCCGACCGCTGGCGAGACCGGGGCTAGCCGTACAGGCCGAACCCCGCCGCGAGCAGGTTGAGCGCTAGCGCGGTCAGGACGGTTTTCAGGATTTTCTGGAACAGGTCTTCGGCCAGCCATGTCAACGCGCGTGAGCCGATCACGGTGCCGAACACGCCGGCCAGCATGATCAGCACCAGCAGAGGCAACCAGGGCGCAAAGGCGAAACCCAGAACGCCGAACACCAGAACCTTGATGGTGTGCTGGAACAGCATGCAGCCCGCGTGCGAGCCCACGAAGGCGTGCCGGTCGGGAAAATAGGGCCCCAGCGTCGAGGCCACGAAGGGCCCGGTCGCGCCGATGAACATGGTCAGGAATGTCGAGATAGCACCGACGATGACGGAAACGGCGGTCAGCGCCCGCCCGGCAGCCACCGTCTTGAAGCGCATCGGCCCCCACATCGCATACAGGACGAAGGCACCCAGCAAGATCCGTAGCATGTTTTCGGGCAGGGCAAAGACGATTTGCCCTCCGATGACCGCGCCGATCACGCTGCCGGCCATGAACGGCATGACGATGGGCCATGCGATGTGCCTACGCTGGATAATCGCGCGGCTGGCGTTGCTCCCAATCTGGACGACGCCATGAATGGGAATCACGGCCGCGGGCGGGATGAGCGAAGCCAGAACGGCTAGATATGCCACGCCGCCGCCAATGCTGGTTGCGGCAGACACGGCCGAAGTGATGACGCAGATGGCGACAAGCGCGATGGCCTCGACTAGGCCGATATTGGGGGGAAGATACGTCATGGGTTTCCGGTCAAATTAGTTGGACTCCCTAGACCCTGACGATTGCCGAGACAAGTGCGGGCGGACTTGAACGCGGAATACCCCGCGTGATCTGGGTTGAGATGGTGAAAAAACTGGTCGCCATGGATGTCGGGTTTGGGGATAGTTTCAAGGCAACCGAAGCGAGGCCGCGCATGATCCATTCGGCGTTACCACTAGCCCGCGCAGCCATCACGTCAGGCGTGATGCTGTCATTGGTGATGCTTGCCGCCGGTGCACCGGCGCGAGGTCAGGAGCCGGTTGATCTGGAACTTGTCCTGGCCGCCGACGGTTCCGGTTCCATCGACGATGCGGAACTGGCGCTTCAGCGTGAGGGCTATGCCCGCGCGGTCAGTGATCCGCGTGTCCTGGAGGCCCTGACGGGAGGCATCTATGGCAAGAGTGTGATCGCCTACGTCGAATGGGGAAGCGCGCAATCCCAGCACACCATCGTGGACTGGACGGTTATAGACGGCCCGGAATCCGCGGCCGCCTTTGGTAAGGCGCTGGTGGAAGCGCCGCGTCAGGCCTGGGGCTACAACTCGATCAGCAACGCCATTGTCTATTCCGCCGACCTGATCGACACGAACCCTTTCAAGGGTCTGCGCAGGGTGATCGATATCTCGGCCGACGCCGGAAATATCGGCGGTGTGCCGCTGCCGATGGCGCGCCAGGCAGCGCTCAACCTCGGCATTACCATCAACGGGCTGGCCATCAGCCGGCCGGGCAGCACGCGTCCGCTTCGCGCGGTATCGCTGGAGACTGAGTTCCGCGAGGCCATCATCGGCGGGGCCGGGGCCTTTGTCGTGACCGTCGATGAAACGACGAGCTTTGGCGAGGCGGTGCTGAAGAAAATGATTCTCGAGGTGGCCGGGCTTGCGAATGTCGATCTGGCGCGTCTGCCAGCAGCCGGCCGGCTGGCCTTCCCGCCGGGAAACCCCACGGACTAGACGATGCGCCCCGTATTCGCAGCGTTGCTCCTGGCATGGCTGACCCTTGGGGCGGCGGGGGCCGACACGGCGCGGAACAGCTTGGCGGGACATTTCCTGGTGGCGCGAGAGAGCATGCGCGATTCCCGCTTCGCGCAGTCGGTGATCGTCATCGTGCGCGACGACGAGAACGGAACGCTGGGGCTGGTCGTGAACCGGCTGGTCGGCCGGGCATCGTTTGCGGAAATCCATCGCGAACTTGGCCTGCCGGGTGACCCGCCGGACGGCGATATCGACTTGTATATGGGTGGATCTGTCCAGCCCGGGGTTGGGCTGATTATCCATTCAGGTGAATTTTCGAAGGAAGACACGATTGCCGTACCGGGCGGGATCGGGCTTTCCCGACTGCGCTCGGTACTGGCCGCGCGTGCATCGGGCGACGGGCCGCGCGCGGCTATTTTCATCTTCGGCTATGCGCGCTGGGAACCCGAGCAGCTGGATGCGGAGCTAGCGCGCGACGACTGGGATACGGTCCTGACCGATCTTGCCATCGTGTTTGACACGCCACGCGGCGAACTCTGGGATCGCGTTCGCCTGCTGCGCGGGCTGGATCTCTGATCTCCGGCTGGCGGGTCGGATTTTTCCTCACCCGGGGACATTTACAGCGATCTTTTGTAGTCTGACTTCCAACAAAAATAGTTCCAGGGGAGGCCCGCCCGTGGCCCAGACATCACCGCTTTCCATGTTCGATGTGGCCGGCAATTCGGCATTGGTGCTCGGCGCAACGGGGGCATTCGGCAGCGCGGCGGCGCGAATGCTCGCGGCGTCGGGAAGCAAGATCACCATCGCGGACATGAATCCGGGGAAGCTCGAGGCGCTTGCCGAGGAACTGCGTGCCGGCGGCGCGGACGTGGCCACGGTCGCCGAAATCTCCAATTCCGAGGATGCCGCGGAAAAGATTGTATCGACGGCGGCTGAAGCCCATGGCGGACTCGACATGATGTTCGTCGCCACCGGGCTCAACGATGTGGGGCTGATCGAGGAACAGTCCTATGAGAAATGGCGCTCGGTGATGAATGCCAATCTCGATGGCTACTGGCTTGCCTGCCAGGCCGCGGGGCGCCAATTTGCCCGCCAGCCCCGGCGCGAGAAGGGCCGTTACAAGGTCGTCGTCGTATCCTCGACCCGTGGCCGTCACGGCCTGCCGACCGGCTACACCGGATATTGCGCATCAAAGGCGGGCCTCGACGGGATGGTCCGCGCGCTGGCCTGTGAATGGGGCGGCAAAGGTATCAATGTGAATGCCATCGGCCCCACCGTGTTCCGCTCCCCCCTGTCGGAATGGATGTTTTCGCCCGACGACCCGGGCAAGACCACGCGCGAGCAGATGCTGCAACGCGTACCGGTGGGCCGGCTGTCGGAAACAGACGACCTGATGGGCGGGTTGCTTTATCTGCTGTCCCCCGCGTCCGACTATGTAACCGGGCACACGCTTTATATCGATGGCGGTTACACTGCCGAGTGATTTTGTTTACGCACTACAATCCATACAGGATACATCCAATGGCCAAGGTTTCCGTTTCCCAGAAGATCCCCGCCAATGCCCAGCAGGTCTGGGACATGATCGGTAACTTCAACGGTCTCGCCGACTGGCATCCGGGCATCCAGAAGAGCCAGCTTGAGGAAGGTGGCACCGTGCGCCGGCTGACCCTGCCGGACGGATCGACACTGGTTGAGACGCTGATCTCGGCGGATGGCGAGGAACGGACCTACGACTACATCATCCCGGACGGGCAGATGCCGTTTTCCGGTTACAAGGCACGCATGCGTGTCGTTGAGGATGACGACGGTAACTGCACCGCCAGCTGGGAAAGCGAGTTCGAGCCCAAGGCGCCCGGTGCTGAGCAAATGGTCAATGATATCTACCAGGCTGGTTTCGACAATCTTCGCAAGATGTTTGTGGGCTGAGAGTGGCGCCGATGGCGGAACAGGATGCAATGACGGTCACGGACCGCGCCACGTTGGTGGCGCGCGCGGAAGGACTGGTTCCTCTCCTGCGGGAGAATGTCGAAGTCACGCACCGGGAACGGCGTGTCGCGCGCGCCAATGTGGTGGCCATGACCGACGCCGGGCTATTTCGCCTGCTTCAGCCAAGGCGATGGGGCGGGCTCGAAAGTGACATGCGCACCCATATCGAGGTGGTCTCCCGGATTGCCGAGGGATGCAGCTCGACAAGCTGGGTTCTGGGCGTGCTGCAGATTCATTCCTGGTTGGTCGCGCAATTTGGCGAGGAGGCCCAGGCCGACATCTATGCGAACAATCCGGACGCGCGTGTTGCGGCCGTGCTGACGCCGCGCGGCACTGCAACACCCGTTGAGGGCGGGTTCGTCCTGTCGGGCTTTTGGCCCTTTGCGTCGGGCTGCGACCACTGCGAATGGATATTGCTCGGTGCGCGGGTCGAGGGTGCAACCGGACCAGATGCGGAATGTGTCTTCCTGGTGCCAAGCGAGGATGCCCCAAGCCTGGACGATTGGGATGTCGGTGGTCTGGGTGGTACCGGTAGCCATTCCGTCCGCCTTGAAGAGGTTTTCGTTCCAGCGCATCGCTGCATCCGGTTTGCCGATGCGTTGAGCGGTAAGGGGCCGGGTCTCGCGATTGCCGAAGGCCCGCTCTACCACTCCGCGGCGGCACCGGCGCTCGTTCTTGCGGTGACCGGGACAGCGCCGGGCGTGGCGGAGACCGCGTTCCAGTCCTTCGTCGAACGGCTGCCGGGCCGCCCGGTAGCCTATATGGATGATTTGCAGCAGGACGACTGGACAGCGACCCATCTGCAGGTCGGCGAGGCGCGCACACGTATCGATGTGGCGAAGCTCCTGCTCGCCCGTGTGGCCGACGATATCGACGAATGGGCGGACAAGGGTGAGGAGATGCCGCTAGACATCCGTGCCCGCACCCGCGCCGATTGCGCCTGGGCTGTCCGGCAATGCATGGATGCGGTTGAAATTCTCTATATCGCCAGCGGCGGGAGCGGTCTCGCCAACACAAGTGTGATCCAGCGCGCCCAGCGCGATCTGCATGCGGTCAACATGCACGGCATCCTGATGCTGGAGACAAATCTAGACATCTATGGCCGAGTTCTGTTGGGCAAGTCGCCCGGCACTAAGGCGATCTGATGGCTATACAACGCGACTGGTCGACCTATTACGCCAAGACCAGCGAGCGCCCGCCGCGCCTTACGCTGTTACACGCGCTCGACCGCTTCGACGAGGAGGGCGGTGACAACCGCGATCGCCTTGCGGTGGATTTGGGTGCCGGTGGCGGCCGCGATGTGATCGAGGTGCTGCGGCGCGGCTGGCAGGTGCTGGCTATTGATGCCGCGCCGGAATCGGCCGAGGCCATTCGCAATCGGCCCGACCTGCCGCCCGATGCGCAGCTCGAGACAAACACCACCCGGATCGAGGATGCGGACTGGCCTGCATGCGATCTGGTCAATTCCAGCTTCGCGCTGCCGATCGTTGCACCGGATATCTTTCCGGACATCTGGCAACGCATCGTGGAAAGTCTCCGGCCTGGCGGCCGGTTTGCCGGGCAGTTCTATGGCGACAAGGACAGCTGGGCCGGTGTGCGCGAGCACATGACCTTCCACTCCCGCGCCGAAGCACAGGACAGACTGTCGGGCCTTGAGGTTGAGGTATTCGAGGAAGAAGAGGACGATTCGACCACGCCGCGCGGTGAGACCAAGCATTGGCACGTCTTCCACATCGTAGCGCATAAGCCGAACTAGCCGGCGGGGCTCGGTCCGGGCGCGACACGGCGCCGTCCTGAACATCCGGCCGTCGAGGGTCTGTATTTGCCGCTCGAGAGCGGGTCAGGCCGCTGGTGCGCGTGTTTAGCCATGCCCAGTTCGCCGAGTATATCCATGGCGCGCGCTTCCGGATCGTAGAGACGGGCCAGCTCATAGCCGCGCGCGACCTCGTCGCCTTCGCAGGCACACATTTCGACAATCCGGCCTCGTACCAGCGGCGTGACCTTGGCCCAGGTCACCGGCTCGATAACCCGGGTGGCATAGACGGCCTACACCGCCGGCCCCACGGTCACCGGTGAGACCGCGACCACCGGCCGCGAGAAGGACAACGCTCAGCCAGATGGTTCGACGGATCGTCACGCGCTACAGGCTCCTTTGCGGAAGCTGATTGCCAACATATGCGTCTATTCCGCTTCACACCTTGTTTTGAATCAAGATGGCTTGTCCCAATCAAACAGCGGCGGTTCCTTTGACAGGAAACGTTCGAGCGCGGCTCGGTGATACCCGCCCGCATTGGCGTCCGCCTGGGCGTCTGCTTCCGCGTCGAGCGCGACGGTGCGCGAGGTTTCGGATGCTTCGCCCATTATGCGTTTGGCCAGCCCGATAGCTTCGGGCGAGGCATGGCGGAACCGGCCAGCCAGTTCAAGGGCATGATCGAGCAGGGCATCGTCCGGCACCACGTCCAGCACGAGGCCCAGGTCGCGGGCTTCCAGTGCGCCCACCATACGTGCGGTTAGCACGAGTTCCCTGGCGCGCTGCAGGCCGACAATACGCGGCAGAAGGTACATCGCGCCCCAGTCGGGAACGAGGCCGATCTTGCCGAAGGACATGGAGAAGCGGGCGCGTTCGGCGGCGATCACGAAATCACAGGCGATGGCCAGGGAGAACCCGGCACCTGCCGCCGCACCGTTGACGGCGGCGATGGTGGGAACGGGCAGGTCCAGCCAGCACTCTAGGATCGCGTGGGACTCCTTCATCCGCGCGCGCATCGCGTCGCGACCCTTTTCGGTCATTTCTCGCAGGACTTTGATATCACCGCCCGCGCAGAACGCAGGACCGTTACCTGTCAGGATGACGGCGTGGATGGACTTGCCCGCCATCTCCGCCAGCTCGCCAACGGCCTCGGCGAATTCCTCGCGCATCGCGCCGCCCAGTGGGTTGCGCGCCTCGGGCCGGTTGAAGGTGATGGTGGCAACGCCGTCGTGAACATCCAGCATGAGTTCTGAGAAGGTTCGGGACATCTGCGCTCCCCACTTCTTGATAAGAATCGAGCCGATAAATAACACGGATCGCCCGCAGCGCGTTCAGACGGTCATCAGCAGGGAAACACAGCGGCCGAAGCAGACCTGATCGAACCGACAATCGACCCTAACACCCGCAACCTGACCTATCGGAATGTGGTCGCGCGCAATGGTGCCTTCAGCGAGACCGTGGTCTCGGTCCGCGACACGCCGGGCCTTGTGACCGACGAGCCGACCGCGCGCGGCGGCACCAATGGGGCCCCGACTCCGGCCGAGATCGATTCACGCGGTGTACATGGGGTTGAAGGTTTTCGCCCATATTTTGAGAAGGTCACGCTGAAGAAGGCCATCAAGACCAATGAGCCGGAAGACCGCATCGAGAAGCTGAAGAAGAATGTCGAGCGGCGCTGCCCGGTCAGCAACCTGATCCGGGATGCCGTCGTTGATCTCTATATCGATGTGGATCGTCGTGCCGATGTAGCTTGTGCGTTCTCCCGCAAGCGCAAAGGGCCGGCTTTAGGCCGGCCCTTTTTCGTATCCATGGAAAACGCGCTTAGCGCTTGAGCCGTGCAGCCTCACCAAGGATGGCGCAGACTGCTGCGGTGTCCTCGCCGGCGCGGCCCTGGGCCATGCCGGCGGTGTAGATGTCGGCGCAGGTGTTGAACAGCGGGGTCGGGCAGTCGAGCCCCTTCGCGAAGGCGCCGATGATCCCCATGTCCTTCTGCCAGGTGGAAATCTTCATGGTGGCGTCGGCGTAGTCGTCGGCGACCATCATCGGCCCGCGCACCTCGAACATCCGGGACGTCCCGGCGCTGTCAGCGATCACGTCGAAGATCGTCTGGGCGTCCAGTCCGCCCTTCATGCCGAGCACGAAGGCTTCGGCGGCGGCGATGTTGTGGATGGCGACCAGGTGGTTGGCCACATACTTCATCTTGCAGCCGTTGCCGAAGGGGCCGACGTAGTAATGCGCACGCGCGAAGCCGTCGATCACCTCGACGCAGGCATTCGCGACTGTCTCGTCGCCGCTGAGATATACCGCGAGGTCCTTCTCGCGTGCCTGTGCCCCGGTACCTGATAGCGGAGTGTCGAGCATGGTGACGCCCTGGTCGGCGAGTGCGTCGTGGTTGCGCTGCTTGTCCTCGATGGGCAGCGTCGAGCACTCCATCACGATGACGTCGGTGTTGCCGGCAGCGCTAATCCCGTCGTTGGCAGTGCAGACTGCGTCCAGCGCGGCGATGCTGGGCAGCAAGGTCAGTATGATGTCCGACTGCGCCGCGACCTCGCGGGGCGAGCCGAGCGGCACGCCGCCATTGGCTGCGAACGCGTCGAGCTGCGCCTGGCTCACGTCGAAACCGGACACGTTGTAGCCGGACTTCAAGAAATTGCTGGAAATGGCCGAGCCCATAATACCCAGGCCGATGACACCGATTTTCTTGCTCATATGATCCCTTCCCCGCTTGCGTGAAAAATCGCCGCGGCCTTATAGCAGCACGGTCCCCACGCGGCGACTCGTGCTATGCCCGCGGCCAGTTATTCGGAAGCCCTGATGCATTATTTCCCGTTCCTGCGCGAGAACTGGCGCTTTGTCGGGTTCGGCGTGTTCCTGACCTTCCTGTCCAGCTTCGGGCAGACGTTCTATGTCGCGCTCTATGGCGGGGACATCCGCGCCGAGTACGGGCTGAGCCATGGAGGTTTCGGGACTGTGTTCTCCGGGGCAAGCATCGCCTCGGCGCTCGCACTTGTTTGGGTGGGCAAGCTGATCGACCGAGTGGAGCTACGCACCTACACGGTCGCGTGTCTGGCGGCGATGTTCGCGGCCATGGTGGCCATCGCCTTCGTGCCCGGCTTGGCGGCCTTCGCCGTGGCCATATTCGTGGTGCGGTTCTGCGGTCAGGGGCTGTGCGTCCACATTTCCAGCACCTCGATGGCCCGTTATTTCTTCCGCGACCGGGGCAAGGCGCTCAGCATCGCGGGAATGGGGCTGGCCTTCGGGGAGGCATTCCTACCCGCTGTGACGGTTGCGCTGATCGCGATGGTTGGCTGGCATCAGGGATGGCTGGTCACGGCGGCGGCGGTCGCTCTGCTCTCGCTTCTGCTGCTGCCTTTTCTGCTCAAGGGACAAACCGCCCGGCACGCGGATTATAAGGCACGGTTGCAGCGCGACAGTGAAGCAGGTGGTGCAACCACCGGCTGGACGCGACGTCAGGTGCTTGCTGATCCGGTATTCTACGCCGTGATGGCCCTGCTGCTGGCCTTCCCCTATATGGCGACCGCCGTCTTTTTCCATCAGGCCTACATCGCGGAAGCGCGTGGCTGGCCGCTGGAACTGCTGGCGGGCGGCTTCGTGGTTCTGGCGCTGCTAAAGGTGATGACGTCGCTGATGCTGGGGCCGCTGATCGACCGGTATGGCGCGACGGCGCTTGTGCCGGCGGCGGCGGTGCCGCTCGCCGCTGCGATGCTGGCGATTCTTGCCTCGCATGATCCCTTAGTGCCATTTGCTTATCTAGGCCTGTTCGGGGTCTCCATCGGCATGCTTCAGCCAATCATGGCCTCCATGCTGGCCGAACGGTACGGCGTTGCTCATCTGGGCGGCATCCGCGCCATGGCCATCGCCGCTATGGTGTTGGCGGCCGCGGCCGCGCCCGCGAGTGTCGGTTGGATGCTCGACGGTGGCATTGCCGTCGATGCCATCGCGGCGGGATTCCTAGCCTATGTGGTCGTGACCGCGGCCATGGCCGCGCTGGCGCTGCGCCGGGAACGTGGAAAAGGTGGCATTTCCGTCGGTTAGTCATTCTTATCCGCCGCCAGCCCGGCGCATCGCGTCCCGTGCGATTTGACATTTGTCCGCCGCGCCTTAGCGTTGCTGCGTATCTGAACCCCACGCCGCGAAGGCTTTTATGGAATATCTGAACGAGTTGTGGACGCCGTTCGCGGATTTCTGGTCGCTCACCCACGACGTGCTGGACAACACAGCGTTCGGCACCAGTTTTGGCCGTATCCTGCTGGCGGTTTTTGTCTTCGCACTGCTGCTGATCGCGCGCGGCCTGTTCGCGCGTTTCGTGATCGGCTGGCTGAAGCGCGTTGCCCGGCGCACGGACAGCAAGCTCGATGACAGCATGATCCGGGCTATCGATCATCCGATGCGTTTTGTGCCCGTCCTAATCGGGTTTTTCCTGGTGCTGGAGATCCTGCAGCTTCAGGGCACGTTTGAGACCATCGGTCTACGCCTGATACGCTCGCTAATCGTTTTCACAATGTTCTGGGGAGCGATCGCGCTGGTCGAGCCGGTCTCGATGTTCCTGAGCAAGCTGCGCGAGATCCTGTCCGCAACGATGCTCGACTGGACCATCAAGTCGGTTAAGATCCTGCTGGGTGTCATCGGTGCCGCGGCTATCCTGCAGCTCTGGGGGATCGAAATCGGGCCGCTCATTGCCGGGCTCGGCCTGTTTGGGCTGGCCGCTGCACTGGCTGCCCAGGATCTGTTCAAGAATCTCCTGTCGGGCGTTCTGATTCTGGCGGAAAAACGCTTTGAACCGGGCGAATGGATCAAGGTGGACAGTGTGGTCGAGGGGACGGTCCAGTCCATCGGGTTCCGCTCCACCATGGTCCAGCAGTTCGACAAGGCCATCGTCCAGGTGCCGAATGCCAAGCTGGCGGACACGGCGGTGATCAACTTCACCCGTATGTCCCACCGGCGCATCTACTGGAAGATCGGCGTTCTCTACAATACGACCGCCAGTCAGCTTCGAGAGGTCCGCGATGGGATCGAGAGATACATTCTGGAGACCGAGGACTTCGCCAGTCCCGATGATGTGGCGACCTTCGTGCGCATCGACAGCTTCAACGACAGCAGTATCGACATCATGGTCTATTGCTTCACCAGGACCACGGTGTGGGGTGAATGGCTCGAGGTGAAGGAGGCACTCGCCTACCGGATTAAGGAGATCGTGGAAGGTGCGGGCACCGGCTTCGCCTTCCCCAGCCGATCGGTCTATGTGGAGGCCTATCCCGGTGACGAGCCGGAGGCCTTTACGCCGCCTCATTCGTCATAACCGGCTACCATGCGTTCCAGCGTATCGATGTCAGGCGCGTCGATTACCTTCTGGGACACCATATAGGCGAACCCGGCGCGGGCCATCGCCGCCAGATCGCGGTCCCGCCGCTCCGCGCGCGCGTCCGCGTTCCGCCATGGCCCGAAACGCCGCCGCCGGGCGTAGTTGCGCGCGGCGGCCATCTCCGTGTTGCGGTGCGCCTCGTCCAGCTCCGTCAGGGCATATTCGATATCGTCTGCGCCCACGCCCTTGGTCTTGAGGGCCATTGCGATCCTGCGCTTTGACGCGCCGGTACGGTGCAGGCTGCGCGCGCGGGTTTCCGCATATCTGCGGTCGTCCACCAGGCCACGTTCGACCAGTTCTCGCACGATATCTAAGGCCCATTCCCGGCCTTCCTCCGGGTCGGTGCCGTGCAGACGGGCCGACCGAGACACACGCCGCATTAGCACCTCATGCAGGTTCAAGGCGGAGGTCGCGTAGCGATCGATATAGTACAGTGCGGCCTTGCGCAGGCGCTCCTGGGTGGCGGGGCGCGGCTTTCGGTGGGTCTTCTTCTTCGCGTCGCCACTCATTGCCGCCTCGCTTGCCGATGCGCGGGGGCGCGCCTAAGCTCCCGGTCATGGACACAAACATGAACGAGGAGGCGGCTGCCGACGGGACCACGCGGCTTGCCGCGCCGCCGCGCGTGCGGCGGTTCGGTCTGGTCAACTGGCGGGGCGTGTGGACGCTCTATCAACGTGAAGTCAAACGGTTCCTGAAGGTGTTTACCCAGACGATCTGTGCGCCGATCGTCACGACCCTCCTGTTCTACACGATTTTCTCGATTGCCCTGCATGACCGCGTGCGTGTCGTGTCTGATGTGCCCTTCGCCGTCTTTCTGGCGCCCGGGCTCATCATGATGGCGATCCTTCAGAACTCGTTCCAGAACTGCTCCTCCTCGATCATGGTCGCGAAGGTGCAGGGCAATATCGTCGATGTGCTGATGCCGCCGATGAGCCCGCTGGAACTAATCTGTGGCTATCTCGGCGGCGGCGTGACCCGAGGCATTCTGGTCGGAGCCGTGACGACAATCGTGATGACGGTGGTCGCCAGACTCCCATTCTACGATATCGGCGCGATCGTGTACTTCGGCATTGCCGCTTCGGCGATGCTTTGTCTGCTGGGCATGATCGGCGGCATCTGGGCCGAGAAGTTCGACCATATGGCCGCCATCACCAACTTCGTAGTCGTGCCCCTGTCGTTCCTGTCCGGCACCTTCTATTCCATCGGGCGCTTGCCCGAGATGTGGCAGACGATCGCGCATCTGAACCCGTTCTTCTATGCCATCGATGGCTTCCGCTACGGTTTCATCGGGCAGGGGGATGCCCCGCTCTGGCTGGGCATGCTGGTGCTGGCCGGGATCGACGTCTTGCTGTTCTTCATCGTCCACCGGATGCTGGTGACCGGCTACAAGCTGAAGTCGTGAGCACTGACACGCCGCACGAACCGATATTGGGCGGTGCGCCCTCTGCGCGCCGGTTCGGGGCTGTTAACTGGCGCGGCCTGATGACTTTTTACCTGCGCGAAATGCAGCGCGGCTTCAAGATTTGGAAGATCACACTCGCTGCACCGGCAATCCGCGCGCTGCTGTTCGCCAGCGTGTTCGGCCTGGCGATCGACCGCCCGGATACGACGATGGCGGGAATGCCGTTTCTGGAATTCCTTGTGCCGGGTCTGATTGCGGTGGCGGCGCTGGAACGCGCGTTCGAATCGAGCTCTTTTTCCATCGTCTATGACAAGACCGAAGGCATCTTCGCCGAACTGTCTATGCTGCCCCTGACCCCAGGTGAAATCGTGCTGTGTTATGCCGCCGCGACCGTGAGCGGCAGCCTGATGGTTGCGGCGGTGGTGTGGGCCGCGCTGCTGATCTTCGCGGGCGGTTTGCCTGAGGCGCCTCTGACGCTCCTGTTCTTCATCTCGGCGGGCAGCCTGATGGTAGGGTTGTTCAGTCAGATTTCCGGGCTCTGGTCGCGCAAATGGGACTACATCATTTCGGTGCAGACCTTCATCTTCATGCCCTTCGTGTTTCTGTCCGGTGTATTCTTTTCGCTGGGCGAACTTTCGGCCTCCGCGCGCGAGGTCGCCTGCTTCAATCCGGTCTTCTATGTCGTCGATGGAATCCGGTTCGGTCTGACCGGCTATGGCGAGGCCGACTTGCACCTGGCCGCCGCCGTATCTCTGGGTGTGGTCGTCATTTTGTGGGGCGTCGCCTACCGACTTTTCACCATCGGATACCGGTTCAAAAGCTGATACCGCTATGCCGTTGACTTCACAGGTATCTTTCTGAATATTCACGGCCTTTTCGCGCCCGCATCTCGGGCGCGATATATTTTGAACCGGAGGCAGGAAACATGAATGCGGTGATGCCGACCTATGGCCACCCTACCGTTGCGTTCGAGAGGGGTGAAGGCGCCTATCTCTACGATACCAACGGGCGACGTTTCTTGGACTTTGCGGCTGGGATCGCGGTGAACTCGCTGGGCCACAGCCATCCCCATCTGGTTAAGGCGCTTCAGGAACAGGCGTCGCGTCTGTGGCATGTCTCGAACCTGTACCAGATCCCGGTACAGGTGCGCATGGCCGAACGCCTGCGCGCGTTATCGTTCGCCGATGCGGTGTTCTTTTGCAATTCGGGCACCGAGGCGATGGAAGGCGCGGTGAAGACGTCGCGCCGCTATCACGCGGTCAACGGTCGTCCCGAAAAGTGGCGGTCGATCACGCTGGAGCATTCATTCCACGGCCGGACCATGGCCATGCTCGCGGCGTCGAAGAATCCCAAGCATCTGGACGGTTTCGGGCATCCAGCCGACGGATTCGACATTGTGCCGGTCGAGAACATGAATGCACTGCGCGACGCGATCACGCCGGAGACGGCCTCCATCGTCGTCGAGCCAGTGCAGGGCGAGGGCGGTCTGCGCCCGCTGGACGACGGTTATCTGCGCGAGCTGCGCGCGACAGCCGACGAGTTCGGCCTGCTGCTGGTCTTCGATGAGGTGCAGACCGGTTTCGGGCGCACGGGTAAGCTGTTCGCCCACGAATGGGCCGGTGTGACCCCGGACATCATGGGTTGTGCGAAGGGTATTGCGGGCGGTTTCCCCTGCGGCGCCATCCTCGCGACCGAGGCTGTGGCTCAGACCATGACCGCGGGCAGCCATGGCAGCACCTTCGGCGGCAACCCGCTGGCGATGGCGGCGGCGAACGCCACCCTCGATGTGCTGACCGAGGACGGATTCCTCGACCATGTGCGTGAGTCGGGCGACAAGTTGCGGGCCGGTATCGGCAAGCTCGTCGAGAAATACGGCTCGGTCCTCGAAGGCGTTCGCGGGCGTGGGCTGATGATTGGCATCGTAGTCAAGGCGCCGCACACTAACTCCGAGCTCGGCGAGGCGGCTCGGGAAAACGACCTGCTCACCGTGGTGGCTGGGGAGAATGTGCTTCGTATGCTGCCGCCTCTGACAATCAGCGATACGGAAATCGGAGAGGCGCTCGACGCGCTCGACAAGGCGTGCGCTAAGCTTGCCGACGGGGACAATGGCTGAGCTTCGTCACTTCCTGGATCTCGACCGGATCGACGCCACGACCCTGCGTGCGATCCTGAATACCGGCGCGCGCATGAAGCGCGACGGTGGCAAGGATGATGCGCTGAGGGGCAAGACGCTGGCGATGGTGTTCGAGAAACCGAGCACCCGCACGCGGATTTCCTTCGACGTCGCCATGCAATCGCTGGGCGGAAATGTGTCGCTGCTGGAGCCCGACGGCTCCCAGCTCGGGCGCGGCGAGACCATCGCCGATACCGCGCGGATTCTGTCGCAGTATGTCGATGTCATCATGTTCCGCACTTCCAGCCAGGCGAATCTGGAAGAGATGGCCGGTGCGGCGAGTGTGCCGGTAATCAACGGGCTGACCGACCGGTCGCACCCCTGTCAGATCATGGCCGATGTGATGACCTTCGAGGAGGTCTCCGGGCCGATAGCGGGCAAGGTCGTCGCGTGGAGCGGCGATGCCAACAATGTGGCTACTTCGTGGATTCACGCGGCGGCGCATTTCGGTTTCGAATTCAGGATTGCCTCCCCCGAGGAACTCCGGCCCCCGGTTGATGTGCTCGAATGGGCTGCGGCCCGCGGCGGCATGGTCTCCGTGGGTGACGACCCGCGCGCCGCGGCGGCCGGCGCCGACTGTGTGGTGACCGATACCTGGGTATCCATGGGCGACGCAGATGCCGACCGGCGGCGCAAGTTGCTGGAGCCTTTCCGTGTCGATGCGAATCTGATGGCCTGCGCAAACGCCGATGCCGTTTTCATGCATTGCCTGCCGGTCTATCGCGGCGATGAGGCAACGGAAGATGTGGTCGATGGCCCGCAATCGGTGATCTGGACCGAAGGCGGCAACCGGCTGCATGCCCAGAAGGCAATCCTCCTGTGGTGTCTCAAGGGAGAGGGCGGGCTTGCCTGATTCGGGTCCGGTTCCTGATTATCGAGGCCCAGATCGTCCGTCTGACGATCTGATACAGCCCTTCCAGCTTGAATCCGGCGGCGCCGGTGAGGCGCGGCTGTTGGGCCGTATGGCCCGGTTGGGTCCGGTAGTGGACGACGTGTTGGGTCGCCACGACTATCCCGAGCCGGTCGCGCGTCTGCTGGGCGAGGCGATCGCGCTATGCGCGACGCTTGCCGGTGCGCTCAAGTTTGACGGCATCTTTACGTTCCAGATCCAGGGCGATGGACCGGTCTCGCTACTGCTGGCGGATATCGAGACACGCGAGGGCGGAGAACGCTATCTGGTGCGCGGCTACGCCAAATATGACGAAAATTAACGTGGCGGGCCGCACGGATGTACGTTCCCTTCTGGGGAAGGGCTATCTTGCGCTTACCGTTGATCAGGGTTCGCGCACCGACCGCTATCAGGGCATGGTCGAGCTGGTCGGCGACACGCTGGCGGAGTGTGCCCAGCATTACTTCCGCCAGTCCCAGCAGATGGATGCGGCAATCATGCTGTCGGCGGGCCGCACGGGCGAAGAGCCGGATGCCCCGTGGCGGGCGGGCGCGCTGATGATCCAGCGCATTGCCGACGATCCCAACCGGCCCCTGTTGTCCTCCGATGACAGCGAAGACACCTGGCGGCGGGTAATGATGCTGATGGCAACCGGCACGGATTCGGAAATCCTGGATCCCGGCCTATCCGCCGAGCGTTACCTGTTCCGCTTGTTCCATGAGGAAGGCGTGCGGGTCACGCCGCCTCGCCCGGTGGCGCGTGGCTGTCGTTGTTCTGCGGAGCGGGTCTATAATGTGCTTGTTCAGTTGCCCCGGGAGGATCTGGAAGATTTGGCCGATGACGGGCGGCTGAAGGTGACGTGCGAGTTCTGCAATGAAACCTACTGCTTCACGCCGGACGAGATCGGTCAACGCGACTCTGCTACGGATTCGCCCGAATCACCGCTAAACTGACGCCGGTATTTCGACTGATTTCGTAACGTCAGGAAACAACATGCCGTTCGAATTGGATCGGCGCGGCGTCCTTATGGGCCTTTCGGCCACCGCGCTTGTCGCCTGCACCACACCGCCACCCGCGCCGCGGTTTCCGCAACTGACCTTCGCGCATTTGCCCGCCTTCCGCCTGAACGCTGCGCAGCTTGATTTTGTTGAGGCTTATAAGCCTGCGCACGGCGCACGCGATGTGGCTGCTGGCATGCCGGTGCCGCCGGCCGAGGCGGCGCGCCTATGGGCGAACGACCGCCTTTCGCCGCGCGGCCTGGCGGGTGAGATCGTTTTCACCATCACCGATGCGTCGGTGATCGAGGTGCCGCTGAAGCGCAGGACAGGATTGCGCGGCTTGGTGACGGACGATCAGTCGGAACGCTATGACGGTCACCTGGCGGTGCGGATCAACATCTCCGACGGGCGCGGCGGCCGGGGTGAGGTGAGGGCGGAAGTCTCCCGCAGCCGCACGGTCGCGGAGAATATTTCCCTCAACGACCGCGACCGTGTCTGGTTCGAGATCACCGATGAGATGATCCGGGATCTGGACAAGGAACTCGACGCGGCAATCCGGAACTTCCTCCAGCCCTTCCTGTTCGCCTAGCTCTTCTCCGGCTCAGGGGACCGGGTTGCCCGAAGCGGCCCAGGTCAGTAAGCGGTCAAGAAAGGCGTCGCATGCATCCAGTTCGCTCTGGGCGATCCATTCATCGGGCTGGTGGGCCTGGGCGATATTGCCCGGTCCGCACAGCACGGAGGGGATACCGTGCGCCTGGTACTGGCTGGCCTCGGCTGTGTAGGCAACGGTCATGGTGTTGTTCGCGCCGGTCAGGTGACGGACAAGCCGTTCGGCGGGCGAGTCAAAATCGGGTCGCATCGGCGGCACAGCCTCGAGAGTTCGTAACTCCGCCCGGGCGCGGGAATCTTCGGCCTGCATGGCCGGGTGAAGTTCCCCGTCGATGAAAGCCCGGACTCGGGCGACGATTGCGTCGGCGTCGGTTTCGGGCAGGGGGCGGAACTCCCACTTCACACGGCAGCGGTCAGCAATGATGTTCAGCGCTTCACCGCCCGCAATAGTGCCGATATTGAATGTCGTCCAGGGCGGCTCGAAGGGGCTATCCAGGTTTGCGCTGTTCCTTATCTCGTTTGCCAGTTCGGTGAGGAACGCGATAAACCGGGCGGCAAACGCGATCGCGTTGACGCCCAGATGCGGCGCGCTCGAGTGGGCCGCAACGCCGGTCAGCACCGTCTCGAAGCCCCTGATGCCCTTGTGGCCGGTCACGATCTGCATACTTGTGGGTTCGCCGACAATCGCCACGGCCGGCATTGGAACTTCGGCGCCGAGCTGATCGATCATACGGCCAACTCCCTTGCAGCCAACCTCCTCGTCATAGGTCAGGCCAATGTGGATCGGCGTCTTCAGATCGGCCGCAGCCAGAGCGGGCGCGTGCGCCAGAACGGCGGCGATGAAGCCCTTCATGTCCGCCGTGCCGCGCCCGAAATGGCGGGTCACTCCGTCCTCGGTGCGGGTGTCCATAGTGAACGGATCGCTCAACCAGTCCTGGCCGGTCACCGGTACTACGTCTGTGTGGCCGGACAGGATTACGCCGCCCTCCACGTCGGGGCCGATGGTCGCCAGCAAGTTCGTCTTGGTGCCATCGTCGCTGGGAACGCGTCGCGACGGGATGCCGTACCGCGCGAAGTAGTCTTCCACGAATTCGATCAGCGAGAGATTGGACAGATGCGAGGTCGTATCGAAGGCGATCAGCTGCGCTAGCAATTCGTTCGTTGAATTGGCCTTCGCGGACATCATCAGTTTCTCCAGAATGCCGGAGTCAGAATGACGAGAACGGTAAACAGTTCAAGCCTGCCGAGCAGCATGCCTGCAGACAGCATCCATTTGGCCGCGTCGGGCAGGTCGGCGAAGGTGCCGACCGGACCTATGGTCGGGCCGAGGCCGGGGCCGACATTGGAGATCGCGGTCGCTGCGCCGGACATGCTGGTCAGGAAGTCGAGGCCCATTGCGCTAAGGCCCAGTGCCAGCAGGATGAAAACCAGAATGTAGAAGAATACGAACCCCAGTACCGAAAGGGCAATGTCCTCGGTCACCGGGTTTCGGTTGTAGTACGGAATGAACACGCCGTGCGGCTGGAGCAGCCGTTTGATCTGCATCGTCGCGATCGCATACAGCACCTGGAAGCGGAAGATCTTGATGCCGCAGGTGGTGGAGCCCGCACAGCCGCCGATGAACATGATCACGAAGAAGATGATCATCGGGAAGGTGCCCCAGGTATCGAACGCGGCGGTGGCGTAGCCGGTGCCGGTCATGATCGAGACGATGTTGAAGGTGGCGTTGCGCAGCGAGGTACCCACACCCAGTTCGTGGGAGATCAGAAGAGACGCAGTGATGATGACAACCACGCTGGTCATGATTGCCAGGAACCAGCGCACCTGGGAATCTCGCCACAGGCTCATGGGCCGGCCGCGCATGGCCTGCAAATACAGCACGAAGGGTAGGGAGCCGGCGATCATGAAGATGATGGCGATCACATCGATGGCCGTGTTGTCGAACACGCCAATGCTGGCGTCCGAGGTCGAGAACCCGCCGGTTGCGATAGTCGTCATAGCATGGGCGACCGCATCGAAACCGGACATGCCCGCGGCCCAGTATCCGAGCGCACAGATCAGGGTGAAGGCCAGATAGATGGAGCCAATTGCTGTCGAGGTCTGTGCGGCGCGCGGCAGCACCTTCTCTGATGTGTCGGAACTTTCCAGCCGGAAGATCTGCATGCCACCGACCTGCAGCATTGGCAGCACGGCGATGGCGGTGACGATGATACCGATTCCGCCCAGCCACTGAAGCAGCGCGCGCCACAGGAGGATGCCCGGTGGCGCGGCGTCGAGCCCGATGATGACGGTGGAGCCGGTGGTGGTGATGCCCGACATCGCCTCGAAGAAGGCGTCTGAGAAGCTGAGGTTCAGCCCAGCGAAGACGAAGGGCAGGGCCGCGAAGACGGTCATGCACAGCCAGCTTGCCGTGGTCAACACGAAGGCCTCACGGATGCCGACCTTCATTTCGCCGCCGCGCATGGTCAGGATCAGCGACACGCCGATGAATAGCGTCAGGCCCGCAGACGCGCCGAACACCTGCCAGTCACGGTTGCCCGAGGCCGCATCGACCAGTGCGGGCAGCACCATGGCAATGGCGAGCGTTGTCAGCAGGACGCCGAGAATGAAAAGGATCGGTCGAAAATCGAGCAAAGTGCAATCGCACGGCAGATGCCGCGCCCGCTATTACCTGACGGATGAAGCCATGGTGGCGGATGATTGGTGAAAACGCCGGTCGTGTCCAGCGTCACAAATCGCCTGTTTCGTGCTAGGCGCCGATGCCTGCGGAACCTTTCCCGATAAAGGTTAGGAATTCGCGCCGCGTGTCCGAGCTTTCGCGGAACGCGCCCAGCATGCGGCTGGTGGTCATCGTCACGCCTGGCTTGTGAACACCACGCGTGGTCATGCATTGGTGCTCGGCCTCGATCACCACAGCCACACCTTTTGGCCGCAGCACCTCGTCGATGCAGTTGGCGATCTGGGCCGTCAGTTTTTCCTGTATTTGCAGGCGTTTGGCATAGGCCTCGGCCACCCGGGCGAGCTTGCTGATGCCGACGACGCGGTGCTCGGGCAGGTAGCCGATATGGACCTTGCCGAGGATCGGCGCCAGGTGGTGTTCGCAATAGGATTCCATCCGGATGTCGCGCAGGACCACCATCTCGTCATAGCCCTCGACTTCCTCGAAGGTGCGCTCGAGATATTCCAGCGGGTCCTCGCGGTAGCCGGCGAAAAACTCGTCGAAGGCGCGCGCGACCCTGGCTGGGGTGTCGACCAGCCCCTCGCGGTTCGGATCATCGCCGGCCCAGCGCAGCAGGGTGCGTACGGCCTCTTCGGCCTCTGCGCGGTCGGGCGCCGTTATCTTGCGGTTCTCGTCTTCGGCCATCGTTTTCCTCCGGCCACGTAAACGTGGCTCTTGCTCCATTTTTACGCGATGACAAACTGTTCTGGATCAGTCCGCGGGCCGAATCACTAGTTCGGCCGCATCACCTGATGCGGGCTGTCGAGCGAAAATGCCGGGATATCGACCTCGATCAGGTCTCCATGGTCGGTCTGCATCTGATAGGAGCCGACCATGATGCCCGACGGCGCGGCCAGCGGAGTGCCGCTAGTATATTCGAAGGAATCTCCCGGCTCCAGGATCGGCTGCTCACCGACCACGCCGGCACCGCGCACCTCCTGCACCAGCCCGTTCGCATCGGTTATGCGCCAGTAGCGCGAGCGAAGCTGGATGGTCTCCAGACTGTCGTTCTCGATCTTCACCTGATAGGCCCAGACGAAATGATTCTCGTCGGGCTCTGACTGATCTTCCAGATAGATCGGGGTGACGGTGACGGAGATATTCCGAGTTTTTTGAGTGTACATGATCTCGTTGCTTTCGGCGGCTGCCGCGGCACGATTTGGCAACATGATGGCCCAAAAGTCTAGTGGGGCGGCCGGGCCGATTTGCCACGCCGGAATACCTCAAACTTCGAATATTGCGCGCGGTGCCGACTGCGCTATAACTCACGCCAGCGCGGGTATGATGTAGTGGTAGCCTGCCAGCTTCCCAAGCTGGACGTGCGGGTTCGATTCCCGCTACCCGCTCCAGTTTCTCCCCATTTTTGTTCTTTGCGGTCTGTCGCCGTGGCTTGATGTGTCCCTAATATTCATCACTATGATCGTAACGCTGAATATTAGGGGTGGAGGATGTCCGGAAATTCCATACTCATCGCCGGCGGCGGGATCGGCGGGCTGACGGCTGCGCTGGGGCTCGCGGCTAAGGGTTTTGACGTGACCGTCATGGAGCGCACGTCGGAGTTCGGCGAGATCGGCGCGGGTATCCAGCTCGGCCCCAACGCATTTCATGCGCTCGACACCGTCGGCGTTGGCCAGTGGGCACGCGAGAAGGCGGTCTATGTCGATATGCTGCGCCTGATGGATGCTGTCAGCGGAGAGGAAATCGTCCACATCCCGCTGGACGAGCCCTTTCGCAAACGCTTCGGAAATCCCTATGCCGTGGTCCATCGCGGCGACCTTCACGGGGTGTTGCTGAAGGGCTGTAAGGAACACCCGAGGATTACCCTGCGCGTAAATACAGAGGTGACCGGCTATGCTCAGGACGGTAGCGCGGTGCGTGCGTCGCTTGCCTCGGGCGAGACCGTGGAGGGTGAGATCCTGATCGGCGCAGACGGGCTGCGCTCGAGTGTGCGTGCACAGGTCGTCGGCGACGGCGCGCCGCGGGTATCGGGTCATTCCACGTACCGGGCCGTAATTCCACTGGACAGAATGCCAGAGGATCTGCGCTGGAACGCCGCGACCCTGTGGGCCGGGCCTAAGTGCCACATCGTTCACTACCCGCTTTCGGACTGGAAATACTTCAACCTGGTTATCACTCGCGACAACGACGCCCATAAGGCCGTCACCGGTCAGCCCGTGCGCCGCGAGGACGTGCGGTCTCAGTTCATGCATGTGAGCGAGAAGATCCGCCGTGTCATCGAGGCCGGCGATCACTGGAAGGTCTGGGTGCTGTGTGACCGCGAGCCGGTCGGCGGCTGGGTGGATGGACATGTCGCGCTGCTGGGCGATGCGGCGCATCCGACACTGCAGTACTACGCGCAGGGCGCCTGTATGGCGATGGAGGATGCGGTGTGTCTGGCACACATGCTGGACAGTCACCGCAGCGACATGCCCACGGCGCTTTTTGCGTATCAAGAGGCGCGGGTCGTGCGCACAGCACGCGTCCAGCTTGGCTCGCGTGCCATCGGAGATCTGATGTTCCATGCCGAAGGCGTGCACGCGCGGGTGCGCGACGCGATCATGCGATCCATGACAACCGAGGACTACTACGACCGGCTGGAATGGCTTTATGGCGCCACTGGCTTGACTGGGGTGGAGGGTTAGCCGAGGCAGCGCCTGGACCCTAAGGGCGAGCCGGTATTCGGAGCCTTAGAGGACATGTCGGGTCACCTAAAGCGGCGCCTGCAGCAGATCGCCGTCTCCATGTTCTTGGCCGAATGCCGGGATCACGACCTGACACGGCTCTGGTTCTCGATCTTGGCTCTGAATGTTTTGGCCCCTGCTCGAGGCCGCGATCAATTCTTTGCGGTGTCGTTCAGGGTGTCCGGTTTCAACCGGCTTTCCCGGAAGATCGAGTAGTAGTTACCCGCGAAAATCAGCGCTGCGCCGACCAGCACCAGAAGCTCGGCGGATTCGCTGTACAAAGCCACACCAACCGCGACGATCAGCGGCAGACGCATGAAGTCGATGGGTGCCACCAGTGTCTGGTCGGCGAGGATCAGGGCCCGCGCCGTGCAGTAGTGCGCTGACAGGCCTGCCGCACCGACCACGAACAGCCAGAACAGTTGCATAAGGTCCGGCGTGGTCCACACAAAAGCCGCCAGCGCAATGCCCATCGGCAACTGGATCACCGACATGTAGAGCAGGATCGTCAGTGGCGGGTCCGAGCGGGTCAGGATCTTGGTCAGGGTCAGCGTGACGGCGAAGCCCACGGCTGCGCCCAGCACGGCAAACGCGCCCGGCTCGATCGTGGCCAGCCCGGGGCGCAGGATCACGATGATGCCGATGAAGCCTAAAACCAGCGCCACGACCCGGCCCCGGTTCAGCCGTTCACCCAGCATGAAGATGGCCATGACGCTGGCCCAGATCGGCGTCGTGAACTCGATGGCGAAAACCTCAGCGAGCGGCAGCAGCGCGATACCTGTGATCCAGCCGAGCTGGGCAGCGAAATGGACGATGTTGCGCGAGAACTGGGTGCCCAGCCGGGCGGTGCGCCATATGCCCGGTCTCCGCCATCACGACAAAGGGCAGCAGGATCACCAGCGAGCCGAGCGTGCGGAACAGCATGATCTGGAAGCTGTGAATCTCGCCCGACAGCTCGCGCACGGCGATCGCCATGAGGGTGAAGGATAGAAGGGTCACGACCATCCACATCGCGGCACGAAGAACGGGCGCGACCGGTGTCTTTTCCGGCGCGGTTGCGGTCATGTTGTCCTGCCCGGGTACGCGGCGCGCGCCCTCCGGCCGTCAGGCAAGCCGTTCGACCCCGAGGTCGCTGGCCACGCCTTCGAGCAGCTTCAGCAGCGGATCAGGCAACGGTACGCCCTGTTCCAGGCGCTCGGCATAGGCCGCATGGGCTGCCTCGCCAGGCAGACGCACGCGGTCGAACCCACCCATGGTCTTCGATGAGCGCATCTGGCGGATCACCGCGTCGATCTCGGTCTTGAAGTCCGCCGGCTTCATGAAGGCGGCGATGTTGATGGCTAGGTAGAACTGTCCGGTGTTGGTCACGGACGACGCATCGGAATTCATATCGACGACATTGGTACCGAAGGTCGCGCCGTTGAGCGTGCCGGCCAGTACGCCGAAGATCAATGCAAGGCCATAGCCCTTGGGGCCGCCGATGGGCAGCAGGAAGCCCTCACCAGACTTGCTGGCGTCGGTCAAAGGCGTGCCATCGGCGCGGACCATCCAGCCCTCGGGCATCTCGATCCCGCGCTGGGCATAGACCTTCACCTTGCCGTAGGAGGTCACGGTCGTCGCCATATCGAGGATGATCGCGTCTTCCTTATCGCCCGGCACTGACACCGCGATTGGGTTGGTGGACAGCATCATGTCGGTGCCACCCCATGGCGGCAGGTGGTTGGCGCTTCCGACCGCGACATAGAGTCCGATCATGTCGTGCTCCAGCGCCATGTTGGAATAGACCGAGGCTGCACCCGCGTGGTTGGAGTGGTGAAGGCCCGCCCAGCCGACGCCACAGGTCTTGGCCTTCTCGATGGCCGTCTCGGCGGCGTATGCGACGCAAAGATGGCCCATGCCGTTGTCGCCGTTGATGAGCGCTGTCGCGGCCATGTCGCGCTCGACCGTGATGTTGGGGGTCGGGTTGAACCCGCCAGCCTGCAGGCGGCCGATATAGCCGGGCAGGCGGAAGATGCCATGGGAATCCTTGCCCAGCATGTCCGCCTCGGCCATGAGATGCGCAACCTTCGCCGCATCCTCGTCGGGCAGGTTGGTGGCGCGGAAGCAGGCGGCCATGAAAGTCTCGATCTGGTCGCGCGTGAACCGCTGCATCTGCTTGGCGTCGTCTGGCATTGGATTTCCCCCGGGAACTCGGATTTTGTTTCGCAGCGCACCTTAAACCCAAAAGCCGCTGCAAGGGGAGTGGCGGGACCCTATACTTTCGCGACAAGGAGGAACGCCCATGACGCACAAATCCGCGACAGACTTCGAACTACGCGACCTGACCGACATCGCAGACGACCTTCGCTCAGGCAGGCTGACTTCGGGCGACCTGGCCGAATGGGCGATCGCCAACCATGATGCGCGCGGTGAAAAGTTGCATGCCTACAAGGCCTGGGAGACGGAACGTTTCCGCGCGGAAGCCGCTGTGGCAGATGCGGCCTTTGCGGCGAATATCGATCTGGGTCCACTCCAGGGTATCCCTGTTTCGGTGAAGGACCTTTTCGGGGTGCGCGGCTACCAGACCTTCGCGGGCAGCCCGAAACCCCTGCCACCGGAATGGGAGGCCGAGGGCCCTGTCGTCCAGGCGCTGCGGAGGCAGCTCGCTGTGGTCTCGGGCAAGACCCACACGGTGCAGTTCGCCTTCGGCTCGATCGGCACCAACCCGCACTGGGGCACACCCCACAATCCGTGGTGCGCGGACGAACATCGTGCGCCGGGTGGCTCCAGCGCGGGTGCGGGCGTCAGCCTTTGGGAGGGCTCGGCACTCGTTGCGCTGGGCACAGACACGGCGGGCTCGGTGCGCATGCCCGCAAGCATGACCGGCACGGTGGGGATCAAGACAACCAAGGGGCGCTGGTCCACGAATGGCATCTCGCCGCTCTCGACAACACTGGACACGCCGGGCACGCTGACCCGGTCGGTGGCCGATGCGGCGCTGGCCTTCTCCGTGATCGACCCGGACGCCTCGCGCGATCCAGAAGCCTTCCTCGCGGCAGTGGAGCGCGCAACAATGGGAGATTTCCGCCTCGGAATCTGCAGGGATTTCTTCGCGGACTGCGATCCCGGCATCGCCGAAGGTGTGTATGAAGCGCTGCGTGAACTGGAGGCGGCGGGTGCGACGCTGGTGGACATCGCGGTTCCGGGCATCGACGAGGCGATCCAGATCTTCCGCACGGGCGGCCTATCCGCGCCGGAGTTCTCCAGCTTCATCAGCGACGTGCTGCCGAACTTTCTGGAGGATATCGACCCCATGGTCGGCGGCCGGTTCGAGAAGATGAAGGCGATGACCGTAGGTGAATATCTCGGCCGGCTGCGGCGTCTGGAGGCGCTGACGAGGATGGCCCATGACGCCATTGCGGGCGTAGACGCCATCGTCGGCCCGACGGTGCCGATCACCCCGCCGCGCATTGCTGATGTGGCCGAACCGTCCCCCTACATGCAGGCCAGCCTGATGATCGGGCGCAACACCACCACGACGAACCTGCTTGTAATGTGCGCGAACACCATACCGGTCGCGCTGGACGCGGCGGCCATGCCGGTAGGGCTGCACATTATGTGTGCGGGCGGAGAAGAAGTGCGCGCGATGGCGATTTCGCGTGCGGCAGAAAAGGTCCTGGGCCGGGCACGGGACCGATTGGGCGTGCCGCCCATGGTCGCGTAGGCAGCTAGCCGGGGACCCGTTCGGCCTTCGCCAGTATCCGTTCCATGGTGCGCAGGACGGGCAGCTCGATCAGCTTGCCGTCCACCACGACCAGTCCGGAATCGGCCTCGGCGAAGGCCGCCGTCACTTTGCGGGCATAGGCGATCTCTTCCGCGCTCGGGGAGAAAACGGCGTTGATGTCGGCGATCTGGCGCGGATGGATAGAGCCTTTGCCTGTGAAACCCAGCCGCGCGCTGGCCTCGGCCTCGGCGATCATGCCGTCACGGTCATTGAGGTCCAGCCAGGGCACGTCGATCACGTCGATCCCTGCGCCCGCCGCCGCGTGTACGACACGCGATCGCGCATAGAGCAGCGGCTCCCACGCATTTGTGCAACGCAGGTCGGCGGCCATATCGACCCCGCCGAACAGCAGGGCATCGACACGCGTGCTCGCTTGCGCGATTTCCCAGGCGGCCTCCAGCCCGCGGTTGGTCTCGATGATGACCTGCAGCCGGGTGGGGTGGCCTGCGGCGCCCAGAGCTTCGGAGACACGGTGCACCTCCTCGGGTGCATTGATCTTGGGCAGCATCAGCGCGGGCGGCGGCGTCTCGGTGTCGAGGATTGCGGCCATGTCCGCCGCTCCCTCGGGCGTGCTCCGCATGTTGACGCGCACTATCCGCTCGACGCCGTCCTCCGGCTGGGGCTCGGCAAAGATAGCCAGCATGTTCGCGCGCGCCTGGTCCTTGTGCTGCGGCGCGACGCCGTCCTCCAGTTCCAGGCAGACAATGTCCGCGCCCGAGGCGATGGCCTTGGGGAACATTGCCGGGTCCGTCCCGGGCGAGAAAATGAAACTGCGGCGGGACTGGATCGGCTTTTCGCTCATGTGCTGGCTCCGTTGCCGGAAGGGAGAGTGTCGGGCGGAATCGAGTAGGTACCCGTGGCGTGAGCCACCGGTTCGTCCAGCCCTTCCGAATAGATGGTGACTTCCAGCACGACGAGGCGCCTGCCCAGCTTGATGACGCGGCAGTCCGCGATCATGTCGGTCGGCTCCGGCTTGCGCAGGAAATTGATGTTCAGATTGGTGGTAACGGCCAGCGCCACATCGCCGATAGCCCCCAGCAGCGCGGCATACATGCCGTAATCGGTCAACGCCATCATTGCCGGGCCGCTGATTGTACCGCCCGGGCGCGTGAGGGCCGGGTTGAAGGGCAGGCGCACGCGCGCAGTGCCGTCGGCAGCAATCGCCTCGGCATGGCAGCCGTTGGCGGTCGCCAGTGGCAGCTCGCGGCGCGTCAGCTCGTTGAAGGTCTCGACGGTCATGCCCGTCATATCTGATGTTCCCCCGGTTTGGGGCGCAACCTAGCGCGCCGGGTTTCTGGCGCAAAGTCGTCATGCTAACGTCCGCGCGCCGTGAACGACGGCACAACAATTCGAAAATTCGGGAGAACGCCGGGATGTTGAACGTAGCTGTGGTTGGACTGGGCTGGTGGGGCCAGCATGTCGCGCGCAACTTGAAGGCCAGCCGCAAGATTAACGTGGTGCGCGGGGTCGAGGTGATGCCGACCGCCGCGACCCGCAAGCTGGCGAAAGAGGTCGGCTTCAAGCTTCTGACCGACTATCAGGCTGCGCTGGACGACCCGGAGGTGGAGGGTGTCATCCTGACCACTCCGCATTCCACCCATGAGGACCTGGTGCTGCGTGCCGCGAAGGCGGGCAAGCAGATCTTCTGCGAAAAGCCGCTGTCGCTGACGGCAGCCAGCGCCAAGGATATGGTACGTGCTTGTGCCAAAAAGAACATCGTGCTCGGCCTTGGCCATGAACGCCGTTATGAGACGGCTATGGAGAAGCTTTCCGAGATGGTGGCGAAGGGCGATCTCGGCACCATCTTGATGGTCGAGGGCAACTTTTCCCATGACAAGTTCAAGCCCATGAAGAAGGACAACTGGCGCGGCAATCCGAAGGATGCGCCCGCCGCCGGCTGGACGGGCATGGGTGTGCATCTGACGGATTTGCTTATCAGCATGCTGGGCCCGATCCAGCAGATCCGCGCGATCTCCGACCGCCGTGTGCTGGACCTGCCTTCGGGTGACGTGGCCTCGACCCAGTTCACCTTCAGGGATGGGACGATGGGCACGATCAATGTGGTCTCGGCCACGCCGTTCTATGGCCGCCTGACGGTCTTCGGCGACAAGGCCTGGGTGGACATCCACGAAATGGCGCATCCGGAAAATCCCGGCGACACCCACATGTATATCGGCACCGCTGACGGCAAGCGCCAGAAGCGAATCTACAAGCCGCGCGACACGGTGAAGATGAATTTCGAGGCATGGGCCGACGCTGTGGCGGGTAAGAAGCAGTACCGCTTCAACGACGAGCAGCGCATCGCCAACGTCGCCGTGCTGGAAGCGCTCTCCACCTCGGTGAAGACGGGCAAGCCCGAGCGCGTGCGCAACTGACCATGCGCGGGTACAGGAAAGGCGCATGAAGTTCGGACTGTTCGGCGGGGCCTCCTCGCGCCGCGGCGGCGTGGCGCGCGACAGCACCCAAGGCTACCGGGACTTCATCGGCTATGTCGAGGAAGCCGAGGAGCTGGGCTACCACTCGGTCTTCCTGGTGGAGCACCACTTCACGGGCTTTGGACAGGTATCCGCCTCGCTCAACCTGCTAACCTATCTGGCTGCGCGCACCACGCGCATGCGTCTGGGCACCGCCGTAGTGGTGCTGCCCTGGCACAACCCGGCGCTGCTGGCCGAACAGGCAGCGACAGTGGACTTGCTGTCTGGCGGACGGCTTGATTTCGGGGTCGGCAAGGGCTACCGCGCCAACGAGTTCCACGGCTTCAATGTGAAAGCCGACGAGGCGCAGGAACTGTTTCTCGAATCCCTCGACGTCATCCGCCGGGCCTGGCAGTCGGAAGAGCGCTTCACTCATATCGGCAAGCACTGGACCTTCCAGGATATCGTGGTCGAGCCGCCGCCGATCCAGCGCCCGCACCCGCCCTTGTGGCTGGCGGCGGGTAGCGAGGGAGGGCTGACCTGGGCGGCGGAGAACGAGTTCAATCTTCTGCTCGACCAGATTGCGCCCTTCGGCGTGATCGCGGAGCGGTTTGATACCTACCGCAACGCGGTCGAGGCGTCCGGGCGCACCTTCGACCCGATGAACGTGGCCGTGGCGCGTGCGCTCCACATCACTCGCACCGAGGCCGAACGCGAGGCGGCGCACCAGCAGCGCTCGCGTCTGCTGTCGGGCATCTCTAGGCTGTCGCGCATCCGCGAGGGCGGCGGACCACAATCGACCATGCTGCAATACAACGACACGCGCCTGGCGACCGAGGAGGGTGCGCTGATCGGCCCGCCGGAGGAAATCGCCGAGCGGCTGATACGCATGCGCGACGGCGGGATCGAATATGTCCTGCTGATCGACATCACCGGCTCACGAGACTCCCTGCGTACCTTCCGCGACGAGGTAATCCCGCTGGTGGAGTGAGACTCGGGTGTGTCCAAGCTCAATCCCGATACGTGTCATGCCCGCGTTTATTGCGGGCATCCACGTCCTTCGGCGCCCTGAGCGATCGGGCATGACACAACGACGTGGATGGCCGGAACAAGTCCGGCCATAATGTTTTTTGGGTGCTGAAGACAGAAAGGGCCGCGCGGTGTGCGGCCCTTTTGTCAACCATCGGGTGGCTGGAAGGCTTACTTCGACTTGCCGTTCCAGCTCACAACCTTGTTCTTATGCTCACCCAGGCCCTCGACGCCCATGGTGATGACGTCCCCCGGCTTGAGGAACTGCGGCTTCGGCTTGATGCCCAGGCCGACGCCCGACGGCGTGCCCGTATAGACCACGTCGCCAGGATGCAGCGTGATCATGTGGCTCAGGGTCGAGATGATCTCGGCGCAGGAGAAAATCATGTCCGCGGTGTTGCTTTCCTGCTTGCGCTCACCGTTGATGTCGAGCCAGACGGCCAGCTTCTGCGGGTTCTTGATCTCGTCGGTGGTGACCAGCCACGGGCCCAGCGGACCGAAGGTGTCGGAGCTCTTACCCTTCACCCACTGGCCGCTGCGCTCAAGCTGGTAGGTGCGCTCTGAGACATCGTTGCCTGCGGCATAGCCGGCCACATACTTCAGCGCGTCACGCTTCGAGACGTACTGCGCCTTGCGACCCATTACGAAGCAGAGTTCGACTTCCCAATCGCCCTTCTTCGAGCCTTTCGGCAGCACAATTCTGTCGTTCGGGCCGGTTAGCGGGCAGGTCTTGGTGAAGACGATGGGCTCGGCCGGCGGCTTCATGCCGGCTTCAGCGGCGTGCAGCGCGTAGTTGAGACCGATGGCGAAGACGCGGCGCTCCACGACGGGCGAGCCAATACGCGGACGGCCCTTGACCAGCGGCAGGCGCTTCGGGTCGCGTTTGCGGATCGCGGCGAGGCCGCGCGGAGAAAGCACGTCCGGCGTGATGTCGTCGATGACTTTGGACAGGTCGCGAATTTTGCCGTCGGCATCCAGCAGGCCCGGCTTTTCCTTGCCGGCCGGTCCGTAACGAAGAAGTTTCATTTGGTGATCTCCCAGTAGAACAGCAGGCGTCGAACCCGGGTGTCCGGGTACCGCACTACCGGCGCGTGTTGTAACGCGCGCGAGAAAGGTTGCAAACCGCTGTTTACCCGGCCTTTTGCCTAAACTGGTCGAGACGAAGGGGAATGCTCTCGCCCAGCCACATCGCGTGGGTCGAATGATCGGCCAGATCGTCGCCGGTTTCCGGATGCAGGAGGATGTTGAGGCCGCGCCGGTTCAGAGCCAGCCACGGTACGAATTCGGCGAACAGTTCGGCGGAAAACGCGACCTGGTACATCCACACGGGGTGGGGCCCGACTGGTTTGTCGTGCCAGCGTCCCAACCGCGTGTCGAACATCTCGTTGATGTCCGCGCGCAACGCCTCGGCGTCGGAGCGGGTGTCGGCGTCGTAATAGACGTGGGCGTGGTAGCCCGTGATGGTTTCCGGAGAGACAGTCATGGTTGCAAAACTAGGCCTTTGTCGCTCGGGGTCAATGCCATGTCCGGTCAACATCGCGTGCGGCGCGAAAAAGGTGTGCACATCGAATCTACGGCGTTCGCGCAAGTATCCGGCACTTACGGTTGACGTGCCTGTGACCGGCTTGTTTTACTTCCCGCCATTAAGCCGCGCGCGGCTGCGTGATTTGCGCGTGATCAGATCTACCGAGACGTGCCGGTTCGGTTTTACCGAGCGCCAAGCGTGGCGGTGGGAGAGTGTTCCGAATGCGCGGTCAAACGGAGCGCTGGCGCCAGCGGGAGACGCGCCGTGACAGCCACTGTTTCCGAGCCGACCATTCTCGATGCGCATCCGCGCGACCGGGGCCGGGTTCTCGAACATTACGACTGGGTCCGTTCGGAGACGGAGCGCCTTGCCGCGCCCCTTTCCCCGGAAGACCAGGTCGTTCAGTCGATGCCCGACGCCAGCCCGGCAAAGTGGCACCGCGCCCATGTGACCTGGTTCTTCGAGACGATGATCCTATCGCCGCTGGCGGCGGACTATGCCTCGATCGACCCGCACTACACCTTCCTGTTCAACTCCTATTACGACGCCGTCGGCGCGCGGCATCCGCGCCCGGAACGCGGCCTACTGACCCGCCCCACGGCGGCGCAGATCGCCGAGTATCGCGCTCATGTGGATGCTGCAATGCGTGACCTGATCGCCGCTGCGGACGACGCGACCTGGCAAAAGGCCGCGCCACTGATCGTGCTAGGCCTGCATCACGAACAGCAGCATCAGGAACTCCTCCTGATGGATATCTTACACGCGTTCTCCAAGAACTCCGTCGCCCCGGCCTACCAGGCCTATCGCGCCGCCCCGGCGCGCGAGGCACCGGCGCTCACTTGGTTTGACCATGACGGCGGGCTGGTCACGATCGGGCATGACGCATCCCACTTCGCCTTCGACAATGAAGGGCCATGCCACAAGGTCCACCTGGAACCCTTTCGTCTGGCGTCGCGCCTAGTCACCAATGCCGAGTGGAAGGAGTTCATTGCCGATGGCGGCTATGCGCGCCCGGAGCTGTGGCTGTCGGACGGCTGGGCCGCCGTCGGTGCCGAGGGATGGACCGCGCCGCTCTACTGGCAGGAGGTGGACGGCGTCTGGATGGAGATGTCGCTGTCCGGACAGCAGCAGATCGACGATCAGGCACCTGTGTGTCATGTCAGTCTTTACGAGGCCGATGCCTATGCGCGCTGGGCAGGCAAACGCCTGCCGCGCGAGCAGGAATGGGAGGCCTTTGCGATTCGTCAGCAGGTCGAAGGCAACTTCCTCTGCTCTGGTCTGTTGCGCACCGCACCGGCGGCGGGGGAGCGCGACGACGCCCCTGAACAGATGTTCGGTGATGTCTGGGAGTGGACCCAGAGCGCTTACAGCCCATATCCGGGATTTAAGCCCATTTCGGGCGCTATCGGCGAATACAATGGAAAGTTCATGGCCAATCAGTTCGTGCTGCGCGGCGGCGCCTGTGTCACGCCCGAAGGGCACACGCGCGCGACCTATCGCAACTTCTTCTATCCGGCGATGCGCTGGATGTTCTCCGGGGTCCGGCTGGCGGACGATCGATGAACCCGGCTTCCGCGGCGGCTTTGGGGCCGCTTCACGACTATGTCGAGTACGATCACGCGAGTGACAACTTCCTCGATGACGTGATCGAGGGTTTGAGCCGTCCGCAGAAATGGCTCCCGGCGAAATATTTCTACGACCAGCGCGGCTCGCAGCTTTTCGACGATATCTGCGAACTGCCCGAGTACTATCCGACCCGCACCGAGATGGCGCTGCTGCGCGATATCTCCGGCGACGTGGCCGAACTGATCGGTGATGGGGCGACGGTGATAGAGTTCGGCAGCGGATCGAGCACCAAGATCCGCATCCTGCTCGATGCGCTCGACTCGCCGCTTGCTTATGTGCCGGTGGAAATCTCCCGCGAACACCTGCTGATATCGGCCAAGAAGCTGGCGGACGACTATCCCGACCTGCGTGTCAGCCCTGTCTGCGCTGACTACACCCAGCCCTTCGAAGTGCCCGAGGTGGCGGGTGAAAAGGTGCGTGCGGGATTCTTTCCCGGCTCCACCATTGGCAATTTCAAACGCAGCGAGGCGGTCTCGTTCCTCAAGGCCGCCGCTATCGATGTGGGGCACAACAATGGCCTGCTGATCGGCGTTGATTTGCGCAAGGATACTGAAATTCTTCACGCCGCCTATAACGACGCGGCAGGTGTGACGGCCGCCTTCAACCTGAATCTGCTTGGGCGTATCAACCGGGAACTGGGCGGCAATTTCAATATCGACGCGTTCGTCCATGATGCGCGCTGGGTCGCCGAACCGGGACGGATCGAGATGCATCTGGTCAGCCGAACGGCGCAGGACGTAATGGTCGGCGGCCAGACCTTCCATTTCGCGGAAGGCGAGACCATCCACACCGAAGATTCCCACAAATACGATATCGACGGGTTCCAGGCCCTGGCTGCCGAGGCAGGATGGAAGGCAATCCGTCACTGGACCGACCCGGACGAACTGTTTTCGATCCACCTGTTGCGGGTGGTCTGAAGCGTCCGGCTAGCGGTGCTCCGCGCCGACCGCGTCGCCAATCCCGGCATATCCGCCGCGTTCGACTTGATCGGCCAAATGGCGTTTAATCGCGGCTATCAGCCCGGGGCCCTCATAGACGAGGCCCGTATAAAGCTGGACGAGGGACGCGCCGGCACGGATTTTCGTCCAGGCGTCTTCCGGGCGCATGATACCGCCCACCCCGATCAGGGGTACTTCGCCGCCGGTCATCGCATAGACTTTGCGGAGCATCTCGTTAGCCATCTCGAACAGCGGTGCGCCGGACAGGCCTCCGCGCTCTGTTGCATAGGAACTGCGGAGGGTTTCGGGTCGCGCGGTAGTGGTGTTGCACACCGTGATCGCCTCGACTCCCGCGGTGCGCATGACGGAGACCAGCTCTGCCAGATGCGCATCCTCGATATCGGGTGACAGCTTTCCGAAGAAGACCGTACGTCTGGGCGCTGCATCGCGCGCGGCGTTGAGTTGCGCGAGGAGTTTCTCCAGCGCGGTTGGGTCAAGGAACAGCTGTCCATTGACGCTGTTTGGGCAGGAGATGTCGATGGTCAGGAAATCGGCCACCGGGGCGAAGCGCGTTACCAGCTTCACGAAGTCGTTTGCCGGGTCGCTGCTGACGCTGTTGGCTGCCAGGTTCACACCCAGTGGCGTGCTGCCCATTTGCGCCGCGGCGACCCGCGCGAACACAGCCTCCGCGCCCTCGTTGTTGAAGCCCAACCGGTTGATCGCTGCCCGGTCCTCGGACAGGCGAAACAGGCGCGGGCGCGGATTACCCAGCTGGGGCAGGGGCGTGACCCCGCCGACCTCGACGAAGCCGATGCCGGTATTGTGGACCCCGGCGATTGCGACGGCGTTCTTGTCGAACCCAGCCGAAATGGCCACGGGATTGTCGAAGGTCATCCCCATCAGGGATTGCACCAGTGCCGGTTGGTCGTTTGACGCTGCGTGCGGTCCCAGCCCGGCGGACAGACTGCGCAGCGCGAAGCCGTGCGCGGTCTCGGCCGGCAGGCAGCGTAAGGCGGCGGTTGCGAATTTGTGGAGTGCACTCAAAACGATGCCAATCTAGCTCACGCCCGCCTACGCGTCACGAGTCTTCAGGACGCGGACGGTATGTCACCGACCATCCGCTGTGTAATCTGCTCATCCAGGACGCACACGGCGTTCTGTTGTTCTTCGGGCCAAAACGGGGACACGAGTTTCGCACGTTATCCGGTGGCCTCGAAGTGGGTGGGACCTTCGGGTATCACGTCAGGTGCCTCAGTCGTGTTTTGAAAGATGCACCCCAGAGGTCTTGTTAATTAGCTGGGCCTTGCCGTTCCATTCGATGAACGGGAGGAAGGGCCCCGGCGAATTCAGCAAATCCTGAATGCGTGACGGCTCCGCCACGAGCACCTGGCCGTTATATTGCGCGCCGTTCTGCAGATAGATATCTACTGGCACGCGCACCTTCGGCGCGTTGGGCATGCAAATAGCCATGGTGGTTCGGTATTCAGACATTCGGTCGTACGCACGATGTGCGCGACGCTTTGCTATGGTGCGCGCAAATCGGTTTAGGAGTTGTAGATGTCTTCATCAGAGTTGACGTCCCTGAGTGCTCGTGCCGCGGTGGAAATGCTCAAATCCGGTAAAGTTTCACCGCTCGAACTGATCGATGCCGCCGAGGAACGGATCGCCGCCGTGGAGCCGGCTGTCAATGCGGTTCCGACCCTCTGCCTGGATCAGGCGCGCAGGGCGGCGAAGGCGCTGCGAGTTCCCGAAAACCTGCGACCGGGCTGGCTGGGTGGCCTGCCCATCGTCGTCAAGGACGTCACGGACGTGGCCGGGGTAAAGACGACTCACGGCTCCCCAATCTTTGCCGACCATATCGCCAAGCGTGACGACATCTCTGTTGAAATCCTCAAACGCAACGGCGCTATCGTCATCGGTAAGTCGAACACGCCGGAATTTGCGGCGGGCGCAAACACCTTCAACGAGGTGTTTGGCAAGACGCGTAATCCGTGGAACACCGACACTACCTGCGGCGGCTCGTCTGGCGGAACCGCCGTTGCGGTGGCTACGGGTATGGCCTGGCTGGGTACCGGCTCGGACCTTGGTGGTTCTCTACGCACGCCGGCCAGCTTCTGTTCCGTGGTGGGCCTGCGCCCGAGCCCAGGTAGGGTGGCGTCCGGCCCGGTCCGCGACCCATTCCAAAGCCTATCCATGAACGGTCCGATGGGCCGCAATGTTGGCGATGTGGCGCTGATGCTAGATGCCGAGGTAGGGCTTGATCCGCGTGTGCCGCTTTCCTTGCCTGCTCCGGCGGAGACTTACCAATCGGCGGCAGCGTCGCCCGTGGCCCCGGCGCGTGTTGGGTTCTCGCCGGATCTGGGGATCGGTCCTGTCGATCCCGAAGTGGCGGAGATTTGCAGGGCGGGTGCGTCGCGTCTCGCTGAGGCCGGATCGCATGTCGAGGATGCATGCCCAGACTTCTCAGGGTCGCTTGAAACTTTTCAGACCCTACGCGCCGCGGCCTTCGTCGTGAACCGAGCGCCTTTACTGGAAAAGCACCGGGACAAGATGAAGCCGGAGATGATCTGGAACATCGAGAAGGGAATGAAGCAGACCACGGGCGACGTCTCGCAGGCACTGACCGAGCGTGGTGCGCTTTACCAGCGCGTGACGGCCTGGTTCGAGGACTACGACGTGCTGGCTGCTCCAGCGGCGATTGTCCCGCCCTTCGATGTCGATATCCGCTACCTCGAAAAACTGGGCGACCATGATTTTGGCAACTACGTCGATTGGCTCTACATCACCTTCGCGATCACGCTGACCGGCCTGCCGGTGATATCGGTCCCGTGCGGTTTCACGGCTTCGGGACTGCCTGTGGGGATTCAGCTCGTCGGACGCCCGCGCGGGGAGGCAGAACTGATCCGCTACGCGGCGAAATTCGAGGAGATCGTCGGCCTGGCCGAAATGGTGCCTATCGACCCGCGCCCGGGCGCCTGAAGTCGCCCGGATGGCTGGATCACCTGTGTTGCTGCGCAGCAATGCGGGTGGTGCCCATGGGTGGAAACCCTTGATTTCAGGTGTTACAGCCAATTTGATCCTTTGAAATTCCATAATAATTCGAGTTCCGCCTTATACGACAAGCACCTGTTGCCTTTTGAACTAGTGCTTGCGTTTGTCGTTTGTGCGTCGCACCATGTGTTGCAATGCACAAAACTAAGAAGGGTAGTCGTATGTCGGTTGATGTCATGGAGTCCTCGGCAAAGCCGAAGCTCAACGGTTCGCGAAATCCGGTCGAGGAACTCAGCGGCTATTTCTTCGAGGACCTCGAAGTCGGAATGACCGCTGCGTATGCGCGCACGATCGGTCCTGCCGACCTTGTCATGTTTGCCGGCATGTCGGGCGACACGAACCCGATGCACCTGAACGAGGAATACGCGCAGCAGACCATGTTTGGCGGCACGATCGCCCACGGCATGCTGTGTTCAAGCTTCATTTCGACCGTGGTTGGCACCCGCCTGCCGGGGCCTGGCTGCGTCTATGTCAGCCAGACACTCAAATTCAAGGCGCCGGTGCGCCCGGGTGACACTGTTACCGCGCGCGCGACGGTGAATGAGCTAATCCCCGAGAAGGACCGCTGCATCTTGGAGACGGTGTGCACGGTGGGCGAAAAGGTTGTGATCTCGGGCGAAGCCCAGGTCCTCGTACCCCGGCGCCCTTAGCTCGCCTGCGGCACAGCCGCCCAATCTCCACCCGCCGGGCCGCATCCCAAGCCTTGATTGGGGGAGCGGCGGCGGGTACATCCCGCTCCCATGCAAATAATTCGGCACACCAGCGGCGTGCCCGACGCCGAAAAGGGCGCGGTGGTCGCGATCGGTAACTTCGACGGTTTGCACCGCGGGCACCAGCACGTCATCGCGACGGCGCGTGATATCGCGCGGGCCGACGGCCGCAAGTTCGGCGTGCTGACTTTTGAACCACATCCGCGAACCCTCTTCGGCGGTGAGAGCGAGCCGTTTCGGCTAACACCTTTTCGGATCAAGGTGCGCGAGTTTCAGGCGCTGGGTGTCGATGTACTTTTCGTTCTGCGATTTGATGGGGCGCTCGCCGGCTTATCCGCGGAGAGCTTTGTTGCCGATATCCTACACAGGGGCATCGGCGCCTCGCATGTGGTCGTCGGCTACGACTTCGCCTTCGGCGCTGGCCGCGAGGGCAATGCGGAATTTCTTGAACATCGGGGCGAAGACCTTGGTTTGCGGGTCAGCACCGTGGACGCGGCACGTGACGAGGTTGAGGAGATCTATTCATCCACGCTGATCCGCAAATACCTCCAGAACGGCCAGCCCCAGCGGGCGGCCGCCCTGTTGGGGCATCTGTGGGAGGTCGAGGGACGGATAGTTGAAGGGCGTCAGCTCGGCCGCACGATAGGTTTCCCGACCGCGAATGTCGATCTGGGGGATTCGATTCGTCCCGCCCTGGGGGTCTATTCGGTCCGTGCTGGTCTGCGCGGTGCGGGAGGCATCCGGTGGTATGACGCGGTTGCTAATCTCGGCGTGCGGCCCACCCTGGAAGGGGACGGTGTGACACTCGAGGCGCACCTGTTCGACTTCGACGAGGACCTCTACAACCGCTACCTGCGCGTCGCGTTCGTGGATTATTTGCGCCCCGAGCAGAAATTCGACGGACTGGATGCGCTGAAGGCCCAGATTGCCGAGGATTGCCGCCAAGCGCGCGAACTGCATCTGGCGCGCTCGCTGGGCGCGGGCGATTTCATCGGCGAAGATATGTAAAAGGTACGCAGGTGCGGACGGTTGCCGTGGGTTTCACGGCACTTTATAAGCCGCCCGTCGTTCAGGAACGAAAAATGACCACCGATTACAAGGACACTATCTTCCTTCCGCAGACCGATTTTCCGATGCGCGCGGGCCTTCCCAGGAAGGAACCCGAGCTGCTCGCGCGCTGGGCGGAAATGGATTTGTTCACGCGTCAGCGCGCGGAATCTGAAGGCCGCCCGCCATTCATCCTGCATGACGGCCCGCCCTATGCGAACGGTCACCTGCATATCGGCCACGCGCTGAACAAGATCCTGAAGGACGTAATCAGTCGCTCCCAGCAGATGATGGGGCGCGATTCTAATTATGTGCCTGGCTGGGACTGTCACGGCCTGCCCATCGAGTGGAAGATCGAGGAGCAGTACCGCGCCGCCGGCCGAAACAAGGACGAGGTGCCGATCCCCGAATTCCGGAAGGAATGCCGCGAGTTCGCGGAGCACTGGGTTGGCGTGCAGTCCGAGGAATTCCAGCGCCTGGGTGTGATCGGCAACTGGGACGATCCCTACACCACCATGGCGCACCACGCCGAGGCGCAGATCGCGCGAGAGATCGCCAAGTTCGCGATGAACGGTGGCCTCTATCGCGGCGCGCGGCCGGTTTTGTGGTCGGTGGTGGAAAAGACAGCGCTGGCCGATGCGGAAGTCGAGTACGAGGACCACGTGTCTCACTCGATCTATGTGCGCTTTCCAGTGCTCACGGCCTCCGACCCCGCGCTCGAAGGCGCGGCCATCGTCATCTGGACGACGACGCCCTGGACCATCCCGGGTAACCGGGCCATCGCCGTCGGGGCCGACCTCGACTATGTGCGGGTGAGGGTATCCGCGGTCGGCGAGAACAGTCGGGCCGTCGTGGGCGATGAACTCGTCGTGGCCGAGACGCTGCGCGCCGCTGCCTTTGCCGATATGGGCATTGAGGCGGCGGTAGAGGTGGCGCGGCTAAAAGGCGGCGCCATCAAGGGCAGCGTGTGCGCGCATCCATTGCATGGCCAGGGCTTCGAACACGACGTCCCCGTGTTTGAGGCCGGCTTCGTGACCACCGAGCAAGGCACCGGCTTCGTGCACATCGCGCCGAGCCATGGCGAGGACGATTTCTATCTGGGCCGTGAGCATGGCCTGCCCGTGCCGGACATGGTGGATGCTGAAGGCCGCTACTTCGAGCATGTGCCGCTGTTTGCCGGCATGGCGGTGCTGACGTCGGACGGCGAGGAGGGCGAGGCTAACGGCGCCGTGATGAGCGCGCTGGAAGGCGAGAACGCGTTGCTCGGCCGCCGCAAGCTGACCCACTCCTATCCGCATTCCTGGCGTTCCAAGGCACCGCTGATCTTCCGCAATACGTCCCAATGGTTCATCTCCATGGATACGAACGACCTGCGGGACAAGGCGCTGGCTGCCATCGCGGAAACGCGGTTCGTGCCGTCCCAGGGCCAGACCCGCCTGCGCTCCATGATCGAGGCACGCCCGGACTGGTGCATCTCGCGCCAGCGCGCCTGGGGCGTTCCAATTGCCGTATTCGTAAACAAGGGGACGGGCGAACTGCTGCGGGACCAGGCCGTATTCGACCGCATTGCCCAGGCCTTCGAGGAAGAGGGCGGGGACGCCTGGTTCAACAGTCCGCCTGCGCGCTTCTTGGGCAACGACTACGATGCCGAGGATTACGAGCAGGTGTGCGACATCGTCGATGTCTGGTTCGACTCCGGCTCGACCCATGCCTTCGTACTGGAAGACCGCGACGACCTGCAGTGGCCGGCCTCGCTCTACCTGGAAGGCTCGGACCAGCATCGCGGCTGGTTTCATTCCTCACTTCTGCAATCCTGCGGCACACGAGGGCGCGCGCCCTATGATGCGGTGCTGACCCATGGTTTCGTCATGGCAGAGGACGGCCGCAAGATGTCGAAGTCGCGCGGTACGGATGTCTCGCCCCAGGACACGGTTGAACAGTACGGCGCCGATATTCTGCGCATCTGGGTGGTCGGGTCCGACTATTCGGAAGACCTCCGCCTCGGGCCGGAAATCCTGAAATACCAGGCTGACCTCTATCGCCGTATCCGCAACACGCTGCGTTACCTGCTGGGCAATCTCGACGGGTTCGAGGAGAGCGAGAGGGTCGATCCGGCGGAAATGCCGGAGCTTGAGCGCTGGGTACTGCACCGGATCTGGGCGCTCGACGCTCTAGTCCGCCAGACCACCGATGATTTCGAGTTCCACACCCAGTGGACGGCGCTCCACAATTTCTGTGCAGTCGAGCTGTCGGCCTTCTACTTCGATATCCGCAAGGACGCGCTCTATTGCGACGCGCCCGACAGCCTGCGCCGCCGCGCCGCGCGCACGGTGCTGGATATCCTGTTCTCCCACCTGACCGCCTGGTTGGCGCCCATCCTGTGCTTCACTTCGGAAGAAGCCTGGCTCACGCGCGCGGGCGAGGGAGATGCGGAAAGTGTGCACCTGCGCACCTATCCGTGCGTGCCAGAAAGCTGGCGCGACGATGCGCTGGCCGCGAAATGGGAGAAGGTCCGCCGACTGCGCCGCGTCGTGACCGGCGCGCTGGAGATCGAACGCGCGGAGAAGCGGATCGGCTCCAGCCTGCAGGGTGCGCCGACGGTCTATGCCGATGCCGAGACGGTGGCGGCGATGGAGGGGGTTGATCTGTCCGAGATCTCGATCACATCTGCGGCGACCTTGCTGACAGGCGATGTCCCGGACGGTGCGTTCATCGTGCCGGATATTGCGGGCATTGGTGTCGTATCGGCGCTTGCCGAGGGAGAGAAATGCGCGCGTTGCTGGCAGGTTCTGCCCGATGTTGGTACGCACACAAACCCGGATGTCTGCGCGCGATGCGACGCGGCCGTCAGCAACCAGAAAGAAGCTGCCGAATAAGGCAGAAACATGCCGCGCTGGGCCCTCATCTTCATTGCGGTTCTGATCAGTGCTGATCAGCTCCTCAAGCAATACATGCTGTCGCTGGTCTTCGACCCGCCGCGCGTGATCGAGGTGACGGGGTTCTTCAACCTCGTGCCGGTCTGGAACAGGGGCGTCAGCTTCGGAATGCTCGGAAATTCGGAAACCTCGCGCTGGATTCTGGTCGGCCTGGCCCTCGTAATCGTCGTGATACTCGTTGTCTGGCTTGTCCGTGCTGGTAGCGCTGTCGTGTTGTTAGCGCTGGTGCTTGTGATCGGCGGGGCGCTGAGCAATGTGATCGACCGTGTCGTGTTCGGCGCCGTGGTCGATTTCATAGATATCCACGCTTTCGGTTGGCACTGGCCGGCCTTCAATCTGGCCGATATGTCCATCGTCGCGGGAACGGCTTTATTGCTCTATGACAGTTTGTTCGGTTCGCCACGCGGTCTAAAATAAAGTTAGCTCTCGAATATTGGCCGAGACGCGCTTATATTCGGTTGTGATGAAGAAGAAATCCGTTCTGACACTGAATGTTTCGGAGGGCTTTTCGGGTCCGTGCCGCGCGCGCATGGTCCTGGTGCTTCTCGCTGTTTCGGTGGCGAGCCTGTCGGCCTGCGGAGATTCTCCGAAACGCGCGCTTGGACTTGAGCGCACTGCGCCGGACGAATTTGCGGTCGTGCCCCGCGCGCCGCTATCCCAGCCACCGGATTACAAGCTGCGTCCGCCGCGCCCGGGCGCGGAAGACCTCACAACGTTTTCCACCCGTGAACGGGCCAAGCAGGCGGTCTTCCGACGGGAGGGTGCGGTCGAGTCGTCATCGGCCGAGACAATCGGACGTCTGAGGTTCGGCAGTGGACCTAATACACAGGCGCCGCCGCCCGAGCGCGTTTTACGCGCGACTCCGGGCGAAGCGGCATTCCTTTCCAAGGCGGGCGCGCTGGATACCGATCCGCTGATCCGTTCGCTCGTTGACCGAGAAAGCACGATTCTCGCCGAAGAAAACCAGAATTTCGTCCGCCGCCTTCTCGGCTTGAAGGAAGACGCTCCCGGCGAGGTCGTGGACGCTCCCGCAGAAGCGCGCCGTCTGCGCGAGGCGCAGGCGCTGGGCGACGATCCGTCGAAGGGCGAGACCCCGACGATTGAACGCAAGGGCAACAGCCTGTTCAAGATTTTCTGATCGCCCGGCCTCATTTTTTCCGCAAAGTCGCATGAAAGTGAGCGCATTTGTGCGCTCCGTCATTGTCGGCGCCGGAACGCACGCCATATATCTTGTGGGTTCCGGAACCCAGGATAGCGTTGCCAACGCGGGAAGGCTTGCATCATGTCCCTGAAATCGGTCCTGCGCGCGCCGGTGCGCCATGCCCTGATCGGCCTAACGGTTGTCCCGGTCCTCACTGGAACCGCCTTTGCCCAGGTCTTCGACCCTTCCACCTTCGAACTCGACAACGGCATGCAGGTCGTTGTCATCGAGAACCACCGCGCGCCTGTAGTGACACACATGGTCTGGTACAAGGCCGGTGCGGCGGACGAGCCTGCGGGCAAGTCGGGAACCGCCCACTATCTCGAACATCTGATGTTCAAGGGAACGAAGACCCGCGTGCCGGGCGAGTTCTCGAAGATTGTCGCTGAGCTTGGCGGGCAGGAAAACGCCTTCACCTCCCAGGACTACACCGCCTATTTCCAGAAGATCGCGCCCGAAAACCTGGCGACGATGATGGAACTGGAAGCGGACCGGATGACCAACCTGACGCTGACCGACGAGATCATTGAGCCTGAGCGAAAAGTCATCCTGGAGGAACGCCGTTCGCGAACGGACAACAACCCCCGGGCGCTGCTGTCCGAGCAGGTCTCCGCGGCGACCTATCTAAACCACCCCTACCGCTTGCCCGTGATTGGCTGGGCGCATGAAATCGAGACACTGACACGCGCCGACCTGGAGGATTTCTACAGCACCTGGTACGCGCCGAACAACGCTATCCTGGTGGTCTCCGGCGATGTGGATCCAAAAGAGGTCCACGAGCTTGCAAAGAAATATTACGGGGTGATCTCGCCCCGTAAGCTGCCGCCGCGCGTTCGTCCCGCCGAGCCTGAGCAGCTTGCGCCGCGCGACGTTGTGATGCGCGATGCGCGCGTCGAGCAGCCTTCCTGGTCGCGCCGCTACATCGCACCCAGCTACAGCGCCGGTGAGACGAGACACGCCTATGCGCTGGAAGTCCTGTCCGAAATTCTTGGCGGAGGCACCACGGCGCGCATCTATCGCTCCCTCGTGGTCGATGATGCGTTAGCTGCGTCGGCGGGCGCCTGGTATTCTCCGGGTAATCTCGATCTCACGACCTTCGGATTCTGGTTCTCGCCGCGCCCCGGTGTGGAGATGTCCGAGGTGGAGACCGCACTCGATATACAGGTGAGCGCGCTGTTGAATGACGGCGTTAGCGCGGACGAGCTCAAGCGCGCGCAGCAGCGCCTGATTGACGGCGCGGTCTTCGCACGTGACAGCGTCGGCGGACCGGCGCGGGTCTTTGGTGCGGCGCTTTCGACCGGTGAGACCGTTGCCGATGTCGAGGCTTGGCCGGACCGTATCCGGGCGGTCACGGTCGGTGACGTGAATGCCGCTGCGCGCGCGGTCTTCGACATGCGCCGCGCGACTACTGGCGTGCTCTTGCCTGTGCAGGAGGGTGCCGCGCCGGATGCGGGCGAAAAGCGGGAGAGCAAGTCATGAGGATCTGCCCCGCTCCCAAATGCCTCTCGGCGGTATTAGCCACGCCCTTGCTGGCCGCGACGCTCTTAATGTCGTCATCACCGGCGCGAGCGATGGATATCCAGAGCGTCGTCAGCGACAGCGGGATCGAGTCCTGGCTCGTGGAGGATCACAGCCTGCCCATCGTCTCCATGCGGTTCCTGTTTCTCGGCGGGGCGGTGACCGATCCGGACGGCCGTGAGGGACTGGCCAATATGGCCTCCGGCCTGCTTGACGAGGGCGCGGGAGACATGGATTCACAGACTTTTCAGGCACGGCTGGCCGATCAGTCCATCAGCCTGTCCTTCGACGCATCGCTCGACAATTTCTCCGGAAATCTGAAAACCCTCTCCCGCAACCGAGATGAAGCCTTCGGCCTGCTGCGTCTTGCGCTGAGAGAACCGCGCTTCGATGACGACGCTGTCGAGCGTATCCGTGCGCAAATCCTGACCGGCATTGCCGCGCGGGCGAATGACCCGGGCCGGATCGCCAACGAAGCCTTCTGGGCGGCAACTTTCCGGGGCCATCCTTATGCCCGCCCGCCTGTCGGTACGCCCGAAAGTGTTGCCGCCATCACTGTGGACGATCTGCGTGACTTCGTGTCCGGGCGCATCGCCCGCGATAACCTGATTGTCGGGGTTGTCGGGGACGTCACGCCGGACGAACTGAAGGCCCTGCTCGACAGCAGCTTTGGTGCGTTGCCTGAGAAGGCTCGGCCGTTCGATCTGCCGAAAACCGATCCGGGCGCGGCGGGCGAGGTGATCGTCGTGCAGAAGGAGAATCCCCAGGCCCGGGTGATCTTCGGCCAAAGGGGGCTCTACCGCGACGATCCGAACTACTACGCCGCACTGGTGCTGAATCACATCCTTGGCGGCGGCAGCTTCACCTCCCGCCTGTACGAAGAGGTGCGCGAGAAACGCGGCCTGGCCTACTCGGTCTATAGCTATCTACTGCCGATGGATTCCGCAGCGCTGTGGCTGGGCGGCGCGGGCACCGAGAACGGTGCCGTTTCGGTCTCGATCGACCTGATCCGTAAGCAGTGGGCGAACATCCGCTCTTTCGGGGTGAGCCAGGAAGAACTCGACAAGGCAAAGGCGAACCTGACCGGTTCCTTCGGCCTGCGTTTCGACAACAGTTCCTCCATAGCCGGACTGCTGGTTGCCGTGCAGCAACGTGGGCTCGGGATTGACTATGTGAACAACCGCAACAGCCTGATCGACCAGGTCACGCTGGAAGAAGTCAATGAAGTGGCCAAGCGCATCCTCGACCCCGATGCGCTGACGGTCGTCGTTGTCGGAAAGCCCGAGAACATCGATGCGACCCACACTATCCGCGAGGACGGCTGACAGGGCGTCCCTACGGGATGTGATTCGGGCCTCGAATCCGCGATTCGGAGTGGTAGTATCCATGCCTTCCGGCGGCTGATGCTCGATTTCACCTGCGAGGTGTCGCTCGATGACAGGCTGCGCTGTATGAGCGACTGGTGCCGGACGACCGATTTCCGGCGGAAGATTAGTCGGCGCAAGCAAGCGCCCTACCGCGACTCATCCCCGCTCTTCACAATCTGTGACCGTTGCTGGCGCGCCCGATAGTGGCGACACTGGCCGACACGAACAGGTTCAAGCGAAATAGGGAAACCGGGTATTTCGATGCGGCCCGTCTATGAGCAGGATATCAGGGGCTGCCTGGCCGACACGATCGGCGAGGATGGTGTGTCCGTCGAAGCGCTGGCCACGGCACTGGAGGCCTGCGCCGACCCCTGGGGCATTGTCCGTGAGGCACTGGTCGAGGGTGATTTCCCTCCGCTTGGTATTGTCCACGAGCGGGATGACCTGGCGGACATCACGGCCACGGCTGCGCGGCTGGCTGAACATTGCGACGCGGTGGCAGTCATTGGTGTCGGCGGCTCCAGCCTGGGGGCGGAAGCGCTGACCGCCCTGACCGCGAATCCGCACACGCCGCTTCATTTTCTCGACAATCCCGATCCGGAATCCCTCGCGCGGTTCCGCGCGGCCATAGACCCGGCACGGACCGGTGCGGTTGTGGTTTCGAAATCCGGTGGGACGGCGGAAACCCTAGCGCTGGCGATGACGGTGGCCCCCGAGATCGTGAAGACCCGACCGGGAAATGCACCCGGCGATTACCTTTGTGTCATCACGGAGCCGGGAGACAACCCGCTGCACCGTCTGGCGAACCACTGGGGTGCGCCGGTGCTGAATCACGATCCGGACATTGGCGGGCGGTTTTCCGTATTTTCCTGCGTGGGGATGCTGCCGGCGGCGCTGGCGGGTCTCGACATCGAGATGGTGCGCAGCGGTGCTGCGGATGCCGTGGAACTCAATACGAACTCGGTGGACAGTAGCGAGGCCCCGGCTGTTATCGGTGCGGCGATATCGATGGAATTGCTGCGCCGCCGCGGCGCGCGCGTGTCCGTCATCATGCCTTATGCCGATGCGCTGGCGCCGTTTGCGCGCTGGCACCGTCAGCTCTGGGCCGAGAGCCTGGGCAAGAACGGGCGCGGGACCACGCCGATCGATGCGTTGGGCGCAGTAGACCAGCATAGCCAGCTCCAGCTTTATCTGGACGGGCCGGACGACAAGATGTTCACCGTGATCACCCAGGATCTCGAAGGTCGTGGCGCGAGGGTGCCACCGGACCTCGCGAAGATCGCGGGGGCCGACTACCTGGCGGGTCACGCCACGGGCGACCTGCTGGCTGCCGAGCAGGAGGCCACCATCGAAAGCCTGCTGGCGCAGGCGCGGCCGGTGCGCCGCATCGCTGTCTCGCGGGTGGACGAGGCCGCGCTGGGTGCGCTGATGGCGCATTTCATGCTCGAAACGGTCATGGCCGCGTTCCTTCTGGGGGTCGATGCGTTTGACCAGCCTGCCGTGGAAGACAGCAAGGTGCGCGCGCGTGCGCGCCTGAAGGGTGCCGGTGGGGGGACTTCCGCGTGACCATCCGGCGCCTGCCCGAGACCATCGTCAACAGGATCGCAGCAGGCGAGGTGATCGAACGCCCGGCCTCGGCGGTCAAGGAGCTGGTCGAAAACGCTATCGATGCTCGGGCGCACCGCATTGATGTGGTGCTGCGCGACGGTGGGCGGACGTTGATTGCCGTGACCGATGACGGCTGCGGCATGTCGCGCGAGGAGCTTTCGTTGGCAGTGGAGCGCCATGCAACTTCGAAGCTACCGGATGACGACCTGACCCATATCGGGACCCTCGGGTTTCGTGGCGAGGCGTTACCCTCCATCGGCTCGGTCAGCCGCCTGTCGATCGCCTCGCGTCCTGTCGGACAGGAGGGCTGGGAAATCCGGGTCGAAGGCGGAAAGCTTTCCGAGCCCCAGCCGGCCGGGCTGACGGGCGGCACGCGGGTGGAGGTGCGCGATCTCTTCTATGCGACGCCGGCGCGGCTGAAGTTCCTGAAGGCCGAACGGACGGAGATGGACCACGCTGTTGATGCCGTGCAGCGGCTCGCCATGGCGCATCCGGATATCGCCTTTTCCATCGGGGACGGGGAGCGCATACGCTTCGAATGCGCCGTGGAAGGCACGTTGTCGGGGCCGGAGGAAGCGCGCCTGCGTCGCTTGTCCTCCGTGATGGGCCGTGAGTTTTCCGAGAACGCCTTGCCAATCGCGGCGGAGCGCGAACATGTGCGGCTGACTGGCCATGCAGGTCTGCCGACACTCAACCGCAACACCACGCGCCACCAGTACCTTTTTGTGAACGGACGCCCGGTACATGACCGCCTGCTGACCGGCGCGGTGCGCGGGGCGTATCAGGATTTTCTGGCGCGCGGGCGGCATCCTCTCGTCGCGCTGTTCGTTGAGATACCTCCCGAACTGGTGGATGTGAACGTGCACCCGGCCAAGGCCGAGGTCCGGTTCCGTGATCCCGGGGTAGTGCGGGGTCTGATCGTCGGCGGGTTGCGCCACGCACTTGCCGACGCGGGACACCGGGCCTCGACGACCGTGGCCGATGCGGCGCTGGGGGCTTTCCGGCCTGGGGATGGCGCACGCCTGCCGCCGATCCCATCGCCGCAGGGTTATGGATGCCCCCCGGTCCCGCAGCATCTGGCCGAAGCCGCAGCGGCTTATTACGCGCCGCATCCGGGCAATCAGAATTCCGGTCTGCCGGGGCTGGACGCGGCGCCTTCTGCCTCAGTTGCACAGGCCGCGCCGGAGGAGGCAGCCCAGTCCTATCCGCTGGGCGCGGCGCAGGCCCAGGTGCATGAGACCTATATCGTGGCCCAGACCGGCGACGGGCTGGTGATCGTCGATCAGCACGCCGCGCACGAGCGCCTCGTCTATGAGCGCATGAAGTCCGCACTGGAGGGCGGCGGTGTGGCGCGGCAGGGCCTGCTGCTGCCCGAGGTGGTGGAGCTGGAACCGACGGCCGCCGAGGCGCTCGGTGCGCGGGCCGAGGAACTTGCCGAACTGGGCTTGGTGCTGGAGGCCTTCGGTTCGGGCGCGATAGTAGTGCGCGAGGTGCCCGCTCTGCTGGGTCAGGCCGATGTGGCCGGACTGGTGCGTGATCTCGCCGACGATGTGATGGAACTCGGCGGGGCCAATGCGCTGAAAGAAAAGCTCGACGATGTGTGCAGCACGATGGCCTGCCATGGCAGTGTGCGGGCCGGGCGGCGGCTCAATCGCGAGGAGATGAACGCGCTCCTGCGCGAGATGGAAGTCACCCCCCATGCTGGCCAGTGCAACCATGGCCGGCCGACCTATGTCGAGCTGAAGATCGCCGATATCGAGCGTCTGTTTGGACGCCGTTAGCCCGAAAATTTTTGGAAATACACAGACGTATCGCCATAGTCGCGGGTGTAGATGGTCTCGAACCCGGTCTCGGGCAGGACGGGCGTGGCGCGGCGAGTCTCGATGACGACCAGCGTGTCCGGCCCAATCCAGCCAGTTGCGGCGAGCGCGGAAGGTGCAAGGGCGGCCACGTCGCTGTCATAGGGCGGGTCGAGGAAGAGGATATTGCACGGCCTACCGGCCGCCCTTGGCGGATGCTTGGCGTCGGCGCGCCGCACCGTGATGCGGTCTACCACATTGAGCGCGCGCCCGTTCGCGGTTATGGCATCGGCTGTTCGCCGGTCGCTGTCGAGAAAAGTAACGTGGTCCGCCCCGCGCGACAGGGCCTCGAAGCCCAGCGCACCGGATCCGGCGCAGGCGTCGAGGATGCGGCTGTCCTGCACGCCGGGTTCCATGTGGGTCAGGATGCTGAACAGCGCCTCACGCACCCGTGCGCTGGTGGGTCGCGCATGGTTACCCGGCGGGATGTCGATCATCCGTCCGCGCAGGTCTCCCGCGATGATCCGCAGGCGTCCGGGGGAGCGATTCATGCCGGGGCGTTCACGCGCGCGGTAGCTGGTCGCGGAGCACCCGGGCGGGTATTTCCTGCACCTGCCCGCGCGGGAGGTTGCCAAGCTGGAACGGGCCGTAGGAAGTGCGGATCAGCCGGGTCACCGTGTGGCCGAGGTGTTCCATTAGGCGGCGGACTTCGCGGTTCTTGCCCTCGCGCAGGCTGATGGTCAGCCAGGCGTTGGAGCCTTTCTGCACTTCCAGTTCGGCGCGGGCCGGGCGGAAGCGGGTGCCGTCGATGGTCACACCCTCGGCGAGCTTCTTCAGTTCCTCGGGCTCGATCCGGCCGTGCACCCGCACCCGGTACTGGCGTAGCCAGCCGGTTGCGGGCAGCTCGAGCCGCCGGGCCACGTCGCCATCATTGGTAAGCAGCAGCAGGCCTTCCGAGTTCATATCGAGCCGGCCGATGGTCTTGGCGTGGCGCAAATCGTCCGGCAGGTCGGCGAAGATGGTTGGCCGCCCCTCTGGATCGGCATGGGTCGTCAGGCGGCCGCGTGGCTTGTGATAGCGCCAGAGGCGCACGGTCTCACGTGCGGGCAGAGGCTGGCCGTCGATCTGGATATCGGCGTCGGGTGCGACGTTGAGCGCGGGCGAGGTGACGACCTTACCGTCCAGCGTGACCCGTCCGGTCTCGATCCAGCGCTCGGCCTCCCGGCGCGAAGCGACGCCCGCGCGTGCGATGACCTTGGCGATGCGTTCGCCGTTTTTGGTGTCTTGCGGTTCGGACATGGCTCAGGCCGCGGCGATGAAGGCGCGGAAGATGTTGGCGTCGCCCGCCGAGACCCCGTATTCGGGATGCCACTGGACACCGAGGCAGAAGGTCTTATCCGTGGCCTCGATCCCCTCAATCACGCCATCCGGCGCGACGGCATTGATCTTCACCCCGGAAGGTTCCCCCTTGGCGGCCTGATGGTGGGCGCTGTTCACGTCCAGCGAATCCCGGCCGACGATCCGGTGCAGCAGGGTGTCGGGTGTGACCGCCACGGAATGGCCCGGCTCGTCGCGCGGGTTGGGCTGCTCGTGGGCGAGCGCGCCTGTCACCTCATCGGGGATGTGCTGGATGAGCTGTCCGCCGAGGACGACATGCAGCAACTGCTGGCCGCCGCAGATGCCTAGAACGGGCATGTCGCGTTCGATGGCGCCGCGCGTTACAGCAAGCTCGAAGGCTGTGCGCCGGTCCTTGGTGATGACGGTCGGATGCCGTTCACCCGCACCGAACAGGGTCGGGTCCACGTCGAACGCGCCGCCGGTGATCACCAGCCCGTCGATCAGTTCGAGGTAGTCCCCGGCCTGGTCGGGCTCGTGGGGCAGGGGCAGAGGCAGCCCACCCGCCGCGGTCACGGCGTCGGCGTAGTTCTCGCGTAGCGCGTACCAGGGCAGGTTCGAGTAGCCGCCGGGCGCCTCGGAATCCAGCGTGATGCCGATAACAGGTCGTTTCATGGGCGCAATCTACGCCCGGCCCGTACGCCGTTGCAATTTCGCCGGGAGGGGGGCACCGTCCCCGCCATGGATACGACGGCCTATATGCAGCTCGCGCTCGATGCCGCGCGCACCGCCGCCGAATACGGCGAGGTGCCGGTGGGCGCGGTGGTGGTCGATTCTGCCGGCGGACGGGTGCTGTCTGTGGCCGCAAACCGGGTGGAGCAGGACCGCGATCCTACGGCCCATGCGGAGATCCTGGCGATTCGTGCGGCTGCGCGGGAGCTGCGGGTGCCGCGCCTGACCGATTGCGATCTATACGTCACGCTGGAGCCGTGCACCATGTGCGCGCAGGCGATTGCCTTCGCGCGCATCCGGCGACTGGTCTTCGGGGCCTATGATCCCAAGGGCGGCGGTGTGGAACACGGCGCACGGGTGTTTTCCCAGCCGACCTGCCACCACGCCCCCGAGATCGTGGGCGGCATGGAGGAAGGCGCGTGCGCCGGGTTGCTGAAGGAATTCTTCGCGGGTCTGCGTTAGCCGGTTGTCCTATGCCCGGGCGAAGTCGGGGGCCAGCTCGCTGGCCTTGCGCAGGGCGGCGATGGCCTCGTCGGTGCGGCCCGTGTTGCTGAGGAGGTTGTCGAGATTGTTCCACAAGCCGGCGAATTTTGGCTGCACCTCGATGGCCTGCCGGAAACAGGCCTCTACGGCGTTGGTCCGACCCGCTGCCTTCGGGAGGTTGCCGCGATTGTTGTGGGCGTCAGGCTGGTTGGGAAACGCCGCCAGTACGCGGTCACAGAGGGGGCCTGCCTGTTAAGGGTGCCCGGCCTGGTGGTGGCTGACAGCCTCGCCAAGCAGCTCGCGGGCCTCGCCCGCACCTAGTGGCGGATTTCCAGCGGCGCGGCAGTCCTTGCGGTTCATCCGTCCCGGCCGGGCGTCACCGCCCGCCAGCCGATGTCGCGGCGACAGAAGCCGTCCGGCCAGTCGATGGCATCGACGGCGGCATAGGCGTTTTTCTGGGCTTCGGCGATGGTTGCGCCCGTCGCGGTCACGTTGAGAACGCGTCCGCCATTGGCCAGTACCCGTTCGCCATCGGCCTTGGTGCCAGCGTGGAAGACCATGGCGCCGGTGGCTTCGGCGGCGTTGAGGCCGCGAATTTCCGTGCCTTTCTCGTAGCTGCCGGGGTAGCCCTTGGCGGCGAGCACCACGGTCATGGCCGTGTCGTCGGACCAGCGCAGGTCGAAGGTCTTGAGCACCCCGTCGCAGGACGCAATTAGGGCTGGGACGATGTCGGACCGCAGGCGCATCATCAGCACCTGGCATTCGGGATCGCCGAACCGCACGTTGTATTCCAGAAGCTTCGGGCCGTCCCTGGTCAGCATCAGACCGGCATAGAGCAGGCCCACATAGGGTGCGCCGTCCGTCGCCATACCGCGCACGGTAGGCATGACGATGGTCTCCATGACTAGTTCTTCGAGTTCCGGGGTCAGTGACGGAGCAGGCGAATACGCGCCCATGCCGCCCGTATTGGGGCCGGTGTCGCCCTCGCCGACGGCCTTGTGGTCCTGCGCGCCCGCGAGCGGCAGCGCGTTCGTGCCGTCCGTCAGCACGAAGAAGGACAGCTCCTCACCCTCTAGGAATTCCTCCACGACCAGCTCGGCACCCGCCTCGCCGAAGGCATTGTTGGTCATCGCTTCGTCCGCGGCGGCGAGTGCTTCCTCGACGCTCTGGGCGACCGTCACGCCCTTGCCCGCGGCCAGCCCGTCGGCCTTCACCACGATGGGTGCACCCTGTTCGCGGATATAGGCCTTCGCGGCCTCGGCATCGGTGAAGCGGCCATAAGCGGCGGTGGGGATCTTGTGGCGGGCGCAGAGGTCTTTCATGAACCCCTTGGAGCCTTCCAGCATGGCTGCGTTGGCGCGCGGGCCGAAGGCCTTGATCCCTTCGGCTTCCAGCCGGTCCACGAGCCCAAGCACCAGCGGGGCTTCCGGGCCGACGACCACCAGGTCGATGGCGTTGTCTTTCGCGAAGGCGACCAGCGCATCGACGTCTTCCGCGCCGATTGCGACGCATTCGGCGTCCTGCGCGATCCCGGCATTGCCCGGGGCGCAATAGAGCTTGTCGCAGAGCGGGGAGCCGGCGATGGCCCAGCAAAGCGCGTGCTCGCGGCCACCGCCGCCGACGACCAGAATGCGCATGATCGAACGTTCCTTGCCTGAATTTTCCCGAGAGCTTCGCCTCAGGGGCGGCAGTTTGTATCATGGGGCCGATTCGATGCATACGCGCCGCCCGATTTCCGCCGTTTCCGGGACTTTAAACCGATGACCGAAAGCCTGCTCGACTACACGCCCGGCGACAACCAGCCGCCCGTCGTCTCCGTTGGGGAACTGAGCGGCGCGGTGAAGCGCGCGGTCGAGGACCAGTTCGGTTATGTGCGGGTGCGCGGCGAGGTGTCCGGCTTCAAGCGCGCGGCCTCGGGCCATCTCTACATGGCCCTCAAGGACGCCGACGCGGTGATCGACGCCGTGTGCTGGAAGGGCACGGCGGGCCGACTGGAAGTGCAGCCGGAGGACGGGCTGGAGATCGTCGCGACGGGCCGCGTGACCACCTACGCCCAGCGCTCGAAGTACCAGCTCGTGATCGAGCGGGTGGAGGTGGCGGGCGAAGGTGCGCTGCTGAAGATGGTGGAGGAGCGCCGCAAGCGCCTCGCCGCCGAAGGCCTGTTCGATCCCGAACGCAAGAAGCGACTGCCCTACCTGCCCGAGGTGATCGGTGTCGTGACCTCTCCCACGGGCGCGGTGATTCGCGATATCCTGCACCGGCTGTCGGACCGTTTTCCGCGCCATGTGCTGGTCTGGCCCGTGCTGGTGCAGGGCGAGACGGCGGCTGCGCAGGTGACGGCAGCAATCGAGGGTTTCAACGCGATTTGCCGGGCGGCGACGTGCCGCGCCCGGACGTGCTGATCGTCGCGCGCGGCGGCGGCTCGCTGGAAGATCTGATGGCCTTCAACGAGGAAAATGTGGTGCGCGCGGCGGCGGCCAGTGCGATCCCGCTGATCTCTGCCGTCGGGCACGAGACCGACACCACGCTGATCGATTTCGCCTCGGACCGGCGTGCGCCCACGCCGACGGCGGCGGCCGAAATGGCTGTTCCGGTGCGCGCGGATCTGATCGCCCAGGTGGCCGAGGACGAGGCCCGGTTGACCGGCGCGATGACGCGCCTGCTGCGGGGACGCGCGCAGGAGATGACGGCGCTGGGCCGGGGCCTGCCCGCGCCGCGGCGTATCCTCGAAGGTGCGATGCAGCGCGTGGACGACTGGGCCGAGCGGCTCGGCCCGGCGTTTGCGCGGGTGCTGCAGGGCAAGACCGACGCGGTGATGATGCAGGGCCGCCAGCTCGTACAGCCGCAGCAATACGTGGATGTGAAAGCGCGCGGACTGGATACGCTGGTAGGACGGCTGGTTACGGCGCAGACGGCCAGCAAGGCTCGTTTCGAGCGCGATCTGCGCGATGTGGGCTCGCTCGGTGGGCGTCTGCAACAGGCGCAGGCCCGCCTGCGGGATGGCGCGGAGAAGCGGCTAGCCTCGCTGTCCGGTCTGCTGGAAAGCTATTCCTTCAAGGGCGTGCTGGAGCGCGGCTTCGTGCTGGTCCGCGACGCGTCCGGCGCGCCGGTGCTTTCGGCGGGGGCGCTCGCGCCCGGTGACGGGATCTCGCTGACGTTCCGCGACGACGGGCATGTGTCCGTCACCGTCAACGAGGTGGGTGCCGGGTCAAGTGCGCCGCAACCGAAGACTCAAAAAGCGAAAGCGGCAAAACCAAAGCCCAAGGCCGCACAGGGCGACGACCCGCAGGGTTCGCTTCTTTGAGATACGCACTCCTTGCTGTGCTGGCGTTTCTTTTTGCGGCCGGACCCGGCGGCGGCGCTGGACCTCGACGGGCCGGTCGAGCAGGGCGCGCTGCGGGTCGGGACCGTTGCGCCGGGTGCAACGGTCACGGTGGATGGCAAGGATGTCCGCGTCGATCCGACGAGCGGGCGCTTCGTCTTTGGGATCGACCGCGACCGCACAGAGCCGGTGCGCATCGTCGTGTCGGGCGCCGAGACGGCGGAATTCTCGGTCGCGGCGAGGACCTACGACACCGAACGCATCGACGGCCTGCCACCGCGTAAGGTCACGCCGAACGCCCTGGATATGGAGCGCGTCCGCCGCGAGGGTGCACAGATCAACGCCGCGCGGGGACGTGACACGGCACTGGCGGACCTGTTCGCCGGGTTCCGCTGGCCGGTGACCGGACGGATCAGCGGGCGCTATGGCAACCAGCGCATCCTGAACGGTGAGCCACGCCGTCCACATCTGGGGGTCGATATCGCCGCGCCCATGGGCACGCTGGTGAGCGCATCGGCCGCGGGCGAGGTGTCTCTGGCCGAGGCTGACCTGTTCTATACAGGCGGCACGGTTGTAATCGATCACGGCCACGGGGTGAGCTCGATCTATTCGCACCTGTCGCGGGTGAACGTGGCCGTGGGCCAGCGGGTCGCGGCGGGCGAGGCCATCGGTGCGGTCGGCTCGACCGGGCGTTCGACCGGTCCGCATCTCGACTGGCGGATCAACTGGTTCCAGTTGCGTCTCGACCCGGAACGGATCGCAGGCCCGATGCCGAAATAGAGCTACCGGGCGAGCTTTTCCCTCAGGAACGTAACAATCGATGCCTCGTCGTCCCAGGCGATGGTAATCGGCAGGGCACGGACCATGGCGCGGGCCTCCGCCGGCATGCGGGCAAGGTCTTTCTCCGTGGTGACGGGGATCGCCTTAAGGGAGGCCGCGTCCTCACACAGGCGCATGATGCGCTCGGGCGTGTAGGGTTCGTGATCGCCAAAGGGCACACAGGCAACGAGTTCGCAGTCCATGTCCGCGAAGGTGTCGAAGAACTTCTCCGGGCGGCCGATGCCCGCGAAGGCCAGGACACGCCGGCCGCGCAGGTCTTCGGCGTCCGATGTGGGCGTTACCCTGGCCGAGAAGACAGGCAGCCGGTCCCCATAAGACTTGCGGATACCTGTGCGGTCCGCGCCGACCACGACGATGGCGCCGGCGCGCGTCAGCCCGGCGTCGATGGTCTCGCGCAGCGGTCCCGCAGGTATCACGCGGCCATTGCCGAAGCCGGTCCCGCCATCCACGACAATCAGCGAAATATCCTTGCGCAGTGACGGGTTCTGGAAGCCGTCATCCATGATGACTAACCGTGCCCCCGCCGTGATGGCGATGCGCCCGCCGGTCGGCCGGTCCGCCGAGACCCAGGTGGGCGCGGCGCGGGCGAGCAGCAGCGGCTCGTCGCCCACATCGGCGGCGGTTTGGGTGTCGCAATCGACCTGGATGGGACCGCGCGTCCGCCCGCCATAGCCGCGTGTCAGGAAAGCCGGGTCGCGGTCCGCCAGAAGGCCCGCCAGCGCGATCGCGACGGGGGTCTTGCCCGCGCCGCCGGCGGTCAGGTTGCCGACGCAGATGACCGGGACGTCGATGGTCTGGGTTTTTTGCCCGGCCCGCAAACTGCGTCCGGCGAGGTCATAAAGCAGGCCGAGAGGGGCCAGCAGCGCGCCGGCGGTGGCTTCGGGGTCCGACCAGAAGCGCGGGGCCTTCATCGGTTGCCCGCGACGGCCTTGGCGATCAGCGGCTGGAGCCGTTGCACCGTCGTCTCCAGCACGGCCTGGTTGCGTGCTGCCGCGCCTTCCGCAGCTTGCCGCATGGCGGCCAGCCTGTCCGCATCCGCGAGCAGAGCGCCCACCACGTCGATCAGGGTATCCTTGTCGGCCACCTCGCGGCTGGCGCCCGCCGCACCCAGATCGCGGGTGATCGACCGGAAGTTATCGACATGGGGCCCGTGCAGGACTGCACAGCCGAGATGCGCGGCCTCCAGCATGTTCTGGCCGCCATGGGGGATCAGCGATCCACCTACAAAGGCGAGCGGACTGACCCGGTAGAGTTGGCCGAGGATGCCCGTGGCGTCGGCCAGATAGACGTCGGTGTCCGGTCCGATGGTTTCACCGCGCGAGCGGCGGGCCACCTGGAGTTCGGCGCGGTGCAGCACCTGTTCGATCTCGTCACCACGCTGCGGATGGCGCGGGGCGAGTAGCGTTAGTAGGCCGGGAATCTTTGGGGCGAGGTGGGTATGCACCTCGGCCACCATTTCCTCTTCCATACGGTGGGTGCTGGCGGCGAGCCACACCGGGCGGGTGCCGATGGCGTCCTGCAGGGAGGTGAGTTCGGCGGCGGTCGCGGGTAGCGGTGCGGCGGCGAGTTTCAGATTCCCGGTGACCGACACATAGCCCGCGCCCAGCTCACGCAGGCGCGTGGCGATGTCCTCGTCCTGGGCGAGGATGGTGTCGAACGCGCCCAGCATCGCCCCGGCCAGCGCAGGCGCGCGGCCCCAGCTCTGGCGTGAACGTTCGGACATGCGCGCATTGACCAGCGCCAGGGGGATGCCCAGGCGGCGGGATTCGAGGATCAGGTTCGGCCAGAGTTCGGACTCAACCCACAGCCCGGCACCTGGCCGCCAGTAGTCGAGGAAGCGCCGCACCCAGCCGGTCCGGTCGATGGGAACGTACTGGTGGAAAGCGCGGCGCGGTAGGCGCTCTTCCATCAACCGGGCCGAGGTCACGGTGCCGGTGGTCATCAGGATGTGCAGGTCGGGCGCGTGCGCAGGATGCGGTCGATCAGCGACAGGACCGACTGCGCTTCGCCGATGCTGGCGGCATGCACCCAGACCAGCGGCCCGCGCGGGCGCTCGATGGAGGACCGGCCCCGGCGCTCATCGACCCGGGTCGGCTCCTCCTTGCCGCTCATGGTGCGCTGCTGGATCAGCAACTCGATCAGGGGCAGGCCCGCCGTGGTGACGGCGCGGTATAGTCCTGCGGACAGGGGCGGCGCGCCGGATGCGGTGCTTGCGGACATGCTCATGCCTGCGCGCGGACGCCCGGGGTTTCGTCTGCTGCCTCGTCCGTGTGGCGGAACTGCAGCCGCGCTAGGCGGGCATAGAGCCCGTCCTGGCGCTGGAGTTCGGCATGGGTACCGCTCTCGACGATCCTGCCGTCATCCATGACGAGGATCTCGTCGGCGTTCATCACCGTGGCGAGGCGGTGGGCGATCACAAGCGTGGTGCGGCCCCGGGTCAGCCGGTCGAGTGCGGCCTGCACTTGCTGTTCGGATTCGGCATCGAGTGCGCTGGTAGCCTCGTCCAGCAGCAGGATCGGCGCGTTCTTCAGCATGGCGCGGGCAATGGCGATGCGCTGGCGCTGGCCGCCCGACAGTATCAGGCCCCTGTCGCCGACCAGCGTCTCGTAGCCCTCGGGCAAGGCCTCGACGAAGTCGTGGGCTGCGGCGTCCTTCGCGGCGGCGATGACGTCTTCATCGCTGGCATCCGGGCGGCCGAAGCGGATATTCGCGGCGACAGTGTCGTTGAAGAGGGTCACGTCCTGGCTGACCAGCGCGATGTTGTCGCGCAGGCTCGCAATTGTGACCTCGCGCACATCTTGCCCGTCGATGCGCACCGCGCCGCCATTGACGTCGTATAGGCGCAGCAGGAGGTTCATGACTGTCGATTTGCCCGCACCGCTGGGCCCGACCAGGGCGACGTAGCGGCCGGCGGCCACCTCGAAGCTGACGCGGTCGAGCGCATTCTGGTCGTCCTCATAGGCAAAGGAGACATCCTCGAAGCTGACGCGCCCGCCGGACAGGGACAGAGCCTTGGCGTCCGGCGCGTCATAGATCTGCTCGGCCTCGTCCAGCAGGTCGAAGCTGCGTTTGACGGCGGCGAGGCCTTCCTGTAGCGCGGCGTTCAGGTTCCCAAGGCTGCGGATCGGCTGATAGGCGAGGATCACCGCCGACAGGAAGCCGACGAACTCGCCCAGCGTTCCGGTGCCCGACAGGATGCGCCAGCCGCCATAGGCCAGAACAGCGGCGACGGACACGCCGCCCAGCGTTTCCAGGATCGGGTAGGTCCGCGCGCGGCCCTTCACCGTCTTCATCACCAGATAGTAGATCTGGTCGAACAGGCTGTTGGCGCGGGTCCGCTCGTACTCCTCCATCCGGTAGGACTTGATCAGCCGGATGCCGGAGAATGCCTGTTCGAGGTTCGAGGTCAGCTCGCCCATGCCGGACTGGGCGTTGGTCGAGGCCTTACGCAGGCGCCGCCCGATCCGGATGATCGGCCGCCCCGCGATCGGGTAGGTCAGGATCACCAGACAGGCGAGCAGCCAGTCGAGATAGAACATCATGCCGACCAGCGCGACGGCGGTGACTAGGTCGCGGGCCATGGCCGTGAGCGTGCGTGACAGCGCGTCGCGCATCAGGTTCACGTCGTTGGTGAAGCGCGAGATCAGCTTGCCGGTCGAGTTCAGGTGGTGGGTGCGCAGATCAGCGCGCATCAGATGGGCGAACATCGCCTTCTGGATGGCGTTGATGACCCGCAGCGCCACCGACTGGCTGAGTACGCTCTGGCCGTAGGACGCCATGCCTTTGACGAGGGTCACCAGCACGATCGCCAGCGGCAGCAGCCAGATGACGTTGCGGTCCTTGGCCTCCAGCATGTCGATCGAGGTCTCGATCAGCTTCGGATAGGCCGCCGAGGCCCCTGCCACGACCAGCATCAGCGCCACGGCGGCGGCGATGCGCGGCAGGTGCTGGCGCATCCAGTCGCGCCACAGGCGCTTCATTAGGTAGCCGGTCGATTCCCTGGCCGCGTTGTCTGCCGAATCCTGCATGGCGCGGATCGGGTCGCCTCCTTTTTCGTGCGGGCGGATGGAGCCACAGGCCCCGTCTCCAAAGCAAGTCTAACATGCCCGTAAACCGTGTCGTTCGCCATGTACAGCGCGGGGTTCGCGGGGGCCTGTCTCAGGGGTGAAATGCCGGGCATACTGCCCCGCAAAACAGCCATGCGCCGGAGGAGAGCCCCATGACACGCATCGACATTATCGCCCGCGAGGACATGAACGCCGACCAGGGCCGCGTCTATGACGCCGCCAAGGAAGCCGGCGGTCCCGTCGGCGGGCCGTTCTACGCCTATATCCGCATCCCCGACCTGTTCGAGACCTCACAGGGCATGCGCGAATGTATCGGCCGCACCCCGCTGACCGGGAGGGAGCGCCTGATCGTGTTCATGGCTGTCGCCCGGCACTGGAATGCGCGCTACCCGTGGTTCGCCCAGTCGCGCAATGCGCTGAAGATCGGCATCGAGCGGGACATCATCGACGCCATCAATGACGGCGGCACGCCGGATCTGTTCGACGCGCGCGAGCGGACATGCTTCGGGGTGGCTCAGGAGATGCTGACGTCCTGCAAGCTGAGCGAGGGGTCTTACGCCGACGCGTTAGCGGTGATGGGGGAGACGGACCTGATCGCGCTGGTGGCGGCGACGGGACAGTTCATGATGACCTGTTGCACGGCCAATGCCTTCGAGGTCGATCCGCCCGCCGACCAGCCGGTGCCGCTGAAGCTTTAGTCGGAGCGCTAGGCCGCTTCGCGCGCGTCCTGTGCGATGGGCGCGAGGTGGCCGGTGAACAACTCGACGCAGCGGTCCCAGAAATAGCTCAGCGCGTGGCGTCGGCAGTGCTCGGGGTCGGAGGTGCGCAGCGCCTCGACCACGGCGTGGCCGATATCCTCGTTGAGGCAGCCCCGGCCCGTCGCGTCCGATGACATCGAGCGGGCCCGGCAAGGGCGTCATCGAGGCGATCGCCAACGGGCATTTCTATCGGCCAGCGCCCGCGATCCGCGCTGGACGACCAGCATCCGCATGTCTGCCTATTCCGCAGGACCGGCCGCTGGAAAGCGCTGCGCTATATGTGGGGGCTGCTCAGCGGCCGGCTCGATCGATTCCCGGATTTCGAAGTTATACCGGCGTCGCGCCTAAGCGTGCGCGCGGGCGAACTGTGCGGGGAGGATGAGCCGGTTCAGGGCGACGGCGACATCCTCGCGCATTTGCCCGTGGAGCTATCGGTCCTGGCCGGAAGCCTCAGGATCGCGCGACCTGCAGCGGCAGCCTGATCAGCCGCCGCCCGCCACCGTCATGCCGTCGATGCGCACGGTTGGGCTGTTGGTGCCGTAGCGGAACTCGAGGTTGTTCGCCGGGACGAGGGCGCGGAACATGTCCGGCAGGTTCCCGGCCACGGTCATCTCCGTAACCGGGAAGGTGATCTCGCCCTTCTCGATCCAGAAGCCGGATGCGCCGCGGCTGTAGTCGCCGGTGACGCTGTTCACACCCATGCCCATCAGCGCGGTGATGTAGAACCCTGCCTCGATGTCTGCGATCAGCTCTTCGGGAGATACTTTTCCCGGTTCCAGGTAGAGATTCGTTGCACCGGGCGAGGGCGGACCGGACGTGCCGCGACCGGCATGGCCGGTCGTCTCCAGATCGAGCTGGCGTGCGGAAGCCAGGTCGAGCAGCCACGTCGTCAGCACGCCGTTGTCGATCAGATTGCGCCTTTTGTTGGCGATGCCCTCTGCATCGAAGGGTTTGGAGCGCTGGCCGCGCGGGCGGTGCGGATCGTCCACCACGGTGATGCCGTCGGCGAAGATCTGGGTGTTCAGGCTGTTTTTCAGGAAGCTGGTGCCGCGGGCGATGGACGGGCCGGTGATGGCGCCGGCCATATGCCCGATCAGCCCGCCGGCGACGCGCGGATCATAGACCACGGGCACCTGGGCGGTGGGCATACGCCGTGCACCCAGCCGGGCGACGGCGCGTTTGCCTGCGCGTGTGCCCACCATGGCCGCGTCTTCCATATCGGTGCGATAGACGGCATGGGCGAAGTCGTACTCGGCCTCCATGCTCGCGCCTTCACCCGCGATCACCGAGACGCCGACGCCGCAATCGGTGCGCGCGTAGTGGCCCGCGAAGCCGTTGGTAGCAGCCAGCGTAACGGCCGTGTGGCCCCAGCTCGCTTCCGCACCGTCGGAGTTGGTGATGCCCGTGACAGCCCGCGCTGCATCCTCGCAGGTGCGCGCCATCTCGACGAGGACCTCGCCTGCCGGCTCGTCCGGGTCTTCCATGTCCAGGTCGGGATAGTCCGTCGCGAGCTGGTCGGGATCGGCAAGACCGGCAAACGGATCGTCCGGCACGGCGGCCGCCATGGCGAGCGCCCGGTCCGTCAGTTCCGACAGGGCCGCGTCCGAGAAATCGGTCGAGGACACGATCGCCTGCTTCTTGCCACGGAAGACCCGCAGGCCGAGGTCGAAGGCTTCCTGCCGTTCCAGTTTCTCGATCTCTCCCAGCCGCTGGGCGTGGGAGAGCGAGGTGGCGCGGATTAGGACGGCATCGGCGGCATCGGCGCCGCGCGCCCTGGCTTCGGACACAAGGGAAGACAGGCGGTCCCGGTCATCGACCGCGAGGTGATCGGACATGTCGCTCCTGCGGCGCGGCCGGAGCCGCGCGTTGGGGTTTTGCGCCTAGAAGCTGCCGGGCGCGAAGTACTCGATGATACCAATCACCGAGGAAATTGCCATGACTCCGATCGTGATGACCATGCCGGCGACGCTGTTGAAGGCTTCGGCGTTGCCCATCAGGCCGATGGAGTGCAGCAGGCGGCCGACCAGCAGGGCGGCGCCGAGGGTTAAGACGATGAGGGGGAAACCCCGGCCATCTCGATCAGGCTCAGGATGATCATGGCACCGGGCATCCATTCGCCACGGTTGCCGTGGGCGCGGATCAGGCGCTGCATCGTGATGTCCGCGTTGTCGCCACACATCGTCTCGTTCTTGATGCGGTGGGCAGTGACCCGCATTCCCAGAACGATTTTCAGCAGCACGAGCAGTGCGGCAAACAGCATTGTGTTGACAGGTGTGACGGTCGCGACCGCTTACATGATTTCCCCCTATGACGGCGTGGTCGGTTACCAGATCGGCTTGCCCGATCCCGGCAGGCCGAGATCATCCCACATTGCCGAAACTTTCTCGATAACCTCTTGATCCATTGCAATCTGGCGGCCCCATTCACGGGTCGTCTCGGGCGGGATCTTGTTGGTGGCGTCGAGGCCGATCTTGCTGCCGAGGCTGGAGACGGGCGAGGCGAAGTCCAGATAGTCGATCGGCGTGTCCTCGATGATCGTCACATCGCGCGCCGGGTCCATGCGGGTCGAGACGGCCCACATCACGTCCTTCCAGTCGCGCGTATCGATGTCGTCATCCACGACGATCACCCATTTGGTGTACATGAACTGCCGCAGGTAGGACCACACACCCATCATCACGCGCTTGGCATGGCCGGGATAGGCCTTCTTCATGGACACCACCGCGATGCGATAGGAGCAGCCTTCGGGCGGTAGCCAGAAATCGACGATCTCCGGGAAGGCCTGCTGCAGCAGCGGCACGAAGACGTCGTTCAGCGCCTCGCCCAGAACGCTAGGCTCGTCCGGCGGGCGGCCGGTGAAGGTCGAGAGATAGATCGGGTCGCGCCTCATGGTGATGGCGCTGACATGGAAGACCGGGAACTGCTCGACCGAGTTGTAGTAGCCCGTATGGTCTCCATAGGGGCCTTCGTCGCCGTATTCGTCCAGGGAGACATGGCCCTCGATGACGATCTCGGCGGATGCCGGAACCTTCAGCGGCACGGTCTTGCAGTCCACCAGTTCCAGCCTCTTGCCGCGTAGGAGCCCGGCGAACTGGTATTCCGACAGCGTGTCGGGGACCGGCGTGACGGCGGCGATGATCGTGCCGGGGTCGGCGCCGATCACCACGGCGGCGGGCAGCGGGTCCGGTCGCTCAGACTTCCAACGCGCGTGATGCTGGGCGCCGCCGCGATGTTTCAGCCAGCGCATGTAGGTCGTGTCGCGCCCTGTCACCTGCATGCGGTAGATGCCCAGGTTGAACGCGTCTTCGCGCCGCCCCTCCGGGCTAGGGCCCTGGGTCACGACCAGCGGCCAGGTGATCAACGGGGCAGGTTCGCCTGGCCAGCAGGTCTGGATCGGCAGCTTCGCCAGGTCGATCTCGTCGTCGGTCAGTACTACCTCCTGCACGGGCCCAGATGAGACCGTCTTGGGGCGCATCGCCATGACGGTGCGCAGCAGGGGCAGCTTATCCCAGGCGTCGCGCAGGCCATCCGGCGGTTCAGGCTGGCGCAGGAAAGCCAGCGTTTCACCCACCCCGCGCAGTTCGGACGGCTCGCGGTCCATGCCCCAGGCCACGCGCTCGACCGTGCCGAAGAGGTTGACCAGCACCGGCATACCGCCAGGGCTGCCGTCCTCGCGGGTCACGTTGTCGAACAGGACGGCGGGTCCGTCCTCGGCAAGCAGGCGGGTCTGGATCTCGGTCATCTCCAGATGGGTCGAGACCGGATGCGAGACCCGGACCAAGCGACCGGATTCCTCGAGCCGGGAGATGAAATCGCGCAGGCTGTCGTAAGGCATGTTTCAGACTTAGACCGAGCGGACCAGCGTCCGTCAAGCAGCCTGGTGGTTGCGAATGTTGGCTAATGTGCGAATGATGCCGCAATGAATGCCGATCCTTTCAAGACCGACCCGGTGCTGGCCAACGCCGCAGACTATCCCTACGACATCACTGAACATTCGTTTACCTTCGTAGCAGGCGACGAAGCCCCCTTCGATGTCCGGCTGATCGGCGATCGGCGGCCCGTCATCGGTTATGGATCGAACCAGTCGCCGCTGCGCCTGCGCCAGAAATACGGCACGGATCATGCGCCGATCCCTGTCCAGCGGGCCTGGCTGGCCGACCATGACGTTGTGTATTCGGCGCATTTCTCCAGCTACGGTTCTCTACCCGCTGCCCTGCGGTACATGCCGGGTACCCGCGTGGCGGTCGCTGTGAACTGGCTGAGCGATATCGAACTGGCAGTGATGCATCGGACGGAAGTCGATAGTTATCATTTCGCGCGACTCGAAGGGCTCTTGCTGGAACTGGATGACGGCCGTGTCCTGGAAACGGCGTTCGCCTATCTGAGCTTTCGCGGCCACGTCGGCGACGGGGAGAAGCCCTTCGCCCTGCGCGAGGTGAAGGCGGAGAATCGCCAGATTCCGGAACTCACCCAGCTGGAAGCGCTGCGTCTGATGCGTGATCGACTGTCACCGGATGTCGATTTGCATGACTTCGTGCGCGCGCATATCGACGATGCCGAGGTTCGTGCTCGGCGGATCGGCGCTTTGGGACAGGCGGCGCTGGCAGTCGCCCACGCCTCCCATGACGTTTTGGAAACCTGACCCGGCTTACTAAGAAATCAACCGAGCTGCGATGGCGGCGGCGAATAGGATCAGGCCGAAATCCCGGTTTGACTTAAACTTCGCTAGGCAATCCTGCGGGTTGTCAAAATCGATACGTGCCGTCTGCCAGGCCAGGTGCGCCGCACCGATCGCCAGCCCTATCCAGAAGGGCCAGGCGAGCTCTGCGATCCAGGCGCTTGCAGCCAGAAGAACAACGCAGATCGAATAAAAGCCTGCCATCCAAGGGCGTGTGGTGTCGCCCAGTAGGCGCGCAGTTGATTTGATCCCGACCAGTGCGTCGTCCTCCTTGTCTTGATGGGCGTAGATGGTGTCGTAGCCCAGCGTCCAGAAGAACCCGGCGGCGTAGAGCACGAGGGCGGCGGGCGGCAGGTCGCCCGCGACCACTGCCCAGCCCAGCAGCGCGCCCCAGTTGAAAGTCAGGCCCAGCCAGGCCTGAGGCCACCATGTGATTCGCTTCATCAGCGGGTATGGGACGACCAGCAGCAGGCTGAGCGCACCCACGGCCATAGCGAAGAGGTTGAACTGAGCGAGGATCGTCAGACTGACCAGCAGCAGGAGCACCAGAAACACGAGCGCGGTGCGCACGTGGATCGCCCCTGACGCAAGCGGCCGGTCCGCGGTGCGTGCCACCCGGGCGTCGAAATCGCGGTCGAACAGGTCGTTGATGACGCAACCCGCCCCGCGCATCAGCACCGCGCCGATGCCGAACAGGGCGACCCACCAAAGGTTTGGCCAGTTGCCATCGGGCTCCGCCATCGCTAGCGCCCACCAGCCGGGCAACAGCAGTAGCCATGTTCCGATGGGCCGGTCGAGGCGCATCAGCCGCGCATAGGGGTGGGTGGCTTTCGGCGCGTAGCGCTCCAGCCAGTTACCGCGCGGAATGTCGCTGGCTGAGGCAGGCGACGTATTCGCGCCCGGTGCGGTATGATGCGAAGTGTCATTCATAGGCACTTGTTAACCCAGCGGGCCGCGCGCCCCAATCCCGGAATATCGGATGCGGGAAGATAAACCGAGTTTCACGCGGGTACGGCTGTTGGTCGAAGACGATCTTGCGGCGGGTGCCGGGCTGACGTTGGAGCGCGACCAGAGCCACTATCTGGCCAATGTGATGCGCAAGGGGGCCGGTGACAGACTAGCGCTGTTCAACGGACGCGACGGCGAGTTCTGGGCCGAGATCACGGAAGCCCGGCGCGGCGCCGTCACGGTCGATGTCCGCGAACAGATTCGCGAACAGACGCCGGAGCCTGATCTGTGGCTCGCTTTCGCGCCGATCAAACGCGCGGCGGTGGACTTCCTGGTTGCGAAGGCCACAGAAATCGGGGTCTCCCGGCTGATCCCCGTAGTGACGGCGCGCACCAACACCGAGCGGGTCAACACGAAGCGGCTGCGCGCCAACGCCATCGAGGCAGCCGAGCAGTCCGAGCGTCTGACAGTGCCGGCAATCGCCGAGCCGGCGAAATTCGCTGACTTCCTGCGCGACTGGCCGGACGGCCGTGCGCTGCTGTTTGGCGACGAGACCGGTGCCGGACAGCCGGTTGCCGAGGCTGCGCGTACCCTCGCGGAGGGCGGTTCGCCGCTGGCGGTTTTGACCGGACCGGAAGGCGGTTTTACCCCGGAGGAACTTGACCGGCTCAGGGAACTGACTTTTGTTAAGCCTATTGGGCTCGGACCGCGGGTCCTGCGCGCGGATACGGCGGCGCTGGCTGCCCTGTCCGTGATTCAGGCCGTGGCGGGCGACTGGACGACGGCACGCTTCGGCTGACCGGCGCAAAGTGGGGAATGCAATCCATGGCAGCTCCGTCTTCGGGTGGCGGCCCGATTATCGAAAACAAGCAGCAGCTGATCGACTGGTTCGCGGAGGGCGAAAAGCCAGCGGCGGACTGGCGCATCGGCACCGAGCACGAAAAATTCGCATTCCGCCGGTCCGACCACAGGCCACTGTCCTATGACGGCGAGCCGGGCATCCGCGACCTTCTGCAGGGGCTACAGCGTTTTGGCTGGCAACCGGTCTATGAGGGTGAGAACGTTATCGCGCTGACGGGCGAGTCCGGCGCGAACATCTCGCTGGAGCCTGGCGGGCAGTTTGAGCTGTCGGGTGCGCCGTTGGAGACGCTCCATGAAACCTGCGAGGAGGTGCAAGAGCATCTACGACAGCTGCGCGAGGTGAACGGCGAACTGGGCGTAGCGATGATGGGAATGGGGTTCCACCCCACCCTGAAGCGCGAGGATGCCCACTGGATGCCCAAGGGCCGTTACAAGATCATGCGCGAGTACATGCAGAAGGTCGGGACTATGGGGCTCGATATGATGCTGCGCACCTGCACCGTGCAGGTGAACCTGGACTTTGCCGACGAAGCGGACATGGTCCGCAAGATGCGCGTCGGCATGGCGCTGCAGCCTATTGCCACAGCGCTCTTCGCGAACTCGCCCTTCCGTGAGGGAAAGCCGACCAGCTATCTCAGCCTGCGCAGCCATGTCTGGACAGATACAGACAATGACCGCTCCGGCATCCTGCCTTTCGTGTTTGACGACGACTTCGGATATGAGCGCTATGTCGATTATGTCCTCGATACGCCGATGTACTTCGTCTACCGCGACGGCCAGTACGTCGACGTATCGGGCCAATCCTTCCGCGACTTCATGGACGGTAGGCTGCCGGGTAGGCCCGGCGAGCGCGCGACTATGGGGGACTGGACAGACCACACGACGACGATCTTCCCCGAGGTACGCCTGAAAAAGTATATCGAGATGCGCGGCGCCGATGGCGGTCCGTGGCGACGTGTCTGCGCGCTACCCGCGTTCTGGGTGGGACTGCTCTACGATTTCGGTGCGCTCGATGCTGCCTGCCACATGATTGCGGACTGGAGTGCCGAAGAGGTGATCGACCTGCGCAACGCCGTTCCCACGCAGGGGCTGGATGCGCCGTTCCGCGACCGCAAGGTGCTGGACCTTGCCCGAGAGGTTCTGGAGATTTCACGCGCTGGGTTGAAGGCGCGTGCGCGTAAGGATTTCTGGGGACAGGACGAAAGCCATTTTCTCGCGACCCTGGAGCAGATCGCCGATTCCGGCCTGACGCCGGCCGAGAATAAGCTGGCCGCCTATGAGGGCCGCTGGGATGGCGATGTAGAACGCGCGTTCGACGAGTACGCCTGGTAACCGGACCCTAATGGCGCCGGTACGGACTCCACAGGGTCAAGGACAGAAGCGCCGCAAAGCCTGCAACCAGGGCAAACAGGATAAATGTGTCCTGGAAGGCGAGGGCCGTCGCCTGGGCCGCGACCATGCGGCCCAGATAGAGCGTCGCCAGCGGCGCCTGGATGGCATCCGGCAGGCCGCTGCCGGACAGCAGTTCGCGGACCCCCGTCAGCAGGCCCTGGGTGGCGGCGTTGGCCTCTGTCTGGGTGGTGGCAAGCAGTTCTGCGAAGAATGCAGTGCGTCGCTCGATGAAGATCGCCAGCAGATTGATTCCGAAGGCCCCGCCTGCCTGTCGGGTAAAGTTCAGCATCCCGTTGGCCATGCCCATGCGCTCGGCTGGGGTGGCCTGCAGGCCCGCTGCGGTCACGGGCGGAAATAGCATGCCCTGTCCGATACGGCCGATCACGACGAGGATGGCAAAGGTCCAGAAAGCCGTGTTGGCGTCGGCAATTCCCATGAACCAGGTCGATACCGCGAACAGTGAAAAGCCGAGGACCAGCGGCCAGTAGGGTGGAAACTTGTCGCTGAGGCGCCCGGCGATGGGCAACACCAGTCCCAGAGCCACGCCCCCCGGGACGAGCACGAGCCCCGCGCGTGAGGGAGTGTAGTTTTCGACAAGCTGAACGAAGACCGGTTGCAGGTAGAAAGAGCCGAACAGGGTGGCGCCGAACAGGAACGAGACCATGCATGCCAGCGCGAAGCGCGGGTAACGCAGAAGGCGTACGTCGAAGATCGGGTCGTCCACATAGAGCTCCCAGCAAACGAAAGCGATGAGCGATCCGATGCCGAGACCCAGTGCGCCAAGTACGAAGTTCGAGTTCCAGCCCTTGAGCTGGCCGTTCGAAAGTCCGGTCAGTGTTGCCATCAGGAACACTGTCACTAGCAGAAAGCCGAACCAGTCGAAGCCGGTGAGCGGAACCGACTTGTCGCGATTGGGGAATACGACGGAGGCCAGCAGCATGGAGCAGAAGGCGACCGGCAGCGCGACATAGAATGTGAAACGCCAGTTGAAGGCGTCGATAGCCAGCCCGCCGAACCACGGGCCGAAGCCTGGGCCCAGCACGAAGCTGATCCCGAACAGGCCTGCGACCATGGCGCGCCGGTTGGGTGGGAAGACACCGAACATTGCCATCATGGTCAGTGGTAGGATTACTCCGGCTGCGACGCCCTGAAGCGTGCGGCTCAGTACTACGATCCCGTAGGTCTGGGCCGTGCCGCCGATGATGCAGGCGATGAAGAACATCAGCATGGATGTCACGAAGGTGTGCCGCTGCCCGAACGTACGGACCAGCCAGTCGCTGATGAGCATACCCGCCGTCATAGCCGCAAAGAATGCGGTGGCCATCCACTGTGCCTGGTCCTGTCCGACACCGAAGGTTCCCATGATGTCGGGCACTGCGACATTCGTGATGGTGCCGGACAGCGCGAGCGCCAGCGAGGAGGAAAGGCTGGTGACGACAACCAGCCAGCGATGGGCGAAGGAAACGCCGGGGACATCGCCGGTGCCGATGGCGGCGTTGGTCATTGAACCTGCCGCCTCCGGATCAGCGGCCCGGGATGGCGATGTCGACGATTGCCATCATGCCGGGGCGCAACTTTCCGTTGGCTTGGTCGATCGCGATGCGCACGGGCAGGCGTTGGGTCACCTTGGTGAAGTTGCCGCTGGGGTTCGGGTTGGGCAACAGGGCGAATTCGCTGGTGGCCGCTTGGCCGATGCGCTCGACCGTGCCCTGAAATGTCTCATTCGGGTAGGCGTCGAAGGAAACATCGACCGCCATCCCGGGTGACAGGTGCCGGATGTCGGTTTCCTTGATGTTGGCCTCGACCCAGATCGCATCGGGGTTGTGCACCAGCATCAGCCGCTGGCCGGGATTCACATACTCACCCATATCCACGAAAGTCTCCGAAACGATTCCGGTTACGGCGCTCTTGATGGTGCGGTCGGCGACGTCTAGGCCCTGTCGGTCGCGCTGGGCCGCGATCTGGGCTTCCTCGTAGCGTAACTCTTCGATCCGGCTGGCCAGTACTTTTATCTGGCCGCGCTCGGCTTCGGCCTCGGCCACGTCGGCAAGTGCGGCAGCGAGGTTCGACCGCGCCTTTTCGTGGCGTTCCTGAGCACGGCTGAGTTCCGCCTGCACCTGGTCGAGACGCTGACGGGAGACGACCCCGTCCTTGAGAAGCGCGCGCGAGCGTTCGAATTCCGCGCGCGCCAGGTCGTACTGTTCACGGCCGGCCTGCACGGCTACCTGTGCCGATTCGGCGCGGGATCGCAGTGCATCGACCCGGCGTGCCGTGGTCAGGTCGATCAGTTCGATCTGGGCGGTGATCTGTTCACGCTCGGCCGCGAGCGCCGAAATCTGCGATCCGTGTTCGGCCAGACGAAGCTTGGACTCGCGCGAATCAATCTCGACCAGCACGTCACCCTTGGAAATGCGCGCGCCGTCGCTAACTGGGATATCTACAATCCAGCCCGACACCCGGCTTGATACGGCAATGGTGGCCGCCTTCACGCGCGCGTCGGTCTCGCTTACATGGCTCCACTGCCAGTAGCCCCAGCGGCCGACGCTCAAGAGTGCTGCAAGTACGATCAGTCCGATGATGCCGAAACGCAAAATGCGCGCGAACACTCGTTTTCCGGCGCGAGCGTCGGCACTTAGCGTTTCGTCCGCAGCGATCGAACCCGGCTCGGGTATGCGTCCTTCGTCTGGCATGTCGCTACTATTGTCCATTAGCAGCCTGTACGAGACAATTTATTCATGCGCATCACGCAAGGCTGGGGTCCATGAGGTTCACGGCGTGCGAAGCAGGACAACCGGGGGAGAAGAAAATGGCGACGCAATGGATGCCCGAAGGCGCGATCCGGATCACGGCGGGTACGCCGCTGGGCGGAGGTCTCGACCGTGTGGCGAGGGCACTTGAGAGGGCCATTGCGCAGTCTGGCGGAATCTCGGTTCCGGTCGAGGTGGAGAACATCCCTGGTGATGGTGCACGCCGTGTCTGGCGCGAGTGCATCGACGCGCATCCCGGTGACGGTCATGTGGTCAGCATCAGTTCGCCCAACCTGACAACGGACTATCTGGCGGGCATCGCCGATTTTGAACACACGCGCTACACGCCCATTGCGACGCTGGTCAGCGAATACATCGCCTTCGCCGTACGCGCCGACTCGCCTTATGCGAGCGGAACGGACTTAGTGGCTTGGCTTGCTGAAGCGCCCCACGACGTCACCTTTGCGCTGTCTACGGCATTGGGTAATCCCAACCACATTGCGCTGGCCAAGCTGATGCGCGCGGCGGGCGGCGACGTCAACGCGCCGTTGGTGCGCGTATTCGACACGGCGCTGGATGCGGTTGCGGATGTCGTGGAAGGGCATTCGGATGTCTGCGCGGTCACCGTCGCCAGCGTCATCGCGGAACTGGAGATGGGCAATATGCGGATGCTAGCGATCTCCTCTCCCGAGCGCCTTTCGGGCTTGTTCGCCGATACGCCGACTTGGGCGGAACTGGGAATCGATTGCGATGTGGGAGCGTGGCGCGGTGTCACCGGCCCGGCGGATATGCCGGACAATCAGGCGGTGTGGTGGCGCGGCATCCTGCGCGATGCGGTGGCCCAGGACGTGTGGGTCGAGGAACTCGCGCGCATGAACTGGACGGCCATGTATCTCGACGGGGAAGCGCTGCAGACCCACCTGTGCCGCGAGCGGGCAGAATATGTCGCGATCCTTCGAGAGCTCGGCCTGCTGAACGCGCCGGCCTGAGGACTCAGACGGCGGTACCGCCCACCGTCAGAGATTCCAGCAGCATGGTTGGCTGGCCAACACCAACCGGAACCGATTGGCCGTCCTTTCCGCAGGTTCCGACCCCGTCGTCGAGCCTCGAATCGTTGCCGACCAGCTTCACCCGGGTTAGCGCATCGGGGCCATTGCCGATCAGGGTCGCACCCTTCACCGGCGCGCCTAGTTTCCCATTCTCAATGAGATAGGCCTCGGTGCACGAGAATACGAACTTGCCGTTGGTGATATCGACCTGCCCGCCGCCGAAGTTCACGGCATAAATGCCCTTCTTCGCGGCCTGGATGCATTCGGCCGGATCGGCGTCGCCGCTGAGCATGTGGGTGTTGGTCATGCGCGGCATGGGGTGGTGTGCGAAGGACTGCCGCCGTCCGTTGCCGGTGGGCGCGACACCCATCAGGCGCGCGTTGAGCCGGTCCTGCATGTAGCCCTTCAGGATGCCGTCCTCGATCAGCACGTTGGTGCCGGACGGCGTGCCCTCGTCGTCGATGGTAATCGACCCGCGCCGGTCGGGGATCGTGCCATCATCCACAACGGTCACGCCCGGGGCAGCGACGCGCTCACCCAGAAGGCTGGCGAAGGCGGAGGTCTTCTTGCGGTTAAAGTCGCCTTCCAGCCCATGGCCGACTGCCTCATGCAGCAGCACGCCCGGCCAGCCGGGGCCGAGTACGACCGGCATCTCGCCGGCCGGGGCGGGGACGGATTCCAGATTCACCAGCGCCTGACGAAGCGCCTCATCGACCTGCGCCTTCCAGTTTTCCGGTGCGATCCACTGATCGTAAACCGCGCGACCGCCTACCCCATGGGAGCCCGTTTCCTGCCGGTCGCCGTCACCCACCATCAGGGACACATTGAGCCGAACAAGTGGGCGGATGTCCGAGCGACGTTCGCCGTCGGCGCGCAGGACCTGAACCGCCTGCCAGGTGCCCGCGAGGGAGGCGGTGACCTGGCGCACCCGCGCATCCGAGCTGCGCGCATAGGCATCGATTTCCGCCAGCAGCGCAACCTTATCTTCGAAGGACATCTCGCCCAGCGGGTTCACATCAGTATAGAGGTCGCGGTTGGTGTTTGCCGGCGGTTCGGCCACCGTGCCGCCCCGGCCGACGCGCACGGCCTTCACCGTTTCGCCTGCGCGTGCGATCGCGGCTTCGCTAATTTCGGTGGAATGGGCATAGCCAGTTGCCTCGCCGGCGACCGCGCGCAGTCCGAATCCCTGAGATGTGTCGAAGCTGGCGTTGCGCACCCGCCCGTCATCGAAGGAGATGGCCTCGCTCTGGCTGTATTCTAGGAAGAGTTCGCCGTCGTCGGAGCCCGAAAGCGCGTCGCCGACCAGCCCGGTGACCCGTTCGGGGTCCATGCCGGTGCGTTGGAAGAACAACTCGTCGGTGCGCGAAATATCGGTCATGAATCCTGCCATGGGCTGGTTTGGGCGCGTGTGCGCCGGTTGTTTCTCAACAATAAGGGACGCGAGCGGCGAATGTCAGCCTTGACACAACCCGCTCGCAGGGCCGATTTGGCCCGAAACCCGGGCTGATCATATCTGTGCGACATGGTGTCTCAAGGATATTGAAGCGCCGGACAGTGACTTGTTGGGCGCGGTGCACTGGGGTATTTTCCGCGCCATTCGAAGGGTTCTGGGGGGCGTCCGGTCCGTACGTCGTGATTCACACGTCGTGTCCGGCCGCCGTATGGAAGCGAGTATATGACGAAAATCCGACACTTTCTGATGCGTGCGTTCAGTCTTGCCTGCCTGGCAGCGCTGAGCGGACTCGTGGCAGGGCCGGCAATGGCCCAGCAGCCGACGCCCTGGCAACTCGGTTTTCAGGACGCGCACTCGCCGATTATGGAGCGTATGACCGCTTTCCACGACTTCCTGTTGTGGATCATCTTCGCGATTTCGATCTTCGTTCTGATCCTGCTGCTGTATGTAATTTTGCGCTTTCGCGAGAAAGCGAACCCGAATCCCTCGAAGGTCACTCACAATACGTTGGTCGAGATTCTCTGGACTGTGATCCCCGTGGTGATCCTGTTTGTGATCGGCTTTTTCTCCCTTCCGCTGCTGTACGCAACCGACGATACGATGGATGCGGACCTGACGATCAAGGCGATCGGCAATCAGTGGAACTGGACCTACGAATATCCCGACCACGGCGACTTCTCCTTCACGGCCAGCATGGTTGAAGAAAAGGATCTCAAGCCGGGTCAGCCGCGCCTGCTCACCGCGGACGAGGATGTTGTCCTGCCTGTGGGCAAGAAGATTCGTGTTCTTGTGACAGCGACCGACGTGCTGCACGCCTTCGCCGTGCCCTCCCTGGGATCCAAGGTCGATGCTGTACCGGGACGCACCAACGAGACTTGGTTCCTGATTGACGAGCCGGGTATGTATTATGGTCAGTGCTCCGAGCTCTGCGGCTCGGGCCACGCATTCATGCCGATCGCCATCAAGGCGGTTAGCCAAGCCGAATTCCAGGCCTGGGTCACCAAGGCGCAGGCGCGCTTCGGCGTGCCGGGCGGCGACAGCGCCGATCCCATTCAGGTAGTCAGTAACGAAGCGGGTCTCGTATCCGCAGCGGCGCAGTAGCGCGGCAGGAGGATTCAGATATGGCTGGCGCACACGCCCATACCGACGATCACGCCCACGATCATCATACCCCGTCCGGCTGGAGGCGCTGGGTGTTTTCGACGAACCACAAGGACATCGGCACGATGTACCTGGTGTTTGCGATATGCACTGGCATCATCGGCGGGTTGTTCTCGATCATGATGCGTCTCGAGCTTCAGGAACCGGGTATGCAGTACTTCCTGAATGCTGACGGTTCGCCTGACGGCCACTGGTGGAACGTTGTTATCACGGCCCACGGCCTAATCATGGTGTTCTTCGTGGTCATGCCCGCCGTGATCGGCGGCTTTGGCAACTGGTTTATCCCGCTCATGGTCGGTGCGCCGGACATGGCCTTCCCGCGGATGAACAATATTTCCTTCTGGCTGCTGCCGCCGGCCTTCCTGCTGCTGGTTGGTTCGACCTTCATGGGCAGTGGTGCCGGTACAGGCTGGACGGTCTATCCGCCTCTGTCGTCAGCATTGGGGCACCCCGGTGCGTCGGTCGACATGGCAATCTTCGCGCTGCACCTGGCGGGGGCGTCGTCGATCCTAGGCTCGATCAACTTCATCACGACGATCTTCAACATGCGCGCACCGGGCATGACGCTCCACCGAATGCCGCTGTTCATCTGGAGTGAGCTGGTAACGGCGTTTCTGCTGGTTCTGGCCGTGCCGGTTCTGGCAGGTGCTATCACGATGCTCCTGACCGATCGTAACTTCGGAACGTCCTTCTTCGATGCAGCCGGCGGTGGCGACCCGGTCCTTTACCAGCACCTGTTCTGGTTCTTTGGTCACCCCGAAGTTTACATTATGATCCTGCCGGCTTTCGGCATCGTCAGCCAAATCGTCTCGACTTTCTCGCGCAAGCCCGTCTTTGGCTATCTCGGTATGGCTTACGCCATGGTGGCGATCGGCTTCGTCGGCTTCATCGTGTGGGCGCATCACATGTATACGGTGGGCCTCGACGTTGATACGCGCGTTTACTTCACGGTGGCCACGATGGTTATCGCGGTGCCTACGGGGGTGAAGATCTTCTCGTGGATCGCGACGATGTGGGGCGGCTCGGTCCGTATGGACACGCCGATGCTCTGGGCCGTCGGGTTTATCTTCCTCTTCACCGTCGGGGGCGTCACCGGCGTCGTGCTGGCAAACGCGGGCCTCGATCTGGCGCTTCACGACACCTATTACGTGGTGGCCCACTTCCACTATGTGCTGAGTCTGGGCGCGGTGTTCGCGATCTTCGCGGGCTTCTACTACTGGATCGGCAAGATGTCGGGCCGCCAGTACAACGAGACCCTCGGCAAGCTGCACTTCTGGGTGACGTTCATCGGTGTGAACCTGACCTTCTTCCCGCAGCACTTCCTGGGCCTGGCCGGCATGCCTCGCCGTTATCCGGATTATCCGGACGCCTATGCGGGCTGGAACGAGATCTCGTCCTACGGTTCCTACATATCGGCCTTCGGTGTGGTGATCTTCCTGATCATGCTGATCCAGATGTTCACCTCCGGCCGTCGTGTCGAGGCGAACTACTGGGGCGAAGGGGCGACGACCCTTGAGTGGACGGTGCCTTCGCCGGCGCCGCACCACACCCATGAGGAACTGCCCGTGGTCAAGCCGTCCGAAGCCCACTAGGCGCGGTAACCGACGGAGCCTGATACGTGGCTGACACAGCCTATCTGAACCGCACGCACGAACCGGCGCTTTCCCAGGCGCCGGCTTCGCGCGTCAGCGACTTCGTGGCGCTGCTCAAGCCGCGGGTGATGACGCTTGTCGTCTTCTCGGGTGCCGTGGGTCTGTTCGTTGCACCGGGTGCCCTGCATCCGCTGCTGGCCGTGGTGGCGATCCTGTGTATCGCCGTCGGCTCGGGCGCCGCGGGCGCCATCAACATGTGGTACGAGCGCGATATCGATGCCGTCATGGCGCGCACGTCGGACCGGCCGCTGCCGGCGGGCCGGGTGGCGCCGGGCGACGCACTGGGTTTCGCGATCGTCCTCGCGGTGGCCTCGGTCGTGCTGATGGCCTTTGCGACCAATGTCGTGGCCGCCGGTCTGCTGGCGCTGGCGATCCTGTTCTACGTCTTCGTCTATACGGTCTGGCTGAAGCGCCGCACACCGCAGAACATCGTGATCGGCGGTGCGGCGGGTGCGTTCCCGCCGATGATCGGCTGGGCCGCGGTGACAGGCGATGTCAGCCTGGTCTCGCTGGCGCTGTTCGCTGTGATATTCCTTTGGACCCCGCCGCATTTCTGGGCGCTGGCACTCTACCGCAGCGGTGACTACGCCCGCGCGGGTATCCCGATGATGCCGGTCGTAGCCGGACGTGCCTCCACCAAGCGCCAGATTTTGGCCTACACGCTGATCCTAGTGCCCGTCAGCCTGACGCCCGCGCTGCTCGGGCGGGGCGGGGCTCGTCTATGCCGCCGGCGCCGCGGTGCTGGGCCTGATGTTCATTGCCAGTGCGATACGTGTCCTGCGTGAGCCTGAAGGGGCAGAAGATAGGGCCGCGAAGGCGATGTTCGGTTTCTCGATCCTATACCTGTTCCTGTTGTTTGCAGTGCTGCTGGCTGACGTGCTCCTCGGCTTCGGCAATTTTGGTCTCTGGGGCTAGCGCGGCGATGGCGAAGAAGTTCTACAGCGAACGTCACCGTGAACAGCGCGGCAAAAATTACGCAATGCTGGCGGTGATCGGCAGCCTGATCGTCATCTTCTATCTGGTGTTCATCGCGCGCGCGGGGTTGCTGGGATGACCATGCTTGACACTCCCAACGAGCGCCGCCGCCGAAACCGCTATATCTTCGCGGGCCTGATTGGCATGGTCGTGGCGATGAACGGGCTCGCTTTTGCGATGGTGCCAGCCTACCGCGCCTTCTGCCAGCAGTTCGGCTTTGCCGGGACGCCGCTGGTCAAAGAAACCTTACCGGAGGCCAGTGCTGTGGTGGACCGTCCCATTACGGTCCGCTTTGACAGCAACATCGATCCGTCGCTGCACTGGCGCTTCAAACCCGTCCAGCGGTCCGTGGAGCTCAAGGTGGGCGAGAGCGGTCTTGCCTTCTTCGAGGCCGAAAACCATGAAGACCGGCCTGTGACAGGGACGGCCACCTTCAACGTCACCCCTCTGAAGGCAGCGCCTTATTTCGTTAAGATCGAGTGCTTTTGCTTCACCGAGCAGACGCTGGATCCGGGCCAGAGTGTTCAGATGCCCGTAACCTTCTTTGTCGATCCGGAATTCGCCGAAGACAGGCACATGGAAGACGTGACCACGATCACCCTGAGCTATACTTTCTTCCACGATCAAGACGCCGATGTGGCCCGTGAGGCTGCCGCTGTCCAAACAATTACAAACACCCAGGTCAACTGACGGACCGCTTTAGAGAGAGCGAAGCATGAGCGATCACGCACACGACGATCACGCAAAGGGCAATCATCCCTACCATATGCCCGACCCCAGCCCGTGGCCGATCTCGGGTTCGATCGCTGGTTTCTTATTGGCCGTCGGGCTTGTTATTTTCATGCATCCGGACATTTTCGGTGCCGGCCTCGCGGATACGTTCGAGACGATCGGTCTCTGGGTTGTGGCGCCGGGCCTGATCCTGGCCCTGATGACGATGCTGGGCTGGTGGCGCGACGTGATCGACGAGGCGACCGTCCAGAAGGCGCACACCAAGGTGGTGCAGCTCAGTCTGCGCTACGGGATGATGCTGTTCATCATCTCCGAGGTGATGTTCTTCTCGGCCTGGTTCTGGGCGTTCTTCGACGCCAGCCTCTTCCCTAAGGAAGCGGCTGGCGGTGTCTGGCCGCCGGAAGGTGTCGAGGTCTTCAACCCCTTTGACCTGCCGTTGCTCAACACCCTGATCTTGTTGACCTCGGGCTTTACGGTGACCTGGGCGCACCATGACATTCGCGAAGGCAAGATGGACCATGCCGCCAAGATGCTGGGCTGGACAGTATTCCTGGGCCTCATTTTCACTTCTCTGCAGGCGTTTGAGTACGCCCATGCGCCGTTTGGCTTCCGCGAAGGCATCTATCCGTCCGTCTTTTTCATGGCGACCGGCTTCCACGGCTTCCATGTGATCGTCGGTACTGCCTTCCTGGCCGTGTGCTGGTGGCGCTGCGCAAAGGGCCATTTCACCTCTGACCATCACTTCGGTTTTGAGGCGGCGGCCTGGTACTGGCACTTTGTCGATGTGGTTTGGTTGTTCTTGTTCTGCTTCGTCTATGTTTGGAGCACCTACGCCTGATCGACCTCTGAGCGGCGGGATTTGTGGCCGACTATTATCCGAGGCTTTCGAGCATTCAGACCGGTATGCGCTGTGCCTGCCCGCGTTGCGGGCAGGGCAAGCTGTATGACGGCATCCTGACGGTTCGCGACGCCTGTGAGGTCTGTGGCTTCGAGTATGCCGCGCTCAACACTGATGACGGCCCGGCCTTCTTCATCATCGTGTTCTGGAGCGCGGTCGTGCTCACGCTCGCAGCCTGGTTCCAGTTTTCCGTAGAGCCGCCGGTCTGGCTCCATTTCGTTATCTGGATTCCAATCATCGTCGTTGGCGCGGTGCTGCTGATGCGTCCGTTCAAGGCCTGGCTGATCGCCCAAGCCTACAAGCACAACGTGACCGACGCCGACACAACCCGATAGCGGCGCATGCCGCCGAGCGACATGGCATTCCGACCCACATTGCGTGCGATGATTGTTGTCGTCCCCGCGCTGATCTTCCTGTTGGGGCTCGGCACCTGGCAGGTGCAGCGACTGTCGTGGAAGAACGACCTGATCCAGACCCGTACGGAACGGATTGCCGCCGTGCCCATGTCCGTGGCCGATGCGATATCGGCCCTATCGCCGGAGGCCATCGAATACCGCCCGGTCCGAGTGAGCGGGGATTTGCGTACCGGCAATGCTTTTCGCCTGCTGAACCGCGTACATGACGGAAAGCAGGGCTTTCATGTGGTTGCGCCGATGACGCTGGACGAGGGGCGCGGCAACGTTCTGATCGATCTCGGCTGGGCGCCGCGTGACATGCTGGACGCAACGCCGGTTCCGCGCGCAGGAAAGGTTTCGCTGGTCGGGTATGTCCGGGCCTTTACCGCGCCCGGGGCCTTCCTGCCAGACAACGAGCCCGCCAACAACAACTGGTTCCATATGGACGAGGCGCAGATGCTGGCCACCGCAGGACTGCTGACCGGGCCCGGTTTCTATCTGGAAGCCGGTCCGGACACCGGCACGGGGGGCGCATATCCCCTCGGGGCCGTGCCTGCAGTGGACCTGCGCAACAGCCATCTGGAATATGCTGTCACGTGGTACGGCCTTGCCGCCGTGCTGGCGGTGATCTTCGTGGTGTTTCACTGGCGCCGGGAGGGCGCATGAGTATGTCCGAAAATCTCGACTATGCGGGCCTGTGCACCCGGTTCCGGCGGATCGGGCTGATCTCTGACACTCTCGGCGTGCTCGACTGGGATCAGGCGACCGTGATGCCGGAAGGCAGCGCGGACGGACGGGGTGAGCAGATCGCGACATTGAGCCTGATCCGCCACGAGCTGCTGGTAGACCCGGCGGTCGGCGATGCCCTTGTGGCCGCGCGCGACGGGCTGGACGAGGGGAGCTGGGACGCCGCCAACCTGCGGGAAATGTTGCGCCTGCACCGGGACGCCGTGGCTGTGCCGGGCGAGCTGGTCGAGGCCGAGGCGCGCGCGAATGCGGCCTGCGAAATCGCGTGGCGCGCGGCGCGCGAAAACAATGATTTTGCGGCGCTGCTACCAAGCCTGGGCGAGGTGATCGGGATCGTGCGCGACATCGCGGCGGTCAAGTCCGAGGCGATGGGGCTCGCGCCCTACGATGCGCTGCTGGAGCAGTATGAGGCGGGCACCCGGGTCGCGGACCTGGAACCGCTGTTCGCGGCGCTGGCACGCGATCTGCCGGGTATGGTGGATGAGGCGATCGCGCGACAGGAGGCCGGACCCCAGCCGGTCCTACCGGCGGGGCCGTTCCCCGTGCCCGCGCAGCGTGCGCTGGGCCGGGAACTGATGCAGGCGCTAGGCTTCGATTTTGAGCGCGGGCGGCTCGATGTCAGCCACCATCCGTTTTGCGGTGGTGCGGCGGACGATGTGCGCATCACCACGCGCTACAGCGAGGAAAACTTCACCGAATCCCTCATGGGCGTCCTGCACGAGACAGGCCATGCACTCTATGAGGCAGGCTTGCCGGAGGACTGGCGGTATCAGCCGGTGGGCCATGCGCTGGGCATGGCGATCCATGAAAGCCAGTCACTGCTGGTGGAAATGCAGGTCAGCCGGTCGCGCCCGTTTCTGACCTTCGCCCTGCCGCGCATGAAGGCCATGTTCGGCGGAGAGGGGCCGGCCTGGGAGGTCGAGAACCTCTACAGGCTCTATACGCGCGTGGAGCGCAGCTTCATCCGCGTCGATGCCGACGAGATGACCTATCCGCTGCATATCATCCTGCGCTACCGGCTGGAACGTGCCCTGCTGTCGGGCGACCTGCCACTGGCCGATCTGCCGGGCGCGTGGAACGACGGCATGCGTGATTTGCTGGGTATCGTGCCGCCGGATGACCGGCTGGGCTGCCTGCAGGATGTGCACTGGCCATCGGGAGCGTTCGGGTACTTCCCGACCTACACGCTGGGCGCAATGGCGGCCGCACAGATCTACGCAGCCATGTTCCGCGCCTTGCCGGATGTCGAGAACGATATCGCGGCCGGTCGCCTGGTTCCGATGCTGGACTGGCTGCGCACGAACATTCACGCACAGGGCTCGAAGCTGGGCGCGCGCGATCTGTTGATTCAGGCGACCGGCGAGCCGCTCAATCCCGAAATATTCCTCACCCATCTGCGTACCCGCTACCTGGGCGGGGCCTAGGCGTCCGCGCCTTGTTTCGCCCCGACGCCTTGGATAGGTTAGCGCGCGTTTCGCCAAGGACACCGCGCCCGTGAAGTATGTCAGCACCAGAGGTTCCACACCCGAGCAGACCTTTGAAGGGGTGCTGCTGAGCGGGCTTGCGCGCGACGGCGGCCTGTTCGTGCCCGCCGAATGGCCGGCGATGGACAATGCGGCGATCGCGGCGCTGGACGGGATGGACTATCCCGAAATTGTCGCCCGCATCGTTCGTCCCTTTGTCGAGCCGGACCTGATTTCCGATGCCGACCTCGCGGCAATTTGCGCGCGCGCCTATGCGGGCTTCCGCCACCCTGCAACGGCGCCCCTGGTGGAGCTCGATGCGGACACCTGGCTGTTGGAGCTGTTCCACGGCCCGACGCTCGCCTTCAAGGATTTTGCCCTGCAGCTTCTCGGCGGCCTATTCGATCATGTGCTGGGGATGAGGGGTGAGCGCCTGACCATTGTCGGTGCGACGTCGGGCGATACCGGTTCGGCCGCCATCGAGGCGTGTCGTGACCGCGAAAACCTGGATATCTTCATGCTGTTCCCGGACGGGCGCGTGTCGGAGGTCCAGCGGCGGCAGATGACCACAGTCACGTCGTCCAATGTCCACAACATCGCCGTGCGTGGTACCTTCGATGACTGCCAGGACATGGTGAAGGCCATGTTCGCCGATGACGGCCTGCGCGACGAACTGGGCCTGTCGGCGGTCAATTCCATCAACTGGGCGCGGGTGATGGGCCAGACGGCCTACTATTTTGCCGCCGCCGCGCGGCTGGGCGCGCCCGGCCGAGATATAACCTTCGTTGTGCCGACCGGCAATTTCGGCAATGTCTATTCGGCCTATGTGGCGCGGCAGATGGGCCTGCCGATCTCGCGTTTCGTCGTGGCGGCAAACCGCAACGACATCCTGTTCCGCTTTTTCGAGCAGGGAGACATGTCGATTTCGGGGGTGGAGCCGTCGCTGTCGCCGAGTATGGATATCCAGGTCTCCAGCAACTTCGAGCGTCTGATGTTCGACCTGATGCATCGCGACGGTGGGGCTGTCACCGAGGCCATGCTGGCCTTCCGCGCCGAAGGCGCGCTGCCGGACGCCGCGCGGCTGAGCGCCGATTCCCGCGAGCTGTTTACGGCGCAGCGCCTCGACGACGACGAGACGCTGGCCGAAATCCGCAGGGTCTATGACGAGACCGGCATGCTGGTCGATCCGCATACGGCGGTGGCCATCGGTGCGGCGCGCAAGACGCCACACGACGGGACCAAACGCGTGGTGCTTTCCACCGCGCACCCGGCCAAGTTCCCGGATGCGGTGGAGAAGGCGACGGGTGTGCGCCCCGGCCTGCCGCCGCATCTGGCAGGCCTTCTGGAACGCCCGGAGAAGGCGCAGACACTGGACAACGATGTGGATGCGGTGCGCGACTATGTGCGTGCCAACGCCACGCGTCGGGCCGACTGACGCGCCATGAGCGGGATCGCGGTCACCAAGCTGGACAACGGCATCCGGGTTGTCACGGATCACATGCCGACGGTCGAATCCGTCTCGGTCGGCGTGTGGGTGCGCGCGGGTGCGCGCTACGAGACCCAGGAGGTCAACGGCGTTGCCCATCTGCTCGAACACATGATGTTCAAGGGTACCGAGCGCCGCTCGGCGGTCGAGATCGCGGAATCCATCGAGAATGTGGGCGGACACATCAACGCCTACACCGCGCGCGAGGTGACCGCATACTACGCCAAGGTCCTGAAGGACGACGCGCCGCTCGCGCTGGATGTGATCTCCGATATCGTCCAGCACTCTGTGTTCGATGAGGCGGAGCTGGGCCGCGAGCGCTCGGTCGTGCTGCAGGAAATCGGTCAGGCTCACGACACGCCTGACGATGTGGTGTTCGACCTGTTCCAGGGTGCGGCGTTCCCGGACCAGCCGCTGGGCCGCCCGGTGCTGGGTCTGCCGGATGTCGTGGGCAAGATGCCGCGCGATGCCGTGGTGAGCTTCCACGGCACCCACTACCGGGGCGGAAACCTCGTCGTGGCTGCGGCGGGCAATATCGATCACGACACACTGTGTGCGCTGGCCGGTGAGAAGTTCGCCGACGTGCTGCCGGGCGAGCGCAGGAAGGTCGAGGTGGCCCGCTATGCCGGTGGTGAGCAGCGCGACGCGCGCGATCTGGAGCAAATCCATTTCGTCATGGGCTTCAGGGCCGCGCCGGTTGGCACGGACGAATATTACGCGCTTTCGGTGTTGTCGAACCTGTTCGGTGGCGGCATGTCGTCCCGGCTGTTCCAGGAAATTCGTGAGCGTCGCGGGCTGGTCTATTCCATCGACACTTTCCTGTCGGCGTTCTCCGACGATGGTGTGTTCGGCATCTATGCCGGGACAGGCCCGGAACTGATTGACGAGTTCGTGCCGGCCCTGTGCGGCGAAATCGCACGCCTGGCCGACACGCTGGATGAGTCGGAAATTCAGCGTGCGCGCACCCAGCTCAAGTCGAGCCTGTTGATGGCAATGGAATCAACCGGTGCGCGCAGCGAGCGCGCGGGCCAGCAGATGCTGCTCTATGACCGCGTGGTGCCCGCTGAGGAGCTGGTCGAGCGCATTGAGGCGATCACGCCGGAAAAACTGGCCGAAGTGGCCCGGTCGACGTTTTCGTCGATGCCGAGCCTTGCAACGGTCGGGCCTCCGTCGGACATTGCTTCCCTTGATTCGATTCGCAGCCGTCTGGCGGCCTAGGACCGGGAAAGACGCTGATGAGGCTGTTCCGCTCGCTTTCGACCAACGCATCCAGCGTGCGCCTGGAAGGCGAGAAGGTCTTCATGCGTGTGCCGATGGAACGCGACTGGCGCGACTATGCCGAGATTCGCGCCGCCAGCCGGATATTCCTGGAGCCGTGGGAGCCGACCTGGCCCTCCGATGCGCTCAGCCGGGACGCCTTCTACCGGCGGATGAACCGCTACACCAGCGACTGGCGTAACGACACCGGCTACAGCATGTTCCTGTTCGATCAGGACAGCTCGGCGCTGGTGGGCGGCATCAGCCTGTCGAACGTGCGGCGCGGCGTGGCCCAGTGCGGCACTCTGGGCTACTGGATGGGCGAGGCCCATGCCGGGAAGGGCTATATGCATGAAGGCCTGCGCCTGATGCTGCGCTTCGCCTTCGACGAACTGATGCTGCACCGGACCGAGGCCGCGTGCCTGCCCCACAACGAGGCCAGCCGGAACTTGCTGCTCGGATGCGGGTTCTCCCAGGACGGCTATGCAAAGAAGTACTTGAAGATTCGTGGTGTCTGGCAGGATCACCTGCTGTTCTCGCTGCTGTCTGAAGACTTCCCGGTAGATTCAGAGTGAGTGGCGCTCCCGCCGGAGTGCCCGCGCGCATTGCCGCGCGCTCGCGCCTGCGTATGTGGACGATCCTGCTGACCAGCGGGCTGGCCTTCCTTGCGCCCTCGGCTGTCGCGCCCGGTCTGCCCGCGCTGCAGTCCGATTTTGCCCATCTGGAAAATGCCGAGCTTCTCTCGCGCATGGTGCTGACCATGCCGCTGTTGTTCATCGCGCTCTCGGGTTCGCTGGTTGGCTATGCAGTGGACCGCTTCGGTCGTAGGAATGTACTGATCGTCTCCGCCACCTTCTACGGGCTGGCGGGCGTATCTGTGCTGGTACTGGATTCGCTGGTGGCGATCCTGGTCAGCCGGGCCATCCTCGGCGTGTTCCTGGCGGGTATCCTGACCAGTGTTACGGCGCTGGTGGGGGATTACTACACCGGCGACGAGCGCAACCGGGTGGCGGGCCTGCAGGGTGCTTTCATGTCTTTCGGCACCTTGATCTTCGTCGTGATCTCCGGCCTGCTGGCGGAAATCCACTGGCGGGTCTCGTTCTCGCTGTTCGCGGTGACCTTTGCGCTGGTGCCGCTGATGATCCTCAGCCTTTACGAGCCGCCCTCGGCGGCGTCCGGCGGCGCGAGGCGTGAGCCGCCGCCGACGCTACGCCAATGGGCCGTGATCGGCTTTGTGTGCGTTCTGACCTTCGTCACAATGATAGCGCTGTTCATGATCCCGTCCCAGACCCAGTTCCTGCTGGTCGAGATAGGGGTCAAGGACCCGACCCGCGCCGGGCTAGCCATCGGTATGTTCAACTTCTCGGCCGGGTTTGCATCGCTGTCCTTCCGGCGCGTGCGCCGGGCCCTCAGCCCGGAGGCGATCTTCGCCGCAATCTTCGCCATCGGCGGCGCGGGCTTCGTGATGACCGGGCATGCGCAGGACTTTACCGAGACCATGATCGCTATGGCAGTCGGCGGCTTCTCGGTCGGGATGTTCATTCCCAACGTCAACATGTCGATCATCTCGCGCGCCTCCATGGCCGTGCGCGGCCGGGCTCTGGGTGCGATGACGACACTGTTCTTCCTCGGCCAGTTCTCTTCACCGCTCTACAGCGTGCCGATCGTGAACCTGACGAGTGTCGGCTTCACCTTCGAGGTGACGGGGTACTGGATGCTGGCGATTGCAATCAGTTTCGCGGCCTATGCCCTTGTGAAGGGTTGGCGCGCGCCGCAGTCGGCATAAGCCCGGTCAGGCCCGCCCGGCCGTCCCCGACAGCACCGAAAGATCGACACCGATTATGTTGAAAGCGCGTTCCCACTTGGCCGGGTTGGCCACATCGAACACAAGCGCATCGTCATAGGGCACGGACAACCAGGCGTTTTCCTGTATTTCGGCCTCCAGCTGGCCCGGCCCCCAGCCCGCATAGCCCAGCGCCAAGAGGGCGTGGCGCGGTCCATCGCCGCGCGCCAGATCGCGTAGCACGTCGAGGGTCGAGGTCAATGCGACCTTGTCATCGACCACCATCGTGTCGGGGTGGTGGTAGTCGGTCGAATGCAGCACGAACCCGCGCTGCCTTTCGACCGGGCCACCGAAATGCACGGCGACCTCAGCTGCCGTATCGGCGGATTTGATGCCCAGCTCACGAAGCAGTTCGCGGAAATCGATGGAATCGAGTGTCTTGTTAATGACGATCCCCATTGCGCCCTCGTCGTTGTGGGCGCACATGCAGATCACCGAGCGTTCGAAGCGCGGATCGATCATGGACGGCATGGCCAGCAGCACCTGTCCGGTCAGGCCGCCGTCCTGTTTGTGTGCGCTGTCGTTCATGCCGTACTCCCGGCTCTGGTGTCGTACATACCCGCTACAAACTAGCGGGTGTTTCATCGTCCGCGAAATGCCGGCCCCGACACGCGATTGTGAGGTTCCTTGAGCGTTTCGTCGGTATCATCCGCTGCGTTGCGTCCTATATAACAACAACTTTACAGGTTTCTTCCGTACCACAGGCGCATGCCGGAACCCCGCTGAGATGATTGTGCGAATCCCTGCTGTGAAACGTCTGGCTGCGATTGTTGTGGCCATTCAGGCCATTTTATGGCCCGCGTGTGCCATCGCCGATGCGGCGAGTGCGTGGATCGACGGGCCGAAGGCCGATATCCGCCTTGTCTCCGCGGCGACGGCCGTGGGCGACATGGACAGCATCCCCCTGGGCATCGAAGTTCGCCTCGACAAGGGCTGGAAGACCTACTGGCGCTCGCCGGGCGATGCCGGCATTCCGCCGCAGGTGGCGTGGGACGGCAGCGCGAACCTGTCAGGAACCGAGTTCTTCTGGCCCGCGCCGGTCCGGTTCCACTATTTCGACCTGGAAACCTTTGGCTACAAGGATCGGGTCGTCTTCCCGGTCGAGGCGCGGGTCGCCAGTGTAGGTGAGGCGGTCAGTCTGCGGGCGCAGGTCGATCTTCTGGTCTGCGACGACGTCTGTATTCCCCACAGCTACGAGGCCGCACTGGACCTGCCGTCCGGTCCGGCCATGCCCAGCGACTTCGCCAACCTGATCGATCAGTATCGCAATCAGGTGCCGGGCGACGGCAGCCGGGCGGGCCTGATGTTCGAGGGGGCGGAGGTGTCCGGCGCACCGGCGAAGCCGCTGATCCGCGCTGCCTTCCGCGCAGATGCGCCGTTCCAGTCCCCCGACCTTCTGATTGAGGGACATGAGGACGCGGTTTTCTCTAACCCGGAGTTCGAGTACCGGGACGGCGGGCGGCTGGTTATGGCTTCTATAACCGCTGAGGATATTTTCGGCGAGGGCAAGCCGGTGGATTTGCAGTCCGCGCCGCTGACCCTCACGCTGATCGACGGGCCGCGCAACATCGAGGCAAGCACCACGCCGAAACCGGACGGGTTGGCCGGTGTCGATCTGGGAGGTCCGGAGCTCGTGACGTTGCTCTCGGTCATGGCGCTGGCGCTGGTCGGCGGCCTGATCCTGAACCTGATGCCCTGTGTCCTGCCGGTAATCTCCATCAAGCTGCTTTCCGTGGTCGGGCATGGCGGCGGCGATCCGAAGCAGGTGCGCCTCGGCTTCCTGGCGACGACGGCGGGGATCATCGTGTCCTTCCTAGCGCTCGCAAGCCTCGCCGTGGGCGTGAAGTCCGCCGGGCTGGCGGTCGGCTGGGGCATCCAGTTCCAGCACCCCCTGTTCGTGGTGGCGCTGGTGGTTGTCCTGACCCTGTTCGCGGCCAATATGTGGGGCCTGTTCGAGGTGCGCCTGCCGGGCCGAATGACCGATGCGGCCGTCGCGGCAGGCCATGGAAATTCTCTCGCCGGGCAGTTTTTCCAGGGTGCTTTCGCGACCGTACTCGCGACGCCATGCACGGCGCCGTTCCTTGGCACCTCTATCGGGTTTGCGCTCAGCCGTGGCCCGTTTGAGATTTATGCGATCTTCGCCGCCCTCGGCGTCGGCATGGCGCTGCCGTTCATTCTGGTGGCGTTGTTCCCGGCGCTGGCCACGAAGCTGCCGAAGCCCGGCCCGTGGATGAACGCACTGAAGAAGGTGCTCGCGCTGGTGTTGCTGGCGACGGCGGTCTGGCTGTTGTCGGTCATGGCGGCGCAGGTGTCGCTGGCCGCGGCGTTGGTCGTGGCGGCACTGATGGCGGCGATCTTCGCGATGTTCGCGCTGCGCGCCCGTAAGCCCGTGAATGAGCGCGGTGCCGGTCTCGCCTCTGCCGTCGCGGTTGCCGTGCTGCTGGCCTTCCTCGTGCCGTCGGCGCTACCCGCGCTGGGGCTCGGCGGACGTGACGTCGCAAGCATCGCCGCCCGCGATGCCAACTGGCAGCCCTTCGACCGGGCAGCGATCCCGGCGCTGGTCGCGGAGGGGAAAGTGGTCTTCGTCGATGTGACCGCAGACTGGTGCATCACCTGCCAGGTGAACAAGAAACGCGTGGTGGACACCGACGATGTTACCGCGGCCTTTGAACGCGGTGATGTCGTGCTAATGCGCGCGGACTGGACCAGGCCGGACGAGGAGATCGCGCGCTACCTGGCCTCCTTCGGCCGGTTCGGCATTCCGTTCAACGTGATTTATGGCCCTGATGCGCCCCAGGGTGTGGTTCTCCCCGAACTTCTATCCGCTGACGCGGTGACCGGCGGGCTGGCCCAGGCGGGGGTGACGGCGGCCGTCGCCGTGCGCTGATGCGGAATTTCGCCGGCAGACTGGAATCTTCGCCGATTCCGTCTATCTTCCATTCCTGAGTGACAATCAGAACACCCATTCGAGGAGAGGGATATGGCTATCAGTACAGGTGACAAGATTCCGGCCGGTGCGTTGGGGCACAAGACGGCAGATGGAATCGAGCAGATTTCGACCGACGACCTGTTCGCCGGCAAGAAAGTAGTGCTGTTCTCGGTGCCGGGCGCGTTTACGCCGACATGCTCGGCCCAGCATCTGCCGGGCTTCGTGCAGAAGGCCGACGAGATCAAGGCCAAGGGCGTTGATACCGTTGCCTGCATGGCCGTCAACGACCCGTTCGTCATGGAAGCCTGGGGCAAGGACCAGAACGTCGGCGACAAGGTGCTGATGTTGGCCGACGGCTCGGCGAAGTTCGCGAAGGACCTCGGGCTGGAACTCGATCTGGTCGATCGCGGCCTGGGCGTGCGCAGCCAGCGCTTTGCGATGATCGTCAATGACGGCACCGTCGAGAAGATCATGGTGGAAGAAGCTGGCGCCTTCGACGTCAGCTCGGCCGAGAGCGTGCTCGCCAACCTCTAGGCGCGCAGTACACGAATATGAAAGCGGGGGCCTCGGCCCCCGTTTTTGTTTAGCGGACCTCGTCGATCCCGCGCCGCGCCAACTCGTCGGCGCGTTCGTTTTCCGGGTGTCCCGCATGGCCCTTTACCCAGTGCCAGCTGATCTCGTGCCGGGCCATCGCCTCCTGCAGGCGCTGCCACAGATCGACATTCTTGACCGGCTTCTTAGCGGCGGTTTTCCAGCCGTTGCGCTGCCAGTTGTGGATCCACTTGGTGATGCCGTCCTTCACATAAGTCGAATCCGTGTGCAGATCGATGGTGGTTGGGCTCTTCAGGGTTTCCAGCGCCATGATGGCGGCCATCAGCTCCATGCGGTTGTTGGTGGTCTCGGAATCGCCGCCCCACATTTCCTTCTCATGCGCGCCCGCGCGCAGGATCGCGCCCCAGCCGCCCGGTCCCGGATTTCCCGAGCATGCGCCGTCGGTGAAGATTTCCACGCGTGCCATGGGGCTATCCGCTCACGTCTTCGAAGGAGATGCCGTAATCGCCCGGGCCATCTACCTGCTGGTGGAAACGCAGGCGGTCGAGGAACTGGCGCGGGTCCTTCGGCTGCACGAAGGCCGCGTCGTCATGGTTCAGAAGGTCATACAGCCGCGTCAGGGTGAAGCGCAGCGCCGCGCCGCGCGCCAGCGCGGGCAGAGCGTCGTATTCGGCACGTGTCAGGTCCCGCACCCCGGCATAGCCGCGCAGCATCGCGCGCGCCTTGGTGACATTCAGGCTGGCATCGGCCTCGAAGCACCAGGCGTTCAGGCAGATGGCGATGTCGTAGGCCAGCGCGTCGTTGCAGGCGAAGTAGAAGTCGATCAGGCCCGACAGCCGTTCACCCAGGAAGAACACGTTGTCGGGGAACAGATCGGCATGGATCACGCCTTGCGGCAGACCCGCGGGCCAGGCGGAGGTGATGTCGGCCAGCTCCTGCTGGATTACGTCGGACAGGCCGGGCACCACCTCGTCGGCTCGGTCCTTCGTCGCGTCGACCAGATCACGCCAGCTCTCCAGCCCCATGGTGTTGGGGCGGTGGCCCTCGAAATCCTGCCCCGCCGCGTGCAGGTGGGCTATGGCCGCGCCCAGTTCGGCGCAGTGGTGGGTGGTGACCTTGCGCGGCCAGGTGCCGAGCAGGAAAGAGATGATCGCGGCCGGGCGTCCCGCGACCGAACGCAGGGCCGCCCCGTCGCGCCCGTGGATGGGTGTCGGGCAGGACAGGCCGCTCTCGGCCAGATGGTCCATCAGTCCCAGGAAATAGGGTAGATCGCCAGGATCAACGCGCTTTTCGTACAGCGTCAGGATGTAGCTTTCCGGCGGCTGGTCTTCACCGCGCACCGTCTGGAGCAGGTAGTTGGAGTTCTCCACACCCTCGGCGATGCCCTTGCACGAGACCACTTCGCCGATATCGTATTCGGCGAGGAAGGCGCGCAAATCGTCGTCGGAGACTTCGGTATAGACGGCCATGGCTTATGCGGTCAGCGCGCGCGGCAGGTTGAAGTGAACGTCTTCCTTGCGCACCGTGATTTCCTCGATGGAGACGTTGAACCGATCCCGGCAGGCATTGACGAACTCCTCCACCAGAACCTCCGGCGCGGAGGCGCCTGCCGACAGGCCGAGTGTACGGCAGCCGGCGAACCGGTCCCAGTCCATTGCGCCCGCGCGCTCGACCAGCGCGGCGTCGGCGCAGCCCGCCCGCAGCGCCACCTCGACCAGCCGGTTCGAATTGGAGGAGTTGGGTGCCCCGATCACGATCATCGCATCGCAGCGCTCGGCGATGGCCTTCACCGCCTCCTGTCGGTTGGTCGTCGCGTAGCAGATGTCTTCCGAGCCGGGTTCCGCGATGTCGGGGAATCGAGCGCGCAGTGCCGTCACGATTGCCGCCGTGTCGTCCACCGACAGCGTGGTCTGGGTGACATAGGCAAGCGGGGTGTTGTCCGGGATCTCGAGCGCGGCCACATCCTCGACAGTCTCGACCAGCGTCATCGCGTCGGCAGGGAGTTGGCCCATGGTCCCTATCACCTCCGGATGGCCCTCATGGCCGATCAGCAGGATATGCCGCCCGTTGCGCTGCCGGTGCTGTGCCTGATTGTGGACCTTGCTGACCAGAGGGCAGGTGGCATCGAGATAGAACAGCTCGCGCCGTTCGGCCTCGGCGGGCACGGATTTGGGCACACCGTGGGCGGAGAAGATGACCTTCGCGCCTTCAGGCACCTCATCGAGTTCATCGACGAAGATCGCGCCCTTGGCCTCCAGATTCTCGACCACGAAACGGTTGTGGACGATCTCGTGGCGGACGTAGATCGGCTGGCCATAGCGCTCCAGTGCCATCTCGACGATCTGGATCGCCCGGTCCACGCCCGCGCAGAAGCCGCGCGGCTGGGCAAGCAGGATGGTCAGCAGGGGCTTGGTCATGGGTGTTTCTTGGGTCGGCGGCGTCGGGTTTCGGGCTGTGTCGGGCGCACCGGCCTTGTTCTGGACCGGGCGCTTTCGTAATGTTTTAGGGCGGTTCGTTGCCGCACGCACCTAATATCGCAGGGGTGAGGCCCGGTGCAAGGACAGCCCCGCCCGCACAATTGTCCAGGATGGAGACATCAATATGGCCGACCCGGAAATCGCCCAGAAGGAACCGATCGCCGTGAACGTGATTCCCGGCCGCAAATACTGGTGGTGCGTGTGCGGGCGCAGCAAGAAGCAGCCGTTCTGCGACAGTGCCCACAAGGGCACTGACTTCCAGCCGGTCATGTTCGAGACCGACGAGGCACAGACCATCTGGTTCTGCTGCTGCAAACAGACCGGCGACAAGCCGTTCTGTGACGGTACCCACAACACCCTCTAGCCCCGGCGCGCCCCGTCATGAACTTTTCCTCCTCCGGATTGCGGGCCGCTGGCCTGGCGCTTTCGGCTCTGATCGTTCTCGCGGCCTGCCAGAAGGGCCCGGAAAAGCTGCCGCCGGCATGCCCCATGATCAAGATTGTCCAGGACCTGTCCGAACTGACCCTGTTCAAGGATGGGCTGGGGCGCGATCTGACGGACGTCACGCTCGAGGCACGGGTGGTCGAGTTCGGCGGCTTCTGCGAAACGGATATCGACGAGGACGACCGGACCGGCGAGGTCGATGTGGACATGCAGGTGCTGTTCGAGGCCACCCGCGGCCCGGCGAGCACCGAGCGCGAGGGCAGCCTGACCTATTTCATCGCCATCGCGGATACGAAGGACAATGTGCTGGTGCGCAAAACCTTCGACTTCACCTTCGAGTTCGAGGGGAACCGCAACCGTATCGGCATCACCGAGGAGCTCAGTCAGAACATCCCGCTGAAGGCGGGGCAGGCGGGCGAAGATTTCCAGATCCTCATCGGCCTGCAGATCACCGACGAGCAGCTCCGATACAACCGCGCCAAGCGGGGCCGATAATCCACAATCCGCGCTGTTGACTCCCCCGGCCCGTCGCCTAGTGTCGATGGGGCGGTGAGGTCCGAGTCGCGCCGCGTGGTAACAGTCGGAAGTGCATACAGAAGTACATCGTCAGTAGACCCCAGCGGGAGAGATTGGCCGCGTTTTGCAGCCGGCGCCGAAGGAGCAACCGCCCCGGAAACTCTCAGGCAAAAGGACCGCAAGGGGGATGACACTCTGGAAAGCAGGTATGGAAACGTGTTTCCGTACCTCACCGAAGGCGTAAGTCCGGTTCCCCGTTGGAACACCGGATGAATCTCTCAGGTCCGAGGACAGGGTGGGGCAGGTGGCGCCGGTTTCGGGCGTCGCGGCTCGAATGCGGACCTGGAGGATGCCATGGCGGCAGCCGGTGACACGCCACCTGACGGGGAACTTCTCAAGACCCCCCTCTACGACCTTCACGTCGCGCACGGTGCGCGCATGGTGCCCTTCGCGGGCTATGCGATGCCGGTCCAGTACGCTGACGGTATCATCGCCGAACACAAGCACACCCGCTCCGCAGCCGGGCTGTTCGACGTTTCCCATATGGGCCAGGCGTTCCTGCGCGGGGATGATGTGCTCGCGGCCTTCGAGACGCTGGTGCCGGGCGATATCGCAGGGCTGGCGACGGGCCGCACGCGCTACACCCTTCTGCTGAACGACAAGGGCGGTATCCGCGACGACCTGATGGCCACGCGAATCAGCGAAGACGGCGCGGATGCGCTGTTCCTGGTGGTGAACGCGGCCTGCAAGGACGCCGATTTCGCCCATATCTCCGGCGCGCTGGCCGGGCGCGCGGAGCTGGAAATTCTGCCGGACCGCGCGCTGATCGCCCTGCAGGGACCACAGGCCGAAGCCGTACTGGCTGAACACGCACCCGCCTGCCGCGATCTGGTGTTCCTGTCCGGGGCCGATATGACCCTGGGCGGTGCGGACGCCTTTGTCACGCGCTCAGGCTATACCGGTGAGGACGGATACGAGATTTCCATATCCGGCGACGCGGCATCGGCCTTTGCCGCAACGCTGCTGTCCGATGAACGTGTCGCGCCGGTCGGGCTCGGCGCGCGCGATTCCCTGCGTCTGGAGGCCGGCCTGTGCCTCTACGGCCATGACATCGACACGGAGACCACGCCCGTGGAAGCGGGGCTGGCCTGGACCGTCGGCAAGCGGCGGCGCGAGGAAGGCGGATTCCCCGGCGCTGATGTAATCCTGGGGCAACTGGCGGATGGCGCGCCGCGCAAGCGCGTCGGGCTTCTTCCCGAGGGGCGTGCGCCCGTGCGCGAGGGAGCCGTGATCCGTGACGCGGGCGGCAATGCTGTTGGTGCCGTCACGAGCGGCGGGTTTTCACCGAGCCTCGAGCGGCCCATCGCCATGGGATATGTCGCCACGGTGCTTTCCGCGCCGGGGACGGCGGTTGAAATCGAGATACGTAACCGGACGGTGGCCGCCGAGGTCGCGGCCATGCCGTTCGTCGAACCCGGCTACAAACGAGCCTAGCCAAGCGAAGGAGTGCGCATCATGGCGGACCGGAAATACACCGAAGATCACGAATGGGTGGAAGTCGATGGGGATGCAGGCGTGATCGGGATCTCCGAATACGCGCAGGAACAGCTTGGCGATGTGGTGTTCGTGGAACTGCCCGAGGTGGGCAAGGTTCTTGACCGGGGCGACGAGGTGGCGGTCGTCGAATCGGTGAAGGCAGCGGCCGAGGTCTATTCCCCGGTCGGCGGCGAGGTGCTGGAGGTCAACGAGGACCTGAACGGTGATCCCTCACTGGTGAACACTGACCCCTTCGGCGACGGCTGGTTCGCGAAACTCAAGCTCTCCGACCCGGATGAGCTGGACGAGCTGATGGACGAGGACACCTACAAGAAATTCGTCGAGGGCCTGAGCTGACATGCGTTACCTGCCCCTGACCAACGCCGACCGGTCGGCGATGCTGGCTAATATCGGGGCCGCATCGATCGACGACCTGTTTGTGGATGTGCCGACAGACGCGCGCTTCGGCGGCAGCTTCGACCTGTCCGACCATATGGCCGAGTTCGAGGTCGAGCAGGCCATGTCGGCCATGGCAGCGAAAAACCTGACGACCGCGGGTGCGCCCAGTTTTCTGGGGGCGGGGGCCTATCGCCACCATGTGCCGGCCACAGTCGATCATTTGATCCAGCGCGGCGAGTTCCTGACCTCCTACACACCCTATCAGCCGGAAATCTCCCAAGGCACGCTGCAGGCATTGTTTGAGTTCCAGACCATGGTGGCGCTGATCACCGGCATGGATGTGGCCAATGCCTCCATGTATGACGGCGCGACCGCCTGTGCGGAGGCCGTGCTGATGGCGCGCCGCATCACCCGGCGCAACCGGGCGGTGATCTCCGGCAGCGTCCACCCGCACTACAGTGCGGTTACCGAGACCCAGGCAAAGTACGTCGATATCGCCATCGATATTCGTGAGCCGGACCTCACGGGCGATGAAGACCTGCCGGGCCTGATCGACGGGGAGACCGCCTGCGTGGTGGTCCAGAACCCCGGCGTTTTCGGCCATGTGCGCGACCTGACCCCGCTGGCCGAGGCCTGCCACGCCTCGGGTGCGCTGCTGATTGTTGTGGTGACGGAGACCGTCTCACTCGGCGCGATCCGCTCGCCCGGCGAGATGGGGGCGGACATCGTGGTGGCCGAGGGACAGAGCCTGGGCAACCCGCAGGGTTTTGGCGGGCCGTATGTCGGCCTGTTCGCCGCCCGCGAGAAATACGTCCGCCAGATGCCGGGCCGCCTGGCGGGAGAAACAGAGGATGCGGACGGCAAGCGCGGCTGGGTGCTGACGCTTTCGACCCGCGAACAGCATATCCGCCGGGAGAAGGCGACCAGCAACATCTGCACCAATTCCGGTCTGTGTGCGCTGGCCTTCACGATCCATCTGTCGCTGCTGGGCGAGGACGGCTTCCGCGACCTGGCGATGCTGAACCATGCGCGGGCGTCGCAGCTGGCCGATCGGCTGGCGCAGGTGCCCGGCGTCGAGGTGCTGCCGGACGCATTCTTCAATGAGTTCGCGCTCCGCTTGCCGGGTGATGCCGCGGACGTCGTTGAGGCGATGGCAACGCGGAACATCCTGGCGGGCGTACCCGCATCCCGGCTCTACGGCACTAGGTCGGGGCTGGACGACATTCTGCTGGTCGCGGCCAGCGAGCTGACGGGGCAGGCGGAGATGGATGCGCTTGTGTCCGGTCTCACGGAGGTGCTGGCATGACCCATTCGAGCGATCTGAGTCGCGCCCGCCCTGTGGTCAATACCGGGACCGAGCGCGAGACGGTTCTCGGCCATCGCGGTCTGCAACTGGAAGAGCCGCTGCTGTTCGAAATCGACAACCCGGGGGCGTCCGGCGTCGATCTGCCGAAGCCGGGGGACTACACCGACCGCCTTGGCGGGGTGGCGCGCAAGGGTGCCATCGGCCTGCCGAGCGTGAGCGAGCCCGAAGTGGTGCGCCACTTCACGCGGCTGTCCCAGAAGAACTACGCCATCGACATGGGCACCTACCCGCTGGGTTCCTGCACCATGAAGCACAACCCGCGCCTGAACGAGAAAATGGCCCGCCTGCCGGGTTTTGCCGCCGTGCACCCGCTGCAGCCGGTCTCGACCGTGCAGGGCGCGCTGGAACTGATCGATTCCGTTGCCCACTGGCTGAAGGAACTGACCGGCATGCCGGCCGTCGCCATGTCGCCCGCTGCAGGGGCGCACGGCGAATTGTGCGGAGTGATGGCGATCCGTGCCGCGCTGGACGACCGGGAGGGCGGGCCGACCACACGCCGGCGCATTCTGGTGCCGGATTCGGCCCATGGGACCAATCCCGCCACGGCGGCGGTGTGCGGCTTTGCCGTCGATGCGATCCCGTCGGACTCGCGTGGCCGGGTCGATGTGGCGGCCTTCGCCGATAAGCTCGATGACGACGTCGCGGGCATCATGATCACCAATCCGAACACCTGCGGCCTGTTCGAGCCGGACATGGCGGAGATCGCGAAGCTGATCCACGACGCGGGCGGATATTTCTACTGTGACGGCGCGAATTTCAACGCCATCGTCGGAAAGGTGCGCCCGGGCGATCTCGGTATCGACTGCATGCACATCAACCTGCACAAGACCTTCTCGACGCCTCATGGCGGCGGCGGTCCTGGTGCGGGACCGGTCGTGCTTTCCGACGCGCTGGCGCCCTTTGCGCCTGTGCCTTGGGTGGTGCTCGGGGATGACGGGTTCGCGCTGGTCGAGCACACGGACGCGGCGGGCGACGCCAAGCCGTTTGGCCGCCTGAAGGGTTTCCATGGCCAGATGGGCATGTTCATCCGCGCCTATGCCTACATGCTGAGCCATGGCCGGGACGGGCTGCGGCAGGTCGCCGAGGACGCGGTGCTGAACGCCAACTATGTGATGCACAGCCTGTCCGATGTCATGACGCCGGCCTTCGACGGGCCATGCATGCACGAATGTCTGTTCGATGACCGCTTCCTGAAAGACACGGGCGTGACAACGCTGGACTTCGCCAAGGCCATGCTCGACGAGGGCTATCACCCGATGACCATGTATTTCCCGCTGGTGGTTCATGGCGCGATGCTGATCGAGCCGACGGAGACCGAATCGAAACGCGGGCTGGACGCGTTCATCACGGTGATGCGGGCCCTCGTGGCGCGGGCGAAGACCGGCGATGCGGAGGCTTTCCTATCCGCGCCGACCACGACCCCGCGCCGCCGTCTGGACGAGACGGCCGCGGCCCGCAGCACCGTCTTGCGCTGGACGCCGGAGACCGAAACGGCCGAGGCAGCGGAGTAGGGTTTTTTCGTCGTATTGCTTCTCGCAATGACGGGGAAGTCACAAAAGAAAAGGCCCCGCGAAGCGGGGCCTTTCTGATTCTGTATGGACCTAACGGTCAGTTCAGCTTACCCGGAACCTCGGCAATTGCGCTGTTAACCAGTTCGTCGCCCTTCTGACCCTGGACGACATCGGTGAGGATGCGGCGGGTGGCGTCGATGGCCACGTCGGCGGCGAGCGCGCGCACATCGGCCACGGCGCGCGCTTCGGCAGCGGCGATCATGTCGAGCGCCTGCTGCTCACGGCGTTCCAGGGATGCCTGGGTCCGCTCTTCCGACGTTCGCTGCATGCGCTTGGCCTCTTCCTTGGCCTCGGCGATGATCGCCTCGGCCTCGGCCAAGGCGTCACGCTGCTTGCGCTGGTAGTCGGCCAGGGTGTGCTGGGCCTCCTCACGCAGGCGCTGGGCCTCGTCGAGTTCCGCCTTGATGGCGTCAGCCCGGCTATCCAGCGAACCGGTCATCGTCTTCCAAAGAGGACGCGCGACCGCGGCCACAAAAATAATGAAGGCCGCCGCAACCCAGGTCTCGGCCGACTGCAGGAAAGGCTCGTGGTGGCCTTCGGCGTGCTCCGCCTTCTCGACCAGCGATTCCGCAGCCTGGGCGACACCGTTGGTCATGGCAAACACAACGGCTGTTGTCCACAGACGGTTCAACATCAGCTGCGCTCCTGCAGGGCGGCGTTCACCGCACTGCTGACCGTGCCGGCATCCGGCGAGGTCTCGACCAGCCGCTCGACGGCCTGCCGGGCGATGTCCTCGACCATTCCGGTGATGTTCGCGACCGCTTCCTTGCGTGCCGCCTCGATGCGCTCGTTGGCGGCAGCCGAATTACTCGCGAGTTTTCCAGTCAGTGCCGCGTTGGCCTTCTCGGCCTCCGCGGTGGCTTCCTCGGCCGCCTTGTGAAGCTCTTCCTGAGCGCCAGAGCGCGCCTTGGCGAGTTCTTCCTCATAGGCGGCGAGAACACCCTCGGCTTCCGATGCCAGTTCCTCGGCGCGGGCGATGTCGTTGTCCATGCGCATCTGGCGGCCCTCAAGGGTCGCTGAAATGCGCGGCAACACCACCCGCCACAGCAGAAGGTAGAGCACCACGAAGGTAATCACCAGCCAGACGACCTGCGAAGGGAAGGTCCCGACTTGCTCCAACTGTGGCATTGCGGCGTCCTACGTCCTTGAGGTCAGGCGCCCGGCGAAATGCCGAACAGGATCAGGAACGCGATCACGAGCGCGAACAGGGCCAGCGCTTCCACCAGCGCGAAGCCGATGAAGGTCATGGCGCGAACATCGTCCGCAGCGGCCGGGTTGCGGCCGACAGCCGAGATGAACGACGAGAAGATCATGCCGATACCGATACCAGAACCGATAACGCCCATGACCGCCAGGCCGGCTGCGATCAGCTTTGCCGAATCAAAATCCATTTTCTGTGCCTCCGAGAGAGATTTGGTTTCTTGGGTTCCGTTTGCGTCCCGCCCGCCTAGTGCAGGTGGAGCGCGTCGTTGATGTACAGGCAGGTCAGGATCGTGAAGACGTAGGCCTGCAGGAAGGCGATGATCAGTTCCAGCCCGGTCAGTGCGACGACGAGCGCCAGCGGCAGGATGCCGAAGACGCCCATCGCGGCGACAAAGCCTGCGATCACCTTGAGGAGGATATGGCCCGCCATCATGTTGGCGAACAGACGAACCGCGAGGCTGATGGGCCGCGAGAGATAGGACAGGATCTCGATCGGGATCATCAGCGGGTACATGACGAGCGGCGTGCCCGGCGGCACGAAGAACGTGAAGAAGTGCATCCCGTGCTTCACGAAGCCCAGCACCGTCACCGCGATGAAGATCACGATGGCCATCGCGAAGGTCACGATGATGTGGCTGGTGAAGGTGAAGCTGTAGGGGATCATCCCCAGAAGATTGCCGGTCAGGACAAAGGCAAAGACCGTGAAAATGATGGGGAAGTACTTCCGGCCCTGTGCGCCGATGGTCTCTTTTATAAGTCCGGCGATGAACTCGTAGAACAGCTCCGCAACCGTCTGCAGGCGACCCGGCACCATCGCGCCGCGGCCCGCGGCGATCGCCAGGGTTCCGCCGGCGACGACGACCGCGATGGTCATCCACAGCGAGGAGTTGGTGAAGGAGACATCCACGCCGCCGATTTCAATCGGAATGATCGGCTTGATCTCGAACTGTTCAAGCGGGCTTGCCACGTCAGACGTTCCTTATCTGCTCATTCAGGCGGGTTTCGGCTCGCGCGCTCTGCGCGTAACACGTTGGTGAAACCTGCGCCGGCTCCCAGGAAGAAAAACAAAACCATCAACCACGGCGTCGTGCCCAACCAGCGATCCAGAAGCCACCCGACGAATACCCCCACGGCGACCCCGGCAACCAGGTCAATCGCGACTCGAAAGCCGAGACCCAGTCCCCCCGACGATCCGGCACCATCCTTTTCCGGCTCGTCCGGCGCATGCTTGCTACGCACGTCCTTCAAACGCCGGTTCAGGTCTTCCAGAGAGGTGGGTTTTTCCGGTTCGCTCATCGTTCAACCCCGAACCGGGTGCCAAAACCCTGAAAAACTGCGGAACCCGCGTTGTAAGGCGGGCGCAAGGTACTCAGCGCCCCTACCCAAGTCAAGGCGACATTCCGCCACTGCGAAGTGGATAAAAAACGGCGGAAAACCGGGTGAAAACCGTGCGTCCGGCATCACGCCGTCGCGCGGATTTCCTCAGCCCCGCGCAGGTCCACCGAGACGAGCTGGCTGACGCCGCGCTCGGGCATGGTGACGCCGTAAAGACGGTCCATCCGGGCCATGGTCATGCGGTGGTGGGTGACGATCAGGAAGCGGGTCGAGCCGATCTGCGAGATATGGTCGAGCAGGCTGCAGAACCGGTCCACATTGGCGTCGTCCAGCGGCGCATCGACCTCGTCCAGCACACAGATCGGGGCCGGATTCGTCAGGAACACCGCGAACAGCAGCGCCGTCGCCGTCAGGGCCTGCTCGCCGCCGGACAGCAGCGAGAGGATCTGCAGTTTCTTGCCCGGCGGGCTGGCGTAGATCTCGATGCCGGCTTCCAGCGGGTCTTCCGCGTCGGTGAGTTCCAGATGGGCGCGTCCGCCGCCGAACAGGCGCACGAACAGCTCCTGGAAGTGCTTGTCCACCTGTTCGAAGGACGTCAGCAGGCGCTGGCGTGCCTCGCGGTTGAGGCTCGCGATGCCCCGGCGCAGGCGGTCGATCGCCGAGACGAGGTCCTCGCGCTCGGTGTTGATCGTCTCGATCTTTTCTTCCAGTTCCTCGGATTCCTGCTCTGCGCGCAGGTTGACCGGGCCCATGTTGTCGCGTTCGCGCAGCAGGCGCTCCAGCCGGCGCTCGGAGGATTCGAGGTCCGGCAGGTCCCGGCCCTCGGGCACCTCGGCCAGCGGCAGGACGGCTTCCGGCTTGCACTCGAGGCGTTCCTCGATCCGCTCGATCAGGGTCTGGAGGATCTGCGCGGCCTGGGCGACGGCCGATTCGGTCCGCACCTTGTCCTCACGCAGCTCGCCCAGCCGGGCCTCGGCGTCGCGCATGGCGCGCTCGGCCTGGGACAGGTTCCGGTCGGCGGTCGCGACGGCGTCGGCGGCCTCGTTGCGCTTTGCTTCGGCGGCGGACAGATGGTCCATCAGCCCGGCGCGGCGCTGTTCAATTTCGGCGGGCTTGGCGGCCAGCGCCGTCAGCTCGGCCTTCGCCTGGCCTTCGCGGGTTTCCAGTTCGCCGATGCGTTCGCCCGCGCCGGTGTGGCGGGCCTGCCAGGAGGTTTCCTCCGCGGCCAGCGCGGTGATACGGCGGTGACGCTCCTCGGCCTCACGGACCAGACGGTCGTGTTCGCTCTGGGCGGCGGCCAGTGCGTTGCGGGCCTCGCCCAGCCGTGCACGTGCGGCATCGGTGCCGGAGCGGATTTCGTCGAGGTCGCCGATCCCGGCACGGCGCGCGCGGGCGTCGGCCAGCTTCGCCTCGATCTCGGCGACTTCGCCTTCGATGCGCGCCAGCGTTTCGCCCAGCGTCTCGTGACGGGCGACCCGGGCCGCGAACTCGCGCGACAGGTTGGTGTGGGTGCGGCGCGCATCCGATGCGGCGTCGTCGGCGCTGTCGAGCGCAGCGCGCGCGGCGCGGGCCGCCTCAATGGCCGTGTCGGCGGCTTCCCGGGCACCGGCGAAATCCGCCTCGATGCGGGTGAAGGCCGCTTCGGCAGCCGTGATGCGCTGCTGCAGTTCGGCCAGCCGGTTGCGCTGGTGCAGACGGGTGGAGGCGGAAGACCGCGTGCCGCCGGTGGAGACGTATCCGTCCCAGCGCCACAGGCGGCCTTCGCTGTCCACAAGGCGCTGGCCCGGCTTCAATTCGCCGGCTAGCCGTGCACCGGTTTCGGCGTCGGAGACCAGGCCGATCTGGGCCAGACGGCGCTGCAGGGCGCCCGCGTTACGCACAAAGCCCGTCAACGGCTGCGTGCCAGCCGGCAGGGTCGGGTCGTCCATGCCCGCCGCGCGGTTCTTCCAGTGGCGCGGGGCGCGCTCATCCATCGGCGCATCAAGGTCTTCGCCCAGTGCCGCGCCCAGCGCGGTCTCATAACCCGGGGTCACCTCGATCTCGTCGATCATCGGCGTCCAGTCGTCCGACGCTTCCTCGGCGTCGCTGGCGAGGATGTCCTCCAGCGCGCCCGCTTCCGCGCGCAGGCGCGAGAGCGCTTCGGCGGCCTGTGAGCGCACGTCTCGCACCTTGTCGCGGCGCGCCTCGGCCTCGTCACGGCGTGCGTCCGCGCCTTCCAGGTCACCGCGCGCGGCCTTGAGGCTTTCTTCGGCGGCGTTCATGCGCGCCTCGGCCTCGACCAGTTCGTCGGAGGTCAGGCCCGCTTCCTCGATGCCCTCGCGCTCGGCGCGGGCCTCGCTGGCCTGTGTGTCGAGACGGCGGCGGCGCGCATCCAGTTCGCCCAGTTCGCGCTCGAGGGCGGCGATCTGCGCTTCACCATTGGCGAGGCGTTCCATCAGCGAGGTCAGCTCGGCCTCGACGGCCTCGACCCGTGCAGCGCGTTCCTGGCGGGCCGTGTCGGTCTGGGCGATCAGGTCGTCCTCGCCGGCGCAGGCGCGCTCGATTTCCGACTTCTCCGCGCCCAGTCGTTCCAGCGCGGCGCGCGCTTCCTCGGCCAGTCCGCGCTCGCGGCCCAGATCGGCCTCGATCTGGGTGAGGCGGGTCTGCCATTGCTCGCTCGCGTCACGGGCGCGCTGTTCCTCGGCGTCGAGTTCCTCGCGCGCGATGTTCAGGCGCTGGAGTTCGGCGGCGGCGGACGCCTCGGTCTCGCGCAGCGGAACCAGCTTGGCGGCGGCGTCCTCACGCGTGCGCGTCGCTTCCGATACAACGCGCGACTGCTCGGCAACCACGCCCTCGGCCATGCGAAGGGCTTCTTCGGATTTCGCCACGCCTTCGCGCGACTCGACCCAGCGGTGATGCAGGACGGCGGCTTCGGTCTTGCGGATGTCCTGGGAGATGTTCTTGTAGCGGCGGGCCTGGCGGACCTGCTTTTTCAGGCCCTGCAGCTGGGCGTCCAGCGTGACCAGCACATCGTCCAGTCGCTCAAGGTTGTTCTCCGCCGCGCGCAGGCGCAGTTCGGCCTCGTGGCGGCGCGAATGCAGGCCGGTGATGCCGGCAGCTTCCTCGATCAGCAGGCGGCGGTCGCCCGGCTTGGCGTTGATCAGCGCGCCGACGCGGCCCTGGCTGACCAGCGCCGTCGAACGCGGGCCTGTGGCCTGGTCGGCGAACAGGATCTGCACATCGCGTGCGCGCACGTCGCGACCGTTCACGCGATAGGTCGAGCCCTTCTCGCGCTCGATGCGGCGGGAGATTTCCAGCTCGTCGGAATCGTTGAACTGGCTGGGGGCGGAACGGTCGGTGTTGTCGAGGCTGAGGAGGACTTCCGCGGCATTGCGCGCGGGGCGGTCGGAGGTGCCGCCGAAGATAACGTCGTCCATCGCGCCGCCGCGCATCTGCTTGGCCGAGGTCTCGCCCATGATCCAGCGCAGCGCCTCGACAAGGTTGGACTTGCCGCAGCCGTTCGGGCCGACGATACCCGTCAGGCCCGGTTCGATCATCAGATCGGTTCCATCGACGAAGGACTTGAAGCCCGTCAGTCTGAGCTTGTTGAAATGCACCGGTGCGTAACCCCCTGAATGCCCCGACTTAACCAGGCACAATCCGTGCCCGGCGGTTTCCTTGTTACTTCAGCATCGGATCGAGAATTTCCGTGAAGTCCTCGATCGAATGCGCGCCTGCGTAAATCTTGCCGTTGACCATGAAGGTCGGTGTGCTGTTGACCCCGGCCGCGGTCCCTTCCTGGCGTGAAGTGAGTACGCCATTCGCCAGTTTTTCCGACTGGAGGCAGGACTCAAACGCCTCTTTGCCGAGTCCCGCAAGCGCGGCGATCTTGCCCAACTCGCCGATCGGGTCGCGTGCCGTCGCCCAGCTGTTCTGGGTCTTGAACAGGACCGAGATCACGCCCGGATAGCGCTTTTCATCCACACACCGCGCCATCATCGCGGCGGGCAGCGCCACCCGGTCGAGCGGGAAGTCGCGATAGACGAAGCGCACCTTGCCGGTGTCGATGTACTTTTCCTTGAGTGCCGGGAAGGTCTCGTTGTGGAAGCTCGCGCAATGCGAGCAGGTCAGCGAGAAATACTCGGTCACCGTGACGGGCGCGTCCGGACTGCCGATGGCGCGTTCGCTCAGCGCCGTTGCCGTGTCCACGGCCGGCTGCGCCGGGGCTGTCCCGGCGAACAAGACAATCGCCATCAGGCCGGCAACAGCGGCCCCGATTCGTCTATATAGATGCACGATACTCTCCAGGCACAATATATAGTTGATTATGAAACCTGCATTCGGGCGGCACAAGCGCGGAAAAACCCTTATTCCACAACCGTTTGCAGAACGAATTCACAGCCTGACAGGCGATTGTGACGGAAGGAAGACCGCGCGCGGACGCGCCCGATCACGATTTCCGGCGCGTTTCGCGCGCGATCACCGAGTGGCCGAGCTTGCGCAGGGCGTCGCGCAATTCGGGGTCGGTGACGGAATCGAGCTGGCTGTCCAGCGTCGCGAGGTCTTCGGGCGCGGCGGCGGGTTTTTCGGGTCGGGCGGGCTTTTTCGCCGCGGAGATCGGCCCCTGGTGCATACGCAGGCCCGCCACGGCGCGAAAGCCGTAGAAGCTGTTGATGCGTTCGATCACCTGGGGCTCCAGGTGCTGAAGTTCCAGCGCCAGCGGACCGGTGACGCGCACATGCAGCGTGCCGCCTTCGCCCTCAGGACCGCGCACGAGGCGCAGCGGGACGCACTGGCCGGACAAATCCGGCCCGACGATGGCCGGCCAGTCGGTGAAAACGCTGGCCTCGAAGAAGCCACGCTTGCGCCGGATTGCGCCGGTTGCCCGGCTGCTTTCCGCGCCGATCGCGCGCAATCCGCTTGCCCGTTTCTTGTCCATGACCCGTTTCGTGCCCGATAGCGCCCGCGTCGATGCGTGCGCGTTCATGTTAGAAGGACGTGAGTTACGCCACAACGACACTTACTGTCCTTCACCTCCGTGAACACGCCCGACCCGCACGCCATCCTGGACTGGTATGACCGCCACGCCCGCCGCCTGCCGTGGCGCGTGCCGCCGTCCCTGTCGCGCAAGGGCGCGCGCGCCGATCCCTATCATGTGTGGCTGAGCGAGGTGATGCTGCAGCAGACCACGGTCGCCGCCGTGGGGCCGTACTTCGCGCGCTTCCTGGAGCGCTGGCCGAGTGTGGAAGACCTGGCGCGGGCTGAACTCGACGCGGTGCTGACCGAATGGGCGGGGCTCGGCTACTACGCCCGTGCGCGCAACCTGCACAAATGCGCCCGCGTGGTGGCGGATGAACATGGCGGCGTGTTCCCTGACACCGAGGGAGGTTTGCGCGAACTGCCAGGCATCGGCCCCTACACGGCCGCGGCAATCGCCGCGATTGCATTTGACCGGCATGCCTCGCCCGTGGACGGCAATATCGAACGGGTGATGGCGCGGCTGTTCGCCGTGGAGGCGCAGATGCCCGAAGCCAAGCCAGTGCTGCGCGAACACGCCGCCGCGATGACGCCGGACACGCGGCCGGGCGATTACGCGCAGGCGGTCATGGATCTCGGCGCGACGGTCTGCACCCCGCGCTCACCGGCCTGCGCGATCTGCCCGTGGAACGATGCGTGTCTGGCGTTGGACCGGGGCATCGCCGCGGACCTGCCGCGCCGCGCGCCGAAGAAGGTGCGCCCCGTGCGGCGCGCCGTCGCCTACTGGATGGTGCGCGCCGATGGCGCCGTGCTGCTGCAACGGCGCCCGGAGGAAGGGTTGCTCGGCGGCATGATGGAAGTGCCCTCGACGCCGTGGGAAGAGCGCGCGGACTTTCACGACGCCCCGCCGCTCGACGCCGACTGGCGTGAACTGCCGGGGTTCGTGGAGCACGGGTTCACCCATCTGCGACTGCAACTGAAGGTGATGGCCGCGCGGGTGGATGCCCGCAAGGCCACGTTCGGTGTCTGGGTGCTGCCCGAGAAATTCGGCGACCACGCCCTGCCGACACTCACACGAAAAATCGTTCGGCATGCACTGGCGCATGTCGGCAAGGGCGATGCCTGAACGCTTGGCCGGCTAGTTCAGTTCGGCGCGCAGCTTCTGACGCAGCACGTCGATTGGTACGAGCTTGCCCTCGATATCGACATGCCAGAACGTCCAGCCGTTGCAGGCTGGCGCACCCTGGACGGCGGCGCCCATCTTGTGGATGGAGCCGCGGTCCTCGCCGGTGACGATGGTGCCGTCGGCGCGCACCTTGGCCGCATGGCGGCGGTTGGGCGCGTAGAGCTTCTCGCCGGGGCGCAGCAGGCCGCGTTCGACCAGCCAGCCGAACGGAATTCGCGGCTGTTCGCGCTTCGACGGCGTCTCCAGCAGGTCGGTCTCGTCGATGCGCCGCGTCTTGGCGATGCGCTTCTTCGCGAGCTCGATGTAGTCGGGGTCGCGCTCGATGCCGATGAAGTCGCGGCCGAGCTGCTTGGCGACCGCGCCGGTGGTGCCGCTGCCGAAGAACGGGTCAAGAATGACGTCACCCACGCGAGACGATGCCAGCACCACGCGGTGCAGCAGGGCCTCGGGCTTCTGGGTCGGGTGGGCCTTCTTGCCGTCGTCGTTCTTCAGGCGCTCACCGCCGTTGCAGATCGGCAGCAGCCAGTCGCTGCGCATCTGCAGGTCGTCGTTGAGCGCCTTCATGGCTTCGTAGTTGAAGGTGTACTTCGAATCCTGGTTCTTCGACGCCCAGACCATCGTCTCATGGGCGTTGGTGAAGCGACGGCCCCGGAAGTTCGGCATCGGGTTGGACTTGCGCCAGACCACATCGTTCAGGATCCAGAAGCCCAGATCCTGCAGGATCGCGCCGACCCGGAAGATGTTGTGGTAGCTGCCGATCACCCAAAGCGTGCCGTCATCGGAAAGCGCGCGGTGCGCCTCCGTCAGCCAGGCCCGGGTGAATTCGTCATAGGCTTGCAGGGTGTCGAACTTGTCCCAATCGTCATCGACGCCATCGACGCGCGAGTTGTTGGGGCGGGTGAGTTCGCCGGCAAGCTGAAGGTTATAAGGAGGGTCCGCAAAGACAACGTCAACGCAGCCGTCAGGCAGCGCGGCCAACTGCTCAATGCAGTCGCCTTCAAGAATCACGTTTCGCTCGGGCGCTTTCGCGTCCTTGCGACCTCGGCCAGGGGTTCGCATAGCGGCGGACGATGGCCAAACGGGGAGTCACCGTCAATCGGAAAATGCACCCGATCGCCGATTCTGTGTTTGGAGTCAGCGGCTTAACTAGATATGGGGTGTGCTTCGAGCAGCTTGCGTATGGGTGCGAAGCTGCGGCGGTGATGTGGCGTCACACCGAGGGATTCCAGCGCGCTACGGTGCTCGGCGGTGCCGTAGCCCGCGTTCCGCTCCCAGCCATAACCGGGATGCGTCTCCGCCAGTCCGGCCATCACCCGGTCGCGGCTGACCTTGGCGAGGATCGAGGCGGCCGAGATCGACAACACGGAACCGTCGCCGCCGACGATGGCGTAGGCCGGGCAGGCCAGATCGGGCAGCCTGTTGCCGTCGATCAGCGCGTGCTCCGCGGGCACGGACAGGTCCGCCACGGCGCGCGACATGGCGGTGAGGCTCGCCCTCAAGATGTTGAGAGAGTCGATTTCGGCCACATCGGCGGAGGCAATCGCGTACCAGAGTTCACCGCGCGCGCCCGCGTCCATGATGACATCGAAGCAGCGCTCGCGCTTTGCCCGGTTGAGTGTCTTGGAATCCGCGACACCAGTCTCGCGCAGACGGGCCTCGCTGTCCGGGGTCAGGATCACCGCGGCAGCAGTGACCGGGCCGGCCCAGGGACCGCGCCCGGCCTCATCCACCCCGGCCGTCATCGCGGGTAACGTCATGCCTACTCGACGGGCGTGCCGTCCGGTGGCTCCGAGCCAGACCGGCGCAGCTTGCGGGGCAGGGCGGGCTTCATGGTGGCGATACGTTTGACGCCGCGCACCACGGTGTCGGCTTCGCGCCCGAAGGCAATCAGAAGGACGTAGCGGATCGAGGCGCGCTTGAAACTGGCAGCACGCGACAGGCGGCGGATCGCATTCATGTAGAGAGGAGAGATTACCAGCGACAGGGCCGTCACCGACAGGATAATCCGGAACTCCTCAATGGAGATGATCTCACGCTGCAGGCCGATATTGCCGAGCAGGAAGGAGAATTCCCCGACCTGGGCCAACAGCAGGGCGGACAGCAGCGTCTGGCCCCAGGGCAGACGCAGCGCCGCGAAGATCGACAGGTTGATGGCGGTCTTGCCGACCGTGACGATCAGCATCATCAGGATGATGACGCCCAGGTTGTCCCAGATCAGCGACAGGTCGATCAGCAGGCCGACCGACAGGAAGAACACCATCATCAGGATGCTCTGGATCGGCATCACCATGTCCAGCATGCCGACACGCAGATTGCTGTTGCCGATGGTCAGTCCGGCCAGGAACGCGCCGTAAGCGGGCGACAGCCCGAGCAGGGCGGAGACCGTCGCCGCACCGAAGCAGCAGACGAGCCCGAGCAGGGGCGTCAGGTCGCGATGGCCCTGGGCGGTATCCAGCATGGGAATGGCGAGCCGCTGGCGGCGGCTGAGGAACAGGATCAGCGCCAGCAACAGGCCGACGGAAAGCAGGATGCGCCCGATGGCGATGACGTCGAATTCCCCGATGGCGGCGAGATCGACCAGCAGGATCATCGGCACGACGGCCAGATCCTGTGCGATCAGGATGCCGACCGTGATGCGGCCTGTGCGGGTGCGCAATTCGTCGATGTCCTCGAGCATCTTCACCGCGACGGCGGTACTCGAGAGCGCCATGACGAAGGCCAGCAGCATGACGGCGGAGATGGGCCAGCCCAGTTGCTGGCCGATCAGCCAGATCATCAGCAGCGCGCCGCCGGTCTGCAGCAGAACGGTGGTGACGGCGATCTTCCAGATGCGCCGGAAGGCGCGCAGGCTGAGCTCCATGCCGATGACGAAGAGCAGGAGCAGCATGCCCAGCTCGGCGAGCAGGCCGATGCTGGCCTCGTTCTCGACCAGTTCGAAACCGGACGGGCCGAGCACCAGCCCGGCGAGGATGTAGCCGACGACGGCGGGTTGCTTCAGGCGCGTGAGTAGGATGCCGCACGACAGCGCGACAAGGACCACGATGGCCAGCGGAAGCAGTTCGTCATTCGAGAGCATGGCGGGGCCAAGCTATCACAACGACCCCGGCCCTTTGCGGCAAATCATTCGCGGCTGTCGCCGAAAAGACTCATCTGGCCGTCGTGTGTCTCGCGCAGGTCCGGTTTACGGAAGCGCGAGGCGTCGAGCAGCGCGCTGTTCTCCGTGTAGCCCTGTTGGCGGCAGGCAATCCGGAAGCGTTCTTCCAGAAGCCTGGCGTCGTGCCCCCGTCCGCGCATGCGCGTGCCGAAGCGGTTGTCGTACAGCTCACCGCCGCGCATTTCGCGCAAACGGTTGAGGATGCGCTGCTTGCGCTGGGGGCGGTGTTCCGACAGCCATTCGCCGAACAGGTCTTTCAGCTCCAGCGGCAGCCGCAGCAGGATGTAGCTGGCGTGGATCGCGCCGGCCTGGCGGGCGCGGATCAGGATCGCCTCCATCTCATGGTCGTTGAGAGCGGGAATAATGGGCGAGACCATGACCGTCACGGGAATGCCCGCGGCCGACAGCATGCGGATGGTCTCCAGCCGACGTTCGGGGCGTGAGGCGCGCGGCTCCATCGCCGCGGCGAGGTCGGCATCCAGCGTGGTGACGGATACACCGACGCTTGCCAGTCCTTTGGCCGCCATCGGCGCCAGGATATCGAGGTCACGGGTCACCAGCGCGCTCTTGGTGACGATGGAGACGGGGTGATCGTGGGCCGCCAGCACCTCGAGGATCGAGCGCGTGACCTTCATGCGCCGCTCGACCGGCTGGTAGGGGTCGGTGTTGGTTCCCATGGCGATGGGCCGCGCGGTGTAGCCGGGCTTCGCGAGTTCGCGTTCCAGCAGGTTCGCGGCGTCGGGCTTGGCGAAGAGTTTGGTCTCGAAATCGAGACCCGGCGACAGCCCCAGCCAGGCATGGGTCGGGCGCGCGAAGCAGTAGATGCAGCCGTGCTCGCAACCCCGGTAGGGGTTGATCGAGCGGTCGAAGCCAACGTCGGGCGAATCGTTGCGGGAAATGACCGTCCGGCTCTGGTCGAAGGTCACGGTGGTATCGAGGCGCGGCTGCGGCTCGTCATCCTGCAGGGTGCGCCAGCCGTCGTCGATGGCGTTGCCGCGCAGGCGCTCGAACCGGCCGGCGCGGTTGGAGATCGCACCACGACTGATCCGGGCACGATCCGGCAGTGCCACGTCGGTGACGCCGGTTTCCGGCCGCTCGGGGCTGTTCGCGTCCTTGTGTTCCATGCTTCGAATATGGAATCACAAAATGAACAAAACAAGAACTTTGTAATTTGGACCGGGGTGGCGTTCAGATGGTCAGGGCGCGCGGCGCCAGCCAGTCCCTGCGGCACTCGGCGATGTTCTCGGGGTCGAAGCAGTATTCGACATGCCGACGGATATGCGCGGTCATGCGTTCGTCGCGTGCCGCGGCGTGATCGTCCTGGGTGGACCAGGAGGCCTTCCACCGCGCGAACCAGGTGATCGTCCGCAGCCATGTCAGGCGGCGCAGCGGCAGCAGCCACGGCCCCAGGGTCGCGGCCCGGTCGCGCCCGGCCGCGTCCAGGTAGCGTTGATAGAAACGCTGCACGTCATCGCGGGTCAGAGCGCCACGGCAATCTGGGTCCCAGCCGGTCGAGGTCGCCAGCGAGGCATGGGCGAGGTCGATGGGCGCGGCGCCGTAGAGCGCCTTTTCCAGATCGACGAACCAGGCCTTGCCGTCGCGGTCGATCAGGAAGTTGCCCGGATGGGTATCGGTGCCGACGAAGCGCAGTTCGAAGTCGGGCTCACCATGGGCGGCGAATTCGCGCGCCCAGTCCAGTTCGGTGCGGATGCTCTCTTCCGTCAGCCGGTCGAGTTGCGCGGCGGCAAGGTGCTCGGCCTGTTCCTCGATCGCCTGCAGGGTCGAGGCGACGGGGTTGTGATGAATGTGCAGCGGCGGCATGTCGGATTGAGGAACAGGGTCCATGCCGTGCAGTGCGCTGAGCGCATCCGCGATGGCGCCCAGGTCGCCCGGCAGCTCCGGCGCGCGGCCCTGGATTTCCTCGACAATCAGCGCACCCAGCGGCAGTGGCTCATCCGGTTCGAGCCGGGCGTTGAAACGCGGCGTGCAGCCGCTTTCCGAGGCGCGCCGGAAGGCAATTTCCTGATAGCGCAGCGCGTCTCCGGCCCCCATCCCCCACTGGTTCATGCGGGGGATGCGCAGCACCAGCCCGGTCGTGCCGATCCGCCAGTGGTCGTGGGAGACACCCTTGGTCGAAAGGATACTCAGGTCGCCTCCGGTCAGGCCGGGTGCGATTTTGCGTGTGCGCAGGAGATCGGCAACGGCCTCGCGGTCGGGCCCGTCGCTCATCGGGAGGCCTGTGGCGAACCGGCCATGTCAGGCGCCGGTTTCGTGTTCGCGCAGACGCGGCAAAAGCTCCGCGAAGTTGCAGGGCTTGTGCCGGATGTCGAGCTGATCCTTCAGAATGTCGTCCCAGCCGTCGCGGCAGGCGCCGGGCGAGCCCGGCAACACGAAGATATAGGTGCCGTTCACGACCCCGGCGTCAGCGCGTGACTGGACGGTCGAGGTGCCGATCTTCTGGAAGCTGATCCAGCGGAACAGCTCCCCGAAGCCGTCGATGCGTTTCTCGGTGACGTCGCTCAGCGCCTCGGGTGTTACATCGCGCCCCGTCACGCCCGTGCCGCCGGTGGAAATGATGACCTCGATATTCTCGTCTGCCGCCCAGACACGAAATTGCTCGGCGATGGCGGCGCGGTCGTCACGCACGATATTTCGTGCCGCGAGTTCGTGGCCGGCCGCAAGCAGTCGTTCTTCCAGCGTGTCGCCGGAACGGTCGTCGGCGCGGGTGCGTGTGTCGGAGACGGTCAGGACCGCGATGCGGACCGGACGGAACCCGTTGTCGTCATTGCCGAACATGGCTGCTTTCCGACAGGCCGTCCTGCGGCTGGTACTGCGGCCAGCGCCCGGCGACGAGATCGTCCAGTGACGGCGAGGCCTGCCCGAGATGGCTGCGGTAGAGCCAGAGATTGGTCAGGATCTGCTCGACGAAGCGCCGAGTCTCGCGCGCAGGCAGGGATTCGATGAACAGCAGCGGATCGTCGCCATGCTCGAAGGCCCGTTCCCAGGCGTTCAGATTGCCCGGGCCCGCGTTGTAGGCGGCAACCAGCCGCAGCAGGTCGCCAGAAATCTTGTTATGGGATAGCAGATACTGGATATAGCGCTGACCCAGTTCGAGGTTCAGGTCCGGTTCGTACAGACGGTACTTGCCGCGCCCGCGCAGGTTTCGCTCACCGCCAACATAGCTTGCCGTGCTTGGCATGAGCTGCATCAGGCCGCGCGCACCCGCATGGCTTTCGGCACGCCGGTTGAAGGCCGATTCCTGGCGTACGAAGGCAAGCGCGAGGGCCCGGTCGATGGAATAGCCGCTCTCCGGCTCCCAGGCGGGTACCGGGTAGGCGGCGGCCAGCCGCACATCCTCCGGCGCGAAGGTGGACAGTTTCAGCGCGACGGCGGGCAGGCCCGCATGGGTCGCCAGCGCCAGGATGTCATTGCGCAGCGCGGGCCGAGCGGCCGACAGCGCCAGCAGTTCCCGTTCGGCGTCGTGGTCGCGTCCGATCTGGAGCAGCGCGATAGCTCGCGCGCCGATCTCGCTGGCCGCGATCCGGTGGTAGGACGAGAGTTCGAGGTTCGGCATGCGCCAGGTAAAGCCGTCGGCGTCGCCGAGTAAACGCAGCGAAAGCTGGCCGTAGAACGTGCGCGGCGACGCGGCACCGGTTTCAAGATACTGGATCACTTCCGCCGGGTTGGAGTTCGCAATCGCGGCGCGTGCGGCCCAGAAGGACCCTGCGGCGAGCAGGGATTCCGCCGCGCGGCTGCCCCGGGACAATTCGCCGAACAATGTCTCGGCATTGTCGAGACGTCCGAGGCGCCAGGCGGCCAGTCCGCCCCACCAGTAGGCGAGCGGTGCGTCACCGGGCGAGGCGGCATGAGCCGCAATTGCGGCTTCGAGCGCCTCGTTGTCCTTGCCAGCGCGAAAATATCCCTGGGCAATGGCGCGCCATGCTTGCGCGATTTGTTCGCCGGACAGGACGCGTTTGGCCTTGGACGAACGCAGAATTTCAAACGCACCCGTCGGCCAGCCGCGTGACACGCGACGGAAGATTTCGCTCTGCACCCGGCGCCCTTCGCTGGTTCGCGCCCGGGAATAGAGGGGACGGCCTTCATAAGCCTTACGGACCGAAGTGCCCGGCGCGCGCGCCTTGTGCACGATCGGCGCGGCCGGTGCGCGCGCGCCCTTTGGCTGGCGCAGCACGGCGAGCCGATGGATGCGGCGTGCCTGCGGGTGGTCGGCGTAGTCGTCTAGCCAGGCGCGCAGCTCAGTGAACCTCGAGCGGTACTTGGTGGGGTGCAGATATTTCTGGGCCCGCACATGGCCGAGCAGGCCAGGGCTTTGCAGGCGTTTGACGATCGCTTCCGCGGAACGCCAATCGCCGGCTTCCTGAAGCTCGAAGATGCGCTGATAGCGCGCCGCGTCGGCGGCGGAGAGCACGCCGTCCACGGAACCGATACCGGGGATCAGGATGGAGGCGGGGCCGATGAGTGCGGTTTCGAGCGGGCGCGGCTTGGGTTCCTGCGCATGCGCTCCAGACGCTCCGCCCAACAGTGCGAGTGCGAGAAAACCGCCGAAAATCCGCTGAAGTGCCGTGTTCATGCGTCCGTCCGATAAGCTACGCATTGATACTATCTAAGGGCGCCGGGCGGCAAGTTGCGGTGCCGTCCCTTGCGGCTTCGTTAACCCGTACCGCCGGAATCGAGCCGTTCACGCACGGCAAGAAGGTCTGCCCAGGCGGCGCGCTTCTGTGCAGGCTGGCGCAGCAGATAGGCGGGATGCAGCGTCGCCATACCCGGTATCGGCGCGAGTCCGGCTGCCTCAAGAGCGGGCGAGTGATACTCGTACCAGCGCCCGCGCAGGCGGGTGATGCCCTCGGTTCGATTGAGCAGCGTCTTGGCGGAGGTTCCGCCCAGGAACATCAGGACTTTCGGCGCGGCCAGCGCGATATGGCGTTCCATGAAGGGCAGGCAGGCCGCGATTTCCGCCCCCGTCGGCTGTCGGTTGCCGGGCGGCCGCCAGGGCAAGATGTTGCTGATATAGACGTTGCGGCCGCGGTACAGATCGACGAAGCCGAGCATGGCGTCGAGCAGTTGCCCGCTCGCACCGACGAAGGGTTCGCCCTGCCGGTCTTCGTCGCGCCCCGGTGCTTCGCCGATGATCATCACGTCGGCGGGCACGGTGCCCGCGCCGAAGACCAGGTTCGTGGCCGTGGTTTTCAGGGCGCAACCGTCGAACGCCTCCAGCGCCGTGCGCAGAGCAGGCAGATCGTTGCATGTCGCGGCGATGTGCCGGGCATTCTGGCTGACGCTGTCCGTCGCCTCCATGGGTGGCACGGCGCGCGCGGCGGCCCCTTTGGATGAGGGCGTTGCGGCCGCTGTTGATGCTTCGCGGACAGTGGCGGGAGGTGAGGCGGGCTCAGGTGTTGCCGGCGACGCAGCCGCAGGGCGCGACGGCGGTGCCTCTGAAAAGCGGTCGGCAGCCTCGTCAAGGATCGCCTCGTCGGCACCGGCCTCGATCTGCCAGCGCAGTGCGGCTATCAGTTCCGCGCGGTCGCCGGACATGTTCATCGGCCCGCACGACCCGGAATCCGGGCCGGGGACTGCCGCGCATATTGTGATTCGGCTGCGGTCATGGTTCCTTGGCGAGCGCACAGTGTGACGTCACGGAGATTTCTAGCATGAGCGATGCGGCGAAAGAACGCGAGTCGATGGAATACGATGTTGTCATCGTAGGCGCCGGCCCGTCCGGCCTATCTGCGGCGATCCGTTTGAAGCAGATCGCGGCGGAATCCGAGCGAGAGATCAACGTCTGCGTTCTTGAGAAGGGGTCCGAGGTCGGCGCGCATATCCTGTCGGGTGCCGTGCTGGAAACCCGGGCGCTGGACGAACTGTTTCCCGACTGGCGCAACATGGACGCGCCGGTGCGGACAGCAGTCAGCGAGGAACGCTTCATGTTCATGCGCGAATCGGGCGCGACCGGCCTGCCGACCGCGATGCTGCCGCCGCCGCTGAAGAACCATGGCAACTACATCATTTCGCTGGGCAACCTGTGCCGCTGGCTGGGCGAGCAGGCCGAGGCGCTGGGCGTGGAAATCTATCCGGGCTTCGCGGCCGCGGAGGTGCTGTTCGACGCCGACGGCCGCGTCTATGGCGTGGCGACCGGCGACATGGGCATCGGGTCGGACGGCGAGCCGACAGCGAACTACACGCCGGGTATCGAACTGCATGCGCGCTATACCTTCTTTGCCGAAGGGTGCCGGGGCCACCTGGGCCGTCAGCTCATGGAAAAATTCTCCCTGCGTGCGGACAGCGAGGCACCGACCTACGGCATCGGCATCAAGGAATTGTGGCAGATCGATCCGGATAAGCATCGCCCCGGGCTGGTGGTCCACACCGCCGGCTGGCCGCTGCCGTCCGACACCTATGGCGGCTCGTTTCTCTATCATCTGGAAGACAATCAGGTCGCCGTCGGCTTCGTCGTCGGGCTCGACTACAAGAACCCCTATCTTTCGCCCTTCGAGGAATTCCAGCGGTTCAAGACGCATCCGGCGATCCGTCCCACCTTCGAGGGCGGCAAGCGTGTGTCATATGGCGCGCGGGCGCTGAACGAGGGCGGCGTGCAGTCACTGCCGAAGCAGGTGTTCCCGGGCGGTCTGCTGATCGGCTGTGAGGCGGGCACGCTGAACGTCCCGAAGATCAAGGGCACCCACACAGCCATGAAGTCGGGCGTTCTGGCCGCCGAAGCCGCCGCGCAGGCACTGGCCGGTGCGGGCGATGGCGAAACTCCGGCGAGATTGGACGGGTTCGCCACGGCCTTCGAGAACTCCTGGGCCTATCGGGAGCTCTGGCAGGCGCGCAATTTTCGGCCGTCCTTCAAGTACGGGCTGATGATAGGGACGCTGCTGTCGGGCTTTGACCAGATGGTGCTGCGTGGGAAGGCACCCTGGACGCTTCGCCACGGACATGCCGACCATGAGGCGCTGGAGAACAAGGACAAGCACCAGCCGATTGCCTATCCCAAGCCGGATGGGGAAATCACCTTCGACCGGCTGTCCTCGGTCTATATCTCGAACACCAATCATGAAGAGAACCAGCCCGCGCATTTGACGCTTAAGGACCCGTCGGTTCCGGTCGAGGTCAACCTGGCGCGCTACGATGCGCCCGAGCAGCGATACTGTCCGGCGCAGGTCTATGAGATCGTGCGCGACGACGACGGCTCCAACCCGCGCCTGCAGATTAACGCCCAGAACTGCGTGCACTGCAAGACGTGCGACATCAAGGATCCGACTCAGAATATCGTCTGGGTGGCGCCGGAGGGTGGCGGCGGCCCGAATTATCCCAATATGTAAGGGAGACGATATCTGCGGGTCGCGTCACGACAACGTGTGATGGCGGGTGCGAAGCGCTGCCGCTAGATTGAATTTTTCCTTAACCAAGAGGCTGGCGCGCCGCTTCATGGCCAGACTGACCAAATTCTCACCGACATTTACCGTGGTGCTTGCGCTATCGTTGGTTGCATATCCAGCTAGCGCCGTGACGACCGTCGCTGAGGGTGCGCCCGGCAAGCAGACGGATGTTGAGGGTAAGGGATTCGATCTCGGTTCCACGGTTTACGGGCGTTTCCTTGCGGCGCTCCATGCCGAGGCCGCGGGTAATTTCGTCGCCGCCGCGGATATCACCGCCGACATCATCACGCACATGCCCGACTATGGCAAAATCAAGCGCCGGGCCCATCTGTTGATGGTCAGTGCGGGCCGTCTGGACACCGCGAGCGAGATCGCGCGCGACGTCCTCAAGGACAGCCCGGGCGATCCGCTTTCTGCCTATACGCTCTATGTCGATGCGGTTCGTGACGGGCGCTTCCAGGACGCGCTGGCCCTGCTGACGGATGTACCGGATATCGGCGTCAATCCCATCACCAAGCCGCTGCTCCGGGCCTGGGCGCTCGCGGGTGCCGGCAAGACCGACGAAGCGATCGCCGGGCTGGATCCGCTCGCCACGAAGCAGGGACTGGGTCCGATTGCCGGGTTTCATCAAGGGTTGATCGCGGACCTGGCCGGTGACACGGAACAGGCGAGCGCGGCCTTCGGACGCACACTGGAATCGGCCCAGGGGCAGCCTTCGCTGCAGCTCGTCGAATCCTATGGCCGTTTCCTCGTGCGTCAGGGCCGGGACGGGGAGGCGCAGATTCTCGTCGATACTTTCCGCGCGAAGAACCCGAAGACACTGCTGATCGAGCCGACCCAGAAGGTCGTGTCGGGCGCGGCGCCGCCGGAACGCGTTATCGCGAACAACGCCGATGGGGTTGCCGAGGTTTTGCGCAATGTCTCGGGCCTTCTTAACCGCGAACGGTTGCGGACTGAGGCGCTCCTGTTCTTGCGCATGTCTCTGGGCCTTGACCCCGACAATCCGACGGCGCTGTTTTCCCTCGGTCAGCTTCTCGAAGACCGCGAACGCAACGATCTGGCTGTGGAGGTCTATCGCAAGATCGCGGACGACACGCCCTATCATTGGTATGCCCGGCTGAGCATCGCCGACGCCCTACACGCCGATAAGGATACCGAGTCGGCTATAGCGATCCTGCGCAAGATGATCGACGAGCGGAAAGACCGCGCCGATGCGGCGCGCACGCTGGCCGACCTGCTGCGGATCGACCGCCAGTTCGAAGAAGCTGTCGAGGTCTATGACCTTGCCTATGAGCGCACAGATGGGCGGAAGGACTGGAGCCTACTCTACACGCGCGGCATCGCGCTGGAGCGGGCCAAGAAATGGGACCGCGCGGAAAAGGACTTCCTCGGCGCACTTGAAATAGAACCCGAACAGCCGCTGGTCCTGAACTACCTCGGCTACAGTTGGGTGGAGCAGGGAATCAATCTCGAACAGGCCAAGGCGATGATCGAGACCGCCGTCGCCAAGCGGCCGGACGACGGCTACATCACCGATTCCCTGGGCTGGGTCCTGTACCGCCTTGGGTCGTATGAAGAGGCCGTGCCGATCATGGAGCGTGCCGTGGCGCTGGAGCCGGGTGACCCGGTCATCAACGACCATCTGGGTGATGTGTACTGGTCGGTCGGCCGGAAAAACGAGGCCCGCTTCCAATGGGACAGGGCGCTGACCCTGAAGCCCGATCCGGATGTCGAGGTTGAAATCCGCAAGAAGATTTCCGGGGAGGCGGTCCCCGAACCTCTGCCGCCAGGCAAGAAGCGGACATCTGACACGCCGTGATGAAGGATGCGATGGAACTTGACCGGAACATCGAGCCCGCTCCGGCGAAGATCAATCTCTACCTGCATGTGGGTCCACGCCGCGCCGACGGTTATCACAAATTGGAAAGCGTGATCGTGTTTACGGGCTTCGGTGACGAGGTGGCGCTCTCTCCTGCCGCCGTGCCGGAGCTTGTGCGCGAAGGGCCTTTCGCGACGGGCTTGCCGGACAATACGGAGGAAGACCTGTGCATGCGCGCAGTAGCCTGTCTGGGCGCCGAATTTGGCCGTGACGCGAATGTCCGTATCTCGCTTCACAAGAACATTCCCGTTGCAGCAGGCGTGGGTGGAGGGTCAGCCGATGCGGCGGCGGTGCTGCGATTGCTGTGCAGGATGTGGGGCGTCCCCACGGACGATCCGCGTGTCGCCGCCGTGGCGCGTGAACTCGGCGCGGACGTGCCAGTGTGTCTGCTGTCCCGCGCCGCGCATGTGCGCGGGCTCGGTGAGCAGGTCGCGCCGCTGGAGGGTTTCCCGATGTTGCACCTCCTTCTCGTCAATCCCGCCGTGCCCCTGTCCACCGCTTCGGTTTTCCGGGCTTATGGCGGCGGCGGGGAGCTGTTCACTGATCCGCCTTCGACTTTAGCGCCGGATGCCTTGCGCGATCTCACCCGCAACGATTTGGAGGCGCCGGCCGCGTCGCTCTGTCCTGAAATCGCTGATGTGCTGACGGTCCTCGAAGGGGTCTCCGGTTGCCGGCTGGCACGGATGAGCGGCAGCGGTCCAACCTGCTTCGGTGTGTTCGATGGTGCGTATGCCTGTGCCACGGCGGCGCGGCAGATTGTTCAGGCTCGCCCCGGCTGGTGGGTCTGCCCGACACGGACGGTCACGGACTGAACGGCTGTTAGGCTCAGCCGGTCCCGATGATCTTGCGCAGGTGCTGGAGCATGTCGTCGCTGGGCTCCCAATCGACCGGCAGGCTCAGCTGCTCCTGATGCGAACGGATGGCGTCGCGGATCTTCTCGCCTATCGTGCCGTCGCTGGGGCTCGGGCCGGATCCGAGCTGCCCCAGAAGCGTCTGGATTTTCGTGATACGGGCGACCTCGGCCGTCTCGCTGCCCCGTGTTGGGCGCGGCGGGGACAGGCTGGGGCGTCGGAGTGGGCGGCGTCGCCGGATTATTCTTTGCGAGCGCAGACGGTGTGTGCGGCTACGAGAGCGTCTGTGCCGCGAAGTGGGACACGCGGCGGTTCACGCCGGCGCGTTCTTCTTCTGTCAATTGCGAGGCCACCTGGTCAACACGAACCGCTGCGTCACTATTAGGACATCCACAAGAGCTTCGACTGATGCCTGCCGGGGTATCTTGCGGTACGGGCGGCCACGCGCGATATAGAGCGTACAACGGCGCGTGATTGGGGCGTAGCCAAGCGGTAAGGCATCGGGTTTTGATCCCGTGATCGCAGGTTCGAATCCTGCCGCCCCAGCCAAGCGGTGCCGCAAGTGGTTTAGAGGTCAGGCGGTGTACGCCTGCACCTTCTCATACAACCGGAACAGATAGTGGTCGCGGATACCAGCTTCGCGAAGCTGATCGACGGTGTTTTCAAGGTATTCGCGCGAACTGCCGAGATGGCCCGACGCATGGGCCAGCATGTGAACCTTCTGCTCTTCGGGAAGTTTGCCGACATAGCGCTCGCTGGAATGGTTAATGGCGAAGGTCACAGCGTTGATGGGGCCTTCATCCGTACGTGCGCGGACCCAGACGGCGCGGTAGCTGTCAAGCGCCATTTCCCTGTCCCACACGTATTGCAGTTCCTCCCGAATGCCGTCGTCGGGCAGCCGGTAAGCTATCCCGGCGCATGAGCCGCCGAGATCGAGCGCGAGGACGAGGCCGGGGTTGTCCGGTGATCCGCGCCCCAGCGGTGTCTGAAGGCAGAATGACCGGTGTAGGCCCCAGATCCGGGCCGTGGTGCGGCCGGCATGGTGGAAGGCCGGGTTCCAGATCAGTGAGCCATAGGCGAACACCCAGACCGGGCCTTCCGGCGCGCGCGCAAGAAACGCATCGAGTGCCGTGGCGCGCTCCTCGTCGGTGAGGGGGCGGATATTTGTGATTTTCTGCTGCTCGGTCAGCATCCGGTAGACTTGACCGGCGCGGATCGAATCCCGGCTCAGCTTGATGGTCATGGGAAAACGGATGGCCTCTTGATTTTGCGTGTATATCAATTGGCAGCGCGGAAAAGAACCGCGGGAAAGGAATTGCAGGCGATGGCAGACCCGGAAGATGTCCTGACGTTCTGGTTCGACGAAGCTGGGCCGGAAAAGTGGTTCAACAAGGACGATGCCTTCGACGAAGAGATTCGCGAACGCTTCTCCGAACTGGTCCACACGGCGCGCGACGGGAATCTGGAAAGCTGGGTCGAGACGCCGCGCGGTTGTCTGGCTCTGATCGTGCTGATCGACCAGTTCTCCCGAAATATCCACCGGAACTCGCCGCTTGCCTGGTCCGCGGATTCCCGTGCGCTCGCCCTGACGAAGCTCGCCATCGACAAGGGGTATGACCGCTTGCTCGGGATTAACGAGCGGAAGTTCGTCTATATGCCACTGATGCACAGCGAGGTGCTGGCCGATCAGGACATGTCCATGGAGGTCTTCGGCAGGCTGGCGGACGAGGGCATGGAGAATTCCGAACGCACTATGTCATCCGCGGCGCGCCACCGGGAAATCATCGAACGCTTCGGGCGGTTCCCCCACCGCAATGAAGCTCTCGGGAGAGAGAGCACGCCCGAGGAGACCGAGTTTCTGAAAGAACCCCACTCTTCGTTCTGACGGTCCCGTTTCCGGTTTTCCCGGTTAGGGCAGATCGGCGAGCACGATCTCGGCGTCTTGGCCCGCCGTGATGTGGATTGCGTCTTCGCCGGTGATGACCGCGCCGTCGCGTTCGCCAATATCCGTCCCATTGACGATCAGTGATCCGCGCGCCGGCACAAGATAGGCTTTGCGTCCCGGCGCCAGTTCGTGGGTCACGGTCTGGCAACCGGCCAGGGTCGCTCCGAACAGTGCTGCGTCCTGATGAATCATGGGCGCTCCCTCGTTCGCGTCCACCGCGCGGCCGGAGGCAAGCAGCACTAGCTTTCCAGCATTCTCGCCGCGTGGAAAGGTCCGGGTCTCCCAGCGCGGCGCGTGACCGTCGCGGTCCGGAGTGATCCAGATCTGGAAGATCTGGGTCGTCTCGTCCTCAAGGTTGAACTCGGAATGCATGATGCCGGTGCCGGCGCTCATGATCTGCACGTCGCCTGCCTCGGTGCGCCCGCGGTTCCCCAGATTGTCTTCATGGGTGATCGCGCCGCGCCGGACATAGGTGATGATTTCCATATCCCGGTGGCCGTGGGGCGGGAAGCCAGTCTGGGGCGCGATAGTGTCGTCGTTCCACACGCGCAGCGGTCCGATGCCCATGCGTTCGGGGTCCATGTAGCTTGCAAAGCTGAAGTGGTGGTGGGCGTCGAGCCAGCCATGGTCAGCGTGGCCCAGCCCGTCGAAGGGGCGAATCTCGATCATACCGCGTTCCTCAGGTCGTCCCGGTTTATGCGGGATGGTTCCATGACAGGCGTGACATTGGTTTGACCAGACGGAATGTCGAGCGCCTGTCGCCCGGTTGTTCGTATTTCGAACGGTCAAGAGCTAGCGGCCTTCGCGCCGCCATGCCGCGACCAGTCCGAAGCCGATGCCGAGTAACAGCACCATTGCAGGCAGAAACGGCACCTGTCGGATTCCAACCACGGCGGAGGCATCGTTGCGGCGGAAGGCGAGCCATCGCGCCGATGCGCTGCCGGTGCCACTATCGACCATGGCGCGGCCTTCCCGGTTGCGCCGGTAGTCGGGCAATCCGGTCTCGCTCATCCAGTTGATGCCGCCACCGGTCGCGCTGGTGACCGGCCGTAATTCGAGGTCACTGGCGGAGACATCCGTGAATTCGACCGGATTGATTGTGCCCACGCCAGCGACGGTGGTGCGGGTGCCGTCATTGAACCGGTAGATGCCGGGCTCGTTCACCTCGATCTGGCCGGTCGCCCGGCCGTCGCTCTGTTCCTTCAGGACGAGCTGGCGTTCCTCGCCCGTCGGCCCGGTGACGAAGACGGGTGCCGGATCCGATTTCAGGCTTTGGCGGGTCACCTCGATGGTGTTACCACGCACATGAGAGATCAGCCGTTCTTCCTCCAGTTCGGGTTCTTTCATCAGCCAGTGGGAGAGGCGGCGAAGCAGTTCGTTGTGCGGACCGCCGCCCTCGAAGCCACGCGCCCACAGCCAGATATGGTCACTGAGGAACTGCCCGACCCGGCCCTCGCCGACCCGGTCGAGGATCAGCAACGGGCGGCCGTCGAGCCCGTCCATGACCACGGTGCCGGATTTCTGGCGCGCGCCGATCTGTCGGAACCAGCGGCCCCAGGAGGGTTCGTCATCGGGGTTGCGCGGCAGGCCGGGCAGATAGGCGGTGACGGGGTGGCGGCGGCCGGTCGTGTTCACGTCGGCGGTGTAGGGTGTGTCGAAGACATCGCCGCTGGGCTCGCCCGGCAGGATGCTGGCCAGCGCCGTGCGGTAGAGGCTGGTGGCCGGCGTGATTTCGGGCCCGGCGGCTTCCAGCAGTGCGCCGCCACTTTCGACGTAGTTCACGATGTTGCGCAGATAGACGGACGGCAGCACGCCCATGCGCCGGTAGCGATCGAAGATGATCAGGTCGAACTCGTTGAGCTTGACCTCGAACAGCTCGCGGTAGGGGAAGGCGATCAGGCTGAGTTCGCGTACCGGCGTGCCGTCCTGCTTTTCGGGCGGGCGCAGGATCGTGAAGTGCACCAGATCGACCGAGGGGTCGGCCTTCAGCAGGTTACGCCAGGTCCGCTCGCCCGGATGGGGTGCGCCGGAGACGAGCAACACACGTAGCCGGTCGCGGATGCCGTTGATGGTGACGACGGCCTGGTTGTTGGCCAGCGTCAGTTCCTGCTGCCCCTCGTTCACCGAAAGCTCGAACACGCTGGGTCCGCCGTGATTGACCACCATGTCGATGGCATGATCGACGCCGACCGGCATGAGGATGGTCCGCCCGCGGATTTCCCCGTCGCGCCGGATCGTCACCTGCGCCTGCCGGGCGCGCACGGATGCGGGCTCGTCGATGCGCAGAACGAGGCGGACTTCATCGCCGACGATGCCGAAACCGGGGTTCTGCACGATGGTCAGTCGGCGGTCTCCGGCGTCGCGCTCGCCGGTCACGATGGCGTGCAGCGGCGCATCGATATCGGGCGTCTCGCCGGGGGGTGGGATGTCGTGAATGCGCCCGTCGGTGATCATCACCGCGCCGGCGAAGCGTTCGCGCGGCACATCGGTCAGGGTGCGGTCGAGCGCTGTGAACAGATGCGTGCCGTCCCTGAGGCGCGTGTCTCCTGGCAGACGGCGTCTCGACCACGCGCAGTTCCAGATCGTCCTGGGTTTCGGCCCATTCCCGCAGTTCTGCCAGTGCCTCATCGGTGCGCGCGCGGCGTTCGCCGATCTCTTGGCTCGGGGACCGGTCCACCACCGCGACCGCGATGTCGGACAGTGACTCCCGGTCTTCCAGCACGGCGGACGGATTGGCCAGCGCGGCCAGCACCCCGGCGAAGGCCAGGCCGCGCCAGACGGTCCCGGGCGCGGGCCGTCCCGGGCTCGGGAAGATCGCACCTGCCAGCAGAACCGCCACGGCGATCACGGCCATGGCGTAGAGCGCGGTCTCGGGCAGAAGCGGGTCCCAGACGATCAGCAGATTGTCCATCGCGCGCCCTGCCTACTGGCCCAGCCGTTCGAGGATGGCATCGACGTGCACCTGATCGGCCTTGTAGTTGCCGGTCAGCGCGTACATCACCAGGTTCACCCCGAACCGGAATGCGAGTTCGCGCTGGCGTGCACCACCCGGCGCGATGGGGAACATGGGGCGTCCGTCGATGTCGATGGCCCAGGCGGCTGCGTAGTCGTTGGCGCCGACGATGACCGAGGAGACACCGTCGTTCACCCGTTCATCGGGCTGCTGGACCCACACGCGCCCGCCGTCCCAGCGGCCGGGAAAGTCGTGCAGCAGGTAGAACGCCTTGGTCAGTACATGTTCGTTCGGCACCTCGATCAGCGCCGGGATGTCCAGCCCGTCCACCAGCCGCCGCAGGGCCTGGGTGCCGGGCCCGACGCCGCCGATGCCCGACAGGTTCTGGTCGCGGGTGTCGAAGACAATCGTGCCGCCGTTGCGCAGGAACTGGTTGATCCGCGCCCGCGCCGCGTCGGAGAGCGGCTTCTGGGCATCGGTCATGGGCCAGTAGATGATCGGGAAGAAGGCGAGTTCGTCGCGCTCGATATCGAGGCCGATGGGTGCGCCTGGCTCCACCGACGTGCGTCGCGAAAGGATCTGGCCGAGGCCCGACAGGCCCGCCCGGCTGGTCTCGTCGATCCGGGTGTCGCCGGTCAGCACATAGGCGAGATGGGTCTGTTCCGTGGCCTGGAGCGCGAACTGGTCGCTGGACTGGGCGGCGGCGGGCTCGGGCGTGAGGGTCAGGGGCGCGGCGGCGAGGAGCGCGACCGCCGCCGCAGTGGCCGCTATGCGCCGTCCCGGCACAAGGCCGCGCAGGACCAGCGAGATCAGCATGTCGGCGGCCAGCAGCGCGAAAGCGGCGACCAGCAGCCAGACCCGGAGGTCGGTCTGCTCGGACGGGCCGTAGGTCGCCAGCGTCACGCCGGTGCCGTGGTCAGTGAACGGGGAGGGCGCGAGTGAGGGGCCGAGGTTGAAGGCCTGGCGCGATTGCCGGTCGCCGTAGAAGCCCGGCGGATGAGTGGGTCCGGGGACGACGCCCGCGATCTCGCCCGGCGGCAGGGGGCGTGCGCTGGCGGGCGGTTCGCCCAGGCGGCCGAGCCCGTCGAGGCTCGCCAGCGGGGGCAAGGGTCGTGATGTGGTGTCGGTGTTCAGACCCTGACTGAGCGCGATCAGGCGGCGCAGCATATCCACGTACAGACCCGACAGGGCCAGGCTCGACCATTCGGCGTTCGCCGTGGTGTGGAACAGCACCAGCCAGCCTTCGCCGTATTTCTCGCCGGTCACCAGCGGGGTGCCGTCATTGAGCCGCGCCCAGGTCTTGCCCGCCAGTTCGGGCGAGGGCTGGGCGAGGACCTGGCGGCGCACCACGACCTCGTCGGATGCGGTCAGACCGGCGAAGGGTGAATCCGTGTCGAAGGGGCCGAGGGTGGCCGGTTGTTCCCAGCTCATAACCCCGCCGAACACGCGCCCGCCGCGCCGCAGCGCGACCGGCAGCAGGGCGTCGCTGCCGTCGGCGAGGTTCGGGCCGGCGAATCGAACCAGAACGCCGCCGCGGGCCATCCAGGCCTCGAGCTGGGTGATCTCGGAATCGGTCAGGTTGCCGATATCGGACAGGACCAGCATCGCGAGCTGGCGTTCGAGCAGGTCCTCGATCGTGCCGTTGCGGATCTCGGCATAGGGCTCCAGCGCACGGTTGATATAGAACGCGTTGCCCAGAAGGGGCTGGTCCACCTGCGCGATGTCGCCGGAGACGAGGCCCACCGGGCGGCGGCGGGCGGATTCGTCGAACAGCATGGTCGCGCCCGCGTTGGACGCCCCCTCGATGGAGATGCGGGCGATCCGGTTGCGCAATTCGCCTGGCAGCGAAATGGTCGCCTCGGTCGTGTCAGCCGCTCCGGGGAAGGTAAAGCTCTCGCGCGCCAGAAGGCGTCCCGCCTCGTCGCTGGCGATCAGGGCGGCGGGCCGGTCAGGCGTTGCGTCGAGGCGTGAGACGATCACGCGCAGACCGTCGGCGGTACTCTCGCTTTCTGCCAGATGCAGGGGAAGGCCGAACACGCCAGGCGTGATGAGGCGCAGCGAGCCCAGTTGCTGGAGCGCGCGTTCCAGGACAGCCGTGCGGCCGGGCGTGTCGCCCGTACCCGGTTCCGCCAGTCCGCCCGACAGCCAGACCGCGTTGACCGACCCGGTCAGTTGCAAGCCCTCGATCTGTGCGAGGACGGCGCCATGATCGCTCGGCCAGGGTTGAGGCAGCAGGCTGCGCACCCGGTCCCGCGCCTCGGCCGGGGTAAGGGGCGCAGCGGCTCGCGCGCATCGCCGGGTTCACGCGCGCCGGTTGCCAGATAGACGTCGAGGTTTTTGCGCTCCGCTTCGTCGATCAGGGCGAGGGCCGTGTCGCGTCGGGCGTCCCATTGCTCGCCCGCACTCCAGTCGTTGTCGATGATGAACAGCAGGGGACCGCTGCCGCGCAGGACCCGGCCCGGATCGAGCACCGGATGGGCGAGCGCCAGAATCACCAGCGCGGCCAGCAGCAGGCGGAGCGCCAGCAGCCACCACGGGGTGCGGTGCGGGGTTTCCTCGCGCTGGGGGAGGCCGAGCAGCAGGCGGATGGCCGGGAATGCGACGCGTGCGGGCGCGGGCGGTACGGCGCGCAGCAGCCACCACAGCACCGGCAGCGCGACCAGCGCCAGCAGCAGCCAAGGGACCGCGAAGGAGACCGCGCCAAGGCTCAGCATGAGGGCCTACTCCCGCGCATGCAGCGCCTCTGTCATATTGGTGAACAGGCTGAGCAGCGCCGGCTCGGGCGGGGCGTCGGTCAGATGGATCGTGAAGGACCAGTCGGTCCGCCGCGCGAAGGTGGACAGGGACGATTGCAGCTCCGCGAGACGTTCCAGATAGGCGTCGCGCAGGGATTCCGCCTTGCCGACCAGAAGTTCGCCCTCGGTTTCCAGACCGCGGAAGCGGGTCCGTCCACGGAACGGCAGGCTCGCCTCACTGGGGTCGAGCACCTGGACCATGTGGCCGCGCACACCGCGCGCGGCGATCCGCGACAGGAATTCCATCAGGTATCCGCGGTCCATAAGGAAATCACTGATAAGCACGACATTGCTGTAGCGGGGCAGGCGCGGGGGTGTAGGTAGTTCGGCCGCGGCGGCGTCCTGGGTGATGCCGTGCAGGATTTCATGGAATATCCGGTCGAGCACGGCACGGCCGGTGGCCGGAGGAGCCGGCCGGTCGAACAGCGCGATGCGCTCGCCGCCGCGAATGAGGAGCGAGGCCAGCGCAAGCGTCAGCACCGCCGCGCGCTCCTGTTTCTCCGGCAGGGTGCGCCGGGAGCGGTAGCGCATGGAGGCGGACAGGTCTGGCAACAGCCAGACGCTCTGGGCGGCCTCCCATTCGTTCTGGCGGACATAGAGCCGGTCCGAGCGGGCCGAGCGGCGCCAGTCGATCTGCTGGGGGCTGTCGCCGTATTCGAAGCGCCGGTACTGCCAGAAGGTCTCGCCCTGGCCGACGCGGCGGCGGCCGTGCACGCCCTGGGCGACCGTCGAGGCCACCCGGTCGGCGGCGACCAGCAGCGCCGGGAAGGCGGCGGCAAGCTCCTCCCCGCCGCGGCGGACCTGAGCCGCGGAATCCGTAGAGGAAGATGTGTCGGGGGTCATCGGCGGGTCAGCCAACGGGCGGCCTACTTGAACGGTTCGCAGATGCTGTCGATCACCTCGTCCAGCGTGCGGCCCTCGGCCCGCGCGGCGAAGTTGAGCGCCATGCGGTGACGCAGCACGGCGGGTGCGAGCGTCACCACGTCATCGACGGAAGGCGAGACGCGGCCCTGCAGCAATGCCCGCGCGCGCGTGGCGAGCATCAGCGCCTGGCTGGCGCGCGGTCCAGGACCCCAGGCGACCCAGTCGCGAACTTCGGGGTGGTCTGACACGTTCGGGCGGCCGGAGCGGACCAGCGCCAGGATCGCCTCGACCACGCTGTCACCGACCGGGAGACGGCGCACGAGGTTCTGTGCGCGGATGAGCTGCGCAGCATCCATCACCTGTTCGGCGGTCCGGTCCTCAAGCCCGGTCGTGACCAGCAGCATCTGCCGTTCTGCGTCGGGGTCCGGATAATCGACATTCACCTGCAACAGGAAACGGTCGAGCTGGGCTTCGGGTAGCGGGTAGGTGCCTTCCTGCTCGATCGGGTTCTGGGTCGCCAGCACATGGAAGGGTTTCGGGAGCACGTGGGTGTGGCCGGCGATGGACACCTCGCGTTCCTGCATGGCCTGCAGCAGCGCCGACTGGGTGCGCGGGCTGGCGCGGTTGATTTCGTCCGCCATCAGAACTTGCGTGAAGACCGGGCCGGGAATGAAGCGGAAGGAGCGTCCGTGCTCGGTCTCTTCCAGGATTTCGGAGCCCAGGATGTCCGACGGCATCAGGTCGGGCGTGCACTGGATGCGGCGGCTGCCCATGCCGAGCACGGTGCCCAGCGTTTCCACGAGGCGGGTCTTGGCTAGGCCGGGCACGCCGATGAGCAGCAGGTGGCCGCCGGACAGGAGCGTGATCAGGGTCTCGTCGATGACATTGTCCTGGCCAAATATGACCCGGGCGATGCTTTCGCGCACCTCGACGAGCTGCTCGCCGACCCGTTCGATCTCCTCATAGACGTTGTCGTCCGATAGCGGTGTTCCCAAAACCGGGCGCACAAGATCGTCTGAAGGCATTACATTGCTCCTGCCAGTGCTAGTGTGGCCGCGTCATGAGTTCCGAGACCAGAAAACCTTCCGAAACCGTCAATCTACAGGGGCTTTTCGAGCGAATCGAGAAGTCACGGAATTCCGCCCCGTCCGGGCGTACGCAGATCGACTGCGGTCACTTCGACATGCGCATCACGCGCGACGGGACATGGCATTATCGCGGCTCTCCAATTCACCGTAAACCACTGGTCACGCTGTTTTCATCGGTCCTCAGGCGCGACGCGGACGGCCAGTTCTGGCTGGAAACGCCGGTCGAACGCGGTCGGATCGATGTGGACGACGCTCCCTTTGTCGCCGTGGCCATGGACGTCGAAGGCAGCGGCCCGGATCAGGTGCTCATCTTCCGCACCAACCTTGACGAAACCGTTACGGCGGGACCGGATCATCCGATCCGGGTTACGTTTGACGAATCGACGGGCGAGCCGTCTCCGTATGTGCTCGTTCGCGACAACCTCGAGGCCCTGATGACCCGCGCCGTGTTCTACGAACTCGCCGAACTGGCGGTGGAGCACCCGCAGACGGGCCTGCCCGGCGTGTGGAGCGGCAGGGCGTTTTATCCGCTGGCGGAAGAGGAACTGCCCGGGTGACGATGCTGGACCGTTCGGAACTGATCGCTCGCATCGACCAGGCCCAGGCCTCGCTGTCGCGCCGCCGTGCGCCCGGTGCGGCCATCAGCCAGATGCTGCATGACGATTCCGAAGCCAATCTGCGCGGCGACCACGACCTGAACGAGGTCGGCATGCGGCCCGACCCGCCGCTGAAACCGGCGGCGGTGCTGGTGCCGCTGATCGAGCGCGAAGAGGGCTTCACGATCCTGCTGACGGAGCGCGCGGCCGATCTGCGTGCCCATGCCGGGCAGATCAGTTTTCCCGGCGGGCGGATCGACCCGGAAGACGCCTCGCCCGAAGACGCCGCCTTGCGTGAGGCCCATGAGGAAATCGGCATGCCGCGCGAGAACGCGGAACTGCTCGGCCGGCTCGATACCTATGAGGTGCGCACCGGCTTTGCCGTGACGCCGGTGGTGGGGCTTGTCGATCCGGCCTTCGAGATCGTCTTCGAGCCGGGCGAGGTCGCCGATGTGTTCGAGGTGCCGCTGGCCTTCATCCTCGACCCCGACAATCACGAGCGGCACAGCCGGGTGCTGCGTGGCAAGCGGCGTTATTTCTATGTGCTGCCCTATGAGGACCGTTATATCTGGGGCGCGACCGCCGGGATGCTGGTCAACCTCTACGAGGTGCTGACCGGGGAAAAGGCCCGCTGGCGCTGAAACGGAGCGCCGACGTTTTGGAACCCGCCAAGACCATAAACCTTCAGCCCTGGATGACCGACGCGGACACGCGCGCGGTGATGGGCGCGCTGGCGGCCCCTGACCGGGAGGGCCCGGCGGCGCTGTTCGTGGGCGGCTGCGTGCGCGACACGCTGATGGGCCGCGATGTCGTCGATATCGATATCGCCACGGCGCATCCGCCGGACGAGGTGGTGCGTCGGCTGGCGGCGGCCGGGATCGGCTATCACACCATCGGCATCGACCACGGCACGGTCGCCGCCCATGGCGAGGGCCGGCTGCTGGAAATCACCACCCTGCGTGTGGACGTCGAAACCCACGGGCGGCACGCCACGGTGGCCTACACCGACGACTGGGCGGCGGATGCGGCACGGCGCGATTTCACCATCAATGCGCTCTACATGGACATGGATGGCCGTGTCTTCGATCCGCTGGGCGGCATGGCGGATGTGGATGCCCGGCGGGTGCGGTTCATCGGAGATGCCAGCGAGCGCATCCACGAGGACGCGCTGCGCATCCTGCGGTTCTACCGCTTTCATGCGCAGCTCGATCTGCGGGACCTGGACCCTGAAGGTCTGGCGGCTTGCCGGGAGAATGCAGCACTGCTGGACAACCTGTCCGGAGAGCGCATCCGCAACGAGTTGTTCAAGCTGTTGCTCTCCCCGGGTGCCAACTGGATGCTCGAGGGAGAGGCCTTTCCGGAATTGTTCGACTGGCTGTTTCCCGAATTGCCGAACCTGCGCGGAAGTCACGGCCTGTTTGCGGTTGCCTACAGTGAGATGAATTGCGGCAACTCGGATGCCCTTCGGCGTCTGGTGTCCCTGATCGAGGCATTTCCGTTTCGCGATGTTTCGGACCTGCCGCAATGGAAAGCCGATGCGGAGAGGATTGCGGCCCGCTTGCGGCTGTCCGGTCAGCAGGCGAGGCGCCTGATCGCGATGCTTGAGCGTCCGCGTGACCTGAAGCCGCGCTGGCCGGTGGAGAAAAGGCCGACCCTCGACCACGCCTCCGCTCTTCTGCCGGTGCCGTTCAGGCTTTCCCTACTGGGGCGTCTCAGACGTGAAAAGAAGGTCGACCGTAGTTACCTGCCGGAGCTTTATCGCTTGGAAGATCAGGCGTGGTGCGATGCCGTCATGCTCAACTGGTCAGACCAGGATGCGCGGATTGATGATGCGGCACGGACAAACGCACTGGCCCGGTTCCATTTTCCGCAAGACTGGCAGGACCTTCTGGATCTGCCAAAGCGCCTGCCGCGGCCCGTATTCCCGTTGCAGGGCAAGGACGTCCTGGATCTCGGTGTGCCACAGGGTCCCGAGATCAGCCGGTCGCTGGGCGAGGTCGAGCAGTGGTGGATCGACGGCGGGTTCGTCGCGGACCGCAAAGCGTGCCTGGCGGAACTGAAGCGCCGCGCGGTTATGGCCCGATAGCTCTACTGGGTGCGGACGAGCGTGCCCTTCATGCGCAGGACGACGTCTTCGTCGTGCAGGCGCAGATACGACATATTCATACCCTTCTCGGTCAGCGCGCGCCGATAGACCTGCAGTTCCGCGCCGCCGCCTTCTGAGATCGCCAGCGAATAGACCGTCATGGCATTGCCCTCGATGGCTGCCCAGCGTGCAGCCTCGCCGTCCAGCGGGTTAGGCGTCTCGGCCTTCTGGAACAGCCCGCCATTGGGGGCCGGGATGAAGACGTTCGGGCGGTCCTTGGCCGGGATGAAGGTCTCCTCGACCTCCCGGCGTTTGACGTCGTCGCCCGTGCGCGCACCGTCCTCGCCGCGCACCACGGTGATCCATTTCAGGACAAAGCCGTCGTCTTTGTGAGCCGTGATCGTGACGTCGAGGTCGCGGACCTCAACGTCGCCCCGGGCGATGTTTTCGGCATTGCCGCTGCCGACATAGGTTCCGAAGAAGCGGGAGATGTCCTCGTCGGCCTGCGCCGGGAGCGCGGCGGCCGCCAGCAGCAGGAAGAGGGCGAACGGGAAGGGGGCGAAAAGGCCTCTGTTCATGTACGAACCGGAATGAAAAATGTTGCTCAGTTGCCGACCTTGACGAGACGGGCATCGACCTCGCGCTGCGGCTCTCCATTGGAGACATTCACGAACTGGAGACGCATGCCGGTTCCTTCAAGGGTGCGGTTGTATGTCTGGACCGAATATCCGCCCGCGTCAGTGATCCGCATCACATGGATCGACAGGGTGCGCTCGGAAATGCTGGCCCAGCCGAGGCCCTGGGGACTGCGGGGGTCCTGCGCGTCCGTGGAATTGAAGACACCGGGATTGGCGCCGGGCACGAAGGACATGCGCGCGGTGCGACGCTTGACGTCCGGATTGTTCGGGTCACCGCCGCCCCGGATAACGCTCGTCCACTCCACATAGAAGCCCGGCGCTTCCGATCCGATCTTCACATCGAGGTCGCGCACCGTTACGCCGAAATACAGGCTGTCGCGGTCCTCCGCGACGCCAGAGCCCTGAAAGTGCCCGTAGAAGGCTTCCTTGGCGAGGTCCTGGGCGTTTGCAGGTGCTGCCAGGGCCAGGGCGGTGAGAAGCAGGACGGGTGCGAGCAGGCGCGATGCGAGGCGGGTCATGGTGATCTCGATTCCTTCGATATGGCGTCCCCCGTGCGCGCGGGAGACGCTGGTCTGACGGATGCGAACTTACCTTATGACCAACGCTCAACAAACCGTGAGGTTTGTCTTGCGGTGCGGATTGCTTCGGTCAGGGCCAAGTGGCTTCCGGCGGCAGCGACATGAGGATCGCTTCGGTGTTGCCGCCGGTCTTCAGGCCGAACTGGGTGCCACGGTCATAGAGCAGGTTGAACTCCGCATAGCGCCCGCGTCGCTCAAGCTGGTGGGCGCGCTGCGCGTCGTTCCACGGTTTGTCCATGTGCCGGCGCACGATCTGCGGATAGACGTCGCGGAAGGCCCGACCCACATCCTGGGTGAAGGCGAAATCGGCATCCCAGTCACCGGTGTCCACATAGTCGTAGAAGATGCCGCCGACGCCGCGCGGCTCGTTGCGGTGGGGCAGGAAAAAGTACTCGTCGCACCACGCCTTGAACTTGTCATAGTAGTCCGCGTCATGGGCGTCGCAGGCAGCTTTCAGGGCCACGTGGAAGGTCGCGGTGTCGTCATCGTCCGGATACATCGGCGTCAGGTCGGCACCGCCGCCGAACCAGCCCTTGGACGTGACGATGTGACGGGTGTTCATATGGACGGCGGGGACCAGCGGTGACTGCATGTGCGCCACCAGCGAGATGCCGGACGCCCAGAACCGGCCGTCGTCTTCCGCGCCGGGAATCTTTGCGCGGAACTCCTCGGAGAAGGTGCCCTCCACCGTCGAGATGTTGACGCCGACCTTCTCGAACACGCGCCCGCGCATGATCGACATTTCGCCGCCGCCGCCGGGCGCGCCGGTGCCGTCGGGCCTGTCCCACTGTTTGCGCTCGAACCGGCCTGCCGGGCGGTCGCGCATGGCACCGTCGTGGTCGTCCTCGATCGATTCGAAGGCGGCGCAGATCTCGTCACGCAACTGCCGGAACCAACTCGCTGCTGTTTGTTTTTGTTCCCCCGCCGACATGGTCGATTATGTCCTTTCTGTCCGGTCCTCTTTCGCGAAGCCACCTGTCTGACGCAGGGCCTCGCCAAGCACGATTGCCAATGCCGTCACGACATTGAGCGAGCGCAGCCCGGGGCGCATGGGTACGCGGATTTGCGCGTCGGCTCGTTGATGCACCTCAACCGGCACGCCGCTGCTTTCGCGTCCGACGAGCAGCGTATCGTCGGGCTGGAAGGCGAAGTCAACATGTGTCCCCGCCGCTTTTGTGGTGAGCAGCACAATCCGCCCGAGCGGCGGTGTTTCGAGATAGGCTTTCCAAGAGCTGTGCCGCCGGAATTCAGCGTGATCGAGGTAGTCCATGCCCGCCCGGCGCATCTGGGCATCGTTCATCACAAAACCGGCCGGTTCCACGATATCCACAGGCACGCCCATGCACGCCGCTAGGCGCAATGTGGCCCCGGCGTTCTGGGGTATGTCGGGCTGATACAGGGCGATGCGCATGGCGGGCGCCTTTGGGCGGGTTTCGGGTTCGGCAGTCAGGGGCGCCGCCGTGGACAAGGCGGGCTTGGCAAACCGCCGGGACTTCGATTATACCCGGTCCATATAACGAGGGCGTACACGGGTCTGAAAGGGGCTTTCCGGCGATTTCACACTTGGCAGATGTGATCCGGCGCCGCGAATTGCGGCAGGGTGTCACATTGTTGCGCAGCGACAAATCCCATACCCCTCGATAACTCGCGTACCAACAAGAATCTCCGCGGCGCGCGGGCGTCGAACCAAGGACAGTTGCCTATGAGCGATGACACTCAGGATCACGGCGGTCATTCGGAAGGCCGGCGTGATTTTCTCTATCTGACGGCTGGCGCCTTCGGCGCGGTTGGTCTCGGCGCTGCGTTGTGGCCGTTCATCAGTTCGATGAACCCTTCCGCGGACGTGCTGGCGCTCTCGACCATCGAGTTGGACCTTTCCGTGATCGAGGAAGGCCAGCGCGTAACGGTCAAGTGGCAGGGTAAGCCGGTCTTTATTGACCGCCGCACGGCGGCCGCGATTAAGGAGGCCGAGGACACGCCGCTGGGCGATCTTCGCGACCCCGAGGCGGACGCGGACCGTGTGGTTTCGCCAGAATGGCTGATCGTGGTGGGCATCTGCACGCATCTGGGATGTGTGCCTCTGGGCCAGAAGTCGTCCGAGCCACGTGGCGACTGGGGTGGCTGGTTCTGCCCGTGCCACGGCTCGCATTACGACACCTCGGGTCGTATCCGGAAGGGACCTGCGCCGCTGAATTTGCCGGTTCCGCCGTACGAGTTCCTGAACGACACCAGCATCAAGATCGGTTGAGGCAGACATGAGCGCCGGAACACACCAGACCGGAGGCACCGGATCGGGCCTCGTCAAGTGGATCGACAGCCGCCTGCCGGTCTTTACTTATCTCCAGAAGGAGTACGCCGAGTTCGAGGCACCCCGGAATTTCAACTGGTTCTGGAACTTCGGCGCGATCCTGACCTTCATGCTCGTCATGATGATTGCCACCGGCATCTTCTTGGCGATGCAGTACCAGCCCAATACGACGCTGGCGTTCGATTCCGTCGAGCGCATCATGCGCGATGTGAACTTTGGCTGGATGCTGCGCTACCTGCACGCTAACGGCGCGTCGTTCTTCTTCATCGCCGTCTACATTCACATCTTCCGCGGCATGTATTACGGCTCCTACAAGGCGCCGCGCGAGCTGCTGTGGATGCTGGGTGTGATCATCCTGCTGCTTTTGATGGCCACCGCCTTCATGGGCTATGTGCTTCCCTGGGGCCAGATGAGCTTCTGGGGCGCGACGGTCATCACCAACCTGTTCTCGGCTATCCCGCTGGTTGGCGACGCAATCGTGACGCTGCTTTGGGGCGGCTTCTCGGTCGATAACCCGACGCTGAACCGCTTCTTCGCCCTGCACTACCTGTTCCCGTTCCTGATCTTCGGTGTCGTGGTCCTTCATGTGATCGCACTGCATGTGACGGGCTCGAATAACCCGACGGGCATTGATCCTAAGGGGCCGCAGGATACGGTTCCATTCCATCCTTACTACACGGTGAAGGATTCGGTTGGCCTTGCGGTCTTCGTTACCATCATGGCGGCCTTCGTGTTCTTCGCGCCGGACTTCTTCGGCGAGCCGGAGAACTACCTCGAAGCCGCGCCGCTGAAGACGCCTGCGCACATCGTGCCGGAATGGTACTTCCTGCCGTTCTACGCTATCCTGCGTTCGGTCGATTTCGACATTTGGTTCATCGAGGCCAAGTTGGGTGGCGTGCTCGCCATGTTCGGTTCGATCTTCGTGCTGTTCGTTCTGCCGTGGCTCGATAAGTCGCCGGTTCGGAGTGGGCGGTACCGTCCGGTATTTAAGTGGTTCTTCCTCATCCTGCTGCTGGACTGTTTGCTGCTGGGTTACGTGGGCGGCCACTCGCCGGACAATAAAGTCTTCGATGGTGTGGAATGGCTCAAAGTCATCCACCTCGGCTACCTGGGCACCTTCTGGTATTTCTTCCACTTCCTGATCCTGCTGCCGTTGCTGGGTATCTTCGAGCGGCCCAAGCCGTTGCCGAAGAGTATTTCCGAATCTGTTCTAGGCGGCGGTTCTTCAGGCGCGGCTGCAACCGCAAAGCCGATGGAGAAGGCGTAATGAGTATCGTCAGTAAGCTTCGCCATACGACCCTTGCAGCGGGTATCGCTTTGGGTGCGGTGGTAGTGTCGGGCCCGGCTCTCGCCGCCGGTAATGCAGCACACCCGGAAGCCCAAGACTGGCATTTCGAGGGTGTCTTTGGAACCGTCGATCGTGCTTCAGCCCAGCGCGGTCTGCAGGTCTATCTGGAAGTCTGCGGGACCTGTCACGGTCTTCGCCAGGTAGCCTACCGCAACCTCCACGATCTCGGTTTCACTGAGGAAGAGATCAAGGTGATTGCGGCCAACTACGAAGTCACCGATGGCCCGAACGACGAGGGGGAGATGTTTCAGCGGGCAGCGCTTCCGTCGGACAAATTCGTCTCTCCGTTCGCCAATGAGGAGGCAGCGAAAGCCGCCAACAACGGTGCGGCACCGCCGGACCTGTCGCTCCAAGTCAAGGCGCATGCGGGTGGCCCGGACTACATCTATGCGCTCTTGACGGGTTACAAGGACGCACCGGCCGACAAGGAGGTTCCGGCAGGGTCGAACTATAATCCGTATTACCCGGGCGGGTTCATTGCCATGCCGGCGCCTCTTTACGATGATGGTACGTCCTATACTGACGGTACGAATGCCACGGTGAAGCAGCAGGCCTGGGACGTCGTAAACTTCCTTCAGTGGGCTGCCCAGCCCGAGATGGAAGCGCGCAAGAAGCTCGGCTTCAAGGTCGTGATCTTCCTCATCATCCTGACGGCGATCCTGTACGCGGCCAAACGTAAGATGTGGTCGAACGTCCATCACTGAGCGCTGAACATTCCGAAACGGGCCGCTTGCTTCCGGGTGAGCGGCCTTTTTCATAAGCACGGCACATCCGATCCATTAAACTGGCGCGCAAAATCACGCGCCTTCGACATCCAACAGGGGGAACCATGGCCAAGGAAACGATCGTGACCGCCGCACTGACCGGCGGACACATGAATTTTCAGAATCACCCGAACTTTCCGATTACGCCCGAACAGATCGCGAGGGAAGCAATCGAGGCCCGCCAGGCAGGCGCTGCGGTCGCGCATATTCATGTGCGCGAGCCCGACGGCTCGCGTTCGGGCAATCCGGCCTATTTCCGCGAGGTGGTGGAGCGTATTCGCGATGCTGATTGCGACATCCTGATCAACCTGACCACGGGCGAGGGTGCACGCTTCATTCCGGGCGATGACGACCCCAAGGTGGCTGGTCCCGGCTCGACACTGGCGAGCCCCGAGACGCGCCTGCGCCATGTGCTGGAACTGCGCCCCGACATCTGCACGCTGGACTGCGGCACAATGAATTTCGGCGAAGCGGTGTTCATGAACACGCCCGCGCATCTGCGCAAGATGGCCGAGATGATCAAGGATGCCGGCGTGAAGCCGGAGATCGAGGTCTTCGAAGCGGGGCATATCCGCCAGGCGATCGACCTGATCGACAAGGGGCTGATCGAAAACCCGCCCCTCTTCCAGCTTTGCCTGGGTATTCCGTGGGGCGCGCCTGCAACGCCGCAGATGCTGCAGGTCATGCAGAGCCTGCTGCCCCAGAACGCCAACTGGGCGGCCTTCGGGATCAGCCGCTGGGAATTCCCGATTGTGGCCGAAGCCGTCAACAATGGCGGGCACGTGCGTGTCGGGCTGGAGGACAACCTCTACCTGGAAAAAGGTGTCTTCGCGTCGAACGCCCAGCTTGTCGAGAAGGCCGTGCGGATCATGCGTGAACTCGACGCCGAGCCAGTGGAGCCGGACCGCGCGGCTGAAATGCTCGATCTGCTACCGCGCCAGCAATAGGGACCGCAGATGACGGCGAACCACACCGGTGTGCCGCCTGTCCTCGGGATTATCGGGGGCAGCGGCATCTACGATATCGAGGGCCTGACCAATGTGCGCTGGGAGGAGGTGAACACCCCCTTCGGTGCGCCGTCGGACGAGCTGATGTTCGGGAATCTGGACGGCCTGCCCGTCGTCTTCCTGCCACGCCACGGGCGCGGGCACCGGGTGCCGCCGTCGGAGCTAAACTTCCGGGCAAATATCGATGTGCTGAAACGCGCAGGCGTGACGGAGATCGTCTCGCTGTCGGCAGTCGGCTCGCTGCGCGAGGATCTGCCGCCGGGCACCTTCGTGGTGGTGGACCAGTTCATCGACCGCACCTTTGCGCGCAAGAAGTCTTTCTTCGAGGCCGGCCTGGTGGCTCATGTGTCGATGGCCGACCCGGTCTGCGCGCGCCTGGGCGACGAGATCGAAGCCGCGGCGAAAGACACCGGCATCGATACGGTTCGCGGCGGAACCTATCTGGTGATGGAGGGGCCGCAGTTCTCTTCCCGGGCGGAGTCGGAACTCTACCGCTCCTGGGGATGCTCGGTGATCGGCATGACCAACATGCCGGAAGCCAAACTCGCCCGTGAGGCGGAGATGTGTTACGCGACCGTCGCCATGGTCACCGACTACGACTGCTGGCATGACGACCATGACGACGTCACGGTCGAGCAGATCATCAAGGTGCTGCTGGAAAACGCCGACAAGGGCCGGTCCCTTGTGCGCGCGCTGGCGCCGCGCGTGGCGGACCGCACCGCCGTTTGTGGCCAGGGATGCCACACCAGCCTGGACAACGCGCTGATCACCGCGCCGGATGCGCGCGATCCGGGCCTTGCCCAGAAGCTGGACGCGGTTGCGGGTCGGGTGCTCGGCTAATCTTTTCGAGGTTTTCGTCCCGGTAGTACAATGGATGGCAGAACGCGGCGGGACGCCTGTCCTGCATGACGCGTGCGCCATGTTGGAGTGAACCTGATGTCCGATGCCATGGACAGCGAAACCGCGAACGAGCGTCCGATCGCCGGGATCGATCACGCCCTGATCGGCGTATCCGATCTGGAGCGCGCGCGCGGATTTCGAGCGGCTGGGCTTCACGACGACACCGCGCGGCCGCCATGTCGGCTGGGGTACCGGCAACTACACGATCATGTTCGAGCACGATTATGTGGAGCTGCTGGGCGTGGTCGATCCGGATCAGTACATCCACCGACTGGATGAGTTTCTGGAGACGGGAGAGGGGCTGCTGAATGTGGCACTGGCGACGGACGATGCCGAGGCGGCGTATCGCTGGCTCCAGATGCAGGGAGTCGATGCCGCCCCGCCGGAAAACCTGCAGCGGATGCTGGAGACCGATGAGGGGGACGAGACCCTGCGCTTCCACAACGTCTATCTGCCGCCCGAATTGACCCCGGGGCTGAACACCTTTGCGTGCCAGCACCTGACGCCCGACGAAATCCGCCGTCCGAGCTGGCTGTCGCACCCCAACGGAGCGCGTGGTATTGCCGCGCTGACGATCGTGATGAACGATCTGTCGGGCGTGCGCGAGGCCTATTCAACGCTGTTCGGCGAGGACGCCGTCACGGGCGATGAGCGCAAGGGCAACATCATCGTGGATACGGGGCATGACGAATTGTGGTTTGCCACGCCGAAGACTTTCCCCGAGCGGCACTACGACAAGAATATCAATCCGGATATGTCGCTGCCGCACTTGGCCGCACTGACCTTGGAAGTGGCCGAGCCACAGGCAACCGCGCTGTACCTGTCGGGACAGCAGGTCGCCTATGAGCGCGACAGCACCGATGCGGTGATTGTGTCGGCCGACGAAGCCTGCGGGACCTTCCTGGTCTTTGCCGCAGGCGACGACGACTAATCGGCCTTAGCCGATATTTTCCGAGAGGAATTCGAGCGTCCGGCCCATCGCGACTCCGGCCGCTTCCTTGTGATAGGAACCGCGCCGCGAGCAGCTGAAGCCGTGGCCTGCGCCCTCATAGATGAAGCTCGGGATGTCCGGATGTGCGTCCGTAACTTTCTTCACGCCGTCCAGCGGAATGCCATGGTCTTCCGCGCCCCAGTGAAACATGACCGGGCATTTCGGTGTCTTATCGGCGTTGGTGAGGATATCGCCGCCGTAGTAGCAGACCGCAGCCTCGACCGGTGAATGGGCGGCGGCGAACCAGGCGACCGAACCGCCCATGCAGAAGCCGACGATGCCGATCTTGCCCGACCCGTCGAGTTCGGCGACCGCGGCATTGACGTCTTTCACGACGTTGTCCCAGTCGAGCTCGCCCTTGAGGTTGCGGCCCGTCTCGATGCCTTCCTCGTTGAATTCGAGCACGGCGTTGCGCTGAATCCGGTCGAACAGGGACGGCGCGATGGCGACGTAGCCCTCCTTGGCGAAGTTATCGACGGTTTCGCGAATATCTTCGTTGACGCCGAAAATTTCCTGGACGATCACGATGCCGCCGCGCGGCGCGCCGTCCGGTTCGGCCTTGTAGGCGTCGAGCGTGTGGCCGTCGGTGGCCGTCAGCTGCAGATCGGTACCCATATCGAAACTCCCCCTGAATGTTTTGTCCTTGATGGACGGGCATCCTAGAGCGCTTGGGTTACACGTTGAAGCGAAACAGCATCACGTCTCCGTCGCGCACCACATAGTCGCGGCCTTCCTGACGCATGCGCCCAGCTTCCTTGGCGCCCTGTTCGCCGGAATGAGCGATGTAGTCGTCAAAGCCGATGGTCTCGGCGCGGATGAAGCCCTTCTGGAAATCCGAATGTATGCGTCCGGCGGCTTCTGGCGCGGTGGCGCCGCGCGCGACGGTCCAGGCACGCGATTCCTTGGGGCCGACGGTGAAGAAGGTGATGAGATCCAGCAGGTCATAGCCGGCGCGGATCACGCGCGACAGGCCGGTTTCCTCCAGCCCGAGGCCCTGAAGGAACTCCATGCGCTCTTCCGCGTCGTCGAGCTGGGCGACCTCGGCCTCGATCTCCGCAGAGACTATCACCACGCCGGCCCCAGACGCGGCGGCCATCGCTTCCACGGCGCGGGTGAATTCGTTGCCCTCTGCAGCCGATTCCTCATCGACGTTGCAGACATACAGCACCGGCTTGGCGGTCAGAAGCTGGAGCTGGCGGAACGCCGGGCGCAGTTCGGGCGAAATATCGGCCGTGCGCGCGGGCTTGCCGTCCTGCAGGACGACGGCGACGGGTTCCAGCACCGCGACCTCGGTGCGGGCGTCCTTGTCGCCGCCCTTAGCGCGTTTCTGGGCCGTCTCCAGACGGCGCTCGACGGATTCCAGATCTGCGATCATCAGCTCCGTCTCCACGATCTCCGCGTCACGCACGGGATCGACACTGCCCTCGACATGGGTGATCTCTCCGCCATCGAAGCAGCGCAGCACATGGCAGACAGCATCGACCTCGCGGATGTGGGACAGGAACTTGTTTCCAAGGCCTTCGCCCTTGCTGGCACCACGCACGAGGCCGGCAATGTCGACGAATTCCAGATAGGTCGGGACCACATTGACGGACTTGGCCAGCTCCGCCAGCTTACCCAGCCGCGGGTCGGGCACTGCAACGCGCCCGGCGTTGGGCTCGATGGTGCAGAACGGGTAATTCGCCGATTCCGCCTGCGCGGTGGCGGTCAGGGCGTTGAACAGGGTCGATTTGCCCACATTCGGCAGGCCGACGATGCCGCAGTTGAAACCCATCTCAGCTTCGTCCTTTTAGTTTGTTCATGGCCCTTGCGAGGGCATTTCCCATCGCGGTCTCCGGGCCCGCATCCTTTGCAGCGGGAGCAGGTGTGCCTGCCGAGGGCGTACCGGACTGGTCGGCCGGTGCTGCTTTTGCGCTGTCGCGCGGAGGGTTCACCGCCTGCGCCACCCGGCTCATGAAGTCGTTGGCGCGGCCGTCCAGCAGCGCCGGCAGTTCATCGGCGACGGCAGCGAGTTCGCGGTCCACCCATTGCCGGTCGGCCTTGGAGAAATCGCCCAGCACATGGCTGGTGACGCGCGCCTTGTCGCCGGGATGGCCGATGCCCAGACGGACGCGCCAATAGTTGGTGTCGCCCAGATGGGCGTCGATGCTGCGCATGCCGTTATGGCCGGCATTGCCGCCGCCCTGCTTGACCCGCAGCTTGGCCGCCGCCAGGTCCAGCTCGTCATAGATGACAAACACGTCCTCCACGGCCAGCTTGTAGAAGCGCACGGCCTCGCCGACCGCACGGCCGGATTCGTTCATGAAGGTCATGGGTTTGAGGACGAGGATTTTGTCGCCCGCGATTTCGCCCTCGCTCATATCGCCTTGGAAACGGGCGCGGGGCAAAGAAAGGCCATGGCGGCGGACGATTTCGTCCGCCGCCATGAAGCCAATGTTGTGGCGTTGGTTCTGATGTTTCGGCCCCGGGTTTCCGAGGCCCACGACCAGTCGCATGGCGTCCCGCTTCGGGTGGGCGGGAGGCTAGTCCCCGCTCTCCTCATCACCGTCGTCGTCACCGCCGTCCTCGGCCGCCGTATCCTCGGCGCCCTCGGCATCCTCATCGCCTTCCTCATCCTCGACCGGCGCGACTGTCGGTGCGGCGATGGTCGCGATGGTGAAGTCGCGGTCGATGGTCGGCTTGACGCCGTCCGGCAGCGAAACATTCGAGATGTGGACGCTGTCGCCGACCTCGAGGCCGGTCAGATCGACCGTGATCTCGTTTGGGATGGAGCCCGCGCGGCAGATCACCTCGACCACATGGCGCACGACGTTCAGCACGCCGCCCTGCCTCAGGCCCGGGGATTCCTCCTCGTTCTCGAAGGAGACGGGGATTTCCACGTTGATCTGTGTCCGCTCGGTCACGCGAAGGAAGTCGGCGTGCATGGGGCGGTCGGTCACGGGGTGCAGCTGAAGATCACGGCACAGCACCTGCTGGCTGTTGCCTTCGACTTCCACCTCGAACAGCGTGGCAAAAAAGCCGGGCTGCATGCGCGCGGCGCGCAACTGCGCCGGGTCGATCGAGATGGCTTCGGGGTCCTTGTTCGCGCCGTAAATCACAGCGGGCACGCGCCCGTTGCGACGTTCTGCCCGAGCGGCCCCCTTGCCGACTCGTGCGCGCGATTCCGCATTAAACGTAACGGTATCGGCCATTTTCTACTCCAATAGTTCCGCAGGCCTCCAAGGGTGCCCTGGCGGATGGCTTGATCGGTGCGGGATGCACCGAAACTCAGTTGAACAGGCTTGAAACCGAAGCTTCGCGGCTGATGCGGTCGATGGCCTCGCCAAGCAGCGGCGCGACCGTCAACTGACGGATATTGCTCGCCACGCGGACCGCTTCGGTCGCCTGGATCGAATCCGTCATCACCAGGGTTTCCAGCGGCGAAGCGGCAACACGACCGACCGCTCCCCCCGACAGGACGCCATGCGTCACATACGCGGAGACCGATTCGGCGCCTTGCTCCCTCAGCGCTGCGGCAGCGTTACATAGGGTGCCGGCGCTATCACAGATATCGTCGACAAGTATGCATTTCCGCCCATCGACGTCGCCGATGATATTCATCACCTCGGAAACGCCGGCCCGTTCGCGGCGCTTATCGATGATCGCAAGATCGGCGTCAAGCCGTTTGGCAAGGGCGCGCGCGCGCACGACACCGCCCACATCGGGCGAAACGATGACCAGTTCGTCGCCGTTGACGTTCTTTCCGATGTCTTCGGAGAACAGGGGCCCGCCATAGAGGTTGTCTACGGGGATGTCGAAAAAGCCCTGAATCTGGCCCGCGTGCAGGTCCAGCGTCAGCACCCGGTCCGCCCCCGCATTGGTGATCAGGTTGGCCACTAGCTTCGCGGAAATCGGGGTGCGCGGCCCGGTTTTACGGTCCTGGCGGGCGTAGCCGAAATAGGGGATAACCGCCGTGATGCGGCGTGCGGAGCCCCGGCGCAGCGCGTCCAGGGTCACCAGAAGTTCCATCAGGTTGTCGTTGGCGGGGTAAGACGTCGATTGCACGACGAAGACGTCCTCACCGCGCACATTCTCGAGAATCTCGACGAACACTTCCATGTCCGAGAAACGCCGGATCGACGCGCGGGTGAGTTCGATATTGAGATAGGCCGAGATCGCTTCGGCAAGCGGACGATTGCTGTTACACGCCAGCACCTTCATCGTCCTGCCCCCTGTCACCGCATCAGCGTTTGTCACGTATGCGGCTGAGCGCGTCTTCTGCGCGCCGGAAAGTGCCAAAACCCCCGCCCGGCCAGATTGGCCGGACAACCAAGCGGCGCGAAATTATCAACCGGGCATGAATGTGTAAACACGCTCCGCTGGGGATAACGCGGAAGGAAATTTCCGCCGCCGGACGGGCGGGTCAGCATGGCAGTCAGCGTGACGTTGGTTTGGGCGGCGATAGGAAACCGTCGCCCCAGTCGATGCTGGAGACGAGTTGAGAAATACCGGCGGCTCCCGCCACGCCGGCCTGGCGGGCAAGCGTGCCCCATTGCTCCGTGACCGCCTTGTTGGGCACCGGGCTGGCCTGATCGATCTTGCCAATCTCGGTGCCGAAGGGGTCGTGGATATACCAGACGATCGCGACTTCGCTCATGGCGTCGGCGAGTTGCGTGATCTTGACGTCGGCGCTCGCGGTCAGGGTGTCCTGGCTGGGGACGTTGGACAGGCGCCCGCCGAGACCACGCAGCGCCTGGCGCAGTGACGTGCGCAGGCGCAGGGCCTGCTGTTCGTTCGCGCCGCGAATATCACCCACATAGATCGGCGGAGCCTGGACCTCCGCTACGCGCTCGTGCTGGACGAGGCGGGAGATCGGCTCGGCCGCGGTCTGCGCCATCGCGGCCATCAGGTCAGGATCGGCATTCGCCCAGGAATCGATGGGCTGTGCCTTCAAGGACGAGGTTGTAGCTGCCGACCGTATCCCGTCGGGGTCGAACAGCGTCCATGCGATGTGCGCGTCCTGACCAGGATCGACCACCTGGCTGGCGAGGACAAGGCTGGTTCGGTTCCCGCCGCTGCGGAAGGCGGGCACATTGCGCTTGATCAGCGCGGCGACCATTTCGTCGGCCAGCCGCTCCGCCGGCGCGCGCGGCGCATCCTCGACGGCCTGCACGCGGATGCCGCCCGCATCTGACAGCTGCAGTAACTCATTCGGGGCTGCGGCGCGGTCGTGCTGAAACGGGCGCGGCACCGGCTGACAGGCCGCCACGAGCAATGCCAGGAAAATGACGGCGCTAGATCGCACAGCTCACCATCATCGCCACGATGGTCATGAGCATCAGCATGATCAGGTAGGGCACGGCTCAGTCCGGATCGGCCAGGGTGATCAGGGAGAGGTTGCGCCCATAGTCGGGCTCGCTGCGGTGGCAGCTCCGCCGGTAGCTGAAGAAACCCTCATCGGCGCAGGTGTCCTGCCCCGTCCATGATGTTTGTTCCACCCCGGCGTCGGCCAGGCGGGACAATACATAGGCTGGCAGGTCGAACAGGAGGCGGTCCGTGCCGGGCTTGTCGCGGAAAAAGCGCGTGTTGTCCGCGTCCTGATCGAGAAAATGGCCGGGGAACTCCGGTCCGACTTCATAGGATTCCGGTCCGATGCAGGGGCCGATCACCGCCACGATTCGTGCTGTATCGGCACCGCGTGCGCACATGGCGGCGACGACAGATGCGATCACGCCGTCGCGTGCGCCCCGCCATCCCGAATGGGCCGCGCCGATGACACCGGCTTTCGTGTCAGCGAGCAGCACCGGTGCGCAGTCGGCGGCGAGGACGCCAATGGCGATACTCGGCCGGTCGCACACCAGCGCGTCGGCCTGCGGCGGATCGCCTTTCCAAGGGGTGCCCGCATCGATCACCCGAGCGGAGTGGACCTGATAGAGTGTACGCAGTTGCCTCGGACTCGCGCCGACGGCGGCGGCCGCGCGGTTACGGTTTCTGCCGGACGTGCGACGGATCGTCGTCCGAGCCCAGGCCGCAGTTGAGCCCAGCATAGATACCGGTGCTCACCCCGCCGGCCCGCGACAGGAAGGCGTGGCGGATGCCCGGTGCGGTGGCGAGCGCCGCGGCGGTCACATGCGGAGTGGAGATGGCGACCATATCGTCAATCACCTTGCGCAAAGCCCGCTGGGCGGGGCTGCCCGGCACCGGCCAGCGCCATCACCTTGAACAGAACGCCCATCTCCGACGGGCTCACCAGCCGGTTAAGCGCGGTGCGGATGTCGAGGGCCTGAGATACATTAGCGTGTTTCAGGAGCTGGCCCGCGCGCTCGACGATGCCGAGCCGTTGCAGGAACACCCCCTGATCCACGGGGCCGAAGGCCTGAACACCGGCCGCCACGGCCGCCTCGCGCGCGAGCTGGAAATCGACATGGGCGGTCAGGTCGCAATCGCCGGGCAAGTCTAGCGGATCGACGGGCCGGTGGCGCCGCACCGCCTGCAGGGTGAGGCCGGTGGCGCGCTGCGTGTGCCCGTAATCGACGATCAGACCCGCGCCGCCATTCATGAAGATGCGGTGCGCCATGTCCGAGACGGCGGTGCGGACGTCCGGCGAATACTCGAAGGTGTCGCCCTCCTGGGCGTTGGCCCGTTCGGAGCCGAGCGCGCCGGGGGGCGGGCGGCTGGACCGGTCGAGCGCGAAGCAGAACCGTTCACGCGTCCGATCGAAGCCGACCATGCGTTCACACCACCGGCCGTTTGCGCGGACGTACTGGTGGACGGGAAGTGCATCGAGGAATTCGTTGGCCAGGAAGATCGTCGGTATGCGGTCCAGATCGGGCAACGCATCGTGCCAGATCACGTTGCGCCCGCGCAGCGTTGTCTGCTGGATATCGCGCAGGGCGGGGCTGGTCTCCACCAGATGGACATCCGCAGCGGCGCTGCAGGCGGGAACCTGCTGCATGGCCCGCAGCGCGTCCGACATCAGGGTGCCCCGGCCCGGTCCGAGTTCGACCAGTGCGAAGGCGTCGGGCGAGCCCATGCTCTGCCAGGTATCGACGCACCACAGGCCGACGAGTTCGCCGAACATCTGGGAGATTTCAGGGGCGGTGGTGAAGTCGCCTGCCGCCCCGAACGGGTCGCGGGTGGCGTAGTAACCGCCATCCGCATCGGACAGCGCGATCTGCATGAAGGTGGCGACGCTGACCGGTCCACTGGTCAGAATGCGCTCCGCGCAGGCGGGAGACGACGGGGTTTTCGGGCACCGCGAGGGCGTCCGGACCGTCAGCCGGTGCTGGTGTTTCCGGGTTTGGCGTCGAGCCGATCATGCTTAACGGCATAGACGATGAATGCGACACCTGCAACGGCGATCGGAACCGACAGAAGCTGGCCCATGGTGATGTCCCAGAACAGGAACCCGCCATCGCCCACATAGCTGTCGGGCTGGCGGAAGAACTCGACGAAAGCGCGCGATGCGCCATAGCCGATCAGGAAGACGCCGGTGACAAGACCTGGGCGCAACAGGGCGCTTGTCAGCCGCGCCAGCACGAACAGGACGACGAACAGCGCCAGGCCTTCAAGACCGGCCTCGTAGAGCTGGCTCGGGTGACGGCCGAAATCTCCGGCACCCGGAAACACGATGGCCCAGGGAACATCCGTCGCACGGCCATAGAGTTCGCCATTGATGAAGTTCGCGAGGCGTCCGAGAAGCAGCCCGATGGGCGCGGCGGCGGCCACGAGGTCCCCCAGCGCGAGGATGTTTATCTTCCGGCGCAGGCCGAACAGGATCGTGGCCGCAATCACGCCCAGCAGACCGCCGTGAAACGACATGCCTCCGTTCCACACGGCAAAAACCTCGAGCGGATTCTCGATGAAATAGCCGGGCTGATAGAAGATCACGAAGCCGAGACGCCCGCCGAGGATCACGCCGACGATGGCCCAGCTGAAGAAGTCGCCCACCTGATCCTTCGTCACGGCGGAAGGCGGGCGGCGCAGCAGCCAGAGGATGTAGCCCCAGCCCGCCAGCAGGCCCGCGATATAGGCGAGCGCATACCAGCGCAGGACGAACGGGCCGATTTCGAGCGCGACCGGATCGAAGTCGGGAAAGGGGATCGGTCCGCTCATGGTGCTTGCGCCACGTCCTCAGACAAAGGGATCGTTGGTTTCGAGATAGTCGGCCACATAGGACCGCACGCCGTCCTCCAGGGAGACGAACGGCTTATCGTATCCGGCGGCCCGCAGGCGGTCCATTCGCGCTTGTGTGAAGTACTGATACTGATTGCGCACGTTGTCGGGCATGGGGACGTACTCGATGTTCTCCGGCAGGCCGAGCGTCGCGAAGACGGCCTTGGCCAGATCGTCGAAACTGCGCGCCGCGCCGGTTCCCAGGTTGAAGATGCCCGATACGGACGGGTTGTCGAGCAGCCATTCCATCACCGCGACCGTGTCGGAGACATGTACGAAGTCGCGCAGCTGGCCGCCAGCGGCATAGTCCGGGTCGTGGGACTGGAACAGGCGTGCGCCGCCGGTCTCGCGGATCTGCTGCCAGAACTGGGGCACGACGCTGCGCTGGCCGCCCTTGTGGTACTCGTTCGGCCCATAGACGTTGAAGAAGCGCAGGCCCGCCCATTGCGGCGGCGCATATCCGGCACCGGCCATGTGCCGAGCGGCCCGGTCGAACATCAGCTTGGACCAGCCATAGGGATTGAGCGGGCGCTGGCGGTGCAGCGCGGCGGCGCTGTTGTCGTCGTCGAAGCCAAGCTCCCCGCCGCCATAGGTCGCGGCGGAGGAAGCGTAGATGAAGGGCACGCGGTGTTCCGCCGCCCACCGCCACAGGCGCAGGCTGAGCAGATAGTTGTTGCGCATGATGCGATCGATATCGCGCTCGACCGTCGAGGAGATCGCGCCCATGTGAAAGACCGCTTCAGGCTTCGGGTCCGCGCTGTCCAGCCAACCGGGCAGGTCGTCCGGCGGCACGATAGTCAGGTCGCCGCGCTTGGCCAGGTTCGCGCGGTTGGCGTCGTCAAGGATATCGTTGACGACCACCTCGCCGCGCTTGGCCAGTGCTGCCACGAGGTTCGAGCCGATAAAGCCGGCGCCGCCCGTTACCAGATACATCCCGCGCTCCGATCGTTCGGCGGTTTTATAGGCGCGTGCGACGGCGCGCCGCAACGCACCGGCCTTGTTCGCGCGGCCCGAGCGGGCGTAACCTTCGCAAAACCTTCAAGGCCATGAACCTGCAGGGAGTTTGCGACATGCAGACACGCAGCAGAATCCTCGACGATATCGCACGCCTCACCAACGGGGCCGCCGGCGTGGCCAGCGGTCTTCGCGACGAGGTGGAGGCTCTGGTCCAGCAGCGGCTGGAAAAGGTACTGGCGAACCTCGATCTGGTGCGCCGCGAAGAATTCGAGGCAGTTGAGGCCGTGGCGATCCGGGCGCGTGAGGAGCAGGAGGCGTTGGAAAAACGCGTCGCCGAACTGGAGAAGAAGCTCGGCGCGGCGGCCCTTAAGAAGCCGGCCGCCAGGCGCGCTTCGAAGCCGAAAACCGACGAATCCTGATGCGATTCCGGGCTCCTGAGGCCCGGCAGGAGAAAATACGGCTGTCCACAAGCTGGGCAGTTGCGACGCAACGTACCTTCGTGACACTGTGCCTCCACTAGTGGTTATTCGCTGCTGCACCCACAATATTTCGTATTTGATACAATATATTGTGGAACCTCAGCGAGCGATGCATAGGTGCCGCGGAGACTGCGTAAATGGACCGTCTGTCCCAATCCCTGGTCGATCAATCCCTGCATCCTCTCGATCTCGTCGAAGAGGCGGTCGCGCTGCGTGACTGGACGCTGGAGCGCTTTGCGCGCGATGAATTGTTGGCGGAAGTCGGGGGACGCTGGTGCGACTACCATGCGGTCTTTAACTGGATTAACGAGATCGGGGCGCTGCAACTGACCTGCGCCTTCGATATCCGCACGCCGCCGGAACGCCGCGCGGCGGTCCACGAGCTGCTGGCTTTCCTGAATGAGCGTCTGGGTGTCGGTCATTTTGATATCGGCACCGAGGACGGGCTGCCGGCATATCGCCACGCCTTGCTGCTGCGCGGCGGATCGCTGTCGGCGGAGCAGGTCGAGGACCTGATCGACATTGCGCTGCACGAACTCGACCGGTTCTATCCGGCCTTTCAGTATGTGGTCTGGGGAAACCAGTCACCCCATGATGCGATCCGCTCGATTGTGTTCGAGACGGTCGGCGAGGCCTGAGCGGGCAGCTGAACGGCACCATGATGGATCCCGGAGCGGTTCTCCTCGTCGGTTGCGGAAAGATGGGCAGCGCGCTGATGGCGGGCTGGATCGACCGCGGCACGCCGCCGGAAATCATTTTCGTGGTCGATCCTGCCGGACCGGACCTGCCGGAAGGTGTGAACGGCGGCACGGACATCTCCGACATTCCCGAAGGGTTCTCGCCGGCGGTCGTGGTGCTGGCGGTCAAGCCGCAGGTGATGCCCGCCGTCGCCGCGTCCTACCGGGCGATGGTGGCGCCGGGCACCGTAATTCTGTCCATCGCGGCAGGACGCAACATCGCATCCTTCGAGGCCCTGCTGGGTGGTGACGCCGCCATCGTGCGGGCGATGCCGAACACGCCGGCGGCGGTGGGGCGTGGCGTGACGGTGCTGTGCGCCAATGCGAATGTGGACCCGCCCCAGCGTGCGATGTGCGAATCACTGCTATCCGCCGTGGGAGCGGTGGCATGGATCGAGGATGAGGGACAGATGGACGCCGTCACCGGGGTGTCCGGCTCCGGCCCCGCCTATGTCTTCCACCTGGTCGAGGCAATGGCGGCGGCGGGCGTCGCCGCCGGTCTGCCGGAAGACCTGGCGATGACGCTGGCGCGCGAGACGGTGGCGGGCAGCGGAGAATTGCTGGCCCGCAGCCCGGAGGATGCCGCCACCTTGCGCCGGAACGTTACCAGCCCGGGTGGCACGACCGAAGCTGCGCTGGGCACCCTGATGGGCGAGCCCGGGCTGACCGATCTGATAACCCGTGCCATCCTGCGCGCCACGGAACGTTCGAAGGAACTCGCCGGCTAGGCTGCCGTGCCCGCGCGTTTGCGCTATATTCCGTTCCATGAATGAGAGACACGACGATGCGCCTGCCCGGCTGGTGACGGCGATGCTCGAATGCGCCGCCGAAAACGGCTGGCGCCGCGTGACGCTGGATGATGTCGGCGCGCGCGCGGGGCTGAGTGGTGCTGAGACCTATGCCCTGTGTGCCGATAAGGCCCAGCTTCTCGATCTGTTTGCGCGCTGGGCGGACGCGGCTAGCGTGGCCGACGTGGGTGAGGTTCCGGATAATCCTGAGGTACGTTACGACGCGCTTCTGGATATCCTGATGCAGCGCTTCGAGGTGCTGGAACCATACAAGGACGCGGTGGCGAAGATCGTTCGCGATGTTGCGCGCGAACCGGATACGCTGGTTCGAATCTTGCCGCAGAGTCAGCGGAGCTTCATGTTTCTCGCGCGCGCGGCGGGTTTCCCATACGAAGGGGCGCGCGGGCACATGTTTGCCAAGGCTCTGTCGGCGGTGTGGCTGGCGACCCAGCGGGTGTGGCTGCGTGACCGGACGGACGATCTGGGCGAGACCATGGCCGCGCTGGACCGCAATCTGCGGCGCGCGGTGGAGATGCCGTTCCTCGGCGTGCCGGGGCTCGGACGGGCTTCTGCGCATGGAGATTGACGTGAGTGAAATCAGTTTCGACGATTTCCAGAAGGTGGATGTGCGCATCGGCACGGTTGTCGATGCGCAGCCCTTCCCAGAGGCGCGCCGCCCCGCGACCAAGCTTTGGGTCGATTTCGGCGATGCCATCGGCGTGCGCAAAACATCGGCGCAGTTGACCGTTCATTACACGCCCGAGGAGCTGGTCGGACGGCAGGTGGCGGCGGTTGTGAATTTTTTACCGAAACAGATTGGCAAGTTCATGTCTGAAATCTTGGTGCTGGGGTTCCCCGACGCGAACGGCGCGGTGGTGCTGCTGAATATCGACAAGCCGGTGCCCAACGGCGGCAGGCTGTTCTAGCGATCTGTCGGCTCAGATCGGAATTCGGAGCGTCACCCGAAGGCCGCCAAGGGGAGAATCCTCGAGCTTGATCTCGCCGCCGTGGCTGGTGACGATGTCCTGGGCGATGGACAGGCCGAGCCCGGTGCCGCCGGTCTCGGCATTACGGGACCGGTCGAGGCGGAAGAAGGGGCGGAACACATCCTCGCGCATTTCCTCGGGGATACCCTGTCCGTTGTCATCGACGAATATCCGCAAGACCCGGCCGTCGCGCGATGCTGTCAGCGCGATCCGGTCGCCGTGCCGGCCCGCATTCTGTACAAGGTTCGTGAGGCAGCGGCGCATGGCGTTTCGGGCGAGGGGCAGTTCCACCTCGTCCTGGATGTCGAGCTCCACCGGCGGGCCGTTGCGTGCCGCGTCACGTGCCACCTCCGCCAGCAGGCTGGATGCGTTGACCATCTGGCGCTCCTCGGTGCCTTCGCCACGCGCGAAGTTGAGATAGCCCTCGATCATGCTTTCCATGGCCGCAACGTCGGACGCCAGTTCCTCAATCTCGGCATTCTTATTAAGCATTGCGAGCTGCAGTTTCATGCGGGTCAGCGGCGTGCGCAGGTCATGGCTGACGCCCGCGAGCATTTCCGTTCGCTGCTGGATCTGGCGTTCGAGCCTGCTGCGCATGGCCATGAAGGCGCTGGCGGCCTGGCGGACCTCTGTCGCGCCGGACGGCTTGAAGTTGGGCGTATCCCGGCCCTTGCCGAAATTGTCCGCGGCGGTGGCAAGCCGCCTGATGGGGCTCACCTGGTTGCGCATGAACAGGGTTGCCACGGCGATGAGGATCAGTGACGTACCGATCATCCAGAAGATAAAGACCTTGGTCGTCGAACTGATGAGCCGTTCCTCATTGGCCGAGACTTTCAGCACGCCGTTCGGCAGTTGCACGTCGATCAGGACGCGATTGCTCTGGCTTTCAGTGCCGATCACCGCGGGGCGCTGGACAATCTCGTTGAGGGAACGAAAGAGCGTCGTTTCCAGGTTGCCGGATGGTTCGAACTGCTCATTGGGAATGATCTCACCGGGCTCAAAGTACACGATGAGATCGAGAGTACGGCGCGCGAGGTCAAAGACCGCTGCGGAGCGGGTGTTGATGCTACCGGTGTCCACAAGTTCCAGGATCATAGCGATGTCGCCGGCAAGCGCGTTGGCGCGGTGACGGCTCACGTTTGACCAGTGGCGGTCATAGAAGATGATGCCGCTGACGATCTGCAACAGGACCAGTGGCGTGACGATGATGAGTAGTGAACGCGCGAGAAGGCCGCGCGGCAGGAAAGGCTTCATCGAAATACGTAGCCTTCGCGGCAGGCGCAGTACCTCGTCTATGCGTGACATGCTGTCATTCCGGCGGTCCGCCTAGTCCGGCCAGAGCACGTAGCCCTGTCCGCGGATGGTTTGCAGGTAGCGCGGGTTGCGCGGGTCCGACTCCATCTTACGACGAAGGCGGGTCACCTGAACATCGACGGCGCGCGAGCTGCCGCCGATCCCGCTCTCGGCCTGCAGGTCATCGCGGGCGACGGCCTCACCGGGGGTGCGGGCGAGGATGTCAAGCAGCCGCGCTTCGGCGCCTGTCAGCGGTGTCGCACCGTCCGGTCCCTCGAAGAGCTGGCGCTGGGAATCATAGACTAGTTCCCCGAATCGCAATTCGGCTGGAGCGGGTGCCGCGATCGCGACACGGCGCAGGATGGAGCGGATACGCGCCACCAGTTCGCGCGGCTCGAACGGCTTGGTGAGGTAGTCGTCGGCGCCGCGTTCCAGGCCGTTGATGCGGTCATCGGGCTCTGCCATCGCCGTGAGCATCAGGATCGGGACGTTGGTGTTCTCCCGAAGGCTGGAGGTCAGAGAGAGGCCGCTTTCACCAGGCATCATGACGTCGAGCACCAGCAGGTCGAAACGAAGGCTGGTCAGGCGATCGCGCGCCTCGGCCGCGCTGCCGGCGGTGGTGACGCGAAAGCCGCTGTCGGTCAGGAAGCGCTGAAGCAGGTCCCGCAGGCGCCGGTCGTCATCGACCACGAGGATATGCGCGGTGTCGTCCATGGCGGAACTATATCGCGTGCGCTTCCGGTGTGCCGATGCGTGCTAAAGGCGGCTGGGGCCGCGCACCGTCGCAGGGCGGACCCGGGCGCGGTCGTCCGGATTGACAATGCCGGTGAGCACGCGGCGGAAACCCTCGACCGCTTCCGCGCCGGCTTCGCGATAGGCGCGGGCGAAGCGGTCCATCTGAACCGATGTCAGTTCACGCTCCAGCGCCTTTCCCTTGTCGGACAGGGTGAGTTGCTTGCGCCGCCGGTCCTTGGGGTCGGCGCGCTGGGTCACATAGTCCTCCTCAACAAGATGGCCGAGGACGCGTGACAGGCTCTGCTTTGTGATGCGCAGGATTTCGAGGAGTTCGCTGACCGAGATACCGGGGTTGCGGCCGACGAAGTAGATCACTCGGTGATGGGCGCGGCCCAGGCCGTGCTGCTCCAGGATCGTGTCGGGCTCGCCGGTGAAATCCCGGTAGGCGTAGAACAGGAGCTCGATGCCCTGCCGCAGGTCCTCCTCGCGGAGGAAAAGCGGGTTGATAGTCGATTTAAGGTCAACCATATTGACTTAATTAGACAGGAATGTTACGCCACGCAACCTTGTAGCGGAACTTTTTGTCGCCGCGCGCGGAATAAACGTTCGAATGTGTCGAGGAAACGTAAATGCATGAAGTCCCCTATGATGATCGCGATGGCGTGATCTGGATGGACGGTGCGTTCGTGCCATGGCGCGACGCCAAGCTTCACTATCTCAGCCATGCGCTGCACTACGCGTCCTGCGTCTTCGAGGGCATGCGCGCGTATAACGGCCAGATTTTCGAACTGACCGCGCACAACCAGCGCCTGCACGACTCCGGCAAGATGCTGGGCTTCGAGGTGCCGTACTCGGTCGCCGAACTCGATGACGTCTGCCGCGAGGCGCTGGAGAAATCGGGCTATACCGAAGCCTATATTCGCCCCGCCGCTTGGCGCGGTCCGGAGCAGATGGGCGTGTCGGCGCAGAAGTGCAGGATCCACATGGGCATCGCAGTCTGGCAGTGGCCGTCCTACTTCACGCCGGAAGCCCGGATGAAGGGGATCAAGATCGACTGGGCGATCTATCGCCGTCCCGATCCGCTGACCCAGCCGGTGCACGCCAAGGCCGCCGGCCTTTATATGATCTGCACGCTGTCCAAGCATGCGGCGGAGGCGAAGGGCTATTCCGACGCCCTGATGCTCGACTGGCGCGGGCAGCTCGCCGAGACGACAGGCGCGAACATGTTCCTCGTCATGGACGGCAAGATCCACACTCCGAAGCCGGACTGCTTCCTGAACGGCATCACCCGCAAGACGGTCATCAACCTGGCGCGTGCACGCGGCTATGAGGTGATTGAGCGTGCGATCATGCCGGAAGAGCTTAAAGATACACAGGAGATGTTCGTGACGGGCACCGCTGCCGAGGTGACGCCGATCGCGCAGATCGCCGACGATTACACCTTCGAGGTGGGTGAGATCACCAAGAGCCTTATGCAGGATTACGACGACCTGGTGAATGGCCGGGCCGAGGCGGCTGCGGCTGAGTAACAAGGGATCATTCCCTGAGATGAGGGCGCCGCTTGCGGCGCTCTCTTTCGTTTTGTAGGTGGGCGTGCCCCTTCCTGTCGGACAGGTGGGCAGGGAATGTCACCGAAGCTGCAGAACACGCAGCAACTTCCCGGCTTTGCCGTCAGAACCTCGCTGCACGAGCGAAACTAGCAAAAGACCTGGCAGGTATAGGCGGGCATGGTCTCCGAGCGCCGGTGTCCGCAAAGAGGACAGGTGAGGGTCGAACGCATGACGATCGTCATTCCGCGGCCTTTTCACCCCGGTTCCAGCGTGCCGCCGCGCGGTCGTCTGACTCCCGGGCATCGACCCAGGATCCGCCTTCGTCGGTTGCTTCCAGCTTCCAGAACGGGGCGTCGGTCTTGAGCCAGTCCATGAGAAACTGGCAGGCCTCGAATGCGGCCTGCCGGTGCGCCGATGCACAGACGACCAGCACGATGCGGTCGCCGGGCGCGAGCGTGCCGTAGCGGTGAATGATGAGGCTGGCGACCAGCGGCCAGCGGGTGTTCGCCTCGGCCTCAATCTCTTCCAGCTTTTTCTCGGTCATGCCCGGATAGTGTTCCAGGGTCATGGTCTGGATTTCCCGGTCCGTGCCTTCAACAGGTGCCATGTCGCGAACCAGGCCGACAAAGCTCGCGACCCCGCCGACGGAGTAATCACCGGAGGTCAGCGCCACGATCTCGGCGCCGACGTCGAAATCCTCCTCCTGGACCCGGATCATCCTCTACCCGCCTAGCCGCCGGTCACAGGCGGGAAGAAGGCGACCTCGTCACCGTCGGTCAGCGGGTGGTCGAACTGGACATATTCTTGGTTCACCGCCGCGCGGATGACCTCGCGCTTAGCGAAAGCCTGGCGGTAGCCGTCACCTTTCTCGACCAGCATGTCGATCAGCGCGCCGACCGTATCGACGCCTTCGGGACGCGCGATGTCCTCGACCGAACAGCCGATGCGCTGGCGCATCCATGCGAAATACAGAACTTTCATCGGGCCACTTCCGTGAAGGGCAAATAGGGTACCACCATTCCCTCGGAAAGTTGGGTCATATCCTCAGGCAGTTCAACCAGCCCGTCGGCGCCCACCATTGAGGACAGGATTCCTGCGCCGGAACGCGGGTGCTTGCGCGCCACAGGCGTGCCGTCGGGTGCGGTCTCCAGAAACACGCGGACATATTCGCGCCGCCGCGCCTTTTTGCGGTGGTCGAAACCGGCGCGGACCGGATAGAGGCGGGGCTCTAGATCGCATGCGCCCGCCAGGGTCAGAAGCGCTGGGCGTGCCATGCGCAGGAAGGTCACCATCATCGCCGCAGGGTTTCCGGGCAGGCCGATGAAGGGCGTGCCGCCGATCTGGCCGAAGGCGATGGGGCGGCCGGGCTTGATCGCCACCTTCCAGAAATACAGCGAACCACCGTCCCGGATGGCAGCGGCAAGATGGTCTCCCTCGCCTACGGACATGCCGGCGGTGGACGTGATGGCGTCGCAGCTTTCCGCGGCGCGGGTCAATGTCTCGGCGATGCGCGCGCGGTCATCAGGCACGATTCCGAAATCCTCCACCTCGCAGCCGAGATCGCCCAGAGCCGCCATTAGCGCGTGGCGGTTGGCGTCGTAGATCTGGCCCTCGGCGGTGGGGTTGCCGGGATCGACCACCTCGTCGCCAGTGGACATCACTGCGACTTTCAGCGGCCGGAACACCTCTAGTTCGGTTGCACCGAGGGAGGCCGCCAGGCCGATCTCCTGCGGGCGGAGCCGACCGCCGGCACGGATGACTGTCTCACCCTCGGCCACGTCCTCGCCCCGGCTACGTCGGTTCGCGCCGCGCCGGATGCCAGGTGGGAAAGTGACGTAGGTCGTACCGCCGTCTTCATGGAGGGAGCAGTCCTCCTGCATCATCACCGTGTCGGGGCCGTTGCGGCCGCCGGGGATCGGCGCGCCGGTGAAAATGCGCGTGGCGGTGCGTCGTTCAGGCATGCCGTCGAGCGGATGCCCCGCCGCCGCGCGGCCTGTGACCGGCAGGACGGTTTCACCGTCGGCCGACACGTCGTCGAACCAAACCGCGTAGCCATCGACCGCCGAGTTGTCGTGTGGCGGCACGTTGCGGGTCGCTATGAGGTCCGTCGCAAGTATGCGGCCTGCGCAATCGCGGAGGGGCAGGTGCAATGTCTCGACGGCCGGTGATAAGCGGGTACGCAGCATGGTGATCGCGTCGTCGGGCGGCATCAGGCCTTCGCCGGGCACGAAACAGTCGTCGGAGAGCTGGGCCATGGCTCAGAGCTTCTCCGCTTGCGTGGGCCGTCTTGTGTCGGCGAGCGACCAGTGGTGCTCGATGAAATCGGCCAAGGCACCGACGTCATCGGGATCGAGCTGCATGACGGCGGGATCGAGGTTTTCGATCTGCGTGGCGCAGGCGACCGCCACGACGCGATCATTTGTCAGGGCGATGGCCGGTTCGTCGAGACCGTCGCGGTACACCTCGATCTTGTCGATTTCCGCCGACTTGAAGCCTTCCACGAGGGTGAGGTCCACCGGGCTCATGTGGGAGAGCAGCGTGTCCAGGTCCGGCTCGGGCGCACCGCGCAGTTCGTGCATCAGGGCCCAGCGGTGCTCGGAGCCGACCATGACCTCCGCGGCCCCGGCATCACGGTGCTGCCAGGAATCCTTGCCGGGCGTGTCCACGTCGAACTTGTGGTGGGCGTGCTTGACCGTCGAGACGCGATAGCCGCGCGCGTTCAGTTCGCGGACCAGCGCGACCACCAGCGTGGTCTTGCCGCTGTTGTGCCAGCCGACGATGCCCGCGACCTTTGAGCGCTGCGTCATCTCGTCAGGCCTCGGGCGCCGTCTGGCCGAGGCGGTGGCTGGCCGTGGTCACATAATCGAAGCCCGTCACCAGCGTCAGGATCGCGGCGAGCCACCAGACGGCCGAGGTCGCGAGGTCCTGCTGAGCCAGACCCAGCGGTGGCAGCAGGAACAGCGTGAGCGCTACGAGTTGAGCGGTGGTCTTCCACTTGGCTAGTTTGGTGACAGGCAGCGGCAGGTTCCGGTGAGCCAGGAATTCCCGCAGGCCCGAGACCAGCATTTCGCGCGAAAGGATCAGGATGGCGGCCGCGATGTCCCAGCGGCTCATATCGCCGGTCCCGACCAGGGCCACCACGAGGGCGACGACCAGCACCTTGTCGGCGATCGGATCGATCAGCGCACCGAGCGCGCTCTGCTGGTTCAGCTTGCGTGCCAGCCAGCCGTCGAAGAAGTCGGTCAGCGACATGGCGATGAACAGCGCCAGCGCCCACCAGCGCGCCGCCGTGCTGTCGAGGAACAGCAGCAGCACCAGCACGGGGATCAGCGCGATGCGGGCGAAGGTGAGGATGTTAGGAATCGTCATCGTTTCTGGTCCGGGGCGCGACGCGGCTCAGCCCGCCGCGTTGAAGAAGTCGTAAATACGACGTGCCACGGTATTACTGATGCCGTCCACCTTTTCGAGGTCTGTCAGCCCGGCCTGGGAGACGGCGCGGGCGGAGCCGAAATGGTTCAGCAGGGCCCGTTTGCGGCGTGCGCCGATACCGGGAATCTCATCGAGCGGGTTCTGGGCGATGGCCTTCGAGCGCTTCTGGCGGTGTCCGCCGATCACGAAGCGATGGGATTCGTCGCGCAGCCGCTGCAGGTAGTAGAGCGCGGGATCGCGCGGCGGAAGCAGGAAGCCATCCGGGTCGCCGTCGGCCACGAAGAAGCGCTCACGCCCCGCGTCCCGGTCGGGGCCCTTGGCGATGGCGACGACGGGCAAATCCTCGATGCCGAGTTCGTCCAGCGCCGCCATGGTGGAGGAGAGCTGGCCCTTGCCACCGTCGATCAGCAGCAAATCCGGCCACTGGCCTTCCGTGCGCTCGGGGTCTTCCTTGAGCGCGCGCGCGAAACGCCGGCTCAGCATCTCGTTCATCATCGCGTAATCGTCGCCGGGGCTGTAGCCGTCATCCCCGTCCTTTGACGCACCGCGCATGTTGAAGCGGCGGTAGGCCTGCTTCATGAACCCGTCGGGCCCGGCGACGATCATCGCGCCGGTCGCGTGCGCGCCGTGCACATGGGAGTTATCATAGACCTCGATCCGTTTCGGCGGAGCGTCCAGGCCGAAGAGTTCAGCCACCTGGGCCAGCAGGTCGCGGGTCGTGGCGGATTCCGCGAGGCGGCGCTGCAGGGCGTCGTGCGCATTGGTGCGGGCGTGGTCCACCAGCTTGCGCCGGGCACCGCGCTGGGGGACGGAGACGCCGACCTTGCGTTCGGCCCGCACGCCTAGCGCTTCGGCGATCAGGTCCATCTCCGGCACCTTGTGGCTGAGCAGGATCACCGGAGGGGCGGGCTTGTTCTCATAGAATTGGCCGAGGAACGCGCCCAGCACTTCGGGAATTTCCTCGGTCTTGTCGTGGCGCGGGAAATAGGCCCGGTTGCCGTAGTTGCGCCCGGCTCGGAAGAAGAACACCTGGATGCAGATTCGCCCGCCGTCTTCCTCGGCCGCCACGATGTCGGCGTCGCGCAGGTCGAGGTTCTCGATGTTGATGTCCTGGTGGGACTGGATCTGGGTCATGGCCCGGATGCGGTCCCGGTAGCGCGCCGCCGCCTCGAACTCGGTCTTGTCGGACGCTGCCTGCATCGCTTCGGCCAGCTCGTCCTGCACCTCGCGCGAGCGACCGGTCAGGAAGTTGCGGGCCTGGTCCACCAGCACCGCATAGTCGTTCGGGCTGACAAGACCGACGCAGGGCCCCGCGCAGCGCTTGAGCTGGTATTTCAGACAAGGGCGTGAGCGGCCGCAGAACACGGCGTCCGAACAGCTTCGCAGAAGGAAGGCGCGCTCGAGCGCGTTGAGGGTGCGGTTGACCGAGCCGGCGGACGCGAAGGGGCCGAAATACTCGCCTGGCAGGGTGCGCGCGCCGCGATACTTCACGACGCCGGGCCAGTCCGCCGGGGACGGACCGTTGCGGCTGAGGCGTTTGGATTGCAATTCCTTGCGGGCCTTGCGCGCGTCCGGGCCCGCGCCGGTCTTTCGGGTCTGGTTGTCGAGATTCCGTGTCAGCAGGATGTAGGGGAAGCTCTTGTCGTCGCGCAGCAGCACGTTGTAGCGGGGCGCGAGCCGCTTGATGAGGTTCGATTCTAGCAGCAGCGCCTCAGCCTCGGTGTGGGTCGTGACGATCTCGAGCTCATCCGTCTCCGCGACCATGCGCTGCAGGCGGTAGGGCAGGCGGGCAAGCTGGGTGTAGTTGGTGACCCGGCGCTTCAGGTTGCGCGCCTTGCCGACATATAGCGCATCGCCTTCGGTATTCAGCATGCGATAGACGCCTGGGCCCTCCGGCAGGGTCGCCAGGCGCGAACGGATCAGCGCCACGCCACCCGTGTCGGGTAGCGCGATGTCCTGCGCTTCGTTCTCCGCTGCGTTTTCAGAGATGTCGCTCATGCCTCATGTCCCAATATCCGGGCCAGACGTGGATGTATCTTGATACCTGTCGGCCCGGTCGATCCACAACCGCCAAGCATGTGAGAGTGTTTCGTATGCTTGTCCCCGATTCCTGTGGACAAGTCTGTGGGCGCCAATATCGGATAGGCTAGGGTCACACGGAAATCATTGAATATTCTACTCATTGCACAAAATATGTGCAGCTCAATAGCTCCCTGTTTTTACTGTAAAAAATCTACCTTGTCGCTGGCTGGATCGCGGCTTTCCGTCGAAGGAATTTATATTTCAATACAATGACTTGGTGTGTTACGGCATGTGAATAATCGTTCACATAACGGCGTTGCGAATGCTTTCAGATTGCAGCGCCAGGAAGCCGCCATATAGCAAGAGCAGCAGGCCGCCTTCGCGACGCGTGAGCCGGCTGCCCGTGAGCATCAGGGGAAGCAGCAACGCCGTGATGCCCAGCAGCAGCCAGATATCGAATTCGAGTAGGGAGGCCGGGACGGAGAGCGGGGTGATCGCTGCCACGATGCCGGTGATGCCCAGTAGGTTGAAGATGTTGCTGCCGAGCACATTGCCCAGCGCCACGTCACTATGGCCGCGCATGCTGGCGACCACGACAATGGCGAGCTCGGGCAGGCTGGTGCCAATCGCGACCAGTGTAAGGCCGATCACCGTTTTCGAGACGCCGAGGGATTCGGCGACATCGACGCCGCCATCGACGAGCAGCTTGGCACCGAAGACCGTACCGGCGAGGCCACCCAACAGGAAGAGAGTGGCGCGCCATGTGCGCTCCGGTACGCCGGTGACCTCCTCGACCTCGCGCGCCTGGAGGCTATCGGCTTCCGATTCCCGCTCCGCCCGGTAGGTCCAGCCTAGATAGATAACTAGTGCAGCCAGCAGCACAAGGCCCTGCCACAGCTCGAACTGGCCGGTCATCGCAAAAGCGACGAAGAGCGCCGTTGCGGCCATAACCATCGTGCCGTCACGCGCGATCACGTTGGGTGCGCAGGCTACAGGCCGCATTAGTGCGGCGACGCCTAGGATGAGTAGCATGTTGGCGAGGTTGCTGCCGATCACATTGCCCAGCGCGAGGTCGGAGGCACCGTCTAGGGAGGCCGTGAGTGTCGTGACCAACTCGGGTGCGGAGGTCCCGATGGCAACGACTGACAGTCCGATCACCAGCGGTGACAATCCAATGCGCCGCGCGACGCCGACCGCACCGCGCACCATGAAATCGGCCGAGAACAGGAGCAGCACGAGTCCGATGGCTGCTAAGAGAAAACCGGAGTAACTAATTTTATCCTCCCGGGGTCTGCGCCCCGTTCCGCCCTGCGCCGCGCGCGTCAAATGTCGGTTCGACGTACATCGAGACCCGCAGCCTGATTTTCAAGGGGAAACTCGGCCGAATTTCGAGGCGGGGCGCTTGGCCGAGCCGGGTGAATGGCGATAAGTTCCCGGTCCCGGTGTTCGCAGGCAGGGAGGCGGTGGTGGAGCCCGAGTTGCAGATGATCAACAGCCTGATCGATACGGCGACCGATTTTGCGATTGCCTATGGCATGCAGATCATCGGTGCGCTGTTGGTCCTGCTTATTGGCTTCAAGGTGGCGGGCGGCACCACCATTCTGGCCAGCCCACCGGCCGCATGACAACGCATCCCTACGGCCGTTCGACGGGCCCGCGCGTGGCCCGTCCTGTCTTTGTTGCAACCTTCGGCGCGGGCCGCTTCTGGACGCTCCAGCACGCCTATGACCAGGTGAAGGGTGTCACCCGCAGCTGGACTGGCTACATGGGGGGCACAATGAAGGAACCGACCTATGAGGACGTGCGCCGCGGTGATACGAGACACGCGGAGGTTGTACACATGGAGTTCGACCCGCGGGTCGTCTCCTATGAGACCTTGCTGGACATCTTCTGGCAGATCCATGACCCGACCCAATTGAACCGGCAGGGGCAGGACAAGGGCACTCAGTACCGATCTGTGATCTTCACCCACGACGAGGGGCAGACGGCCATCGCGCGGGCATCCAAGGCTCGGATCGAGACGTCCGGCAAGTTCGCCAAGCCGGTGGTCACCATGATCGAGCCTGCAGGAGTCTTCTGGGAGGCCGAGGACTATCACCAGAAATACATGGAGCGGGTAAGTATCCGTTCCTGGGTTTCTAATCTGTTCCGCCGCAAGTGAGTGCCATGGAAACGGCAGAAGGCAACAGGATCCTTATTTAGCGGTTTTACAGCGTGATGTGGAACCACTGGGACGCGGACGAGATGCCGCGATCCTGGATTCTCAGGAGGATTTCCATGGATCCATCAGCCTGCACGTCAGCGGGCATGACGGCTTCGCGGGTTACATGCGGACCATCCGGGAGGCGTTTTCGAATTTCCACAATAGGATCGATGATCTTGTCGTGACCCAAGACCGGGCCGTCGCGCGACTGACCTACAGGGGCACCCATGAGGAAGCACTTTTCGGCATACCCGCTACGGGCCGGCGGATCGAATATGCGGGCGTGGCGATGTTCACCCTGGCGGGCGGGGGTATCACGAAGGTGTGGGTGCTGGGCGACCAGATGTGGCTGATGGAGCAGATCGGCGCAATCCCTGAGCGTTAGCGCCGCTTAAGGAACCCGCCGGCTCCGGCGCTTGCGCCGGTCCTTGCCTTTGTAAGACCCCGTGGATGGGCTCGGACGCGCCCGTGCGGTCATGTTGGCCTTGGTTCGCGCGGCCCGCTGGGCGGCGAGGATATCGCTGGCGGAATCGCCGTCACGCCATGGGATGCCGTCGAGGTCGGCGCCCATGGATTCGAGTTCCTGGGCTTCCAGCCGCTTAATCTCGTCGCGCAGGCGCGCGGCTTCCTCGAATTCTAGATTGGCGGCGGCAGCCTGCATGCGCTGCTCCAGCTCGGCGATGTGGGTCTGCAGGTCCTTGCCGATGAGGTGGGTGGTTTCGTCATCGTCGATCTCGACCGTCACCCGGTCGCGCTCGAATACGCTTTCCAGAATGTCGGAAATATTCTTGCGGACCGATTCCGGGGTGATGCCGTTAGTCTCGTTGTAGGCCTGCTGCTTTTCGCGCCGGCGCGCCGTCTCGTCTAGCGCGGCCTTCAGGCTCTCGGTCATCTCGTCGGCATACAGGATCACGCGGCCATCCACGTTTCGCGCGGCGCGGCCGATGGTCTGGATCAGCGAGGTCTTGGAGCGGAGGTAGCCCTCCTTGTCGGCGTCGAGGATCGCAACCAGCGAGCATTCGGGAATGTCGAGGCCCTCGCGCAGCAAGTTAATACCGACCAGCACGTCATATGCGCCGAGGCGCAGGTCGCGCAGGATCGCGATACGTTCCAGCGTGTCGATGTCGGAATGCATGTAGCGCACGCGCAGTCCCTGCTCGTGCATGTACTCGGTCAGATCCTCCGACATGCGCTTGGTCAGCGTCGTGACCAGTACACGGTTGCCCTTGGCCGTGACCTCCTTGCACTCGGCGATCAGGTCATCGACCTGGGTCGTGACCGGTCTGACGATGCACACTGGGTCGGTCAGGCCAGTGGGGCGCACCACCTGTTCGGCGAAGACGCCGCCTGTCTGCTCCATTTCCCAGTCGCCGGGCGTAGCCGAGACATACACCGTCTGTGGGCGCATCTCGTACCATTCCTCGAACTTGAGGGGCCGGTTATCGACGCAGGAGGGCAGGCGGAACCCGAACTCCGCCAGCGTGCCCTTGCGCGACAGGTCGCCCCGGAACATGCCGCCCACCTGGGGTACGGTGATGTGGGATTCATCGACGAACAGAACGGCGTCCGACGGCAGGTATTCGAACAGGGTCGGCGGCGGTTCGCCTGGCTTGCGGCCGGTCAGGTGGCGCGAGTAGTTCTCGATGCCGGGGCAGGAGCCCGTGGCAGCGATCATTTCCAGATCGAAGGTCGTGCGCTGCTCGATCCGCTGGGCCTCCAGCAGCTTGCCCTCGGCTTGGAGCTGAGCGAGGCGCTCGCGAAGCTCTTCCTTGATGGTCTTGCCCGCCTGGGCCAGCGTCGGTTTCGGCGTTATGTAGTGAGAATTCGCGAAGACTGTGATTTTCTCAAGGTCTTCGGAGGTCTTTCCGGTGAGGGGGTCGAACTCCTTGATCGATTCGATCTCGTCGCCGAACAGCGAGACCCGCCAGGCGCAGTCTTCCAGATGGGCAGGGAAGATTTCCACCGTATCGCCGCGCGAGCGCAGCGTGCCGCGGAAGAATGACGAGTCGTTACGCTTGTATTGCAGTTCCGTCAGGTCACGCAGCATCTGGGTGCGTTCAACCTTGTCGCCGACCTCATAGCTACGGGCCATCTTGAGATACGACTCGGCGTCGCCGATGCCGTAGATGCAGGACACCGAGGCGACGATGATGACGTCGCGCCGCTCGAACAGCGCACGGGTAGCCGAGTGGCGCATTCGGTCGATCTGCTCGTTGATCGAGGATTCCTTCTCGATATAAGTGTCTGAGCGCGGGACGTAGGCCTCCGGCTGGTAGTAGTCGTAGTATGAGACGAAATACTCGACCGCGTTTTCGGGGAAGAAGCTCTTCATCTCTGCGAAAAGCTGCGCAGCCAGCGTCTTGTTGGGCGCGAGGATCAGCGCCGGGCGTCCCGTGCGTGCGATGACATGGGCCATGGTGAAGGTCTTGCCCGAGCCGGTGACGCCCAGCAGCACCTGGTCCTTCTCCCCCGCGTCGAGGCCGGCGATCAGGTCAGCGATCGCCCTGGGCTGGTCGCCCGCAGGCTTGTAGTCGGAGACCAGCTCAAAATTCGCCGGGCCGTCGCCTGCCGGGTGGTCGTCGGCGAACACCGGGCGCGGCAGGGCCTGCGCCGCCGGAAAGTACCTGGCCTGGATTTCAGAGAGTTCCGCCATGCCCCGATATATAGGGCGGCGATGGCGGCAAGGGAAAGGGGATGAAATTGCTGGCTTCGTCTGGTTTAGATTAAAGCGCGCAGACGGGCGGTCGATAGATTTGGCGACATTCAGACACGGTAGAACGCCATGCCTGTTGAAAACCTAATCATTCTCGAAATCGTCTGCGGCGGAATGCTGGCCTTTGGTGCCGTTACCCTCTGTCTGACCACCCGAAAGCGTTCGCGCCCGCAAGTCCGAGCAGCACATGGCTGCCGCCGAGTAGGTAGTTTTACAAACAAGAGTTTCCTGACGACCCCGATCTTCGCTCTGATCGCTTGCGCGCGATCCAGGCGGAGATTAGTTTCGCGCCTCGAAAAACAACCTTCACCGGGTGTAATAACATGGCTTTCCTCGCCGACCGTCTTTCGAGCATCAAGCCGTCGCCGACGATCGCGATTAACACGCTGTCCCAGGAGCTGAAGGCTCAGGGCCGCGACGTGATCGGTCTGGCCGCGGGCGAACCCGATTTCGATACGCCGCAGAACATCAAGGATGCGGCGGCGCGCGCGATGGCCGAGGGGAAAACCAAGTATGTCGCGCCGGCGGGCATTCCCGAACTGCGCGAGGCGATCTGCGACAAGCTGAAGGCCGACAACGAGCTGGAATACACTGCGGCGCAGGTCCATGTTGGCTGCGGCGGCAAGCAGACTATCTACAATGCGCTGTTCGCGACCATCGACCCGGGCGACGAGGTGATCGTCGCGGCCCCGTACTGGGTGTCATACACAGATATTACCCTGCTGTGTGGCGGTAAGCCGGTGGTGATCAACACCACCCAGAAAACCGGTTTTAAGCTGACGCCCGAAGCGCTGGATGCGGCCATCACCCCGAAGACCAAGTGGCTGATGCTGAATTCGCCCTGCAATCCGTCAGGCGCGGCCTATTCAGCCGACGAACTGAAAGCGCTGGGCGAGGTGCTACTTCGCCATCCGCATGTCTGGATCATGCCCGACGATATGTACGAGAAGATCATCTACGACGAGTTCGAGTTCGCGACCATTGCCCAGGTGGTGCCAGAGCTGTTCGACCGCACCCTGACCCTGAACGGCATGTCGAAGGCATATTGCATGACCGGCTGGCGTGTCGGATACGCGGCGGGTCCTGCGGAGATCATCAAGGCGATGAACATGATCTCGTCCCAGTCCACCACCTCCACCTCGACGATCTCCCAGTGGGCGGCGCTCGAGGCTCTGCGTGGGCCGCAGGACTTCATTGCCGAGCACAACAAGGTGTTCAAGGACCGCCGTGACCTGGTAGTCGCGATGCTGAACCAGGCGAACGGGATCACCTGCGCGACGCCGGAAGGAGCGTTCTACGTCTATCCGTCGGCAGAGGGTATCATCGGCAAGAAGACGCCGGACGGTGACGTGCTGAACACCGACGAGGATGTCGCCAAGTACCTGCTCGCCGCTGAAGGCGTCGCCGTGGTGCATGGCGAGGCGTTCGGCCTTTCCCCGCACTTCCGGATTTCCTACGCCACGGCGACCGAGAAGCTGGAAGAAGCGTGCAAGCGTATCCAGCAGGCCTGCGCTGCGCTGAGTTGAGGGGCTGCGTCCACGGATTCGTCACTTGCTGCGACGCGGCGGGCATGGCCACAGGTTTGGTGACCGGCAACGCCGCCGCTGGGAACACCGTCGTTGACAGTACGCTAAGCGTGGCGGCAATTGGGATGGCGAATATGAGCCGTTGTGCGCGCGCGGCACGGGCCTATATTCGGACCGAACACGCATCCGCAAAGGAGGATTTCCATGGCTGAACTTGATCAGCAGGCTCAGACCGAACTTGAAGCCGCCGCGTTCCGTACGCTGGTGCAGCACCTGCGTGATCATCCGGAAGTGCAGAACATCGACCTGATGAACCTGGCCGACTTCTGCCGGAACTGCCTATCCAAATGGTACAAGGCGGCCGCCGATGAAAAGGGCGTGGAAATCGAGTACGAGGATGCACGCGAGATGGTTTACGGCATGCCCTACAGCGAGTGGAAGGACAAGTTCCAGACCGAGGCGACGCCGGAACAGCTCGCCAGGATGAGGGAAAAGCAGGGCCACTAGCCCCGCACGCCGTAACCTCCGGCCCCACGCCGCCCGCATATATCGAAATTACACCGGTCGATCCGGCCCATGCCGATCCGGCGTGGCGCCTTAACCGGTACTTCGACGAACTCGGCCGTCGTTTCAAGGCCGGTTTTGACCACTCACTTGGCGCGGGCGAAGGCGGCAACGCCTATACCTCTCCCAACGGTATGTTCGTGCTGGCGCGCACACTCGAAGGGCCCGTCGCTTGTGGCGGTGTGACCTTCGCCGCTCCTGATTTTGCTGAGATCAAGTGGATGTGGGTGAGCGAAGGCATCCTGGGTCAGGGCATTGGTCGGCGAATCCTGGCGGCGCTGAAGAACTTGGCCCGCGAGGTCGGGCACCATATGATCTGACTCGCTTTCAAAGGGGCGCTGCCTGACGCTTTCGCATTCTACTACCGCAACGGCTATGCCGACATTGCGCGGGACAACGACAACCCTTTCGCACACTTCTGGTTCGAGAAACGCTCTCCGGCTCTCGATAAACGGTAAAGCCCCTTTGCCTTTCCACAGGTCGATGCGCTAAACGCCGGAGCGTCGCGACTGTCTGCGGCGTCCAAGTTCCTTATTGGGAGAATTTCATGTCCGACACTGGCGGTATCGCTGCGGATCGCCTGCGCAGCTTCATCGAACGCGTCGAGCGTCTGGAAGAAGACCGTGCCAACCTCAACGCGGATATCCGCGAGGTCTATTCCGAGGCCAAGTCAGCAGGTTTTGACGCCAAAACCATGCGCCAGATCGTGCGCCTACGGAAACTGGAGCCCAATGAGCGCCAGGAGCAGGAGCACCTGCTTGAGGTCTATCGCAACGCCGTCGGTGTCTGAGCCGGGCGGTTTTCACAAATTTTGACGGGGCTCTGTGTGGTCCCGTTTTTAAGGTCGGTGTCTATTCCGCCGCCTGGGCCTGCGGTGCGTTGGGATCGCGGAAGGCACGTAAGAGAGCCGCTTCCTCTGCTTTCGCCTTCTCGAGGTGCTCTTCCTTGACGTGCCCGTAGCCGCGGATGTGTTCCGGGACCGAGGCGATGGCGATGGCGATCTCGTGGTTACGCGCAGACAGGCCATTGCATAGTTCGTCCACCATTGCCTCGTACTCGGCAATGAGCCGGCGTTCCTGCTTGCGCTCGGCGGACCGGCCGAGGATATCCAGCGGCGTGCCGCGCAGGAACTTGAGCCCCGCCAGCACGCGGAAGGCCGCCATCATCCAGGGGCCGAATTCCTGCTTCTCCAGTTCGCCGGTCTCCGGGTCGCGGCGGGCAAACAGGGGCGGTGCCATGTGGAACTTCAGCTTGAAGTCTCCCTCGAACTGGTCGTGGACCCTGCGCAGGAAATCGCCGTTCGTGAACAGCCGCGCGACCTCGTACTCGTCCTTGTAGGCGAGCAGCTTGAAGTAATAGCGCGCAACCGCCTCGGCGAGGCCCGCCTTGCCCTTGGCGCGGTCGTTCTCTGCCTGCTGGACTCGGACCACCAGGTCCTTGTAGCGGCGCGCATAGGCCTCGTTCTGGTATTCAGTCAGGGTCCGGATTCGGCGTGCGACGATATCTTCGAGCGAGGTTGCTATATCCGGGGCCTTGAGACGCAGCGGCGTGACCGGCTCGGCGGCGCGGGCGACACGGGCTTCATCAACGGCGGCGCGGCGGCCCCACAAGAACGCATTACGGTTGAACTCGACCGATACGGCGTTCAGTTCGATGGCCTTGTCGATGGCCGCGCCAGAGATCGGTACAAGACCCTTCTGCCAGGCATAGCCGAGCATGAACAGGTTGGTGGCGATGGAATCGCCCATCAGCGCGGTGGCGTAGCGCGTGCCCTCAATGAAATCCGCCGCACCTTCGCCGACTGCCACCCGGATGGTCTGCGCCAGTTCGGCGGACTTCATGTTGAAGTCGGGATTGCGCGTAAAGTCGCCGGTGATGGTCTCGTGGCTGTTGATGACGGCGCGGGTAGTCCCGGCCTGCATCTTGGCCAGTGCGTCGTTGCCAGCCGCGACTACCAGGTCGCAGCCCAGCACCAGGTCGGCGCTGCCGGCGGCGATGCGCACAGCGTGGATGTCCTCGGGCACCGCGCCGATGCGCACATGGCTGATGACTGCGCCGCCCTTCTGGGCGAGGCCCGCCATGTCGAGGACCGAGACACCTTTGTTCTCGATATGGGCGGCCATGCCCAGCAGCGCCCCGATGGTGACGACGCCGGTACCGCCGACGCCGGAAATCAGAATGCCGTAGGGTTTGTCGAGCGCGGGCAATGCGGGTTCGGGCAGCGTCACGCCGTCGAAGGCGGTCTCCGCGCCCGCGGGCGTGTCGTTGTCGGGCACCCGAAGTTCGCCGCCCTCGATGGTGACGAAGCTGGGGCAGAAGCCGTTCAGGCAGGAGAAGTCCTTGTTGCAGCTCGACTGGTCGATGGCGCGCTTTCGGCCGAACTCGGTCTCGACTGGTACCACCGACAGGCAGTTGGACTTGAGCGAGCAGTCGCCGCAGCCCTCGCAGACGGCCTCGTTGATCATCACGCGGCGCACTGGGTCGGGGAAGGTGCCACGCTTGCGGCGGCGGCGCTTCTCGGCGGCGCAGGTCTGGTCATAGACAAGGACGGACACACCCGGGAAGTCGCGCAGCTCGCGCTGGACCTTGTCGAGGTCATCGCGGTGATGCACGGAGGTGCCGTGCGCAAAGGGTTCGCCCGTCGGGTACTTGTCCGGTTCATCTGTGACGACGACGATCTTCCGCACGCCCTCGGCCTCGACCTGCCGGGTGATTGCGGAGACGGAGAGCGGGCCGTCCACCTGCTGGCCGCCGGTCATGGCGACGGCGTCGTTGAACAGGATCTTGTAGGTGACGTTCACCCCTGCGGCGACTGCCTGGCGGATCGCCATTGAGCCGGAATGGTAGTAGGTGCCGTCGCCAAGGTTCACGAACACATGGTTGTCGCCGGAGAAGGGGGACTGACCGACCCAGGAGATACCCTCGCCGCCCATATGGGTGAAGGTGTCGGTGTTGCGGTCCATCCACTGGGACATGAAGTGGCAGCCGATACCGGCCAGCGCGCGGCTGCCGTCGGGCACCCGGGTCGAGGTATTGTGGGGACAGCCGGAACAGAAATAGGGAATTCGCTTGGCGCCCGGCGGCTGCTGGGCGAGCGAGGCTTCTTTGGCTTCCAGGAAGGACAGGCGCTGCTGGATGGTCGCGTTGGTGTGCCAGCGCGACATCCGCTTGGCGATGGCCCGGGCGATCTGGGCGGGCGTCAGTTCGCCTGCCGAAGGCAGGATCCAGTTGCCACCCTCATCGAACTTGCCGAGGACGCGCGGGCGCACGTCGTCGCGCAGGTTGTAGAGCTGTTCCTTGAGCTGGTTCTCGATCAGCGCGCGCTTTTCCTCGACGACGAGGATTTCCTCAAGCCCTTCGGCGAATTCGCGCATGCCTTCGGGTTCGAGCGGCCAGGGCATCGCAACCTTGTAGATGCTGATGCCGGCATCGCGCGCCTGCTCCTCGGAAATGCCGAGGTCGTCGAGCGCTTGGCGCACATCGAGGTAGCTCTTGCCCGAGGTGACGATGCCGAGGCGGCGCTTCGGGGAATCCAGCACGACCTTATCCAGCTTGTTAGCCCGGGCAAAGGCGAGCGCGGCGAAGAGCTTGTAGCGGTGGTGGCGTTCCTCCTGGGCGAGAAATTCGTCCGGCCAGCGCACGTTCAGGCCGCCCTGCGGCATCTTGAAGTCGGTCGGGACGGTGATCGGGACGCGGTGCGGGTCGACATGGACGGAGGCGGAACTGTCCACCGTCTCGGCCACGGTCTTGAACGCGACCCAGCAGCCCGAGAAGCGCGACATGGCCCAGCCGTAGAGACCGAGGTCGAGGAATTCCTGTACGCCCGCCGGGTTGAGAACCGGAATCATGGCATCGACGAAGGCGAACTCCGACTGGTGCGCGGTGGTTGAGGATTTGCAGGTGTGGTCATCACCGGCGAGCAGCAGCACACCGCCATGGGGCGCGGCGCCGGCCAGATTGCCGTGTTTGAAAACGTCGCCGGACCGGTCCACGCCCGGCCCCTTGCCGTACCACATGGCGAAGACGCCCTGCTTCTTCGAGTCCGGAAACAGGTTGAGCTGCTGGGTACCCCAGATTGCGGTGGCGGCGAGGTCTTCGTTGACGGCGGCACGGAAGACGATGTCGTTGTGGTTGAGGAAGCGCTTCGCGCGCGTCATCTGCTGGTCGATGGCGCCCAGCGGAGATCCGCGGTAGCCGGTCACATAGGCGGCCGTGTCGAGGCCGGCAGCCTTGTCGCGCTGGCGCTGCATCATCGGCAGGCGCACCAGCGCCTGGGTGCCGTTCAGGTAAACACGCCCGGATTCGAGCGCGTATTTGTCGTCGAGGCTGACCTCGCTCAGGCGGGCGGCCGCGTCTGCCATAAATGTCTCTCCCTGGGACCCGTTGGGATGCCTCTTGCGGAGAAATGTATGAAGCCCTGACCTTACTGTCCATCGTAGCGCACCATCATTTCAAAAAGTGAAACGAAACCCATGGAGCAGGCGCGACCCTGTTCGATTTCTTTCGCTTTGGGCGTGTGCCGCTCGCCGATCGTGAACGGGCGTATGGGGGCGTGCAAATCACCCGGGGCTTGCGTATACCGACACTTCGAATAGTTCTGCCAACTGTTCCGCGGGGAACTGCCCGATCATGACCGTTCTTGTGACAGGAGCCGCCGGTTTCATCGGTATGCATGTCTGCGAAGCGCTGATGGCGCGCGGCGAGAGCGTGGTCGGCATCGACAACCTGAACGACTATTACGATGTCTCCCTGAAGGAGGCACGGCTGGCCCGGCTGACCCCCAACAGCGACTTCCGCTTCGTGCGCGGCGATATCGGGGACATGGCGGCGCTTACCAATGCCGGTGCGGATGTGGACCGGATCATCCATCTCGCGGCCCAAGCCGGTGTCCGGTACAGCCTTGAAAACCCGGGCGCCTACATCCAGGCGAATATCGTCGGCCACATGAACGTGCTGGAACTGGCGCGGGCGAAGAGCGAAAGTCTGAGCCACCTTGTCTATGCCAGCTCATCCTCAGTCTATGGCGGCAACACCAAGCTGCCGTTCTCGGTCGAGGACCAGGTAGACAACCCGGTCTCGCTCTATGCCGCGACCAAGAAATCCGACGAGCTGATGAGCCATTCCTACGCGGTGACCTATGGCATGCCGCAAACAGGGCTCCGGTTCTTCACGGTCTATGGCCCCTGGGGCCGGCCGGACATGTCGCTATATATCTTCACAAGCAAGATCCTGGCGGGTGAGCCGATCCCGGTTTTCAACCATGGCGACATGCAGCGTGACTTCACTTTTGTTGATGATATCGTCGCGGGTATCTTGGCCGCGCTGGACCGCCCGCCCTCAGCCGCGGACGGTGGGGTGCCTCACCGGGTCTATAATCTGGGTAATAACCGCTCCGAACCATTGATGCGGTTTATCGGGCTGGTTGAGGAGGCGCTGGGTGTGAAGGCGGTAATCGACTTCCAGCCCATGCAGCCGGGTGATGTGCCGGCGACCTATGCCGATATCGACGCGACCCAGCGCGATCTGGGCTTTGATCCGGTGACCACCATCGACGCGGGCATCCCGCGTTTCGTCGATTGGTATCGGGAATTCCACAAACAGGCGGCCCGCTAGCTCTTCCGGCGCCCGTAGAGGGCTTCAAGCCGTTCCCCATAGATCTTCCGAATTTCGTGCCGCCTTATCTTCAGAGACGGCGTCATCAGGCCGTTTTCGGTGGTGAAGGCTTCGTCCGCCACCAGGAAGCGGCGCACCTGCTCGATGGGCGACAGGCGTTCGTTCGCCCGCTCGATGGCCTCGCGCAGGCGCTCGTGGAAACTTTCGGAATCGGCCAATGCGGCGAGGTTTGCTTCGAGGCCTTTCTCACGCGCCCACTCGTTAATGAACCCGTCTTCGGGCACAACGACCGCGACGAGATGGGGGTGCTTGTCGCCGTGCACCATCGCCTGGGCCAGTTCCGGTTCAAAGACCAGAACGCCCTCGACACGCTGGGGCGAGACGTTGTCGCCGCCGGAATTAACGATGAGGTCTTTCTTGCGGTCGGTGATCCTGATGTAACCGTCGGCGTCCAGTTCGCCGATGTCGCCGGTGTGAACCCACCCGTCGATAAGCGTCTCGGCGGTGAGGTCCGGCGCCCCCCAGTAACCCTGCATGGTCAGTTCGCCCCGGATCAGAATTTCTCCGTCTTCGGCGATCTTCACTTCGACCCCGGGGAGGGCGGGCCCGACTGTGTCGATCTTGATGCGCAGCGGCGGGTTGGCGCTGACGACGGGAGCTGTCTCGGTCTGGCCGTAGCCCTGTAGCAGCCGCACGCCGAGCGCCAGGAAGAACACGCCGATGTCGTAGTTGAGCGGTGCGCCGCCGGATACAAAGGCCTTGAGCCGCCCGCCGAAGCGCTCGGCCACCTTCTTGCGTACGAGCTTTTCGACCAGTGCGTCCTGCACGCGTTCGCACAGGCTCAGGCCGCCCTTGCCTTGTTCATAGCGTTTGATGCCGAGAGTGACGGCCTTCTTGAACAGCTTTTCGGACAGGCCGCCCTTGCGCTCGATACCCGCAACAATGCGCTGGTGCATAGATTCATAAAGCCGCGGCACCGCCGTCATGATCGTAGGGTGGGTCTCCGTCATGTTGTCGGAGAGCTTGTCCACGCCTTCCGCGTAATAGACCTGGGCGCCGATGGAGATCGGAAAATGCAGGCCTGCGGTGTGCTCATAGGAATGGCTAAGCGGCAGGAAGGACAGGAAGGTCTCGTTGTCCAGCTCCAGAAGATTGCAGTCATTGAAAAGGTGATAGGCCCCCATGCAGTTACAGATGATCGCGCCGTGACTGAGCATCACGCCCTTGGGTGCGCCGCCGGTGCCCGAGGTGTAGATCAGGCACGCGGTATCGGTACGCGCGATGCTTTGCAACTCGCCCTCGATATTATCGTCACGCGCCACGCCGCGCCGGATCATGTCGCGCCAGTTGATGATGTCGATGCCATCGGTGGCACCTCCCGCACCATCGATGGTGACGACCGTGCGGATCTGTCCGTTCTCTCGGATCGCCGAGAGCAGGCGTTCGGCTAGCCGGTTGGTGGAAACGATGGCAAGCCTGGGGTCGCAGTCGTTGATCAGGTGGGCATGGTCGTGAACGGTGTTTGTCGTGTAGGCGGGAACCGTGATTGCACCGGCGGCCATGATTGCTAGGTCGGCGAGGCCCCATTCCGGCCGGTTCTCGGAGACCAGCAGCACCCGGTCGCCGCGCTCGACGCCGGAGGCCCGCAATTCCCGCGCCAGCGCCACCACCTCCTCACGCGCCCGGGCCCAGCTTGTCGCCTGCCAGGCATTGTATCGCTTCTCCCAGAACATCGGTGCATCGCCGCGCTCGCCCGCCTTCTCGAAGAAGACCTGCGGCAGCGTTTGCCATTTGTCATAGCGTGCGGCGTAGTCCATTCCGTCCCTTTCACAGCCCTGTCTTGCGGATGCCCTGGCGTTTCGTGGTGAATCACTTCGCCGGTGGTTGCTGCGTAGAAATATGGACCTTATGTGATGGCGTGTTCAAGGAGCGTTGCCATGCCGAAATCCACAACCACCCGTAAACCCGTCCGCAAGCCCGCCCGTAAGGCGAAGGGAAGTCCGGCCCGCGACACGCTGGGGCCGTTGCCCGAGTGGGACCTGACCGATCTTTATCCTTCGCCAGATGGTCAGGAACTTGCCGGCGATATCGAGTCCGCGCGTAAGACATCGAAGTCTTTCGCGAAGCGCTACCAGGGCAAGCTGGCCGATCTGGGCGGGGACAAGCTGGCGAAAGCCATCGCGGACTACGAAAAGATCGACGAGGTGCTGTCGCGGATCATGAGCTACGCGTCGCTGCTGTACTCGGGCGATATGAGTGATCCGTCGAACGGGCGTTTCTACCAGTCGATGCAGGAAACGGTGACGGAGATTTCGTCCTTCCTGCTGTTCTTTACATTGGAGATCAACCGTATCTCCGACCGCAAGCTCGAAAAGAAGCTCAAGGGCTCGAAGAAGCTTGCGCATTTTGAACCCTGGCTGCGCGATACGCGGGCGTTTCGCCCCTACCAGCTCGATGACGAACTGGAGAAACTGCTGCACGAAAAGCGTGTGGCCGGCCGAGCCGCGTGGAACCGCCTTTTCGACGAGACCATGGCGGAGCTGCGTTTCGAGGTCGAACTGCCAGGTGGGACGCAGACTCTCAGTAGCGCGGAAGCGCTGAACCTGCTGTCGGACCGGGACGCAGCCAAGCGCAAGGCGGCGGCCAAGTCGCTCGGCAAGGTGCTGGGCGAGAATGTGCGGACCTTCGCGCTGATTACCAACACGCTGGCCAAGGACAAGGAGATCGAGGACAAGTGGCGCGGTTTCGCCCGTCCGGTTTCCAGCCGCAACCTGTCCAACTTCGTCGAGGACGAGGTGGTCGATGCGCTGTCGCAATCAGTGCGCAGTGCCTATCCTGACCTGTCGCACCGATACTACAAGCTGAAGGCCAAATGGTTCGGCGTGGACGCGCTCGACTACTGGGACCGCAACGCGCCGCTGCCGAATGCCGACGACGTGACGATCCGTTGGCCGGATGCCGTCAAGAAGGTGCTGGACGCCTATGGGCGTTTCTCGCCCGACCTGGCCGACGTGGCGAAGGACTTCTTTGATAATGACTGGATCGACGTGCCAGTTCGCCCAGGCAAGTCGCCGGGTGCATTCGCGCATCCGACTGTGCCGAGCGCACACCCGTACCTGTTGCTGAACTACCAGGGCAAAACGCGCGACGTGATGACGCTTGCCCATGAACTGGGTCACGGCGTCCACCAGGTGCTGGCCGCCAGGCAGGGGCACCTGATGTCGGATACCCCGCTCACGCTTGCGGAGACCGCGTCGGTGTTCGGTGAGATGCTGACCTTCCGCAAGCTACTGGCCGAGGCGGACGGCCCGAAGCTGCGCAAGTCGATGCTCGCCTCCAAGGTGGAGGACATGCTGAACACCGTCGTCCGCCAGATCGCGTTCTATGAGTTCGAGCGCCGGGTTCACGACAAGCGCCGCGAAGGAGAATTGTTGGCCGACGAGATCTGCGATATCTGGATGGACGTACAGAAAGAAAGTCTCGGACCGGCGATCCGCTTCGAGGACGAGTACCGTTACTTCTGGACCTACATCCCGCACTTCATCCACTCGCCTTTCTATGTCTATGCCTATGCCTTCGGAGACTGCCTCGTGAACTCGCTCTATGCGGTCTATGAAGGCGCGGAAGACGGCTTTGCCGAACGCTACCTTGACATGCTGCAGGCCGGCGGCACGCTCCGGCATAAGGAGCTGCTGGCGCCTTTCGGCCTGGACGCCTCCGATCCGTCCTTCTGGGAGAAGGGCCTGGGTGTGGTGTCCGGTCTGATCGACGAGCTCGAGGCGCTCGAAGACTAGATGGCCGAGGACCGCCCGACTATTCGTGGCCGTGTCGGCCGTTATGGCCGCGTCGGCGCCGCGATGGGTGGAGCAGCCGTGCGGCTGGCGGGCAGCCGTTACCTTGGCCGGGAAGCCGACCATGAGCGTAATGCGGCAGATCTTGAGAGCGGCGCTCGGTGGGCTGAAGGGCCCGCTGATGAAGGCGGCGCAAATCCTCGCCACCATCCCCGACGCTTTGCCCGACGACTACGCACGAGAACTGGCCGAGTTGCAGTCGAATGCCCCGGCGATGGGATGGGCCTTTGTGCGCCGCCGGATGGCCGCCGAGCTGGGGCCGGACTGGCAGTCGAAGTTCGAGACGTTTCCGCGTGAAGCTACCAAGGCTGCCTCGCTGGGCCAGGTCCACAAGGCCGTGGATCATGATGGGAACATGCTGGCCTGCAAGCTCCAGTATCCCGACATGGCGTCGATCGTTGCCGCCGACCTGAGCCAGCTGAAACTTGCCTTCAGCGTCTATCGGCGGACCAACCCCGCCATCGATCCGAGTCAGATTCATGCTGAACTGTCCGAGCGGCTGACCGAGGAGCTCGACTATGTGCGCGAGGCGAAGCATACGGCGCTCTATGGTCAGATGTTGGCTGGTGAGGCCGGGGTGCATGTGCCGCAGGTGTATGAGGCATTTTCCACGCCGCGTTTGCTGACGACCTCATGGATCGAGGGCGAGGCGATGGCGCACTTCGCGGAAACCGCCTCACCGCAAGCGCGAGAGGCTGTCGCGCTGAACATGTTCCGGGCCTGGTATGTGCCCTTCTACGGCTATGGCGTGATCCATGGCGATCCGCATCTGGGCAACTATTCGGTCAACGCCGATGCCTCGGTGAACCTTTACGATTTCGGCTGTATTCGCGTGTTCCCGCCGCGCTTCGTGGAGGGGGTGATCGAGCTTTATCACGCGCTGCGCGAGGATGACCGCGACCGAGCCGCGGCGGCCTATGCGCGCTGGGGGTTCGAGAACATCTCGAACGGGCTCCTGGACACGCTGAATATCTGGGCGGGCTTCCTCTACAAGCCGCTGATGGAAGACAAGGTCCAGCGCATCCAGGAATCGGAATCCGGCACTTACGGCGCGAGCATCGCGCGCAAGGTGCATGAGCGCCTGCGCGAGATTGGCGGCGTGACCCCGCCGCGCGAGTTCGTGCTCATGGACCGCGCGGCCATCGGACTGGGCTCGGTCTTCCTGCGCTTGCGCGCTGAACTGAACTGGCACCGCGTCTTCCACGACCTGATCGATGACTTCGATCTCGACGCGCTGGGGGAGCGGCAGGTGGCGGCGATGGAGGAGGTGGGCCTCTAGGCGGCCTTCTGCTCGTGTTCGAAGGAGTCTAGTTCCACAGTGATCCCGCCGGGGTCCTCCAGGAAAACTTGAACAGCTTCATGCTCGAAACCTCGCGTTCCCGAGTGGCCGAGGCCCGCCGCGTCAAGCTTGCTCCGCAGCGATGCCACAGAAACGCGAAGCGTGAGTCGGCTGGTTGACGGCTATCCGGATGCTGATGGAGTTAGGTGCCGATTTTTCAGTCACGAGCGAGAATGGCTTTGGGGCGCTGGGGTATGCTCTCGCAGGACGCCATTCAGTATCTATCGGTCATATGGAAGGCGCGGGTGCCGCGAGGCAGTTCGACGAGGCAAATGCTATGGGGGCGACGGTTTACGCTGTTTCCTTCGTGGCCTTCACTCTCGCAGAACGGCCCTAGCGGGGTTTTCCTAACAAGCGACCGAGTGATGTTCGCGGGCCTCACGGGCGCGCATCGGCATGGCGTCGATCGTGCCGAACAGGATATCAGTGGAGAGCGGGGTGTCGCTCCGAAGTTTAGCTCGACCGTCCTTGCCAACAAGCACGAAAGCCGTTTCATGGGGCGCAACGGAAAAACGCTCCCGCAGCGCGTCTGCGACTAGGTCTGGCCGCCTTTTTCCCTCCATTTGGACATGCGAACCGACTACTTCGATCAGAAGCATGTCGCGTTCTCGTATACAGGCGCTTTCGGCCTGGAAAATCTGGTTCTGTTCGTAAAGGAGTGCCTTGTTCGCGTCAGGTGTGAAGGCGATGACCGGCCTGTTCTTCCAGCGAAATTCTTCAAGCATTATATTCGTGCCGCCTGCGGATACGGTTACCAAACCGGTCAAGATCCAAAATAGCACAGAAAGGTGAAAGGCCGGCGTGTGGTGCACGGCCCACCTCATTTTTCGATGAGTGAATTCATCAGCCGAGCCAAATTTGCGCGAGCATTGGCGTTTCCATTGCGCGCGGCCTCCTCATACCAGTAGATCGCCACGTCGATGTCCGGTGTCACTCCGACGCCGTTCTCGAAGAGACGGCCTAGATTATTCTGAGCCTTGCCTAGCCCCTGCTCGGCAGCCTGCAGGTACCAGTGGAAGGCCTGCTCTGTATCAAGCGCGACGCCTTTGCCCGTCTCATAGCCATGAGCGAGGAAGAGCTGCGCACCCGGATGGCCGTGCCGGGCGGCGCGTGCAAACCAGTCCATCGCCCGGACGTCGTCTTCCTCAACACCCTGACCGAGGGAATAGAGCAGGCCCAGACCGAATTGCGCGCGAGGGTTGCCGAACTGTGCGATCGCATCCCATTCATCAAAGGCGCGTTCAAAGTCGGCGCGGTTGTATGCAGACAGGCCGAGTTCGAAACTCTGCGCCATGGCGAGGCCGGGGGCGAACGCCATTGCCAGGGCGGCAATGGGGATCAAACGTGCAACGGGTAGAAAGGCCAACGGCATGATACTGACTTTTGCAATACTCAAATTGGATACGCGTTTCGGCTGACCGCGGATCAGCCGGTGACGTGTGTTCCGATTCGATAATCGGGCCAATCGCGCTCGATCAATTTCCGGGAGGAAGGGCGCCGTCAATGTGCGCGCCCTACATTATTCGGACGCGGAATATGCCTCTAGATAAGTTGCAGCACATCCTCATCCGTAGCGACGATGTCAAGGGCGCGGCAAAGTGGTTCGAGGACAGTCTCGGGCTCAGGCGCGGTGGCCATCCGGACTTACGGGTGCCGCTTGTTTCGCTCCATGTCGGCGACGTACATGCCATCTATATCGCCCTCTTCCAGGACGATACGAACAAGACCCAGCGTTTTCAGGGCAATTATCTGGGCGGACGGGGGCCGATGTGAATCACGGCTCGGGCTTAATCGACCATGTCGCGTGCTGCGGGACCGGAGTGAAGGACATGATCGCGCGACCGGACAAGCATGACGCGAATTCCCTGAAGCGTCAGGCGAATGCCGGCGATCTGTTCCAGCCCTTTATCGATGCGCCCAACGGCATGCGGGTCGAACTGAACTTCGATGACGCCGAAGCGAAAGCCGACGGGATCAGGCTGGGCATGACGGCGCAGGATGCCGTGACCGAAACCGTCTGAAGGCTGTATGACCTACTCGACAGGGCGGGCGCGCCAGCCGACCACGGCGGCGACTAGTGCACCCCCCTGAAAGAGGAACATCACCCAGGCCAGAGGCAGATGGGTGGTGTGGGGTAGCGTGCCCACCAGGAGCGTTGTGAACGCGGCCATGCCGTATTGCATGAGGCCGTTCATCGCTGCTGCAGATCCGGCATAGTCCGGGCGCACGCTAACGGCGGCGGCCATGACCGCAGGGAACGTCATCGACAGGCCGAGATTAAAGACGAAGATTGGCGCCGTGGCGGCAAGGGGCGTGAAAATACCTGCCAGCGGCAAGGCCAGGTAGATTGTTGCGCCGGCAAACCCGGTGGCGGTTCCGACCACGATCATCCTATTCACACCCAGCCGGCCGGTAAGCCAGATGGCGCTGAAATAACCGCAGAACGCGCCGGAAGTGCCGGTCATCATCAACAGGCCGTAGGTGTCCGGCGCGACCCCGTAGCTTTCGATCAGGACTAGTGGTGTGGCGGCGAACCACGCGAAGATCGCACCGCCGATGAATCCGATATTCAGGTTGTAGGCGACGAAGCTGCGCTCACGTATCAGGACCGCGTATCCGGAGACCATCGTGCGCAGGTTACGCATTAGGTTGGACCGGTCGGTCTGGTTGGTCTCCTCCATGCGCATGAAGCAGTAGGCGAACAGCACTGCGCCGATGATCGCGAGGAAATAGAACGACGCCTCCCACCCGAACTGCGTGTGCAGGAACCCTCCGACAGCGGGCGCCGTGGCCGGGGCGAAGACCATGACCGAGGATATGACGGCCAATGCGCGTGCCGCGTCCTGGCGGTTGTAGAGGTCGCGCACGATTGAGCGGACCATGACCACTGAACCGGCGGCCCCAACGCCTTGAAGGATGCGGGCGATGAGTAGCATGGTCATGGAGGTCGATGCCGCGCAGAGCAGACTCGCCAGCATATAGATCGCCAGTCCCCAAAGCAGGGTCGGTCGTCGTCCGAATCGGTCAGACACGCCACCGTAGAGGAAATGCGCAAGCGCGTAGGCAATCAGGAACACGATCAGCGCGCCCTGGACTGTGAAGGTGGTGACGTCCAGCTCGACCGCGATGTCCGGGATTGATGGCAGGAACAGATTGTATGCGATCACACTGGCCGAGATCAGGGCCGTTAGAAGTGGGATCTTCGGGGGTGAGCGGGTAATGGGAATGCTGCCTGTTGCGCGACGTGAAACCGGGATCGCCGAGTGCGGGCATGTGACGAGTCCATAACCAAGAATACCACGGCGGCGCGAATGTCCAGTGCATCGCGCGCCGGTCAGATATCTGGCCCGGACACGACTTTCGTTCCGGCCGGGCGGGTTGCTCTGCCGGGGTGGGCGATGCATATTCTGAGTGGAGCGCCGAAGGGCGCAAAGTACGGCCATATCCCGGGGTTTGGGCCGATCTCGCCCCGCACGATCGAACCGAGGGTTCCCACGATATGAAGATCGCGATTGCCAAGGAGCGGCGCCCGCACGAAAGGCGGGTTGCGGCGACACCTGATACAATCAAGCGCTACCTGCAATGGGGCTTCGACGTGTCTATTGAGGCCGGCGCTGGCGAGGCGGCAGCGGTGTCAGATGACGCCTATCGCGATGCCGGCGCGACGGTTGCGGCCACGCGAGCGGAAGTTTTAGCGGGCGCGGATATCGTGCTGAAGGTCCAGCGCCCGCAGCTGGGCGATGCCGAAGACGGCCTGTCCGACATTCCCGAAGGTGCTTTCCTGATTTCGCTGCTCAACCCGTACGGGGATCCCGATGGCGTCCAGGCCTGTGCGGACTGCAACATCGTGGCATTTTCCATGGAAATGCTGCCGCGTATCTCGCGTGCCCAGTCCATGGACGTGCTGAGCTCCCAGTCGAACCTGACCGGCTACAAGGCCGTGATCGATGCTGCGGCCCATTACGGCAAGGCCATGCCGATGCTGATGACGGCCGCCGGCCGCATTAACCCGGCCAAGGTGTTCGTGATGGGCGCGGGTGTTGCGGGCCTACAGGCGATCGCGACCGCGCGGCGCCTTGGCGCCATTGTGTCGGCGACAGACGTTCGCGCGGCGGTGCAGGAGGAAGTACAGAGCCTCGGCGCTTCCTTCGTCATGGTTGAACTGGACGATGGTGACACCGGCGCGACGGCGGGCGGATACGCCAAGGAAATGTCCGAAGACTATAAGCGTCGCCAGGCCGAGCTGATCGCCAACCATATCAAGGACCAGGACATCGTCATCACGACGGCGCTAATCCCAGGCCGTCCGGCACCGATCCTTGTGACCGACGAGATGGTTGCGTCGATGAAGGCAGGTTCGGTGATCGTCGATATTGCGGCGGAGCAGGGAGGCAACGTCTCTGCTACCAAGCCGGGCGAAATCTCGGTGACGGAGAACGGCGTCACGATCTTGGCCGAGTACAACCTGCCCTCGTGCCTCGCGACCGATACTTCGGCGCTGTATTCACGCAACCTGATGAACTTTATCGAACTGATGGTTGATAAGGACGAAAAGAAGCTCGTGGTCGATTGGGACGACGACATCATCAAAGGTACCTGCCTGACGCGCGACGGAAAGATCGTGAATCCGGCGCTGCTGCCCGAAGATGCGGCGCCCGCCGAAGCGCTGGCAGCCTCGGAACGCGCCGAAGACGGCAGTGAGGACGGCGGCGACGCCGACAACAATCCTTCCGAGAAGGGAGCCTGATCCATGGATCCGACCAAACTGGCAGATAGCGCGGCCAGGATCGCGACCGAAGCCCAGTCCGTCGCGGAACAGGCGGCGGCGCTTGCACAGGATGCGACGCATCTGGCGCTGACTCAGACAGCCGGGTCAGGCGACCCGTTCGTCTTCCTGTTCACGGTGTTCGTGCTGGCCTGCTTCGTCGGTTACTACGTCGTCTGGAGCGTCACCCCGGCGCTGCACTCGCCGCTGATGGCGGTCACCAACGCGATCTCCTCAGTGATCATCGTTGGTGCGCTGATCGCGGCCGGTCCGGACGACTGGGACATCTCAAAGATTTTCGGGTTCATTGCCGTGGTACTGGCGTCGGTGAACATTTTTGGCGGGTTCATCGTGTCCCAGCGCATGCTGGCGATGTTCAAGCCCAAGAAGTAGCAGGACGCCGGACATGTCTGCATCACTGACAGCATTTGCATACCTGCTCGCCAGCGTCTGCTTCATCATGGCGCTGCGCGGGCTCAGTCATCCCAAATCCGCTCGGATGGGCAACATCTACGGCATCGTTGGCATGGTGATCGCCATCGCTGCGACGGTTGCGCTTCCGGGCGTGGTATCGTTCAGCACGATTATTATCGGCATACTGATCGGCGGCGCCATCGGCACCGTGATCGCGCTTAAGATTGCGATGACTGCACTGCCGCAGCTCGTTGCGGCCTTCCACTCGCTGGTGGGCCTGGCGGCGGTGTTCGTGGCGGGTTCGGCGTTTTTCTCGCCCGAGGCCTACGGGATCGGCACGGTCGGCGACATCCACACCGGCAGTCTGATCGAGATGTCCATCGGCACGGCCATCGGCGCGATCACTTTCACGGGCTCGATCATCGCCTTCGGCAAGCTGCAGGGGCTGATCTCCGGCAAGCCGCTTGTTTTTTCGGGCCAGCATTTCGTTAACCTAGCCCTCGGCATCCTCCTGGTGCTGATGGTCATTTGGCTTACCGTGTCGGAATCCCAGACGGCGTTCTGGGCCATTGTGCTTCTGTCGCTGGTGCTCGGCGTCCTGATCATCGTGCCCATCGGCGGCGCGGATATGCCCGTCGTGGTCTCGATGCTGAACTCCTACTCCGGCTGGGCGGCCGCGGGTATCGGCTTTACGCTGGCCAACCCTCTGCTCATAGTCACCGGCGCACTGGTCGGATCCTCGGGTGCGATCCTCAGCTACATCATGTGCCGGGGCATGAACCGTTCATTCTTCAACGTGATCCTGGGCGGCTTCGGCGGCGAGACCGCCGCGCCGGGCATGGAAGACCTCGGCGACCGCACCGTGCGTCAGGGTTCGGCAGAGGACGCGGCCTTCATCATGGAGCAAGCCAATTCGGTAATCATCGTGCCGGGTTACGGCATGGCGGTGGCGCAGGCGCAGCACGCGCTTGCGGAAATGGCCGAGGTGCTGGAATCGAGGGGTATCAATGTACGCTACGCGATCCATCCGGTCGCTGGCCGCATGCCGGGCCATATGAACGTGCTGCTAGCTGAAGCTAGCGTGCCATACGATGTGGTCCTCGAGCTAGATGAGATCAACAACGATTTCACATCGACAGACGTGGCTTTCGTGATCGGCGCGAATGACATCACAAACCCGGCCGCAAAAACGGACAAGTCGAGTCCGATCTACGGCATGCCGGTCCTCGACGTGGAGGACTCGGGTACTGTGCTGTTCATCAAGCGCTCGCTGGCGTCCGGTTATGCTGGCATCGACAACCCGCTCTTCTACCAAGACAACACGATGATGCTGTTCGATGACGCCAAGAAGATGTGTGAGAACATCGTCAAGGCGCTGAAGGGTAGCGGGCACTAGCGGTTTGTCACACTCCAAACGGAAACGGCCCCGGACGAGACATCCGGGGCCGTTTTCGATTCTGGTGTATTCCGTGAAGGGATGCCGGGCTTCCTAGAAGCCTTCACGCTCCTTACGCTTACGGGCGAGTTTTCGCTGGCGGCGCACCGCTTCAGCCTGCTCGCGGGCACGCTTTTCGGACGGCTTCTCGTAGGAACGACGAAGCTTCATCTCGCGAAATACGCCTTCGCGCTGCATCTTCTTCTTCAGAGCCTTGAGGGCCTGATCGACATTGTTGTCGCGTACAACGACCTGGACGATGGAAATCACCTCCTTCCGCGTGGCTCGGTCCGAAATGCCTGATTACCGAACGCATTCCAGTCCGCCCCAACGGGGAAGCGCCTTCTAACACGCAGCTTATCCGGATGCCAAGGCCCCAGAATCGCCAAAAATTGGGCAGGCGCACGCGATCTTGCCGCACCTCGGGTGCACGCCACCGGGTTCCTGTAATTACTAACGTCGGGCCGGTCCGAGACCCTGATGCGCGAGGTGACGCGGCATAACAACGGAAGCTTTGTCGCCTTGCCAATCTGGCGGGACAATCGTTGGCGGGACAAGAGGGGTAGGCGGGGCCAGTTATGAAACAGTTGCGCAGGACTGAAGTACCTAGCGCCGCGTGGCGCGGGGGTCGAAAGCATCCTGCAACCCGTCGCCGAGGAAATTGAACGCCATCACGGTTACAAAGATCGCCGCACCCGGCCAGACGGCTAGCGCTGGGGCGCGATTGGCTAGTTCCTGGGCGTTGGTTAGCATGTTGCCCCAGCTCGGTACGGGCGGCTGGATGCCCAGGCCGAGGAAGCTGAGGACGGATTCCAGCAGGATCACTGTGCCGACGGAGAGCGTGGTCGCGACCACGATGGGTGAAACCACGTTGGGCAGGATATGGCGCAGCATGATGGTGGCCGCGCCGACACCCATGGCCTCGGCAGCTCGCACGAATTCTCGGGTGCGGACGGACAGCGTGGCGGCCCGCACGAGGCGGGCGACCGTGGTCCAGCCTACAATCGCGATGATGAAGACGATCCGGTAGAGGCTCGCCATTTCCGAGTTCGCGATACTCTCAGGCACGCCCAACTTGGTGAGGTCGATGGCGGCGAGCACGATCAGCAGCGGCAGGAGCGGGAGCGCGATCACCCCATCGGTGGTGCGCATCAGGAGCGAATCTAGCCAGCCGCCCCGGTAGCCGGCGACCAGCCCGATGAAGGCCCCGATCACGGCGGCCCCGGCGGCGGAGACTAGGCCCACCAGCAGCGAGATGCGCCCGCCATAGAGCAGGCGGGCCAAGACATCGCGCCCGGCCTCGTCGGTGCCCAGCCAGTGGATGGCATCGGGCGGTGCGTACTGGTTGAACAGGTCTGTCCGCGCGGCGCTGACGCCCAGTGCGGCCTCGAGGACCGGGGCGAGCAGGGCCAGCGCAGCAATCAGCGAAAGCAAGGCGGCGCTGACCATGGCAGGCCGGTTGCCTGCGAGGCGGCGCCAGAACAGCTGCGCTTCACCACGCATGGGCGTGAAATCTGTGGCCGCGGCGCTCATGCCGCCTCCAGCGAACGGAAGGAGATGCGCGGGTCCAGCGCGGCATAGGCGACGTCGGCTAGGAAATTGCCGATGAGAATGACAAAGGTCGCCAGCAGCAGGCCGACCAGCGCGAGGTTGAAGTCGTTGCCGAGAATGGAATCGTAGATCAGCTTTCCCATGCCGAGATAGCCGAACATGGTCTCGGTGATGAGCGCGCCGGAAAACAGCGAGCCAAAATCAAGCGCGATGATGGTGGTCAGCGGCAGCATGGCGTTGCGCAGCCCGTGGCCGAAGATGGTCCGCCGCGCACTTAGCCCCTTGGCGCGGGCGGTGCGGATGTAGTCCTGGCGCAATACCTCGATCATGGCGGCGCGGGCGAACCGCGTGTAGCTCGCCAGGCTGGCGATGGTTAGCGTTACCACCGGTAGGACGAGGAATTCCAGCCGTGCGAGCAGGCCCTCGGACGGGTCACCCATGCCACCCGCCGGCAGCCAGCCGAGGGAGACGGCGAAAAGCAGGATGAAGACCAGCGCCAGCCAGAAGGGCGGCACGGAAATACCCGCGAAGCAGAACAGGTTGATCGCGCCATCCAGCAGCGACTGGGGCCGGATGGCAGCGATGACGCCCAGCGGGATGGCTATAAAGATCGCAAGCAGGGAGCTAAGACCCAGCAGGACGACAGTGTTGCCGAGGCGCGGCAGCAGGATCTCCATCACCGGGCGATTGTAGGTGCGCGAGAAGCCGAAATCGCCCGACAGCGCCGCACTCAGCCAGTTTGCGTAACGCTCCCACAGCGGCAGGTTGAGACCGTGGAGCTCCTTCAGGCGTGCGCCGTCGGCCGGCGTCAGCGACGGGTTTGACGCGATCATGATGTCGATGGGATCGCCCGGCATCAGGCCGATCAGCATAAACACGACGAAGGACATGACCGCCAGCACGACGGCCATGCCGAACAGGCGGCCTATCAGAAAGGAACTCAAAAACCCGTCATGGCCGGACCTGTTCCGGCCATACACGTGGCTGTAAATATCGTGATCATCGCAGGAGCCGATGGTCGTAGATGCCCGGAAGAAGTCTGGGCATGACGTATGTCGGTTGGCATCACTCCGCCGTCCAGTTCTCGACCCACAGCGTACTCGGGTACTGATGTCCGGTCGGTGTCACACCCTTGAGCCAGGGCGGCATCACGAAGGCGTTGGCGCGAAAATACAGCGGTAGCGCGGGCAGGTCCTCGGCATAGGTCTGCTGGATCTCGGTCCAGTATTTCTTCTGGTCCGCGTCGCTGCACATGACCTCCACCTTGTCGATGGCCTCATCCATCTTCCCGCTGCGGTAGCCGCCGTAGTTCTGCCCCGACCAGTTGTTCGCCTCCGACGGGATCATCGTCGAGTGCAGCGTGGTGCGCGGCACGTTCTTCGGGCTGGAGAACCATGCGAACATGGCGAGCGAGCCGAATTCACGTTTTCTGATGGTCTGGCCGAATAGGACGCGCGCGGGCTGGTTGCGGATGCGCAGATCGACGCCGATATCGCGATAGTTAGACTGGATAACCTGCTCGACCAGCTCGCGCACGCGGTTGCCGGCGGTGGTCATAATCTCGATCCGAAGCGGCTCGCCCACTGCGTTGTGTCGGATGCCGTCGCGAATGTCGGTCCAGCCGGCCTCGACGAGCAGCCTCTTCGCCGTCTCCGGCTCGAACGGGTATTTCCGCACATCATCCGTGTGCATCAAATCCAGAGGATGGACGCCCGTATCGGCCACGGGCTGCTTGCCTTCGAACAGGCGGGTGCTGATCGACTGCCGGTCCATGGCGTAAAGCAGCGCGCGTCGTACCCGCACATCCTGCAGAACGGGATTGTCCAGCATTAGGTCGATATGTTCGTAGAACAGGCCCGGCTTGAAGACGACGTTGTATTTGTCGGCGTGGCGCTTCTCGAAGGCGATCGCCTGGTCGAGGGAGATGCCGTCCTCGCCCGCAATATAGTCGATCTCGCCGGACAGAAGGTTGGCCTCTAGCGCGGCCGTGTTCTCGATGGTGCGGACGGTGATCTTTTTGAAATGGGGCGCCTTTCCCCACCAGTTGGGGTTGGGCTCAAGAACGATGGTCGCGCCCGGATCGACACGCGTGACCCGGTAGGGGCCGTAATACAGACCGGCCTGGGTTGGGTCGCTATCATAGGCGTTGCGAGTGCGGTAGGCCGCAGGATCAGACGCGGCCTCGCGTTCGAGGTGGGCGGGGACGACCTCGAAGTCATTGATCGCCTCGGCCTCGCAGACGCGCTTGTTCCAGAAGATTGTGAAGTTCCGGTCGTCCCGTGCCTCGATCTTCTCCATCCGGCGGTAGAGCTCCTGGTTGTTGACGCCTGCGGCCTCATTGCGGCCGACCTCCCAGGTGAACAGCACGTCTTCCGTGGTCAGCGGTACACCGTCGCCCCAGGTGGCACCTTTGCGAATTGTGTAGTCGATGGCGAGCCCGTCCTTGCCGTCCGGCGTGGTCCAGTCTCGGATCATGCCGTTTTCGCGCGATGGCAAAACCTCACACAGCAGGCAGACCAGATCCCATTTTGCGTCATAGACCGTGAACGGCCGCCGGCTCATGCCGAGGACCAGCGACAGGGTCACATGACTGGCGAAATTGGGATGGAAGCCCTGGGGGAACTGGCTGACGCCGATGACCAGTTTGTCTTCGGACGCGTGCGCCGACCCGGCGCCTACGATGGCCAGAAAGGCGGCCATGGCTGCGGCGGTGAAAATGATTGGCGCTTTCACGGGCGACCTACCATCCTGTTGCGGGAATTCTGACCTTGTGAAGGTGGCGATCTCGAGGCGGCACGTGCTCACGAGGCCGTGAACCATTCGCCCAAGACCGGGATTAGCCGCCCATCGGGGTCCAGTTGTCGGGCGCGTCGAGGTATTCCTCGACGCTATCGAGCTGTTCGTCGGTGAAGGTGTGCTGGCTGCGTGCCACCTCCAGCACGTCCCACCATGTCGCCAGTGCGTGCAGCTTGACCCCGATCTCGCCCATAGTCTTCCAGACTTCAGGGAAGATGCCGTAGTGGAAGATGACATAGGTGTGCTCTACCAATGCGCCCGCGTTGCGCAGCGCCTCGACGAACTTCACCTTACTGCCGCCGTCGGTGGTCAGGTCCTCGACCAGCAGCACCCGCGCGCCGTCGTCAAGCGCACCCTCAATCTGGGCCATGCGCCCGAACCCCTTGGGCGCCTTGCGGACATAGACCATGGGCTTGCCCAGTGCGACGGCAATGAAGGCGGCATAGGGGATGCCCGCCGTTTCGCCGCCCGCCACGACGTCGATGTTGTCGAGGCCGATATCGCGCTCGATGAGCTGGACGGCGCGTGCCGTCATGGCTTCGCGCGCTTCGGGGAATGCGATCACGCGCCGGCAGTCGATGTAGCTGGGACTCACCCGGCCCGAGGTGAAGGTGTAGGGGTCTTCGGGGCTGAAGTTCACCGCGCCGATATCCAGAAGGTGGCTCGCGGTCTCCAGCGCGGTTTCACGGGCCTGTTCGGACTTGTGGATCAGTTCTTCAGGACGGGGCATGTCAGTCTCTCAATTGCGTGCGAACGGATGATGGAGAACCTAGCGGCTGCCGGCTGAGTCGCCGGCCCGGGTGTTCTAGGGATGGATGTGCCGGGTCATTGGCGATATTTGGACGGGCTCTCCGCCGTGATGTCAATTTTTGTGGCCGTGGTCGTGGATTCGCTCTCGCCGATGTCGATGGGTTCCAGATCCCCGTCGGCGTTGCCGAGAACGCCGACGATCCCATGAGAAAACTGGGTGAGCGGTTCGTCGGTGAGCGGCACGTTCAGATGCCGGCGTCCGTCGGTCATGTGCAGCACATGAACCCCGTTGCACCCGGTCGATAACGCGCAGACGCTTGACGAGGCGCGCGGTGGGCGGGCTTGTCGTCTTCCGCGGCCGGCGGGGTCTCGTCGGGATTTCCGGGCGCGGGTGCGGTCCCGGCATCTGATTGTTGGCGGTACTCGAAAGCCAGGCTTTCGGTGGGTGTCGGGCATGGTCGGCTCGACGAGATGACCGAATGCCTGAAGAACCTTCTCGACGCTGGGCACGAGATGTTTGACCAGCCGCCGAGTGAGGCCGAAAACCTCCTCCTGCCCAACCTCGTCGGTGACGATGATGAATATCCGGTTCTCGACCGGGGAGTAGCGGAGCTGGAACTTTTCTGTGGTCATTATGCGGGCATCGAAGGACGTGTCATAATTGAAAGATAGGCTTCGTAAGTCGAGGCAGCCGCCGTGTGGCGGTGCGCGATCCTGCACAGAGGGATTTGGGTCCTTCGCGACAAACATTACGATGATTACGGCGATTTCGGCACGCATACTCGTTCTGGTCCTGGCCCTGGCCGCGCCCGCGTTCTGGGCCGCGGACGCCTCGGCGGAAGACGGCGAAAACAGCTGGGAAGGCACTGTGCGCGCGAAAATCCTGAATGTGCGCGCAGGGCCCAGTACCGTAAAGCCGATCGTCGCGAAGCTGAAGCGAGGCGATATCGTTAAGGCGTTCGATGAGCAAGGACGCTGGGTCCACATCCGCGGTTTCGACAGTGCCGGAACCAATGGTTGGGTGAGCCGCGCGTTCCTGCAACTGCCGGAAGAATTCATGGCGCCCGCCTTCGGGGATATTGAGAACGCGTTCCTGGAATGGGTGTCGGACCGCGGCGATCTGGCAGAAATTTCGGTCGAGGACGGTGATAGCCTCTCCATGGTGATGGCCGCTGATGTTTCGGAGGCACGCGCGCCTACGGTGGCGCGTGAAATCGCCTGCGCCTACCGCACGCGCCTCGGCCTGAGCGAGCCGGTGGTCGCGACGGTGTGGCCGCCGGACGGGCTGGAGCATGGATGGATAGTGCAGGTGAGCTGTCCCTGACCGGGCGGTCAGTCCTCGACTATTTCCCCATTTCGCAACATGCAGCGACGCCCGGCGAGCAGCTGCGCGAAACCCGCATTCTGCTCGGCCAGCACGACGGCCGCGCCTTCTGCCGTAAGCGTGCGCAGACTTTCGGCGAGTATGGCTGCGACGGCGGGTGACAGGCCGAGGGAGGGTTCGTCCAGGAGATAGACCCTGGGGCGGGCCATCAGGGCTCGCCCGATGGCGAGCATCTGCTGTTGGCCGCCGGACAACTGCCATGCCCGGTCGCCGAGCCGGCCGGCCAGTTGAGGGAAGAGCGCGACCACGCCGGCGAGGCGTTCCCGACGGCTGGTGATGTCTGCTTGACTTGCGACCTCGAGATTTTCGGCGACGGTGAGGCCCGGAAAGACGCGCCGGCCTTCCGGCACCCAGGCGATACCTGCGTTGATGCGGTCCTCGGTAGCCAGTGCGCCGATCTCGCTGCCGTCTAGGCGGATCTCGCCGTCCGTGGCGGCAAGCCCGACGATCCCGCGTAATAGGCTGGTTTTGCCCGCACCGTTAACCCCGAGCAATGCGGTGATTTCCCCGGCATGCGCGGTGAGGCTGGCGTTACGGACAGCGGTGACGCCGCCATGACGGACGGTGACGTTGCGGACTTCCAGCGTGGGAGTGGTGCCGGGCATCATGCGTCCATCCCGAAATAGGCCGCGCGCACGGCGGGGTCGGCGAGGACCCCGTCCGGGTTGCCGTAGGCGAGAATGCGCCCTTCGGCCATGCATACCAGACGGTCTGCGATCGGTTTCAGGAAGTCGACATTGTGATCGATCGGCAGGATCGCCATGCCCGCATCGGCAAGCGCGCGGCAGAGGGTACCGATCTCGGCCTGCTCTTCCAGGGTTAGCCCGGCGGCGGGCTCGTCCAGTATCAGCACGGACGGGCGCGAGACGATAGCGCGGCAGATCTCCACCCGGCGGCGCAAACCGTGGGGCAGGGTCCCGGCGGGCGCAGAGGCCATATCCGCCAGACCGCAGAAGGCGAGCGCATCCTCGACGGTGGGGGCATTCGCCTGAGCCCCGGCGTGGGTTCGGGCTGTGGCGATGATCTCTCGAACCTCGAGCGCGGACGGCAGTTGCGGTGCCTGAAAGGTGCGGGTGAGGCCTGCGCGCGCGATGTCATGGGGTGCGAGGTAGGAAATCATGCGACCTGCGAGATGCATGGTCCCGGCGTCGGGCGGTACAATCCCGCTCAGCGCGTTGGCGAGCGTGGTCTTGCCCGCGCCGTTGGGGCCGATGACACCCACGATCTCACCGCTTGCAAGTGTCAGGCTAAGTCCGTCCAGTGCGCGGATACCGCCGAAGGCCTTGTGCAGTCCGGAAGCGTCGAGGGTCGCGGGTGGGCCGGCAAATCCTGTGGCGGAGACGGCGTGCTCGGGAAGCGCGGCAGGCCCGCTTTGTGATTTTGGAGCGGGGAGGAAGGAGGCCAGCCCGTCCGGGGCGAAGAGCACCATCGTCAGTAACAGAGCGCCCATAGCGACGAGATAATATGCCTCCAGCCCGCGTAACCACTCCGGCATGTGGGTGAGCAACAGTGCGCCGATCAGTGCGCCCGCGATGCGGGTGCGCCCGCCGACTACGGTCATGGTTAGGCAAGTGACCATGACGCCGAAGCCTAGGGTTTCCGGCGAGACGACCCGGTTGGTGTGCACGAACAGCGCCCCCGCCGCGCCGCCGAACGCGGCACTGATTAGGAAGGCCCGGAACCGCAGCAATCCGGCGTCAATGCCGAAGGCGGGTGCGGCCAGCGGGGTTTCGCGCGCTATGGCGAAGGCGGCCCGGCGTGCCGGGTTCATCTGCTGGCGTGCGAGGAGCATGGCGACTCCGGCAATAGCCCAGACGACAGCTACCAGAGGGAACCCGCGGTGGGCCTGCCAACCGAGGATAGAGACGGGCGGCACGCCGGACAGGCCGTTGGCGCCGCCGGTGAGGCCTTCCCAGTTCACCGCCGCCAACAGGAGAAGCTGGGCGAGTGCGAGCGTTGCTAACGCAAAGTAATGCGTACGAAGGCGCAGGACTGGCGCGGCGACAAGCGCCGCTAGGAGGGCGGCGATGGCGATCGACAGCGGGAGGGTCGAAAGGAAGCCCAGGTCCCATCGGGAGGCGAGAATTCCGGTCGCATAGGCTCCGGCCCCGAAGAACGATCCCTGGGCGAGGCTGAGAGCGCCCGCATGGCCGAAGATGAACTGGTAGCCGAGGACTAGGATTACATAGACACCCGACAGGGCGAGGAGGCGCTGGTCGTAGGACGAGGCGAAGGTCGTGGCATAGAAAATGAGCACGCTGCCGGCCGCAGCCGCCGGGATATGATTCCGCAGGGTCACGCGCGCACCTGTTGTGGCTCGCCGAACAGGCCCTGGGGGCGCACGAACAGCACCAGTAAGACGGTAATGTAAAGCGCGCCTTCGGCCACGGGCTGGGATGCAATCGCGGCGATGCCCACCTCAAATATGGCGATCAGCAAGGCACCCGCCGCCGCGCCGCGCAGGCTGCCCCATCCTCCGATCACCACGGCGATATACGCTTTCAGGATCAGCACACCGCCATCCGAGGCGCTGACGAAGAACTGGTGCGCCAGTAGCAGCCCGGCCGCACCGGCAAACGCGGTGCCAAGCGCAAAGGCCATGAGAGTGATACGGGTCAGCTGGATACCCAGCGCGCGCGCCATTTCCGGATCCTGGGCGCAGGCGCGAAACTGGCGGCCGAGCTGCGTGCGCTGGAGTAGCCAGGCAAGCGCGGCGATCAGAATTGCGGCCGTCGCGATAATCGCGAGCGACTGACGGCTGATCGTGGCGCCGAGGAACTCAAACCCGCCGGTGCCGATGAGAGGCGGGGCACTGCGGGGTGCGGCCCCGAACCCGGCATTGAGGCTGTTGGCTATGATGATCCCCACCGCGATGGTCGTCACGAAGACGGAGACGGGGGGTCGGTTTCGAATCGGCAGATAGGCCAGCGCGCCGATGGCCAGACCGAGCAGCGCCGAGACCGCGAGCACGCCCGGCAGCAGGATCAGGCCTGGTACCGCGATTTCCGGCGGCAGCAGGGAGGCCATCGCGACCGCCGCGAAGCCGCCCGCGACCACGGTCTCGCCATGGGCGAAGTTCACCGCAGTGGTGGCGTTCAGCACCAGCACGAAGCCGACGGCGACCAGCGCATAGGCCGCGCCGAGCGCGGCGGCGTTCACCAGGAGCTGGGTCGCGATCATGCGGTGCGTTCGCTGGGTTCGGCCCGCAATTCAACCCTCTCCCTGAGGGAGAGGGCGGCGAGCATTCGCGAGTCGGGTGAGGGTTTATGATCCATCGCGGATAAGCCGTTAGAGTTTAACCCCTCACCCCAAACCCCTCTCCCTATGGGAGAGGGGCATTTGGCGAGGAGGATGTCTCGCTTACAGCACCCCGCTCAGGTTGTCGTAGCGCTTCACGATGTCGGGCACACGGTCTGCCCCGTCGTAACAGAGGATGACGGCCGAATGCGCCATGTTGCCCTTGCCGTCGGACCTGTAGGTCATGGCGAGGCCTTCATGCCGTGCGGTCTGAAGGTGGGTGCGGATGTCGTCGGACGAGCGCGCACCTGCGGCGATGGCGGCGAGGATCATCTTCACCCCGTCATACTGGCCGAGTGCGAAGGCATCCGGCTCCCGGTCGAAGGAGCGGCGGTAGGCATCGACGAAATTGCGGACGGATTCTGAGGTTTCTGAAACAGGCGAGGAGCCGGACTCGGCGCACACGCCGTCCAATTCTCCCGGTTCCAGCAGCGCCGCCGTCTCCGGCTGGTGCATGGCCGAGCCCGCCACGATAGGGACGTCGAGGCCGAGCGCCTTCGCGTGGCGCACAGCCAGCGCCGTCGGGCCCGAATGTAGGTGGAGCAGTAGCACGTCCGCACCGGAATCGCGCACCTTGGTCAGCACCGGCAGCATGTCCTTTACCGAGACGTCCAGTCCCTCCTCGAAGATGGGCGGCGAGCCTAGCTCGGTCAGGTCGAGTGCGAGTTCGGCACGCCCGCTCTGCCCGTAGGCTGTGGTCTGGTAAATAATCGCAGGCTTCTTCGCGCCCAGCTCTTCCACCACGTAGCGGGCCTGTGCGGCTTTCACCACCACATCGCCGGGAAAGAAACGGAAGACGTTGGGGCTGCCCATCTCGGTGATCTTCGCCGTGCCGGAGACCGTCGCCATGGGGATCGCGAACTCGTCGGCCAGCGGCACCAGCGCCAACATCTGGGTGCCGAGCATCGGCGCGACAATGGCCACCACGCCGTCGGTGCCGGCCGTGCGTTCGAAGGCGTTAACGGCGATTTCGGGCGAGGTCGCGGTGTCCTCGACGGAGAACGCGACCTTCGAGCCGGTGAGCGCCAGTTGCGCGCCGTTCCTCTGGCTGGTGCCTTCCAGTGACAGGAAGCCGGTGATCGGGACCAGCACGGGGATGCGCAGCGTGTCCTCGGCCTGCGCCTGTGCACCGGTGAGGAACAGGACGGCGGCGAGGGCACAACGGATCGGACGGCGTGGGAGCGTGCGCATGGGTGTCTCCGGTCGGCGATCCGGGGCGTTGGCGGTGGAGCGTCTGTGAAAAGACCCCCGCAACAACTCCCTCCGCCGGCATGATCCGGATCAGGTTTGTGAGTGTTTTCTCAGCCCCGCCCTTTTTTGGGCAGTCGGGGCACCCCAGCATTGCGGATGCCCGAACGATGGGCCTCACACCCCCGGTAAGTCAAGGCGGGGTGTCAAGGCGAAGCCTAGTTCCCGCGGTGTTCCTTGAGGTAGCGCGCCCCGTCGAAGGCGGAGAAGTGCTTGCCCAGATCGGGATGCGCGATCTGCTGGGGCTCCGAGTCCGGCTCCAGATTGCGCTCGGCCACATAGGTGGTGTGGAGCGCGTCATGGACCATCACGTGATACCAGGGCGCGTCCTTCGGCGGGCGGGACAGCGCGACCTGCCGGTACCAGTCGTCGGTGCCGCTGTAGGCCGGGTCCACATCGAAGATTACGCCGCGATAGTCGAACATGCGGTGGCGGACGACCTGGCCGATGTAGAAGCGCGCTTCGGACATGGACGGGCCGGCCTAGCTGGACGGCGGGCGGCGCTGGGCGTCGCGGTCCACATAGGCATAGACCGCCTCGGCCGTGGCGATGAGGTTGTCCTCGTTGTCGAGAACCTCGGCGGAGGCGAAGTAGATGCGCCGCCCCGCCCGGATGATCTTGGCGGAGCAGATAAGCGTCGTCCCCTTCGCGCGGCCCACGAAATTGACGGTCAGCGACACGGTCACATTGCCGCGGCGTTTCTCCGGATCCGGTTCGAAGACGCCGCAGAAACCGGTTGCCGCATCGACCAGCGTGGCCGTGACACCGCCATGCACGCCGCCCTGGCGGTTCTTGTGGCGGTGGTCGAGATCGACGGCGATCTGGGCGAAGCCTTCGCGCCATTCGGTGAGGCGGAAGCCTAGTTCGCCGTTGAGGCCTTCGGTCAGTCTGCGCGGTGCGAGTTCGGACATGTCGTTACCGTGGTGCTTGCGGAATGGAGGAGGCCAGATATGCCCCAGAGCGGCGGCGCGGGGCAATCCGCAGGGCAAGAGAGTGCCGGGGCTTGCCGATATATGCGGGGCGGTGTTCTAACGGAAAGACGGAACGCTGCTTGAAGGACTGCCCGAATGACCGAACAGCCACCGCGCATCATGCGGCCCGCCATCGCCGCACTGGAAGGCTCGCGCATCCGCCAGGTTGCGGACGCGAATCTCGGTCGTGAGGATGTGATCGCGCTGTGGTTCGGCGAGCCCGACCTGCCGACGCCCGACTTCATCAAGCGCGCGGTGGAGCAGGCGCTGCATGACGATCACGTCTTCTACGCCCAGAACCGGGGCATCCCGCCGCTGCGCGACACAATCGCGGACTACTCGACGAAGCTGATCGGGAGGGAGATCGGGATCGACCGGATCACCGTATCGGCGTCGGGCATGGCGGGGATCATGCTCGTCTCGCAGGCGCTGGTGGACAATGGCGACAACGTGCTGATCGTCGGCCCGCTCTGGCCGAACTGCGCGGGGACCGTCGAGGTGATGGGCGGCGAAGCGCGCGACGTCTCCCTGAAGCCTGACGAGACCGGGCGCTGGCACCTGGATATGAACGACATCGCGGACGCCTGCGACGAACGCACCCGCGCGGTCTATGTGAACTCGCCGGGGAACCCGACCGGCTGGGTGATGGAGGAGGACCAGCAGCGCGAGTTGCTGGCCTTCGCGCGCGAGCGCGGAATCTATGTGGTCTCCGACGAGGTCTATGTGCGCCTGATCTACGACCGGCCGCGCGCGCCGTCATTCCTGGACATCGCCGGGCCGGACGACCGGGTGTTGGTCATCAACAGCTTCTCCAAATCCTGGTCGATGACCGGCTGGCGGCTGGGCTGGCTGACGCATCCGGCGGATCTGGGGCCGGTGTTCTCCAAATTGAACGAGTTCAACGTCGCCTCGCCGACGACCTTTGTGCAGCATGCGGGCGTGGTCGCCTTGCGCGACGGTGAGCCCTTCGTGGCCGATATGGTGGAGCGCTACCGGTGGAACCGCGATCTGGTGTTCCAGCGCCTGGCGGCGATGCCGAAGGTGACACTGGCGCGGCCGGAAGGCGCCTTCTATGCCTTCTTTGCCGTGGACGGGATGACCGACAGCGTGGCCTACGCCAAGCAGCTCATCGCGGACACGGGCGTGGGTATGGCGCCGGGCCGGGCCTTCGGTCCATCGGGTGAAGGGTGGCTGCGGCTGTGTTTCGCCTCCAATGCGAATACCCTGTCGGCGGCACTAGACCGGCTTGAGCCCGTGTTTTCCTGAGCCGCAGAGGTGAGGGAAGGGAGGACGAGATGAAAGTCGTGATTACCGGCGGAACCGGCATGCTGGGCCGTCGCCTGGCGATGAGGATCCTGCAGAAGCCTGAACTGACATCCCTCGACGGCACACCGTCGGAGGTGGACAGGCTGGTGCTTTTTGACGCGTTTGAGCCTGTGGAGCCGCCGCCGGACGACCCGCGCGTCGAGGTGATCTCGGGCGATATCTGCGACCGCGCGACGGTCGATGCGCTGATCGACGGGGAGACGGATTCCGTCTTCCATTTTGCTGCGGTGGTGAGCGGCGGGGCGGAGGCCGATTTCGATCTAGGCTACGCCGTCAACTTGGATGGCGGGCGCAACGTGCTGGAAGCCGCGCGCCGGACGGGCCGTTGTCCGCGCGTCGTCTTTACTAGTTCGCTGGCGGTCTATGGCGGTGAACGCTCGGTCAATGATTCTACCGCACTGACGCCGCAGACGTCCTACGGGGCGCAGAAGGCCATCGGCGAATTGCTAGTAAACGACTACACCCGCAAGGGGTTCATTGACGGACGGACGCTGCGTCTTCCGACCATCGTGATCCGCCCTGGCAAGCCCAATGCGGCGGCCTCGGGCTTCGCTAGTTCCATCTTACGCGAGCCGCTGCAGGGCTATCCAACCGTGAACCCGGTCGATCCTGAGACGCGGATGCTGATCCTGTCACCGCGCCGCGCGGTGCAAGCCTTCATTGATGTGCACAACGCAGACGGGGCGGCGCTCGGCCCCAACCGTTCGGTGATGATGAACGGAATTTCGCCCAGTATCGCGGAGATGCTCGAGGCGCTGCGCGCCTATGCTGGGGACAATGTGGCTGGGCTGGTCCAGGACCATCCCGATGAATTGATCCAGCGAATTGTAGAGGCCTGGCCGTGGTACGCGGACGGGGCGCGGGCCCGCGCACTGGGCATGGAAACCGATGCGTCAGTCGAGGAGATCATCCGCACCTTTGTGGATGAAGAACTTTGCGGGAAGTTCGGCTGAGGCTCAGGCCTCAAACTTAAGCAGTGAGGTTACCGGCACGTCGAGGTGGTCGCGCCCGCCCAGGCCTTCAAGTTCGATGATGAAGGCCGCAGCGCGCACGTCGACGCCTGCCTCGCGCAGCAGGGTCAGTGCGCCACCCGCTGTGCCGCCCGTAGCGAGCAAATCGTCGATGATAATGACCTTTTGGCCCGGCTCGATGGCGTCGGACTGCATCTCGATCGTGTCGGAGCCGTATTCTAGGTCATAGGTATGGGAGATGGTTTTGCCGGGTAGCTTGCCCTGTTTGCGCAGCATCACCACACCGCAGCTAAGTTGAAGCGCGAGTGGCGCGGCCAGAAGAAACCCGCGGCTTTCGATCCCGGCCAGCAGGTTTGGCTCATGCTGGCGAATAGCGATCGCGAGCAGATCGACCGTTTGCCGCCACGCCTTCGGATGCGCCAGCAGAGTGGAGATGTCGTAGAAAAGAATACCCGGCTTAGGAAAATCCGGGATCGTTCGGATGTGATCTGCAATGTCCATGAAACGGTCCGGTGCCGATGGTGAAAACCTGAGGAATTCTACTGGGCCAATTCAGGGTTCACAACGCCGGCGCGTTTGTCGTTTTGCTGTTACCAAAATGCGTATTTCGGTTTTTGTAGGATTTGCATCGACGTTTCATGCCAGATAGGCCTAAGTTCATTTCGCGACGACGCCACGCTGATTGTCGGCTTCGGGCCTTGATGTATCCCCATGCCCGCACGGTGCGGTCATCTTCGCGGAGTCCGACATCCTGAGCTCACCGTTGTCGGCGCCGACGCACCTTAAGCTGCTAGTCGTGACTTAGACTGGCTCTATGTTTCTCTAAAGTTTCTGCGATGGCTGTCTCGCAAGCGCTTTAGACGTAGATCCTGGCCCAGGGTGACAAAGATGCGCTGTTCCACCTCGCCGAGAGGGAGGCCCTGTATGGGGGCTTGGATGCCTCCGACAGTTTGAGAAAGATGCGAAGTTCGAGTTGGCCGTGGGCTTCGCCTTCGCTCTTTTGCATGCTCACAAAGAGCTAATTATGGCAGACGTTTTCTAACCCTTTTCCGCGTTTGCAAAGGTGCGATGGGCATTGTAATAAACCGAGCGGCTGGTGTCGGGAAGTAGCTCAGCCTGGTAGAGCACTACGTTCGGGACGTAGGGGCCGGAGGTTCGAATCCTCTCTTCCCGACCATTCCTATCCCCTTCTCCGAGATATTTCGACATTTATCGCAAGGCCTTAGATGCCTCTGGTAGTGGCTGAGTTCCTTTCGGTCGTGGGGACTGCCCTGTCTGCGATGTACTCGGATAGGCGTTTCTGACAATTACCCTGCTTGTTCCACTTCCTCGGTTAATAACGACCGTTGGATTCTATGCCACCCGGAATCCAATGTGAATCCATCCGGCGTGGAACAAGATTGGAACAAGGTTGTCGTCCCCGGTGGATGAAGACCATTACTGCCCCGCAGGACCGACAATAGCTCTGTACCCATCAGGGAGATTGTCGATGCCGCTAAACGAGAAACAAACCCGGTTTGCCCACGCGTACGTCGCCTGTGGCGGTAATGGCCGTGCAGCAGCCATACAGGCCGGATACAGCCCTTCCAGTGCAGCTAAGAGAGCCTGTGAGCTACTCAAGAATCCTGACGTGCAGGTCATCATCCAGAGCCACCGTGACGCCGTTCTGAAGGCGACAGAAGACTTCGATGTCGTTGCTGAACTGAAGGACCTGTATCGTCGTGCGATCGCGTCAGGTGCGTTGGCGGTCGCGCATAATTCGCTGGCAACTCTGGGCAGGCTCGAAAATCTCGAACCCGTCCGGCGTTTCGAGGTGAGAAATCTAGATCCCGACGAAATGGATCGGCAGATCACCCACTATCTTGATGTGATTGGCACCGGCCAAAAGGAAAGGCCCCCGGAGACGATGCATCGCGGGGGCCTGAATTCTTAAAAAGGGGACTGCTAGTAATTCCCCAAATCAACTTTAGCGGACGAGATACGTTTTCCCTCACTAGTTAAAGCATCAACTCTCACGTAGTAGGAATTCCACCTTCCACCAGAACATGGGCCGAGATAATAACCTGAATTGGTCATACTGCCGTGGTGTGTCTTTATTCCTTCATATCCTTCCGGAAGTTTTTTTGTCTCGCCCTCTACAGATTTTATGGTGAACTCACTGCTCGTACCATCGTACGGGATTTTGAACTCACCATGCCCTCCATACGTTCCATAATTCCGGTCTGTGAAAGAAACCAAAAATGCAGAGGTTTTTTCGGGAATATTTGACAGCGTGAGTTCAGGCGACATCCCCTTTCCACCGTGGTATTTGCAAATTCCTTTTTTGGGAACGTTTGATTTTCCATTTTTCCATTCTGAATCAACATGTGATACCGAGAAATCATCCGAATAGGCATGGTTAACAAACGCAAAAAATCCAAGAAAAGCCCAGATAATTGTAAATTTTTTCATAACCCAACTCCGTATTGCTGATAAAATTTTTACCTAGACCGAGTTGATTCTGTTAAGAGCCAAAAACCAATAGGCGCCATACGAAAGGCGCATGGGGAATCAAAAAACTCGGATTAACCAAGCTTCCGAGCAAGGTCCTCAGGTCTCAGTTGGACGTACCGCTGCAGCATTCTGAGGTCTTTGTGACCTGTGATCGCTGCCACCTCCATTACGCCTAGTCCTTTCTCGAAGAACCGTGTTGTTGCTTCATGTCTGAGATCATGGAACCGAAGGTCTGTGATGTCGGCCCTGCCGGTTGCTCTGTTCCAAAGGCCCTTTAGTGCCTCGGGGTGGACCGGCAGGACGACACCGCTCAGGCTCCTTGGCAGTGCCTCGATGGTTTGTCGTGCCTTTGGCGACAGCGGCACGTCCCTGCTGTCACCATTCTTGGTCATCGGTAGATGGACGTAGCTTTTGTCGAGCTGGACATGCTCCCAGCGAAGACCGAGCAGCTCACCTCTTCGCATAGCTGTCTCAATGGCGAGGATTACCAGCGGCTGAAGGTAAGGGTTCGATGACGTCTGACATGACATCATCAGCCTTTCCTCTTCATCGCCCTCCAGTCTGCGGGTTCGACCTTTTGGCTGTGTCGGTTTTCTTAGATTGGCTGCTGGATTGCCGGGCAAACTGAAGCCCCACTCCGACATCGCAATGCGGATGGCGTGGCTGATGATCGAGAGGTCGCGATTACAGGCGGATGCACCAACATCCCGCAGTCTTTCGTCCCGATACTGTGCGAGATGACCCGAGGTCAGCTTTGACAGCCAAATACTGGATAGCCATGAACGACGAAGCCGATCGACGACATAGGTCTCGACATAAGCAGACCGCTTGGTCGGCGTGATTTCTTGGCCGTACCTGCTGAGAAGGTCACCGACTGTGCAGTCGTTGGTGATCAGATGGCCGAGATCAATCTGACGTTCCACCTCAGACGCCCATCGTCGGGCATCACCGACGCGATCGAACGTCTTAGTCTGAAGAGGTGTGCCCCGACGTCTTACTCGGGCGGTGTAACGACCATTTCTTTTCGTAATTGATGCCAATTCCATCTCCTGTGGCACAGGAGTGGAACAAGACGAGGCCTAGGAGTTTTCCTTATCTCTTCACCCTCGGTAGAAAACTGAAAATAAACAGTTTTCTTCAGGGTAAGACGATCTTTTGTCAGACACACTTAAGGTTCGGGACGTAGGGGCCGGAGGTTCGAATCCTCTCTTCCCGACCATGCCTATCCCCTTTTCTGAGGTATTTCGACATTTATCGCAAGGCCTTAGATGCCTATGGTAGTGGCTGGGTTCCTTTCGGTCGTGGGGACTACACCTGTCTTGTTCCACTCCTGTGCCACAGGAGATGGAATTGGCATCAATTACCAAAAGAACAGGTCTTAAGCTTAGTTAGTTCGATTACGGCCTAATGGGAGGCCCTGTTCAAACTAGCAGCAGGAAAACTACTCGACTGCTGATCCCTCTCGCTGGATCGCTAACCATACCTTGGTGTTACGGCCGACTTTAACGGGGACAACGCGCCAATGCATGATGAACGGGGTTCCGTTCTTCTTGTAGTTGATCGCTCGGCCCTCGAAAGGCTTTCCATCTGTCAGCGCCTTACGGAGGCGATCCAGTACCTTTTTGTCAGTGGCTGTACCTTGCAGGATGCGAGGGGTTTTCCCGATCACTTCCTTCGCTGAATAACCGGTCAGAGCCTTAAAGCCCTTGTTGGCATACAGGATTTTTCCAGCCTTGGTTGAATCTGTGATCAGGATTGAATCAAAGCTGTTATCCAGCAGCGCCTTGAGCGTCGTAAGGCTCAGATCGCCCCCAGCAAGTGCTTCCGTCAGTGAATCGGCCATCGTTTCTCTCCTCTGTTGGCGACCAACCTAACACATCAGGAGAAGACCTCGAGAGGACTCCTCCTTCAAAATTAGGTTTGGTCACGTTCATGAGGTAGGTTTAGATCGGCAGCCGTGAACAATGCAGAGAGGACATCATGAAAGCACTACTTCTAGGGAAATATGCTCCACATGCGCTGAAGGGGCTGATTGGTGGCTCCGATCGTGAGGCTGCAATCAAAAAACTGATGGATGCAGTTGGTGGCAAAGCTGACTACATCGCCTTTGTCCGAGGAAAGTACGACGTCGTTGTCCGCGTGGAGGTCAAAGACCATGAAACGGCGATGGGTCTTGTTCTTGCAATTAAGGCAAGTGGTGCTTTTGAGGAAGCTGACTACCTCGAAGAAATAGACATGCCGAGCGTCGTCGCCGCAGCTCAAACAGCTGCGAGTGCCTACACCGCCGCTGGTTAATAGTTTCTCAGTTCGCTAATTCAGGCCCCCGTGAGGCATCGTCTCCGGGGGCCTTTCTTTCCGACATCCGCTCAGTTTTCCCATGCCTATACCCTTCTCCGAGATATTTTGGCATCTATCACACAGCCTTAGATGCTTGAGGCAGTGGCTGGGTTCCTTTCGGTCGTGGGGACTGCCCTGGAGGGCTCGCGAGTTTTGCTAGGCGTTGAGGGACACGTTCAGCAGCGCAGACCGCCCGCCCTTCACGGCCGCGACGGCTTCGTCAAGGACCTTTTCCAGTTCTATCGGGGTCTCGGCCTTCGCGCCATAGGCGCCGAAGGGCGCAGCTAGTTCGGCATAGTCGAACTCCGTGATCGGATGACCAAGATAGAGACCGGACTTCGCCGCGACGCCATCGGGATAGTAGCCCATCTGGTCTTTCCGCATGGCGTTGTAGCCATGGTTGTTGGATACGACGGTGAGCGTGGCGAGGCCTTGCTTCCGAGCGAAGGCCAAGGCCTGGACGGCGGGGTTGTACATAAACGTGCCGTCACCCATGGTCGAGATGACCATGCGTTCGCCTGCGCCGAGTTTTACGCCCAGCGCGACGCCCATGGCCTGACCAAGGCCACCATGCACACGGAAGTAGCTGAGAGGCCCGTGCGGCTGTAGGTGCCGCATAAGGAACGGGCGGTGGGTAATGGTCTCGTCCACATAGATGGCATCGTCCGGCGCAGCCTCGTTGAGCATGACGAACAGGAGAGAGGGTGAGATCGTGTCGGCCTCGCGGTCCTTTGCGATCGCGGCTGCATTGGCCTCGTCACGGGCCTTCATAGCTTCCTCCCAGCGTGCGCGGCGGGCGGCGAGGGTGGCGCCGTCCGGCGCGGGCACGGCGGCGGCAAGCAGCGCGAGATTGGTCGCCACATCGCCTTCCAGGAACTGCTCGGCGGTGGAGGGCTGATAGACGACATGGTCGCGGAAGGGTGTGTCGTCGATGGCAAGCACATGGGCGCGCTTGGGTGTATCCTTCAACGGATACCAGGGCTGGCGGCAGGCGATGGTGACGACAAGATCCGCCTCGTCGATCACATCGGGCCGTCCAGCGCCTAGGAACAGCGCATGATCGCGCGGGAAATTCGAATAGGGTGCGAAGCGGCCCTCGACCACGGGGATGGCGAGCTTCTCAGCAAGTTCGACCAGCGCGTAGAAGCCCTCGGCGGTGCGGCCGGCTTCCTCTGCGATGATGACCGGGCAGGCGGCCTCCGACAGGCGTTGCGCGAAAGCAGCGATGTCATCGGGAGTAGCAGTGACGATGGGGGCGTCGGGAGCGGTACGGAGCGACTCCGGCGCGGACCAGGGCTGCTTCATCACCTCGATCGGCACGGACATATAAACCGGCGCGCGCGGCGTGCGCTGGGCCATCTCGCCCGCCGAGACGACCTGCTGGTGAAGCGTGGAAATGCTGCCGGCCTGGTTCGACCATTTGACCAGCGGTTCGACGAGGCGGGACGGGCCGCCGACTTGATTAAGGATGCCCTGCCACTGGAAGCCGGGGTCCAGCTCCGGGTCGTCACCGAAGCTGAGCGCCTCGCCGGACAGGATCACCATGGGGATGGCGCCGCGCAGCGCGCCCTCGATACCCATCGAGCCCTGGAGCAGGCCAACACCAGTGTGCAGCATCACGGCCTGCATGCGCCCGGTGATCTGCGTGTAGCCCATGGCCAGATCGACCGCGAGGGTCTCATGTGCACAGGTGAGATAAACGGGTCCGGGCTCGTTGGAGAGCTGCTGGTGGGCCATGGCTTCCCAAACGGGTCCCCATTCGGAGCCGGGCGACGACATGACGTAGTCGATGTTGAGGCTGCGGAAAGCCTGGAGAATTGCGTCGCCGCCGTCGGGTGAATTCCTCATCGCTCGTGTCCCCTGTATGCGACAGCCATTTGTCGGCTGTTTGCTGAAGGCATGGTGGTACAGGCGGACACGCTGCGCAACTACCGCACGAACGGTTGCAGCCGCGTTGATTCTGTTTCCGGTCGCTCGGCCACGACCGGCCCAGATGATCAGGTGAACGCTATCGACCTGATCAAGCGGGAAGGTGAGGTCGCAGGGCGCGCATATCTGTCACGATGGTGCCTGCCACTAGAATGTCTGTGCGCCGTCCAACGCGGCCAGCCCGGCATTGGCGCAGATGCGATCTTGTTCGCCCGTGCCGGATCCGACGCCCACACCGCCGATGCACTGGCCGTTAACGACAATGGGCAGGCCGCCCGGCAGGTTGATGCGCTTACCTTGGGTCGCGATGGCCAGGCGGATATCCACGCCTTCGGCGATTTCACCGGTCGGCCCACGGTAAATGGCGGCGGTCACGGCCTTGGCGATGGCGGTGTCATTGGACAGAGCGAAGGCGCCGTCCATGCGCATGAAGACGATGAGGTGACCGCCATCATCGACGACGGCGATGCACTGGGGCTGGCCGATCTCGACCGCTTTGGCCGCTGCGGCGCGGATGATCTTGCGCGCTCCCGCCTCGGTCAGCTTTGCGTGAGGTTTGATGTCGTCACTCATGGGTCCCGCAGCCTCCTGCATGGCGTTTATGGGCTATCCTATCGCGCCCGCCGGACCCCACCAAGGAGCCTGGATGAGGCGGAGCATCACCTTGCCGGGTATACATAATGGCGACGTTGTTCATTGAGCGCACATGGCCTTTCAGGGCAAGCGCACGCCACTCACCGTGCGCACCGGCGAAATCTCCCGCCGCGTAGTCGTCGGCGCCACGGGGGAAGGCACGCTCGTCCGCCACGTTAGACTGCGCCCAGGCGGTTGTCAGCGTGGTGAGAACCATGATCATCGCGAGCGCGAGCGGTCGAAGGGAAACGGGGATCATGGTCAGGCGTCTGTTTTTCGTTGATGGGCCGCGTGCGCAAACGCGCCACGCGCACCTCCCAAGGCGAGGATTAGCGCGATGAGGTGTACCGCAAATTGTGGATCAAGGCCGCGCACACGGGCCATGACCAACAGCGTGTCTAGCACTAGCAGAATTAACATCGTGACAATGGCGCCGCGCGAGGCTCGCCAGGCATATGTGGCCAGTGCGCCATAGGCGAAGGCGACGAATAGCTGAATGGTGGCGGGGATGAGCGCATCGCCGCTGACCCGTTCCTGTTCGGCAACAATCAGGATGATCAGGACCGCACCCAGCACGAAATGCACCGCCACCATGATCCATCCGGCGACTGCGCCGTTGCGCACGGCGCGGGCGGCCGCATTGGGGCTGTCCGTGCGCGGATAGAAGACCTGTTGAAGCAGGGCCGTGATTTTCGCGGCGATGGTTGTCGCGGTGGGCATACCTTTTCCTCCACGCGCATCCAAACATTCGCGCGGCCTGAGTGCCACAACCAAGTTTGGGCCATTGCGAAATATGCCGCCTTTCCACATTTGCCCGGAATTCGCCTCACAGATATGCGCCCATCCAGGGCCGGTCCGCCGGTTCCCGGATGGGCGTTTTGTATTTCCGGCATATGTGTTTGGACTTGCGTGGCGTGGGTTGGGATCGCAGGTTGCAGGAAGGGCCAGACATCACGAAAACCAATCAATAACGCCCCTGATGCCGATGATCGACCTGTTTAACACCTACTGGCCCCTGGCCGCCTCACTGCTTGTCGGTGCGGTGAGCGTGGTGCTGGTGATCTCGGTCATCCTGATGAAGCGGGACGAAGGCGCCGCCATCGCCTGGGTCGGCCTTATCCTGCTGGCGCCGGTCCTCGGGGCGATTGCCTATCTGCTGTTCGGCATCAACCGGATCCGCCGCCGCGCCGAGCGCGCGCGCCCGCGCACTTCGACAACGTACGGTTGGGGCCCGGGCTCAGGGTTGCGGGAATCCCTGCAAGCGCCTGCCGACGAACTCGAACCCGGATCGCCCCGGCACATTCGGCGAAAGCTGATTGACGCCCTCGGCACCTTTCCGACCGTGCATGGCAACGCTGTCCGTGTCCTGCAAGATGGCGATGAGGTGTTTCCGGCGATGCTGGAGGCGATCGAGACCGCGCAGTATTCGGTTGCGCTGGCCTCCTACATCTTCAAGCCCGACGATGTGGGCGTGCAGTTCATTAATGCACTGGAGCGTGCGCAGCAGCGCGGCGTCGAGGTGCGTGTGCTGCTGGACGGTGCGGGCCAGATGTACGCGATCCCGACGGCGGCGAGCGCGCTGCGGGCCTGCGGCGTGCGTCATGCGCGTTACCTGCATTCGTTCTGGCCCTGGCGCATGCCGTACCTAAACCTGCGCAACCACCGGAAAATTCTGGTCGTGGACGGTCGGACCGGTTTTACCGGGGGCATCAATATATCTATGGCCAACCTGGTCAAGACATCGCCATGGCGGCCGGTGCGCGACCTGCATTTCGGTTTTAACGGACCGGTCGTCACGCAGCTGATGGAGGCATTCGCCGACGACTGGGCCTTCACCACGGGCGAGTTGCTCGACGGGTCGAGATGGTTCCCGGTGCCGGAGGCGTTGGGGGAAGTCGATGCGCGCGTCATCACCTCCGGTCCGCACGAACCCATTGAACGGATGCGGTGGATTCTCCATGCCGCCATATCCGAAGCGCACTCGCGTATCTGCATAATGACGCCTTACCTGTTACCGGACGAGATCATCGTGGCGCAGCTTCGCCTCGCGGCGATCCGGGGCGTCGAGATCGATATCATCATCCCTAAACACAGCAACCTGTTCTTCGTGGACTGGGCGGTGCGTGCGCGTATTGACGAGTTGCTGGTGGACGGGTGTCGCATCTGGTTCGGGCCGCGCCCGTTCAACCACGCGAAGCTGATGCTCGTCGATGATGACTGGGCACTGGTCGGCTCGTCGAACTGGGACCCGCGAAGCCTACGGCTCAATTTCGAACTGAATGTCGAATGCCGTAGCGAAGCACTGATCAATGAACTGGATAGGATCTTCGAACGCGAGCGCCGTGCGTCGCGCGCGGTGACTCTTGATGAGATGCGTAGCCGATCGATTCCCGTGCGTCTGCGTGACGGGATCGCTCGGCTGTTCTCGCCTTACCTATAGGAGGCGGGTTGCGCCTAGTAGGCGCGGTCCACGCAGAAATCGATGACGTCTTCGAGCGCGGCCCGGTGGTCGTTGTCAGGTAGGTCGGACAGCGCTGCGCGCGCGGTGTCGGCGTAGCCGCGTGCCCGGATCAGCGTGTCGGTCAGCGCGTCGTGTTTCTGGAGCAGGGCCGCGGCATGTTCCAGGTCAGCGTCCTTCTGCTCGCCGTCTTCCAGCGTTCGCTGCCAGAAGCTGCGTTCCTCGTCATCACCACGCCGCATAGCCAGGACAATGGGAAGCGTGATCTTGCCATCGCGGAAATCGTCACCGACTTCCTTGCCCATGGCCTCGGCGCTGGAGGCGTAGTCGAGGTAGTCGTCGACGAGCTGGAACGCGATGCCGAGATTGGCGCCGTATTGTTCGAGCGCGTTAGTCACAGTCTCGCTTTGACCGGCGATGAGGCCGCCAACCTCACACGCCGCGGCGAATAGCGCCGCCGTCTTGGACCTGATGACGTAGAGGTAGGCTTCCTCGCTGGTCGTCGTGTCGTTCGCGGTGGTGAGCTGTGCGACCTCGCCCTCGGCGATCACGGCACTGGCGTTGGCCAGTACATCGAGGACCTTCAGAGATTCGCTTTCCACCATCAGGCGGAAGGAGCGGCTAAACAGATAGTCGCCGACCAGCACGCTCGCCTGATTGCCCCACACGGCATTGGCTGTCTTGCGCCCGCGGCGCAGGTCGGATTCATCGACCACGTCGTCATGCAGAAGCGTGGCCGTGTGGATGAACTCGACGGCGGCGGCCAGCGTGATGTGCTTGTCGCCCTGATACCCGCACATGCGCGCGCTGGCGAGGGTCAGGAGCGGGCGCAGGCGCTTGCCGCCAGCAGCGACCAGATGGCCCGCGAGTTCCGGGATCAGCGGCACGTCCGACTGCATCCGGTCCACGATGGTCTGGTTTACGCGTGCCAGGTCGGCGGCGCACAGCTCCTTGAGATTGTCCAGTGCATTCGCGCTCGAGCCGGACTTGGATCCCGAGAGTCGGGCAATGACAGCCAAAATTCATCTCCAGCAGGTGTCCGCGCAGATGGCCAATCTGGGCCCATACCTTCTGCTATTTGGCGGACAAGGACGTCTCGGGGAGAATATGATCTTTGGGGAGAGCGTCAAGGCGACCGATAATATTTGAACGGCTGATCCGGATCACAAGTTTTGCGTGACGTGCTGCGTACCAAAGACCCTGTCGAACTTTCGCTCGCCGTGGCCCTGCTAAAGGATGCGGCGATCGAGCATGTTGTCATGGACGCGAACATCTCGGTTTTGGAAGGCACCATCGGCATCTTTCCGCGCCGCCTGATGGTCCTCGACGAAGACTATGAGGAAGCGCGCGGACTGCTGCGTGAGGCAGAAATCCTCGATAACGGTAACAGGGTATGAGCGGGGCACAGGACATCGGCGCGGATCCGACATGGGATGCCCTGCTTGGCGGCAGGGTGGAAATCCTGCAGGCGGCGCAAGGTTACCGCGTCTCGGTGGATGCCGTGCTTCTCGCCGCATCGATCCGGGCGGATAAGGGTGCGCGGGTGCTGGATGTTGGCTGTGGCGATGGCGGTGCGACCCTTTGTCTCGCATGGCGGCTGCCTTCTGCCGAGGTCGCGGGCATCGACCTGCGTGACGATGCGGTGGCGCGGTTGCGCGAAAGCATCGCGATGAACGGTTTCGGCGGTCGTGTTTCGGCCGAGCTGGGCGACGTGGCGGCCGGTCTGCCGGTGGCGTTGGCGACGGGCTTCGACTGGGTCATCTCCAATCCGCCCTACCTGCCCGAAGGGCGCACGGACCTGCGGGACACGCCGCGCGACGTGGCGATTGTGGAGACCGTGCCGCTGGAACGCTGGGTCGCATTCATGGCGGGCTGTACGCGCGATGGCGGCCATCTGGCGATTGTCCATCGCGCGGACCGGATCGACGACGTTCTGGCGGCGCTTGTCCCGCATGTCGGCGATGTGCGGGTGTTTCCAGTCTGGCCCCACGCCGGAGAGGCGGCGAGGCGGGTGATCATACATGCCCGCAAGGGCGCGCGCGGTCCGGCGAAGCTGTGTGCGGGCCTGGTGCTGCATGAAGCGGACGGATCGTTCACTGCGAAAGCGAAGTCCATCCTTGAGGATGGCGCCGCGATGGGTGTCTCCTGACCTGACTGTGACTTGATTCGGGGCACGGGAACACCGAAGTTGCGGGCATGGACCTGAAACGATTCCTGCTGAGACAAAAGAATGCCCCGAGGGTTGCCGTGTTGCGCCTGGACGGTGCCATCGGCCCTTCGACGTCGCGACTGCGCGGCACGATGTTGAATATCCACGCCCAGGCCGCGCGGATCGAGAGGGCCTTCAAGATCAGGAAGCTCTCTGCCGTGGCACTGGTGGTGAATTCACCGGGCGGCTCCGCGGTCCAGTCGGCGCTCATTGCCTCGCGCATTCGTGCGCTGGCGGAGGAGAACGATGTGCCTGTTTTCGCGTTCGCCGAGGACGCGGCCGCGTCGGGCGGTTACTGGCTGGCGTGTGCGGGCGACGAGATCTATGTGAACGAGGCCTCCATCGTCGGCTCCATCGGTGTCATCTCGTCGGGGTTCGGTTTCCAGGAGCTGATCGCGCGCTACGGCATCGAACGCCGGGTGTACGCGGCCGGCGAGAACAAGGCGGTTCTGGACCCGTTCCTGCCCGAACGGCCCGAGGACATCGAGCGCCTGAAAGAATCCCAGTCCGCGGTCCACGACAATTTCATTGCCTATGTGCGCGCGCGGCGGGGCGAACGCCTGCATGAGGATACGCCCGACCTGTTCACCGGTGCGTTCTGGACCGGTCAGAAGGCGGTCGAGCTCGGTCTGGCCGACGCCATTGGCGATGTGCGCAGTGTGATGCGCGAGAAATATGGTAACGATGTCCGGCTGGTGCCGGTCGCCGAACGCCGTTCCTTCCTGCGTTCGGTGTTCGGGCGGACCCGCGCGCCGGCGATCGAGGCGGATTTTGCGGATCGTGTCCTGACGGCGGTGGAAGAACGCCTGATCTGGTCGCGTTTAGGGCTCTAGGGGAAGAACCACGGTTCCATGTTCGGATTTTCACTGACCAAGTTGCTGGTGCTGGCGCTGATCGTCGGCGGTGTGCTGATGCTGTTCAAGGTCCTCAGCCGCAAGAGCGAGGCCGCCGGATCTTCGGACCGGCCCTCCGGTGACGCCTCGCGAGGGCCGCGCGAGGACGATACCAAGGCCTATGAGACCGAGTACGACGCGGAATCGGACACCTATGTCGTCCGTAATGGAAAGAAGCTCGAAGATTAGCCATCTTGTATGACTCCGCGCGCTTGACCCTACCGGGGCCTACTTCTATTTTCCCCGCGCCTTTAGGCCCGTGGAAACACTTTCTCCGAAGATGGCGAATATGACACCCGATGCGACGCGCTCGTCGGCATCGCCGCTGAGTTTTCAGGACCTGATCCTGACCCTGCAAAGGTTCTGGGCTGATCGCGGCTGCGCGATACTCCAGCCCTACGATATGGAAGTGGGCGCGGGAACGTTCCACCCGGCAACGACGCTCCGTGCGCTGGGGCCAGACCCGTGGCGGGTGGCCTATGTGCAGCCGTCGCGCCGCCCGACCGACGGGCGCTACGGCGAGAACCCCAACCGCCTGCAGCACTATTACCAGTTCCAGGTCATCCTGAAGCCGTCGCCCGAAGACAGCCAGCAGCTCTATCTCGACAGCCTGGCCGCGCTGGGGATCGATTCCAGCGCCCACGACATCCGCTTCGTTGAAGACGACTGGGAGAGCCCGACGCTGGGTGCGTGGGGACTGGGCTGGGAAGTCTGGTGCGACGGGATGGAAGTCAGCCAGTTCACCTATTTCCAGCAGGTCGGCGGGTTCGACTGTGACCCGGTCTCGGTCGAGCTCACCTACGGGCTGGAACGCCTGGCGATGTATGTGCAGGGCGTCGAGAATGTCTATGACCTGGACTTCAACACGGCAGGCACGAAGTACGGCGACGTGTTCCTGCGCGCCGAGCAGGAGTTCAGCGCCTACAATTTCGAGCACGCGGACACTGAAATCCTGTTTCGCCATTTCGCGGACGCGGAGAAGGAGTGCAAGGCGCTGGTCGGCCACGGTCTGGCGCTGCCCGCCTATGACCAGTGCATCAAGGCGAGCCACACCTTTAACCTGCTGGACGCGCGCGGCGTGATCTCCGTGACCGAGCGGCAGGCCTATATCCTGCGGGTGCGCGAACTGGCCAAGGCGTGCTGCGAGACGTGGTTAGGTGAGCAAGCGGCGGGAGACGCGTGATGGCGGACCTCCTCGTCGAATTCCTATCGGAAGAAATTCCCGCGCGCATGCAACGCCGTGCGGCGAGTGAATTGGCGCAGCTCATCGGCAAGGCGCTGGACGACAACGACCTCGCCCATGACGGGATCGCGGCCTATGCGACGCCGCGCCGTCTCGCGATCAGCGTGACCGGCCTGCCGGAGCGCCAGCCCTCGCGCGAGATCGAGCGTAAGGGGCCGCGCACGGACGCGCCGGAGAAGGCCATTGAGGGTTTCCTCGGCTCCGTGCCGGTCGGCCTCGACCAGTGCGAGGTGCAGGAAGACAAGAAGGGCCGCCTCTATGTCGCGCGCTGGACCGAAGAGGGCCGCGATGCGCGCGAGGTGCTGTCTGAGATTGTAACCGAGGTGGCGCGAGGTTTGTCCTGGCCGAAGTCCATGCGCTGGGCCGAGACCAGCTTCCGCTGGGTGCGCCCGCTGCACAGTGTGCTGGCCCTGTTCGGTGGCAAAGTGCTGGACGGCGGCATCGATACGGGCAGCGGCATGCTGGCTTTTTCAAACGTCACGCGCGGGCATCGTTTCATAGCGCCGGACGCCTTCGCGGTCTCGGGCTTCGATGACTATCGCGAAAAACTGAAGGCGGCCTTCGTGGTCGTCGATCCGGCCGAACGCGAGGCGATGATCCGTGAACAGATGGCCGCGGCCTGCGCCGAGGCCGGCATGGCCGTGCCCGAGGATGACGGCCTCTATACGGAAGTGACCGGACTGGTCGAGTGGCCGGTCGTGCTGATCGGCGACATTGACCCAGCCTTCATGGATCTACCGCGCGAGGTGCTGGTCTCGTCCATGCGCGAGCACCAGAAGTATTTCGCACTGAGTGCGAGCGACGGCAGTCCGGCGGCAAAGTTTGCATTTGTCGCCAATATCGCTGCCGACTATCCTTTAGCGATCATCGGGGGTAACGAGCGTGTGCTACGTGCGCGCCTGTCCGATGCAAAGTATTTCTGGGACCTAGACCGCGAGACGCCGCTGGAAAGCCGGGTCGAAGGCCTTAGCGGTATCGTTTTTCACGCAAAGATCGGGACGGTGGGCGAGAAGGTCGCCCGGATCGCGTCACTGGCCGAACAGTTCGCGCCGCTGGTTGGGGATGCTTCCGCGAGCTATGCGGCCCGCGCCGCGAAACTCGCCAAAGCCGACCTTGTGACGGGCATGGTGGGCGAATTCCCCGATCTTCAGGGCGTGATGGGCCGCTACTACGCGCGCGTCCAGGGCGAGGACGATGCCGTGGCCGAGGCCATCGCCGAGCATTATTCGCCGCAGGGCCCGAACGACCATTGCCCGTCGGCACCGGTGAGCGTGACCGTGGCGCTGGCGGACAAACTGGATACGCTCGCCGGGTTCTGGGCCATCAATGAAAAGCCGACCGGCTCCAAGGACCCGTTCGCGCTGCGCCGCGCCGCGCTGGGCGTGATCCGGCTGATTCTCGAAAATCGGCTGCGGGTCGATCTGAGAGCGCTGCTCGCCAGCGCGGCATCGGGCCATGCGCAAGCCGGGGAGGATATCGTCGAAGACCTGATGAGCTTCTTTACAGATCGACTGAAGGTCTATTTGCGTGACCAGGGCTTCCGGCACGACCTGATCGACGCGGTGCTGGGCGAGCGGATGCCGGGCGATCTGGTGTCCGTAGTGGAACGCTGCCGTGCCATCGGCGCGTTCCTCGATTCCGATGACGGGTCGAACCTGCTGGTTGCCTATCGGCGGGCCGCAAACATTGTTCGGGCGGAAACGAAGAAAGACGGTAACGACTACGCCGGTACCGACTATGAGGACGACAAGGCGCTGCAGGATGGTGCCGAACAGGTTGTGGCGGCACGACTGGGTCCGATGGGCACGGACGTGGCGGCCATGATGGAGAAGGACAGTTTCGACAATGCGCTCAGGCACCTGGCCGAGCTCCGCGCGCCGCTCGATACCTTCTTTGACGAGGTCACGGTGAATGTTGAAGACCCCCGAATCAGGGGAAATCGATTGCGTCTACTCGCGCGCGTGCAAGAGGTAATGAACAATGTCGCAGACTTCTCTCGGATCGAAGGCTGACGGAGCGGCTATGACGAAAGAACCGACGAAGTGGGTCTATAGCTTCGGCGCCGACGCGTCGGACGGCAGAGCGGACATGCGCAACCTGCTCGGCGGCAAAGGAGCGAACCTTGCCGAGATGAGCAACCTGGGCCTTCCGGTCCCGCCGGGTTTCACGATTACCACCGAGTTGTGCGCCTATTATTACGCGAACGGCGAAACCTACCCGGGCGAACTCGACGGGCAGGTCGAGGCGGCGCTGGCGGCCATCGAGAGCGCGGTCGGCGCGGGCTTCGGTAAGGCGGACAATCCGCTTCTGGTCTCCGTGCGCTCCGGTGCGCGGGCGTCCATGCCGGGCATGATGGACACGGTTCTGAACCTGGGGCTGAACGACGAGACGGTCGAGGGGCTGGCAAAGAAGTCCGGCGATGCGCGGTTCGCCTTCGACAGCTACCGGCGCTTCATCCAGATGTATGCCGATGTGGTGCTGGGTGTGGATCATTACCTGTTCGAGGAAACCCTTGAGGATCACAAGACCGACAATGGCCTGATCCTCGACACCGATCTGGGCGCCGATGACTGGCAGGTGATCGTCGAAGCCTACAAGAAGATCGTTGAGGAGGAACTTGGCCAGGCCTTCCCGCAGGATCCGCGCGAGCAGCTCTGGGGCGCCATCGGCGCGGTTTTTGGAAGCTGGATGAACCAGCGTGCGATGACCTATCGCCGCCTGCATGGCATCCCCGCCGAGTGGGGCACGGCGGTGAATGTCCAGGCGATGGTATTCGGCAACATGGGTGACGACTGCGCCACGGGTGTGGCTTTCACCCGCGATCCCTCGACGGGCGAGAACATCTTCTACGGCGAATACCTCGTGAACGCGCAGGGTGAGGACGTGGTTGCGGGCATCCGCACGCCGCAGCACCTGACGGTGGCCGGCCGAGAGCGGCAGGGCTCCGACCTTCCGGCGATGGAAGAGGTGATGCCAGATGTGTTCGGCCAGCTCGCCGACGTCCGCGAGACCCTGGAAGCCCACTACAAGGACATGCAGGACATCGAGTTCACTGTGCAGCAGAACAAGCTGTATATGCTGCAGACTCGTGCGGGTAAGCGCACTGCCGCCGCCGCGATCCGGATTGCGGTCGAGATGGTGAGCGAGGGGCTGATTTCCGAGGAAGATGCGGTCACGCGTGTCGAGGCCTCCCAGCTCGACCAGCTCCTGCATCCGCGTCTCGATCCCGACGCGCCGCGCAATGTTCTGAGCCGCGGTCTGCCGGCCTCGCCGGGCGCGGCATCGGGCAAGATCGTGCTCAGTGCCGATCTGGCCGAGGACATAGCCCAGCGTGGGGAAGATGTGATCCTGGTGCGGATCGAAACCAGCCCCGAGGACATTCACGGCATGCACGCCGCGCGCGGCATCCTGACCACCCGTGGCGGCATGACCAGCCACGCCGCCGTCGTGGCGCGCGGTATGGGACGTCCCTGTGTGGCGGGCGCGGGCGAGATTTCCGTGGATTATGCTGCCGGTGAGGTGCGTGTTGGTGGTCGGATGCTGAAGGCCGGTGACGTGATAACCATTGACGGCGCGACCGGCGAGGTGATCGAGGGCGATGTCCCGACCATCGAGCCGGAACTGTCGGGCGACTTCGCTACGCTGATGAGCTGGGCGGATTCGATCCGCCGCATGAAGGTGCGCACTAATTCTGAGACGCCCGTAGATGCGGCGACGGCGCGCGAGTTCGGCGCCGAGGGTATCGGTCTGTGCCGGACCGAGCACATGTTCTTCGATCCCGAACGGATCGTAGCCGTGCGCCGGATGATTCTGGCCGAGGATGTGGCGGGCCGCCGTGAGGCGCTGGCCGAACTTCTGCCATATCAGCGTCAGGATTTCGTGGAACTGTTCCGCATCATGGCGGGTCTTCCGGTGACGATCCGGCTTCTCGACCCGCCGCTGCACGAGTTCCTGCCGAAGTCGGACGAGGAAATCGCCGAGGTGGCGAAGCTTGCCGGGCGCGATCCGAAGGCCATGACCGACCGGGCGGCGCAGCTGCACGAGGCGAACCCGATGCTCGGCCATCGTGGCTGTCGTCTGGGGATAACCTATCCGGAAATCTACGAGATGCAGGCGCGTGCGATCTTCGAGGCCGCGCTGACTGTTTCACGCGAGGACGGCACGACGGTGCTTCCGGAGATCATGATCCCGCTGGCTGCGACGAAGCGGGAGATCGATATCCTGAAGGAGCGTATCGATGCCGTGGCCGAAGCTGTCTTCTCGGAGATGAAGGGGCGTCTCGAATATCAGGTCGGAACCATGATCGAGTTGCCGCGCGCCGCGCTGCGCGCGGGCGAACTGGCCGAGACGGCCGAGTTCTTCAGCTTCGGCACCAACGACCTGACCCAGACAACCTTCGGCATCAGCCGCGATGACGCCTCCGGTTTCCTGTCGGAATACGAACGCCACGGTATCGTGGAGACCGATCCGTTTGTATCGATCGATATCGACGGTGTGGGCGAGCTGGTCTCGATTGCCGCCGAACGCGGCCGTGCGACCCGAAACGATGTGAAACTCGGCATCTGCGGCGAGCACGGCGGCGATCCGGCCTCTGTCAAGTTCTGTGAGGTTGTTGGCCTGGACTATGTGTCCTGCTCCCCCTATCGCGTGCCGATTGCCCGCCTGGCGGCGGCGCAGGCCGTGGTGGAACAGAAGAGATAACCGGTCCCGGACATCCGGACCCTGAAACGGCAAAGGCCGCGCCCCGAGGGGCGCGGCCTTTTTTGTTTCCTGCTGTCGGTCGCGTTATTCCGCGGCAACGACACCGCCGGCAAAACCGGTGGCCTTTTCGTCGCGCTTGGTGAACAGCTTGCGGAAGAAGGCTGCAATCGCCTTGCCCCGTTCACGTTCCGCCATGCGCAGGATCTCCTGTTCGGAGAGAGTGTTGTAATTGGTCGTCATCGTTATTCTCCTACGCTCGGTTTGAATTCGACGCCGCTCATATAAGGTCAGTGTTACTGACGATCAATGAGTTTCCATGCAAAAAAACGCATGTCAGGAATGATATGTGGAACTAATCAAGGCGTGAACCGATTAACCTGTTCCGCGTAAGAACACAACAGCGCATCAGGAAAACGGTAGTAATATTGTCCCATTTTCCGCGGTAAACCGCGCGTCTTCGTCCGTTTCCGTGCGAACAGATGCGAGCACATGGTCGCCGCTGACTGAACGCACATCGCCGACCGACTTTTCGCCGGCATGGATGGCGGAGCCGGGTTCGGGCGGTTGTCCGTCTGCGCGGAAGGCGCGGAGCTGACGCTTGACCAGACCGCGGTATTTGGTCCGCGCGGTCAGTTCCTGGCCCATGTAGCAGCCTTTTTCCCAGTCGATACCATTGAGCAGATCGATGTTGGATTCGAGCAGGGTCGATTTCTCGAGCTCCATATCCCGAGTACCGTCGGGGACCGCAAGCGCGATGCGTAGCCGGTCGTAGTCCTCCGGGACTCCAGCATCTAAGGATTTGCCTTCCAGAAACGCGTGGGTCCTGGCAGAGGGGGCGAGGATGCGGGCGCCGAGTTGCGCGGTGCGCGGATCGGTGAAGACGATCTGGCCGCCGTCCCAAAGGGCTGTGCCGGGGACCGGCACCAGGCCCAGAGCGGCGTTGGCATCATCTCCGAACACAGCCGTAATGGTTAGGTCCTCTCGCAATGCCAGATCGACCTTCGCGCGCAGCTTGAATTGTGACAGGCGTCTCATGAGTTCCGCGCCGCGCCCGGCCTCGGTGTCGAGAACCAAACTGTCGCCCGAAGCAATCAGGATGAAGTCATGAAGGAACTTGCCCTGGGGCGTGAGCAGCGCGCCGTAGGCCGCGTGGTCCTGTGTGACCTTCTCCACATCCTGCGAAATCAGGCCCTGCAGAAACGTGCGTGTGTCGGGACCTCTGATCTCGACGATGTCGCGCGGGATCTGGATGTACCGGGTTGTCATGTCGTCGTCTGGAGCCTCGCTCAGGCGGCATGCGGGTTTCGGTTTTGTGACCAAACATGGTCTTTGAACCTTGAGGAGACAAGTTTACCGCAGATAAGAGGAATCCAATGTTTGTCGCGCCGCGCCACCTTTGCGTATAAGCGTCAGTATCATGCGGATTTTATTCATTGGACCCAACCGCATAGGTGATTCGGTGCTTGCCTCCGGATTGCTGGATCACCTAACTCGGGAACATCCCGATGCGCGACTTACCATTGCCTGTGGCGTGGCGGCGGCGCCGCTGTTCGAGGTGGTGCCCGGGCTGGAGTCGCTGATCGCGATGACCAAGGCCCCGTGCCGACTTCACTGGCTGCGCTTGTGGCGGCAGGTTTTTGTGCGGCGCTGGGACATGGTGGTCGATCTGCGCCGGTCCGTCATTCCATGGGCCATCGTCGTGCGACGCCGCTTCGTGGCGCCATCGTCGTCCGCACAGCTGGGCGAACATGCTGTTGTGACCTTCGCGCGCGCCCTCGGGCTGGCCGCCGCGCCGCCTGCGCCGCGCATCTGGGTGAGCGATGCGCATCGCCGCTGCGCCGAAACCCTGATCCCGGCGGGCGGGAGTGTCCTGGCCATCGGTCCGACTGCCAACTGGGCCGGGAAAATCTGGCGGGCGGAAAATTTCCTCGAAGCCGTGCAGCAACTGACGTGTGATACTGGCCCGATGCCTGATGCGCGCATCGCCGTGTTCGGGGCGGCCGATGAGCGCGCCATCGCCGCGCCGCTCCTCGACGCTCTGCCCGCCGCGCGCGTCATCGACCTGATAGGAGCAGTAGATTTGCTGACGGCGGCGGCCTGCCTCGCGCGCTGCGAGATTTATATTGGCAACGATTCCGGCCTGATGCACATGGCCGCCGCGATGGGCGCGCCGACGCTAGGCCTGTTTGGTCCCAGCCTGCCCGAGCGCTACGGGCCCTGGGGGCCTAATACCGGCTGGGTCCGCACCGACAAGGACCTGGACGAGATTGTCGGCGCGCCGGGCTACGATCACCGCACCGCTGCGACCCAGATGGACAGCCTTCCCGTCGGCCGGGTTGTCGAGGCGGCTATGCAGTTGCGGCGGCGTACCTTGGAGCAGGCGGTATGAGCGGGAGCGGCGCAGCACCGCGTCTGTCGGCCCTCATCGTCGCGCACAACGAGGAAGACCAGCTCGGTGCATGTCTCGACAGCCTGGCGTTCGCGGACCAGATCGTGGTCATCCTCGACCGCTGCACGGATCGCTCCTCCGAGATCGCGAATGCCCATGGCGCACGCACCGAAGTGGGGGCGTGGGAGATCGAGGGGGATCGCCGCAACCACGGCATCGCGCTGTGCGACGGTGACTGGATTCTCGAAGTGGATGCTGACGAGCGGGTGAGCGACGGGTTGGCGCGCGAAATCCGTGAGACGATCGCGCACGCACCTTACGGGCACTTCCTCATTCCCTATCACAACTATGTCGGCGACCGGCTGGTCGAGTTCGGCTGGGGCGCGGCCTGGGGTGTGAGCGCCACTGTGCGCCTATTCTCGAAGGACGCGGCGCGCGGCCCGGCCAAGGTCTGGGGCGACCAGCGCATTCATCCGCCGTTGGAATTGTCCGGCGAAGCGGGTCGCCTGACCCAGCCTATGATCCACTTTGTGGACCGGAATATCTCCGACATGATCGCGCGGCTTGATCGTTACACGACCGCGCGCGCACGCGATCTGCGCGCGTCGGGTGACATCGGCAGCTTCCAGCACAATGTGCGGCGGATGTTTTCGCGTTTCTGGAAGTGTTATGTCGCCCGTCGCGGCTATCGCGAGGGCCAGTACGGGTTCCTGATCGCCCTAATGGCGGCGCTCTACCCGATTCTCAGTTATTTAAAAGCAAACCTCGAGGACGAGTAGCAGTGCGTTTGGTTCAGACTATGGCAGGAGCGGAGGTCGGCGGCGCGGAAGCGTTCTTTGTCCGTCTTGCCATCGCCTTCGAAAAAAAAGGTGTCGACCAGCATGTGGTGATCCGGCGCGACCCGGCGCGTGCGCGCGCTCTGCGTGATGGCGGCGTGATGCCGGTCGAGCTGCCTTTCGGGGGGCGCATGGATTTCCGGACCCGCCCGGCCCTGCAGCGGGAAATCAGCCGATACCGTCCCGACATCGTTCTAAGCTGGATGAGCCGCGCTAGCTGGGCCACGCCCAAGGCCGAGGGGGAAAGTTCCTACAAGCTGATCGGCCGGATCGGCGGCTACTACGATCTCAAATATTACCGGCACTGCGACTACTTGATCGGCAACACGCAGGACATTGTGAAGCACATCGTCGATACCGGCTTCGATGCGTCGCGCGCTGTTTATCTGGCGAACTTCGTGCACCCGCCGCAGCGTGAACCGATTTCGCGTGTCGGGTTTGATACACCTGTTGATGTGCCGCTGCTGTTGGCGATGGGACGTCTGCACACGAACAAGGGTTTCGACGTGCTGCTGCGTGCCATGGTGGATCTGCCTGATCACTGGCTGTGGATCGCCGGTGAGGGGCCGGAAGCCGCAGCGCTGACCCGCCTGTCCGAAGAGCTTGGCGTGTCCGGCCGTGTCCGTTTCCTGGGATGGCGCGACGACTCGGATGCCCTGATGCAGGCCTGTGACGTGTTCGTGTGTTCGTCGCGCCACGAGCCGCTTGGCAACATCGTGCTGGAAGCCTGGGCGGCCGGAAAGCCCGTCGTGGCGGCGACGGCGGCGGGACCGGCCGGCCTGATCGGTAATGACGAGGCCGGGCTTCTGGTCCCGGTGGAAGAGCCGGAACCGATGGCTCAGGCCATCGCGAAACTTTTTAGTTCTCCGGATCTGGCGACGGCACTGGCCACAGAGGGCCGGTCCCGCTATGAGAGCGAATACACGGAAGACGTTGTGGTCGCGAAGTATCTCGACTTTTTCGAAAGCGTGCGCTGACCGTTATGTGCGGGATCGCAGGATTGATGGCAACGGGAGGCGCCGAGGCGGATCAGGCGGCGCTGGGACGGCTGGTGTCCGCCCTGCGGCACCGTGGTCCCGACGGAGACGGCACCTACGCGGCGCGCAATGTCGCGCTGGGGCAGACCCGGCTTGCGATCATCGATCTTGAGACCGGCAACCAGCCGCTTTACGAGCCAGGCGGAGCCGTGCTTGTCGCCAATGGCGAGATATACAATTACCTTGAGTTGCGCGCCGAACTCGATGCAGCGGATTTTGCGACATATTCGGATTGCGAACCTCCGCTGCATCTCTACCGCCGGCACGGCCTCGACTTCGTGGACCACCTGCGCGGCATGTATGCTATCGCGCTGTACGATCCGATCGAGGGCCACCTGGTGCTGGCGCGCGATCCCTTCGGTATCAAGCCGCTGTATTACGCCCAGACGCCGGCGGGATTTGCCTTCGCCTCGGAACCGCAGGCGTTGATCGCCGCGGGTCTGATCGAGCCGCGCATCAATACCGACGCGCGCGCGGAACTGTTCCAACTCCAGTTCACCACCGGGGCGGAGACCATCTTCGAGGGGATCAGCCGCGTTGTGCCCGGCGAGACCGTGGTGGTGCGCGACGGCAGGGTGGTTGCGCGCCGCCGGCGTGCGGCGCTCCCGATGGACGGAGCGGCAACATGGAACGAAGGTGAGGCGCTCGACCGTCTCGACACGGCCCTGCATGACAGCGTCGATGTGCATCAGCGTTCCGAGGTACCCTATGGCATGTTCCTGTCGGGTGGCGTGGACAGTTCTGTTTTGCTGGCGCTGATGTCTGAACTGAACGATCAGCCGGTGCAGGCGTTCACCGCAGGGTTCATCGGATCGTCCGTCGGCGACGAGCGCGCGCACGCGCGCGAGGTAGCGCATGCGGCTGGCGCGCAGACCGTGGACATAGCCATCGGTCCGGACGATTTCTGGCGTGAAATGCCCCGGGTTGCGGCGGCGATGGACGACCCGACGGCGGACTATGCCGTGGTGCCGACCTTCATGCTCGCCGAGGCGGTACGGCGCGAGGGGTTGAAGGTCGTGCTGACCGGCGAGGGCGGCGATGAGCTGTTCGCAGGGTATGGCCGCTACCGCAGCGCGACCCGGCCGTGGTGGCGCGGTGGCCGCGGCATGCGCGCACGCGGCGTGTTTGACGGTCTCGGTGTCCTGCGCGAGAGGCCCGCAGGCTGGCGCGACGGGTTCGCGGCGGTGGAACAGACAGTCGACACAGGGACCCTCACGCGTCTGCAGGTTGTCCAGGCGACCGACTGTGCCGACTGGCTGCCCAACGACCTATTGCTCAAGGTGGACCGCTGCCTGATGGCGCACGGCGTCGAAGGGCGTACCCCCTTCCTCGACCCCGAGGTTGCGTCGGTGGCATTCCGGCTGCCAGACGAGTTGAAGGTGCGCGACGGCCTGGGGAAATGGGTGCTGCGCCGCTGGCTCGACGGACGTCTGCCCGAGGCTATGCCGTTCGGGCGCAAGCGCGGGTTCTCGGTGCCGGTCGCGGAATGGATCAACGACGCGGGATCGGACATAGCATCACTCGTGGCCTACCAGCCCGGTGTGGCGGAGATGTGCGAACCGCGCGCCGTCGAGTTGCTGTTCGCGAAATCCGGAAAGCGACAGGGCTTTGCCGCCTGGCTGCTGCTGTTTTACGCCCTTTGGCATAACCATCATGTGCTGAGAATCGACGGTGCGGAGAACGTCCGCGCATCGCTGGAAGCGGCGAAAAAGGCCGCCTGATAATATCTTTCCGGCGCCGGTAAACCTGCGGTTCCATGTCTCGACATTCGAGGCATGCCCCAAGCAAGGCTGACTCAGGTGGGCAACGGCCCTATAGTCCGCGCAGATTTTGTGCGCTGCACATACACGCAAACAGAAAACGCCGTGTTTGCCTGCCGGACGGCAGGGCCGGGGAAAATATGACCATCAAGGAGAGCGAGCCATGAGTGCCTGCATTGTGGGTTGGGATCATCTGAAGTTCGGAAAGCGCGAAGGCGAGGACATCGAGGACATGATCGTCTCTGTCGCAGCCGGCGCGATGAAGGATGCGGGCGTCGAGCCCAAGGACGTAGACGCGATTTATCTCGGCACCTTCGGCGGTGGATTCGTGCAGCAGGAATTCCCGGCCTCGCTTGTGCTCCAGGCCCATAAGGATCTGCGCTTCAAGCCGGCGACCCATGTCGAGAACGCCTGCGCGACCGGTTCGGCCGCGATCTATCAGGGCATCAATCATCTGGCCGCCAAGCGCGGTCGCATCGTGCTGGTCGTCGGCGTCGAGAAGATGACCGAAGTGGCGGGCGATGTGCTGGGCGGCATCCTGTCGAAGGCGTCCTATCTGCGTGAGGAATCGGCTTCGAGCTTCGCCGAAATCTTCGGCCAGATCACCGAGAGCTATTTCCAGAAGTATGGCGACAAGTCCGATGCGCTGGCGATGATCGCGGCCAAGAACCACAAGAACGGCTGCGACAATCCCTATGCGCAGCTTCAGAAGGATCTGGGTTACGACTTCTGCCGCACCGCGTCAGAAAAGAACCCGATCGTGGCCGGTCCGCTGAAGCGCACCGACTGCTCGCTGGTCTCCGACGGCGCGGCCGCGATCGTGCTGGCCGATGTCGATACTGCGCTGAAGATGGACAAGGCGGTCTATTTCCGCGCGCACCAGCATGTGCAGGACTTCCTGCCGATGTCCCGGCGCACGGTAATCGATTTCGAGGGACCGGCCGAAGCCTTCTCGCGCGCCTTCGCCGAGGCCGGCGTCTCCCTCGATGATCTGGGCTTCGCGGAGGTACATGACTGCTTCACCTCGGCGGAGCTGCTATCCTACGAGGCGATGGGTCTGACCGCGAAGGGTCAGGGCGAAATCGCAATCAAGGAAGGCTGGGTCTATGCCGACGGCAAGCTGCCCGTGAACCGCTCAGGCGGTCTGAAGGCGAAGGGCCATCCGCTGGGCGCGACGGGCCTGTCGATGCATGCGATCGCGTCGATGCAGCTCACCGGCACGGCCGGCGATCTTCAGCTCGACAATCCGAAGCTGGGCGCGATCTTCAATATGGGCGGCTCCGCCGTGTCGAGCTACGTCTCGATCCTCGAGCCCCTGCGCTAGAGCGAACGACCGATACGGGCCGCTCCGAACGTCTGAGGACGGGGGCGGCCCATTTTCTTTTTCGGGAGGGCGAATATGAGCGAGACCTTCACCGCGCTGGTCCTCGACCAGTCCGACGACAATTTTTCGGCTGAACTGCGTCCGCTGACCGATGCGGACCTGCCCGAAGGCGACGTCACCGTTGCGGTCGAGTATTCGACCCTTAACTACAAGGACGGCATAATCGTCAAAGGCAATATCGGCCGGCTGGTGCGGAACTTCCCGCATGTACCGGGGATCGACTTTGCCGGCACCGTCGAACATTCGGATTCGGATGCCTTCAAGCCCGGCGACAAGGTGGTACTGACCGGCTGGCGTGTGGGCGAGATGTATTGGGGCGGCCTGTCCCAGAAGGCCCGGGTGAAGGCGGAATGGCTGGTGCCGCTGCCCGACGGGCTGTCGCCCAGCCAGGCGATGGCCGTCGGAACCGCCGGCTTTACCTCCATGCTGTGTGTCGATGCGCTGGAGGCGCACGGGCTGACCCCGGACTCGGGCGAAGTCCTGGTCACCGGTGGGGCGGGTGGTGTCGGCAGTGTCGCCATCGCAATCCTCGCGAACCTGGGCCACACGGTGGTGGCCTCGACGGGCCGCCGCTCGGAAGACGAATACCTATGCCGCCTCGGCGCGTCCGAAATCATCGACCGTGCGGATCTGGCCGAAGCCCAGGCACGCCCGCTGGAACGCGAACGCTGGGCGGGATGCGTCGATACGGTGGGTGGCAAGACGCTCTCCACTGTGCTGGCGCAAATGAAGTATGGCAGGTCCGTCGCCGCATGCGGACTCGCGGGCGGTAACACGCTGGAGACGACAGTGCTGCCGTTCCTGCTGCGCGGTGTGAACATTCTGGGAATCGATTCCGTGATGCAGCCGGTCGCGAACCGGGCTCCGGATCTGGCAGCGGATCGCAGCGGAGCTCCGCTGGACCAACCACTGATGCCATGACCGCGGTAGCGCGGCCGCTCGACGTCAACGCCTGACCGCGTCTGTTCAGCGTCGTAGGCGCGAAAAGTCTTTTTAATCGTCCTGATTCAGAATTCAGCGCGATACGGTTGAGAGGGAGCGCATGCGTCATTCGGTTGAAGCACGCGAACCACTGGTGAGCCTGCCGCTGACGCTTTGCGCCTGCGCCAACCTTATCGGCGGCGACGCTCCCACGTCGATGAGGTCCTGGACGTGGTGTGGCTGCCGAAGAGAGTCAGCCGAAACCGGCCACACCGATCTATTGCTACGGGAGGATTGGAGCCGGGGATTGCCATGCTGCGCTGATCGCAGATGGCGGGGGCGTCTAGTCGGTTTCGAGGGGCCGCCGCCCGTTGCAGTCGAGCGCTAGCCCGACCGTCCGCCCGAAGACCCCTCGGCGGTTCGTCCGACTCGAAATATGTATGAGGTTGTTTGCCGTCCCTACATCCGTAGGGACCTGAACGTGTTCAGAAGAACCGAGACAGGAGCGCAACATGAGAAGACGGGCTGCCAGTAGGTTTGATGCCGCTGCGTTAGTGCTTTTGTCGTGTGTGTTCCTGTCCGGTGTCGCACTGGCACAGTACGCCCCGCCGTCCAGATACACAGCGACGCTGCGCTGGTATCACGAGGAGGCGAGGGCGGGAAACCCGACGGCCCAGTTTCTGCTTGGCATCAAGTACGAGACCGGCACGGATGTCCCCCGGGACCTTGCCCTGGCCGCGGAGCTTTTCGAGCAGGCGGCCAGGAAGGGTCACAAGGACGCACAGTTCAAACTGGCCAGTATGCTCGAAGCCGGCCGCGGGATTGCTGCAGACAGGGACGCAGCTCAGGCGTTGTACCGCGCGGCGGCGTTTGAAGACCACGCGCCGGCTCAATACAACCTGTCTCTGATGTTGCTGTCGGCGGCACGTGACGAGGATGCGCTAGTCGAAGGCCTGTCCTGGCTGATGCGGGCAGGGCGCGGCGGCATATCCCTGGCCGAGGATCTCCTTGAAAAATGGGGAGAGACGGTCTCGGAGAATGTGATGGCCCGCGCAGGGGAATTTTCCGAACTTCCACTTAAACCGGAGCCCTCGGTGCGCTGAATTTCTAACCGATTTGGCGTCTGGCGGGACATGGGGAAAAACTGGCTGTGCGGGGGCACGCGGCGGCTCGTCTGTTTCAGTATGACCTCGATCTTCGGTAAGGCGGACACGCGCAACACACATGAACACACCGTGGTGGATAAGGTGACAGCGGCGGAGCGGCACATCGATGAGGTCTGCATGGCGAGTGGGGTCGAGCTGATGATCCTGCGCCCGATGCTGATCTACGGCGCGGCGGGCTGGGATTTCGTCCATGGACCGCTTGGGTTCCGGGACTGCGGCGTGGCGTACCTGTTCGGGGCCTAGGTCAGACCTGGAGGGCGCGCAGTCCGTCCTCGAGCGAAATCCGCGGGCTCCAGCCGGGAAGCGGGGTTCCCTCCCACGGCACCATTACTTCGCCCGGCCGGTACGGCGTGGCACCCCACTCGACGGACAGTTCTACCCCAGCGGCCCGTGCCCATGTCTGCGCCAGTTCGCGCAGCGTGATCGCAGCAGGTGACGGCAGCGTAAAGCTGTGCCGGCCGCTGCGTTCACCCGTTGTCAGCAGGTTCCCGGCATGCACGAACCCGTCGACGAGATCGTCCACATGCACGGTGTGAAGTTTCTGGTCACCTGGAGAGGCTTTCATGGTCTCACCGCGGGCCATGGTGCCGTCAAGGACCGTCAGGAATTTGCGCCGCGGGTCACCCGGGCCATAACTGTCATAAATCTTCAGGGTGATCGCGTCTAGGTCCCGGGCCTGGGCGTAGTAATCGATGATCTCGTCTCCGGCCTGCTTGCTCGCCGCGTAGAGGGTGTTGGGTGAAGGAGTATCATCGCCCGGCGCGCTGCCCGCGTTCTGCCATGCGGTACCGGCATAGACGAGCGCCCGACAACCTGTGCCTGACGCGGCCTCGCAGATGCGTGCCGTCAGTCCGACATTGTCGGCGATCAGGCCTAGAACATCGCCTGGTGTGTGGGTAGCAATATAGCGAGCGGCAAGATGAAAAACGACATCGGGCCTGGATTGCACGAACAGGTCCGCAAGCTGATCGTCATCGTCTTCAGCCTTGGCAATATCGGCGAACTCTCGCAGGGCTTCGACGCGTGCGCTGTCCGAGGACGGTCGGACCAGCGCCACGGGCCGCACGCCTGCGGCGGTAAGCCGGCAGCTCAGATGCATCCCGATGAAACCTAACGCCCCGGTGACAAGCGGATGTTTGAAAGTCGGCGTCGGCCGTACGTCGCTCATCGGGATATCTCCCCTGCCCGGGCGATGAACGAGTCCACGTCGCTATAGAACGTCTCGATCTCGGCCCGGATCATCTCCTCAGGCCAGTCCCACCACGCGATTTCAGACAGGGCCGCGATCTGCGCGTCTTCAAAGCGCATGCGGATATGGCGGGCGGGGACGCCAACATTAACCGAGTAGGGGGCGATGTCGCTTGAGACGACCGCGCCCGCGCCGATCACCGCGCCGTTGCCGATGGTCACGCCGCTCAGGATCGTCGCGCGTGCGCCCACCCATACATCATGGCCAATCTTAATCGGCCCCCGTGTCACCGCGTCGGCATTGGCGGCATCGCCCAGCAGCATGGTCCGGAAGGGAAAGGTCGAGGGCAGGTCCGTGCGGTGGTCGGTCTTGCAGAAAATCCGAACTTCCGGCCCGAAGGAGGAATAGTTGCCGACGGTCACGGGGCATTCGGGCGCCAGCCCGGCGAAACTGTTGCGGTCGAGACCGTAGGTGCCGCGCCCGATAGAGATGTAGTCGGGCAGGATGTCACGGCGCGGAGGCGCGCCCATAAGCCGCCTCAGGCTGTGAACAACCCCGCCCATGATCAGGCCGCTGCCTCGAAATCGGGATATTCCGCGTCGCGCGCCGCCATGGTGACCGGCGGGATCGGCCAGTGGATGCCGAAGGCCGGGTCGTCCCAGCGTACGCCCCGCGCCAGTTCCGGCACATAGGGCGCACCCATCAGGTAGAAGACCTCGCTGTCGTCTTCCAGGGTGATGAACCCGTGAGCGCAGCCCGGTGGGACATACAACGCGTTCTGTTGGTCAGCCATCAGCTCCAGCCCGAACCACTCGCAGAACGTCGAGGATTCGGCCGCAAATCCACCGCGACGTCATAGACGCGCCCGCGCGTGCAGCGAACCACCTTGGGGTCCGGCGTGGGTGCGCCCTGATAATGCATGCCGCGCAGGGTGCCCATTTTTGCGTTGCGCGATATGTTCATCTGCACCGGTGCGAATGCGCCCAGCCCCGCCTCGCGAAACTCCACCGTGCAGAAGCTGCGAGCGAATTCGCCCCGTTCGTCGGCAATCGGTTCGGTTTCGATCACCATCAGCTCGGCTATCGCGGTGGGAGTGAACTTCATGGCAGGACCGTAATCTCCGGCACGGCGATCACGAAGTCACCGCCCCATTCGCGGATATAGCTGTGGTCGCCGGTGATCTCGTCTTTCAAGTTCCACGGCAGGATCAGCACATGGTCGGGCTTGCGCGATTTCAGTTCGTCCGGCGGGATCACCGGAATGCGGCTGCCGGGCAGAAGGTGCTTCTGTTTGTGGGGACTGACATCGGCGACGAAGGTGATCTGGTCCGCCGTCACGCCGCAGAAGTTCAGCAATGTGTTGCCTTTCGCCGCCGCGCCATAGGCTGCGACGACCTCCCCGGCCGTCTCGGCCCGTGCCAGGAAGTCCAGAAGTCCCGCCTTCACCGCCTCGACGCGTGCCTGGAAGCCGTCATAAGTCTCCAGCTTGTCGAGCGCTGCCGCTGCCTCGTCGGCTCGGACCTTGCGCAAGCTGTCGCTTTCACCCCGGTCCGGACCGTCGGTACGGCCAGCGAAGATGCGAAGGCTGCCGCCATGGGTGGGAAGTTCCTCCACATCGAACAGCTGTAAACCATGGTAGGCAAAGACCCGCTCCACGGCGAGAAGCGAGAAGTAGGAGTAGTGCTCGTGGTAGATCGTGTCGAACTGTGTATCCTCGATCAGCCGCAGCAGGTGCGGGAATTCCATGGTCAGCACGCCGTCCCCTGCAAGCAGGATCGCTAGACCCGTGACGAAGTCGTTCAGGTCGGGGACATGGGCGAGAACGTTGTTGCCCGCCATCAGGTCGGCGGAGATGCCTTCCGCACGCAGGCCGCGCGCCAGTTCCGCGCCGAAGAAGGCCGTGCGAGTGGGCACGCCGCGCGCCTCGGCGGCTTCGGCGACATTGGCCGCCGGCTCGATCCCGAGAACCGGAATGTCTTTCGCCACGAAATGCTGCAGCAGGTAGCCGTCATTGCTGGCCACCTCAATGACCTTGCTGTCTGGGGCCCAGTCCGAACCTTGCGACGGCCATATCCGCATAGCGGCGCGCGTGTTCGACCCAGCTCTGGGCGTAGGATGAGAAATAGGCGTAGTCGGAGAAGATATCCTCCGCCGGGACGGCGTCGGCGACCTGAACCAGTAGGCATTCGCTACACACACGCGCGTGCAGGGGGTAGGCCGCGTCTCTGGGCCCCGCTGTGGCGGGATCGACATAGCTGTTGGCCAGCGGCGTCTCGCCCAGATCGGCAAAGGTGGTGGTTAGGGGCGTGCCGCAGAAGCGACAATTTGGCGGGGTATCGCTCATCCGGGGGTCCGTTCGCTGAAGCGTCCGATCTGCTCGAGCACAAGGCCCCGCGCCGGTTTACCGCCCATCGCGCCCGCATGCCAGTCCGCCGTCCAGTCGATGGCGTCCTCTTGGGTCAGGCGTGGCGCCCAGCCCAGCGCGCGCTTGGCGAGTGAGGCGTCCAGCGCCAGCGCGGCGGTTTCGCGCGGCCCGTCGTCGGAGATATTCTTCCAGTCGGCCGCGTCGATGCCGCGGTCCCGGACCTGCGCGATGGCGCGGTCCACCAGCCATTCGACGGGCTTCGCTTCGGCGGTGCGGGGACCGAAATTGAGGGCGTTCGGGACGGTCCCGCTGGTGTCGTGTACCAGTGCCTCGGCATAGCTCAGGTAACCTGCCAGCACATCCAGCACATGCTGCCAGGGCCTGGTCGCGGCGGGGTTTCGCACCTCTAGCGCGGAGTTTGCCTCGATGGCACGGAACAGGTCAGGCAGGATGCGGTCTTCCGACCAGTCGCCGCCGCCGATCACATTGCCCGCCCGTGCGGTTGCGAGCCGGGGAGCATGGTTGCGGCTTTCCAGGAGGCCGCGCCGCCAGCCGATGGCGATGGTCTCCTGAGCAGCCTTGGAGGCGCTGTAGGGATCGTCGCCACCCAGCGGGTCTGTCTCGACAAACGGCCGGCCGGAGTTGTCGTTGCGGTAGCACTTGTCGCTGGTGACCACGAGGATCGCCTTGAGGTTAGGGCAGGCGTCGAGCGCTTCCAGGACATTGCCGGTACCCTGCACATTGGTTGCGAACGTTCCACCCGGATCGCGGTAGCTGCGCCGGACTAGGGATTGGGCAGCCATGTGAATAACCACTTCGGGATCGGCTTCGATGCAGGCCGTGCGGATCGCGTCGCGGTTACGTATGTCGCTGATGACGGATGTCAGGTTTTGCCAGCCGCCTAATTCGCGGAACAGATTGGCACCGTCTTCTGGGGCAAGTGCGAAGCCGGTGACCTCGGCCCCCAGCGTGTCCAGCCAGGCGGACATCCACGCGCCCTTGAAGCCGGTGTGACCGGTAATAAGGACGCGCCGGCCCTGCCAGAACTGTTTGTCGGGAGTGCTCATGGATACAGGGTATCGGGCCGGGCGCGGCGGGTGGTGCGCGAGGCGGGCACGCCCAGCATGTATCCCGCAGTCCCGAACAGGCGCGCCAGGTCCCGCCAGGTCTTGGCACCGTTGAGGGTCAGTCCGTTGCCCAGCGCCTTGGCGGTGTAGCGGACGAGATTCGATCGGATGAGCCGCCTACGAGCAGCGGGCCCGTGATACTTGTCCTCGATGTACAGGCGCGACCAGGCCATGTGCCAGAACTTCTCCCACCGGTAATGCATGCTTGGGCGGACGGAACCGCCGCCCGCATGACGTACCACGGCATCGGGCACCAGCACGGCACTGTAACCCGCTCGGCGTAGCCGCATGCAGAAATCGTCGTCCTCGTAATACAGGAAGATTGCCTCGTCGAAGACCCCGATATCGTCTAGAGCCGACATCCGTAGCAGGACGACCGCGCCGGACAGGTAATGCGCGCAGACCGGCCCGTCGGGAACGGCCTCGCTGGCACGTGATGGGTAGTCTCTCCGCGTGAACAGCCCCACATCGTGTGCTGGTTCGTCCCGGCCCTGTGCGTCGAGAACCCGCGGCGCGAACAGGGCCGCATCGGGATAGGCGTCGGCGCCTGCAAGTATGTGCGAGATGGCATCATCGTCGAACTGTGAATCGGGGTTGGCAAGCAGTGCGAATTCCCGTGTGACCTCGGCGAGCCCCATATTCGCGCCCGCACCATAGCCAACGCCCGTTGCGTTGCGGATGATCCGGGCGCTTGGCGCGGTGTTTGCCACGATGTCGGCGGTGTCGTCGTCGCTCGCATTGTCGATGACGATGATTTCCGCACCATCACCGATGCCCGCCATGCAGCCAGCGATTACGGCCGCGCTGTGGTGCGTCACCACAACGACCGAGACCCGCGTCCACGGGTCGGTTTCTGGCATGTTGCTGTCAGCAGCCGGATGCACGCCTAGAGCCGTCTCAAGCTGGTTTCGGGAAACCCGATTTTGACGTTTTGTCTCGCGCCGGGACAAGCCATCCTAGCGCGTTAGAAGTTCCTTCGCCGCCCGGAACAGCGCACCATCCGATCTACAAAGTTCGTAAAGGACGGAGAAATGGTGGTGCGCTGGGACGCTGAGAACCTTTGAATTTGTTCCGTGGTAGCGCAGGCGTGAGGAAAAGGCTTCGGCCTGGCGGTGGAACTCCCGGCCCTCGGCGCCACCCAGTGCGACCACTGTGTCCGCGCCTGTGCGCGGCATCGCAAAGAGGGGACTCAGCTTGATGGCGGTCGCGTCATCGAGCTTAAGCGGTTCGCTGATGGGTGTGTGGCGCAGTGGTTCTAGTTCGAAAGGGCCGCTGATCGGCATGGCTGACTGCACCAGATTTGTAGGAAGGCCGTCGGCGAATTCTGGCCAGTTGGTTGTCATCACGACACCGGTCAGGTGGCCGCCCGCGGAATGGCCCGAGACCATGAACCGGTCGCGGTCAAAACCCAGATCGGGCGCCTCGCGCCACAGATGCGCGAAGCAGCGCCGCACGCTGTTCACCAGTTCCTCAAAGCTCACGTCCGGGCAAAGCGGATATTCGACATTCGCGAACGCAATCCCCGCCTCAACAAACGGTTCGGCCAGGAAAGCGAACTGTTCCTTGTCGTTCCACTGCCAGTAACCGCCATGGATGAAGGCAAAAATCGGCGGGTTTTCGGCTTTCGGCAGGAACAGGTCAAATCGGTCGCGCGGCCCGTCGCCATAGGCGAGGTCGAGTTTTGCCCGGTCGCCCATTTTCGCCCGGAATGCGCAGCTGCGCGCCTCGAAGTCGGCAATTATGTCTGCGAAATTCTCGACTTTCCCGCGGTTGTCGTATTCCGCGTAGAGCGTATCGGAATCGTAATCCAGGTAAACGGTTTCACCCATAGAAGTTCTCCGAGAACTTTCACGTTTGACCACGGCGTCGGCCTCGATCTTCAATATCTACACAAAACCTGAACCACGCTGCATTCCTTGATTCCGTTTTTCGGCAAAGTGCCGCACCAGGTGCAACTTGGATTAAAACAAGCTTGATCGGGCCCTCTTCACCTATGCGTATTCCAACTCTTAGTAAACTCAAAATAACAGCTGGGCCCGGTAACTAAGAACGACTGGACTAGGGCTGTATGGTTAATCGCTGTTTCAGGACACGTAGTACATTAAATATTGGCCTGGTACTGGAAATGCGGCCGGCGCCCAGCTAGTTTGCAAAAACACGTGCACCCATATTCCGGAGGGAATCTTTCATGGCGAAAGTCTCGCTAGCGCAGGCAAATAAGATAATCGAAGCTGGCCAAGCGAAAGGCCGTGAGCTGAATATTGGACCGTTGACGATAGTAGTTTTGGACGATGGTGGTCACCTTGTTGCGGCCCAGCGAGAAGACAAAAGCGGTATTCTTAGGTTTGAGATCGCCTTTGGAAAGGCATGGGGCGGGCTAGCTATCGGTCGTTCATCTCGTGCAAATGAAGCGGACTTCCTCAATCGGGTTCATTTCGGGAATGCCCTATATTCAATTTCGGGGGGGCGTATAACGCCAACCGCAGGCGGCGTACTTATTTGCGATAATGATGGCGAGGTTATCGGGGCTGTTGGGGTTACAGGCGATACTTCAGATAATGATGAGGCTTGCGCGGTGGCCGGAATTGAGTCTGCCGGTCTAAAATCTCTCGTGTAATTTTCACTGCCCTTTTTCATTTTTTAAAAACCCGCTCGCAAAGAATACGACAGTTAAAAAGAAGAAAGTTAACGCGAAAAAAGTGGTGGCAAATTGTGTTATCGCCATTTGTATAGATGAAGTGTGCACTAACCATGTAACGAATAAAGACAGTATGAATGCCCATCCTTGGTGAAGAAATCCCCCAAGCGCAGACGCGGCTCCTGCAAAAGATGGCGTTACGGTGCTTAATGCCAACGCATAACAATTAGCGAAGACTAAACCAGTCCCGAAATTTGAAATGAATATTCCTAAGACAATAAAGAATGGTGTTGCCACCCCCATAACTGCGACGAGAACTTGGAAAATTCCGCCTATAACTCCTAACAAGCAGCCTGCCATAATTACTGAATTTATGGAAAATCGTGAGATTGCGACGCCCGATAAATAGCTCGCCAGGATAAAACCACCCGGAATCATGATCACGTAAAGACCAAAAATCTGTGGGGATAGCCCCATCATGCTGATTAACACGATTGGAGCAGCGGTAATAAAAATTTGAAAAGTGCCGCTTTGAAATGAAATAGTAAGACTATAACCCATAAAGTCCCGCCTCCAAAGCAAGCTAGAGTAAACGCGGGTTAGTTCCCAAAATTGTAGCGGCCGTCTACTTTGGATGGGTAGCGTTTCGTGAAGCACAATCCATGCAAATGGTAGTACCAATGCACTCATCATTGCTGTAGCCAAAAAGCAAGCGCGCCAGTTCGTAAACTCTAGCAATAGGCTCCCCAAAAAGGGGGCGATAGCGGGGCCAACCGCAAGCCCCATGGCTAGCCATGACATTGCGCGCGCTGCGTTCTCGCCTACGCTGATATCTCGAATGATTGCTCTACTTACAACTATAATTGAGCACGCCCCCGCAGCCTGAATGAAACGAAAGCATAAAAGTGTTGATAGGTCTGAGCTCAGCGCGCAACCAATAGTCGCAGCCAGGAAAACCAATAATCCTCCGATTATTAATGGCTTTCTTCCTAAGGCATCAGATAGTGGGCCCACTACCAATTGCATGCAGGCGAAAGCTATCAAATAAGCAGGAATAATGAGCTGAACGCGACTCATCGTGGTCCCGAGGTCAGATGCCATGCTCGGGACAGCGGGCAAATAGATAGTTAACGCCAACTGACTCGCAAACATCATAACGAATAGAGTTGCGATTATCCGTTTTTCAGCACTCACCGACGTTAGAAGCTCCTGTAAATTTAGTTAGTCCCTTTATGAAGGAGTAAGACCCTTCTTGTAATGGCTATATCGATATTTATGACTGTTCCGAGCTCTGCAATCACTCCTAAAAGAGCATCAATTTGCATTGGCCTGTCGCGCTTTAGGTTCTGAACAGTAGATGATTTGAAGTTACCTAGAGCGGCTCGACGATCAATCAGTTCCTTTAAGCCCCTGTTCATCTTTATTCCGAGGGCGCTTCCTATAGTGGGAGATGCTTGCATCATCGAAGTTGCTACTTAGCGAGTTCCTGCATCATGAGTGATTTTGAGGAAATTCGCGCGAGTTAGTTCATAAATTGGGCCCATCCCCGTGTTACCAATGAGCTAAATCTAGATTTTGGTGAAAATGTCTTCGACTTTTTCCGCTAACAGTCTGTTTTGAGAAATTATAGATGACAACATGTACGCTTTAGGCGTGTGTTACATGTGCGCTTTTCCCAATATGCAGCAGTGGTTGGGTATACGGTTAATCAGTCCCGAGACGGATGCTGGCGTACCCGCGAATTTAAGCGAGATGGTTCTCGCGGTTAATAACACTGAACGTTTTGCCTATAATAGACAAATAAGCCGCTTACATGTCGCCGGTTGTGTCCGCTACAACAATTAAGGTTTTTATCGAGATACTAGCGGAGAAAAATCTTGGAAGTCAGATAATTTCTAACACCGCCTCCGGCGGGCGCCCTATGCGTGCCTTGCCATTTGTAATGACAATCGGTCTCTCCATTAAAATCGGAAACTTGAGGATTGCCTCAATAATTTCATCTTCGCTGAGAGACAAATTTTGTAATCCCAACTGCTTGTAGGGCGCCTCACTCTTTCGGAGTAGTTCGCGAGCTGATATTCCCAAAAGATCAAGAATTTGGCGCAACTCAATCTCGTCAGGAGGCTCCTGGAGATACTCAATTACCTCGGGATCTAAGCCCTTTGAGCGAAGTAAATCGAGCGTCTCTCGAGACTTACTGCAACGAGGATTGTGATAAATATCAATACTTATTTCAGACATCCTATTGCCTCAACTGCGAGCTAGTAATTAAACAAAACCAGCCATGCGCGGCAGCCAAAGCGCAATATCGGGGATAAAGACAATCGCAGCGACTAGAAGCAGCGTGAAAATGAAAAATGGCGCGACACCCCTGAAGATTTTCGTTAGGGGCACGTCCGGAGCCATTTTGGCCATCACGTAAACGTTTATACCCACTGGCGGAGTGATAAGGGCAAGCTCCGACATAATGACAGCATACACGCCATACCAAACCGGATCGTATCCAAGGTTAATGATGATAGGCAGCGTGAATGGAATTGTTAAAATCAACATTCCCCACACATCGAGGACCATTCCGAGCACGATGTAGAGGAGGCTGATTAGCAGCATGACAGTGAGTGGGCTCAGGTTAGCTGCTGTGATGCCGTCGATAATGCCGACTGATAGCCCTGTCAGGACGACGAATTTCCCCATCATATGGCCGCCCACAATGATCACGAAAATCATTGCGGATGTGTGCATTGATTTTACCAGGGCATCTTTCAAGGTCTCATAGCTCAAACGCTTCATGAAACCTGCAATGATCAAGAGTGCGAGAACGCCAACGCCGGCAGCTTCTGTTGGGGTAAATACCCCACCATAAATTCCGCCAATAACAACCAGGAAAGTTATAAAAATTGGTAAAACCTGCGTGAGCGATCTTACCTTCTCAGACGTTGTGAATTTTTCACCGACTGGTCCCAGCTCCGGGTTCATCATGCAGCGGATCATGATCGTAATCGAGTAGCCCGCCGTCATCAGAATGCCTGGCAAAATGCCTGCGATGAACAACGCTCCAATCGATGTCTCGGTCATGATGCCATAACCGATCATGATGATTGATGGAGGGATCAGAATTCCAAGTGTCCCTGCAGCAGATATACACCCGGTGGCTAAGGCGTCATCGTATTTATATTTACGCATCGCCGGGATGCACATAGGTCCCATAGTGGCAACGGCTGTGACGCTGCCGCCTGAAACGGCTCCAAAGCCACCGCAGGCGATGACCGATGAAATAGCCAAACCACCTGGCAGGCGGCCGCACCAACGGTAAACGCATTCATAGAGGTCGTAGGCAATATTTGTTCGCTGAACAATTTGACCCATTAAAAAATAAAGCGGCACTGCGACAAAAACGAAGGCAGTACCTTGATCAACAAAAGTTAGCGAGAATTGACTTTCTGCAAAATTAGAGCGCCCTACGATAAAAAATCCGACGGCCGACGTCATAAGCATGGCGAAGCCAATGGGCACGCCTACGACAATCAAAACCATCATGCAGACAAAAGCCAACACTCCGATTGTTGATTTGTCGACCTGCTTGAGGTCCTGAAAACCAATTCCCGAATTAGCCGCGATCCAAAGAAGAATGAACCCGCCGAGTACTGAAAGTGCGAGATAGTTGATTGATTTTTTTTCCATTGGATTACTCGCTCATGTCCAGGGCGTCGGTTCGAGAAAAATTATTTAAGCCAAAAATCGAACACACCAGCCTCATCAAATAGTAGATTTCTAAAAGCACACACATTGCGAAGATGGCGAGATGGTGACCCCAAATGGGAAGTCGGACGTATTCGGTTATTCTGCCTAATTCTAAATCGAAGAGGAACTCTTCCCATGCGTGAATGCCTAGAAGCCAAAACAGCCACATCGCGCAACAAACGTAGGCAACGTCAAATGCATCGCTAACTTTTTCTGATACATTACTAATCAGGAGTTCCATGCGTATATGCCCGTTTTGACGGGTACACTCTGGAACGGCACACGTGAATATTAACAGTAAAAACCACTCGTTGAATTCGAGGGACCAAATCCAAGGCGAATTGAACACATATCGCAAAACTACATCACAGATCACGATAATCGAAATTGCCGGAAGAACAATTAGCGCGCCCGCTTTATCAAGATTAATTGATAACCAGCGAAAAATATCTTCGATTTTCTGCATGCCATTCCCCCGAAAGTTTAAATACTAAAAAAGCCGGGGCTAAGTCGCCCCGGCTCAATTAGATCCTCTACTTCTTCATATCGTACATGCCCTGCTGCGGATTATTAATCGCAGCGAGCATGACGTCATTCGGAGACATCGCTGCGTATTTCGCAGAGGTTGCCTTGATGTCGGCGATAAAGGCTGCTGCAGGTAGCCCCTTCTTGGCGGTGTCATCAATCCATTTTTTCTCAACACCTGCCACTGCCGCTTTCCACTTATCAATATCCTTAAGTTTAACGGTTTTGAGGCCAGTTTTTTCTGCCATTTTGTTGACGGCAACAACACCGCCGTAATCGTAGAAGCCAATTGCCTCCGCGATTGCCATTTGACGGCCCCAGTTGTTCACAACGACCTGCAAGTCAGCAGGCAAATCGTCAAAAAACTCTTTGCTCAGGCAGTACTCAACTGTGAGCACGTTGAAGCCGTTAAGAGAGCGATACTTTGAAACCTCATTAATTTTGAAGGTCAACGCAGCCGCATCATTAAAATGAACGGCATCAATCGTCTTCCGCTGCATGGCCGGCACGATATCCGGAGCGGGCATGCTGGCCTGCGATGCGCCCAGGGCGTTCACGATAGCCGAGTGCGTTCCGCCACCGGCGCGAACTTTCATGCCCTGAACATCCTCTAGGGTTGAGACCGGCTTATTGTTGTACAGGTGATATGGCGAGGTGTGAGCCTCACGCATAATCAAAACGCCGTATTTTTCGAACTCTTTCTTGAGGTACTTTGGATAAAGAGCCTCCGCAGTGGCGACCGCTTCGTGAGAATTTGAGAAGAGGAAGGGCAGACCCAGTCCGCCAACCATGTCGTAATCTCGCGCGGTGTAAAGCGAGAAGCATGGCGCGTGGTCAGAAAGACCAGTCCTAACAGCCTTACGGCCCTCTTTTGCGCTGTGAACTGTCTGCGACCAAGATGTCTCTACCTTAATCTTGCCGCCAGACATTTTCTCGAGCTGGTTCCAGCCATCGATTTGCAGTTTTGCTAGGCCAGAAACCGGCGGCACGTGACTTGAAGACCGCAGGGTAAAGACGGGGCCATCATAGGACACCTCGTTTTTGCCGTACTGTCCTTTACCAGCCAGCCAATCAAGGACGACCTGAGAGTTCTTGGTCGCCTGCTCTAAGGTCTCGCCCATATCTCCGCCAAATGCTGGCGAAACGGCCAGCGCGGAGCCAAGCAAAGCACCGGTTAAAGATAGAGTGGTTTTACGCATCGTTTCCTCCCTTGAGACGTAAACTTCAAATAATTTTTTCAGCAAGTGTGCTGCCTACTGCAGGTAAGGTCAAGGCGGGCTCGCCCGACCAGGCGAGCCCGACTTTTTTATTTAATCGCGAGTGGATTGACCGGCGAGCCCACTGCGCCCGTGATCGGCAGCGCCGGAGCTACGAACATGAACTCATACACCTTGTCCTCTTCGCAATCGTCGGCGATGTCCTTTAGGTAGAAGATCTCGCCCATGGTCAGCCCAAGGATCGGAATGGCGATCCAGTGCCAGGGCTGGTTGATATTCTCGTCGGTCTCGCACGGACGCACCTCGTTGCCCCAGGTGTCCGACGCGTAGCCGGCGATCTCCTTGTCGTAGATCCATTCTAAGGTCTCGAACGCCATGCCCGGGGCGTCGCCGCCGGCATAGCCGTCCCAGCTACCGTCGTTCAGGCAGCGTTCCATCATGCCGGTGCGCAGCACGACGAAATCGCCCTTGCGGACCTCAACGCCCTGCTTCTCGCACGCTTCGTCGAGGTCGGCGCAAGTAATCGGGTAGCCGTCGTCGAGGGCGTCAACACCCTTCACACGCGCCATGTCGAGGAAGACGCCGCGGCCCGTCATCTTGGCCTTTGTCTTCTCGATGCCGGCCTTCTGCGCGCCGGCCGTCGTGACCTCCCGGCAGTCATAGCCGTTCCACATGAAGTCCTTATAGAAGACATGGCCTAAGCCGTCCCACTGGGTGCCGCATTGCAGCGGCATCATAATGAGGTCGTCGGCGCCACGAATACCGCGGTGATCCAGCACGCCTGAATAGGCGTCGGTGCCGGTGCGGGTCATCATGTGGATCGGGTTAAACCGGCCCATGGCGGGGTAGGGGGTCTTAGCGCCCTGCGGGCCGAACTGGTCATAGTTCAGCCCCATGGACATGACCTTGCCCTTCTTGACGAGCTGGGCGGCGCCGACGATGTCATCGGCGGTCGTGTAGTTTAGGGTGCCGATCTCGTCGTCGTCGCCCCACTTGCCCCAGTTCTTGCATTTCTCTGCCCACTCTTCGAGGACTTCGAGGGTGACGCGCATATCGCTATTGGGATTGGCCATCGTGCAAATTCCTTCTTGGCTCAGGCTTGGTTGGTATTGAGGTTTTGCGCCGGCATTGCCGGATTCTTGAACAGCTGCGCCATCATCGGCACCAGGTGGTCGAGCGCTTCGTCGATATCCGATGGATCGCACGCGCCGCCACTGAGGATCTGGATGCGGCCCGGGTTGGCGAGTGTGTAGATCATCGAACTCAGCACGACGTGGAAACGCCAATATAGATCGGTCTCCGGCAGGTTCGGCACCGCTTCGCTCAGCGCCCTGAGGAAGCTGCCGGTCGAATCGTTGAAATGCCGCGCATAGAGCTCACGGGTGTGTTCGGTATTTTCGGCCAGCATGCGCCCGCGAAACCGGGCGAATCCCGTTCCCCCGTGTTGGCCGCGCATGCCCGGTTCTAGGAACGCGCGAATGATTTGATCGAGGAGGGGCGGGCGGCCGGGTTCCTCGCGGCAATCGCTCAGAAGCTTCTCACGTTCTTCCGCGATGGCCATCGCGTGCCGTGCGAACACGGCTTCGAGCAGACCCAATTTTGAGCCGAAATGATAATTCGCGGCTGCCGAGTTGGCGCCGGCCTCGGCCGTGATGGCGCGCAGGGAGACCCCGGTGCTGCCGTGCTCGGAGAACAGTTTTTGCGCAGCGTCCAGGATGCGCTGGCGGGTCGCTTCCCCGCGCGCATCGCCCGAGATACCGGACGCGTGATCGCTTTCGTCCAACGAAAGTGCGCTCACATTTCCTCCCTTGGCGCCCGTTAGCCGGACGCTCATACAGGGATACTCAATCAAGCGTTTGATTGAGTCAAACGGAGAGTCGCCTGATCAGGATTTTTTCGTGCCCAGCACCTCTGCCGCCCAGTCCGCCATGTATTCGACGGCCAGCGCACCGTGATCGACCTGGCAGTGCTCAATGCCGCCGTCATTGGCTGTGAACACCTTCAGTTCGGCGCGCGGGCTCTTGACCGCCTCGCGGATGGTCTTCTGCGCCATCTCCAGCGGGATCTGCCGGTCCCCCTCGCCGTGGACGACCAGCAGCGGGCATTCGATGTTGGGAACCGCCTCGTCGAGATTCATCCGGTCGGTCTGCTCAAGGATTTCCTCGGCAGAGTTGGTGCCGAACACCCAGTTCATGTGTTCTTCCCAGTGCGAAACGGACAGCTTGGTGCCGGTGCCGGCCAGCCGCCCGCGGGTGATCTTGCCGTAGTCGTTGATGGCGCCCCAGGCTATGGCGCATTTCAGCCGGTGCTCGAAGCCTGCCGCACGCGGCACATAGTAGCCGCCCAGGCTGATGCCCGCCATGCCGATACTGTTTGAATCTACATCGGCGCGGCCTTCCAGGTAATCGACCGCCGCGCCAGCCGGAATCTCGGTCTCGGGGAACAGCTTCAGGTCGCGCAGTCGCAACGCCTCGCCAACGCCCGGGTGGTCAATCAGCAGGGTAGAGACTCCCCGCGCGGCGTAGGCGCGAGCGACACCGGCCAGGTAAAGGAACTCCTTCATCACGTCGAGGCCGTCAAAGTGGATGATACAGGGGGCGGGTCCGTCCCCGCTCACGGCCTTCGGGTTCGCAGGGAAAAATAGCGCGGGCAGGCTCGTGTCCTGTCCGTTATGGCTGTAGGGCACCTCGACCCATTCGACTGGGCCGTTCTCCCTCTCCACGCCTTTTCGGAAGACTTCGAGCATGTGCTTGTAGGTCTCGATCCGAACCGGGTCATTAGACTTGCACATGCGTTCCGCGGTCATGAAGTACACAGCGGCGCGCTTGTACTTGGCACTGGCGCTGATACGCCGTCCGGCCGCGTCGTCCTCGTCGGCCAGCCGCTCGCTTCGCTCACCTAGCATCATCCAGCGTTTGTGCCAGGCGTCGTTGGCGGCATCGTCGTTGGCGCCCGCAACGTCCTTCAGCGGGGCCAGCGCCTCGTGCACCTCGGACATCACGGCGCCCGCGTTCACGGCCATCATGGCGGCCATCGACCACGGGTAGTTGTCGGGGAAATACTCGAACATCATGGCGGCGGTCTCCTCATATGTTACGGGGTTCATCCCCGCTTTCATGTCTCGTCAGGCGTCGGACAGTTCCTTCATCACCTTGTAAAGCTCGGCCTGTGCCTCGAAGCCGATCCCCGGGCGGTCCTCGTCCAGGGTCAGGTAACCGTCGATCACTTCGGCGTCGTCAGCGAAGTCGGAGAACATACCGAAGGTGTTAGGATAGGATTCGCAAAGCAGCATACCCAGCCCGGCGGCGATGTGCAGCGACATCTGGTTGCCGCCATGCGGCATCAGAGAATTGGCATCCCAGCCGCGCTGCCGGAGCATCTCGATAGTGCGGGTCACGGCGACGACGCCGTAGCTCTGAGGCGGATCGGTTTGCAGCACGTCGTGGCCGGGCCGCATGCCGCCGAACTGCACGAGGTTCTGGACATCCTGGGTGGAGAACAGGTTCTCGCCTGTCGCGAGCGGCGGCTCATAGAGCTCGGCGATCTCGGCCATCAGCGCGTAGTCGAGGGGGTCCGTCGCCTCCTCGTACCAGCGCAGTTTGTAGGGCGACATCGCCTTGGCGTATTCGAACGCCGCCTCGCGGGTCAGGCCGCAATTGGCATCCACGGCCAGGTTCCAGCCTTCGTCCCCGACCAGCTTCAACACTGCTTCCAGCCGCTTCATGTCGTCGGACACCGACATGCCGCCGATCTTCATTTTCAGCTGGGTGTAGCCCGTATCCAGATATCCCTGCATCTCGTCGAGCAGTTCCGGGATTCCCTTGCCCGGCGCATACCAGCCGCCGCCGACATAGACGAACATCTTCGGCTTCGCGCCACCAGGGTTGTAACGTGCCTCGATGGAGCGGAAAGCCGGCTTCTCCTCGATCTTCGCGATCGCGTCCCAGACCGCGAACTCTATCGTGCCGATGCCGACGGAGCGATCGGAATGCCCGCCCGGTTTCTCTCCCTGCATCATGGTGGCCAAGATCGCCTCGGGGTCGAGGTTGTTGCGTTCCTCATCGATCAGGCTGTCGGGATCGGCTTCGAGGATGCGCGGGATGAACCGCGCGCGCATCTGCGCGCCGCAGGCGTAGCGGCCTGTCGAGTTGAAGGCGTAGCCGACGACAGGCTTGCCGTCCCGGATAACGTCGGTGATGACGGCGACCACCGAGGTGGTCATCTGGCTGAAATTGAAGACCGCGTTGCGGAGGTTCAGGTTCAGGGGAATCGCGATTTCGCGGATGTCGGTGATCTGCATGGTTCCGGAGTCTTAAGCTGTCAGCGCGCGAGGGCCAATGGGTCATGCTCCGGCTTTGCCGAATTTCTCTTTCACCTCGCGGCGCTGGACCTTGCCCACGGCACTGCGCGGCAGGTCATCGACGATGTGGATCGCCTTGGGCGCCTTGACCGAGCCAAGCTCCGCTTTGGCATGGGCGATGATGTCCTCGGGCGACGCGGACATGCCCTCGCGCAACTGGACGGCAGCTTCGACCCTCTCGCCCCAGTGGTCGTCCGCAGCGCCGAACACCACGCACTCGTAGATCGCCGGGTGGCGAACCAGCGCGCCTTCCACATCGCCGGGATAGACGTTGAAGCCGCCAGAGATGATGACGTCGCGAAGCCGGTCCTTCAGGAACAGGTAGCCGCGCTCGTCGATGACGCCGCCGTCGCCCGTGTGCAGCCAGCCGTCCCTGATGGTGGCCGCCGTCGCTTCCGGGTTCTTGTAATAGCCGGTCATGGTCAGCCCGCCGCGCACCACGACCTCGCCGGTCTCGCCCGGCGGCAGAATGTTGCCGTCCGGGTCCATGATCTCGACGCGCATCATGGGCGAGGCGCGGCCCACCGATCCGTTGTTGGCGTCGTCCTCCAGCTCGGCGGCGGTCATGGCCGTGCAGATGGAGGAAGCTTCGGTCTGGCCGTAGAAGGTCTCGACCGCATGGGGGAAGGCTGCCTGGGCCTGATGTACCTTTTCCGGAGGCATTGGGGCGGCGGCATACATGAGGTGGCGCATATGTGGGAACGAGCGCTTCTCGAAATCTGGATCCGCCATCACCTTGTAGATCATGGTCGGCGGCATGAAGATTGTGCTGACGCCGCGCTTCTCAAAGGAGTGCAGAATGCGGTCAGGGTCGGGCGAGGGGAGTACAAGGTTGCGTCCGCCCACGGCGAAGATCGGTAGCATGATAATGAAGGCCGCGTGGCTGACCGGCGCGGCGGCGGCCTGGCAGTCGCTGGTTTCGAAACGGAAGACGGACTGGAAGTTCGCAATCAGCGTCAGCCCCGTCCGGCAGGGCTGCATCACGGCCTTGGGCAGGCCGGTGGTGCCGCCGGTGAACTTGATCGCCTGTAGGTCCGAATTCGGGTCCAGCAGGTGGCGGACGGGGCGCTTGCCGCGCCATGCCTTGGCCATGCCCGCGATGCTGTCGCGCGCGCCCGTCTCGCCGTCCGGTTGCGCGACGATCATAGGTGTGCCGCCGATATCGAAGGCGTCGCTCGCGGCGTCGTCGGCGATCATCAGGTCCGGCTCCACCAGGTCCATAAGCGCCGTATTCTCGGCCTTGCCGCTGCGCGGGTTCACCGCCACCCAGACATGGCCCGCAAGCTGGGTCGCTAGGATGCCGACCACATGATCCAGATTGTTGAAGCCGCAAGCCGCGATCTTGGCCTGCGGATGGGGCAGGCGCTCCTGCAGCGCGGCGGCCACCGCCTCCACTCGCGCGACCAGTTCACGGTAGGTCAGCTGTGTCGTGTCGTCTTCGAGAGCGATGCCGTCGGGGTTGATCTGGCGGCCTCGATAGAGCGTGTCGATGGGGAGCATGGGCGTTTCTTAACGTTGGGGAACCGGGAGGATAATATAATTAGAATATCGTGCAGGCGAAGCCGCTTCGCGTAACATAAGGGTGAACGAACGGGCGGATTTCCGCACGACGCGCTACCGCACAGTCTCACATTCTGGGAAGAAACAATGGCAAAGCAGATCGAACATATCCACTGGCCCGATGCGCCGGATATCTGGATGCCCTATGCGCCGGCCATCAAAGTTACGGGCGGAACCACGGTCTATCTAGCCGGCGTGACGGCGGCGCCGGTCTATCACAGCCATCCGCACATCCCGGAGGAGTTCGCTTCCATGCCTAACGACATGGAAGGCCAGGCGCGCGCGGCGCTGGAGAATTTGAAGAAGGGTCTGAAGGCGGTAGGCGCCACCTTTGACGATGTAGTGGTAGCTGACCGGTTCCTGACCGACATGGAAGGCCAGGACGATCTGAACCGTGTCTGGGCCGAATATTTCGGAGACGCAAAACCGGCGACTACGACCGTGCAGGTGGTCCGCCTTGCGACCGACCCGCGCTGCAAGGTTGAGATTAACGCGACGGCGGTTATCGGCTAAACGGCGGCGGCCGCGTTACGCCTTCGGAGGATCGCGGTAGCGCAGGATCAGATCGTCGGGGTCCAGGCTGTCCACCTGCCGCAGTTTCGGGAACAGCCAGGTGAAGGTGACCGCCACCGTAACCGTCGCCGCGCCGCCCACGACCACCGCCGGGACCGTGCCCCACCAGTGTGCCGTGACACCAGATTCGAACTCGCCCAGTTCGTTGGATGCCCCGATGAATACCGCCGTAACGGCGCTGACGCGCCCGCGCATATCGTCGGGCGTGATGATCTGCACCAGGTTCTGGCGGACGAAGACGCTGACTGAATCGGAAAGGCCCATCACCATCAGCGAACCCATCGATAGCCAGAAGATTTCTGACAGGCCGAAGACAATCACACCCACTCCGAACAGGCCGACGGCGAACAGCAGCTTGCGGCCTGCGTGGCGGCGGATGGGCATCTGGGTCATATACACCGCGCCGATAAAAGAACCCGCCGTGAAGGCCGAGCGCAAGATGCCGAACCCATCCGCACCGACACCCAGGATGTCGGTGGCATAGACCGGCAGCAGCGCGATGGCGCCGCCGAACAGCACGGCGAACAGGTCGAGCCCGATGGCACCCAGGATCACCTGCCGCGAGGCGATGAACTTGAAGCCGGCCAGGATGTTGGCGACGTTGATCGGAGCGGTGCTGCGGACCTGCACGGGTTTTCGGATCATCGCGGCCAGCAGGGTGGAACCCACGAAAAACGCCACGGCAAGGATATAGACGAAAAACTCGTCCTCGCCGCGCGCCGCGCCATAGGCGATCAGCAGGCCCGCCGCCGTCGGACCGATGATCCGTGCCATCTGGAAGCCGGAGGCCGACCAGGCGATGGCGTTGGCAAGGTCCGTCGAGGGGACCAGGTTGGGCACGATGGCCATCTGGGCCGGGGCTTGGAAGGCGCGCGCCACGCCGAACAGCACGAGGATCGCAAGGATCGCAGCGAAGTCGATAGATCCCGTCCAGGTGCCCCATAGCAGGGCCGCGGCGCAGACGGTCTGCAGGGCGACGCAGCCCAGGATGATGCGCATGCGCGGCAGCCGGTCCGCCGTCACCCCGGAGACAAGAAACAGCAGCGCGAAGGGTGCGAACTGGGCGAAGCCGATGAGGCCGAGGTTCAGTTCGCTGCCTGTCAGGCGATAGACCTGCCAGCCGACCGTGGTTACCAGCATTTCCGTTGCCAAGATTCCCGACGCGCGGGTCGCCCAGAAATAACGGAAGTCTCGATGCCGGAACGCGCGCATACCCGTCAGCGAGCTGCGGGTTTCGGATGGAGTTGCGGGGTCTGACATCGAGGATCGGGAAGACGGGTGCTGCGGTGGCAGCGAGGTCGGTTAGGTAACTGCACCGGTTTCGCGTGTCAAAGTCGCAGAAGCATCGCTATCCTCTCGGCTTCTTATCGTTCACGACAGAGACATCCATGATGGCCGAAAACAGGAAGCGCCCAGAAGATTTGCGCAGCCACAACTGGCTCGACGGCGACAGTATGCGAGCCTTCGCGCACCGAGGCCGCCTGCGCCAGCTCGGTTTCAGCTCGGACGACTTCGCCGGCAAGCCGGTGATCGGCATTCTCAACACCTGGTCCGACCTCAACACCTGCCACGGCCATTTCCCCGAGCGGGTGGAGCAGATCAAGCGCGGTGTCTTCCAGGCGGGCGGCTTCCCGGTGGAGATGCCGGCGATCACACTGGGCGAGATCCTGATGAAGCCGACCACCATGCTCTACCGCAACATGCTAGCGATGGAGGCGGAGGAGCTGGTCCGCTCCTATCCCGTCGATGGCGTGGTGCTGATGGGTGGCTGCGACAAGACCACGCCCGCGCTGATCATGGGTGCGATCTCGGCGGGGCTGCCGCTGATCTATATGCCGGCGGGTACCATGCTGCGCGGCTTCTGGAACGGCAAGACCATGGGCAGCGGTACCGACCACTGGAAATACTACGCCGAGTTCCGGGCCGGGAACGTCGGCGCCGAGGTGGTGGACGAGGTGGTGGCCGGCACCGCGCGGTCGGCGGGCACCTGCATGACCATGGGCACGGCGGCGACCATGATGTCGATCACCGAGGCGCTGGGCCTGTCCCTGCCGGGGTCGTCCTCGATCCCCGCGCCCGACGCCAACCACGGCGTGATGGCGGCCGCGACTGGGCGGCGCATCGTCGAGATGATCTGGGAAGACCTGACGCCCGATAAAATCCTCACGCCCGCCTCTTTCGACAACGCTATCATCGTCGATATGGCCATCGGCGGCTCAACCAACGCGATCATCCACCTGGTCGCCATGGCGGGCCGCGCCGGGGTGGATCTGCCGCTGGCGCGCTTCGACGAGATTTCGCGGCGCACACCCTGGCTGGCGAACATCCGCCCGTCTGGTGAACACCTGATGGAGGATTTCTATTACGCGGGCGGCCTGCGCGCGCTGATGCGCCAGCTGGAAGACCTGCTCGACGACAGCGCCATGACTGTCGCGGGCGTCACGCTGGGGGAGACCTGGAAGGACGCCGAAATCCACAACCCCGACGTCATCCGCCCCCGCGGCAACCCGCTGGGGCCGGATGGTGGCACGGTGGTGCTGAAAGGCTCGCTCGCGCCCGATGGCGCGGTCATCAAACAGACGGCGGCGGACCCGTCACTGCGGAAGCATTCCGGGCCCGCCGTAGTCTTTGCCGACCGGGCGGACCTCGACGCGCGGATCGACGACCCGGACCTGAACGTGACCGCGGATTCGGTGCTAGTGCTTCAGAACGCCGGGCCGGTCGGCGCGCCGGGCATGCCCGAATGGGGTATGCTGCCCATCCCGAAGAAACTGCTGGCGGCGGGTGTGCGCGACATGGTGCGGATTTCCGACGCGCGCATGTCGGGCACCAGCTACGGCACCTGTGTCTTGCATGTGGCGCCGGAGGCCCACGTGGGCGGACCGCTGGCATTGGTCCAGGACGGCGATATCATTACGCTGGACGTGGAAGGCCGTGTGCTGGACCTGGAGGTGGCCGCCGAAGAACTCGCGCGCCGCCGCGCCGCCTGGACCCCGCGCAAGCAGATTCCCGAACGCGGCTATGTCTCGATGTACGCCGCCCACGTGACCCAGGCCGACAAGGGCTGCGACTTCGACTTCCTACACGCAGGCGAGGCCGTTCCAGAGCCGGAGATCTTTTAGGGCGAAAATTTTTGGGAGCAATGGTGCCGCCGGTGTGAATTGAACACACGACCTCACCATTACCAATGGTGCGCTCTACCCCTGAGCTACGGCGGCACGTCGTTCGAAAACGCGCGGGTTATGCCACGCGATTCCCGGTACGGCAAGGAGTGCTGTTGCCGGGTTTCCATACCCGTGCAAATCTCGGCATAACTGTGTTCGTCCTTGGCCGATGAGCGCGCAGTGATCTACAGGATGTCCGCGGTGCTGCGCCTCGGCAGCGATGCCGTGGGCGCGGCCTTCGCGGGAATCTAGGCCTGACCGATCTCACAATTCTGGAGGAGCGACATGCTGAACCTTATTAATCCGCCCACGCTGCCGACCCCGCCCAGTAACTACAGCCATATCGTCGAGGTGCCGGACGGCACGCGGCTGGCCTTCATCTCGGGCCAGATCGCGTCCGACGCCGACGGCAACTGCCCGGATGATATCGCCGGCCAGTGCGAACAGGTATTGCGCAATCTTGAATTGGCGCTTTCGGCCGTGGGGATGGAGATCACCGACCTTGTGCGGCTAAACGCTTACCTCATCGACGCAGGCGACGTCGCGACCTTCCGCGAGATCCGCGACCGCTGGGCGGGCGGACACGCCGCCGCCTCGACGCTGGTGGTGGTCGCCGCGCTGGCCTCGCCCGCCTGGAGAGTCGAGGTGGAGGCCGTGGCAGCGCGCACGAAATGACGGGGGGCGACAACAAAAAACCATCCGGCAAGCCGTCTCCGGGCGATGAAGCCGAGGCCCGAAAGGAACGACAGGCGGCCGCACTGCGGGCGAATTTGCGCCGCCGGAACGCTCAGCGCCGCGAGCGCGAATCAATTGAACGCGAATCCGGCGCCGGCGACGACGCCTCGTAGCCCGTTAATTGTCTGAAATATCTTGGAAAAGTTGTCCCCTGGTGGTCCGCTTGAGGGGAAATGGGGCATTGGGTAAAAGCCAAAGGGCCGAAAAGCACTCCCGTGGGGCCGTCCGATGCCAATCATGCCCGATACTTGGATCCGAGACATGTCCCGCAAGACGGGCATGATCGAACCCTTTGTCGATGAACAGACGCGCGAGGGCGTTATCTCCTACGGACTGTCGTCCTATGGCTACGACGCGCGCGTGTCCGAAGAGTTCAAGATCTTCACCAATGTGGATTCGGCGACGGTCGATCCGAAGAACTTCAACGAGAAGAGCTTCGTCGATCGCACCACCGACGTGTGCATCGTGCCGCCGAACTCCTTCGCGCTGGCGCGCACGGTGGAATACTTCCGCATCCCGCGCGACGTGCTGGTGATCTGCCTCGGCAAATCGACCTATGCGCGCTGCGGCATCATCGTGAACGTCACGCCGCTGGAACCGGAGTGGGAAGGCCATGTGACGCTGGAGTTCTCGAACACCACGCCGCTGCCCGCGCGTATCTACGCTAATGAAGGCGCGTGCCAGTTCCTGTTCCTGAAGGGCGAGGGGCCGCCGGAGGTCTCTTACGCGGACCGCAAGGGCAAGTATATGGGCCAGCGCGGGATCACCGTCCCCAAGCTCTAGTCGCGGGACGCGCGCGACGACACGCAATGGCCGCATTCTCCTTGTAGGGCAGGGGACGGTAAGAATTTCGGGGACCGCAAGGGGCCATGGACAAGATCAGAATTCGCGGCGGCAAACCTCTCAACGGCACCATCCAGATCGGCGGTGCGAAGAACGCCGCCCTGCCGCTTATGGCTGCTTGCCTGCTGACCGACGAGCCGCTGGTGCTGTCGAACGTTCCGCAACTGGCCGACATCACCACCATGGCGAATCTCTTGGGCCAGCACGGCGTATATGTGTCGCTGGCAGGCCATGAGGGTAATGGCGGGTATGCGGGCCGCGTCATGTCGTTGACCGCGAAGGACATTATCAGCACCACCGCGCCCTATGATCTGGTGCGACGGATGCGCGCCTCCGTGCTGGTGCTCGGCCCGCTGGTCGCGCGCGAGGGGATCGCGACGGTCTCGCTGCCCGGCGGCTGCGCCATAGGCACCCGCCCGGTCGATATCCACCTGGCCGGGCTGGAAGCGCTGGGCGCGGAGATCGAGGTTGAGTCCGGCTACATCCGCGCCACCGCGCACAGCGGGCTGCGCGGCGCGGAATACGCATTCCCCAAGGTCTCGGTGGGTGCGACGGAAAACCTACTGCTCGCGGCCAGTCTCGCGAAAGGCCGCACCATTCTGGAGAACGCGGCGCGCGAGCCTGAGATCACCGATCTTGCTGAATGCCTGATCGCCATGGGCGCGCAGATCGAGGGCGTCGGCTCCGACACGCTGGTGATCGAGGGTGTCGATCGGCTGCACGGCGCGCGGCACCAGATCATGCCCGACCGGATCGAGGCAGGAACCTTCGCCATGGCCGCCGCGATCACCGGCGGCTCGGTCGATCTAGCAGGCGCGAAACTGTCGCACTTCGATTCCGCCGCGGCGCAGCTCCGCCGGACCGGGACGACCGTGGAAGCCCGCAACGGCGGTGTCTATGTGAGCCGCTCCAACGCGGCGCTCAAGGCCGCAGATGTGGAAACCGATCCTTATCCCGGTTTTCCGACCGATCTGCAGGCGCAGTTCCTGGCCCTGATGACGATGGCGGAAGGCGCATCGGCGGTGACCGAGACCATCTTCGAGAACCGCTTCATGCATGTGCCGGAACTGCACCGCATGGGCGCGAACATCACGCTGCGGGGCCGTTCGGCCCTCGTCCGCGGGGTCGAGAGCCTGACCGGTGCGCCGGTGATGGCGTCGGATTTGCGCGCCAGCGCCTCGCTGGTGATCGCTGGGCTGGCGGCCGAGGGCGAGACCGAGGTGCGGCGCATCTATCACCTCGACCGCGGCTATGAGCGGCTGGAAGAAAAGCTCCGCCTCGTCGGGGCCGATGTGGAACGGGTCGAGGACACCGAATGAGCAATGCGGTTCCACTGCTGCGCCTGAAGGCGGTGGATGACGGCGACCTCGCCGTGATGTCAGGAGCATTGCAGGACGCCATCGTGCCCATCGGGGACATCGCCTATTCGCCGGGAGACCGGCAATTCATGATGGCGGCGAACCGTTACCGCTGGGAAATCCAGTCCCCCGACGTCACCGCGGGACAGGGCGAACGGATCAATTGCGCCGTCACCATATCCAATGTGGTCGAGGTGAAGCGGCGCAGCATCGACCTGGGTGACCGCAGCCAGTTCCTGAGTCTCCTGTCGCTTACCTGCGCCGAGCGGCCGGGCGAAGCGGGCACGTGGGTCGATTTCACCTTCTCCGGTCATGCGGCAATTCGGCTGGAAACCACGGAACTCCTGTGCCATCTAGAGGACTTCGGCGAACCCTGGCCGACCCAATGGCGGCCCCGGCACGCGGACGACTGACCTCGTTCGCGTTGGAGCCCGGCAGAAATGCCGGTTTTCTGGCCGTTCTGCGGGTTCGTGTGGAAGGTGGATTGTGTCCAAGACGAACGATAAGCTGATCCTGGCCCTGCCCAAGGGACGTATCCTCAAAGAGGTGCTGCCCGTGCTCAAGCACGCCGGGATCGAGCCCGAAGCGGCATTCGACGACCCGGATGCGCGCCAGCTCCAGTTCGCAACGAACGTGCCGGAGATCGAGATCATCCGTGCGCGCGCGTTCGACGTGGCGACCTTCGTCGCCTTCGGCGCCGCCCATTTCGGCGTCGCGGGCAGCGACGTCATCATGGAATTCGATTATCCTGAACTTTACGCGCCGCTAGACCTTGATGTGGGCAAGTGCCGTCTCGCCGTCGCCGCGCCCCAGTCGGTCGTTGCCGTGGACAACCCGCAGCGCTGGAGCCATGTGCGCGTGGCCACCAAATATCCGAACCTGACCCAGCGCCATTTCGCGCGCCGCGGCGTGCAGGCCGAATGCATCAAGCTCAACGGGGCCATTGAACTGGCGCCGTCGCTGGGCCTGTGCCGGCGTATCGTCGATCTCGTGTCCACGGGCGACACGCTCAAGGCCAATGGGCTGGTAGAGATCGAGACCATCGCGGAGATCAGCTCGCGACTGGTGGTCAACCGGGCGGCCCTGAAGACCCGTGCCGGCAAACTGACCGGTTGGATCGACCGGATTCGCGACGCTGTGCGGGACGGACGTGATGCCGCGTAGGCTCGACGCCGCCGGGATCCGATTTCGCGCGGAGTTTCGAGGGCTTTCTCGCCGAACGGCGCGAGGCGTCGGTTGATGTGCGCGATATCGTGTCGGACATCCTCGCGCGGGTGCGCGCAGAGGGCGACGCGGCGGTCCTCGACTACACCGCGAAGTTCGACCGGCTGGAGCTGACCGCCGGCGGTATGCGCGTGTCGGCGGACGAGATCTCGACCGCGAAGGCATCCTGCGATGCCGATGCGCTGGCGGCGCTGGAGACGGCGCGCGAGCGCATTGCGGCCTATCACGAGCGGCAGCGCCCGGCCGATTTCGACTATATGGACGATGACGGCGTGCGCCTCGGCAGCATCTGGCGGGCCGTCTCGGCGGCAGGCCTCTATGTGCCAGGCGGGACGGCAGCCTATCCGTCCTCCGTGCTGATGAACGCCGTGCCTGCGCGCGTGGCCGGTGTGGAACGCCTCGTCATGGTCGTGCCATCGCCCGACGGGGCGCTGAACCCGCTGGTACTGGCCGCGGCCGACATCGCGGGCGTGGACGAGGTGTACCGGATCGGCGGCGCGCAGGCCGTGGGCGCGCTGGCCTACGGCACCGACACGATTGCGCCGGTGGACAAGATCGTCGGGCCGGGCAACGCTTATGTGGCCGAGGCCAAGCGCCAGGTCTTCGGCGTGGTCGGCATCGACATGATTGCGGGCCCGTCGGAAATTCTGGTGGTGGCGGAAGCCGGAGCGAACTCGGACTGGATTGCGGCGGATTTGCTCAGCCAGGCCGAACACGATCCGACCGCCCAGTCGATCCTAATTACCGACGACGCTGCGCTGGCCGATGCGGTCGGCGCGGCGGTCGAGGCGCAGCTTGCAGTGTTGCCACGTGAGAATATTGCACGGCCGAGCTGGCAGGATTTCGGTGCGGTGGTCCTGGTGCCGGATATGGAAGCGGCCCTGCCGCTGATCGACCGGATCGCGCCGGAACATCTCGAGCTGATGACGCCGGGGGCCGAGGCGCTGGCCCCGCGCATCCGCAACGCGGGGGCAATGTTCCTCGGCGCCTATGCGCCCGAGGTGCTGGGCGACTACCTAGCCGGCCCGAACCACGTCCTGCCGACAGCGCGCACCGCGCGGTTCTCGTCGGGCCTGGGCCTCATCGATTTCATGAAGCGCAGTTCCATATTCTCCGCCGATGCCGCGAGCTTTGCCAGGCTCGCGGAACCCGCGATGACCCTGGCGCGCGCGGAGGGGCTTGAAGCTCATGCGCGCGCGGTCGAAGTGCGGGTGGGCAAGCCCGGTCCCGGCGATGAGCAGCGATAGCGACCGTATCGCCAGCATCGAGATCGATAACCCCGGCGTCGTCCGGTACCACCCCGATGTGGAGCGGGAAATCCAGGTCGCGATCTACGACCTGACCGAGAACAACAGCTTCGCCCCCGACCCCGCCGAATTCGGCGATGTGCCCGCTCGGGCCTTACGCGCTGGTCCTACGTGCACAGGGCCGCCGGCTACTCTTCGATATCGCGACCCAGTCTGGCGATACAGTCGGCCAGATGCCTTTGCCGCTGGCGCCATTTCGCAGGACCATCAAGGACTATTTCACGATCTGCGAGAGCTACTACGAGGCCATCCGCACGGCTTCGCCGTCGCAGATCGAGGCCATCGATATGGGCAGGCGTGTTCTTCACAACGAAGGATCGGACAAGCTGCGCGAGATTCTCACGGGCAAGATCGAGCTCGATCACCAGACCGCGCGCCGCCTGTTCACGCTGCTCTGTGCGTTGCAGTTCCGGGCTTAGGGGGCGATGACGAAATGAAGTACCTATTCGGTGCGACCCTGCTCTCCCATGGCGATCATGCGCCACATCGCACCATCGGTGTTCCGGATGGGAACGGCCCGAACTGTTTCGCGGTCGCGGCGATGCAGGAGGTCGGCCTCGATATAGCGGCGCATCTCCCGAAGGGCTTTGACGAGGTTGGCGACGGATCGATGGACCTGATTATCGCCTTCACCCCCGAGGCGAAGGACCGTGCGGCCGAGTTCTCGCGCACGCTGGCCTGCGATGTAGAGTACTGGCCGGTGGCCCATCCGGCCAAGGTTTCCGGCAGCCGCGAGGCGCGTCTGCAGGCCTACCGGGAGGTCCGGAGACCCTGTTTTCGTATATTCGCGAGCGTTTCGCGGATTCCGATGCACCGGTTTGAGCGCACGGGCTGAACGCGTACGCCGGAAAAAACTTGAAATTCTCGAGGTTTTCCGCTTGCTTGCGCCATCCCGCCACGGGGGCGGAACGATGAAAACAACTCGAAGAAGTGCATGGCAAAAGAAGACCTGCTCGAATTTTCTGGCACCGTGACCGAAATCCTGCCGAACGCGATGTTCCGCGTCGAGCTCGACAACGGCCACGAAGTTCTTGCGCACACCGCCGGTAAAATGCGCAAGCACCGCATCCGCGTTCTCGCCGGTGACAAGGTGAACGTGGAGATGACGCCCTACGATCTCACAAAGGGACGCATCACGTTCCGCTACAAGTAGCGGTGTGACGCAGCGCGGAGACATACCGTGCGTGCGCCCGACCGGCGCATCGATCACCCACCCCCAATGCGGAGACGCGGCTTGACCGTGCATCTCGTTCTGGCGTCAGCCTCGCCGCGCCGGCGCGATCTGCTTGAGCAGATCGGCATCGTGCCCGATGCGGTTGTGCCGGCTGATATCGATGAGGAACCCCGGCGCGGGGAACTTCCAGCGCAGCTTGCCAAGCGGCTTGCGGCTGAGAAGGCGCGCGCGGTTGCGGCCACGCATACCGACGCCTTCGTGCTGGCGGCAGATACGGTGGTGGCTGTCGGCCGCCGCTTGCTGGGCAAGCCCGGTGACGCCTATGAGGCGCGGGCGTTCCTGCAGCTTCTTTCCGGGCGCCGACACCGGGTGCTCGGTGGCATCGCACTGGCCGCGCCCGACGGCCGGCTGGTCGTGAAGCTGGCGGATACGGTGGTCCGGTTCAAACGGCTGAACGAGCGCGAAATCGACGCCTATCTCGCGACCGGCGAGTGGGAGGGTAAGGCGGGCGGCTACGCCATTCAGGGCGCGGCGGCGGCGTTCATCCCCGCGATTAACGGGTCCTATACAAACGTGGTCGGCCTGGATATCGCGATGACGCACGCGATGCTGACCGGCCTCGGCTATGGAGCAAACGCATGAGGGCGGAGACGGTTCTGATCGAGGCCAGCCCCGGCGAGGTGCGCGGCGCGCTGATGCGCGACGGTGCGGTCTGGGATGTGGTGCACCACCGTACCTCGACCCCCAGCCGGATCGGCGCGGAATATCGCGGACGGGTTCGGCGGATCGAACCGGGCATCAATGGCGCCTTCGTCGATATCGACATCGGTGCGGATGCGTTCCTGCGCGCGCGTGACGCGGCTCCCGCTGACGGCAAGGGAAAGCGCCGGGCGCGCATCGCCGAGATTGTCCATGAGGGCGAGGGGATCGATGTGCGCGTTGTCGCTGATGCCTTTGCCGACAAGGGCCCGCGCGTGGTGCGGATCGAATCTGAGGGTGGCACAAGTGACGGCCCCGGCGAGCGCAAGCCGCCCGAAGGCCCTGTCGGCCAGGTTCTAGAACGCTTCGCCAGCGACCGGCTGGTCCGCATCATTAGCAACGACGCGGGCGTCGAGAACGCGGTCTATACCTGGCTCGACGCGAACATGTCCGCTGTCGAACTGTCCATCGAGCGCGGGCGCGGTTCGCTGTTCACCGAACGCGGTATCGAGGACGCCATCGAGGCGGCGCTGGCCCGCCGGATCGTCATCCCCGGCGGCGCGGAGCTGGTCTTCGACCAGACAGAGGCCCTGTGTGTGATCGATGTGAATTCCGGCGCGGATTCCGGTAAGGCCGGCCGCGCGGCGCGCGACGTGAATATGAAGGCGATGGGAGAGATCGCGCGGCAGATCCGCCTGCGCAACATCGCGGGCGCGATCGTGATCGACGCGCTGAAGATGGGTGCGCGCGACGACCGCAGCAAAGTGCTGGATCGGATGCGCGGCGCCGTGCGTGACGATCCGGGCGGTGTGCATGTGCTGGGCGTGACCAATCTGGGCCTGATCGAGATGACGCGCACCCGCACCGGCCCGACGCTGGCCGAGCGGCTGCTGGCCGCGCCGGCCGAGCCCACGCTGTCGCCCGAGACCGTGGCGTGCGACGCCCTGCGCGCGGCGATCCGGACGGCGGCGAAGACGCCCGCGGGCGGCTACCGCCTGCTGGTCTCGGGCCCGGTGGCCGATTGTCTAGAAGGCCCGATGTCGGGCGCGCTGGATGAGGCCGTGCGGCGCACAGGGCGGCTGGACATCGTGCGCGAGCCGGGGCGGGATTGGGCCGATTCGAGGTCATGTTAGGGTCCACCCAACGCTCGAGTTCGAGTGCGAATGCGACATGAGCAAGAATTGCCCGATCTGCAGCAAGCCCGTGGCCGAGAAGCATCGCCCGTTCTGTTCGGAACGGTGCGCGAATGTCGATCTGTCGCGCTGGCTGGGCGGCGAATACCGTATCCCGACCGATGAAGCGCCGACCGTTTACGAGGGTGGGCTGAACGTCGGTATGGACGATGATACAGACGGGCGCGGCTAAATCCCGATTTGATAGGGCTGGACGCTAGACAGGCCGGGGGAATTTCCGTATATCCGCGCCTTCCAACTGACCCGTGTGCCCGGGTAGCTCAGTTGGTAGAGCACGCGACTGAAAATCGCGGTGTCGGTGGTTCAAATCCGCCCCCGGGCACCATTCCTTGCAGGTTTAAACACAGGCTTTCCGCCGCCCCGCGATCGAGGCGGGCCTTTTTCTTGCACATCGGGCGTCTGCCGTCAGGCCGCTTCGCGTGACTTGGGAATGCCGCCCATCTCCACCCAACGGTACCGGTCATCGAGGATCGGCGCGAGTTGGCGGCGGCGGTGGTCGGTCATACCGATCCACATGCGCAGCAGGTGCCGCTTGAGGTCCGGATTGTCATAATCCTCATAGGCCTCGCGGGCATGCAGGATCGAGTGGTTGTTGATGAACTGCATGTCGCCTTCCTGAAAATGCATCTGCAGGCGCAGTTCCTCACGGTTCGAGATTTCCTGGAAGACATCCAGCGCCTCACGCTGGGTAGCGCTTAGCGCCAGCTCATCACCATATCGCGACACCGACTCCATGAAAGAGCGGTTGGTGATGCGCGCTGCCATCCGGCCGTTATGGGCGCTCAGCATGGGCACGTCGTACCAGGGCTGCTCGCCCTCGGGGTGATCACCGCGCCAGTCTACATGAAAGGGTTTGTACATAACTTCCAGAAGATCGGGCCTCTCGGCGCGCATCACGTTGTGCACGGCTGGCGCGCTTACCAGAAAGCTGGCTCCGCCTAATTTTGACTTGCGAAGACAGAAGAGGCCCAGCAAATCAACGGGAAGCTGGTCACAATGGAAATCCAGCTTGTTACGGGTCTGGTAGCCGCGGGCATTGGGGTCGTCGAGCGTCTTGCCCTCGTCGGTGACGTGCCCCAGCAGGTGGCCGCGGGAGTTCTGGGAGACCGGACGTCCCATATGGACCCCGATACCCCAGTAAATCAGGGCGCATTCCTCGTTCGTGTAGCGCGCGCGCGGCACGCCGCGAATCAGGATCACGCCAAGCCCGTCGGTGACCCGCGACGTCAGTTCGTCCAGGCGCACCTTGAATGTCGGGATCGGAAATTCATCTGCCGTGAACGGGATCGACAGACCGGCGGCCTTGACGACCTGCAGCGCCGCGTCCAGTTCGGCGACCTCAAGTTCGTTTAGCTCATAAAGCCATCGAGCATCATGCTGAATATCCGGCCCGACCCAGAAATCCGGGCTATCTATTTCATCTCTGATGATTTCCAGCATGACCGTCTCCAGCATGTAATCTCATTACGTGACGCTGATGGAATATCACGACAATGGTTTGATCTCAAAATGGGCCGAATGCCGTCGGATTTCTTCAGATACGCCCCTTGATATGTGGGCCTCAGCCTGCCATCGTTTGGCGTACGAACGGGTCCAATCTAGCTCTTGATTGAGGAAAGGGCGGGGCTCGTTGGGATCGTTTGTTTAAATGGGAGGAAACCTATGAGGTTCATGAGTGCAATTGTTGCTGTGGCTGGTGTCGCAGCTCTAGCCTCTGCGGCGCAGGCGGCAGAGTCCTATCGAATTGGCGGGGGCCCCGCAGGCGGCGGTTGGCATCCGTCGGTCAGTGCTGGCTCTCAGCTTCTGAATGAGACGATTGGCAAGGACTATAAGTTCACGTACTCGCCATCTAACGGCTCGGTCGACAACGTTCGTCGTGTTGGATACGGAAAGTTCGATACAGCTTGGGGGCATGTCGGCCAAGTTTGGCAGGCCTGGAACGGCGAGGGTCTGTTCAAGGAAGACGGAAAACTCCAAGACTTCCGCATTATTGCAAACGTTCGCAAACAGACGCAGATCGTTGCAGTTCTTGCCGATAGCCCGATCAAGTCTTATTCGGATTTCAAAGGGAAGAAGGTAAACCTGCTGAACAAAGGTTCTGGCTCGAACGTGAACTGCCGGAACATTATGATTGGTGCGGGGATCATCGATGAGATCGATGTGCGCAACCTAGGTTTCAGTGACTCTGCGCGTGCACTAGGTGATCGTCAGATTGACGTTTACTGCTCTGCCGGTGCTCCGTTTACCATCCCTGCTCTTACTCAGCTGTCCATCACGAAGCCAGTCCGCTACATCAGCTTGACGGATGCCGAGCAGGCAAATGTTATTAAGACCAATCCGTTCTATGCAGCTGTAACAATCCCTGTGCAGCCCAGTGTTAAGGGCATGGATGCTCCGGCTAAGTCCATTGCTTATGACGTTTACTGGATGGCCTATAAGACGATGTCAGATGAGGCAATCGCGGCTATGCTGAACGTGGTTGCTGATCCAGACAACCTCAAAAAGTTGAGTGCAGTGGCGGGTTATTGGAAGACGCTAAATGGCGACTTCACTAACCTAGAATCCCTTGGTATTCCGGTTCATCCGGCAGCTGCCAAGTATTGGCGTGGTCGCGATTACAAGGTCGCAGACAAAATCGTCAAAGGTTTCTAAAACCTAAAAATGAGGTAATCCTCATCAACGCTGGGGCGCAAGGAAGAGTTCTTCCTTGCGCCCTTCGTAATTGATGAGAACTCAATTTAATTCGCAGCATCGAAAAAGACTTAACGATAGTAGGCTTTAAAAAATGACCACGCTCTCCGTCTTGATGAAAATTGGCATAATTGCTGACGAGATGACGCCGCCGCGTGGTCTTTCTAAGGCGGTTAGGATCTTTTTCTCTGCTGTTGCTGTCGCCTATGCATATTTCTTCATTCACATTTCGTTTTTTGGGCCGCCTGTCGAAGAGGTTTTCCGGGGAACTTTTGTCCTTGGCGTTGGGATAATGTCTCTTCTGGCATTTAAAAACCGCCAATATTCTTTCAGAGAAAAATATGTTTGGCTTGATGAGCTTTTTGCTGTTGTAAATTTAGCGATGATCGCCGGGGCTTTTTCTGTTTGGGCTCACTATCAAATTGGGGATTATCCGAAGCAATGGTTTCGTTATTTTGACGATACTGCTCTTTGGTTTGCCATTGTCGGCGCTGTCATAGGCGTCGGTATTTATATATTTGAGGGTGGAAAAAGAATAAAGGTGACGGGTTTTCGATTTCGGATATCCTATTTATTTCTGCTGTAATTTTGGGCGTGGTCTGGTACGTTGATAACGTCAAGATTTACGAATGAATACCGGTAGACCAATTCCTGCGCTTCTCTTTATTTATGCGGTGATGTTGGTTGCTGTTAGCTTTGAAATTGCGCGCCGTATTGTTGGACCGTTAATCCCGCTATTGGGTTTCCTTTTCTTCATCTATTCATTCGAAGATATTGCCCAGGCAATGCCCGGGCTCTTAAACCATCCGGGTTATCAAGCTGAAGAGGTAATGGATTTCTTGGTTGCGTCAACCGAGGGTATGTTTGGGTTAATAACCAATGTGTTTGCAACTTTCATCGTTATATTTGTGATTCTTGGAGCATTTCTTGAAAAAACCGGTTTGGGGGCGGTTATTATTAACACCGCGTACCGCCTTACTGGTGCCAAAACAGGTGGTCCTGGCCTTGCTGCTGTTGTGAGTTCAGGGTTGTTTGGAATGATTTCTGGGTCTGGTGTCGCCAACGTCATGACGACGGGCACCCTCACCATCCCACTCATGAAGCGAGTAGGTTATCGGCCTGCTTTTGCTGGGGGGGTTGAGGCTGCGGCGTCGACAGGCGGAGCTTACATGCCGCCAATCATGGGGGCTGGGGCCTTTCTCCTGGCTGAGCTTACGGAGACCCCGTACTTTGATATCGTTCTCATAGCGATCATTCCCGCTATTCTCTACTATTTATCAGTTGGATTGATTGTGTATTTTCGGGCTCTCAAGGACGAATTACATGGGGTTCCCGAAGAAGAATTGCCTCGTTGGGTAGATATTATTCCGAAGTTGCATTTGCTTCTTCCCATCCCAATGATGGTTTTTTTCCTTGTCGCTGGCGATTCGCCATTTTTGGCGGCAGCTAAGACTATTGTTTTAATATTAATGCTGAAATTTATTGATTTGTTAGATGCTATTCCGACGAGGGTTTCGCACAAGACGTGGAAATACTATCTGCCGATATCTGTAGCAGTTGGAATTTTTGTTTACTTTTTTGGAGCTAAAATTGGAGCGCCCTTCCTTTGGTTTGTTGAGGATTATGTCGGAATAGGATTCGGAGACGCTTTCTATTGGGTTGTTTTTTCATTCATCGTGATGCGCCTTGGTGAGACGTTGATCTACGGTCCCGATGAGGTGGCAACTCAAGCCCGCCTCGAATCTCAGAAAGCTCTGAACGCCAATCTATTTGGATCAGAAATCGTCCGTCCGATCAGCAATTTACGGGATATCGGTACCGAGATGGTCCGCGTGATTTGGACATCTCTTGAGGCGGGATCCAGGAACACGCTTGTCGTTAGTTGTATCGCGGGTGTTCTTGGGATCTTACTGGCTGCAGCGACGAAATCTGACCTGCCTGGCCGTGTCGCCTCTCTGCTGGTGGAAGCAAGCGGTGGCATTCTCCCTATCACGCTTATTTTTATAATTATCGCCGGCTACATCGTCGGCATGGGGCTTCCGATTGTCGCCAGCTATGTGCTTCTGGCGATTTTTGCTGTAGGTGCCTTGGTTGACTTGGGGGTTCCAGCTCTGGCTGCTCATATGATTAGTTACTGGGTGGCTGTTGTTAGCGCTGTGACACCTCCGGTCGCGTTGGCAGCCTTCGCCGCAAGTTCCATCGCACAATCGGACCCAGTGGCCACCGGTAATCAGGCGCTAAAGATGGCTTCAACGATTTTGATAATGCCATTCCTTTTCGTCTACACGCCTCTGCTTTTAGAGGGGTCGAACTTCGATATCGCTTTCACCACAGTTGCTTGTGTGCTGGGCGTTGGCGCATGGGCCATTTTCTTGGAACGTTTCGGTCGCGGGGCTCTTATTAGACCATTGGCGTTCATAGCATCCGCCTGCTTGCTTTTGCCCTCTGGGGCAATCATAGGCACCATTTTAGGGTTTGATCCGGATTTAGTTCTGCATGAACTCTATATCGTTGGTTTGATCATTATGGCGGTTATGGTTGTGTTGCTGTGGCGAGAGAGGAAGGCGAGTAAGAGGTTAGCCGCATAGGCTTGGCTTTTTAGAGCGGTAATGAAGCTCAACCTTTTGCCGCTGAGAACAGCGGTAGTCGGAAGCTACCCTCAGCCAAATCACTGGTAGAACGTTCGACTCTTTTTGGCCGCAGGGGTCCCTCGAATACCTGCGCGAGCTATTTGGCGTCCCAACGAGGACGGGCTGGAAGCCGCACAAGACTTAGCGACCATTTCTGCCATCTCGGATATGGAATCGGCCGGCCTGGATATTGTCACTGATGGTGAAATTCGGCGGGAGAGTTATTCCAACCGCTTCGCAAACGCGCTTTCAGGACTGGATATTGATAATCCCGCGCAGGTTCCTAATCGAACTAATGGGACAACATGGGTGCCGCGAATTGTAGGGCCTATCGAGCGCCGCCGCCCAATTCAGCTGCGCGATATGCAGTTTTTGCGTGCCCACACAGACCGGATCGCCAAGATCACCTTACCTGGGCCATTCACCATGAGCATGCAGGCTCATAACGAGTTCTATGCTAGCCCTCGGGATGCTGCGATGGCCTACGCTGACGCGGTCAACTCTGAGATCCATGATTTGTTCGCGGCGGGTGCCGATATTGTTCAACTTGATGAACCCTGGGTACAGGCTCGGCCTGAACAGGCGCGCGAATTCGCAGTCGAGGCGATCAATAAGGCACTTGATGGCGTAATAGGAACCACAACGGTTCATGTATGCTTTGGCTATGCAAGCGCGGTTAAGGATAAGCCCAGCGGCTATTCCTTCCTTCCTGAATTAGATGCGGTCCATGCAGACCAGATTTCTATTGAAGCGGCCCAACCTGGTTTGGATGTGGAAGTCCTTGAATCACTTCCGTCTAAAGCGATCCTTGTTGGCGTGATAGGGATGGACAACATCGAGCCGGAAAGCCCAAAGCTCGTTGCAGAGCGTATCCGCGCCGCTTTAAGGCATTTGCCCCCAGAGCGGATGGTCGTCGCCCCAGATTGTGGCATGAAATACCTGACGCGCGACGCCGCGCTGGCCAAGCTCACCGCGATGGTGGAGGGCGCGCGGATTGTGCGTGCGGAACTCGGTCTTGAGTAGCCCGCTGGTATGCGTGTCGCGCTGCGCCGCTATCGCGGGCGTATGCGTTGTTCGCCGGTACCAGACGGTTTAAAAAATCTGGTTACATTTGTTCAACGGTCGCACAGACGGCCGGTCCAACCCAAGAGAGAGGGAATGCGAGAATGGCGAAGATGACGGGCGCGCAGGTCATGGCGGATCTGCTGAAGGGATATGGGGTCACTCATATCTTCCATGTGCCGGCGGTGCTGCGCACCACCATGGTCGAACTGGAAAAGCGCACAAACATCAAGCGCTTGCACGTTCATTCCGAAGCGACCGCCGCCTATATGGCGGATGGCTATGCCCGCGCCACGGGCAAGCCCGGTATCTGTATGGCGCAAGTGATCGGCGCTCTAAACCTGGCGGCTGGCCTGCGCGATGCCTGGCTGGCCAAGGCGCCGGTGATCGCCATGACCGGTGGGCGTGATCCCAAAACCAAGTTCCGCGGCGTCTATCAGGAAGTCGATGACATGCCGGCCTTCGAGCCGGTGACAAAGTTCAACGCGACGGTCGATGATGTCTCGCGTTTCCCTGACATGGTCCGTCAGGCCTTCCGCGAGGCCACGACCGGCACGCCGGGCCCGGTGCATCTCCAGTTCCGCGGCAATGAGGGCCAGATCGACGCCGAGGAGGCCGATATGGAGGCCCTGGTCGAGGAAGCCTTTGCACAGACCCCGGCCTATCGCCCTGAACCGTCGGAGGATGCACTCCGTGCCGCGATGGCTGCGATCGAGTCAGCCGAGCGGCCCGTGATCGTTGCCGGCGGCGGTGTGAAGGCCTCGGGTGCGCAGGCCGATGTGGTGGCGCTGGCGGAACGGCTGAACATTCAGTTGCCACCTCGCTGAACGGCAAGGACACCATTCTGCCAATCACCCGCTGTCCGTCGGCGTGGTGAGGCACCTATTCGCGCGAAAGCATAACATCATCGTCAACGAAGCCGACCTGGTGATCTATATCGGCTCCTCGACGGGCGGCATGGTTACGCATTTCTGGGCGGTGCCGAAGATCGGCACGCCGGTCGTGCACATCGATATCGAGCCGGCGGAAATCGGCCGCAACTACCCGGTCGTGGCCGGTGTGCAGGCAGACGCCAAGACGGCCGTCACGCGGCTGCTCGCCATGACCAACGCCAGATCGGCGAGCCGCCGCGCCGCCTGGGCCGCGCGCGCTGCCGAGGCCGACCAGCAGTGGCGTGACCAAGTACAACGACCTGCTGACCTCGGACGCCGAGCCGATGCGGCCGGAGCGTATGTGCCACGAACTCAGTCAGCACCTGCCCGACGACGCGATTGTCGTTGCCGATACAGGCCACACCGGTATGTGGATGGGCGGGATGTTCGACCTGACCTCGCCGAACCAGAGCTATATGCGCTCTGCCGGCCATCTCGGCTGGGCGTTCTCAGCGGCGCTGGGCGCCAAGTGCGGCGTGCCCGACCGGCCGGTCTTCTGTTTCACCGGCGATGCGGGCTTCTGGTACCACATCGGCGATGTGGAGACGGCTGCGCGCTGGGGCATCAACACGGTCACGCTGGTCAACAACAACCGCTCTGGCAACCAGTCCAAGCGTGGGTTCGACAGGGTCTATGGTGGTGAGCAGACTGAAGAGGCGCTGCGCCTGTGGCGAGTTCACGAAGTGAACTTCGCGCAGATCGCCGAGGAAATGGAACGTCAAATATTAACGTTCAAATAGTTGCCACAACTGGCTGGACAACAAATGAGCTAGCTGAGGGAATAGCTCAAGCAAATATCACTGAAACGTTTGATTTAGTATCCTTGCTAATTGGTGTGAATAACCAATACAGAGGTTTATCCATTCAAGATTTTGAAATTGAGTTAAGAGAGCTTTTTAGGGCTGCTATAGGTTTTTCTAAATATGGTAGTTCAAATGTGATCATCTTAAGCATTCCTGACTGGTCTGCTTTCCCTTTTGCAGAAGGCAGAGATATAAATAAAATCTCAAAAGAGATTGATGCCTTTAATAAAGTAGTAAAAAAGATGGCTAATGAATTTAATCTTAAGTTTTTTGATATCACTGATATATCACGACAAGCCTCCTCCAATAAATCACTAATAGCAGAAGATTTATTACACCCTAGCAAAGAGATGTACAAATTATGGGTTGATAAGATTCTTGCTAGCAAGGAGTTCCAAAAAATTGATCTTTGAGGAGGCCACAAAACTCGATAAAGCTGATCCATTGGCGCCTTATCAGAATCAATTTAATAAACCTGAAAATGTAATATATCTTGATGGTAATTCTCTGGGTATGATGCCAAAAGATATTCCTCAATTAACCAATGAGGTAGTTACAGAACAATGGGGGATGGAATTAATTGGTAGCTGGAATAATCATTGGCTTGATCTTAATGAGCGATTAGAACATAAACTAGCAAAATTAATTCATGCTAATAAAGCTGAAGTATTTGTTGGCGATTCAACATCTATTAATCTCTATAAGCTTGCTAAAGCGCTAATTCAAACAAATCAATTTTCAAACAATCTTGTAAGCGATAACCTCAATTTCCCCTCTGATAGATACATTTTAAAAGGGTTAACAGATTATTCGCCTGAGCTTAATTATCATGAAATTGAGTTTAATACTTCAGATCAGGCTGATATTAAAGTTATAGAATCCTATTTGAAAAAGCACAGAGGAGTATATTGTTTTAGCTTATCTACATACCTGTCAGCTTATCTATATCCTGTAGATGAATTGAATAAATTAGCTCTTGAAAATGGGTCGATTATTATTTGGGATTTAAGTCATGCTATCGGCGCTATTGAGATAGATGTTAAAGAAAGTAGCATGCTTGCAGCTGTAGGTTGCACATATAAACACTTAAATGGAGGGCCAGGATCTCCAGGATTTCTCTATATTGATGAAGAGCTTAGCAATTCAGTAATTACCCCAATTCAGGGATGGTTTGGGCATAAAGATACCTTTGGCTTTAATGACAATTACCAAAAAGGGCCTGGAAGCATGCAGTTTAAAGTTGGTACTCCTAATATTCTTTCACTTGCTGCAGCAGAAGCAGGAATTGACATTACTTTAGACGCCTCAATGTTGGCTATTAGAGAAAAATGCTTAAAAATGGCTAAGTTTATTTATAAATTTATTGAAGATGAACTTAGTCAACATGGTGTAAAGGTAATTGGGCCTGCTAATGAATCTCAAAGAGGTGGGCACATAACGTTGCATCACCCTGAAAGCTGGAGAATATGCAAGATACTGCAAACAAATTGTGCTCCAAAGATAATTCACTGATTTTAGACCGGAATCCTTTTTAAGAGTTGCAATTACTCCTCTATATACCTCCTTTACAGAGATAGCAGTTTTCTTAGATAACCTGAAAACTATTATGGAATCTAAGTCTTATAAAATAATTGATGACACTAGGCCAGAAGTTACCTAGCCAGTTAAGCAACAAAGAGAGTATGCAGCATTCTTCCGGGCATTAAAGTGAATGCTCCTGCAATTACCAGGGCTCCAAAAAAAAGTCCAAGCATCCAAGCAGCATGCATCCTTTTCCACTTTTTCTCCCTTGTCTTTTTAAATCGTTTGATAGAAAAAATTGCGCATATCATGGAGAAAAGCGTCCAAGGTATTAATAAATGAATAAGGGAATATGAGCCGGGGTTAATTTCTTGGATAAATATTGCTGTAATTGATAAGAGCAGCATTAGCCCAAGCCATATGTATCCGTTTCTTTTGTGAGTTGAGGTGCCCTTCTTGGTTAGCAAGACATAGGCTCCTAGTAAAAGCGCTATACCTCCTGGTAAAGCATGCATTGAAAGAATTGCAGCCTCACCCATCAGAGTTCTATTAATATCTTCATATCAGAATCTACTATGAATGCTGCGGATTCAAAATCTGGAGGGCCAAAGAGTCCTTTTGCATTATTAGAAAAACCAAATTGCTCTTTTGGTATGCCAAAGAAATTAGTATCCATTTTTTTATTCTCATTGGTATCAATATATAGACCAACAGCATATTTACCTTCTGGTAAAGAAAAGGTAGTTGAAAATTGTCCCTCTTTAACATCTTGAACCAAGCCATTAATTATTCCTGGCTGAGGGCCAGGCTTATCTCCCCTGTCGGATTCAAATACTTCTTTGCTGTCATAAACCGCAATGTGGATAATGCCGGCTGCTGTGATGTTTCTAACTTCTAGCTGAAGCTCAGCTGAGAATAGATTTAAAGACAAGGCAAGAATAATAAAAAGAGTCTTATTTTTTAACATCAAACTTAAAAAATAACATAACACCTGTTATGGATGAAACAAGAGCCAGGATAGAAAAGATTTTTAGCAATAGATTATCAATGTTATCTCGCTCAACCCAGTCCATGATGTGAAAGCCCCACATTAAATCCCAAATTCTCCACTGACTTGATCTAATTGCCTCGATACTTCCAGAGTAAATATTTACGTAGGCATTAATTTCTGAACCTGCATCATTATTTGTAATAACTCTATAAATAGGCAGTGCCCTGCCTCTATATTCTGAACCTTTTTCTGAATCATTAACCTGCTCAACTCTTACAGGAAGGAGAGTGGTTGACTCAGCAACTATTTGCATAGCCTGATCAGGAGTTAAATGATTGATGGGTAATCCATTAAGGTCCAAGTAACGCATACCACCGCTAGTAGATGCCAAAACTATAGTGTCTGATAATCTTTTTTTGATGCTTACATTAACAGCATCTGGGATAACAAAATTGATATCTTGTAAATCCAGTTTATTGGGTAGCTCCAACCTATATTGCTCTCCTCTAACATTTTCAATTTTGTTAAATGCAAAATAAATTCCTGATATGGTCCAGAGGAGCAATTGCACTGAGATAAAAAAGCTCAGATATTTATGCGTATTTCTAACTATCAGTTTCATCTTTTTAGTACCTTGAGAATTTCATCAATCTTTTGTTGGGCCTCGTTTCCTCCATTAATAGATTCTTTAATGCATTCTTCTAAATGCGTTTTTAAAATTTTTCCCTCTACTGAAGTTATAGCATTTTTTGTAGCTTTAATTTGATTGAGAATATCTATGCAGTATTTACCCTCATTAATCATTCTCTCAACCCCTTCTATCTGGCCTTTTATACGTCTGATGTTGGCAATTTGATTTTTATGACAAGGATGTTTCATGATTATAAAAATGAGGGAACTACGTAGGTAAAGATGGTTGCAAAGATAAAGATAGCCACCGAAAAATAATACAAAACTCTTGAGCGTTTTCTAGTTTGCATGCACATCCTTCCAAGCTCAGGGTCAGCAGGGCATGGCATGTAATAGGTTTTGTAATTTATAAAACCAGCAATAATTATCATCAAAAATGCCGCTAGGGAAATTTCTATTTTGTATTGCGATAAAACTATTAAAAATGGAAAGGTGCTGACCAAACTTGCAAAAGATGCGCCCGCTCCAAGGGCAACAAATAGAGCAGGTAGAGCGCAACAAATTAAAGTTGAAGACGATGCAAACAAAGAAAAATAATTAGCGGTTTTGTCTTCCATATTGCGCTTAATTAAATAGTTAAGATTTGAAGGTCAGTAGCATTTTGTCCATTGGCTAAAATCTTTTTCTTGATGTCATCAAAATCAATAGAGGTGCTTGCTCCGTATGCAATGAGAACTTTACCTCGATTAAGATCTACATCAATTTTTGTTACAGCTTTGTCCTTTTTGAAAGTCTTTTCAATGCCTCTAGCACAAAAATCACATACCATTCCATTGACGCTTACAATAGCAACTTGTGAGTCTGTAAGCCCTGCCATAAAGTCATCAAATCTTTCTGGATCAACCTCCAGGGCTTTACCGTCAACAAGAGTATCGTGCAAATGACCTTCATGAGCCCAAATGTTAGCTGTTAAAAAATGATGCTACAAAATATAATCTTATTCATAAAGTTCTCCTAAAATCTGTACATTAAATGGATGTCCCAATCGGTTTGGCTGTCATAACCAACCTCTGCTAAAAAATTTCCTTTAAAGAATTTTAACACTGGGTAGGTATTCCACTCCCCAGTTAGGGTATTGTGTTTACTTTTTATCATTATCCACGTATGCAAATCTCCATAATCCCCAAGATAAGGAGCAAAGCCTGTTTGGATAAATTTCTCTGTGTAGTCATGGACCTCATTAAAGACTTCTTTAAATCCGAATCCAACAAATAATCTTCTGGTTTCCCAATCACCATGAATTCCAAAAAAATGAGAGTCCAAGCCCTCTGAAGACACTCCAGATTGAAAATATAAGTTTCGTTGA